>NZ_JBJCIU010000019.1:0-10414 GCF_044901715.1 Massilia paldalensis
ACGCAAAGAATGATGATCTCCTGCTCGAAGTGTCGGCCTTTGAACAGGTCAGTCTTGCTTGGACAATTACGCATGCTGGGCAAAGACCGTCATTTTAGCCCAGCCACAAGTTTGCACCACAACCGTCTGGACCAGGGGCTTTCCCTGGGCCGGGCCGGACGATTGTGCATAGCCTGGATCAGCGTCCCATCCTGCGCGGCATCGTTGTCCTTCCGATCGTTCCGCGAACCCCGCTACACGCTGGCACGACCGCGCTGACTTGTCTATTGGCAATGGTCATCCGGTTGCCGGCTGATAACGTCTTTCGGCTGGAGACTGGCAGCAGCTGAGATTGGACGCGCCTGAACACAGGAGTCGGCACAGTAGCCGTTGGCGCGCGATGCGCTACAGCTCTAACCGGCTCGTACCGCCTATTTGGTCCGGTTGACGGCCTGCTGCAGAATCAAGCCAAGCCGGTCCAGGTCCACAGGCTTGACCAGGTGCTCGTTGAAACCGGCACGCAAAGACGCCGATTCGTCTTCCTTGCGGCCGCGGCCCGTAAGCGCGATCAGGAAGGGCCGCGGATCGGCTTGCGCAAGCTCGCTGGCCACAGTGAGCCCGTCGATGCCGGGCATGCCGAGATCGAGGATCACCACATCGGTGGGATCGTCCCTGAACCGCTGTAAGGCCTGCTCGCCATCGTAGGCGACGAGCACCCGCGCGCCACGTGCGCGTAGCAGGAGCGCCAGGGAATCCACAGCGTCGACATTGTCGTCGGCCACGAGGATGCTGGTCTGCAAGGCTGGCAGCGGCATGTCACTGGCATGGCCCTGCCCTGCCGGTGACATGTCTTCGCCGGGCAATGGCAGGCGCAGCGTGAAGGTGCTGCCCTGGCCCAGTCCCTCGCTTGCGACCTCGAGACTGCCGCCGTGCAACGCAGCCAGGCCATGCGCCAGGGACAGGCCGATGCCCAGGCCACCTTGCGCCAGGTGGCGCGCGCTGCCCACCTGGACAAAGGATTCGAAGACGTGCGCAAGCATGTCCGGCTCGATGCCGATGCCGTTGTCGCGTACCGAGAAGACGATACCGTCGCCGGTTACCGCGAGCCGGACCTCAATGCGCCCGCCAGGAGGGGTGTATTTCGCGGCATTGTTCATCAGGTTGGACATGATCTGCGCAATCCGAACTGGGTCGGCTTCGATCCACACGGGTTCGCCTGGAAGATCGACATCGACGTGATGGTGGCCAGCCTCGACGAGCGGCCGGCTCACTTGCAGGGCTTCCTGAACCAGACTCGACATCTCGACCGGCTCCCTGCGCAGTTCGATCTTGCCGCGGCTAATGCGCGAGACGTCCAGCAGGTCGTCGAGCAGCCGGCCCATGCGGGCGCTCTGACGGCTGATCATGGAGGCGATCCATTCCACGCGCTCATGGTCGGCCCGCTGGCTCAGCAGGAGAGAGGAGGCGTTGGCGATCGGTGCCAGCGGATTGCGCAGTTCATGGGCCAGTGTCGCGATGAAGACATCCTTGCGCTGGTCGGCTTCGCGCAGCTCGCGCATCGCTTGGTTGCGTTCCGTGATATCGAGCGCGAGCGAGAACACGGCGTCGACATCGCCCTGCGCGTTGCGCAGGGCCGAGTTATGCCATTCGCAGTGCAAAACGCGCCGGTCGCGGGTCACGTTGCGGTTTTCGCCCTTGATGTAATTGACGTTGCTGTGAACGAGGGTATTTGCCATTTCCTCGACCGTGCGCGCATCGTCCGGATGAATGAACCCCAGCGTACCGATCGGCTTGCCGACCACGTCGTCCGCGGCCCAGCCGAACAGTTCCTCGGCGCGCTTGCTCCACCGGCGCACGATACGATCACGCCCCCATTCGATGGCGGCCAGCGGCGTGTTCTCGAGCAGGGCGTGAAGACGCTCGAGGTGCTCGCGCTGGGCCTGCTCAGCCTGGACGCGCTCGGTAACGTCATTGATCACGACTACTTTCGCGACGCCGCTGTCGTCGCCAAGAATCGGCGCAGCGCTGACAGAGAAAAGACGCTGCTCGTCGCCCTCGCCCCAGCCCATGATCTGGTCCTCGAAGGCGCCGTCCCTCGCGGCGCGGGCGGCCTGTGCTGTCACCAGGGCCATGACGTCGGGACCGGCCAGGTTAAGCGTTTTGCCGGACATACCCCGCTTGACGAACGCCATACCGCGTTCGTTGACGATCGGGCGGTCGTTGTGTGCATCGAAGACGAACACGCCTTCGGGCAGCTGGCGCAGCACGGCCGCCAATAAGTCGTTGGACTTCTGCCGCGCCCTTGCTTCGATCATGTCGTCGAAGGCTGAACGCAGGCGCGCATGCACGCGCAGGTTTTCGATGCCAAGCACGCCCAGGACGAGCAGCGATCCGCTCAAGCTGCACAGCCGACCTACATACAGGCCTAGATCGAAGGATTCGCTGTCGAAGGACGACGCCAGCGTGATGTCGCACAGCCAGCTCAGCATCCCGACGCTCAGCCACAGGTCAAGCAGCGTGCGCCGCCGCTTTACAAGCAGGGCCCCGAGTGCCAGGACGGTAATCGTGATCGCGGCGCGGATCCCGGTGGCGTAGGCGGCGCCAGTGCGCGCATCCGCGGCGAGCGCCGGCACGTAGCGATCCAGGCCAGCATTGAGGGCGACCAGCATAGACAACAGGATCGCTAGCAGGAGCGTCGCTTGTTGCCATGGCAGGCGAGCCGATGGCGTTTGGCTCGTCAACGCATACGCGAGGACGCATGTCGACAGCATGCCGTGCCACGATATGTAGAGCCAGTCGTTGGCGTGGCTGTAATGCGTCAGCGGATAGATGCTGATGATCTGCGGGAAGAGGAGCGTATAGGCGCACGCGGCAATGGACGACATAAGAAACCCGCTTGCCAAGAGCGCGACCGCAGTGGAGCGGCGTAGCTCCAGTTGCCCTAACAGCAGCAGGGCGATCAGGAAGTGCACGATCGCCAGCCCGGCACTTTGGATGGCGATGATCCCTGCGGCCGGGCTAACTGGCGCCTCGACGAACGGGTAGAAGCCGACGAAGCCGAACACGCCGAGGGCGAGCATGAATATGACCGCACGACCTTGCACCTTGTTTGGTGGACGATTCGCGAGTTCGATGAGTTCCGGCTGAACGCTGAAAGACATGGCTGCTTTCCGTTGGTCGATGGCGGCGCTAAGGCCGACTCATTCTCGAGCTGCTCTCATGCTACAGTAAAATCACCGGACTTGAGAAAACGCAATAATTTCAGCACAAAAATGTGGCCGGGTAGTGTCCACTTGGGTTAGCGTTGGCCTGGTAAGAAATATGCAGTTGGCCCATACACAGGTTTTGCCGAGAAGGCGGTATCTTTCATGCGGTCGCGTGTTTTCGATCTTTCTAGAAGCCGTTTTCGTGCAGTCTCTCTGCCACCGGCTTTGTTGCGTAAATCAGGCTCGGCCAGCGTAGAACGCGTAGGTCTGGTAGCCTGAACGGGATGAAACCAGCTCCACAGAAGTACCGCACGACCAATTGGAAGACGTACAACGACGCGTTGAAGTCACGCGGTTCGCTGCTCATCTGGCTTGATCCGACGATGAACTGGCATGGGCAACCGAGCGGCAAGCGCGGACGTAGCCAGACGTTCAGCGACGAGGCGATCCAGTTCTGCCTGAGCATCAAGTGCCTCTTCAATTTACCACTACGCCAGGCCGTGGGGATGACGCAAAGCCTGCTGCACCTGGCTGGGCTCGACTGGCCGGTGCCGGACTACAGCACGGTCAGCCGGCGGCAAAAGACGCTGCAGGTGGCCATCGGCGCTGTCTCGAGCACGGCGGGCCTGCATCTGCTGGTGGACAGCACGGGCATTAAGATGCTGGGCGAAGGCGAATGGAAGACGAAGAAGCACGGCGCGGATTACCGTCGTCAATGGCGCAAGGTGCACCTCGGGATCGACGCGTCCACGCTCGAGATCCGGGCCATGGAAGTGACCGACAACAGTATCGGTGACGCACCTGTCTTGCCAGCGCTGCTGGGCCAGATTCCTGCTGACGAGCGCATTGCCAGCGTCAGTGGCGATGGCGCTTATGATACGAAGGACTGTCATGAAGCCATCGCCTTGCGCGCTGCGCATGCCATCATCCCAACCCGTAAGAACGCCAAGCCCTGGAAGGCAAACCGCTGTGGTGCCGATGCACGTAACGACATCTTGCGGGCGACAAAAAGACTGGGACGGGCAATATGGAAGAGATGGAGCGGCTACCACCGGCGTAGCCTTGTCGAAACCAAAATGCGCTGCTTCAAGCTGCTGGGTGAACGTGTCATGGCACGTGACTTCGACCGTCAGGTCGCGGAGCTACAGGTGCGGGCTGCGGTGCTGAACCGCTTCACTCGGCTTGGCACTCCGATCACGGTCCCGGTGTTATAAAACGAACTACAAATAGCGTCAGCTCGGCCTTCGCTCGATTTGCTCAACAAAGCCGGTCGGATGGGCTTTGTTGCGTAAATCAGGCTCGGCCAGGGTATAAGGCGTAGGTCTGGTAGCCTGAGCAGGATGAAACCAGCTCCACAGAAGTACCGCACGACCAACTGGAAGACATACAACGAAGCCCTCAAGGCCCGCGGCTCGCTGCTCATCTGGCTTGATCCAGTGATGAAGTGGCACGGCAGGCCAAGGGGCAAGCGCGGCCGTAGCCAGACGTTCAGCGACGAGGCGATCCAGTTCTGCCTGAGCATCAAGTGCCTGTTCAATTTACCACTACGCCAGGCCATGGGGATGACGCAAAGCCTGCTGCACCTGGCTGGGCTCGACTGGTCGGCGCCGGACTACAGCACGGTGAGCCGTCGGCAAAAGACGCTGCAGGTTGCCATTGGCGCCGTGCCGACCACGACAGGCTTGCATCTGCTGGTGGACAGCACGGGTATCAAGATGCTAGGCGAAGGCGAATGGAAGACGAAGAAGCATGGTGCAGAGGGCTGTGGTGCAAATTCTGCGTAAGGGACGAGCGTCCTGCTCATATATCCAGGTAGGTCACGCAGCCAGGACCGCTGCCCAGATTTCGGGCGTAGTTTGCCCCTGAGTTGGGAAAGCACGCAGGTCGAACTGCCCTTTGCGAATGCGATGCATGAGCTCCACGCCTCGAATTGTCGTGGCGGCGGAAGAGAAGCTCTTCAGTCCGAGCATGGCGCCCAGCCTTGACTTCACGTTGCGATGGTCCTGCTCAATCAAATTGTTCAGGTATTTTGACGAGCGAAGCTTTGCCAGCGCGTCAAGTCTTCCTTGCTGTTGAAGTTCTCGAACGGCCCGGTGGGAGGCTGCGTAGCCGTCCAGCGTGATGGTCTCGGGGGATCGACCTTGCGAACGCACGGCCTTACGAAAGAATGCCTTGGCGGAAGCGACGTTGCGCCGTGTGCTGAGCCTGAAGTCGACAGTCTTGCCCAACTCATCTACAGCCCGGTAAAGATAAGCCCACTGGCCGCGGATTCTGACGTACGTCTCGTCCACTCTCCAAGAAGTCCCTGCCTGCGCCGAGAAGCGACTCCAACGCTTATCGAACTCAGGCGCGTAACGTTGTACCCAGCGCAGAATTGTCGTGTGAGCGATCGGGAGGCCTCGCTCGGCCATCATCTCGACCAGGTCGCGGTAGAAAAGCTTGTAGCGCAGGTACCAACGCACGCAAAGAACGATGATCTCCTGCTCGAAGTGCCGGCCCTTGAACAGGTCAGTCTTGCTTGGACGGTTATGCATGTTGGGGCAAAGGCCGTCATTCTAGCCGAGCGCAGGTTTGCACCAGAGCCGCGTCAAGCTGCACGATAGAGCGTGCTCTCGGTTGCAGTGCAACAAATTATCTCCTAACATACACCTCAATGATGCTTTTGATGCAACTTTTTTGGAGGTATAGCTTTGCGTCCTTGTCCCTACACCCCGGATGTGGAAACGGCTTCCGAAGACGAAGCGCGCCTGACCGACGAGATCGTCGAACAGATGGCGGCTACCAACCGCTGTGCCTTTGAGCGCCACCGCCACGCAATCCGCGACGCCCATGCCAAGTCGAATGGTCTGCTGGTGGGCGAACTGGAGGTGAATGCGAATCTGCCGCCCGAGCTGCGCCAGGGCATCTTCGCCGAGGCGCGCATCTACCACGTCGTCGCGCGCCTGTCCTCGGCGCCCGGCGACATCCACTCCGACAAGATTCCGGCCCCGCGTGGCTTCGCGCTCAAGGTGATGGGCGTGGAGGGCGAACGCCTGTCGCCCGGCATTGCTGGCGCCAACCAGGATTTCCTGATGGTGAACTTCCCGGTGCTCGCCTTCGGCACCATCCCGAAGTACAAGCAGATGCTGGCGCTGCTCGAAGCGAACGCGCATGCGCCGGACACCTTCCAGCGCCTAGTGGCCGGCACCGCGCGCGGCGCGAAAGAGCTGGTGCAGGCGCTGGGCCTGGAACCGGGCGCGACCCTCGAAGGCCTGGCGCGCGACAACCACCATCCGCTCGGCGAGACCTACCACACGCAGGCGGCGATCCGCTTCGGCGACTACATTGCCAAACTCGCGCTCGCGCCGAAGTCCGCGGAGGTGCGCTCCCTGGCCGGGCAGCCGCTGCGCGAGGTGCACAACGCCTGCATGCGCGACGCCGTCAGCGCCTTCTTCGCCGAACATGACGCCGAGTACGAACTGTCGGCGCAGCTGTGCGTCGACCTGACGGCGATGCCGGTCGAGGACGCCGCCGTGCGGTGGAGCGAGGAGCGTTCCCCGCACCGCCCCATCGCCACGCTGCGCTTCCCTCCGCAGCCCACCGCGACGCCGGGACGCCAGGTGTACGGCGACGACGTCCTGTCTTTCAATCCCTGGAACGGCATCGAGGCGCACCGACCGCTGGGCGGCATCATGCGCATCCGGCGCGCGGCCTACGAGCGTTCGAGCGCATATCGGCACACGATGAACGCGCGGCCGCGCGTGGAGCCATCGCAACCTTCCGACATCCCGGACTAAGGAGCCAGAACCATGACCGACAAGACCACCGACCCGCGCCTGGACGACGAAACCTGGCTGCAGGAAGTCAGGCGCCGCATCGACGCGGTGGCGCACGACGCGCCGCAACTCGCCAAGATCGCGCTGGAAGCAATGGTGCGCAAGCACAATCCCGACCTGAAGGGCAGCGCCAGATCGGCCGGGCGCGCGGGCAAGCAGTCCGGCAACGTTTCCGAGCTGACCGCCATCGCGCCGCTCAAGCCGGGCGGCGCCGACCGCCTGCGCCGCATCTTCGATCTCACCAACGGCAATATGGATGGCGCCCAGCGCGTCTCCACCTTGCACGACATGCGCTTCGTCTTCTTCGACAACGACACCCGCATCCTGTTTGCCACCACCTATGACGGCGACTGGGACAGCTACATCAACGACTTCGCGACCAAAATTCCGGAACTGATGGACCTGCTGTTCGCGAACGTGGAGGGCTGGCCCGGCATCGCCAGCCCGCAGGTGAAAGACTTTATCGCATCGCACCAAATCGACGCCGCCGGCTGGTTTGTCGCCAATCCGCAGGTGACCGTGGTCGACACCCGGCGCTACCAGCGCATGGAAAAGGCGCTGGACGCCTTCTTCGACGCCATGGCCGCGCATCCGCCTACGGACGAGGCGACGCGCAAGGCGCTGGACACGCTCACGGCCACGATCTCGCAGCCGGAAGGGGTGGATTACTGACATGGGCCTGCTCAACGATCTGAAGGCGCGCTTCCGGCGCGAACGGGTTACGCTGGCCTTGGACGACATCCAGGCCCTGATCCTGCGTTCGCGTCCCGAACCCTATGTCGGCATCCACGCGATGCTACATTTCGACGATGCGGAAGGAGGACGCGACCTGGTGCGCCGCCTGGCCGCTCACATCCCTTCCGCAGCCGACTGGACCGACGATCGCGACGCCTGGACCGGCGCCGCGCTCAGCTTCCAGGGGCTGAAGGCCCTGGGCCTGCCGGAAGCCTCGCTCAAAACTTTTCCGCTACCCTTCCAGCAAGGCATGGCGGGCCGTGCCGAGCAGCTGCGCGACTTCGACGTCAATGCCCCTGAGCACTGGGATGAAGCGTTCCACCCCGGCGTCTGCCACCTCGCGCTGACGATCTATGCGCGCGATGAGGCTGCGCTCGAAGTGGCGCGCGCCAAGGCCATGGGCGAACTGGCGCGCTCGCATGGCGTGACCCTGGTCGGCACCCACGCATTCGGCGCCGATGCCGACGCCAAAAATCCCTTCGGCTTCCGCGATTCGATTTCGCAGCCCGCAGTTGCCGGCAGCGGCGTCGATGCGCTGCCGGGCCAGGAGCGCGCGATCGCGGCCGGCGAATTCATCCTCGGCGAAAACAGCGAGACCGGAGCGCCGGTGGCGATGCCTGAGCCGCCCGAACTAGGACGCAACGGTTCTTTCGTGGTGCTGCGCAAGTATGCCAGCCAGGTCGGCGCGTTCAACGATTTCGTGCGCAGCCATGCCGCCAGCGAATCCGAGGAAGAGCTGCTGGCGGCCAAGCTGGTCGGCCGCTGGCGCAGCGGCGCGCCCCTGATTCTAGCGCCCGAGCGCGACGATCCGGAACTGGGAGCCGACCCGGCCCGCAACAACGATTTCGACTTTTCGAAGGACCCGCGCGGCTTCGTCTGCCCCCACGCGTCCCACATGCGGCGCCTGAATCCGCGCGACAGCAGGCTGACGATCCTGACCGACGTGAATATCCACCGCATCATCCGGCGCTCCTCGACCTTCGGCCCTAAATGGAGCCGCGAGGTGACGGCGGCCGACGATGCGCGGGGCGAGCGCGGCATCTTCTTCATCTTCATTAGTGCGCGCGCCTACGACACCATCGAGTTCCTTCAACAGGAATGGATCAACCGCGGCAATTTCATCGACCTGGGCACCGAGCGCGACGCCATCGTCGGCCTGCACGAGACGCCTGGCAGCTTCACGCTGCCGCAGTCGCCGGTACGGCGCCGGCTGGACGGCGTGACCACTTTCAACCGGCTGAAGGGCGGCGAGTACCTGTTCATGCCCTCGCTGGGCGCGCTACGCTGGATCGGCGAGGCCGGCTGGACACGCTAGCGGTCTGCAGCCGAGTTCGCGCGGCAGATTTGCAGCCATTCGGTTATTTATGCAAGCGGTCGATGACCGCTTCTGGCCAGAGCAGACTTTGGACTATCTACGTACGACTGACCGTGGGCGCAAGCCAGTCTTATACCAGCTAAGTCCTACTTCATCCGGAACTGATCAAGCTTCTTTCCACCTGCTAATGCTTCGGCAACCCACTTCGGCTGACGGCCGCGGCCTGACCAGGTTTGAGAGCTGTCTGCGGGGTTTTCATACTGTGGTTTCACTTTTTGGCCACTTCCCTTGTCGGCTTTTTTGCCTGAAGAAGCAAGAAGCTCGTCCACTGATATCCCAGCGTCTCTCGCGATAGCTAAAATTTGATCGCGTGCGGTTTGCAAATCTTGCTGTTGACGGCCCTTGATCGCTTTCTCAACGTCATGTTGAAGGCCTTTTAGCTCGCTGAGGTTGTATCCGGAAAGGGCTTTGTTGAGCAAATCGGGCGAAGGCCGAGCTGACGCTATTTGTGGCTCGTTTTATAACACTGGGATCGTAATCGGCGTACCCAGCCGAGTGAAGCGGTTCAGCACAGCCGCTCGCACCTGTAGTTCGGCGACTTGACGGTCGAAGTCGCGTGCCATGACGCGTTCTCCCAGCAGCTTGAAGCAGCGCATTTTTGTTTCGACAAGACTGCGCCGATGATAACCGCTCCACTTTTTCCAAATCGCCCGGCCCAATCTGCGCGTCGTATGCAGAATATCGTTGCGTGCATCCGCACCGCGGCGAGTTGTCTTCCACGGTTTGGCGTTCTTGCGCGTTGGGATGATGGCATGCGCGGCGCGCAAAGCAATCGCCTCATGGCAGTCCTTCGTGTCGTAAGCACCGTCGCCGCTGAAGCTGGCAATCTTCTCCTCGACGGGAATCTGATCGAGCAGCGCTGGCAGAACAGGTGCGTCGCCGATGCTGTTGTCGGTCACCTCCATCGCCCGGATCTCGAGCGTGGACGCGTCGATTCCAAGATGCACCTTGCGCCATTGGCGACGATACTCCGCGCCATGCTTTTTCGTCTTCCACTCGCCTTCGCCCAGCATCTTGATGCCGGTGCTATCGACCAGCAGATGCAAGCCGGTCGTGGTCGGGACGGCGCCAATGGCCACTTGCAGCGTCTTCTGCCGACGGCTTACCGTGCTGTAGTCCGGTATCTGCCAGTCAAGTCCAGCCAGGTGCAGCAGGCTTTGCGTCATCCCCATGGCCTGACGCAGCGGCAAATTGAACAGGCATTTGATACTCAGGCAGAACTGGATCGCCTCGTCGCTGAACATCTGATTGCGGCCACGCTTGCCACTGGGCTGGCCATGCCAGTTCATCTTCGGATCAAGCCA
>NZ_JBJCIU010000002.1:0-1080807 GCF_044901715.1 Massilia paldalensis
CTGCTTGAACCACTCGGCTATATACCGCCGGCAGAAGCTGAGGCAAACTATTACAAGCAGTTGAGCAGTCAGGCCCTCCCGGTCTGACTCACACTAACCGGCCTCCACGAAAGCCGGGGCGATTCAGAAAATTGTGAGACGCTTGCGTGTACCTAACCAAGCCTAGCGCCCGTTCCTGACCGAACCCGACCGTTCGGCTCAGCATAGCAGGTTGCTGAGCTGGAAAAGTCTCGGACTGTCACTATAGGCCGCTGTCGATCCACAGCCGACAAGACGAGAAGGCTTCGGTGTGCCTCCAATTTATTTGCTCGACGCGCAGCCAGCACAGCCGCTCCCCCATATGTCGAGATGACCATGATGTACTCAGCCATGGTTGGAGGCCTGATGTCAGCGCGACGTTCGTCCGCGTCAACTTCGTTCTCAATCGAGAATAATTCCACTTTGATGTTCCGCATTCCCGTTCGATGGAAGCCGCGCCGCCGTCGCGTGCCACTGCAGGCCGCCCGCCCGAGGCGCAGAGCGACCCGCTTCGACCAGCGCAGCGTCTGCAATGGGCGTTTTGCTCTACACTTCCTGGCGCCCTTCGGACCGACAGCGCTGGCGCATGCTTGGCGGCGCGGGGGCGACGTGGGCGCACGCGGTCATGGTGTACATTCCGGCCCGGCGCACATTGGCATACCTTTCGCCTCGATAACTTGGCATCAGCCGCGAATGGAGATCTGGAACATGAATTCGAACATGCTCAGCCTTGCCTCCACTTTCTCGCTCACCCTGCTCGCGTTTGCCGCCGGTCCGGCCGCGAACGCGCGGGCCAGTGCAATCGCGACCGGCGGCCTGCCTTTCGAGGTCAAACCGGTCGGCACATTCACGAGCCCATGGGCCATGGCATTCCTGCCGAACGGCAACGTGCTGGTGACGCAAAAGGAAGGAGCGATGATCCTGTTCGATCCCGCAACCGGCACCCGGCGGACAGTGTCCGGCACACCCGCCGTCAGCAGCAAGGGCCAGGGTGCGCTCATGGACGTCGTGCCCGCTCCCGATTTCGCAGCCAGCAAGCTGCTCTACTTCAGCTACTCCGAGGCGGGTCCCGGTGCCGACAGCCGGGTCGTGCTCGCCACGGCGACACTGGATCAGGCAGGCGGCACGCTCAAGGATACGAAGGTCATTTTCCGCGGCCAGGCTGCTTCGACTGGCGGGCACTATTCTGGCCGTATCGGCTTCTCGCCCGATGGCAAGTCTCTCTTCTTCACCAGTGGCGACCGCCAGCTTTTCGATCCGGCGCAGGACCCTGGGTCGACGCTCGGCAAGGTGCTGCGCCTGAACCTCGACGGCACGCCAGCTGCCGGCAACCCGCTCGCGGCCAAGGGCTTCCATCCCGCCGTCTGGTCGTATGGCCACCGCAATCTGCTGGGCGTGGCCTTCGACGGGCAGGGACGCCTGTGGGAAATGGAGATGGGACCGCGCCATGGCGACGAGATCAACCTGATCAAGCCAGGGCTCAACTATGGCTGGCCGAAAGCGTCGAATGGCAACCACTATGACGGCCGGGACATTCCCGACCACGCGCCCGGCGACGGCTTCGAGGCGCCGAAAGTGTCCTGGAATCCGGCCATTTCGCCAGGCGGCCTCGCCTACTACAATGCGGACCTGTTCCCGAAGTGGAAAAATTCGCTCTTCATCACCGGTCTCTCGGGCAAGTCGCTGGACCGCATCGCCCTCGATGGCGAGAACGCGAGCAAGGTGGACCATTGGGACATGGGCGAACGCATCCGCGCCGTTCGTACGGGGCCGGACGGCGCCCTATGGCTGCTGGAGGACGGTCCGCGCGGCCGGCTCCTGATGCTCACACCGAAGAGGTAGGCGGTTCAGTCCAGCGTACCGGCTTTCCAAGCACGCGACTTCATCGGCCGTTCGCGGCGAACGTCTCACGCGACGAAGCCGGCAGGCGTCGTCCCCGCCAGCAGGCGGAATTCGTGGATCAGGTGGGATTGATCGTAATAGCCGCAGTCGAGCGCGAGCGCGGCCCAGTCGGCACCGGGGCCGGCCGTGCGGGCCGCATGGCTCGCCTTGCCGAAACGGCTGACCATGGCAAAGGCCTTCGCGTTCAAGCCGACCCGTTCGCGAAACTGCAGCGCCAGGTGCTGGCGCGAGACGCCCAGCGCACGCGCGAGGTCTTCGATGCGCACGGCCCCATGCGTCTCCTCGATGCGGCGCACCGCCGCGCGCACGAGCCGGTCCGCAGGTAGCCGAGAGCCCAGGCGCAGGCGTGCCAGCAGCGCCTTTTCGATGATGGACAGCCGCGCCCGCACGGTCAGCTCGCGTTCCCACAGCGCCGCCGCCAGCGCGTCCGTTTCATGGCGCGGCCACAGCGCATCCAGGGACGGATGATCGTCCTGCAGCAGGTGCAGCGGCAGGTCGAAGAAGGCGCGGGCGGCGCCGGGCAGGAAGCGCACGGCGACGGTCAGCACGGGCGCGTCGGCCTCGAACAGGTGGGAGCGGGACATCATGCCGGCGACGAAGCCGGCGGGGGCGCGGTCCTGCCACAGGATGTCGATGCAGTTGTCGGGCAGGATGCGGCGGCGGACGGGAACGCCTTGCGGCCGCGCGCGGCTGGTCCACAGGCAGGCGACGTGGCCGGCGAGCAGGGGATGCGGCGCGAATTCGCGGTACAGGTCCATCGCGCCAGTATAGCGGGCGCGTGCCGCTGCCCGGAAAACCGATGGGGTCGGGCCAATCGCCGTCGCGCGATCAGTCCAGCTCGTCCTCGTCCAGCCCCCGCTCCAGCTGCGGAATCACCTTCACGAGCAGGATGCGCGGCCCATTGGTCTTCTTGACCACGACGTCGAATTTCGGAAATTCGATGCGCTGGCCCTGCTTGGGGATGTCGCCCAGCTTGGCCATCAACAGGCCGCCGACGGATTCGACCTCGTCGAGGCCCATCTCCTCGTTGTTGATGTCGATGCCGAGCACGCGCTCGAGCGAGACGATCGGCAGGCTGGCCTTGCCGATGTAGGTGCCGTCGCCCTGGCTGATCCAGTCGTTCTCGTTGAGGCGGAATTCGTCGCGGATCTCGCCGACGATGGCGCCCAGCAGGTTGTCCAGCGTGACGAAGCCGACGGGGCGCTTGCCTTTTTCGCCGATCAGCGCGAAGTGGGGGGCGCCGCTGCGGAAGCGGCGGAACAGTTCGATGGCCGGCGTGCGCGCCGAGTAGGTCTCCACGGGACGCAGGTAGTCCGACAGGTCGGTGATCTCCTTGCCGGCCTGCTCGGCGAAGAACAGGTCCTTCAGGTGGATCACGCCCAGCACTTCCTCGCCTTCCTCGTCGAAGTAGGGATAGCGCGAGAAGCGGTTGCGGCGCATCGTCTCCAGGTTCAGCACGAGGGTCTTGCTCGCATACAGCGCGCTGACCTCGTTAATGGGGCGCATCAGGTCGGACACGGTGCGCTGGCCGAATTCCAGCGACTGGGCCAGGATGTGGCGCTCGTCCGAGGTGAAGCGCTCGCTCGGCGTGCCCGTGTTGGCACGCAGGATCATCTTCAGTTCCTCGTTGGAGTAATGGGTCTCGTGACCGCCCACGCCCGACAGGCCGGCGATGCGCAGCACCAGGTTGGCGCTGCCGTTGAGCAGCCAGATGGCCGGGTACATCGCCCAGTAGAACGCGTACAGGGGCAGGGCGCTCCACAGGCCCACCGCTTCCGGCACGCGGATCGCCAGCGACTTCGGCGCCAGTTCGCCCACGACGATGTGCAGGAAGGAGATGACGCTGAAGGCCACGACGAAGGAGACGCCGTGGATGAGTTTTTCGTTGGTCACGCCGACCAGCGAGAACACGGGTTCGAGCAGGCTGGCGAAGGCCGGTTCGCCCACCCAGCCCAGGCCCAGCGAGGCGAGGGTGATGCCGAGCTGGCAGGCCGACAGGTAGGCGTCGAGCTGGCTGTGGACCTTGAAGAGGATACGGCCGCGCAGGCCGCCGGTTTTCGCGATCGCGCGCACGCGCGTTTTGCGTAGCGTGACGATGCCGAATTCGGCTGCCACGAAGAAGCCGTTCAGGGCCACGAGAAACAGCGCCAGAACGACGAACAAGACGTTTTGCATAAACAGTGTTCAAGGACCCCGCTTGGTGATTCGCGCGGCCCCGGTTGTTGATAAAGAGGCAAAGCCAGCATTCATTGTAGTTCAAGCCGCTGCGCGGTTCCCTTTTTGTGCCGTGGCCAGGATCGCCTCGACGGCCGGGTGCTGGATCTTGCGGTCGTTCGAGATCGCATAGAACTGTTCGCGCACGCCGGATGCCCTGCCGATCTCGATGGCCTGGAACTGCTCGGCGATCTCGTTCGCGAGGGCGGCGGGAGCGAAGAACAGGCCCAGGCCGCGCCGCCCGAAGGTGTTCAGCAGGGCGTTGTCCTCGAATTCGCCGACCACGTCCGGGTGGACGCGGTGCGCCATCAGCCATTCGTCGATCTTGCCGCGCAGGGCATTATTCCGTGCCGGCAGCAGGAAGGGCGCACCGTTCAAGTTGTCCGGGAAGCCTTCGCGGTAGGTGTCGGCCAGCGCCTTCGTGCCTACGACGAGCATCTCGCTGTCGAACAGGCGGTGGCTGAACACCTTCATGGCGCTGCCGGACGGCACCTCGCGGTCGGTCAGCACCACGTCCAGCTTGTGCAGCGCCAGTTCGGCCAGCAGCGCCTCGAACTGGTCTTCGTAGCAGACCAGGTGGACCTTCTTGTCGATGCCCATCGCCGCTTCCAGCATGCGGTAGGCGGACAGTTTCGGCAGCGAGTCGGAAATGCCCACCGTCAGGCGGATGCGGCCGCTGTCCGCCTCGTTCAGGGCTTCCTGCATCTGCTCGCCCAGCAGGAAGATCTGGTCGGCATAGCCGAGCGCGAGCCGGCCCGCCTCGGTCAGCACGAGGCGCCGGCCCTGCTGCGAGAACAGCGTCTTGCCCAGCGATTGTTCCAGCAGCGTCAGCTGCGAGCTGATGGTCTGCACGGCCAGGTGCAGGCGCTCGGCGGCGCGGGTGATGCCGCCTTCCTTGGCCACGACCCAGAAGTAGAACAGGTGGCGGAAGTTGATGTCGCTTTTCATCGAACCATCCAATCTTAAGGTTTTTCCGAAGTAATGATCACATTATCTTCGCTTTTTTGATTTGATGCACCCCTCTACACTGCGCCTTGTCAACAACATAGATAACTCTCATCGCAACGGGCCAAGCATATGAAGCATTTCCGTATTTCATTCATCGTCACCGCCCTGTGCCTGATCGGCTCGGGCTGGTGGGGCTACGAACATGGCGGGCTGACCGGCATGGTATCCGCGGTCGGCATCGCGTCGATCCTGGCCGTCATGGAGGTGTCGCTGTCCTTCGATAACGCCGTCGTCAACGCCTCCGTGCTGCGCGACTGGGACGAGTTCTGGAAGAAGCTGTTCCTGGGCGTGGGCATCATCATCGCCGTATTCGGCATGCGGCTGCTGTTCCCGCTCGTGATCGTCGCGGTGGCGGCGGACCTGGGCCTGGCGGACGTCTGGAAGCTGGCGCTGGAAAACCCGAAGGCATATTCGCAGCACCTGACCAACCACCACGCTGAAGTGGCGGCATTCGGCGGCATGTTCCTGCTGCTGGTGTTCCTGAACTTCCTGCTGGACGACGAGAAGGAACACCACTGGCTGGGCCACGTCGAAGAGAAGCTCGGCGCGCTGGGCAAGGTGTCCTCGATCTCGGTGATGGTCGCGATCGGCGCCCTGATGGCTTCGCTCTCGCTGGTGCCGGAAGCGCAGAAGATGGTCGTGCTGATCTCGGGCCTGTGGGGCATCCTGATCTACGTCGGCGTGGACGTGCTGTCGAACCTGCTGGAAGGCTCGGAAGAGGGCGGCGGCGAGGTCGGCGAGATGGTCAAGCGTGGCGGTATCGGCGGCTTCCTGTACCTGGAAGTGCTGGATGCATCGTTCAGCTTCGACGGCGTGATCGGCGCCTTCGCGATCACCAACGACGTCGTGATCATCATGCTGGGCCTGGCGATCGGCGCGATGTTCGTGCGTTCGCTGACGGTGTACCTGGTGGAAAAGGGCACGCTCGACCAGTTCGTCTACCTGGAGCACGGCGCCCACTACGCGATCGGCATCCTGGCAGTGATCATGTTGGCAAGCATGAAGTTCCACGTGCCCGAACTGATCACCGGCCTGGCGGGCGTGGCCTTCATCGGCGCCTCCGTGTGGTCGTCGATCCGGTACCGCAAGCAGCAGGAAGCGCTGGGCGTGCACAAGGAAGTGGCGTCGGTGAAATAAGGTGGCCGGTCATGGTGGGCACGTGGTGCCCACCCTACGAACCGCCCGACGTAGGGTGGGCATCACATGCCCACCAGGCAAGGGACCCGCGGCGAACGAATGAACACCCGCTCGCCGCAGAGCAGCAGTATCAGGTGTTCGAACAGCAGCATCCATTCATATATTGAAGGAGATACACATCATGGCAATCAGCTTGCAAAAAGGCGGCAACGTCAATCTGTCGAAGGAAGCGCCGGGCCTGTCCAGCCTGAAACTGGGCCTGGGCTGGGACGTGCGCGCCACCGACGGCGCCGCATTCGACCTGGACGGCGTGGCATTCCGGCTGAACCAGTCGGGCAAGGTGCGTTCGGATGCCGACTTCATCTTCTACAACAACGCCAAGTCGAGCGACGGCTCGGTGGTCCACTCGGGCGACAACCGCACCGGCGCCGGCGAAGGCGACGACGAGACGCTGAGCATCGACCTCTCGAAGGTCCCGGCCGACGTCGACCGCGTGGTGCTGGCCGTCACGATCCACGAAGGCGACACCCGCCGCCAGAACTTCGGCATGGTCGGCAAGGCGTTCATCCGCTGCATCAACGCGGCCAACAACAGCGAGATCGCCCGCTACGACCTGTCGGAAGACGGCTCGACCGAGTCAGCCATGGTCTTCGGCGAGGTGTATCGTAATGGCGCGGACTGGAAGTTCCGCGCCGTCGGCCAGGGCTTCAACGGAGGCCTCGGCCCCCTCGCCAAGAACTACGGCGTCAACGTCTAAACGGTTTAGACATTATCTGCTGCCGTGCCACGCCAGAGCGGCGCGGCGGCAGCCTGAAAGGAAGCCACCACATGCCAGTATTTACCGTGACCGGGGACATCGATCCCTTCCTGCACGTATCGATGAAGCGCGGCGAGACCATCTACTGCGAATCGGATGCGATGGTCATGATGGAATCGACGCTCGACCTGAAGGGCAAGATGAAGGGCGGCCTGGGCAGCGCGCTGATGCGCACCTTCGCCAACGGCGAGTCCTTCTTCCAGCAGCACATCGAAGCGACGCGCGGGGACGGCGACTGCCTGCTGTCGCCCACGCTGCCGGGCGCCATGCAGGTGGTCGATTGCGGACCGCGCCAGTACATCATTAGCGACGGCGCCTTCGTCGCGGCCACGTCCAGCGTCGACCTGCGCGTGCGCACCCAGAACATCGGCAATGCGCTGTTCGCCGGCAGCGGCGGCTTCTTCGTGACCGAGACCTCGGGCACGGGGCAGGTGGTGGTGTCGGGCTTCGGCTCGATGAACGAACTGGAAGTCGAACCGGGCAAGGACGCGATCATCGACAACTCGCACGTGGTGGCATGGGACAGCACGCTGCAGTACGAGGTCTCGGTGACCACCGGCACCAGCGGCGGCTTCCTGGGCAACCTGATCAACAGCCAGACCAGCGGCGAGGGCATCGTCCTGCGCTTCTCGGGTCGGGGCAAGATTTACGTCTGTTCGCGCAACCGCACCGCATTCAAGGCTTGGATGCAGGCACCGGGGAAGTGACAGGCATTACTGAATAGGAGTCAACCATGAGCGTCAATCTGCAGAAGGGCCAGAAAATCTCGCTGGAGAAGGAAGCGGGCGGCGCGCTGTCGCGCGTGACGATGGGCCTCGGCTGGGACGTCGCCAAGAGCAAGGGCTTCTTCGGCTTCGGCGGCGGCAAGGGCGAAGCGGTCGACCTGGATGCGTCCGTGGTGCTGTTCGACGAGTCGAACCGCCCCGTCGACGTGGTCTGGTTCCGCCAGCTGAAGAGCCGTGACGGCAGCATCGTGCACACGGGCGACAACCGCACCGGCGCGGGCGATGGCGACGACGAGCAGATCAACGTCGACCTGAACAGCGTGCCGGACCACGTGCGCTCGCTGGTGTTCACGGTGAACAGCTTCACGGGCCAGAACTTCTCGACGGTGGAGAACGCTTTCTGCCGCATCTTCAACAGCAGCAACCAGCAGGAAATCGCGCGCTACGACCTGTCGGTGCAGGGTTCGCACACGGCCCAGATCATGGCCAAGCTGTACCGCCACAACGGAGAGTGGAAGATGCACGCGATCGGCGAGAACGGCACCGGCCGCACCATCGACGAGCTGATGCCGCAGATCGTGCCGCACCTGTAATCGTCTGATTTTTCTGTTTTTTCGGAACACCCCGCGGATGTGTCGTCTTCGCGGTTTGTAGTGGGCGGCTTGGCGCCCACGCCCTTTAACGGCTCCTTCGGGAGCCGTCTTTTTATGTATCGGCTCCCTTGTGGAGCCGTATTTTTTTGTATCGGCTCCTTGTGGGGCCGTCTTTTTTTGTTGGGTTCCCTATAGCTTTTTCCCAAAGTCACCCTAGCGACCCCTTGTTCAGCAAGCGTGCATCATGACCCGCATCGACAATCTGAAAAAAGGGAACGACATGAAGCTGAAGGACATGCGTGTGGTCATCATGGGCGCATCGAGTGGCATCGGCGCCGCCACGGCGATCGCGTTCGCCAGGGAAGGCGCGCGGCTGGTACTGGGCGCGCGCGGCCGGGAAGGGCTGGAAGACATCGCGCGCCGCTGCGAGGAAGTGGGCGGCAGCGTGCACTACGGCGTCGTGGACGTCACGGATGCCGCGGCCGTGAAGCGCTTCGCCCACGAGGCGCGCGTCCTGCTGGGCGGGATCGACCTGTGGTTCAGCAACGTCGGCATCGGCGTGGTCGGCAAGTACCACGAGGTGCCCATCGAGGATCACCGCACCGTCGTCGAGACCAATCTCGTCGGCCACATGAACGATGCCCACGCCGTGCTGCCGATCTTCCTGAAGCAGCAACACGGCATCTGGGTCAACATGATCTCGGTGGGCGGCTTCGTCACCTCGCCGTATGCGGCCGCGTACGCGGGCAGCAAGTTCGGCCTGCGCGGCTTTTCCGCCGCGCTGCGCGGTGAGGTACGAAAGTATCCACGCATCCACGTGTGCGACATCTATCCCACCTTCGTCGACACGCCGGCGACGGGTCACGCCGGTAATTACACGGGCGCGCGCCTGTCGTTCCCGCCGGGCGCCCTGGCGCCGGAAAAGGTGGCGCGCGCCGTGCTCGCCGTGGCGCGGCGCCCGCGCGACACGACCGTGGTCGGCGCGCCGGAAAGCGCGCTCAGGCTCGCCGAGTTCGCCAATCCCGTCAATGCGGCGCTGATGGACCGCTTCATGGATGCCTGGCGCCGGCGCGCCGAGCGCGCGCCCAGGACCACGGGCACGATGTACGCACCGCCGCGCGAACCGAGCGGCGTGCACGGCGAGCGCCATCGCGCCGGGGAGCAGTCGCAGCACACGCTGCTGAAGCTGGGCCTGGCCTTCGCGGCCGCGGCGCTGGGCGTGGAGATGGTGCGCCAGCGTTCCTGATCCCTCCACGATCGTCGTCCCTGCGAAGGCAGGGACCCAAGTTCTGTGCGCGGCCGCGCGCGCAATCTTGGGCCCCTGCCTCCGCAGGGGCGACGTAGCGTTCGGTCCCCCGTTGCACAAATGTCTTGACACCACCTCACTTCGTGCCTACTGTATTAATCAACTAATACAGTAGATAGCATGCAAACCCATACCGCCCACCTGTTTTCGATCGCGCCCGGCTCGTCCGAGCCGATCTATCGCCAGCTCGTCGAGCAGGTCCGCCGCCTGGCGGCCGCCGGCCAGCTGCAGCCCGGCGACGGAATGCCCTCGGTGCGCGAGATCGCCCAGGCGCTGGCCCTGAATCCCATGACTGTCTCCAAGGCCTACGGCTTGCTGGAGATGGACGGCGTGCTGGCGCGCCGGCGCGGCATGGGCATGGTCGTCGCCGAGCGCTCCGCTCCGGCGCCGGCCGGCGAGCGCGCCGCGCTGTTGCGCCCCACGCTGGAACGCGCCGCGCTGGAAGCGCGCCAGCTCGAACTCGACCCCGACACCGTCCTGACCTTGTTCGCAACCATCCTGAAGGAAAACCCATGAGTGCCCCGCTTGTCCGTATGTCCTCGGTATCGAAGTATTTCGGCAGCCAGCGCGTGCTGGACGGCCTCGATTGGCAGGTGGCCCCGGGCCAGGTGGTCGGCCTCCTGGGCCGCAACGGCGCCGGCAAGTCGACGCTGCTCGAATGCATGCTGGGCTTGCGCGAACTCGACGGCGGAAGCATCGCCCTGTTCGGCGAGGAATCGGCGACCTTGTCGGAGCTGGCCCGCGCCCGCATCGGCTACGTGCCGCAGAAGGCGGACCTGTTCGATTGGCTCACGCCGGACCAGATGCTGGACTACTTCAAGGCCATGTACCCGCGCTGGAACGCGGCCAAGGTCGAAGGGCTGCTGTCGCGCTGGGGCTTCGGTCCGGACATGCGCGCCAGGCAGATCAAGCGCATGTCCGGCGGCGAGCAGCAGCGCCTGGCGATCATCCGCGCGCTGGCGCACGACCCGGACCTGCTGATCCTGGACGAGCCGGTGTCGGCGCTGGACCCGGTGGGCCGGCGCGAATTCCTGCGCGAGCTGGTCGACGACGTCATCGAGCGCGGCACCACCGTGGTGTTCTCGACCCATATCCTGACGGACCTCGAACGGGTGGCCTTCGACCTGGCCTTCCTGAAGGACGGCCGCATCGCGCTGCAGGGCCAGACCGATGCGCTGCTGGAAGGCGCGCGCCGCATCCTGGTGCCGGCGACCATGGAGCCAGGCCGCAAGCTCGAGGGAGAGGTGCGGCGCCTGCGCGACGGCGCCATGGTCAGCATGATCGTGCAGGGGCAAGATGCCGGCCTCGACCAGCTGGTGCGCGAACCGGGCGTGCGCGTCGAGAAGCTGAGCCTGGAAGATCTCTTCATCGAAATCACCCGCGAAGGAGCCGCCAAATGACTGCTTCCGCCTGGCACGACATGCTCCGCATCTGGAACCTGACGACGGTCCAGCGCGACGCCCGCGCCATCAGGTTCCTGACCGGCTTCGCCTTGCTGCTGCTGGTGGCGCTCCCCATCATGGGCGGCATCTCCCTGTACCAGGACCACACGCTGCCGGTGCTGGCACTGCTGCGCGTGCTGCTGGCGATCGGCGGACTATGGCTGGCGATCGCCTGGGTCTGGCTGTTCGTGCCGTCGGCGGTCGTCATGAATTCCGCCGCCAACGCCAGGCTGCTGCCGCGCCAGCGCCGCCGCCTCGTGCAGATGGCGATCGGCGGCTGGCTCCTGATCACGACGGCCTTCACCGTGGCGTCCGGCAAGTGGCCGATCTTCGCGCTGGTCGGCAGCTATGTGCTCGGCTTTGCCCTGATGCGCGCCGGGAACATCCGGGCCGTCACGCTGACCGTGCTGCCGGGTTTCTGGCCGGCGCTGTCGCGCCACCTGCTGCCGGAACCGCTGGTGCAGGCCATCTCCAGCGGGCCCGGGCTGCTGCTCGCGACTGCCGCCTTCAGCGCCGCGGCGGCATGGGCGCTGGCGCGCCTGTACCCGGCAGCCGGCGACCGCCACCTGGAGACGCGCGGCGAACGCGTCCGGCGCATGGAGCGCATGGCATCGAGCGGCTGGGGCGCGGCGCAGGAGTCCGAGGGCTTCCTGACGACGCCCGGCCTCAAGGTCTACCGCGCCATCCTGCGCCGCGACAGCCGTGCGCCCCGTGCCGATGCGATGCTGATGCATGCATTCGGACCGACCGGCCACTGGAGCGCGTGGATCACGACCATCGTCCTGCTGGTGGTGACGAGCCTCGTCGCCTGGCTCTTCGTCGCCTGGCGCAACGATGCCTCCACGCACGAATTCGTCAAGGGCTTCTCCTGGGGCGGCCTGGGCGGGCTGGCCTTCATGATCGCGTTCAGCACCGCGCACATGCGCCAGCAGCTCGACCGCACCCGGGGCGAACAGGCGTTGCTGCTGCTGACGCCGCTGGCCGGCGACAGGGCGCTCCTGAACCGGCGCCTGGGCACGATGATGCTCCGGGGCGCCTTGCTGCAGTGGATCGTGCTGACGGCCGTCGTACTGTGGATCAGCACGCTGTTCGGCGGGACCGACGTCGTGCTGCGCGAGTTCGCACTGTGCTGCCTGGGCGGCCAGGTGGCGATGGCCTGCCTGTTCGGCGATTTTGCGCATGCGCCCAGGATCGGCGTGGTGCGCGCCGTGCTGCTGGGGGTGCTCGCGCTGGTCGAGCTGGGCGTGGCCGGGGGACTGGGCTGGCTGTCCGGCGCGCTGCTGCCGCACACGTGGTACTGGCTGATCGCGATCAGCCTGGTCGTCGGCGCGCTCCAGTTGCGCCATGGCTGGAGCACGCTGGTGACGGCGCCGGTGGCGTTTCCTGCGGGGCGCCTCGGCTAAACGCCCCCCGTAGGGTGGGCACCATGTGCCCACCAGGTTTGCGTTACGCCAGCGCACGGTGGGCATGTGGTGCCCACCCTACGGCGGCTCAGTGCGCCTTCTTCTGCACGAGCGCCGCGCCGATGCCGTGGCGGCGGCTCTCGCTGACCGCCGTCACGGTGCCGTCCTCGTTGAACACGATGGCATTGGCGGCGCCGATTTCTTCCGGTGCCGGCGTGCTCGCCCACTTGTGGCCGAACTTCTCCAGCGCCCGGGCCTGGGCGGTATCGGAGAAGCCCGGTTCGACCTCGGTCTCGCGGCCGTTGCGCTGCGACAGGCGCGGCGCGTCGATGGCCTGGTCCATGGGCATGCCGAGGTCGACGTGGTTGACGATGGTCTGCAGCACGGTGGTGATGATGGTGGCGCCGCCCGGGCTGCCGATGGTGAAGGCGGGCTTGCCGTCCTTGAAGGCGATGGTCGGCGCCATGCTGCTGCGCGGACGCTTGCCCGCTTCCGGGATGTTCGGCGCCGGACCCGTGAAGTCGAAGTCCGTCATCTCGTTGTTGAGCAGGAAGCCGTAGCCCGGCACCACGATGCCGCTGCCGCCCCAGGATTCGATGGTGAAGGTGTAGGCGACCACGTTGCCGTCCTTGTCGGAGACGGCCAGGTGGGTCGTGTGCGTGCCTTCCTTCTGGATCAGGTTGGCCTGCGGGCGCAGCGGGAAGCTCTGGTCGTTCTCGTACAGGAACGGGTCGCCCGCGTGGACGGCGCCGGCCGCCGCGCGGTCCTGGCGGATCAGCGAGCGGCGCTGGGCGGCGAACTGCTTCGACAGCAGGCCCTCGATGGGCGCGTCGACGTATTCCGGGTCGGCCAGGTAGGCGTTGCGGTCGGCAAACGCGAGGCGGCTCGCTTCCAGGTACAGGTGTTCGACCTGCTCGCGCGGCAGCGATTTCAGATCGAAGCCTTCCAGAATGTTCAGCGCCTCGGCCACCGTCACGCCGCCGCTGCTGGGCAGGGGCATGCCGTACAGGTCGTAGTCGCGGTAGGTCGAGCGCACCGGCTGGCGGATGCGCGCCTCGTAGTTGGCCAGGTCCGCCAGGCTCATCGTGCCCGGACGCACCTGCGCGTTGCCCGCCATCGGCGGACGGTTGACGGCGGCGACGATCGCCTGGGCCATCGGGCCGGCATAGAACGCTTTATAGCCGCGCGCGGCGATCTCGCGATAGGCCTTGGCCAGGTCCGGGTTCTTGACCACGGTGCCGGCCGGCAGCGCCTTGCCGTCCTTCAGGTAGAGGCGGGTAGTCGTGGAAAACTGCTGGAATTTCTTTTCATTCTCGCTGACCAGCTTGTTGAACGTCGGGCTGACGGTGAAGCCCTTGGTGGCGACCCCGATCGCCGGCGCCAGCACCTGCTTGAAGGACATGGTGCCGTAGCGTTCCAGCGCCTCGTGCCAGCCGCGCACGGTGCCCGGCACGCCGACCGCGGCGCCGCTGGCGACGGCCGTGTCGAAGTCGACGGGCCGGCCGTTCTCGACGAACACCGACGGGCTGAACGAGGCCGGCGCCGTCTCGCGGTGGTCGATGGTGATCACGCGCTTGTCCTTGGCGAGATAGATGACCATGAAGCCGCCACCGCCGATGCCGCAGCTGAACGGATCGGTCACGCCCAGCGTGGCGGCGGCCGCCACGGCGGCATCGATGGCGTTGCCGCCCTTGTTGAGGATGGCCAGCGCCGATTCGGACGCCTTTTCGCTGATGGTGGCGACGGCGCCGCCCGTACCGGTCGCAACGGGCGACTTGGCGAGCGCGAGCGGCGGCGCGAGGACGATGGACAGGATCAGCCCGCAGGCGAGGGCGCGGGGCGCGCGGTTCGATATGGTCATGAAAGGAAGGAAAAGTGGGTGGTCGTCATGACGCTCATGGTGGCGTGACCTTGAGCGTGACGGGCATGGCGTCGCTGGGCCGCATGGTGCCGACGGCGCGCGCGGGCGGAATCGTCGCCATGTCGAGCGCGATGGTGGCGCCGCGCAGGATGGGCGGCCTGGCCGACGGATGGTCCGGCCCCAGCGTGATTTCCTGGACGCCGCCGCGCCCGTCGATGATGAAGCGGAACACGAGCCGTCCGGCCCAGATGCACTGGGCGTTCGGCGGGCAGCGGCTGTCGCTGAAGCTGTCGTAGGTGATGGTGAGGTCGCGCGCCAGCGTGGCGCTCTGCTGCGGCCTGAGCGGATAGCTGCCCGGCAGGACCGGCGCGGCCACGCAAGCGACGAGCGCCGGCGCGAGGACGAGGGCAAACAGGTGAGGCAGGTACCGCGACAGCATCATCGGGACATCCGGTTATTTGCGTTATGCCAATAATAACAAATACCGCTGTCCGCGCTGATCCAATATCGAACCGGGGTCAGAGCCGGGGTCAGAGCCCGATTTTGGGAAATTGCCAAAAATCGGGCTCTGACCCCGGTTTTAAGAAGATCAAGACTTGGGTGGGGTGGTGCTTGACGTCGTGTTCATTTGCACGTCCGGCAGGAACCACATCAGCAGCAGCGCGACGAGCACGATGGCCGTGCCGGCGCCGAACACGCTGGCGATGGCGTGGCGGTAGACGTCGCGCAGCGCCGGCACCAGCACGGTATGACTGCCGGCGCTGGCGGCCGCGTCGACGCCGGCGGCGTGCAGGCGGTGGGCCAGTATGGCGCCGGAACCCGTCACGCCGAGCAGGCCGCCGAGCGAGCGGAAGAAGGTCAGCATCGCCGTGCCCACGCCGCGCCGCGCCAGCGG
Source organism: Massilia paldalensis (assembly GCF_044901715.1). Taxonomy (NCBI): domain Bacteria; kingdom Pseudomonadati; phylum Pseudomonadota; class Betaproteobacteria; order Burkholderiales; family Oxalobacteraceae; genus Massilia; species Massilia paldalensis. The sequence continues at coordinate 15,322 of NZ_JBJCIU010000002.1, forward strand.
CAGCGCGTACTGGACGACGATGGTCATGTTCGGCATCACCAGGCCCAGGCCCGCGCCCAGCAGGAAGATCGCCGGTTCGATGTACCAGAAGCCGCGCCCCGTCTCCATGGCCCAGGCCAGCACGCCGAAGGCGACCACGGCGGCGGCCACGCCGTACACCTGCACGGCCTTGTAGCGGTTCAGCGGCGCCAGCACGCGGCCGTTGACGGTCGAGGCGATGATCATGCCGACCATCATCGGCACCGTCAGCATGCCGGAGCTGGCCGGGCTGCTGCCCATCACGAGCTGGAAGAAGATCGGGAAGAACACGCTGGCGCCCATCAGGCCCATGAAGGTCAGCGCCATCACGATGCTGGCCACGTTGAATACCCGGTTGTCGAACAGGTCCGGCGGCAGCACGGGCTCGGCCGCGCGGCGCAGGTGGAACACGAGCCAGGTGCCCAGCACCGCCGTCAATGCCGCGCACACCTTGATCTGGGGCGCGTCCCACGGCCACTCGGTGCCGCCCAGCGCCAGGATCAGCAGCAGGGAGACGATGGTGCCCGTCATCAGCACGGAGCCCAGGTAGTCGATGCGGTGCGACTGCGTGGCGACCGGCTTCTTCAGCGTCGTGGCGATGGCGTACAGCGCGACGGCGCCCACGGGCAGGTTAATGTAGAAGATCCAGTGCCAGGACAGCAAGTCCGTCATCACGCCGCCCAGCACGGGGCCGAGCACGCTGGTAACGGCGAACACGATGGCGATCGAGCCCTGGCGCCGGGCACGCTCCGCCGGCGTGACGAGGTCGGCGATGATGATCTGCGCCAGCGGCATGAAGCCGCCCGAGCCCAGGCCCTGGATGGCGCGGAACACGATCAGCTGCGTCATGTCCTGGGCCAGGCCGCACAGCACCGAGCCGACGAGGAAGGTGATGAGCGCCGTGAACACCATCGGCCGGCGCCCGTACTGGTCGGCCAGCTTGCCGTACAGGGGCATGGTGGCGGTGGAGGCGAGCACATAGGCGGTGACGACCCAGGACAGGTGGGCCATGCCGCCCAGGTCGCCGACGATGCGCGGCAGGGCAGTGGCGACGATGCTCTGGTCGAGCGCGCCCAGGCCGAGCACGGCCATCAGCGCAAGGTAGACGGCGCGGATTTCGCTCGGCGTCGCCTGCGGCGGTACGTCGTGGGAAAGGGTCTGGGTCATGGTTCGGCGATCAGGTTCAAGGGTTCGATGGCGGCGGCGAGCGCATCCAGCTGGTGGGGGCTGAGGCGGGCGACGCGCCGCGCCAGCCAGTCCAGGCGGTCACTGCGCAGCGCCTGCAGGCGTTGCTCGCCGGCGGCGGACAATTGCAGGCCCGTGCGACGGCGGTCGTCCGGATCGGGCAGGGCGCGTTCGACCAGGCCGGCCACCTCCAGCGTCTTGACCTGGGCGCTCATGGTGGGGCTGCGCACCTGCTGCAGGCGCGCCAGCTCGGCCACGCCGATGCCGGGATGCTCGCCGATGGCGGCCAGCAGCATGGTCTGCAGCAGGGACAGGCCCGTGTCCTGGCGCGCGGCGTCCTGGCGCATCTCGCGCATCAGGCGCTTGAACGCGGACCGCAGCTCCTCGGACAGCGCCAGCGCGCGTTCGCTCGGTTCGTTCCTTGTCATCGTGAAATATAGTTAGGCTACCTAACTATTTTACGCCGCCGCGCGCTGCCGCGCAAATCGTCGGCAAGCGTTGTCAATGCATCAAAACGAGACAATACGCGGTATGCTCATGGGGAACCCTTTCCAGGAGACGCCCATGACGCGCTTGACCGCAGACGACTTCGACCCCGAAGTCCTGAAACTCTTCGACGGCTACGTGCACGGCCAGCTGTCGCGCCGCGATTTCCTCGCCCGCGCCGGCCGCCACGCTGCTGGCGCAATTGTCGCCATCGTTCGCCGCCCCGCTGGTCGCGCCGCAGGACGCGCGCCTGAAGACGAGCTACCAGGAATTCCCGTCGCCGCAGGGCTACGGCAAGCTGCGCGGCTACCTCGTGATGCCCGCCAATGCCAAGCGCAAGCCGCCGGCGATCCTCGTCGTGCACGAGAACCGCGGCCTGAATCCGCACATCGAGGACATCGCGCGCCGCGTGGCGCTGGAAGGCTATATCGCGTTCGCGCCGGACGCACTGTTCCCGCTGGGCGGCTATCCGGGCGACGAGGACAGCGCACGCGCCCTGTTCCCCAAGCTGGACCAGGCCAAGACGCGCGCCGACTTCGTCGCTGCCGCGCAGGCGCTGGAGAAGCTGCCGCAGGCGAGCGGCAAGGTCGGGGTAGTGGGCTTCTGCTACGGCGGCGGCATCGCCAACTACCTCGCGACCCAGCTGCCTGAACTGGCGGCCGCCGTGCCGTTCTACGGCGCCCAGCCGCCCGCCGCCGAGGTCGCCAAGATCCGCACGCCGCTGCTGATCCACGACGCGGGCAAGGACGAGCGCATCCTGGCCGGCTGGCCGGCCTACGAGGAAGCGCTGAAGGAGAACAAGGTGCCGTACCAGCACTTCGTCTACCCGGGCGTCGAACACGGCTTCAACAACGACACGACGCCGCGCTACGACGAGGCGGCGGCCAAGCTGGCGTGGGGGAGGACGGTGGCGTTCTTCAAGGAAAAGCTGGGCTGACCTGACCGACTCCTTTCGCCCGCACATCCTGCACGTCGCCCCTGCGAAGGCAGGGGGCCAATTTCCAGAGCTATCGTCTGCGCATGAGAATTCGGCCCCTGCCTTCGCAGGGGCGACGCTGATGGGTAATAAAAAAGGCACCCGCAGGTGCCTTTCTCTTGCTGCCGCGCGGAGGCTTACACGTAAGCCGCCAGCGCCGTCTTCATTTTCTTCAGCGCGGCCGATTCGATCTGGCGGATGCGCTCGGCCGACACGCCGAACTCCTCGGCCAGCGTGTGCAGGGTCGCACCCGAGCCGTCGTCGTTGGCCAGCCAGCGTGCTTCCACGATGCGGCGCGAACGCGGGTCGAGCTTGCCCAGGGCCGTTTCCAGGCCTTCGGACTGCAGGCGCACCACTTCCTCGGCTTCCAGCACCTTGGTCGGTTCCTGCTGGTCCGACGACAGGTAGGCGATCGGCGAGAACTTGTCGTCTTCGTCGTCGGTCGGCGCTTCCAGCGCGATGTCGCGGCCCGACAGGCGGGTTTCCATCTCGATCACTTCTTCGCGCTTGACGTCGAGCATCTTGGCCAGGTCGTCAACTTGCTGCGGCGACATGGCGTCCAGGCCCTGCTTATTGCTGCGCAGGTTGAAGAACAGCTTGCGCTGGGCCTTGGTCGTGGCGACCTTCACCAGGCGCCAGTTCTTCAGGATATATTCATGCATCTCGGCCTTGACCCAGTGCATGGCGTACGACACCAGGCGCACGCCCTGGTTCGGGTCGAAGCGCTTGACGGCCTTCATCAGGCCGATATTGCCTTCCTGGATCAGGTCGGCGTGCGGCAGGCCATAGCCCAGGTAGCCGCGCGCGATCGACACGACCAGGCGCAGGTGCGACATCACCAGTTTCTGAGCGGCGTCCAGGTCGCCGTTGTCGCGCAGGTTTTTTGCCAGCGATACTTCTTCCTCGTGGGTCAGCATCGGCAGACGATTGACCGCCGAGATATAGGCGTCGATGTTGCCGATATTGCCGTTGAAACCGAGTCCCAGAGCACGACTGCCGGCCGGAACCAATGCGGATTGTGCGGACATAGTCAATTCCCTCGTAGTAGCTGTACTGCATCGTCTCTGCCATTTCCGGCGCCCCGAAGGCGCTGCCGGTTGGCGATACGGGATGTGGACGGTGCCTATCGAATACACTTCCCGCGATAGTCTGTCCTTATATTAGCACTCTCTTGTAGGGAGTGCTAGGAACCACCATATTTGCGACGAGCAGTTTAAGTTTCGTTAAAGTATTGCCATTGGGAATCGAAAAACAGCAGGTGATTCCAATGTAGAGCAGGTACAAGTAGTTCGGTTGATTTGGGTCAAACGTGCCGCCCGTACCGTTTGATAGCTGTTGGAGACAGGTTAGGGGCGTCGTGAGTCAGGGTCTGTGAAGTGGCGCACGTACCCTTGTAGGCGGAAATCCCGTGTCTGCTGGCGGAATTGGCTGGCGAGCAGGAGGCAAGACGAGAAATGGAGATGCGGGCGATTTGCGGGAATTCAATACCCCGACGTCGAATTTCGGGGTATTGATTAGTACATTTGCAATTAACGCAGGCGCGCCAGGTGCCGCTGCACGGACAGCATCGCGCCCACCAGGCCCAGGCCGGCGCTGATCGCCAGCAGTGCGGCGATGCCCAGCGGTGGCAGGGCCGCGAGCTGGAATTCCGAGGCGTACAAACGGGCGAACTCGGCGATCGCCGTGTTCAGCGGACGCAGCGCCAGTGCCACCGCGCCCAGCGCCACCGCGCCGGAAAACAAGCCCAGCAGGGCGCCCGTATAGTAGAACGGACGGTGGATGAAATTGTCCGTCGCGCCCAGCAGCTTCGAGACGGCGATCTCTTCCTTCTGGGTCAGCACCTGCAGGCGGATGGTATTGAACACCACCGCGATCACCACCACGCTCAGTGTGACGGCCAGCAGCAGCAGGGCCAGGCGCAGCACGCCCAGCAGGGCCGCCAGGCGCTTGACCCAGGCCGAGTCGACCTGCACGGTGTCCACGCCCGGCAGCAGGCGCATCTGTTCGGCGATGCCGTCCACGCGCGCGGCGTCGGCGCTGGCGGCGAAGCCTTCCAGCTTCATCACATAGCTGTCCGGCAGCGGATTGTCGCCCAGCGTCTCGAGGACGTCGGACAGGCCGCTCTTGTCCTTCAGGCTGTCCAGCGCCTGCTCGCGCGGCACGAACACCAGACTGGCGCGGCTGCCCTGCAGGATCTGCCGCAGCTGGGGCGCGAGCGCCTGCGCTTCCTCGCGCGAGGTACCGGCCTTGAGGAACAGGCTGATCTCGGGATCGACGGACAACTGCTCGGACATCGGCTTGACGTTGTCGAGCAGGGTCACGCCGGCGAAGGGCAGGGCCAGGGCCACGGCCACGACGAGGACGTTGAACAGGAAGCTGCCCGGCGCCTTGCGCACGTGCGACAGGGCGGCGCCGAGGGCGAAGCGGTGCTGGCGGAACCAGATGTTCATGCCGCACCTCCTGCGGGCACGACGGCACCCTGCACGACGCGTCCATGCTCCAGCCGGATCACGCGCGCGGCGCTGTCGAGGATCTGTTCGTCGTGGGTCGAGATCACGCAGGTCACGCCGACGGCGTGGAAGGCGTGCAGGGCGTCGATGACCTTGTCGGCCGCGGCGCGGTCGAGGTTGGCGGTCGGCTCGTCGGCCAGGATGATCTGCGGACGGTTGACGATGGCGCGCGCGATCGCCACGCGCTGCTGCTCGCCGCCCGACAGTTCCATCGGCAGGGCGGTCGCGCGCTCCAGCAGGCCGACCTTGTCGAGGGCCGCGCGGGCGCGCTGCTCGGCCTGCGCCTTGGGGGCGCCCGTGACGATCAGCGGCAGCATCACGTTGGCCAGGATGTGGCGGTCGTTCAGCAGGCGCTGGTGCTGGAAGATCAGGCCCAGGTTACGGCGCAGGAACGGCACGCCGGCCTTCTTCAGGCGGCCCACGTCGTGGCCGCTGACGATGACGCGGCCCGCAGTCGGGCGCTCGATCGCGGCCACCATCTTCATGAGGGTCGACTTGCCGGCGCCGGACGGGCCCGCCAGGTAGACCAGCTCGCCCTTGGCGATGTGCAGGGACACGTCGGACAGGGCGACGGCGTCGGCGGAATATTTCTTGGAGACGGACTGGAACTCGATCATCGATGCTTATCCCAGCAGCGCTTCGGCGAACTCGTCGGCGCTGAAAGGCTGCAGGTCTTCCAGTTTCTCGCCCACGCCGATGAAGTACACGGGCACCGGACGGGTGCGGGCGATGGCCGCCAGGATGCCGCCCTTGGCGGTGCCGTCCAGCTTGGTGATCACGACGCCCGTCAGTTCCAGCGCGTCGTCGAAAGCCTTCACCTGGGCCAGCGCGTTCTGGCCCGTATTGCCGTCGATGACGAGCAGGACCTCGTGCGGTGCGCCATCCATGCCCTTGCCGATCACGCGCTTGATCTTCTTGAGTTCTTCCATCAGGTGCAGCTGGGTCGGCAGGCGGCCGGCCGTGTCGACCATGACGACGTCGACGCCGCGCGCCTTGCCCGACTGGACCGCGTCGAACGCGACCGCGGCCGGATCGCCCGATGCCTGCGAGATGACGGTGACGTTGTTGCGCTGGCCCCAGACCATCAGCTGCTCACGCGCGGCGGCGCGGAAGGTGTCGCCGGCGGCCAGCAGCACCGATTGCTCATGGCGCTGCATGTGCTTGGCCAGCTTGCCGATGGTGGTGGTCTTGCCGGCGCCGTTGACGCCCGCGATCATCATCACCAGCGGCTCGTGGCGGCCCAGTTCCAGCGGCTTTTCCAGCGGGCGCAGCATGTCGACCAGCAGCTCCTTCAGGGCGGCCTTGACGGCGGCGGCGTCCAGCAGCTTGTCTTCCTTGACCTTGCGGCGCAGGTTGTCCAGCAGGAACTGGGTCGCGTCCATGCCGGCGTCCGACATCAGCAGCGCCGATTCCAGCTCTTCGTACAGGTCTTCGTCGATGCGCGCGCCGACGAACAGCAGCGACAGGTTGTTCGAGGTCTTGGCCAGGCCCGCCTTCAGGCGCGCCATCCAGGATTTCTTCTTTTCCGCCTCGCTGCCGGGGCGCTCGGCCGTCTCCGGGAACAGCTGGCCTTCGTAGCCGCTCGTGAGGATGGCGGCCTCTTCGGCGACCTGTTGCGCGATCGGGTCGATGTTGGTGGCGTCGCGCGCCGGCGGCGACTCGGGCGCGGGCGGTGCTTCCGGCACGGGCACAGGCACGGGCACGGGCGCCGGCGTCGTGACGGCGTCCGGGTCGGCGCCGAACAGGCGGCGCAGGAAGCCGGGCTGTTCGGCTTGCTCTTCGGGCGCGGCGGGGACAGCCTGGTCGGCGGCCGGCGCCTCGGCTTCGGGTTTTTTCTTCTTGAAGAAACTAAACATGGTGTATTCGGGGAGGGTACTGCGTGTCCATGCCCGTGGGGCATGTCGAAATAGGGGTCGCGCGTATTCTATCAGAGCAAGCAAGAGTTTTATTTATCGACAAAACCCCGTACGCGCCGTTCGGCTTGCCGGAATGCCATCTTGAACGCATCCTGAACGCATCATGAGCGCATCAGCCCAGCCATAGTGTGGCGAGAATGCTGCTCGCAGGCATGTACGCACGCCCTGTACTGGCAAATCGCCGGCGCCTGGTATAGATTGTGAACATCCATAGAAGAATGCCTCATAAGAGGGTCATCGTGAACGTTTCCAAATACCTCAAGCGGCTCATCTCCGGAGACCATGCGGTGAGCGGCACGGCAGCATCGCTGCGCAATGTCGTCGTGTGGGTCTTCATCGCCCTCGTCGCCGCCTTCCTCACCCATCCGGCCGGCGCGCCGGCGCCCAGCAGCGCCTTCGACGCGCCCGTGCCGTGGCCGGCGGAGCTGGGCGTGGACAGCAGCCTCGGCATCAAATAAGCAGCCACGTCGCCCCTGCGCAGGCAGGGGCCCAATTTCCGTAGCGTCGCGGAGACGCATGCAACCTTGGGTCCCCGCCTGCGCGGGGACGACGGGTATTCAAGTTTTTTTGCTCGCCTCCGCATTCCTGCGTATCGTTTCCAGCGTCGCCCCCGGCGTGATCCAGTTCCCGTCGTAACGCAGCTCGATCAGCGCCGGCAGCTTGCGCTCGCGCGTGAAGGCCATCGCGCGCGCCAGGGCGGGGCCGAACTGCGCCGTCGTCTCGACCGCTTCGCCGTGGCCGCCATAGGCCTTGGCCAGGGCCGCGAAATCCGGGTTGTGCAGCTGGGTGCCCGAGACGCGGCCCGGATACTCGCGCTCCTGGTGCATGCGGATGGTGCCGAACATGCCATTGTTAAAGACCAGGAAAATCACGCCGGCGCCGTACTGCACGGCGGTGGCCAGCTCCTGGCCCGTCATCATGAATTCGCCGTCGCCCGCGAAGGTGACGACGCTGCGCTCCGGATGCACGACCTTGGCGGCGACGCCGGCCGGCACGCCGTAGCCCATCGCGCCGCTCGTGGGTGCCAGCTGGGTGCGCATGGCGCCGTAGCGCCAGAAGCGGTGCGCCCAGGTGGCGTAGTTGCCGGCGCCGTTGGTGACGATGGTGTCGCGCGGCAGCGCGGCCTGCAGGTCCTGCACCAGCTGCCACAGGTCGAGCGGGGCGCTGCCGTCCTGGAACACGGGCGGCTGCCGCTGCCAGGCCGCTAGTTCGGCCCTGGCCTCGGCCACCGTGTGGCGCCAGGCGTGCGCATCGACGGGTTCCATCGCGGCCAGCATGGCCGCTGCCTGCGGCGCGCCGGCCGCGATCATCAGTTCGGCCTGGTAGACGCTGCCCAGCTCCTCCGGGTCCGGATGGATGTGCACGAGGCGCTGCTGCGGCACCGGGGACGCCAGCAGCGAATAACCGCTGGTGGTCATCTCGCCGAGGCGCGGGCCGAAGGCGATCAGCACGTCCGCTTCCTTCACGCGCGCGGCCAGCTTCGGATTGATGCCGATGCCGACGTCGCCCGCGTAGTGCGGGTGGTCGTTGTCGAGCAGGTCCTGGAAGCGGAAGGCGCAGGCGACGGGCAGCGCGTTCGCCTCGGCGAAGGCCGTCACGTCGGCGCAGGCCTGCGCCGTCCAGGTGCCGCCGCCCAGCAGCAGCAGCGGCTTCCTGGCGCCGGCCAGCAGCGTGCGCAATTGCGCGATCTGGGCCGCCGACGGCGCGGCCTGGGTCGGCTGGTAGGGGCGCGTGTCGGCAACGGCCGCCTGCGCCACCAGCATGTCTTCCGGCAGCGCCAGCACGACGGGGCCGGGGCGGCCGCTGGTCGCGACCTGGAAGGCGCGCGCGATGTATTCGGGGATGCGGTCGGCACGGTCGATCTGCGCGACCCACTTGGCCATCTGGCCGTACATGCGGCGGTAGTCGATCTCCTGGAAGGCTTCGCGGTCCATGAAGTCGGTGCCGACCTGGCCGATGAACAGGATCATCGGCGTCGAATCCTGGTAGGCCGTGTGCACGCCGATCGACGCATTGGTGGCGCCCGGCCCGCGCGTGACGAAGCAGATGCCGGGCTTGCCCGTCAGCTTGCCGTAGGCCTCGGCCATGAACGCCGCGCCGCCCTCCTGGCGGTTGACGACGAAGCGGATCCGCGAATCGTGCAGCGCGTCGAGCACGTCGAGATAGCTTTCGCCGGGGACGCCGAAGGCGGTGTCCACGCCGTGGACCTGGAGGGCGTCGACCAGGATCTGGCCGCCGCTGCGGGAAGGGTGCGTCATGGTGAGTCATCCTTATCGATGTGGCATCCGGGCATTCTAGGGGAGGGCTGTCGGGCTGGCTTTTGAAATGGCGACATGGAATGTCAAAAATAGCAAAAACGGCGGTATGATGGGCAGCGAAGAGTTGCCATAAGGATATGCATATGCGTTCGCCGAACCTGCTCGCTCCGGCCGCGTCCCTGGCCGCCGCACTGGCGGCTGCCACGGTAATGGCTGCGGTATCGGTCTGCACTCCCGCCGCCGCCCAGTCCCTCGCGCCCGCGCAATGCCTTGCCGACCTGGAGGACGCCGCCGCCTTCCTGGAAGCCAACGACGCCGGCGCGGCCGACGCGCTGGCCGACCATGGCGCGGCCATCCGCGCCGCTTTCGACAAGGCGCGCGCCGCGACGGCCGCGGTCAGGGAGGAAGCCGAGTGCATCGCGCTGCTGAAGACGTATGTGCATGCCTGGCGTCCCGACCACATCGGCGTGCGGCCGGTCCAAGACGTCGGCGCCGCCGCGGCGAAGCCGGCGGCAGGCGGCGCCGATCCGCGCGCGCCGCGCTTCGAGGTGCTGGGCAAGGATACGCTGTTGCTGGTGCTGCCGAGCTTCAACGATACCCAGGCGGCGGCCGTGAGGAAGCTGGTGGCGGACCATCGCGCGGAACTGGTCTCCCACCGCAACTGGGTGATCGACGTGCGCGGCAACGGCGGTGGTGCGGACGGTACCTATGCGCCGCTGCTGGGCTGGCTGCTGGATGGCGACCTGCGCTACTACCGCGCCGAATTCTTCGTCACGCCGGCCAATATCCAGGCCCAGGAAGCCGTGTGCCAGGGCAGCGGCGATCCGCAAGCCTGCCAGCGGCAACTGGCGCCGGTCATCGCCAGCATGCGCGCCGCGCCCAACGGCAGCTTCGTGCTGCCTGGTACGGAGCGCATCGCCACCAAGGCGATCGCGCTGGAGCCGCAGCGCCCGGCCCGCGTGGCCGTGCTGACCGACGGCGAGTGCGGCAGCAGTTGCGAGGAATTCGTGCTGCAGGCGCGCACCGGGTTTCGCGTGAAGATCGTGGGCCGCCCGACCGCCGGCGTGCTCGACGTGGCCAACGTGCGCCGCCATCCGCTGCCGTCCGGCCGCTTCCTGCTGAGCTACGGGACGAGCCGCACGACGCGCCTGCCCGCCATGCGCATCGACGGCGTCGGCATCGCGCCGGACGTGCTGCTGCCGGCACCGCCCGACGCCGCCGCGCGCGCGGCCGAGGTGACGCAGGTGCAACGCTGGCTCGAGACGGGCCGGATGTAAGCACGGCGCATCGGTTACAATAGCGCCCGTGAAGCAGGCCAAGGCAGCCGCTGGTCCACGCCGCAAGGTCGTGGGCGGGAGGAAGGTCCGGACTCCATAGAGCAGGGTGACGGTTAACGGCCGTCCGTCGAAATCCGGGCGCAAGCCTGGTACAAGACGAGGAATAGGGCCACAGAGACGAGCGTATTCAGTTACGGTGAAACGCGGTAACCTCCACCTGGAGCAATTCCAAATAGGCACGCGTTGAGGTTGCTCGCGGAGCGTGCGGGTAGGAAGCTTGAGCGCCGGAGTAATTCGGCGCCTAGAGGAATGGCTGTCATAGCGGGCAACCGCTACACAGAATCCGGCCTATCGGCCTGCTTTACTTTGGATTCGTCGAAGGGGACGGTGCGCAGGCGCCGTCCCCTTTTGCATTGCCGCGTCGCTGGCCGGCAGGTGTCCGGCGCTCCATCCCGCGGCGCCGCGTGGCCATGCCGTCGCCGAAAGCAGGCACAATGGACGGGTCAGAAGGCCGCGCCGACGGCCATACATGGAGGAGTCCGATGCCGCAGTACATCCTTGCCCTCGACCAGGGCACCACCAGCTCGCGCGCCATCCTGTTCGACCGCGCGGGCCAGGTGTTCGCCAGCGCCCAGCAGGAATTCCCGCAGCATTTCCCGCAGCCGGGCTGGGTCGAGCACGATCCGCTCGATATCTGGAACAGCCAGCTCGCCTGCGCGCGCCGGGTGCTGGCCGAGAGCGGCGTCGACGCGGCGCAGGTGGCCGCGATCGGCATCGCCAACCAGCGCGAGACGACGGTCGTGTGGGACCGCCGCACGGGCGAACCCCTGTGCCATGCGATCGTGTGGCAGGACCGGCGCACGGCCGGCCTGTGCGATGCGCTGCGCGAGGCGGGCAAGGCGCCGCTGATCCAGCGCAAGACCGGCCTGGAGGTCGATGCCTATTTTTCCGCGACCAAGCTGCAATGGCTGCTGACCAACGTGCCGGGCGCGCGCATCCGCGCCGAGCGGGGCGAGCTCGCCTTCGGCACCGTCGACAGCTGGCTCGCCTACAAGCTCACGGGCCGCCACGTGACGGATGCCAGCAATGCCGCGCGCACCATGCTCTTCAATATCAACAGCCTGCGCTGGGACCCGGAACTGCTGGCGCTGTTCGGCGTGCCCGCATCGATGCTGCCGGAAGTCGTGCCCAGCAGCGCGGACCTCGGCGCGGCGCAGGAAACATGGTTCGGGCGCGCGATTCCCGTCGCGGGCATCGCCGGCGACCAGCAGGCGGCCACCTTCGGCCAGGCCTGCCATGGGCGCGGGATGGTCAAGAATACCTACGGCACGGGCTGCTTCATGCTGATGCACGCGGGCGACGTGCCGCCGCAGTCGTACAACCGGCTGCTGGCCACCGTGGGCTGGAACGTGGGGGGGCACACCGACTATCTGCTGGAAGGCAGCGTGTTCATGGGCGGCGCCACCGTGCAGTGGCTGCGCGACGGCCTGGGCATCATCAGGCAGTCGGGCGACGTCGAGGCGCTGGCGTCGTCCGTGCCCGACAGCGGCGGCGTGATGCTGGTGCCCGCCTTCACGGGCCTGGGCGCGCCGCACTGGGATGCCTATGCGCGCGGCACCATCGTCGGCATGACGCGCGGCACCACGGCCGCCCACATCGCGCGCGCCGCCGTCGAGGCCATCGCCTTCCAGAGCGCGGAACTGCTGGGCGCCATGCAGAAGGACGTCGACTGCGCCGTGCACGAGGTGAGGGCGGACGGCGGCGCGGCCCGCAACGACCTGCTGATGCAGTTCCAGGCCGACCTGCTGGGCGTGCCCGTGATCCGCCCGCGCGTCACCGAAACGACGGCGCTGGGCGCGGCCTACCTGGCGGGCCTGGCCGTCGGCTTCTGGGCATCGCGCGCGGAAATCGCCGCGCAGTGGCAGGTCGAGCGCCGCTTCGAACCGCAGATGGGACGTGCGCGCCGCGACGAACTGATGGCGCGCTGGGCCAGGGCGGTAGCGCATGCCCGTGCATGGGCTTTGCCTGAGCACCATTGATGCTGCCGTGTGGGCAAGCCGCGGCGGGATGAGGCACAATCGGCTCCATGTTATCAATTTATTATTGATCGGAGTCGACGTGAAATTCTTGCAAGGATTCTTTGGGTTTGCCCACGGCGTGATGGCGCTGCTGTTCATCGTCCTGTCGGTGTTCCTGACGGTGCTCGCCGTGCAGACCGGCATCGCCGGCATCGGCCTGGAAGCGGCCGAGAGCGCGGACCAGGCCATCGAGGCGATCGGCCTCCTGGCGATCGCCGTCGTGTCGCTGCAGATCGCCCAGACCATCAACGAGGAAGAAGTGGTGCGCGACGCCCACATCAGCGCCCCGACCCGCGTGCGCCGCTACCTGTCGCGCTTCATGGTCGTCGTCGTCGTGGCGCTGTCGATCGAAGGCCTGGTCGGCATCTTCAAGGCCCTGCACGAGGAACCGGAACTGCTGCCGCACGCGGCCTCGGTGCTGGTCGCGGCCGGCATCCTGATGGCGGGCTGGGGCCTGTTCGTCCGCTTCAACAAGGAAGCGGAACTGCTGGAGCCGGAAGCGATGGAAGAAGCGAAGAGCGAGGACGTCAAGCTGGAGGAGTGATGTTCAGCCGCGCAATAGCGAGAACACGTGGCGCATGCGCTCGTGCAGGATGGTCTGCCATTCGCCGTCCAGCCAGTGCGCCACTAGTGGGAACGCCGCTTCGATGCGGACCAGCAAGTCGTCCAGGCAGCGTGCGCATTCGTCGCGGCTGCCGAATCCGAAGCGCAGCGCATCCGTCAGCACGGCGTCGCGGGCGATGTCGAAGCGGGCTCGCGACAGCTGCATTGCCAGGTAATGCGGCGTATCCGCGGGATTCGGAACGACGTCGAAGGCGGGGGCCAGGCGCCAGCGTTTCTGCTCGTGACGATAGACGATGGCATGGTTGCGTACATGGTCGTCGTCGTTGCCGCACACGGCATTGAAGATCATCCTTCCAAATAGTTCAATGCCGTCTTCCGGCGGCGCGCCGACGCGCCGCAGCTCGTCCGCCAAGCGCGGATAGCTCCAGCGGTCGCTGCCGGCCAGGGTGCCCGGATATTCCGTCTGCAGCAGCGAAGCGCTGCTCACGCACATGAAGCGCTGCAGGTGGCTGCGATCGAAGCGGCGTACACGGACGGCGCTGCGTCCCGCGGCCATCGGATGGAGGATCGTTTGCGCAAAGTCCAGGCCGCTGGCCGCGCCCCATTGCTGGGCGAAGTGTTCCAGACGCGGAATGTCCGCCGGGTCGGTCCTGATCTCCGGCTTGACCAGCCAATAGTTGCCTGCGTCGTCGCGTACCGTGGCTTTCGGGCGGGCGCCGCCTACGCTTGCCGTCTGGACGAGGCGGCGCCGTAGCGCCGCGCGTATGGGTGGGCGACGTTCCGACAAGGCGGCCAATTCTTCGACCAGGTGGTCGAGCATCGGCAGAGGCGGGCTGTTCAGGACGGCGCCCGAGAAGCGTGGCTGCGTACCGACGGCGAGCGCCCCCCAGCGATCGAGGTTGCTTGACTTGAGCAGATACTGGAGCGGCGTCGCATTGTCCGGCAGATGATGTTCGCGCCGCAGTACCGCCTGTCCCCAGGCATCCGGGCAAGCGTCGCGCAGCACGTCGTGCAGCCCCCCGTAGCGTGGGGCGGCGAATTCGGTGGCAGGCATGAACGGGAGGTTGATCGGATCGATCGTCCAGCTCGAGCCGCTGTCGACATAGGATGGCGCATAGCGAAAACTTCCGGCGCCGGAATGCGTGTTCAGGTAGCGGCCAACGGTCAGCCAATCGCCATTGTCCGGACGCTGCAGATAGACATACAGCGGTCTAGAAGTAGTCGGCATCGTGGTGTGACTCCTCCTTCGTCGGTCTCACGCGCTTGCCGGGCGCCTTTTGCCATAGTTCAGGTCTTAAGGGCGGTGTCGCCTGCTCGCCCACCCCAAGCGTCAACAACGCATTCAGATAGGCGCCCGCGCCGACGCCGGGATCGCCACGTTCGAGGCGCCGCAGGGTTGGTTCGGAAATACCCAATCGTTGGCACAGGTCGGCAACCGTGATCCTTTGTTGCAGGCGCTGAACATTGACGCAGCGACCCCATTCAGTCAGGCGCTCCTGTACCAGAGTAGGCCACATGGCAGCGCTGGAGAGTTTTTTGGGCATGGTTCAACCCTATCAAAGATAAACCCTTATAGCAAATAAGACGTCATCTATGACGGGTTTTTTATCCGAATTTCGTTACGGATGTCTCTTCAAGATAAAGAAATATCTCGGGTTTTTGACGTCCTGTTCCTGTCCGCGCCTGCTCGGCTCACTGATATCACCGGTGCCCGGGCCAACTTGCGAAATGCCTCCTGCTGTGCCTTGTCCATGCACCGGTACGGAATCGGCACCGCCCCCTTGTCCAGCAGGAGCAGGTAGCCCCGGCGGTAGCGCCGCACCGTCGTCACGTCCGACCAGGCGCGCACGAGGGTCCCCGTGCGGCTGGTGCGCTCGATGCCGCCACAGCCGATGCGGAACGAACACGAGGGCATGCGCCGCTTCTTGAACAGGAAGAGGGGCGTGCCCAGCACCAGCATCCAGAACGGAATCGTGACGGGATGGCTGGCCAGCACAAGGAGGGCGGCAAGTGCCAGCGCCATGCCCAGCCAGGCCGGGCCGGCAATCCAGGCCGCGGCCAGCAGGGGCAGGCCAACGGCCGCCAGCAGCGCCGTGCGCCGGCGCCGGCCGGCATGCCTGCGGCGTCAGAGGAAGGCCACGTGGTCGCCTGCCAGGCTCAGGTATTCTCCCAGGGTATACACTACGTCGAAGCGGATCGCCTCGATCGGGGTGGCGGACCCACGGGGCCGCCGGGAATCTCCTCGACCGTCAGCATCTTGTCGAAACGCTGTTGCTCGTGCTGCACGACCTGCATCGCCACTTCCTTGCGATGCGGCGGCTGCGGATGCGCCGTGCCGAACATGCTTGCCTCCCTGTCATGGACATTGTCGAGCAAGTGGGGCAGGTGTTGAATATTGCAATAGTGAAAATAAAGTCCGTTTCCGGCAGCCGAAAAGCGTGCACTGCACTGGTAAGTGCTTACTTACTTCCCGGCAATATGAAACCATTAGTAAAAGAAATCTTCCGCCCGGCATTTTGCTGCCATTCTCACCCGCCTTGCATCGATCTGCGATTTCCTGGGCGCCGCGTCTCACGGACTACCTGTGGTTAAAAGGTTGATGCTAATCAATATATAAACACATGTGCGCAGATGAGGTAGCACATGCACTGTCTTGGCTAAGTCCCTAATTTTGCTCAACATTTTGAATTAGCGTTCTCTGAAGTAAGTGCGCTAAGTCCTTGGTTTCATTAGCAATTTACGCTTTTTCAGAACGTGAATTCGCTTGACCACAGACAACGCTTCCTCTAAAGTGGGCAAAGGTGGCAAAAAGTGCAGTTTTGTGGGAGATCTTGAGGTCTCCCGGCGCCAAAAAATAATCAGACTGATAACTCTCCAAAACTAGGTACAACGTGTTCCAGGGCGCGTCAGCGATCAATCTCGATGCAAAGGGACGGATGTCAATCCCGGCCAAGCATCGTGACGCCTTGATGCAGCAATGTGAAGGCCGTATGACGCTCACGAAACACCCGCATGGATGCCTGCTGTTCTTTCCCCGCCCCGTGTGGGAGGAACACCGCGAACAAATTGCCGCGTGGCCGATGTCGGCCCGCGCGTGGCAGCGCATTTTCCTGGGGAATGCGTCGGATGTCGAGATGGACGGCGCGGGCCGGGTGCTCATTGCGCCCGAACTGCGCGGTGCAGTGGGACTGGAGAAAGAAGTGATGATGCTCGGGATGGGAACCCATTTCGAGATCTGGGACGCCGCCAAGCTGGCAGAAAACGAGGCCGAAGCCGTCGCGGGCGGCATGCCCGATGTCCTTTCCAATTTCTCCTTTTAAGGCACTGCATGGATCCGATTCAGGTGCCTGATTTGCAGCATCGCACGGTGCTGCTCGACGAAGCAGTCGATGCGCTCTCGCTGGCAGGCGCACGTGCGGCAGGTACGTATATAGATGGCACGTTCGGCCGCGGCGGTCACAGCCGGCTGATCCTGTCGAAGCTGGCGCCCGAGGGCCGCCTGATCGCCTTCGACAAGGATCTCCAGGCAATTGCCACGGCAGAACAAATTAACGATCCGCGTTTTTCGATCGTGCACGACAGCTTCGCGACGATGCGCGATGCGCTGGCGGCACGGGGCGTGCACCAGGTCGACGGCATCCTGCTCGACCTGGGCATCTCCTCGCCGCAGGTCGACGACGCGAGCCGTGGCTTCAGCTTCCGCAACGATGGTCCCCTGGACATGCGGATGGATACGACACGGGGCGTGTCGGCGGCCGAGTGGCTGGCCGACGTGCCGGAACGACAACTTGAACAGGTGATTCGCGATTATGGGGAAGAACGGTTTGCTTTTCAGATTGCAAAGGCGGTTGTTGCTCGCCGGGCAATCCAGCCAATTTCAAGCACACGACAGCTTGCCGCAATCGTGGCAGACGCGGTCAAAACCCGGGAGAAGGGCAAGGATCCGGCAACCCGCACCTTTCAGGCTATCCGGATTTTCATCAATCAAGAGCTTGAGGACCTTGAAGCAGGTCTGAATGCGGCCTTCGACCTGCTCGCGCCGGGTGCGCGCCTGTCCGTGATCAGCTTCCACTCGCTGGAAGACCGGATGGTCAAGCAATTCCTGGCCTCGAAAGCCAAGGTGGAGCAGCCGGATCGCCGGCTGCCGATCCGTGCCGCCGACTTGCCGCAGCCCTTGATGAAGCTGGTCACCAAGACCAAGCCCTCGGATGCGGAAGTTGGCGCCAACCCGCGCGCCCGTTCGGCCGTGCTGCGCGTGGCCGAGCGCCTCGCCACCCCGGTCCCCGCGGGCGGAGGCGCGCGATGAGCGCCAAGATCAATATCGTGCTGACCGTGCTGCTGGTCGGCTGCGCGCTGTCGGTTGTGAACGCGCGCTATACGGCGCGCCACCTGTTCATCGACCTCGAGCGCCTGCAACAGCAGCAGCGCCAGCTCGAGATCGACTGGGCCCAGCTCCAGCTCGACCAATCGACCCTCGGCAAGAACGAACGCATCGAGCAGATCGCCCGTTCCCAGCTGAACATGGCGCCGCTGAGCCCGGCGCGTACCCAATACCTGACGGAAGGCGGCAAATGAAGGCGGGCACCCAGGGCGCGCGTGTGGCGGCCGCAAAAGGCGTGGCGTTCTCCAAGAGTCCCGTGCTGGCCGTGCGCCTGCCGGACTGGCGTTCGCGCGTGGTCCTGTTCGCGCTGTTCGCCGCGTTCATCGCGCTGGCCGGCCGCGCGTTGTGGCTGCAGGGCGTGTCCGACCAGTTCCTGCAGAAGCAGGGCGAGAGCCGCTACATGCGCACGCAGGAACTGCCGGCCACGCGCGGCAAGATCTTCGACCGCAACGGCGTCGTGCTGGCGTCGTCGCTGCCCGTGAAGTCGGTCTCGGCCTTCACCGAGGAGATCAAGGGCACCGATCCGCAGAAGATACGCCAGCTGGCGCAGCTGCTCGACCTGCCGGAAGCGGACCTGCTCAAGAAGCTGGACTCGGACCGCAGCTACGTCTACCTGAAGCGCCAGGTCGAGATGGACACGGTCGCCAAGATCGAGAAGCTGGGCATCGACGGCATCGACACGCGCAAGGAATACAAGCGCTACTACCCGCAGGGCGAGGTGATGGCGCACATGGTCGGCTTCACCAACGTCGAGGACAAGGGCCAGGAAGCGATGGAACTGGCCCAGCAGAAGTCGCTCGTCGGCCAGCCCGGCAGCCGCCGCGTGATCCGCGACCGCCTCGGCCACATCGTCGAGGACGTGGGCATGTCGCGCGAGCCGCACGACGGCAAGGACCTGATCCTGTCGGTCGACAGCAAGCTGCAGTACATTGCGCTGAACAGCATCAAGGACGCCGTCGAGAAGTTCCATGCCAAGGCCGGCGCCGCCGTCGTGATCGACGTGCACACGGGCGAGGTGCTGGCGCTGGCCAACTACCCGACCTACAACCCGAACGACCGCTCGCGCCTGACCGGCGAGCAGCTGCGCAACCGCGTCATCACCGACCTGTTCGAGCCGGGTTCGACGCTGAAGCCCTTCACCGTGGCGCTGGCGCTGGACAAGGGCCTGATCAAGCCGAACACGCTGTTCGACACGGGCGGCGGCCGCTATCTGACGGGCGGCCACGTGATCCGCGACACGCACCCGCACGGCGTCATCGACGTCGGCACCATCATCCAGAAGTCGTCGAACATCGGCACCACCAAGATCTCCGAGATGCTGTCGGCGCAGGAGATGTGGGAGATGTTCACCAAGGTCGGCTTCGGCCAGGCCCCCCGCTACGGCTTCCCCGGCGCAGCGGCGGGCCGCGTGCGTCCGTATAAATCCTGGCGCATCGTGGAAAAGGCCAATATGTCGTTCGGCCAGGGCATCTCGATGTCGCTGCTGCAGCTGGCGCACGCCTGGCTGATCTTCGCGCGCAACGGCGACGTCATCCCGCTGTCGTTCCAGAAGGTCAAGGAGGCGCCGGTCGGCCAGCAGATCATCTCGCCCAAGACGGCCGCGCAGATGCGCACGATGGTCGAATCCGTGGTCGGCCCGGGCGGTACCGCGTCGCTGGCCCAGGTGCCGGGCTACCGCATGGGCGGCAAGACCGGTACCGCGCAGAAGGTCGTCGACGGCCGCTATTCGCAAACCCACTATGTCGGCAACTTCGTCGGCATCGCGCCCATGTCGAACCCGCGCTTCGTGATCGCCGTGATGATCGACGACCCGACCGGACCGCTGCACACGGGCGGCAGCGTGGCGGCGCCGACCGCCGCGGCGCTGGCGGCCAATGCGCTGCGCGCGGCCAACGTGCCGCCCGACTCGAAGATCACCGACATCATCATCCCCGAACATCCACTCGAGGAGAGCAATTGATGGCCGAGACGCCGAACGACATCCGCCAGTGGATCGAGGCCGCCGCACCGGGCGGCCGCCTTGTATCCGACTCCCGCCGCGTGCAGCCGGGCGACGTGTTCTTCGCCTATCCGGGCGAAGCCGCCGACGGCCGCCGCTTCATCGCCGGCGCGCTCGAGCAGGGCGCGCGCGCGGTGGTCTACGACGGCGCCGGCTTCGAATGGGATGCTGCGATGGACGTGCCGCACCTGGCCGTCGCGAACCTGAAGGCCAATGCCGGCGCGATCGCGCACGCGTATTACGGCCAGCCCGACGCCGCCATGTTCACGGTCGGCATCACGGGCACCAACGGCAAGACCTCGTGCGCGCTGTGGACGGCGCAGGCGCTGGCGCAGCTGGGCGACACGGCCGCCGTCATCGGCACGCTGGGCGTGGGCCTCGTGCGTGCCGGGGCGGACAGCGCGCCCGAATTCGACGCCACCGGCTACACGACCCCGGACGCCGTGCTGCTGGCCGGGGAGCTGGACAAGCTGCGCGCGGCCGGCGCCGGCGCGCTCGCCATCGAGGTGTCATCGATCGGCCTGGTCGAGAACCGCACGGCCGGCATGCACTTCGACGTGGCCGTGTTCACCAACCTGACGCGGGACCACCTCGACTACCACGGCGACATGGACAGCTACGAGGCCGCCAAGCTGAAACTGTTCGAATGGCCGGGCCTGAAGACGGCCGTCGTCAACCTGGACGACGCGGCCGGCGTTCGTGTCGCCATGCACCTGCGTACCCATTTCCCGCACGTGGCCGTGACCGGCTACACGCTGCGCACCGAGGCCGAGCAAGCCGGCATCGACGGCGTGGCGATCCTGCGCGCGTCGCAGCTGCGCAGCCGTCCCACGGGCACCGAGTTCCAGCTCGAGTCCCCGTTCGGCAGCAGTCTGGCGCGCACCCGCATGGTCGGCCGCTTCAACGCCAGCAATGCCCTCGCCGTGCTGGGCGCGCTGCTGGCCAAGGGCGTCGCCTTGCGCGCCGCCCTGGACGCCATCGAAACGCTGCAGCCGGCCCCGGGCCGCATGCAGCAGGTCGGCGGCCAGGATGCGCCGCTGGTCGTGATCGACTACGCGCACACGCCGGATGCGCTGGAAAAGACGCTCGATGCCCTGCGTCCCGTGGCGCGCGAGCGCGGCGGGCAGCTGTGGTGCGTGTTCGGCTGCGGCGGCGACCGCGATCCGGGCAAGCGTCCGCAGATGGGCCGCATCGCCCAGGCGGCCGACCACGTGGTCGTCACCAGCGACAATCCGCGCAGCGAGGAGCCGCGCGCGATCATCGACCAGATCCTGGCCGGCATGGACCGGGACAGCCCAGCGCAGACGCAGGCGATCGAGGACCGCGCCACCGCGATCCTGGCGGCCGTCAAGCATGCCGCCAAGCCGGACGTGATCCTGCTGGCGGGGAAGGGCCATGAGCCCTACCAGGAAATCAAGGGCCGGAAAATGCCGTTTTCCGATGCCGACCACGCCGCGCTGGCCTTGAGCGCGCGGCTCACGATGATGAGGACGAATTGATGATCCGCGGTTCGCTCGAACAACTCGCAGCAGCGATGGATGGCGCGCAGGTGACGCGCGATGCCTATTTCCAGGGTGTCTTTACCGACAGCCGCCACATCGTGCCGGGCGCGCTGTTCGTCGCCCTGCGCGGCGAGACCTTCGATGCCCACGACTTCCTGGGCCAGCTGCCCGGCCAGGCGGTGGCCGCCGTCGTCGTCGAGCGCCTGCCGGAACACTATCCGCTGCCGGCCATCGTCGTGCCGGACACGCTGGCCGCGCTGGGCCGCATCGGCCGCTTCTGGCGCGACCGCTTCGCCATTCCCGTCATCGGCGTCACCGGCAGCAACGGCAAGACGACGGTCAAGGAAATGATCGCCGCGATCCTCGCAGCCGCCTTCGGCGAGCCTGCGCGCCTGGCCACGCAGGGCAATCTGAACAACGAGATCGGCGTGCCGCTGACCGTCGTGCGCCTGACCGACGCGCACCGCGCCGCCGTCGTCGAACTGGGCATGAACCACCCCGGCGAGATCGCGCGCCTGGCCGCCATCGCCGCGCCCACCGTCGCCCTGGTCAACAACGCCCAGCGCGAGCACCAGGAATTCATGCACACCGTGGAAGCGGTGGCGCGCGAGAACGGCTCCGTGCTGGCCGCGCTGCCCGACGACGGCACGGCCGTGTTCCCGGGCGACGACGAGTACACGCCGATCTGGCGCGAGCTGTCCGGCGCGCGCAAGACGCTGACGTTCGGCCTGGACGACGGCTGCGACGTGCGCGCGACCTGGGTGAACACGGGCTTCGGCAGCGACCTGTCGGTGCGCACGCCGGCCGGTCAGTTCACGGTTAAGCTGGCCGCCGCCGGCGCGCACAACGTGCGCAATGCGCTGGCATCGATCGCCTGCGCGCTGGCCGCCGGCATCGAGATCCACGCGATCGTGGCCGGCCTGGAAGGCTTCGCCCCCGTCAGCGGCCGCCTGCAGCGCAAGCAGGCGACCAATGGCGCCACCGTCATCGACGATACCTACAACGCGAATCCGGATTCCGTGCGCGCCGCCATCGACGTGCTGGCCGCCTACCCGTCGCCGCGCATCCTGGTGCTGGGCGACATGGGCGAAGTCGGCACGCAGGGACCGGAGTTTCACCAGGAAATCGGCGCCTATGCCCGGCAGAAGGGCATCGACGCCGTGCTCGCGACCGGCGAACTGGCCCGCCACATGGCCGGATCGGGAGCGCAACACCACGAGCAGTTCGACGAATTATTGGCAGCACTGGATCAAACACTGGGCAGCAAATCTGACGCAACTGTGTTGGTGAAGGGCTCGCGCTTCATGAAGATGGAGCGCGTGGTCCGTCACCTGACCGCATCAACCAACACTGGCAAGGAAGCCCACTAAGACTATGCTGCTTTGGCTCGCACAATATTTTCAGGACTACATCGGTCCGCTGCGGATCTTCAACTTCATCACCTTCCGGGCGGTGTTCGCGACCATCACCGCGATCACCATCGGCCTCCTGTGCGGCCCGGCCGTGATCCGCAAGCTGACCGAGATGAAGGTCGGCCAGGCGGTGCGCACCTATGGCCCGCAGACCCACCTGCAGAAACACGGCACCCCCACCATGGGCGGCGTGCTGATCCTGATTTCCATCGCGATCTCGACGCTGCTGTGGTGCGACCTGTCGAACCGCCTGATCTGGCCGGTGCTGGTCGTCACGCTGGGCTTCGGCGCCATCGGCTGGGTCGACGACTACCGCAAGGTGGTCTACAAGGACCCGGAAGGCATGCGCTCGGGCGAGAAGTATTTCTGGATGTCGCTGATCGGCGTCGCGTCCTCGCTGTACCTGGCGTTCTCGGTCTCGGCCGCCACGCCGTGGGAAGTGTGGAAGCTGTTCCTGGCCTGGGTGCAGTCGGGCTTCTCGATGGAGCTGCCGCCCAAGTCCGACCTGATCGTCCCGTTCTTCAAGACCATCAGCTACCCGCTGGGCGTGTGGGGCTTCATCGCACTGACCTATTGCGTGATCGTCGGCTCGTCGAACGCCGTCAACTTCACGGACGGCCTCGACGGCCTGGCCATCATGCCGACCGTGATGGTGGGCGGCGCGCTGGGCCTGTTCGCCTACCTGACCGGCAACGCGACCTATTCGAAATACCTGTTCATCCCGCACATCCCCGGCGCGGGCGAGCTGCTGATCTTCTGCGGCGCGATGGCCGGCGCGGGACTGGCCTTCCTCTGGTATAACGCGCACCCGGCGCAGATGTTCATGGGCGACGTCGGCGCGCTGGCGCTGGGCGGCGCGCTCGGCACCATCGCCGTCATCGTGCGCCAGGAGATCGTGCTGTTCATCATGGGCGGCGTGTTCGTGGCCGAGACACTGTCCGTGATCATCCAGGTGAGCTGGTTCAAGTACACGAAGAAGCGCTACGGCGCGGGACGGCGCGTATTCCTGATGGCGCCCCTGCACCACCATTTCGAACAGAAGGGCTGGAAGGAAACCAAGGTCGTGGTGCGGTTCTGGATCGTCACCATCATCCTGGTCCTGATCGGCATCTCGACCCTCAAACTGCGCTGACGCGAACGACGATGAACTACGACGGCAAAACCGCACTGGTACTCGGACTCGGCGAATCGGGCCTCGCGATGGCGCAGTGGCTCGCGCGCTGCGGCGCGCGCGTGCGCGTGGCCGACACGCGCGCCGAACCGGCGCGCCTGCCCGCCTTGCGCGCGGCCGTGCCGGACGCCGACTTCGTCGCCGGCCCGTTCGAGGCAGCGCTCGTCGACGGCGTCGACTTCGTGGCCGTCAGCCCGGGCCTGGCGCCGCATCGCGAGCTGGCCGAGATCGCGCCTGCCGCGGCGGCCCGCAACATTCCCGTCTGGGGCGAGATCGAGCTGTTCGCCCAGGCGCTGGCCGCGCTGAAGGAAGCGCGCGGCTATGCGCCGAAAGTCATCGCCATCACGGGCACCAACGGCAAGACCACCGTCACGAGCCTGACCGGTTTGCTGTGCCGCCGCGCGGGGCTCACGACGCGCGTGGCCGGCAACATCAGCCCGGCCGCGCTGGACGTGCTGCGCGAAGCGATGGACGCCGATGAGCTTCCGCAAGCGTGGGTGCTCGAACTGTCCAGCTTCCAGCTGCACACCACCTTCAGCCTGGACGCCGACGCGGCCACCGTGCTGAACCTGACCCAGGACCACCTCGACTGGCACGGCAGCATGGCCGCCTATGCCGCCGACAAGGCGCGCATCTTCGGCGCCCATACGGTGCGCGTGCTGAACCGCGAGGATGCGCTGGTGATGGGCATGGCGGCGCCGGACGCGCAGGTCACGACCTT
This sequence comes from Massilia paldalensis, assembly GCF_044901715.1. Lineage (NCBI taxonomy): Bacteria > Pseudomonadati > Pseudomonadota > Betaproteobacteria > Burkholderiales > Oxalobacteraceae > Massilia > Massilia paldalensis. The sequence continues at coordinate 39,776 of NZ_JBJCIU010000002.1, forward strand.
CGGCACGGGCGAACCCGATGCGCCGGGCAGCTTCGGTCTCGTCAATGAACGGGGCGTGCTGTGGCTGGCGAATGCCAATCCGGCGGAAGAGCCGGAAAAGAAACGTAAAAAACATGAAGCCGTCGAACCGGTCGAGCTGTTCGTGAACCGCCTGATGCCGGCCGACGCGCTGCGCATCCGCGGCCTGCACAATGCCAGCAACGCGCTGGCCGCGCTGGCCCTGTGCCGCGCCGTCGGCCTGCCGCTGGCGCCGCTGCTGCACGGCCTGCGCGACTACCAGGGCGAGCCGCACCGCGTGGAGCTGGTCGCGAGCATCGACGGGGTCGAGTACTACGACGATTCCAAGGGCACCAACGTCGGCGCCACCGTCGCCGCGCTGGAAGGCCTCGGCAAGACCTTCGGCGAGGCCGACCGCCAGATCCTGCTGATCGCCGGCGGCGACGGCAAGGGCCAGGACTTCAGCCCCCTGGGCCCGCCGTGCTCGCGCTACGTGAAGGCCGTGCTGCTGATCGGCCGCGACGCGCCCGCGATCCGCGCCGCCATCGAACCGACGGGCGTGCCGTGCTTCGACCTGGCCGACCTGCCGCAGGCCGTGCGCCGCGGCGCCGGTCTCGCGAAAAGCGGCGACGTCGTGCTGCTGTCGCCCGCCTGCGCCAGCCTGGACATGTTCACCAACTATGCCCACCGCGCCCAGGTGTTCGTCGACGCCGTGCGCGAGATCGCGCTCGAGAAGGGACAGGAGATCTGATGGCCTTCCAGATTCCCTTCAAGTTCGGCGGCACCGCGAGCGACGCGACCATCGCGGAACGCGCGCGGCCGTCGCGCATGATGGAATACGACCAGCCGCTCGTGTGGGTCGTGCTGCTGCTGATGCTGTTCGGGATGGTGATGGTGTATTCGGCGTCGATCGCGCTGCCGGACTCGCCCAAGTTCGCCTACCTGGCCGGCAAGAACAATTATTTCCTGCTGCGCCAGGGGCTGTTCATCGCCATCTCGATCGTCGCCGCCGTCTTCACCTTCCGCATCCCCGTGGCGACCTGGCAGAAATTCGCGCCCATGATGTTCGTCGCCACGCTGGTGCTGCTGGCCCTCGTGCTGGTGCCGGGCGTCGGCACCTCGGTCAACGGCGCGCGGCGCTGGCTGTCGCTGAAGATCTTCAACCTGCAGCCGTCCGAGATCATGAAGGTCGTGGCCGTGCTGTACGCGGCCGACTTCACCGTGCGCAAGCAGCAGTACATGCACAAGCTGACCAAGGGCTTCATGCCGATGGCCCTCGCGATGGGCGTCGTCGGCGCGCTGCTGATGCTGGAACCCGACCTGGGCGCTTTCGGCGTCATCGTCTGCATCTCGATGGGCATCCTGTTCCTGGGCGGCTTCAACATGATCTGGTTCGGCGGCATCGGCGCCATCCTCGTGCTCGTGTTCTCGACAATCATCGCGCTGTCCCCGTTCCGCCGCGCGCGCATGTTCGCCTACATGAACCCGTGGGAAGAGGGCAATGCGCTGGACAAGGCCTACCAGCTGACGCACTCGCTGATCGCCTTCGGCCGCGGCGAGATCTTCGGCGTGGGCCTGGGCGGCAGCGTGGAAAAGCTGCACTACCTGCCGGAAGCGCACACCGACTTCATCATGGCCGTGATCGGCGAGGAACTGGGCCTGGTCGGCGTGCTCGTCGTGATCGGCCTGTTCTACTGGCTCGTGAAACGCGCGTTCGACATCGGCCGCCAGGCCATCGCGCTGGAACAGCACTTCGCCGGCCTGGCCGCGAAGGGCATCGGCATCTGGCTGGGCGTGCAGGTGTTCATCAATATGGGCGTGAACCTGGGCCTGCTGCCGACCAAGGGCCTGACCCTGCCCCTGATGAGCTATGGCGGCTCGGGTGTGCTGTTCAACTGCGTCGGCCTGGCGATCCTGCTGCGCATCGATTACGAAAACCGCGTGCGCATGCGCGGAGGACGCCAATGAATAACAAGAAACTCATGATCATGGCTGCCGGCACCGGCGGCCACATCTTCCCCGGCATCGCGATCGCGCAGGAAATGCAAGCGCGCGGCTGGGACGTGTCCTGGCTGGGCACGGCGCACGGCATGGAAGGCGACATCGTGCCGAAGCACGGCATCCCGATGGATCGCATCGACTTCGCCGGCATGCGCGGCAAGGGCCTGGGCCACACGGTGCGCGGCGCGTTCAAGCTGCTGGCCAGCTTCGGCGCCGTGCGCAAGTTCCTCGCTGCCCGCAAGCCCGACGTCGTGCTGGGCATGGGCGGCTACGTGACGGTGCCGGGCGGCCTGATGGCGCGTTCGCGCGACCTGCCGCTGGCGCTGGTGAACGCCGACGCCGCGCTGCTGCTGTCGAACAAGACCCTGACGCCGCTGGCGGACCGCGTGCTGTTCGGCTTCCCCGCCGATTTCGGCAAAGCCGCGGACAAGGCCGTCGTCACCGGCAACCCCGTGCGCAAGGAAATCCTCGAGATGCTGGCGCCGGGCCGCCGCTACACGAACCGCAGCGGTCCCCTGAATATCCTCGTGGTCGGCGGCAGCCTGGGCGCCAAGGTGCTCAACGACGCCGTTCCGGCGGCCCTGGCGATGATCCCGGAAGGCCTGCGTCCCGTCGTGACGCACCAGTCGGGCAAGAAGAACATCGAGGCGCTGCGCGCCGCGTACGCGCAGGCGGGCGTGCAGGCCAACGTGGTCGACTTCATCGACGACATGGCGGCCGAGTATGCGAACGCGGACCTGGTGATCTGCCGCGCGGGCGCCATCACGGTGTCCGAGCTGACGGCCGCCGGCGTGGCCAGCGTGCTCGTGCCCTTCGTCGCCAGCACGACGAGTCACCAGCGCGACAACGCGATCTGGATGGACAAGCAGAAGGCGGCCGTGCACCTGCCGCAGGAAGAATTGACGCCGCAGCGCCTGGCGCAGCTGCTGCAGGTCACCAGCCGCGACGACTGCCTGGCGATGGCCGAGGCGGCGCAGGCGGTGGGACGGCGCGATGCCAACGAGGCGATCGCGGAAGTATTGGAACAACTGGCGGCGAAGAAGCGCACATGAAACACAAGATCAAGCATATCCATTTCGTCGGCATCGGCGGCAGCGGCATGAGCGGCATCGCCGAGGTGTTGCTGAACCTCGGCTACAAGGTGTCGGGGTCGGACCTGACGGCGAACGCGGCCAGCCAGCGCCTGCAGGAACTGGGCGCCTACGTCATGATCGGCCACGCCGCCGAGAACATCGAGGGCGCCAACGCCGTCGTCACGTCGACGGCCGTCGCCGCCACGAACCCGGAAGTGGTGGCCGCGCGCGCCGCCAAGGTGCCCGTGGTGCCGCGTGCGATCATGCTCGCCGAACTGATGCGCCTGAAGCGCGGCATCGCCATCGCCGGCACCCACGGCAAGACGACCACGACGAGCCTCGTCGCGTCCGTGCTCGCCCAGGGCGGCCTGGACCCGACCTTCGTGATCGGCGGCCGCCTGAACAGCGCCGGCGCCAACGCCAAGCTGGGCACGGGCGAATACATCGTGGCGGAGGCGGACGAGTCGGACGCCTCGTTCCTGAACCTGTCACCGATGATCGAGGTGATCACGAACATCGACGCCGACCACATGGACACCTACGAGCACGACTTCGAGAAGCTGAAGTCCGCGTTCGTCCACTTCACCCAGCGCCTGCCGTTCTACGGCCGCGCCATGATGTGCATCGACGACGCCACCGTGCGCGAGATCCTGCCGCGCGTGACCAAGCCGGTGACGACCTACGGCTTCTCGGAAGACGCCGAGGTGCGCGCCGTGCGCGCCCACGCCGTCGGCGTGCAGATGCACTTCACCGTGCGCCAGGAAGGCTACCCGGACACCGACTTCGTGCTGAACCAGCCGGGCATGCACAACGTGCTGAACGCCTGCTCGGCGATCGCGATCGCGCGCGAGATCGGCATCCCCGACGACGCCACCGCCCAGGGCCTGGCCGAGTTCCGCGGCGTGGGCCGCCGCTTCACGCGCTGGGGCGAGGTCGACTTGCCGGACGGCGGCAGCTTCACGCTGGTGGACGACTACGGCCACCATCCGGTCGAGGCGCAGGTGACGCTGGCCGCGGCGCGCGCCGCCTATCCGGGCCGCCGCCTCGTGCTGGCCTTCCAGCCGCACCGCTATACCCGCACGCGCGACCTGTTCGAGGACTTCGTGAAGGTGCTGGCGGCGCCCGACGTGCTGCTGCTGGCCGAGGTGTACGCGGCCGGCGAAAGCCCGATCGTCGCGGCGGACGGCCGCGCGCTGGCGCGCGCGCTGCGCGCCAGCAGCCAGGTCGAACCCGTCTTCGTGGAAGCCATCGCCGACATGCCGGCGACCATCATGAAGCAGGCCCGCGACGGCGACGTCGTGCTGATCATGGGCGCCGGCTCGATCGGCGGCGTTCCCCAACAACTGACTGCGAATCAAAAGGTGGCATCGTGAGCGCCAATACTCCTATCGATACCCGGGCGCTGGGCAAGGTCGGCGTCCTGTTCGGCGGCCGCTCCGCCGAGCGTGAAATCTCCCTGATCTCCGGCAACGGCGTGCTGCAGGCCCTGAAGAGCAAGGGCGTCGACGCCCACGCCTTCGATCCGGCCGAGCGTTCGCTGGCGGAGCTGGCGGCGGAAAAATTCGACCGCGTGTTCATCGCGCTGCACGGTCGCTACGGCGAGGACGGCAGCCTGCAGGGCGCGCTCGAACAGCTGGGCATTCCGTACACGGGCAGCGGCGTGATGGCGTCGTCCGTGGGCATGGACAAGATCACCACCAAGATCGTCTGGCTGGCGCACGGCGTGCCGACCCCGAAATACGCGGTCATCGGCGACAATGCCGACCTGGACAAGGTGGTGGCGGAACTGGGCCTGCCGCTGATCGTCAAGCCGCCGCTCGAGGGCTCCACCATCGGCATCACCAAGGTGACGCGCGCGGAAGAGTTCAAGGCCGCCGTCGACCTGGCCCGCACCTACGACAAGGTGGTGCTGGCCGAGCAGTTCATCCAGGGCCGCGAATTCTCGGTGCCGGTACTGGGCGCGGGCGCGGGTGCGCGCGCGCTGCCGATCATCGAGATCGTCGCCCCGGAAGGCAACTACGACTACCAGAACAAGTACTTCAAGGACGACACCAAGTACTACTGCCCGGCGCCGCTGGACGAGCAGACGACCAGGACGATCCAGGCCCACGTGGAGAACGCCTACCGCGCGCTCGGCTGCGAGGGCTGGGGCCGCATCGACGTGCTGCTGCGCGCCTCCGACAACGCCCCGTTCCTGCTCGAGGTGAACACCTCGCCCGGCATGACCAGCCACTCGCTGGTGCCGATGGCGGCGCGCGCCGAGGGCACGAGCTATGAAGACCTGTGCGTGCAGATCCTGGCCTCGGCCAGCCTGAAGCTCGGCCAGGCCAAGGACCAGAAGTAAAGGAAAGAGAAACACATGTGGCATGACGTGCGAGCTCTGAATGCAAGCGCCAGCGCCCTGACGGCGCTGGTGGTGCTCGCCTGTACGGCATCGGGTGCGTGGTGGCTGTCGCAGCGCCCGATGTTCACGCTCCGCGCCGTGCGCGTGGAGAGCATGTACGGACTGAACCTGCAGCACGTGAACGAACTGACGGTGCGCAACGGCGTGCTGGGGAAGATCCGCGGGAACTTCTTCACCACCGACCTGGAACAGGTGCGCACCACGTTCGAGGCCGTGCCCTGGGTCCGCAAGGCAACCGTGCGCCGCGAATGGCCGAACCAGCTGATCGTGGCCGTGGAGGAGCACGAAGCGCTCGGTACCTGGGGCGAGGACGGACGCCTGCTGTCGGTGAAGGGCGACGTGTTCACCGCCAACCTGGCCGAGGCCGACGACGACCACGCGCTGCCGGCGTTCGACGGACCGCCGGGGAGCGAGAAGGAAGTGCTGGCCCGCTTCGCGCAGCTGCGCGGCTGGTTCGCGCCGATCCGCCTGGTGCCCGAGTCGATCAGCTTGTCGAACCGTTACGCCTGGACGGTCAAGCTGGACAACGGCATGAGCGTGGAACTGGGGCGCGAGCAGGACCGCAATACGCTGAAGGGGCGCGTGCAGCGGCTGGTGAGCATCTATCCCCAGCTGGTGGCGCGCCTGGAGGAAGGGCGCATCGACACGATCGACATGCGCTATCCGAACGGACTGGCGCTGTCGTCGGCGGCACTGAACGTGCCGGCCGATGCGAGCAAGCCGGTCAAGGCGGCAAAGAAAAAAGCAAGTACCAAAACAACAAAGCAAATCTAATCTAGCAGGCGACAGCAAATGACCAAAGACGCAAAGAACCTGATCGTCGGCCTCGACATCGGCACCTCGAAGGTGGTGGCGGTGGTGGCCGAAGTGATGGCCGATGGGCGCCACGAAGTGATCGGACTCGGCCAGCACGAGTCCAAGGGTTTGAAGAAGGGCGTCGTCGTCAACATCGAGGCGACCGTCGAGTCGATCCAGCGCGCGCTCGAGGAAGCCGAGCTGATGGCCGATTGCAAGATCCGCAACGTGTATGCCGGCATCGCGGGCAGCCATATCCGCTCGTTCAACTCGAGCGGCATGGTCGCGATCAAGGACAAGGAAGTCACGGCGACCGACGTGGCGCGCGTGATCGAGACGGCCAAGGCGGTGAACATCCCGACCGACCAGCAATTGCTGCACACGGTGCCGCAGGAATTCATCGTCGACAACCAGGAAGACGTGCGCGAGCCGATCGGCATGAGCGGCATTCGACTGGAAGTACGGGTGCACATTGTTACAGGTGCGGTGTCCGCGGTTCAAAATATTGTAAAGTGCGTGCGCCGCTGCGGACTCGAGGTCTCGGACCTGATCCTGCAGCCGATGGCGTCGGCCGACTCGGTGCTGACGGGCGACGAGAAGGAACTGGGCGTGGTCCTGATCGACATCGGCGGCGGCACCACGGACATCGCCGTGTTCTCCGACGGCGCGATCCGCCACACGGCGGTGCTGCCGATCGCGGGCGACCAGATCACCAGCGACATCGCGATGGCCCTGCGCACCCCGACCGGCGAGGCGGAAGAAATCAAGATCCGCTACGGCGTGGCCAAGCAGGTGCTGGCCGATCCGAACGAGACCCTGGAAGTGCCGGGGCTGGGCGACCGCGGTCCCCGTTCGCTGTCGCGCCAGGCGCTGGCCGCCGTGATCGAGCCGCGCGTGGAAGAGCTGTTCGCGATGGTGCACCAGGTGGTGCGCGAATCCGGCTACGAAGGTGTGCTGTCGTCGGGCATCGTGCTGACGGGCGGCTCGTCGATCATGCCGGGCATGATCGAGATGGCCGAGGATATCTTTTTGAAACCGGCGCGCCTCGGCACGCCGGAGTATCGGGGCCAGTTGGCGGATGTCGTGCGCAGCCCGCGCTACGCGACGGTGCTCGGCCTGCTGCTGGAGGCGAAGAAGCAATATTTGCGAGGTCATATCGTCACGCGCCAGGATGGATCGGTGAAAGCGGTATGGCAGCGGATGAAAGAGTGGTTTTTAGGGAATTTTTGAAGCAGGAAGCGTGGTTTCGCTTGGTACGGTCCTCAATTATTTTTAAAATAGTCGGCACGTTTCCAATCTCGAGTGCTGACGGCGTCCCGCCAGCACTGGGGCTTGGAAACGGTCACTGAATTAGGAGTTCATCATGGAGTTCGATATGGTCGATAACGCAGCACTGGGCACGGTCATCAAGGTCGTCGGCGTTGGCGGCGCGGGTGGCAATGCGGTCCAGCATATGATCAACAAGGGCATGTCCGGCGTCGAGTTCATCGCCGCCAACACGGATGCCCAGGCGCTGACTGCCTCCAGCGCCCACAACATCATCCAGATCGGCGAGTCCGGCCTGGGCGCAGGCATGCGTCCGGAAGTCGGCCGCCAGCTGGCAGAACAATCGCGCTCGCGCATCGAGGATGCACTGCGCGGCGCGCACATGGTCTTCATCGCCGCCGGCATGGGCGGCGGCACCGGCACCGGCGCCGCACCGATCGTGGCCGAAGTGGCCAAGACCATGGGCGCGCTGACCGTCGCCGTCGTGTCCAAGCCGTTCTCGTACGAAGGCCAGAAGTGCATGGACGTGGCCGAGCTGGGCCTGGAAGAGCTGAGCAAGCACGTCGACTCGCTGATCGTCATCCTGAACGAGAAGCTGGAAGAGATCTACGAAGACGACTCCATGCTGGACTGGATGAAGTACGCGGACGACGTGCTGAACAACGCCGTCGCCGGTATCGCCGAGATCATCAACGTCCCGGGCCACATCAACGTCGACTTCAACGACGTCAAGACCATCATGAGCGAGCAGGGCAAGGCCATGATGGGCACCGCCACCGCCGCCGGCGTGGACCGTGCGCGCATCGCCGCCGAGCAGGCCGTGGCTTCGCCGCTGCTGGACGGCATCGACCTGTCGGGCGCCCGCGGCGTGCTGGTGAACGTCACCGCATCGCGCGGCCTGAAAGGTAAGGAAATCAAGGAAGTCATGGCCGCCGTGCGCGCCTTCGCCGCCCCGGACGCCGCGATCGCACAGGGCATCGCCTACGACGACGCGATGGGCGACGAACTGCGCGTGACCGTGGTCGCGACGGGCCTGGGCAAGAACAAGGCCAGCATCTCACTGGTGCAGCCGCAGCAAGTGCTGCGTACCGGCACCTACAATGCCCCGGTGATGGGCGCGACCAACGTGCCGGCCACCGGCATGGGCCAGATCGCTCCGGGCGTCGAAGGCCTGAAGCAGCCGGCCGTATGGCGCCGCGAGCAGGCATCGGAACAGGTGCAGGCGATGCAGCGCAACGGCGTCGAAACCTACGACATCCCGGCCTTCCTGCGCAAGCAGGCCGACTGACCAGGCAAGACCGTACTCCTGCCGGCTGACCACTGGCAACCATGATGCGAGGCCGGTACCGTGCAAGCGGTACCGGCCTTTCGTTTATCCCTTCTCAAACCGGGGTCAGAGCCCCGATTTTGGCAACTGCCTCGAAATAATTTCCAAAAACCGGGCTCTGACCCCGGCTCTGACCCCGGTTTGCGGCGGATCAGGCATACTTGCGGGTTCCTAGAACGACAACACGGGAGTCCATCATGACCATCGCCATTGGCGACCGCCTGCCGGAAGGCACCCTCAACGAATTCATCGACGTCGAGACCGAAGGCTGCGCGCTCGGTCCGAACACCTTCCAGGTCGCCGACCTCGCGAAGGGCAAGACCATCGCCATCCTCGGCCTGCCGGGCGCCTTCACCCCGACCTGCTCGAACCAGCACCTGCCGGGCTACATCCGCCTGGCCGGCGAGTTCAAGGCGAAGGGCGTGGACGAGATCTGGTGCATCTCCGTCAACGACGCCTTCGTGATGGGCGCGTGGGGCCGCCAGCAGGAAGCGACCGGCGTCGTGCGCATGATGGCCGACGGCAGCGCCACGTTCACGAAGGCCCTGGGCCTGGACCAGGACCTCGGTCCCAAGGGCATGGGCGTGCGCAGCAAGCGCTACTCGATGCTGGTGCAGGATGGCGTGGTGAAACAGCTGAACGTCGAGACGGCGGGCCTGGACGTGTCCACGGCCGAGAAGCTGCTCGAGCAACTCGGTTAAACTCGATCGCACGCCACCCACGCAACGGCGCCGCGGCGCCGTTTTTCGTCATCAGCGCTACCGGACCATCATGATCATCAATACCGAAACCCCGGACCAGCCCGAAGTGCGGTCCATGCTGGAACGCCTGGATGACTACCATGCCAGGCTGTATCCGGCCGAGAGCAACCATCTGCTGGACGTCGATGCACTGAAGCAGGACGGCGTGCTGTTCCTCGTCGCGCGCGACGTCGACGGCAAGGCCGTCGGCTGCGCGGCCCTCGTCAACCGCGGCAGCTACGGCGAATTGAAACGCATGTTCGTCGACGAGCAGCGGCGCGGCCTGGGCACGGGACGCAAGTTGCTCGAGCACATCGTCATGTTCGCCGCCATGTCCGGCATCCAGGTGCTGCGCCTGGAAACGGGCATCCACCAGCCCGAGGCGATTGGCCTGTACGAGCGCGCCGGCTTCGAACGCATCGCGCCGTTCGGCGACTACAAGCCGGATCCGCTGTCGCTCTTCATGGAGAAGCGTCTTTGAAAGCACTGAGCGGCAGCAACATCAGCGGCAACCTGCGCAGCATCTATGCGATGCTGGCCGCGGTCGTGTTCTTCGCGATGATGGACACCTGCATGAAGATGCTGTCCGCCCACTATCCGGCGATGCAGGTGGCGGCGTTGCGTTCGCTGTCCTCGCTGCCGCTGGTGTGCGCCTATCTGGTCTGGCGCGGCGCGCACCGCGGGGTCCTGCAGGTGCGCTGGTCGCTGCACCTGCTGCGGGCCACGATCGGCATCGCCATGCTGGCGCTGTTCGCCTACGGCGTGCGCACGCTGTCGCTGGCCGAGGCCTACTCGATCTTCTTCATCGGCCCGATCCTGATCACCGCCTTGTCCGTGTTCGTGCTGAAGGAGACGGTCGATGCGCGCCGCTGGATCGCCATCGCCGTCGGCATGGGCGGCGTGCTGGTGGTGCTGCGGCCGACCGGGGAGGGCGTCCTGAGCCTGGCCGGGCTGGCCGTCTTGACGTCGGCCGTGGGCTATGCCGTGTCGGCGGTCAGCGGCCGCGTGCTGGCGCGCAGCGACCGCAGCGAGCACATGGTGTTCTGGCTGATGCTGATGATGGCCGCCGGGGCCAGCGTGCTGGCGGCGCCGGGCTGGGTGGACGTGCGCGGCGAGCACCTGCCGCTGCTGGCGGCGCTGGCCGTCAGCGGCTTCTTCGCCCAGTTGGCGATCACGGAAGCGTTCAACCACGGCGAGGCCTCGGTGGTGGCGCCGTTCGAGTACACGGCGCTGGCATGGGCCGTGGCGATCGACTGGCTGCTGTGGAAAACATTGCCCGACGAATACACTTTGCTGGGTGCGGCAATCATCATTGGGAGTGGTCTGTACCTGATACGCCACGAAACCGTACACGCGGCATCCGATCATCCATGAAATCGTGGCAATCTGACTACCGGGACCAGGATGGTCTCCGGCAAGCCCGGTAACCCTACGATATAATCGCCGAATGCTCAAACAACGAACAATCAAGCAACTGGTGCGCACGACGGGTGTCGGCCTGCATTCGGGGACCAAGGTCGAACTGACCTTGCGCCCCGCGGCCGTCGATACGGGCATCGTGTTCCGCCGCGTCGACCTCGACCCCGTGGTCGAATTCCCGTCGAACGCCGACATCGTGGGCGATACCCGCATGGCGTCGGTGCTCACCCGGGGCGACGCGCGGGTCTCGACCGTCGAGCACCTGATGTCGGCCTGCGCGGGCCTGGGCATCGACAACCTGTACGTCGACGTCACCGCCGAGGAAATCCCGATCATGGACGGCTCGGCGTCGTCCTTCGTCTTCCTGCTGCAGCAGGCCGGCGTGCAGGAACAGGCCGCGGCCAAGAAATTCATCCGCGTGCTGAAACCCGTGGAAGTACGCCAGGGCAGCGGCGCCAACGAGAAGTGGGCGCGCCTGACCCCCTACGACGGCTTCAAGCTCGACTTCTTCATCGAATTCAACCACCCGGCCGTCGACGGCACCACGCAGCGCGCGGTGGTCGATTTCGGCAAGGTCTCCTACGTGCACGACGTGGCGCGCGCGCGCACCTTCGGCTTCATGCAGGACGTCGAAAGCCTGCGCGGCATGGGCCTGGCGCGCGGCGGCTCGCTGGAAAACGCGATCGTGATGGACGAATACCGCATCCTGAACGCGGACGGCCTGCGCTACGACGACGAATTCGTGCGCCACAAGATCCTCGATGCGATCGGCGACCTGTACCTGGTCGGCAATCCGCTGCTGGCCAGCTACGAGGCGCACAAGTCGGGCCACGGCCTGAACAACCTGCTGCTGCGCGAACTGCTGGCGCATCCCGAGTCCTACGAGATCGTCACCTTCGAGGAACTGGCCCGCGCGCCCGTGTCGTACGGGGCGCAGATGGAAAGGGAGTGGGCGCTGACCTGAGCGGCGTATCGCACTGACCACCGTCGTCCCTGCGCAGGCAGGGACGACGTTTTTTATTGTGCCGGTAATTTGCTACGGCGCGACTTCGACAACGGCCTACCCCGGCTTCCTGCGCTTCTCCGCCAGCCGCCTGATCGCCGCGATCAGCGGCGCATTCTGGGCATTCTCTTCCAGCGTCTCGCCCAGCTCCGCGAACGCATCGACCGCCTTCTCCGGCAGCTTCAGCGCGGACGGCTGGGCCGCCTCGCGCACCGGTACGGTGCTGCCCATGCGGATCCGGATGCGGATCCCCTCGACCTGCCAGCCCTTCTTTTGCAGCCCGGCCTGCAGCTTCGGCACCTGCTGCTTGAGCTTGGCCGCGACGGCCGAGGACGGCACGGCGAGCGTCAGCGTGCCTTCCTGCAGCGACACCACTTCGCAGGCCGTGTACATGGGGGGCAGGATCAGCCGGCAATCGCGTTGCAGGTTGCCCATCCGCATGGCGCTGGGCAGCAGCGCGGCGAGCCTGTCGCTGGCGCGCAGGAAGTCGGTGGCCACGAACGCCGTCTTGCGGTCGCGCGTGCCATAGATATGGAAAGGACGTTGGGGAGGAGAGGACTGCATGGCCCGAACATACCACAGGCGTCGGCGCCCCCGGAAGGAAATGACCGAAAAATGTGCAGTCGAATGCAATTTGATAACATTTTTTGACGGGGTGCACTTGTGATCGGATGTGCGAACCCCAAGTGTGTCCGAAGCCCATGATAAAATCGGTGGCTTTTTGCCAAACTCGGTCTTCGATGTGTATCGTTTGATATCATCCCTGGCTCTTTTAGCGGCGTATTTTTGAAGAACACAGCATGTCATTCCTGACCAAGATTTTCGGCAGCCGTAACCAGCGGCTGATCAAGACGTACCACAAGAACGTGCGGGCCATCAATGCGCTCGAGCCGCAGATGGAACAGCTGTCGGATGCCGAACTGCAGGCAAAGACCCCTGAATTCAAGCAGCGCCTGGCCGGCGGCGCCAGCCTCGACGACATCCTGGTCGAAGCCTTCGCCGTCTGCCGCGAGGCCGCCAAGCGCGTCATGAAGATGCGCCACTTCGACGTGCAGCTGATCGGCGGCATGGTCCTCCACTACGGCAAGATCGCCGAGATGGGCACGGGCGAAGGCAAGACCCTGATGGCGACGCTGCCGGTCTACCTGAATGCGCTGTCCGGCAAGGGCGTGCACGTCGTGACCGTCAACGATTACCTGGCGCAGCGCGACGCCGAGCAGATGGGCCGCCTGTACGGCTGGCTCGGCCTCACCACCGGCGTGAACCTGTCGCAGATGGACCATGCGACCAAGCAGGCCGCCTACGGTTCCGACATCACCTACGGCACCAACAACGAATACGGCTTCGACTACCTGCGCGACAACATGGTGTACGACGCGCGCGAACGCGTGCAGCGCACCCTGAACTTCGCCGTGGTCGACGAGGTGGACTCGATCCTGATCGACGAGGCGCGTACGCCGCTGATCATCTCCGGCCAGGCCGAGAACCACACGGACCTGTACCACAAGATCAACGAAGTGCCGCCGATGCTGACGCTGCAGATCGGCGAGGAAACCCCGGACGGCAAGGGCAAGATCGAAGTCCCGGGCGACTACACGAAGGACGAGAAGGCGCACACGGTGCTGCTGACCGAGGCCGGCCACGAGAAGGCCGAGTCCATCCTGACGCAAATGGGCCTGCTGCCGGAAGGCGCCTCGCTGTACGACGCCGCCAACATCACGCTGATCCACCACCTGTACGCGGCGCTGCGCGCCCACGTGCTGTACCACAAGGACCAGCACTACGTGGTGCAGAACGGCGAAGTCACCATCGTCGACGAATTCACCGGCCGCCTGATGACGGGCCGCCGCTGGTCGGACGGCCTGCACCAGGCCGTGGAAGCGAAGGAAGGCGTGCGCATCCAGAACGAGAACCAGACCCTGGCCTCGATCACCTTCCAGAACTACTTCCGCATGTACGGCAAGCTGTCGGGCATGACGGGTACCGCCGACACCGAAGCCTACGAATTCCAGGAGATCTACGGCCTGGAGACCGTGGTCGTCCCGCCGAACCGCCCGTCGCAGCGCAAGGACCGCCAGGACCAGGTCTACAAATCGGCCGAGGAAAAATACGGTGCGATGGTCAAGGACATCCGCGACTGCTACGAGCGCGGCCAGCCCGTGCTGGTGGGTACCACCTCGATCGAGAACTCGGAGCTGCTGTCGAGCATCCTGAAGAAGGCCGACCTGCCGCACAACGTGCTGAACGCGAAGCAGCACGCGCGCGAAGCGGAGATCGTGGCGCAGGCCGGCCGTCCGAAAATGATCACCATCGCCACCAATATGGCGGGCCGCGGTACCGACATTGTCCTGGGCGGCAACGTCGAGAAGCAGATCCAGTTCATCGAGGCCGACGCTTCGCTGTCCGACGAGCAGAAGGCCGCGCAAGCCGCCACGCTGCGCTCGGAATGGCAGTCGCTGCACGACCATGTGGTGGCGCAGGGCGGCCTGCACATCATCGGTACCGAGCGCCACGAGTCGCGCCGCGTCGACAACCAGCTGCGCGGCCGTTCGGGACGCCAGGGCGACCCGGGCTCCTCGCGCTTCTACCTGTCGCTGGATGATCCGCTGCTGCGCATCTTCGCCGGCGACCGCGTGCGCGCGATCATGGACCGCCTCAAGATGCCGGAAGGCGAACCGATCGAGGCGGGCATCGTGACCCGTTCGATCGAGTCGGCGCAGCGCAAGGTCGAGGCCCGCAACTTCGACATCCGCAAGCAGCTGCTCGAATACGACGACGTCGCCAATGACCAGCGCAAGGTGATCTACACCCAGCGTAACGAACTGCTGGAAGCGGCCGACATCTCCGAGCTGATCGCCTCGCTGCGCACGGGCGTGTTCACCGACGTGGTGCGCACCTACGTGCCGGCCGAATCGGTCGAGGAACAGTGGGACATCCCGGCGCTGGAAAGCGTGCTGGCCACGGAATGGGCGCTGCAGGTGCCGCTGACCAAGCTGGTGGAAGAGGATTCGAGCCTGAACGACGACGACATCCTGGAGCGCGTGCTGGCCGCCGCCGAGGCGTCGTACGAGGCCAAGGTCGGCATCGTGGGCAAGGAATCGTTCGGCAGCTTCGAGCGCAACGTCATGCTGCAGAACATCGACACCCAGTGGCGCGAGCACCTGGCGGCGCTCGACCACCTGCGCCAGGGCATCCACCTGCGCGGCTACGCGCAGAAGAACCCGAAGCAGGAGTACAAGCGCGAAGCCTTCGAGCTGTTCTCGACCATGCTGGACGCGATCAAGAACGAAGTGATCCGCACCATCATGACCGTGCGCATCCAGACCCGCGAGGAAGTCGAGGCGGCCGAAGCCGCGATGCAGGCCGCCGCCGCGCACCTGGAAAACGTCAACTACCAGCACGCCGACTTCAACCCGTCGGCCGCGCCGGAAGAACTGCTGGCGCCGACGGCCGCCACGCCGACCGCCACCGCCGTGTCGGAAGACCCGGCCACGACCTATATGGGCGTGAAGGTCGGCCGCAACGACCCGTGCCCTTGCGGCAGCGGCAAGAAGTTCAAGGCTTGCCACGGCAAGCTGGCGTAAGCCGCTCCTTGGCAAACGAAAGGGACCCCGCGGGGTCCCTTTTTCATTGGCGCCGCGTGATGGTGGGCATGTGATGCCCACCCTACGCCGATGACGTACCGGTATCGCAAACGTAGGGTGGGCACCACGTGCCCACCATGCCCGTCAGCCGGCGTTCGCGGGTTTCGGCATCGCCTTGCGCAGCCACGCCAGCATCGCGTCGCTGACGCCCGTCCCCATGCGCAGCAGCGGCTCCGTCGCGCTGGCATGGCGGAAGGCCTGCACCGTGTGCGGATCGTCGCCGACCATGTCGTGGAACAGGTCCAGCCACGCGCGCGCGAGGTCGCGCGCCGCCACGCCGCTGGCCGCCGGATCGGCCTGCATCGCCGCGCGCACCCGCTCGTACAAGCCGTTCCATTCGCGCCCGCGGCCGGCGTAGTGGCGGCGCATGCGCTCGACGACGCTTGGTCCCAGGTGGCGGGCCCAGACTTCGGCCTTCAACTCCCAGATGGCGGCCATCACGAAGCCCATCAGGTCCGGCGCCATGCCGAACTGCGCGTGCATCGCTTCCGGCTCGCGCGCGGCCATGGCGTTGATGCGGCCGGCGAAGCCGCGGTTGCCACTGCCCCGTTCGAACGCTTCCAGCCAGCGCCGGGCGAAGTCCCTGGCCTCGGCGGCGGCCGGCGCGGTCCCGGCGCGCCGCAGCGCACCCGCTTCATCGACCAGCGCGCGCATCTGCGCCTTCACGTTGTCGTCGCGGTACAGCGGCAACTGGTCCAGTTCTTCCTTGCTAAAGTAATGTTCGTACACGCTCATCTCCTGCAATGTGGTCAGCCAGGAGGACAGGGCCGGCGCTTCGCCGCGGGCGAGCTGGCCGCGCAGGTCGGCAAGCGCGTCGCGCATGCGCGATGCCTCCGCGATCCTGCGCTCCAGCGCCGCCAGCTGCTGCTCGACGACGGCCAGCGGCGAGGCATCCGGGCTGTCCAGGTAAAGGCCGATGTCGGCGAGGCGCATGCCGAACGCGCGCAGGGCCTGGATCTGGTGCAGGCGCGCCACGTCGTCGCGGGCATACAGCCGGTAGCCGGCATCGGAACGCGCTTGAGGGCGGAGCAGGCCGATGCTGTCGTAATGGTGCAGCGTGCGCACCGTGAGGCCCGCGCGGGCGGCGAGTTCACCTACTGTCAGCATCGGTCGGCTCCTTTCTCCAGCGTGCAGCCAGCTTCAAGCCTGACGTAGCGTGAGGGTCAAGAAAAAGTTCGGGAAAACGTCACGGTAGCGGATGGCGCAGGTGCCGTTCCTCGTGCCACAGCGTGACGAACAGCGTCATCACGACGGGGCCGACGAACAGGCCGATCAGGCCGAGCGTCTCGACGCCGCCCAGGATGCCGATCAGCACGGCCAGGAAGGGCAGCTTGGTGGCGTTGCCGATCATGGCGGGACGCACGGCATGGTCGGCCACGAACAGGACGATGGCGCCCCAGGCCGCGATGGCGATGGCGGCGACGGTCGCGCCCTTGGCGAGCAGCAGCAGGACGACGGCGCCGAAGGCCAGCGGGGCGCCGAACGGGATGATGGCGAGCACGCCGGTGGCGGCCGCCCACAGCACGGCCGAGGGCACGCCCGCGATCCGGTAGCCGATGCCGAGCAGGACGCCCTCGGCCAGGCCCACCAGCACGAGGCCGTTGACGGTGGCGCGCACGGCGACCGGTACCTTGAGCGCGTACAGCGTCCAGCGCACCTCGCCGATCAGGTGCGCGCCGATGGCGTTCACCTGGCGCTGCAGGGCCTTGCCGTCCTTGTAGAAGAAGAACAGGCACAGGATGGCGAAGCCGACGTCGATCAGGCGGTGCAGCAAGCCGGCGCCGGTGCGCTTGAGCACCTCGCTGGCCGACTGCAGGTGGGCGACGGAACTGCCGTGCAGCAGGTGCGCCAGGCCGTGCGGCTGGCCCAGCGTGGCAATCCACCATTCCTGGATCTCGGTGCCGGCGAAGGGGATGCGGACCACCCAGGCGGGCGGCGCCAGGCCTCCGGTGTTGGCGCTCGCGATGAACTGGGCGAGCGCCGGGGCCTGGTGCGCGGCCTGGGTCACGGCCAGCGCCAGCGGCGTGACGAAGGCGAGCGCGGCGACCACGGTGGCGAGTACGGCGGCGATCACCTCGCGCCCGCCCGTGGCGGACACCATGCGCCGGTACAAGGGCCAGGTGGCGATGCACAGGATCGCGGCCCACAGCAGGGGCAGCAGGAAGCGCTGGGTCACGAACAGGGCGGCCAGCACCAGGCCCAGCGAGAAGCAGGCGCTCAGTACGTCGCGTTGGTTTTCCGTCATCGATGGCTCCGGTTGAATGGCCGCATGTTACCGCGTCCGCTTCACGGCCGCTGGGTACCCGGCACGCGCACGAGGCGCCAGGTGGTGGCCAGGTCGAACGGCTGGCCGCGGCGCAGGGCCGGCGCATAGCGGCACTGGGCCAGCGCCGCCAGCACGCTGCGGTCGTACTCGGGGAAGGCGCTCGGCCTGGCGACGGTGGGCGTCGCCACCTTGCCGTCGGCGCTCACGACGAAGGCGAACACCGCCTCCAGCGCCAGGTCCTGGCGCACCACCTCGTCCGGATAGTCGGGCATCGTGCAGCTGCCGTCGAGGCGGCGCGCCTGCAGGATGTCGGCGCCGCGCACGCGCGCCGCGGCCTGGGCTGGCGAACCGTCCGGCGTCGGCGTCGGCAGCGGCACCGGCTTGCCGTTGGCGCGCAGCGTGCCGTCGCGCCATTCGACCGTGGACACGAGCACGTCGTCGTCCAGGCGCGCGAAGCCGCCGCCGAGCAGCCTGCCGACCACGACGTCGGTCATGCTCTGGCGCAGCTGGGCGACCGATTGCGCATCGCTCGCCCGATCCTGCTGGGCCGCCTGCTTCATCGCCACGGTGCCGGCGATCTCGCGTACCAGCGCGACGGGCACGCGCACGTCGAAGCGCGCCACCAGCTTGCTCAGCAGCGCCTTGGGATCGTCGAAGTCGGCCTGCGTGGCGCCCTGCAGGGCGATGCGTCCCTTGATGACGGCCCTGGCGCCGTGGTACGCGGCGCTGATCTCCTCGATCTCGACGGCGGTGCCGCGCGCCAGCACGGCCTTGCCCAGGCCCTGCATCAGCGGCGCGAGCGCGGCCGCCTGCTGCCGCGGCGTCATCGTCCCGGCGCCGGCCGTGCTGCGCGCCTCGGCATCGCTCAGTGCCAGCAGGGAGGCCTTGTCGAGGTTCGTCAGGCGCAGGGCGAAGCGCAGCGCATCGACCTGCTCGCCGGCCACGGCGGCACGGCCCACGCGCAGGTCGTAGCCGATGTCGGCGGTCTTGCGCTTGTCCGTCACGGCGACGTCCACGCTCAAGCCGCTCAGGTCCAGGGCCATGTTCTGCTCCTTGGCCAGCACGTCCACACTGGCGACCGCGACGCGCGCCTTGCCGTACCAGAGCGCGTCGCTGCCGCGCTTCTGGTCGCTGTCCAGCACGATGCCGCGCGCCGTGAAGCGGTTCGTCGCGTCCTGCGCCGTCAAGGCGTCCATCGCACCGCGCACGCGGGCCGTCGTGCCGGCCGGATTGAACTGGAAGTCGACGCGGCCCTCGGTCCAGTCGAAGGCCGTGCCTTCGGCCGGCGCATGATGCAGCGCCGGGATCGCCAGGCGCCAGTCGCTGCGGCCTGGCTGGGGCGGCTGGCGTTCGAGCGTGTACAGGCGGTCGGTGCCGAAGCTGGCGCGCAGCCGCTCGGCCGTCGCGCCGGATGGCTGCCGCGTGGCGATGCGTTCCAGCTGCACGGTGGCCGGCAGCTTGCGGTCTTCGGGGCGTTGCAGTTCGCGCAGCAGCGCCTGCAGCGCGCCCGCCGCGGGCGAGGGGTTCCTGGCGGCCGGCCCGGCGTCGGCGGCGGGCGCCACGGCGGGGGACAGCAGGGCGGCCAGCAGGGCGGCGCCGGCGGCGGCAGCGGCGGCACCGCGCATGGGGGTCGGTTTCACGGTAGTCCCTGGTGTTGTGTTTTATTTATGTGTTTCTCATTATCAACTAGGTATCCGCAAATGTCACGATTCATGCGGAGGGTGGCTGGCGGTACAATAACGGATTCGACAATCTTTCCCTCTAGAGAACGCCATGGCCGTCAATTCCCCCCTGCCCGTCGCCGCCGAACTGACCCCCGTCGCCGGCATCGAAATCGGTTATGCCGAAGCCGGCATCAAGAAACCGAACCGCAAGGATGTGCTGGTGATGAAGCTCGCCGAAGGCGCGACCGTCGCCGGCGTGTTCACCAAGAACCGCTTCTGCGCCGCGCCGGTCCAGGTCAGCAAGGCCAACCTGGCGGCCGTCAAGGCGGGCGGCAAGCCGATCCGCGCGCTGGTGGTCAACACGGGCAATGCCAACGCCGGCACCGGCGAGCCGGGCCTGGAGAAGGCGCAAGCCACCTGCGCCGAACTGGCGCGCCTGCTCGGCATCGACGCGCAGCAGGTGCTGCCGTTCTCCACCGGCGTGATCCTGGAACCGCTGCCGGTGCAGAAGATCGTCGCCGCGCTGCCCGCGGCCATCGCCAACCTGAAAGCCGATAACTGGTTCAACGCGGCCGAGTCGATCATGACCACCGACACCCAGCCGAAGGCGGCATCGGTCACCACCAGCATCGGCGGCCACCAGGTCGTCATGACCGGCATCAGCAAGGGCGCAGGCATGATCAAGCCGAACATGGCGACCATGCTGGGCTACCTGGCCATCGACGCCAAGGTCGCGCAGCCCGTGCTGGACGCGCTGGTGACGTATGCCGCCGACCGCTCCTTCAACTGCATCACCATCGACGGCGACACGTCGACCAACGATTCCTTCATCGTGGTGGCGACCGGCGCCGGTTCGCTCGTGATCGACAAGGCCGAGGGCGCGGACTACGAAGCGCTGCGCGACGCCGTCACCGGCATCTCCACGCACCTGGCGCAGCAGATCATCCGCGACGGCGAAGGCGCGACCAAGTTCATCACCATCGCCGTCGAGCAGGGCCGCGACCGCGAGGAGTGCCGCAAGATCGCCTATGCGATCGCGCACTCGCCGCTGGTCAAGACGGCGTTCTTCGCCTCCGACCCGAACCTGGGCCGTATCCTGGCCGCGATCGGCTATGCCGGCGTCGACGACCTGGACACCACGAAGCTGGACCTGTACCTGGACGACGTCCTCGTCGCCAAGGCGGGCGGCCGCAATCCGGACTACAAGGAAGAGGATGGCCAGCGCGTGATGAAGAAGGCCGAGATCGTGGTGCGCGTGCTGCTGAACCGCGGCGACGCCGACGCCACCGTCTGGACCTGCGACCTGTCGCACGACTACGTGTCGATCAACGCCGACTACCGTTCCTGAGGCGCGCATGAACCAGCTGGACACCTTCCTGCACCGGGCGGAAGCGCTGCTGGCGCGGGTGGAAAGCCTGTTGCCGCCGGCCGCCCCGCGCGAGCCGGATTTCAAGCACGGCTACGCGTTCCGCTGGCGCCGCCGCGCGGGGGCGGGCAACGCGAAATACCTGCAGGCCGTGGCGCACGCCTCGCGCATCGGCCTGGACGACCTGCAGCACATCGGTCCGCAGAAGGCGCAGATCGAGCAGAACACGCGCCAGTTCGTGGAACGGCGCCCGGCCAACAACGTGCTGCTGACGGGCGCGCGCGGCACCGGCAAGTCCTCGCTGATCAAGGCCTGCCTGAATGGGTTCGCGCCGCAGGGCCTGCGCCTGATCGAAGTCGACAAGGCCGACCTGGCCGACCTGCCGGACATCGTCGACCTCGTCGCCGGCCGTCCCGAGCGTTTCGTGATCTTTTGCGACGACCTCAGTTTCGAGGAGGGCGAGGCGGGCTACAAGGCGCTGAAGGTGGCGCTGGACGGCAGCATCGCGGCGCAGTCGGACAATGTGCTGATCTACGCGACCTCGAACCGCCGCCACCTGATGCCGGAAAAGATGTCGGACAACGCCGGCTATCGACACGGCGATGACGGCGACCTGCATCCGGGCGAGACGGTCGAGGAAAAGATCTCGCTGTCCGAACGCTTCGGCCTGTGGCTGTCGTTCTATCCGTTCAAGCAGGACGACTACCTCGACATCGTCGGCCACTGGCTGGCCAGCTTCGGCTGCACGCCGGCGCAGATCGAGGCGGCACGCGCCGACGCGCTGCGCTGGGCACTGGGCCGCGGCTCGCGCTCGGGCCGCGTGGCCTGGCAGTTCGCCAAGGATTACGCGGGCAAGCTGCCGGCGGCATCCGCAGCAGAGCCGGGAGCGGCCGATGCCTGAGGCGGCGAAGAAACCGGTCGACGTCGCCGTGGGCGTCCTGATGCGCCCGAACGGGGACGTGCTGCTGGGCCAGCGCCCGGAGGGCAAGCCCTATGCGGGCTACTGGGAATTCCCGGGCGGGAAGGTCGAGCCGGGCGAGGACATCTTCCACGCGCTGCAGCGCGAGTTCGTCGAGGAACTGGGCGTGAAGGTGCTGAGCGCGGAACCGTGGTGCTGCGTGGAGCACGTGTACGAACACGCGCACGTGCGCCTGTATTTCTACATCAGCCGCGAATGGGAAGGCGAGCCGCAAAGCCTGGAAGGGCAGGCGTTCGCCTGGCAGGGGGCGTATGCGGTCAGCCCGCTGCTGCCGGCGACGATTCCGCTGCTGGAGTGGCTGGACCGAGTCCGTTACGCCGAATGACACGTCGCCCCTGCGCAGGCAGGGGCCCAAGTTCGACGCGTCGACTGCGCCCGCAACATTGGGCCCCTGCCTGCGCAGGGGCGACGGTGCTATTCCTTGTCTACCTGCTCGTCGTGCCCATCGCCAGGCGGCGCACCGGGAATCGTGTACTTTTCTTCGGCCCAGGCGCCCAGGTCGATTTGCTTGCAGCGTTCGGAACAGAAGGGGCGGAACTTGTTCGCCTCCGTCCATTCGACCTTCTTGCCGCAGGTCGGGCAGGATACGACGGTCATAGTGTTTCCAGAATCTTGAATCAGAAATTGCAGAGGGTGAGTTCGAAGGGCACGTCTTCTTCCAGGGGCTTCGGCTTCAGGTCGCCGCCCTGGGTCGTGAAGCGCACCCACAGCATGTATTTATTGGCGGAGATCTCGGGAATCGCGCCGCTGGCCTCGTCCACGGACAGGCGCAGCATCTGGTAGACCTTGCCTTGCAGCATTTGCTGGTAGCTGCCGGACGCGGCCTTCATGGACACGGGCGTGCCGGAATTGCGCAGCAGGCGCAGCACCAGCGACAGCGCGTCGCAGACGGGAGCCAGGGGGGCGAACCAGCCCTGGATATCGGCCTGGCGCTGCTCGGCGGGGCGGCGTTGCCAGGCGTGGTAGGAGGGCAGGTCGAATTCGCAGGCGCCGCCCGGCATGACGGTGCGGCCGCGGATGCTCATCAGCCATTCGTTGTCGCGCACGTTCTGGCCCGTCTTGCCCTGGGCCGTCACGAGTTCCTTGCTGACGGCGTCCAGTTCGGACAGGACGGCGTCGAGGGTCTCGGCGGCAACGGCCGGATTGCTGCGGTAGGCCAGCAGGCTCTGCTTCTGGCGCTCCAGTTCCTGCAGCAGGTCGGACTTGAGGTCGGCCCGGCCTGCCACTTCCAGCATGTCGAAGATCGTCGCGAGGGCGACATGGTGCTGCAGGGGATGCTCCTGCTTCACGAAGAACTTGAACTTCTCGTACAAGTCCTCCAGCCGCAACAACGTGCGTATGCGCTCGTTGAAGGGGTATTCATAGACGATCAAAATGACATTCCTTTGAATGTGGGATACCAGGCTTGCGAGCAACTTTTCGCATTCTGAACCATGATGCAAAAAATTACAAACGCTCGTTCGCCCGTGCCGCCAGTTTTTCCGCTTCGACCATATACGCGGCGTGCAGCCGGTCCACCTGGGGCACCAGCGCTGCCAGGCCGTCATCGTTGAGGACCACGTCATCGGCCGCCGCCAGGCGCTCGCCGCGGCTGACCTGGGCCGCCATGATGGCGCGCACCTGGGCCTCCGCCAGGCCGTTCCTGGCCATCACGCGGGCCACTTGCACTTCTTCGGGGCAATCGATCGCCAGGATGCGCGCGACGCGCTCGCGCCAGGTGCCGGACTCGATCAGCAGGGGCACGACGAAGATCGTGTAAGGACCGGTGGCGATCAGGGCGGCCGCGGCCGTCGCCTCGCGGATGCGCGGGTGCAGGATCGCTTCCAGCCGCTGCCGGGCGCCGGGATCGGCAAACACGAGGGCGCGCATGCGGGTCCGGTCCAGGGCGCCGTCCGGCGTCGCGAATTCGGGACCGAATTCGGCGAGCAGGGCGGGCATGGCGGCGCCGTGCGGGGCGGTGAGGGAGTGGGCGATCTGGTCGGTGTCGATGACCGTCGCGCCGCGCGCGGCGAACAGGTCGGCCACCGTGGTCTTGCCGCAGCCGATGCCGCCGGTGAGGCCGACGGCAAATCGTGAAACGGGCGCGGCCGTGTGTTGGTCTGGTGTGTCCATGCGATCCTGGAGCCGGCGCCCGGACCGCGCGACGATCAGACGAGCAGGCCCTGCGCGTAGCGGGTGAGCGGTAATCCGTACAGGAGTGCGATGATACCAGCCGCCGCGAGATACGGTCCGAACGGAATCGGGTTGTCGCGCGCGCGCTTGGCGAACACGATCAGGCCGATGCCGACCACGGCCCCGACCACCGAGGACAGGATGATGATCGTCGGCAGCATCGCCCAGCCGAGCCAGGCGCCCAGCGCGGCCAGCAGCTTGAAGTCGCCGTAGCCCATGCCTTCCTTGCCCGTGGCGAGCTTGAACAGCCAGTAGACGGACCACAGCGCCAGGTAGCCGGCCATCGCGCCGATCACGGCGTCGCGCAGGGGCACGAAGGTACCGCCCAGGTTGACCAGCAAGCCCAGCCACAGCAGCGGATAGGTCAGGTCGTCCGGCAGCGTCTTGGTGTCGTAGTCGATCAGCGTCATGGCGATCAGCAGCCAGGCGAAGGGTAGCGCCGCCAGCCCCATCGCGCCCGAACCGAGGCGCCAGACCAGCAGCGCCGACAGCACGCCCGTCGCCAGTTCCACCAGCGGATAGCGGGCCGAGATCGGCGCCTTGCACGCCTTGCACTTGCCGCGCAGGGCCAGCCAGCTGACCACGGGGATGTTTTCCAGCGCGCCGATCTGGTGGCCGCAGTGGGGGCAGCGCGAGCGCGGCACCATCAGGTTGAAGCGGTCCTGATGCGGCAATTCCTTGCCGGCCTCGTGGGCGATGTAGTTCTCCAGTTCGCGCTGCGCCATGATCGGCAGGCGGTGCACGACCACGTTCAGGAAGCTGCCGATCAGCAGGCCCAGCAGGCCGGCGACGAGGGTGACGGACAGGGTGGCGGGAGCGGCAAAGAGCAGGGAGTCCAGGGGCATGGAATGAATGGATGAGAGTGATTCTTTGAATCAACCTATTGTAGGCGGATTCACCCCGTTTGCGGGCCTCTTCGCGGCGCCGGCACGACAACCGAGCTGGTTTTCGGTTCGGCCCGGATTGATTGCGCATGACAGGAATAGGCAAAAAATCGAAAAGTACCGGCATGTCATTTAACGCGACGCGACGATACCCTATGCTGCTCCATATGTTAATCGCAATATAAAGATTCCAAATAGAAAGTGTTTTCGGAAAGAAAATTCTTTCCATTGATCAATTCGCACAAAGGATGTTCGTCATGCCTATGACCATCAATATCAACGGATCGGACGTCGCCCTGCCGGCCGACCCGCGCGTCTCACTGCTCGACCTGCTGCGCGAGCACCTGCACCTGTCCGGCACCAAGAAGGGCTGCAACCAGGGCGCTTGCGGCGCCTGCACCGTGCTCGTCGACGGCGAGCGCATCCTGTCCTGCCTGGCGCTGGCCGTCCAGTATGCCGGCCGTTCGGTGCTCTCGATCGAGGGCCTGGCCGCCGACGGCCAGCTGCATCCGCTGCAGCAGGCCTTCGTCGAGCACGATGGCTTCCAGTGCGGCTACTGTACGCCGGGGCAGATCTGTTCGGCCATCGGCATGCAGGGCGAGCTGCAGCGCGGCGTGCCCAGCAACGTCACGGAGGACCTCGAAGACGAGGACATCGCACTCACGCACGACGAGCTGCGCGAACGCATGAGCGGCAACCTGTGCCGCTGCGGCGCCTACAACGGCATCGTCGCCGCCATCCAGGTGCACCACCAGCAGCGGGGTGCGCAATGATTCCATTTACCTATGCGCGCGCCGCCAGCGCCGCCGAGGCCATCCGCATGGGCGCCATGCCCGACGCGAAATACCTGGGCGGCGGCACCAACCTGGTCGACCTGTTGCGCGAGACGATCGAGCATCCGGCTTCCCTGGTCGACGTCACGGGCCTGTCCGACGCCATCGAGGAGCGTCCCGACGGCGGCATCGTGATCGGCGCGGCCGCCAAGAACACGGCCGTGGCCGCGCATCCGGCCGTGCGCAGCCGCTTTCCGGTGCTGGCGCGCGCCATCGTGTCCGGCGCTTCGGCCCAGATCCGCAACATGGCCACCGTCGGCGGCAACATCCTGCAGCGCACCCGCTGCACGTATTTCTATGACGACGACGGCGCCCGCTGCAACAAGCGCTCGCCCGGCCAGGGCTGCGACGCCATCGACGGCTTCAACCGCATGCATGCGATCCTGGGCGCCTCCGACGCCTGCGTGGCCGTGCACCCGTCCGACATGTGCGTGGCGCTGGCGGCGCTGGGCGCCACCGTGCGCCTGGAAGGGGCGAACGGCACGCGCACGCTGGCCTTGACCGACCTGCACCGCCTGCCGGAAGACCATCCGGAGCTGGACACGGTGCTGGCGCCGGGCGAATTGATCACCGCGATCGCGCTGCCGCCGCTGGCCTATGCCGGCCGCGCCGCCTACCGCAAGGTGCGCGACCGCTCCAGCTATGCGTTTGCGCTGCTGTCGGTGGCCGCGATGCTCGACGTCGCCGACGGCGTGGTGAAGGACGTGCGCCTGGCGCTGGGCGGCGTCGCCCACAAGCCGTGGCGCGCCTGGAAGCTGGAAGCGGCGCTGCGCGGCCAGCCTGCCGTCGAGGACAGTTTCCGTGCCGCCGCCGCAGCCGAGCTGGCCGACGCGCGCGCACTGCACGACAACGCATTCAAGATCGGCCTGGCCGAGCGCACCATCGTGGCGGTGCTGGCCGGGCTGGCTGCAAAAGGACCGAATGGAGGCCAGCCATGAGCAACGTCATTCAGGAAACCGCGCAGAAAGTGATGAAGAAGGCCGTCGAGATGGCCCCCGACGGCTGGATGCCCGGCGGCGAGCCGGACCCATTGATCGAGCAGCGCGACGGCTACATCGGCAAGCCCGTCTCCCGTGTCGACGGCCCCTTGAAAGTGAAGGGGCAGGCGCCGTTCGCCGCCGAGATCCGGCTCGAGAACATGGTCTACGCGGCCCTCGTCTACAGCACCGTGCCCAGGGGCCGCATCGCCACCCTCGACACGGGCCGCGCCGAGACGGCGCCCGGCGTCGTGCTCGTGATGACGCACGAGAACGCTCCGAAGATGAAACCGCTGCCCCTGTTCCTGACCGCGCCCAAGGCGGGCGGCGGCGACGCGCTGCCGATCTTCCAGGACGGCAGCGTGCACTGGAACGGCCAGCCCGTCGCGCTGGTGCTGGCCGAAACGCAGGAGCAGGCCGACCATGCCAGGTCGCTGGTCCGCGTGACCTACCTGACGGAGGGAGCGACCACCACGCTGGACGCGGCCAAGGCCAGGGGCATCGAGGATGCCAGCTTCATGGGCGAGCCGCTGAAGGTGGAAATCGGCGACGCCGACAGCCTGCTGGCCAAGGCGCCCGTCAGCGTCGACGCCGTCTACACGACCCCTGCCCAGAACCACAACCCGATCGAGCTGCATGCGGCCACCGTGGCCTGGAACGGCGACGAGCTGACCATCCACGACGCCAGCCAGGCGGTGGCGCACACGGCATGGTCGCTGGCGCAGGTGTTCGGCATCCGCGAGGAGCAAGTCCACGTCAGCTCGCCCTTCGTCGGCGGCGGCTTCGGCAGCAAGGCCTTGTGGCAGCACCAGGTGCTGGCGGCGGCGGCGGCCAAGCTGGCCGGCAGGCCGGTGCGCATGATGCTCTCGCGCGAAGGCGTGTACCGCGTCGTCGGCGGACGCTCCCTCACCGAGCAGCGCGTCGCCATCGGCGCGGCCAGCGACGGCCGCTTCCAGGCGCTGATCCATACCGGCATCTCGGTCATGACCGACCATAACCAGATGCCCGAACCGTTCATCATGCCGGCCAAGTGCGTCTACGCCGCCGA
The DNA here is from genome assembly GCF_044901715.1 of Massilia paldalensis. NCBI lineage: Bacteria > Pseudomonadati > Pseudomonadota > Betaproteobacteria > Burkholderiales > Oxalobacteraceae > Massilia > Massilia paldalensis. The sequence continues at coordinate 67,634 of NZ_JBJCIU010000002.1, forward strand.
CAGCATCAAGCTGAACGTGGCGACGGTCAAGATGGATACCCTGGCCAATACCTTCATGCGGGCGCCGGGCGAGGCGGTCGGCACCTTCGCCCTGGAGTCCGCCGTCGACGAACTGGCCGACAAGCTGGGCATGGACCCCATCGCGCTGCGCATCCGCAACGAGCCGGACAAGGACCCGACCGAGGGCACGCCGTTCTCGTCGCGCCATCTCGTCGAGGCCTACCGCAGCGGCGCCGAGCGCTTCGGCTGGAGCGGACGCCAGGGCCCGGGCATGCGGCGCGAAGGCGAGTGGCTCGTCGGCCTGGGCTGCGCCACCGCCACGTATCCGTACTACCGCATGCCGGGCGGCGCCGCACGCATCCGCCTGACGAAGGATGGCGACGCCTACGTCGAGGCGGCGGCGCACGAGATGGGCATGGGTACCGCGACCACGCACGCGATGATCGCGGCGCAGCGCCTGGGCCTGCCGCTGGAGCGCGTGCACTTTGCCTACGGCGACTCGGCCTTCCCCGGCGTGATCCTGGCGGGAGGCTCGCAGCAGACGGCATCGGTCGGCTTTGCGGTGAAGGTGGCGTGGGAGGCGCTGGCCAAGGAATTGCTGGCGCTGGCGCCGAAGGGATCGCCGCTGCACGGCCTGGGCGTGGACGAGGTCCATGCGCGCGACGGCGGCCTGTGCAAGACCGCCGAGCCGCAGCGCTTCGTCAGCTACGCCATGCTGCTGGACGATGCGGGCCGCGACGAGATCGTCGTCGAGGCGGAAGCGCCGCCGCCGCTGGAGACCCGGCACTGGTCGATGCATTCGTTCGGCGCCATCTTCTGCGAAGCGCGCGTGAACGCCATCACCGGCGAGCCGCGCGTGGCGCGCCTGCTCGGTTCCTTCGACTGCGGCCGCATCATCAATCCGAAGACCGCCGCGAGCCAGTTCCGCGGCGGGATGATCATGGGCATGGGCCTGGCGCTGATGGAGGAAACGGAGTTCGACGGGCGCATGGGCCGCATCATGAACCCGAGCCTGGCCGAGTACCACGTGCCGGTGCACCTGGACGTGCCCGAGATCGACGTCATGTGGACCGACATCCCCGATCCGCACGCGCCGATGGGCGCGCGGGGCATCGGAGAAATCGGCATCACGGGCACGGGCGCGGCGATCGCGAATGCGATCTACAACGCTTGCGGGCGCAGGGTGAGGGACTTGCCGATCACGCTGGACAAACTGGCCTAAGCAACGTCGTCCCCGCGAAGGCGGGGACCCAATTTTGTTCGCGTTTCGGCGGCTCTTGCAAAAATTGGGCCCCTGCCTTCGCAGGGGCGACGGCGTCAGCTCAGGGGCGAGACGGCGTCAGTCCAGGGGCGACGGCGTCAATTGGTCAGCACCGCAGCGCCCGCATCCGGCGCCGTCGTCCCTTCCATCACCAGCACCCTCGCGCTGGCCGGCATCTGCTCCGCCTGCCCGGCCTGCGCAAAGGTGCGCACGGGCCCGATCATGGTGCCGTTGGCCATGCCCTTGGCGTCCGTGTGCAGCGAACCGGCCTGCGCGCCGCCCAGGTACACGCTGTAGTCCGTGTTCGGCTTGAGCTGGTAGACGGACACTTCCAGCGCATCGACGACGCCCAGCTGGCGCGCCACGATGAATCCTTTCCCTTTGTCGTGCACGGGTTTCAACGGGACGTTGACGGAGTCCTGGTTCACGCGCGGCACCAGGTTTTCCGCACTGCCCGGCGCGGCCACGTGCGACAGGTAGATCAGCGCCTGCGGCGCCTGGCCGCCGCCGACCGTGGCGACCACCTTGTTGACGGCCGGGTCGATCACCTGCATGCCGTCGCCGTTTTCCAGGCCGACGTAGACGCGGCTGCTGTCGTCCGCCGTCCAGACGCCGTGCGGCAGGGCGCCGGTCGGGATCGTCGCGACCAGCTTCGCTTCCTTGTCGGTCGTGTAGACCTTGACGCAATTCTCGCCGCCGACCGAGACGTAGGCATACACCTTGCCCTTGACCGTGGCGAAGGCCAGGTGGTTGGTGATGAAGCCCGTGTCGATCACGCCCACCACCTTCTGCGTGCGGGTGTCGATGCGCGTGACCTTGCCCACGTCCTTGTGCGTCATCCACATCTCCTTGAAGTCCGGCGTGAACTGCAGGAAGGGCGAGAATGGGCTTACGACGGGGATGCTGTTGACGACCTTGTGCGAAGCGACGTCGATCACGTCGACCTGCGGCGTGAAGCTGGAGACGGCGAAGGCCAGCTTCCCGTCCGGCATGAACTGCACCATGCCCGGGCCCACGGCCGTCTGGATGCGCCGGGTTTCCTTGAACGTGTTCGGGTCGATCACGGAGATATAGTCCTCGCCGCGCACGACGACCCAGACCTCCTTGCCGTCCGCCGTGAAGAAGCCTTCGTGCGGCGAGCGGCCGACGTAGGTCTTGCCCTTGACCTTGTTGGTCGCCGTGTCGATGAAGGTGGCGGAGTTGGAGCCGTTCGAGATGACGACGAGGGTCTTGTGGTCGGGCGAGTAGCCCATGCCGTGCACGTTGATCTCGCCGCGGTACAGCGGGGAGAGCACGTCCGGACGCCCGTTCCCCAGCTTGATCTGGCCAAGCAGCTTGTTGGTCGACGGATCGAACACGGACACCGTATTCGTGTTCTGGTCGGCCGTGTAGACGCGGTCCGTGGGCGAGGGCAGGGCCAGCGCGGATTGCGCGGCCCCGACGATGCCGGCCAGCGCCAGCAGGTGGACGACCTTCTTCATGGTTTCTCCTTGTGGTCGGGGTGGCGCTGCAGCCAGGCCTGCATCACGTTGATCTCGTTTTGCTGCTCGGCGATGATGCCGAGCGCCAGGTTGCGCAATTCGGGGTCCTTCGTGCTCAGCAGCACGGCCTTGGCCATGTCGATGGCGCCCTGGTGGTGCGGCAGCATCATCGTCACGAAGTCGTGGTCCGGATGGCCGTTCATCGGCGCGGCCTGCATGTCGCGGTCCATGATGGCCATGGCCTCGTCCATCAGCTGCGCGAACGGCTTGTCGCTGCTGGCGACGAAGGCTTTCGGCGCTGGCGTTTCTTCATGGTGCATGGCGTGCATGTCCTGCATACCGTGCATCTCCTGGGCACCGGCCGCCGAGGCGACGCACAGTGCCAGCAGCGTGGCGTGGATCTTCTTCATGGGGATGTCTCCGCGGTGGCATGGCTGCAGTCTAGGCAGGCGCCGCTGACGCGCGGGTGACGGACGAATGACAATTCGGTGACAGCCCACTGTCCGAATTGTCATCCCCGCCCGGATCGAACTGCGGCACAATGACCGCCAGGAGAAATGCCATGCACATACTGATTGTCGAAGACGAGCCCAAGACGGGCGACTACCTGCACAAGGGCCTGCGCGAATCCGGCTTCACGGCGGACCTGGCGCGCACGGGTCCGGACGGCCTGCACCAGGCGCTGGAACAGGACTACGACCTGGTCTTGCTGGACGTGATGCTGCCGAAGATGGACGGCTGGTCCGTGCTGCAGAAGCTGCGCGAGCAGAAGCAGGTGCCCGTGCTGCTGCTGACGGCGCGCGACGAAATCCCGGACCGCGTGCGCGGCCTGGAACTGGGCGCCGACGACTACCTCGTGAAACCGTTCGCGTTCGCCGAACTGGTGGCGCGCATCCGCACGCTGCTGCGCCGCGCCCCCGTGCGCGAGCCGGACGTGCTGAAGGTGGCGGACCTGGAAATCGACGTTCTGCGCCACCGCGTGGTGCGCGCCGGCGACCGCATCGACCTCACGCCCAAGGAATACGCGCTGCTGCAACTGCTGGCGCGGCGCCAGGGAGAAGTGCTGTCGCGCTCCCTGATCTCCTCGCAGGTGTGGGACATGAACTTCGATTCCGACACCAACGTCGTCGACGTCGCCGTGAAGCGCCTGCGCGCCAAGGTCGACGACGCGTATCCGCAGAAGCTGATCCACACCGTGCGCGGCATGGGCTATGTGATGGAGGCGCGCGGCTGATGGCGCAGCGGCCCCGCAGTCCCATGTCGATCGCGCTGCGTCTCGGCCTGCTGTTCGCGGCCATCGCCGCCGCCGTGTTCGTCGCCGTCGGCGCCTACCTGTACCAGACGCTCGCCATGCAGATGGGCCGGCGCGACGACACGGACCTGCTGAACAAGGCGGCCCTCGTGCGCGAGATGCTGCGCACGCTGCCGCCCGACGAGCGCATGCCGCGCCAGATGCAGGCCGTGCTCGGGCGCGCGATGGGGCAGGACGGCGTCATGATGGAAGTGGCGTCGCCCGACGGCAGGGTGCTGGCCACCACGATGCCGAACCGCCACGTCCCCCGGTCCGCGCTGCCGCCCGTCGTGCCGCCCGACCGCGTGCCGGGAACCGCCGACATCGGCATGTTCGAGGACCCCGCCCACCCCGCGCGCCTGCTGTCGATGCAGGCCGCCAGCGGCAAGGACGTGCTGCACGTGACGCTGGCGCGCGTGCGCTCGGACCGCCTCGCGATCCTGAAGCGCTACGCCCTCGACCTGCTCGGCGCGCTGGCCGCCGGCGCCGTCGTCGCCACGCTGCTGGGCTTCGTCGCCGTGCGGCGCGGCCTGCGCCCGCTGCACGGCATGGTCGCCAAGGCCAACGACATCAACGCCCAGCGCCTGACCACGCGCCTGTCGCTGGACGCCGTGCCGGCGGAACTGCGCGAGCTGTCGATCGCCTTCAACGCCATGCTGGACCGCCTCGAAGAAGGCGTGCAGCGCCTGTCCGGCTTCGCCGCCGACCTCGCGCACGACATGCGCACGCCCGTGAACGCGCTGATGATGCAGACCCAGGTGGCGCTGTCGCGCGAGCGCCCGGCCGAGGAATACCAGGCGCTGCTCGCATCGAACATCGAGGAATACGAGCGCCTGTCGCGCATGATCGAGAACACGCTGTTCCTCGCCCGCGCCGACAACGCCCAGCTGGCCGTGCACCGCGACCGCCTGGACCTGGCAGCGGAGCTGGCGAACATCCGCGACTACTTCGAGATGCTGGCCGAGGACAAGGGCGTGACGGTACAGCTGGACGTGGCGCCCGGCCTTGCGCTGAATGCCGACCCGGTGCTGCTGCGCCGCGCCGTCAACAACCTGATGTCGAATGCGGTGGCGCACACGCCCGAGGGCGGCCGCATCCGCATGGCGGCGCGCGAGGAAGGGTCATGGCTGGCGCTATCGGTGGAAAACAGCGGGGACGGCATTCCCCAGGATCATGCCGAGCGGCTGTTCGAGCGCTACTACCGGGCGGATCCGGCCAGGGCGTCGGGCACGTCGTCCGGCCTGGGGCTGGCGATCGTGCGGGCGATCATGGCGTTGCATGGCGGACGGGCCAGCGTGGACAGCAAGGCAGGGGAGGCAGCGGTATTTACGCTGCGGTTTCCGCGCTGACGCCGGATGCCGGCGCGCCTGCGTCGAAGCGGACCCGTGCCGCGGCGATGGCCAGGTGGTTGTCGACAGCCCAATGGCCGAGCGCCTCGACCGCCCCATGCAGCGAGCGGCCCAGTGGCGACAGCGCATACGACACGGCAGGCGGCACCGTGTCGAATGTCGTGCGCACCAGCAGTCCGTCACGCTCCAGGCGCTTGAGCGTCAGGCTGAGCATGCGCTTCGAGATGCCGCCCATGGCGCGCTGCAGTTCCGCGAAGCGGTAGTCGCGTTCCCCGAGCAGCATCACGGCAAACACGGACCACTTGTCGCCGATCCTGGCGAGCACGTCGGCGACGATGCGGCAGTCGTGCGGAACGTGGGTTCGACCGGGTAACAAATTTGTGCCCTCTTGTGGTTTCAATCATGCGTTCCTATTCTAGTCCAGCCCCCGCCGCAGCGCCGGGAGCGCATGACCGACCATTTGCCATGGAGGAGCCATGATGTTGCCGCAATCCCCCCGCCCCGAGACCCCCATTGCGCCCGCGCGCATCGAGCGCGTCACGCGCGTCGGACGCGAACGGCCGCTCGGTCCGGGCGTCCTCAACCGGGAGGTGATCGCGCCGGACGACCTGCGCGCCAATTCGCCCTTCGTGCTGCTGGTGGAAGACTTCATCGAACCCCAGGACGGCTACCACGACCATCCGCACCGCGGCCTCGAGACGGTCACGTTCGTGCTGTCCGGCGAACTCGAACATGGGGACCACCTGGGGAACCGTGGCGTGTCGCTGCCTGGCGACGTGCAATGGATGACGGCCGGCAGCGGCATCGTCCATGGCGGGCGTCCCGCGAACGGCACGACGGTCCATGCGCTGCAGTTGTGGCTGAACCTGCCCGAAGCCTTGCGCGCCGCGCCGCCCGGCTCGCGCGACCAGCGCCGCGCGCAGGCCAGGGTAGAAGATGGCGACGGCATGACGGTGCGCGTGTATGGCGAAGGCGCGCCGGGAGCATGGAGCCGGTATCCGATGACGCTGCGCGACATCGCATCCGACGGGGGCGGGTCGATCGAGACCGTGCTGCCGCCGGGGCGTACGTTCCTGTACGTGGTCTCCGGCGCCGCCGACATCGGCGGACGGGCCGTGGCGGCGGGCGACGTGCTGCGCCTGGCCGTCGCGGCCACGCCGACGGCGTTGGCGGTCCGGAGCGGCGGCCCGGTGCGCATCGTCGCCTACAGCGGCGAACCGATCGCCGAGGACGTCGTGGCGCACGGGCCGTTCGTGGCCGGCAGCATGGACGGGATCCGGCGCGCGTACGCCGACCTGCAGGCGGGTACCTTCCTGTGACGGGTGCCGGCGGGCGCACGCGCCTGCCGGCGGCGGAAGCGGCGCCCGGGCCGCTCCGCATCAGCCGACCACCGACCCCAGCTTGAAGATCGGCAGATACATGGCGATCACCAGCCCGCCGATCAGCACCCCCAGCACCACCATGATGAGGGGCTCCATCAGCGACGACAGCGCGGCGACGGCCTCGTCGACTTCTTCTTCATAGAAATCCGCCACCTTGCCCAGCATGCCGTCCAGCGCGCCCGATTCCTCGCCGACCGAGACCATCTGCGTGACCATGTTCGGGAACACGTTCGCGTTCTGCATCGCCACCGTCAGGCTCGTGCCGGTGCTGACTTCGTTCTGGATCTTCTTCGTGGCGTCGAGGTAGACGGCGTTGCCGGAGGCGCCGCCGACGGAGTCCAGCGCCTCGACCAGCGGCACGCCGGCGGCGAACATGGTCGACAGCGTGCGGGTCCAGCGCGCGATGGTCGCCTTGCGGATCACGTCGCCGAAGACGGGCACGCGCAGCAGGAAGCGGTCCATCGCCTGCTGCACCTTCAGCGAGCGGCGCCAGGCCTGGAAGAAGAAGTACAGGCCGGCGAACAGGCCGCCGAAGATGACGTACCACCAGGCCACGACGAAGTCGGAGATGCCCATCACGATGAGGGTCGGGGCGGGCAGGTCGGCGCCGAAGCTGGAGAACACGGACTTGAACGCGGGGACCACCCAGATCATGATGACGGCCGTGACGATGAAGGCGATCGCGATGATCGAGGTCGGGTACATCAGCGCCGACTTGATCTTCGACTTCAGCGCCAGCGTCTTTTCCTTGTAGATGGCCAGGCGCGTGAGCAGGTCTTCCAGGATACCGGCCTGTTCGCCGGCGCCCACCAGGTTGCAGAACAGCGGGTCGAAGTACAGCGGGTATTTGCGGAAGGCGTTGTTCAGGCTCGTGCCCGTCTCGATGTCGGCGCGCAGGTCCATGATCAGGCGCGACATCGACGGGTTGGCGTGGCCCTTGCCGACGATGTCGAAGGCCTGCAGCAGCGGCACGCCGGCCTTCATCATCGTGGCCAGCTGGCGCGTGAACAGGGTCAGGTCCTTGTCCTGGATCTTCTTGCCGCTGCGGTAGGCCTTCTTTTTAATCTTCGTCATCATGATGCCCTGGCGGCGCAGGGTCACGTTGACGATGGTTTCGCCGCCGGCGCGCATCTCGCCGCGCACGGTCTTGCCGGTCTTGTCCTTGCCTTCCCAGGCGAAGATGTATTCCTTGATCTTGCCGTTGGCGGCGCCGCGCATGCGGGCGGTCGAAGTCGTAGCCATGGTGGGTCCTATTCGTTGGTACAGCCGAGCACTTCTTCGAGGCTGGTCATGCCTTGCTTGACTTTCATGAGGCCGGAGCGGCGCAGCGAGTTCACGCCCTCGGCATCGGCCTGGGCGGCGATCTGCATCGCGTTGCCGTGCGCCAGGATCAGCGCTTCGATGGCGGGCGTGATCGGCATGATCTGGTAGATGCCCACGCGGCCCTTGTAGCCGGAGCCGAGGCAGCGTTCGCAGCCCACCGGGCCGTAGGGCTTCCAGTCGCCCTCCAGGTCGCTGTCGCGGAAGCCCGCCGCCTTTAGCACGTCGCGGCCGATGTCGAGCGGCTGCTTGCACGCGCACAGGCGGCGCGCCAGGCGCTGCGCCGTGATCAGGACGACGGACGAGGCGATGTTGAACGGGGCCACGCCCATGTTCATCAGGCGCGTCAGCGTCGACGGCGCATCGTTGGTGTGCAGCGTGGAGAACACCATGTGGCCCGTCTGCGCCGCCTTGATGGCGATGTCCGCCGTTTCCAGGTCGCGGATCTCGCCGACCATGATGATGTCCGGGTCCTGGCGCAGGAAGGCCTTCAGCGCCACGGGGAAGGTCAGGCCTGCCTTTTCGTTGACGTTGACCTGGTTCACGCCGGGCAGGTTGATCTCGGCCGGGTCTTCCGCGGTCGAGATATTGATGCCGGGCTTGTTCAGCAGGTTCAGGCAGCTGTACAGCGACACCGTCTTGCCGGAACCCGTCGGTCCCGTCACCAGCACCATGCCGTAGGGCCGCGTGATGGCGTCGATCAGCAGGGCCTTCTGGTCAGGCTCGTAGCCCAGCGCGTCGATGCCCATCTGGGCCTGGGTCGCGTCCAGGATACGCATGACCGTCTTTTCGCCGAACAGCGTCGGCAGCGTGCTGACGCGGAAGTCGATGGTCTTGGTCGGCGACATCACGAGGCGCATGCGGCCGTCCTGCGGCACGCGCTTTTCCGAGATGTCCAGCTTGGCCAGCACCTTGATGCGCGAGACGAGCTTGTCGCGGATCGACAGCGGCGGCGCCAGGTGGTCGCGCAGCACGCCGTCCACGCGCAGGCGGATGCGGTACTGCTTCTCGTAGGGCTCGAAATGGATGTCGGACGCGCCCAGCGTGATCGCGTCCAGCAGCACCTTGTTCAGGTAGCGCACGATGGGCGCGTCCTCGACCTCGGACGGCGCGCTTTCCGGCGCCTGCGTCTGCGTGTCCTCTTCCGCGAATTCGATCTCGGCTTCTTCGCCGGCCAGGTCGCTCAGGTCCTGGTCGGCATTCTTGGCCAGCGCGGCGAGGAGGGCCAGCAGGACGTCGTGGGCGACGATGACAGGTTCCACCGTGGACTCGGTCTGGAACTTGATCTGGTCGAGCGCCTGGGTGTTGGTGGGGTCGGACACGGCCACCGACATCTTGTTGCCGCGCCGGGACAGCGCCACCACGCGCTGCGTCTGCATCAGGCGCGCGTCGATGGCGGTGGCGGGCAGCGCCTCGGGGCTGAACGTGGACAGGTCGAACAGCGGGTAGCCGAAGGTCTCGGAACAGAACGCGGCCAGGCCGCGGGCATCGATCAGGCCGGCACCGAGCAGGGTATCGATGAAGCCGGCCTTGTCGGCCACGGCCTTCTTTTGCAGGCCGTCCGCCTGGGCAGGACTGAGCCTTCCCGCCTGCAGCAGGGCGCGCGCCAACCCCGGCAACGCCGTACCGGTGGTGGTGTTGGGGAGGACTGCTGCCATATGGTTAAGGTCGAACGGACGACAGGGGGCAGGGCAGGACGAACGGCCCCGAGGGATTCAAGCGATGATGCCCGCAGGCATCAAATTGGTCAAGCATTTGGCCCCCGGAAAGAGGCATGCATACCACGTGGACGGCTGGGTCATGACAGCGTGACATCGGATCTCCCGTAAAACCTGCAAAGTCGGCATCGCTTGGCGCAGTCCGGCGATGCCGGATGTGCAAGCCCGGATTGGACCGGTGCCGGACGCGGCAGTTTCAGGGGATTGTTTGATGCGGTCGCGAGAAAGATGCGACGCGTGATGAATGTCGTCCCTGCGCAGGCAGGGACCCAATGTTGCAAGCACCGACGACACTGGCAGAACTTGGGTCCCTGCCTGCGCAGGGACGACGCTTCAGGCGCGCGCCAGCGCCAGGCGCGTGGTGCCGGAGGAAGGCAGGGCCGGCGCGCCGGTTTCCAGCTTGAACACGGCGAGCGCGCCGGACAGCTGGCCGGTCTGCTCGGTCAGCGATTCGGCCGCGGCCGATGCTTCCTCGACGAGGGCCGCGTTCTGCTGCGTCATCCGGTCCATGTCGTCGATCGCGCCGCCGATCTGCTCGATGCCTTCGCGCTGGCGGCGGCCCGCATCGCTGATCTCGGCCATGATGTCGTGCACCTTGCGCACGGCGTCGACGATCTGCTCCATCGTGGCGCCGGCCTGGTCGACCAGGGCGCTGCCCGCGTCCACCTTCGCCACGGAGTCGCCGATCAATGCCTTGATTTCCTTGGCGGCGGCGGCGCTGCGATGGGCCAGGTTGCGCACCTCGCCAGCGACGACGGCGAAGCCGCGGCCCTGTTCGCCGGCGCGGGCCGCTTCCACGGCCGCGTTCAGCGCCAGGATGTTGGTCTGGAAGGCGATGCCGTCGATGACGGAAATGATCTCGACGATCTGGCGCGCCGAGGCATTGATCGCGCCCATCGTCTGCACCACGTTGCCGACCACTTCGCCGCCGCGGGTGGCGATGCCGCTCGCCGACAGCACCAGCTGGTTGGCCTGCTCCGCATTCGCGGCGTTGGCGCGCACGGTATCGGTCAGCGCTTCCATCTCGCGCGCCGTGTGCTCCAGGCGGCTGGCCTGGGTCTCGGTACGGCTGGCCAGGTCGGCGTTGCCGGTGGCGATTTCGGCGCTGGCGCCGGCGATGGTCTCGGCCGAGCCCTTGATGCCGGCCACCATGCCCGCCAGGCGTTCGCGCATGTCGCGCAGCGCGGCCAGCAGGCTGGCGCCGTCGCCGGCTTCGGTACGGATCTCCATCGACAGGTCGCCGGCGGCGACGGCGCGGGCGATCTCGCGCGCATATTCCGGCTCGCCGCCGAGCTGCTGCCAGATCGTGCGCACCACGTACCACGACACGAGCGCCAGCGCGGCCAGCACGGCCAGGGCGGTGACGATGGTGGTGACGAGCACGCGGCGCACGCTGCTCTCGCTATGCTGGACGCCGTCGGTGAAGCGCTGCTGCGCCGTTTCGCCGAACTTGGCGACGTCGGCGTTGAGCCTGGTCAGCGCGCCCTGCATGCGCGTCACGGTGGCCTGCGGGTCGCCCTGTTCCATCTCGAGCATGATCTTCGCGGCCGACACGGCGGGGGCATAGTAGTCGTCGAAATCCTTGGTCAGGCGCTGGCCCGTCTCGGCCATGCCGTCGAGCTGTCCCAGCCTGGCGACGTGGCTGCGCACCTTGTTGGCCTGGTCGTTCACCTGAGCCAGGCGCGCCTTGTCGCCTTCGCTGACGGCGTCGCGCAGTCCGTTGGTGACGCCTTCGATCTCCGTCGCCAGCGCCTTCGAGATGTCCAGGACCGGATAGTCGACGCTTTCGGTCCTGTGGATGGACCCGAGGGCGCCCGTCGCGAAGCTGGCGCTGATCGCGACCCCGAGTCCGAAGATGACGGTCGAGATGACCGGAAGTGCCCAAATCCTGCGCTTGATGCTCATGCTGTCGCTCCTGGGTGACAGCCCGCCGCCGGCGCGGCCGGAGGCGGGCATGCTGTTGCCGGCTGCTGCCGGCTATTTTTTATTGCGCCGTGTAGACGGCCTTGACGCTGCCGTCGAGCGCGCTCTTCTCGATGTAGCCGATGGCCTTCGGATCGGCCGCCACCATCTTCTTCACGGCGGCACTGTCCGCGGCTTCCTTCGGCATCGTGGCCTTGCCGGTGAAGACGAGCTTGGACCACAGCGACTTGACCTGGGACGCGTCCTTGTCCGTCACCTTCTTGTAGAACTCGGTGCGGATGGCGGCGCTTTCCGGCTGGTCGACGGGGGCCATGGCGCTCGATTTACCGAGGAAGAACTGGGCGACCTGGTCCTTGCTCATCGAGGATTCGGACGCCTTCGGGTTCACGATCACGACCACTTCGGCCATGGCCGGCACGGAGGCGGCGAGGAGGGCGGCGGCGATGCCTGCATTGATCAGCTTGTGCATGGCGTCCTCCTCAGAATACGAAGTCGAGCGCGACGGCGCCGACGGTGACCGGGCCGCGGAAACCGGCTTGCGGGTTGATCAGGAGGCCGCTGCCGGCATCCGGATGCACGCGGTCGATCTGCGCCTTCAGCGCCACCGAGCGGTAGAAGTCCCAGCGCACGCCGATGGTGTCCGTGGTCTGGGCACCCTGCGACAGGCCGCTGTAGCGCAGCGTGGCGACGGCGCCGGACAGGGCGCGCAGCGTGGGGCCGCAGGCGGCGGGGTAGCCGGCCGGGCAGGATGCCGGGACGGTGTTGTCGACCGAGCCGTCGATCTTCAGCTTGGCATGGCTGTAGTAGGGGAGGAACTTGCCGATGCGGTAGCCGCCCATCACGTACCACGAGGAGGTGTCGTTCAGGTAGCTGTCCGTCTTGCGCTTCGCGTACTCCGACTGCACGACGATGTTGTTCCAGTCGAGCGCGGCGCCCACCGAGGTGAACGAGGCTTTCTTGTGGTCGACGGCGATGTCGTCGGCCAGCTGGCCCAGTGCCGGCATGCGGTAGCCGGCACCGGCCGTGCGCAGCGACGTCAGCAGCGTGTTGATCGACTGCTGGTTGTTCAGCGTGATGCGGGTGTCGGCGCGGCCGAAACGCAGCGTCAGCGGGCCGTGTTCGGCTACCAGGTTCAGCGCGGTGAGGCGGCGTGCGTCCAGCGTGGGGCCGCCGTAGATCTTGGTCTCGGTGCTGCCGACGGCCAGCTGCGCGGTATAGGTCGTGTCGCCGAAGCTGCGCTGCCAGGTGACGTCGGCGCCGTCGACGCTGTTGAACGTGACCTGCGAGTACATCTCCGCCGGCGGGCGCAGGAAGGTGTTGGCATAGCCGACGTTGCGGTAGTCCGAGATCATGAAGATCGGCAGGCCGATGCGGCCGACGCGGATGCTGACGTCGTCCGAGACCTTGGCCTTGGCGAACGCCCACGAGAGTTCGGCGCCGAAGTCATCCTCGGCATCCTTGCGCACCAGGCCCTGGCCCGTCAGCGACAGCCAGCTGTTGACGGCGTAGTCGGCCTACAGCCCCAGGTTGGAATCGACGCCGGTGGTCGGATCCTTGTCGGCGCCATGCGCCTGGTTCGGACGGCCGAATTCGGCCTTGTCGCTATTGGTCCAGGTGAGGGCGGCGGTGCCGAAACCGCTGATGCGGAGGTTGGACGTGTCCTGCGCATAGGCGCAAGAGATGGCCAGGGGCATGGCCAGCATGCCCGCGATGAGTCGTTTTTTCATGGAATACCTACAAAAACCGCGTTTGGGAAAGTTCTTCTTATTGGAAGGCAGGAGGGATGACGTAACGTATGTACGCATCACCGAGATTGAATTGCCGAAATTGATTGTATAGGGTTACCAAAACTTGCCGCAAGGAAAAGCGACAATCAGTTTTCGGTTTCAAGTATGAGGGTCGACATATTGTTGCGCTAAACAGACATCTTTTTACGCAAGATCTTGAACGATTTCGTCAATTCCACCAGTGGGCGGTGGTACCCGCTTCCGGCAGCCGTGCCTGACGCGCAGCATGGACGATGCCGGCGTCGACGGCCTGGTCGGCCGTGTAGATGCGCGCGCTGTTGGTGAGGAAGCCGCGGATGTCCTGGGGCGCGGGCGCGCCGCGGGTGGCTTCCTCGAAGATGGACGCGTAGCGCTCGGCGTCGAAGTCGAGGCAGTCGCGCCATTCCGAGATGCGGGCGTGGTCGGCCGCCACCAGGTTGCCGAAGCCCCAGTGCAGCGGGTGGACCAGGAAGCGGGTGCCGGGGCAGGCATAGCGCTTCTGCCCGGCCAGGAAGATGGCGACGCCGACCGACTCGACGCTGCCCACGTTCCAGGTGGTGAGCGGCAGCGGCAGCGATTTCAGGAAGAAGTACAGCGCGAAGCCGGCCGTCATGTTGCCGCCCTCAGTGGACATGTGCAGTTCGATCTCGGTGGCCCCGCTCTGCAGCGCCTGCAGGCACAGGTTGCGCACGGTGCAGGCCGTGGTCGCGTTGATGGGACCGATGAAATGGACGACGTGCAAAGACATTGAAATCCTCCCGGAGCCAAGGATAGCAATTTCTTCTTGTTGGCCTCGTACGCTTCGGCAGGGTGGGCACACCTGCCCACCCCGGGTTTTCAACTGCCCCGGTAGGTCGAATACGACCAGGGCGTGACGACCAGCGGCACGTGGTAGTTCTGGCGCGCATCCGCCACGCCGAAGGCGATCGTCACGCGGTCGACGAAGCGCGGGGACGGCAGCTGCACGCCCTGGGCCGCGAAATAGTCGCCGGCCGCGAACACCAGTTCGTACTGGCCGGTCTGCAGGGCGTCGCCCTCGAGCAGTGGCCGGTCGCAGCGCCCGTCCGCATTCGTGGCCGTGCTGGCGAGCAGGGTGCGGCTGCCACCGGCGACGGCAAACAGTTCCACCGCCACGCCCGCGGCCGGCCGGCCGTGGGCGGTATCGAGTACGTGGGTGCTGAGTTTTCCCATTGGTGATTCCTATACGTGGCGCCTGAGCAGGCGTATGCGGCAGATGATATAACGATGTCCTTCCTGCAATATATGATGGAACATATACCCATCTTCGCGAGCGCCCATGGACACCTACCGAGATTATCCGCGCGACCTCGTCGGCTACGGCCGCAACCCGCCGCACCCGCAATGGCCGGGCCAGGCGCGCGTCGCCCTGCAGTTCGTGCTGAACTACGAGGAGGGCGGCGAGAACAACGTGCTGCACGGCGACGCCGGTTCGGAAACCTTCCTGTCGGAGATCATCGGCGCCCAGTCCTTCCCCATGCGCCACATGAGCATGGAATCGCTGTACGAATACGGTTCGCGCGCCGGGCTGTGGCGCATCCTGCGCCTGTTCGAGGAGCGGCAGATGCCGCTGACAGTGTTCGGCGTGGCGATGGCCCTGAAGCGCCATCCGGAAGCGGTGGCGGCATTCCGCGAACTGGGCCACGAGATCGCCTGCCACGGCCTGCGCTGGATCTCGTACCAGAACGTCGACGAAGCCACCGAGCGCGCGCACATGAAGGAAGCCGTGGACATCCTCCGCGCACTGACGGGAGAAGCGCCGCAGGGCTGGTACACGGGACGCGACTCGCCGAATACGCGCCGGCTGGTGCTGGAGCATGGCGGCTTCGTCTACGATGCCGACCACTATGGCGACGACCTGCCGTTCTGGACCGAGGTGTCGTTCACCGACGCCAACGGCTGGCATGCCAAGCGTCCGCACCTCGTGGTGCCGTACACGCTGGACACGAACGACATGCGCTTTGCCGCCATGCAGGGGTTCAATTCGGGCACCCAGTTCTTCGACTACCTGAAGGATGCGTTCGACGTGCTGTATGCCGAGGGCGACCCGAATGGCCTGAACCAGCCGAAGATGCTGTCGATCGGCCTGCACTGCCGCCTGGTCGGCCGTCCGGCGCGCGCGGCGGCGCTGGCGCGCTTCCTCGACTACGTGCAGCGCCACAACCACGTATGGATCGCGCGCCGCATCGACATCGCGCGCCACTGGCAGGACGTGCATCCCTGGCGTGCCGCGCCCTGACCCTGCTGGCGCCCGCGGCCGTGCGCCGGATGGCGGCGGAAATCGTTATATTCTGGCCTTCATCTGTTTAGCGAGGATACCCATGCACCGATTCGCCAGCCTGTTCGCCGCCGCGCTCGTCGCCACCGCCCCGTTGCTGCCCGCCCATGCGGCCGACCACCGGGAAAGCACGGAACGGCAGGCGCCATCGACGGCGACGATCAGGGCGGATGGGCTGCTCGAGGCGATGAAGGCCGAGGGCAGGGTGCCGCTGTATGCCATCGCGTTCGACGACGGCAAGTCGACGCTGAAGGCCGGGGCGAAGGCGCAATTGAAGGAAGTCGCGCTGGCCTTGCAGAAAGACCCCATGCTGCGGGTGGCCATCGTCGGCCACACCGATACCGACATCGCCGCGGACGTCGACGTCGAGGCCAACACGGCCCTGTCGCAGCGTCGTGCCGAGGCGGTGGTCACCGCCCTCGTCAAGACGTATGGCGTGAACGGGAAGCGCGTGGTGGCCCATGGCGCCGGCAGTTTCGCGCCCGTCGCGTCGAACGCCGAAGCGGAAGGGCGTGCGCGCAACCGCCGCATCGAGCTGGTGTTGCTGTGATCATTGTTATTCGCTGATAACACTTATCAAAAAATTCTTATAAGCTGCGGCGCGCGGGATGGTAGCCTCGGACGATGGGACCATTGCGAGGCCAAGATGTCTGAACCGATCCGTTTCTATTTCCGTGGCGACGTGCACGAAGTGCATGGCGTCGCGCCGACGCAGACCGTGTTGCAGCACCTGCGCGAAGACCTGCATTGCACCGGCACCAAGGAAGGCTGCGCCGAGGGCGATTGCGGTGCCTGCACGGTCGTGGTCGGAACGCTGGAGGATGGCGAGCTGCAGATGAAGGCCGTGAACGCCTGCATCCAGTTCACGCCGACGCTGGACGGCAAGGTGCTGTTCACCGTCGAGGACCTGCAGCAGGCGGACGGCGCCCTGCACCCCGTGCAGCAGGCGCTGGTCGAATGCCACGGTTCGCAGTGCGGCTTCTGCACGCCGGGCTTTGCCATGTCGCTGTGGGGCATGTACCTGAATCAGGAGGGGCGCGCCCCCACGCGCTGCCAGATCGACGACGCCCTGTCCGGCAACCTGTGCCGCTGCACGGGCTACCGTCCCATCATCGATGCCGCCCGCCGCATGGGCGAGCTGCCGCCCGTTGCCTTCGACCGCGCCGCGCTGGCCGAGACCTTGCGTGGCCTGCAGCGCGACGCGGGCACCGTCTACGGCTTCGCCGGCCAGACCTTCCACGCGCCGCGCACGCTCGACGAACTCGTCGCCGCCCGCGCCGCACATCCCGAGGCCGTGCTGCTGGCCGGCTCGACGGACGTCGGCCTGTGGGTCACCAAGCAGATGCGGGTGCTCGCGGACATCATCTACCTGGGCCACGTGGCCGAGCTGAAGACGGTGCGCGAGGCCGGCGGCTTCCTCGAGATCGGCGCCGGCGTCACGCTGGAAGACGCGTACGGGGCCGTGTGCCGCCATTATCCCGGGGAGCTGGGCGAGCTGCGCCAGCGCTTCGCCTCGCTGCCGATCCGCCATGCCGGCACGCTGGGCGGCAACGTCGCCAACGGTTCGCCGATCGGCGACTCGATGCCGTGGCTGATCGCGCTGGGCAGCAGCATCGTCCTGCGCGGACCCGACGGCGAACGCACGCTGGCGCTGGAGGATTTCTATCTCGGCTACCAGGTCAAGGACCTGCGGGCCGGCGAGGTCGTGGCCGCCGTGCGCGTGCCGCTGCCGCGCCCGGGCGTGGTGCTGCGCACCTATAAACTGGCCAAGCGCTTCGACCAGGACATCTCGGCCGTGTGCGCCGCCTTCGCCTTCACGCTGGACGATGGCATCGTGCGCGATGCCCGCATCGCATTCGGCGGCATGGCGGCGACGCCGAAGCGCGCCGCGCAGGCGGAAGGGGCACTGCGCGGCCGCGCCTGGGACGAGGCGGCACTGGACGAGGCGATGGCCGCGCTGGCGCGCGACTACGCGCCGCTGTCCGACATGCGCGCCTCAAGCGGCTACCGCATGAAGGCGGCGCAGAACCTGCTGCGCCGCTACTGGTACGAGACGCGCCGCGACGATCCGTTGCCGGCGGCGGCACTGAACGCATTCGCGCAGGCTTGAGGAGGGCACGATGAACGATGCCGGCACCCCCGTATTGAACACCGCCGCCTGGACCCAGGTCGGCCGCTCGCGCCCGCACGAATCGGCGCGCCTGCACGTGCTCGGCCAGGCCGACTACACGGACGACATCGCCGAAGTGCGCGGCACGCTGCACGGGGCGCTGGGCCTGTCGGCCAAGGCACACGCGCGCATCCTCGATATCGACCTGGCCGCCGTGAAGGCGAGCCGCGGCGTGCGCGCCGTCTACACGGCCCGCGACATCCCCGGCACCAACGACTGCGGTCCCATCATCCACGACGATCCGATCCTGGCCGATGGCCTCGTGCAGTACGTGGGCCAGCCGATCTTCATCGTCGTCGCCGACAGTCACCAGGACGCGCGCCGCGCCGCACGGCTGGCGAACGTCACCTACGAGGAGCTGCCGGCGATCCTGACGCCGCAGGCGGCGCGCGCCGCGCAATCGTACGTGCTGCCGCCGATGCGCCTGCAGCGCGGCGACGCCGAGGCCGCGTTCGGGCGGGCCCCGCACCGCGTCAAGGGCGAGCTGCTGGTGGGCGGCCAGGAACAGTTCTACCTCGAAGGCCAGATCGCCTACGCGATCCCGCAGGAAAACGACGGCATGCTGGTGCAGTGCTCGACCCAGCACCCGAGCGAGATGCAGCACGTGGTCGCGCACGCGCTGGGCCTGCATTCGCACCACGTGACGGTCGAATGCCGGCGCATGGGCGGCGGCTTCGGCGGCAAGGAGTCGCAGTCGGCCCTGTGGGCGGCGGCGGCGGCCGTCGCGGCGAAGAAGAGCGGGCGCCCGGTGAAGCTGCGCGCGGACCGCGACGACGACATGCTCGTCACGGGCAAGCGCCACTGCTTCCACTACGAATACGAGGTCGGCTACGACGACGAGGGACGGATCGTCGCCGCGAAGGTCGACATGGTGAGCCGCGCCGGCTTTTCCGCCGACCTGTCCGGCCCCGTCGCCACGCGCGCCGTCTGCCACTTCGACAACACCTATTATTTGTCCGACGTCGACATCCGCGCCGCCTGCGGCAAGACGAACACCCAGTCGAACACGGCGTTCCGCGGCTTCGGCGGGCCGCAGGGTGCCATCGCGATGGAGTACGTGCTCGACGAGATCGCCCGCAATCTGGGCCGCGACGCGCTCGACATCCGCAAGCTGAATTTCTACGGCAAGCTAGATCGCAACGTCACGCCCTACGGCCAGACCATCGTCGACAACGTGATCCACGAACTGGTCGACGAGCTGGAGGCGACGAGCGGCTACCGCGCGCGCCGCGCGGCCATCGACGCCTACAACCGCACGAGTCCCGTGCTGAAGAAAGGCCTGGCGCTGACGCCCGTGAAGTTCGGCATCGCCTTCAACGTGACCCACCTGAACCAGGCCGGCGCCCTCGTGCACGTGTACGTGGACGGCTCCGTCCTCGTGAACCACGGCGGCACCGAGATGGGGCAGGGCGTCAACACCAAGGTGATGCAGGTGGTGGCGCACGAGCTGGGCGTGGACCTGGCGCGCGTGCGCATCACGGCCACGCGCACGGACAAGGTCGCGAACACCTCGGCCACGGCCGCGTCGACGGGTGCAGACCTGAACGGCAAGGCCGCGCAGGACGCGGCGCGCCAGATCCGCGACCGCCTGGCGGACTACGCGGCCAGGACCTGGGGCGGCAAGGCCGACGACGTGCGCTTCGCCGCCGACACCGTGTTCGTGGACGGCCATGAGGTGCCGTTCGGCGAACTGGTCGCCCGCGCCTACCTGTCGCGCGTGCAGCTGTGGTCGGACGGCTACTACGCCACGCCCGGCCTGCACTGGGATGCGAAGACGATGACGGGCCGTCCGTTCTCGTATTTCGCCTACGGCGCGGCGGTGGCCGAAGTGGTGGTCGACACGCTCACCGGCGAATGGAAGCTGCTGCGCGCGGACTGCCTGTACGACGCCGGCAACTCCCTGAATCCCGCGCTGGACATCGGCCAGGTCGAAGGCGCCTTCATCCAGGGCATGGGCTGGCTGACGACGGAAGAATTGTGGTGGAACGACGGCGGCAAGCTGATGACGCATGCGCCGTCGACGTACAAGATCCCCGCCGTGTCCGACTGCCCCGAGGATTTCCGCGTGCGCCTGTTCGATAACCGCAACGTCGAGGATTCGATCCACCGCTCCAAGGCCGTGGGCGAACCGCCGCTGCTGCTGCCGTTCTCCGTGTTCTTCGCCATCCGCGACGCCATCTCCAGCGTCGGTGGACACCGTGTGAACCCGCCGCTGCGGGCGCCGGCGACGGCGGAAGCGATCCTGGATGCGGTCGCGGCGGTCGAAGCCTCCCCCTTCGCCGAAGGCTGACATGGACGACTGGCTGCAAACGGCGGCGCGGCCCGCCGTGCTGGTGACGGTCGCGCGGGTCGAAGGTTCGGTGCCGCGCGAGGCCGGTGCGCGCATGCTCGTCGACGCCGCACGCCAGTGGGACACGATCGGCGGCGGCCACCTCGAACTGCGCGCCGTCGAGATCGCGCGCGCGATGCTGGCGAGCGGGGAGGCGCGCCGCCTGGAACGCTTCCCGCTCGGCCCCAGCCTGGGCCAATGCTGCGGCGGCGTGGCGCATCTCGCTTTCGAGCATGCCGACGGCGCGCACCTGGCCGCACTGGCGGCGCGCCGCCACGCCGACACCTGGCGCCTGGTCGCCTTCGACGGCGCGCCGGACCTGGCCCTGTGCGACGGGGACGGCAAGCCCCTGGCGGGGCCGGGACCGGCGTTCGACCGTGCGGCCGCTACCCACCTGCTGCGCGATGCGGAAGGCCGGCGCTGGCTGGCCGACCTGGTGGCGGCGCCGCGTGCCCGGGTGATGCTGTTCGGCGCGGGCCACGTGGGCGCCGCCATCGTGCGCGCGCTGGCCGGGCTGCCATGCCGCGTGACCTGGGTCGACGAGCGCGACGCCATGTTCCCGGCGAATCTGCCGCATAATGTGACCGTCGAGGCGACCGACGCGCCCGAGGCGCTGGCGCAGCACGCCGCGCCGGGCACGTTTTTCCTCGTCATGACGCACAGCCACGCGCTCGACCAGCGCCTGGCCGAAACCATCCTGAAGCGCCCGACCGACGACTGGTTCGGGCTGATCGGATCCGATACGAAACGCAAGCAGTTCGAGCGCCGCCTCCTGGAGCGCGGTGTCGACGGCGCGCGCCTCGATGCCATGGTCTGCCCCGTGGGCGTGCCCGGCATCGACGGCAAGCAGCCCGCCGTCATCGCCGTGGCCGTGGCCGCGCAACTGCTGATGGCCTGGGAGCGGGCGTTCGCGCCCGGCCCCGGCCACGCATTACCCGAAAGAAGCTGATGTCCAACGTACCCTCCACCTTGCAGGCCTTCCGCGCGAGCCTGCTGCATTTCCACGCCGATCCGGCGTTTGCCGACGCGGCCCACGCCTGGCATGCGGACGGCCTGCTCGTCGTCGATGCGCAGGGGCGCGTCGTGGCGGCCGGCGATCATGCCGCGCTGGCGGGCACGCTGCCGCCCGGCACGCCCGTCACCGACTGGTCCGGCAAGATCATCTGCCCCGGCTTCATCGACACCCACCTGCATTTCCCGCAGACGGACATGATCGCCTCGCCGGCCCCGGGCCTGCTGCCCTGGCTGGAGACCTATACCTTTCCCACCGAGGGCCGCTTCGCCCACCCGGCGCACGCGCGCGCCACGGCCGACTTCTTCCTCGACGAACTACTGCGCAACGGCACCACGACGGCCGCCGTCTACTGCACCGTGCACGCCCACTCCGTCGATGCGCTGTTCGAGGCGAGCGCCGCGCGCAACCTGCGCATGGCGGCCGGCAAGGTGCTGATGGACCGCCACTGCCCGGACTTCCTGCGCGACACGGCCGACATGCGCGCGAGCGAAGACCTGATCCGCCGCTGGCACGGCAAGGGCCGCGCCATGTACGCGATCACGCCGCGCTTCGCGCCCACCTCGACCGAGGCGCAGCTGGCCGCCACCGGCGAGCTGGCGCGCGCCTGGCCGGACACCATCATCCAGACCCACGTGGCGGAGAACCGCGACGAGTGCGCCTGGGTGCGTGAACTGTTCCCGCAGCAGCGCAGCTACCTGTCCGTGTACGAGCACTATGGCCTGATGCGCCCGCGCGCGCTGTTCGGCCACTGCATCTGGCTGGACGACGAGGACTTCCGCCTGATGGCCGATACGGGATCGGCGATCGCCCACTGCCCGACCTCGAACCTGTTCCTGGGCAGCGGCCTGTTCGACCTGGCGCGCGCCGACGCGGCCGGGGCCATGGTCGCGCTGGGCACGGACGTGGGCGCGGGCACGTCGTTCTCGATATTGCAAACAATGAATGAAGCGTATAAAGTTGCACGATTGAAAGGCAGCTATCTCCCGGCCTTGCGCATGTTCTACCTCGCCACGCTGGGCGCCGCGCGCAGCATGCAGCTCGAGGGCACCATCGGCAATTTCGCGGCCGGCGCCGAGGCCGACTTCATCGTCCTCGACCCCAGGGCCACGCCGCTGCTGGCGCGCCGCACGGCGAATGCCGACAGCCTCGAGGAAACGCTGTTCGCGCTGGCCCTGCTGGGCGACGACCGCGCCATCCGCGCCACCTATGCGGCGGGGCTGCTGGTGCATGAGCGGGCTGGGGAAGAACGGCAGGCCTGAGCATTCCAGTACCGTCGCCCCTGCGCAGGCGACGGGCCAACCGACTACCCGAGACCATATGATGCAGAAAAACCTGCTTGCCGCCGCCCTGTCCATCAGCGTCGCCGCCGCCTTCGCCGTCCCGGCCGCCGCCCGCACGCCGGCGCCCGCCGCCAGCCCCAACGAAGCCGCCACCGCGCGCCACTACGCGGCCCTGATCGCAGGTACGCCGAAGACGGCCGAACTGACGCTGTTCTTCTCGCAGATGCCCAAGGGCGGCGACCTGCATCACCATTACTCGGGCGCCGTGTATGCCGAGACCTATGTCGACTTCCTGGAAAAGCGCGGCTTCTGCGTCGACAAGCGCAGCTACACGATCGTGACCGACAAGGCCGCCATCGACGCGGACCGCGCCAAGCCGGCGGCGGCGCGCACCTGCCTGACGACGGCCGAAGTCTATGCCGACGACCAGACCTACCGCGAGCTGCTGCAGCGCTGGTCGAGCAAGGACTTCCACAACCACGGCGCCGACCAGCCGCCGCCGGACCGCCAGTTCTTCTCGACCTTCGGCTACTTCGGCCCCGTCGCGGACAGCGGCAACTTCCACGACGGCCTGGTCGAGCTGAAGGAACGCGCGGTGCGCGAGAACGTCGCCTACATCGAGACCATGTACAAGCTGGCGCCGTTCGTCGCGAACGCCGACTTCGACGCCAAGGCCTGGCAGAACGCCGAGAACGATGCCGCGCTGGACGTGCAGCTGCGCGGCTGGATGACGGCGCTGGACCAGGATGCGAAATTCACCGCCAACCTGGCCGACTTCGTCGCCGCGATCGACAAGGAAGCGGCCGGCATCGACGACGAGCGCTTCACGATGCGCTACCAGCTGTACGTGCTGCGCTTGCTGAATCCGTCCCAGGTGTTCTCGTCGATGGTGTCGGCCTTCAAGGCGGCGCACCGCGGCGGCAAGATCGTCGGCGTGAACATCGTCGGCCAGGAAAGCCGCATGGTGCCGATGCGCGACTACACGCTGCACATGAAGATGTTCCGCTTCCTGAAGAAGGTCTACCCGGACGTCAAGGTGGCCATGCATGCGGGCGAGCTGGCGCTGGGCGACGTGCGTCCGGAAGACCTGCAGTACCATATCGACCAGGCCCTGAACATCGCCGGCGCCAACCGCATCGGCCACGGCATCGACCTGGCCCACGAGACCAATGCCCCCGCATTGATGAAAGCAATGCGCGCCAAGGACATCCCCGTCGAGATCAACCTGACCTCGAATGCCTTCATCAGCGGCATCGAAGGCGAGAACCACCCGGTCACGCTGTACCGCAAGTACGGCGTGCCCTACGTGATCTCGACCGACGACGCCGGCGTTACCCGCCACACGCTGTCCAACGAATACGTGCTGTTCGCCAGCCGCTACAAGCCGAGCTACGCGGAAATCAAGAAGACGGCGTATGACAGCATCCGCTACAGCTTCCTCGACAAGGACGGCAAGGCGCGCCTGGCACGCCAGCTCGATGCGCGCTTCGCCAAGTTCGAAGCCGACATGGCGGCGCTGGAACGCAGCAGCGCCAAGCGCTGAGCGTTTCGCGAGATTCCCTCCACCGGCGGCGTCCTGCCGCCGGTATTCCTGCCCGCAACGTTGTCATATGACGACGGTATGGCGCTTCACGCCTGTAACCGATGTGGTGACCGCGCGACAAAAATCACGCTTTCTCACTGCGGATGCTTAAAAAAGTGGCAAAAAAATTTCGCAAAAGCATGCCTCATCTATAATCGCGCCGTCGGTTTACGTAGTGCAGTGCACAACAGAGATGAAAAACAAAGTTGGTTTTCCTCGCTAATTTATACGGTTTCCGTATAAATGTTTAAGAGAAAACATATTTGTCAGGCATGAAGGGCTCATGCATGATCGAACGCTGGAGCTGGAAAAATTAGCAAGTTTTCCCCGCTCCGCCAGATCGGCGAAACAAAAGCATCCACAGCCGATTGGTCATCAGCCTGAAATATCCGTCCTCTACACTACCGTTTTTTGTTTTTTTGGAGCATACCCATGCTCCGAATACAGAAGTTGCAAGAATATAGCTGCTGTTGAAATTTTTACAATAAACTCTAGGGAGTTCTTGATGCAATCCGCTTTTAACCACCAACCCAAGCTGCGCTTGAGCCTGATCGCCGTCGCATGCCACATGGCATGCCTGGCGACCGCGGCGCACGCCCAGACTGCCACGCAGAAGACCGACGCCGACGCAGGCCAGATGCGCGAAGTGGTCATTACCGGCAAGAAGACGGGTATGGGTTTGATGGTGTTGGAAGATGCACCGAAAGCACGTTCGACCATTACCGCACAGGAGCTGGAAAAGCAGCGTCCGACCGGTAACGCCTACCAGGCGCTGGAACTGCTGCCGTCGGTAAACAGCTTCAACTACGATGCGACCGGCCTGTTCGGCGGCGGCCTGACCCTGCGCGGCTTCAACAGCGACCAGATCGGCGCCACCATCAACGGCGTACCGGTCAACGACTCGGGTTCGTTCTCGATCTACCCGCAGGAATACGTCGACCAGGAAAACACCTGCTCGACCTTCGTGACCCAGGGTTCGACCGACGTCGACTCGCCGCAGGTGGGCGCATCGGGCGGTAACTTCGGCATCGTGACCTGCAACCCGGAAGACAAGCAGCGCGTGCGCTTCATGCAGACCTTCGGTCAGCTGAACATGTACAAGAGCTATGTGCGCTACGACACTGGCCTGCTGCCGGGCGGCAAGTCGAAGGCCTTCATCTCGGTCTCGCGCGCCAAGGCGGACAAGTGGAAAGGCGAGGGCGAAGCCCAGCGTAACCACATCGACGCCGGCTACAACTACGACTGGGACCGCTTCAACTACATCCACGCGACGATCCTGTGGAACGAAGCGAAGAACAACAACTTCCAGAGCTACTCGCGCGCCGACTTCGCCAAGTACGGTTATTACTACGACTTCGCGCCGACTTTCGCCGGCCACAAGACCCCGACCCCGGGCAAGGCCGACGTCGACGTCAACCAGTCGCCGGCTTTCTACAAACTGGCCAACAACCCGTTCAAGAACGCCATCGCGTCGGCGACCGCCAAGTTCCGCCTGGCCGACAACCTCGACCTGAAGATCGTGCCTTACTACTGGTACGGCTTCGGTAACGGCGGCACCCAGCAGAAGCTGCTGTCGGAAGCCACCGGCCTGATCGGCGGCGGCGTCGACCTGAACGGCGACGGCGACAAGCTCGACAGCGTGATCGTCGGCAGCGCCAGCGTCACCCAGACTAGCCGTCCGGGCGTGACCACCTCGGTCAACTGGACCGTCGCCAACCACAACGTCCTCGCCGGCGTGTGGTGGGAGCGTGCCAGCCACCAGCAGACCCAGCCGGCCGTGCGCGTGGACAATGCCGGCAACATGTCGGACATCTGGATCGACGAAGACCGCCTGCAGCGCGCCAACGGCAGCCTGTACCAGGGCCGCGACTGGAAGACCACGTCGACCGCCTACCAGGCCTTCGTGCAGGACACCATCTCGTTCCTGGACGACCGCCTGAGCATCAACGTCGGCCTGCGCACTCCGCACATCAAGCGCGACTTCAAGAACTTCCCGAACGAAGGCACGGGCGCGAACGTGATGTACCAGGTCAAGCGTACCTATGACGACGTGCTGCCGCAGTTCGGCATCCGCTACAACCTGACCAACGAAGACCAGCTGTACGCGTCGCTGGCCAAGAACATGAAGGCCCCGGGCAACTTCGTGTACGCGACCACCAACGGCAACATCAAGGTCGACCAGAAAACGGGCGCCGTCACCATCACCAACGACGTCAAGCCCGAGAAATCGTACAGCTTCGACGCCGGTATCCGCCACCAGGCCAAGTCCTGGATCGGTACCTTCGACGTCTACGCGACCGACTTCCGCGACCGCATGGCGACCGCCTTCGACCCGATCAGCCAGCTGAGCTCGACCACCAACGTCGGCAAGGTCAAGAACTACGGCTTCGAAGTCGAAGCGGGCAACACCCCGATCAACGGCTGGTCCGCCTATGTGTCGTACGGCTACCTCCACACCGAGGTCAAGCAGAACCTGCAAGTCGGCACCAACCAGTTCCTGCCGACCGCCGGCAACGAGTTCCCGCTGTCGCCGAAGCAGAAGGCCGGCTTCTCGATCCAGTACGAGAACGGTCCGTTCTGGGCGCGCCTGACGGGCAAGGCCACCGGCAAGCAGCAGGCCACGCTGACCAACGACGAAACCGTGCCGGGCTACACCCTGTTCGGCATCGACGGCGGCTACAAGTTTGCTGACTGGGGCTATGCGAAGAATCCGAAGATCACCTTCAACGCCAGCAACATCTTCAGCAAGGAGTACTACAACCCGTCGTCGCAGAGCGTGACCAACGCCCGCGCCTACGGCACCTACGCTGCGAAGAACGTGTTCTACTACGCAGGCTCGCCGCGCTTCGTGTCGGCGACCCTGTCGGTCGACTTCTAAGCCGTACCGCGCCGGCCGGGGATGGTTGTGACGTCCCCGGCAGCGTACAATGCTTCATTCAGCGGGCCTTCGGGCCCGCTTTTACTTTCAACTCCGAAAAGTATTTACCGAATGTTCCCACGTACCCTCGTCTCCAGCGCCGTGCTGGCCCTGCTGCTGGCCGGTTGCGCCACGGCGCCGTCCACGCCCGCATCCCGCCCACCGACCGCTTCCGCGCCCGTCGAGATCAACCTGGTCGCCCTGAACGACTTCCACGGCAACCTGGAACCGACCCGCTACACCTACACGCCGCCGGGCGCGAAGGAACCGGTGACGATCCAGGCCGGCGGCATCGACCTGATCGGCGGCGCCATGCAGGCGTTCCGCAAGGAAGACAAGGACACGCTGCTCGTCGCCGCCGGCGACCTGATCGGCGCCAGCCCGGCGCTGTCCGGCCTGTTCGCCGACGAGCCGACGCTGGCCGCCATGGACCGCATCGGCCTGGCCGCGAGCTCGCTGGGCAACCACGAATTCGATCCGGGCAAGAAGGAACTGCTGCGCCAGCAGCACGGCGGCTGCGATTCGCCGCGTCCGGAAAAGGCCTGCCGCTACGACCAGGGCTTCAAGGGCGCCGGCTACACCTACCTGGCCGCCAACGTCACCGATACGGAGACCGGCAAGACCCTCGTGCCGGCGTGGCGCGTCGTCGACGTCAAGGGCGTCAAGGTCGGCCTCGTGGGCGCCGTGCTGAAGGGCGTGCCGTCGGTGGTGACGTCGTCGGGCGTGCGCGGCCTGGCGTTCGGCGACGAGGCCGACGCCATCAACGCCCAGCTGCCCGCCATGCGCGCGGCCGGCGCCCAGGTCTTCGTCGTGCTGATCCATGAAGGCGGCCACACGGGCGAACCGTTCGACAAGGTCTATTGCGACGGCCTCGAAGGTCCGATCGTCGGCATCGTCAAGCGCCTCGATCCGGCCATCCGCCTCGTCATCTCGGGCCACTCGCACAAGGGTTACCTGTGCAAGGTCGACGGCCGCGTCGTGACCCAGGGCGACGCCTACGGCCACCTGCTGTCGCGCATCAAGATGAAGGTCGACCCCGTCAGCGGCACCGTCGAGGACATCGACGTGCGCAACGTCGTGATGGCGCCGGGCGCCTTCACCCCGGATGCGCAACTGACGGCATGGCTGAAGGACGTGCGCGCACGCAGCCAGGCCGTGCTCGACAAGGAAGTGGCGCGCATCGCCGCGCCGCTCGTGACCCGCAAGCAGAACGATGCCGGCCAGTCGATGCTGGGCGGCGTGGTCGCCGATGCCGCGCTGGCCGCCGTGCGCGGGCAGGGCGCGCAGGTCGGCTTCGTGAACCCGGGCGGCATGCGCAACGACCTGCAGTCGGGAGACGGCGGCGTCGTCACGTTCGGCCAGGCCCAGGCCGTGTCCCCGTTCAACAATACCCTGGTCCTGATGGACCTGACGGGCGCGCAGCTGCGCACGCTGCTGGAACAGCAGTGGGACCGCAAGGAAGGCTCGACCACGCTGGGGGCGTCGCGCAACCTCGCTTACCAGTGGGACAGCACGCAGCCGAAGGGCCGCCGCATCGTCCCGGGCAGCCTGAAGGTGGACGGCAAGGCGGTCCAGGACAAGCAGACCTACCGCGTCGTCGCCAACAACTTCCTGGCCGAAGGGGGCGACGGCTTCCCGATGTTCGCGCAAGGAAGCAATCGCAAGGACACGGGCATCGCCGACCTCGATGCGCTGATCGCCTTCCTGAAGCAGCATCCCGAAACGGGCGCGGCCGGTGTGGCCGCGCAATCCCCGATCACGAAGCTGCGTTGAATTCCATACCGAACCGAGGAACCACCATGAAACAACTCGCTTGCGCCATCGCACTGGCCGGCGCCTTCGTCTCGCAGGGCGCCCTGGCCTGGGGCACCGACGGCCACCGCGCCGTGGGCGCCATCGCCGACCGCCTGCTCAAGGGCAGCGATGCGGAAATCCAGGTCAAGGCCATCCTGCTGCAGGGCGAAACCCTGCAATCCGTCTCCACCTGGCCCGACTGCGTCAAGGGCAACTGGTGCGGTCCGCAGACGCCGGACATGATCGAGTACGTGAACGCCAATCCGCGCCACAGCGAATACCACTACACGGACGTGCCGTTCCAGCTCGACCATTACCACGATGGCGCCGTGGGCACGGCCGACGTCGACATCGTGCAGACGCTCAAGCAGGCGATCTCCGTCCTGCAGGGCAAGGACACGCCGGAGACGAACCCGCACAAGTTCAGCAAGCGCCAGGCGCTGATCCTCGTCGTCCACCTGGTCGGCGACATCCACCAGCCGCTGCACGTGGGTGCGGCCTTCGTGTCCAAGGACGGCAAGTTCGTCGTGCCGAAGACGCAGGCCGAGATCGACGAGACGGCCGTCTTCGATTCGCGCGGCGGCAACAACCTGCTGATGAACGAGGACTGGCTCGAGAAGATCAGCGCCGGCGTCATCCCGCCGGGCGAGCCGAAGGAAGTCAAGCCGGGCGTGCCGAAGGCGCTGACGAAGCCGTTCCACTCCTACTGGGACAGCACCACGGTCGACTACGCCTTCCGCCGCAACCGCGTGAAGACGCCGGACCAGTTCGCCCAGTGGGCGATCGACTCCAGGCCAGCGCTGGCGCCGAACACGGGCGCGCCGATCACCTGGGCCTACCAGTGGGCCGACGATGCGCTCGTGGCCTCCAAGCAGGCCTATGCGGGCGTCACCGTCGGCAAGCTGACGCCGCAGACGAGCAAGAAGGGCGAGACCTATTACACCTGGACGCTGGAGGTGCCGAAGGATTACCCGGTGCCGAGTTCGGCGCTGGCGCGTACCCAGCTGGTGAAGGGCGGCTATCACCTGGCCGAGCTGCTGCAGGCGATCTGGCCGTAAGCCGTCCCGTTTGACCCGTCGCCCCTGCGCAGGCAGGGGCCCAAGTGCTGCCGGCGCAGACGTAGCGTTCGCACAAATTGGGCCCCTGCCTGCGCAGGGGCGACGTTTCGATGGCGGTAGAATGATCGCGCCTCCACCACGCCGACGATCATGAAGACACCACCCCTCCTGGCCGCCATCCTGCTTGCCGCCTCGGCAAGCGCCGCCGCCGACCCTGCCGACCCCGCCGAACAACGCACGCTCCCCCTGTGGGAAGCCGGCATCGGCGCCGCCGCCCTGACCATGCCCGCCTATCCCGGCGCCGACGACCGCTCCAACCGCGGCCTCGTGCTGCCGTACTTCCTCTACCGCGGCAAGGTGCTGCGCGCCGACCAGAACGGCGTGGGCGCGCGGCTGCTGAATACGGACCGCGTCGAGTTCGACATCGGCTTTTCCGGCGCGCTGCCCGCCCATTCGGACGACGTCGCCGCGCGCCGCGGCATGCCCGACCTCGGCACGCTGGTCGAATTCGGCCCGCGCGTGAAATACAAATTCGCCGACTTCGGCGAGCGCGGCCGCCTGCGCGCCGAATTGCCGCTGCGCGCCGTGATCGAGGGCAGGGGAGGGCTGCGCCGCCAGGGCTGGACGACGGAGCCGCGGCTCGTGTGGGAAACGCGCGGCGACGGCGCGCGCTGGACGTTGGAGGCGCAGCTGGGCGCCGTGTTCGGCGACCGCCGCATCAACCGTTATTTCTACGAGGTGGCGCCGCAGTACGCGACGCCAGACCGTGCGGCGTACCGGGCCGACGCCGGCCTGCTGCTCGTGCGCACGGGCGTGAGCGGCACCTGGCGAGTCGATCCGGACCTGCGCCTGTTCGGCTTCGTGCGTGTGGAATCGTATTCGGGCGCGGCCAACGAGGACAGTCCGCTGCTGCGCAAGTCGACGGGGACGTCGGCGGGGGTGGGATTGGCGTGGACGTTCGCGCGGTCGCAGCGGCCGGCGTATTCCAACGAATGAAGGAAAGACGAACGCCATGGCGGGCAGGGATGCCCACCATGGCGTTTGCGCTTGACGCGCTTGACGCGCTTAACGCGACTTGACGAACGGCTTGCCGATCGCCTTCGGCGCCACCGACTTGGCCATCACGCCCGCCAGCACCAGCACCGTCACGACGTACGGGATCATCTGGATCAGCGAACCCGGGATCTGTCCCACCACCGGCAGGTCGACGCCTTCGAGCTGGATCTGGATCGCGCCGAACATGCCGAACATCAGGCAGCCCAGCACCGTGTAGACGGGACGCCAGTTGCCGAACACGAGGGCCGTCAGCGCCAGGTAGCCCGCGCCGGCCGACATGTCGCGCAGGAAGAAGCCGCTCTGGACGATGGCGAGGTAGGCACCCGAGAACGAGCACAGCACGCCGGCGACGAACATCGCCAGGTAGCGGGTGCGCTCGACCGAGACGCCGGCCGCGTCGGCCGCGTGCGGGTTCTCGCCGCAGGCGCGCAGGCGCAGGCCGAAGCGGCTGTGGTAGACGACCCAGTGCACGACGGGCACCAGCAGGAAGGCCAGGTACACGAGGACCGACTGGTTGCCGATCACGTGGCCGTACAGCCAGCCGATGAAGGGGATGTTCTCCAGCGCGGCGGTGCCGGGCAGGACCACGTCGGCCAGGCGCGCGCCGCCCAGGTCCGGCGTGCGTCCGCCCTGCTGGAAGAAGAACTGCGCCAGCACGAAGGTCAGGCCGCTCATGGCGATGTTGATCGCGATGCCGCACACCAGCTGGTTGCCCTTCTGGGTGATCGAGACGAAGGCCTGCACCATCGCCAGCGCCACCGACACGGCGATGCCGGCGAGGATGCCGTACCACGGGTTCTGGGTCGAATAGGCGACGGCGGCCGAGACGAACGCCGAGGCGAGGATCTTGCCTTCCAGGCCGATGTCCACCACGCCGGAACGTTCGGCGAACAGGCCCGCCATGGCGGCGAACATCAGGACCGGCGCGTTGCGGATGGTGGAGACGATGATGCTGGCGATGTGGAAGTCTTCCATGTCATGCCTCTTTCTTGCTCGTGAGGTTGATGAGTTTCAGCAGGGCCGGCGCATAGAAGTTTTCCATCGCGCCGCAGAACAGGATGATCAGGCCCTGGATGAAGATGAAGGTCTCCTGCGGGATGTTCGGTTTTTCCAGCGACAGATCGAAGCCGCCCTGGATCAGCGCGCCGAACAGCACGGAGGACAGGAAGATGCCGACGGGGGTCTGGCGTCCCATCAGCGCGATCGCGATGCCGATGAAGCCGGCGCCGGCCGGGAAGTTCAGCGACAGGTAGTGGGTCGAGCCGAGGATCGAGTTGACCGAGGCCAGGCCCGCCAGCGCGCCCGAGACGAGCATCGCCACGATGATGGTGCGGCTGATGCGCACGCCCGCGTAGTGGGCGGCGTGGGCGTTCAGGCCGGTGGCGCGCAGCTTGTAGCCCCAGGACGAACGCCACACGGCGAAGCGGTAGAGTACCAGGGCGGCGATCGCCAGCAGGAAGCAGATGTTGAGCGGGGTGTCGCCCAGCACGGGGAACCAGGCGTTCAGCAGCGGCAGCTCGGCGGCGCTGGAGAACACGCGCGAGGCCGGGTTCTGCTCGCCCGCCGGGATCATCTTGATGATCAGGTAGTTCATCAGGCTGGCGGCGATGAAGTTGAACATGATGGTCGTGACCACCACGTGGCTGCCGCGCTTGGCCTGCAGGTAGCCGGGCAGGAAGGCCCACAGCGCGCCGAACAGGGCGGCGCCGATCATGCCGGCCGGGATCAGCAGCCAGCCGGGCAGGTGGGCGTCGAACGCCAGCATGGCCAGCGTCAGGCCCAGGCCGCCCACGTACATCTGGCCTTCGGCGCCGATGTTGAACAGGCCCGCCTGCATGGCGATCGAGACCGCCAGGCCGGTGAAGATGAAGGTCGACGCGTAGAACATCGTGTAGGCCAGGCCTTCCGGGTTCACGATCGCGCTGTCGAACAGGATCGCCAGCGATTCCGTCGGGCTTTCGCCGAGCAGGTGGATGACGAAGCCGGCCACGACGAGTGCCGACAGCAGGTTCAGGATGGGCAGGACGAAACCCGTGGCCCAGCGAGGTAGTTCAGTCTTTTTCATGTCGGATCAGGACTTGTGCAAGCCGCCCATCAAGAGGCCGATGCGGGTGGTGTCGAATTCGTCGATCGGCAGGATGCCGGTGATGCGTCCGCCCGACATCACGATGATGCGGTCGGCCAGCGCGCGCACTTCTTCCAGTTCCACCGAGGACAGCAGGATGGCCACGCCTTCGTCGCGCAGGCGCAGCAGCTGGGTGTGGATGCTTTCGATGGTGCCGATGTCGACGCCGCGGGTCGGCTGGCCCACCAGCATCAGCTTCGGGCAGGCCGCGACTTCGCGCGCGATCACGACCTTCTGCTGGTTGCCGCCCGAGAGCAGGCCGATGCGCAGGTCGGGATTGTTCGGACGCACGTCGAAGGCCTGCATCAGGCCCGCGCAGCGCTGGGCGATCTTCTTGAAGTCGAACAGGCCGACGCGGTTCTTGACCTCGTCCTGGTAGCCGAACACGGTGTTCTGCATGACCGAGAAATCCTTGATCACACCGTCGCGCAGGCGGTCTTCCGGCACGTGGCCGATGCCCAGCCGGCGGAAGGTGGCCGGCAGGCCGTCGGCGTTGGCGCGGCCGCCATAGGGCAGGTCGCTGCCGAGGAATTCGACGCGGCCGGAGGTCGGCAGGCGCATGCCCGACAGGATCTCCAGCAGTTCGCTCTGGCCGTTGCCCGAGACGCCCGCGATGGCGACGATCTCGCCCGCGCGCAGCGTGAAGTCGATGTCGGACAGCAGGGCGACGCCGTTGGCATCCTTCAGCTGCAGGTTCGACACCTTCATCACCTCGGCGCCCGGCTTGTAGGGCGCGCGCGGCAGCTCGCTCTGGATCGGGCGGCCCACCATCATGTTGGCCAGCTGCTCCTTCGAGGTCTCGCGGGTCTGGACGGCGCCGACCACGCGGCCGGCGCGCATCACCGTCACTTCGTCGGTGATGTCCATGATCTCCTGGAGCTTGTGGGTGATCAGGATGATGGTCTTGCCCTGTTCCTTGAACAGCCGCAGGATCTCGAACAGCGACGCCGTCTCCTGCGCCGTCAGCACGGCGGTCGGCTCGTCCAGGATCAGGATCTCGGCGCTGCGGTAGATCTGCTTGAGGATCTCGACGCGCTGCTGGGCGCCCACCGACAGGTCGTGCACGGTGGCGCGCGGGTCGACGTCGAGGCGGTAGCGCGCGCAGATCTCGCGCAGCCTGGCTTCGACCTCGCCGCGCTTGGCGGCCAGCTTGATGCCGCCCTCGTTGCCCAGCATGACGTTGTCGAGCACCGTCATGTTCTCGACCAGCATGAAGTGCTGGTGCACCATGCCGATGCCCAGGGCGATGGCCTCGTGGCTGGTGCGGATGTCCTGCGGCTGGCCGTCGATCAGCACCTGGCCGTCGTCGGCATTGTAGTAGCCGTACAGGATGCTCATCAGGGTCGACTTGCCGGCGCCGTTCTCGCCGATCACGCCGTGGATCGAGCCCTTGGCGATCGCGAAGCTGACGTCGGCATTCGCCTGCACCGCCCCGAAGGCTTTGCTAATGTTGCGAAATTCTACGGCTGGCTGCATAGCGGTCTGTTGTCGTTGGTTTGGAATGCATGCTTTCAAAAAACGCGCCGCGCCGGACTGACCGGCGCGGCGCGCTTCCTCGTGGTACGGGTAAATCGATGCGCTTACTGCGGGCAGGAACCGGCCGCGCGATAGTCGACGACCTTGATCTTGCCGCTGATGATGTCGGCACGGGCCGCCGTCACGCGCTGCTCCATCGCCGCCGGGACGATGGCGCGGTTGTTCTTGTCGAGCGCCCAGTCGACGCCGCCTTCCTTCAGGCCCTTGTAGCTCATGCCGGCCTGGAACTGGCCGTTCTTGGCCTGCGTGAAGGCGTCGTAGGCGGCGTTGCCGACCTGCTTGACCATCGAGGTCAGGACGAAACCGGGCTGCACGTCGTTCTGGTTCGAGTCCACGCCGATCGCCAGCTTGCCCTTGGCCTTGGCCATCTGCAGCGCGCCCAGGCCGGAACCCCCGGCCACGGCGAACACCACGTCGGCGCCGCGGTCGAACTGGGCGCGGGCCAGCTCGCCGCCCTTGGCCGGGTCGTTCCAGGCCGCGGCGGTGGTGCCCACCATGTTCTGCTGCACCTCGATCTTCGGATTGACGGCCTTCGCGCCCTGCACGTAGCCGCAGGCGAAGGCGCGGATCAGCGGAATGTCCATGCCGCCCACGAAGCCGACCTTGCCCGACTTGGCGGCCATCGCCGCGGCGATGCCGACCAGGTAGGAGCCTTCCTGTTCCTTGAACAGGATCGAATTGATGTTCTTGCCGACGGCATTGCCGTCGATGATCGCGAAGTGCACCTTCGGGTATTCCGCCGCGACCTTCTGCACGGCCTGGGTCTGGGAGAAACCGATCGACACGATCAGCTCGAGCTTCTTGCGCGCCAGCGCGCGCAGCACCTGTTCGGCCTGGGTATCGCTGCTGGCCTGGGCTTCGAAGACGTTCAGGCCGGTTTCCTTCTTGAAGCGCTCGACGCCCTCGGCCGCGGACTGGTTGAACGACTTGTCGAACTTGCCGCCAGCATCGTAGACGACGGCGAACCTGGGCATCGCAGCGGCAGCGGCGCCGCCGGCGAGGCAGAAGGCCGCGATCGCCATACTGAACTGCTTGAATCTCATGGTGTGCTCCTGGGAATCCTATATTGTAACCGGCACAACGGCTGCGTTGGGCGGCTTTGCACGGGCGCTCGCGACGGCAGGACATGGCGTGGCCGCGGCGCAAACGCCGGCGGCTCGCTCAACACTGAAGAAGTCCTGGGGTCGCGATGGAGATCGCGTCGGGGCCGGACGCCGGGCCCGGTACAGCGGGCGGTGCGCTCCCGCATGGCGGCGGTCGGCGCGATCCGGCTTGGCAACTATGCATCAGTCCGTTTACTCGTGGCAAATTCGATTTTACTTCGCAATTTATTTAGTTGAAATATAAATGGCGACAACTTTTGGCACTTTCTCACGGAAAACCACAAATAATTGGCAGCGTCATGACGCCAATGGGCGTCGAGCGGGCATCAATGGTGTGCTTCTTCCAGCTGGGCCGTGCTTGCCAGCACGATGCCGTCGGCCTGCGCCGCCGTCTCGAGGATGGCGGGCAGCGTGGCGGTGCCGCCGGCGGCGGCCTCGAGCGGACGGGCGAACTGCGTCGTGAGGAAGCGGGCGATGCGCGCCTGCGTGTCTTCCAGGTAGGGGATGTCGAGGTGGTCGGAACCGGGCACGACGTCGTCGCCGCACAGCGTGGCCAGCTTGGCGACCAGCTGGTCGGTGTGCGAGTGGGGCACGATGTCGTCGCTGGCCGCGCGCAGCACATAGGTCGGCGCCTTGAGCGCGGGCGCGTACTTGATCGACTCGAAGCGGTGGCGCAGCATGTACTCGACCGGCATCACGCGGAACTTGCGCTTGGCGATCGCGACGATCGAATCGTAAGGCGTGATCAGCACGACGGAATGGGCGGGCCGCTCCTTGGCGACCTGCACGGCCACGCCGGAACCGAGGCTGCGCCCGACCACGGCGATGCGGTCAGGGTCGACGTGGACGCGGGCCGCCATCCAGTCGAACAGCATGCAGCCATCCTCGACCATGTGGATCTCGGCCGGCACGCCATGCGACTCGCCATAGCCGCGGTAGTTCACGGCCAGCACGGCCATGTCGGGAAACAGCTTGCCCGCGTCGCGCACGACCCAGGACACTTCCTCGGAGCGTCCGCCGAAATAGACGACGGCCGGGTGGCGGCCCGCGATGCGCGGCGTCATCAGCCAGCCGGACAGGCGCGTGCCGTCCTTCGCGCGCAGCACGACGGGGCGGGTGCGGTGGCCGCTGCTGCGCGGACTCTTTACTTCGCGCTCGA
Source organism: Massilia paldalensis (assembly GCF_044901715.1). Taxonomy (NCBI): domain Bacteria; kingdom Pseudomonadati; phylum Pseudomonadota; class Betaproteobacteria; order Burkholderiales; family Oxalobacteraceae; genus Massilia; species Massilia paldalensis. The sequence continues at coordinate 104,545 of NZ_JBJCIU010000002.1, forward strand.
CGTTGGGATTGAACACGAGGCGGCGCTGGTTGGCGGCCACGGCCGCCGTCAGGCCCAGCCAGACCATGCTGGCGAAGCCGGCCATGCCGGCGGCAATCTTGTTGCGGGTGCTCATCGTGCTCATCATCGTGCTCCTGGTCGTGCTCCTGGTCGTGCTGCCGATCGTGCTCTTGCTCTTGCTTTCGTTTGCGCCATGCTCGCGCGTTTGCTCATGCATTCAGTCTACGCCTGCCACGCCGTTTTTCCGTGCGCTGCCCATCAAAAGTGTTGACTATAGGCTACAGAAAGGCCGGATTGGTATTCCTGCAACAGCTTGTTACAGCGCGCCCGTTGTTGGCATCCTTCCCCTTTGCTAGGCTGGCGCCAGGAATTGGAGGCGGTGGGGGGCAGCGTAGAACGGACGAAGACGGCAGCGGCAGTACTGGCGATGGGCCTCGGCCTCGGCGCCTGCCTGGGCATTTCGCTGGCGCGCCGCGATGCCGGTGGCACGGATCCCGTGGACGTGCCAGCCGTCCTGGCGTCCGCGCCGGCGCCAGGGGCCATGTCGCCGGAACCCTGGCTGTCGGAGCGGCTGACGGCCGCGCCGGCGGCACCGATGCCGCCGCCGGCCGCCACCCTGGCCCAGCGTCTCGACACACTGGGCGCTAGCGCCGACCCCACGGATGCCTACCGCGCCTGGTGGCTGCTGAACGCCTGCAGCGCCTGGCAGCGCGACGGCCGCCTGCCGCAGCCCGCGACGCGGCTCGACACGGCCGTGGCCGAGCCGATCGCCGACCCCGCGCGCTTCTGCGGCGCGCTGACGGAGCGGATGAAGATGGCGCGCACCGATTACCTGGAGCGCGCGGCACGGGGCGGCCTGGACGAGGCGCTCGGGCCACTCTTGGAGGAGGGGCCGTTCGGCGACCCCAGTGCGCTGCAGACCCGGCCCGACGATCCGCTCGTCAGGGAATGGAAGGAGCGCGTCAGCGGTCTGGCGCGGGGACGCGCGGAACAGGGCAGCTGGACCGGGCTGTACCTGCTGTTCACGGGCCTGCTGTTCGACAATCCGGCCATCGTCGTCAACCCCCAGGACGCGCTGGCCTACGGCATGGCGCTGCGTGACATCATGGTCGAGCTCGACGGCGCGGCGGAGCAGGAGGCGATTCCGTTCAACGGTCCCTTCCTGCACATCGTCGGCAAGGACTTGAGTCCCGCGCAGGTGGCGCAGGCGAGCCGGCATGCGGCCGCCATCGTGGCGCAGGCCGCGGCCCTGCGCGCGGCCGGGAACGGTGGGCACTGATACGGTGTCGCGTGGCGCTGGCGACCGGCCTGAAGGCTTGCCCGATATGGTCTACACTCATTGTGTTTTCGACCACCTGTCAGGGAGACCACGTGCACTACCTCTTGATGTATGAGCTGTCCGACGATTATTTCGAACGCCGCGGCGAATTCCGCGACGCGCACCTGAAACTGGGCTGGGATGCCCACGAACGCGGCGAACTCGTGATCGCCGGCGCGCTGCCCGACCCGTTCGACACCGCGCTGCTGCTGTTCTCCGGCGATTCGCCGGAGGCGGCCGAACGCTTCGCGCAGGCCGACCCCTACGTCACCCACGGTCTCGTGAAAAGCTGGCGCGTGCGCCAGTGGAACACGGCGATCGGCAAGGACGCGGCGACGCCCGTGCGGCCCGCCTGAGGCATCGATGCGCCGCCTTTGGTGCATGGCACTCGCTGCGGCATCCCTGTGCGGCGCCGGGATTCCGGCACTGGCCGGGGAATCGCTGCTGGTCGGCCGCGTCGAGCGGATCACGCTGGTGCCGCGCGGCGCACCCGAGTGCCCGTCCTCGTGCCCGACGACGACGCCCGATGGCCGGCCCTTCGTGTGCGTGAGCAACGAAGGCGGCTGCCAGCACACCCGCTTCCGCATCGAGCAGGTGCTGCTCGGTGACGACAAGCCCGGTCTCAAGGATGTCGACAACGGCATGGGCGAGTGGGGGCAGCTGGTGTTTCCGCTGGAGCATGGCCCCATCCTCGTCCACCTGGATGGCAACCGGGTGCGCTGGTCCCAGGTGGTCAGGCGTGATGGCCGGCTCTGGTTTGCCCCGCAGTCCTTCAAGCGCGACGTCATCCAGGGTGTGGCGCCTGCGTCGATCGAAGCCGGTGCGGACGGCTGGGCACCGCTCGACCTGTTGCTCGAACGCCTGCATTTGCCGCATTGAGTCTGCCGCCTTGAGTCTGTCGCATCGAGTTTGACGCAGCGAGCCGTTCGACAGACGCCGGCTTGCCGCGCCTCAGCGCGGCGGCAGCAGCTTGACCACCATATTGTGCGCGGTCAGCGCGAACGAGCGGTCCGGCGCCAGCGTGATGCCGATCGGGCGCTCCAGGCCGCCGGGCAGGGCGCCCAGCACGATCTGCTGGCGGCCCGGCACCCCCGCCACCGTGCTGGTGACGTTGTCGAGGTTGATGCGGCGCACCGTCGCATTGCCCGTGTCCGTGACGTACAGGTCGTTGCCCTCGACGGCGATGCCGGACGGCGCGCACAGCCGCGACACGCCCGGGCTGCCGTCGTTGCTGCCGCATTGCCCCGCCTGGCCCGCCAGCGTCGTCACCGTGCCGTCCTCGTCGATCATGCGCACGGTCGAGTTGCCCGTGTCGACGACGTACACATTGTCCCACTGGTCCACGCCGACATCTTGCGGGTCGCAGAAGCGCGCCTGCCCGCCCTTGCCGTCGCGGCTGCCGCACACGCCGGGGCTGCCGGCCACGGTGCTGACGTTGCCGGCCTGGTCGATGCGGCGCACCGTGTGGTTGCCGCTGTCGGCCACCCACAGGTTGCCGTGGCGGTCGAGCGCGATGCCGCGCGGCGAGCAGAATTGCGCGAACGTGCCGCGGCCGTCCTGGCTCCCGCAGCTGCCGCTGCCGGCCACGGTGCCGGCCAGTCCCCCTGACGTGATGCGGCGCACGGTGGAATTGCCCGTGTCGGTGACATAGACGTTGGCACCGGCATCGGTGGTGAGCCGGGTGGGCGTGTTGAAGCGCGCCGCGGCGCCCTGTCCATCCGCCTGGCCAATGACGCCGGGACTGCCAGCCAGCGTGGTGACCACGCCGGCCGGCGTGATCTTGCGGATGACGGCGCTGGCCGGCTCCGCCACGTACAGGTTGCCCGCATCGTCGGCGCCGATGCCTTGCGGCGCGTTGAAACGCGCGTCCGGGCCCGTGCCGTCGCGCGTGGTGGTGCACTGGCCGCAGATGTCGCCGGCGATCGGGAACAGGCCCGTCGCGCCCTGCGGACGGTCGGGATAGCTGGGCCAGTCCGGATGGTCGGGCCAGTGCGGCCCGGAATGCCAGCCGAAGCCGACGGCGACTTCGCCGCCGCAGCCGTTCAGGCCGGCAGCGACGACCGCCGCCAGCAGGCAGGACGACAGCCGTGAAGAAGGGGAAGTGAAGGCACGCATGATCGGTCCCGGAACGATGAGCAAAGACGGAAAGAGGTTACGGTGCGGGGCGGCGAGCATCATGCGTGCGCTCAATATGCGCCAGCCGGCGTGTGCAGGTCGGCGTTATCCTGCGTAAAAGCGACGCCGCCGCGGACGACGGCCGCGGCGCCGGCTCATGCATGATGGATCGAGCACTGAGGTAATATTCTTACAACAACAACTCAGTCGACATCCCATGCATACCGCCGTCAACCTGTGGCCGCTGCTCGGCATCGCCGTCGTCGTGGCCGGATTCCTGCTGCGCGCCCATCCGGTGCTCGTCGTGGTCGCCGCCTGCGGCGTCACCGGTGCCGCCGCGGCGATGGCGCCGCTGCAGATCCTCGAGACCCTGGGCAGCGCCTTCGTCAAGACCCGCAACCTGCCGCTGATCCTGCTGCTGCCGCTGGCCGCGATCGGCCTGCTCGAACGCTTCGGCCTGAAGGAGTACGCGCAGACGCGCATCGCCCGGGTGCGCTCGGCCACGGCGGGGCGCCTGCTCACCGTCTACCTGCTGGCGCGCGAGACGGCGGCCGCGTTCGGCCTGACGAGCCTGGGCGGCCATCCGAACATGGTGCGCCCGCTGGTGGCGCCCATGGCCGAGGCGGCGGCCGAGGCGGCAGCGCAGCAACGGGGCGGCACCCTGGACGAGGCGCAGCGCCTGCGCATCCGCGCCATGAGCGCGGCCACCGACAACGTCGGCCTGTTCTTCGGCGAGGACATCTTCGTCGCCTTCGGCGCCATCGTGCTGATGCAGACCATCCTGCGCGCCGAAGGCATCGAGGTCGATCCGCTGCACATGGCGCTGTGGGGCATCCCGACGGCCATCACGGCGTTCGTGGTGCACGCCTGGAACCTGCGCCGGCTGGACGCACGCCTGCGCCGCGAGGTGGCGCGATGATCGTCTCGATCGACCATTTCTACGTGCTGGTGGGCCTGCTGTTCGCAGCCGTCGCCGTCATGAATCTGCGCGACCGCGCCAATCCGCGCCGCTTCTCCACCGCGCTGTTCTGGGGCATGTACGCCTTGCTGTACCTGGCAGGCGAGCGCTTGCCGGCGGCGGCGGCGGGAGCGCTGATGATCGCGATGGCGCTCGTCGCCGGCTGCGGCCTGGTGCGCCCCGGACGCGCCGCCGTGCCGCCGGAAGACGAACGTCTTGCCAGCAGCGCGCGCCTGGGCGGCAGGCTGCTGCTGCCGGCGCTGGCGATTCCCGTCGTCACCGTGATCGGCTCCACGCTGCTCAAGGATGCGACGGTCGACCTGCGTCCGCTGCTCGATCCGAAGAACCTGACGCTGGTGAGCATGGGCTGTGGCGCCGTGGCCGCGCTGGCGCTGGCCTGCGTGGTCACCCGCGCCACGCCGTGGCAGGGCGTGCGCGAGGCGCGCCGCCTGGTCGACGCGATGGGCTGGGCCGTCGTGCTGCCGCACATGCTGGCCGTGCTGGGCCTGCTGTTCGCCGAGGCAGGGGTGGGCAAGGCGGTGGCCCACGTCGTCACGACGGCGATCCCGCTCGATTCGCCATTCCTCGCCTGCGCCGCGTTTTGCATCGGCATGGCATTATTTACCGTCGTGATGGGCAACGGCTTCGCGGCCTTTCCCGTGATCGCGGGCGGCATCGGCATTCCGGTGCTGGTCGGCAGCTACCATGCGAATCCGGCCGTGATGGCCGCGATCGGCATGTTCAGCGCCTACTGCGGCACCCTGATGACGCCGATGGCGGCCAATTTCAACGTGGTGCCGGCGGCCTTGCTGGAACTGCCGGACAAGCACGCCGTGATCAAGGCCCAGGTGCCGACCGCCCTGCCGGTGCTCGTCGCGAACATCTTCCTGCTGTATTTCCTGATGCATCACTGATGTACGAATGAGCGAAACATGACGACGACGACCCCCACCAGCGCAACACCGACCGCCACCAAGACCATCCTGCTGACCGGCTTCGAGCCCTTCAACGGCGCCGCCATCAATCCGTCCTGGGAAGCGGCGCGCGCGCTCGACGGCTGGTCCGGGCCCGGCTTCCAGGTGGTGGCGCGCCAGCTGCCCTGCGAATTCGGGCGCGTGAACGTCGCGCTGCTGGAAGCCGTGGCGGCCGTGCAGCCGGACATCGTCATCGCCGTGGGCCAGGCCGGCGGCCGTCCCGAGATCTCGGTCGAGCGGGTGGCGATCAACATCGACGACGCCACCATCGTCGACAACGCGGGCGCCCAGCCGGTCGACACGGCGATCATCGCGGGCGGCCCCGCCGCCTATTTCAGCACGCTGCCGATCAAGGCCATCGTGCGCGCGCTGCGCCTGCGCGGCTTCCCGGCCGGCGTCTCGCAGACGGCCGGCACCTTCGTCTGCAACCACGTGTTCTACGGCCTGATGCACCATGCCGTCGGCCACAGCGCCCTGAAGGCGGGCTTCATCCACGTGCCCTTCCTGCCCGAGCAGGCGGCCGACCGTCCGGAGCGTCCGCCCTCGATGGCATTGAAGGACATCGTCGACGGCCTGCGCATCGCCGTCGAGGTGAGCGTCACGGCCGACGAGGACGTAACCGAGGCGGGCGGCGCCACGCATTGATCGCGTCGCTGCCGCGACCACGGTAGGGTGGGCACGGCCGTGCCCACCATTGCACGCTATTCCGCTGGATGGAGGATGTTGAGGAAGGCCCTGACCACGGGCGCGTCGTCCTGCACCGGATACGTGATGTACAGGTTGGCCGACGGCGCGTCGGCCCGGATGGGCAGGAAGCGCACGCCCGGCCAGCCGATGCGGCTGGTGGTCTGCGGCATCAGGGCCACGCCCAGGCCCGCGCCCACCATGGCCAGCAGCGTCTGCGGCTCCGCCGCTTCCTGGAAGATGGTGGGCTGGAAGCCGGCGGCCACGCAGCACTGGATCAGGTAGCGCGGCTCGGCCGACTGGTCCAGGTGCAGCGTCAGCATCGGCTCGCCCGCGATGTCGGCCAGGTCGACCGCGTCCCGCTGCGCCAGCGGATGGCGCGCATTGACGGCCACGCAGAAGCTCTCCTGGAACGCCAGCTCCTGGCGCAGGCTGGCGTGCCTGAGCGCGTCGTCGTCCACGCGCGGCTCGCGCCAGAAACCCACGTCGATCTGCTTCGCGCGCAGCGCATCCCACTGGTCGTTCGGACCGAGTTCGTGGATGGTCCAGGTCACGCGCGGGTACTGGCTCTGGAACTGCTCCAGCAGGCCCGGGATCGGCCCCCACATCGCCGAGCCCACGATGCCCACGCGCAGCCTTCCGACCTCGCCGCGGTCGATCTGGCGGATGGTGTCGATGGTCATGCGCATGCGGCCCAGCAGGTCGGCCGCCTCGTGCATCAAGGCCTTGCCGGCCACGGTCAGCTCGAAGCTGCGCGTGGTGCGCGCGAACAGGCGCACCCCGAGCTCGCTCTCGAGCTTCATGATCTGCTGCGACAGGGGAGGCTGCGAGATGTGCAGGCGTTCGGCGGCGCGGCTGAAGCTCTTTTCTTCGGCCACCGCCAGGAAGTATTTCAACTGCTTCAGGTCGATCGACATGGGCGTGCTCGCAATGCTTGCTGCGGTTGGGTCTTACTCGTGGGCCGTCCTGCCCAGCGCGACGGCCAGCCGCGCGCCGACCAGGGCATTGTGCTTGACGAGGGCGATGTTCGTGGCCAGGCTGCGCCCGCCCGTCAGTTCCTTGATGCGCGCCAGCAGGAAGGGCGTGACGGCCTTGCCCTTGACGCCCTGTTCGTCGGCCTCGCGCAGCGCCTGGGCGATGATGCCGTCGATCTCGTCGTTGCGCATGGCCGCCGCTTCCGGCACCGGATTGCTGACCACCACGCCGCCGGCCAGGCCGAGCTGCCACTTGGTGCGGATGAAGCGTGCCTGGTCTTCCGGGCTGTCGAGCTGGAAGTCGGCGTTGAAACCGCTTTCGCGCGTGAAGAAGGCGGGGAAACCCGGCTGGCCCACGCTGATGACCGGCACGCCGTGCGTCTCCAGGTATTCCAGCGTCAGGCCGATGTCCAGGATCGACTTCACGCCGGCGCACACGACGGCCACGCCCGTCTGCGCCAGTTCCTGCAGGTCGGCGGAGATGTCGAAGCTGGTCTCGGCGCCGCGGTGCACGCCGCCGATGCCGCCCGTGACGAACACCTCGATGCCGGCCAGGCGCGCGCAGATCATGGTGGCGGCCACGGTGGTGGCGCCCAGCTTTTTCGTGGCCAGCACGTAGGCCAGGTCGCGCCGGCTGACTTTCAGCGCATCCTTCGACTGGCCCAGCAGTTCCAGCTGGTCGTCCGACAGGCCGATGCAGACCTTGCCGTCGATGAGGGCGATGGTGGCCGGCACCGCGCCCGCGTCGCGGATCACCTGCTCGACCTCGCGCGCCGTCTGCACGTTCTGCGGATACGGCATGCCGTGCGAGATGATGGTCGACTCGAGGGCGACGACGGGTTTGCCGGCGGCGCGCGCGGCCTGGACTTCGGGGGAGAATTGGAGGAAGGCTTGCATGGATCAGTCCTGTTCGTTGAAAGGCATGTGGGTAGGGGCGCCGGCCAGGCTCTCGGGATGCAGGTCGGGGTGCACGGTCTCGGCGGTGGCGAGCGTCAGCGCCGACAATTGCAGGCCACGGCGGCATGCGAGCACCAGGTCGCCCTCGCCATGGCCATCGGCCTGCACCAGCGACCAGCACACGCCGGCCGCGAAGGCGTCGCCGGCGCCGGTCACGTCGACCACGTCGGCCGGCGGCGCCGGCAGGCGCGCGATCGTGCCGCCAGTGGTGCCGCCAGCAGCGCCGCCGACGGTGACCAGCACGCCGTCCGCGCCGCGGGTGACGACCACGTCGCGCACGCCCTGGGCCTGCACCTCGCGCATGGCGGCTTCCAGCGCGGCGTCGCCGTCGAGCGGACGGCCCACGCGCGCCGCCAGTTCGCCGGCGTTCAGGATCAAGAGGCGCACGCCGGCCAGGTCGCGCGGCAGGCGCGCCATCTTCGGCTCGGACACGGCAACCAGCACCAGCGGCACCTCCGCGCGGCGCGCCTGGCCGACCAGCGCCTCGATGGTCTGCGCCGGCAGGTTCAGGTCGGCGACGAGGAGGGCGGCCGTCGCGACCTGGGCCTGGCGCGCGGCCACGAAGGCGGGGTCGATGCGGTCGTACAGGGCCATGTCGGCCAGCGCGACGACCATCTCGCCGTCCTGGTCCAGCAGCGCCGTGTAGGTGCCGCTCGAGACATCGTCCAGGCGCAGCGCGCCGCGGGTATCGATGCCCACCGTCTCGGCATGGGCGAGCAGGGCGGCGCCCGAGCTGTCGCCGCCGATCGCCGTCAGCAGCGCCACCGGGCTGCCCAGGCGCGCCAGGTTCTCGGTGATGTTGCGCGCCACGCCGCCGAACGATTCGGTCTGGGTCGCGGGATTCGACGTGCCCATGGCCAGCGGCGCGTGCGAGCGCAGCTTGCGGTCCAGGTTGGCGGCACCGATGCAGACGACGGGCCGGCGGTCCGGCAGCACGTAGGCGCGGCCGAGCAGCTTGCGCTCGCGGATCAGGCCGGCGATATGGCCGGCCACGGCCGAGCGCGACAAGCCCAGCTGGTTGGCCAGGTCCTGCTGCGCGATGAACGGATTCGACCGTATCAACTCGAGCAATTGTTGTTTTTTAGAGTATTCGCTCACGTAGGGAACCGCGTTAAACTTTTGTTTTTAATGTTAGACAATTGTCTGAATAGCGTCAACGTAGACCTTGGCAGCTAATTTATATCTTTCACATATAAATCGTCCAGAAAAATGGTATTTGCCATACCAATCCGGGATAATGCATAGTTCGGCAATTCCCCCCAATTCCACTGACGACTCTGCGCCGGAACCCACCGTTCCTGCCGGCATACCACATCCTCGACCCATTCCGACCATGACCACTCACCAGTTCAGCAACACCCCCTTCGAAGCCGCCGACGTCATCCGTGCCCGCAAGCCGGGCTTCACGCCGCGCGTGGCCCTGATCCTCGGTTCCGGCCTCGGCGTGCTGGCCGAGCAGATGACGGATGCCGTCTCGATCAGCTATGCCGACCTGCCGGGCTTCCCGATCAGTACCGTGCACGGCCACGCCGGCGAACTGGTCCTCGGCATGCTGGCCGGCGTGCCGGTCGTGTGCATGAAGGGCCGCGGCCACTTCTACGAAGGCTACGGCCCGGGCGTGATGACGTCCGCCGTGCGCACCTTCAAGCTGATCGGCTGCGAACTGCTGTTCGTCACGAACGCGGCCGGCTCGCTGCGTCCGGAAGTGGACGCGGGCAGCGTCGTCGTCCTGAACGACCACATCAACCTGCTGCCGGGCAGCCCGATGGCCGGCCCGAACGACGAGCGCTTCGGCCCGCGCTTCTTCAGCATGGCCAATGCCTACGACGCCGACATGCGCGCGCTGGTGAAGGCGACCGCCGAAGAGAAGGGCATCACCCTGGCCGAAGGCGTGTACCTGGCCTGCCCGGGCCCGAACTTCGAGACCGCCGCCGAAATCCGCGCGTTCAAGGCGCTGGGCGCCGACGTGGTCGGCATGTCGGTGGTGCCGGAAGTGATCTCGGCACGCCACTGCGGCCTGAAGGTGGCCGGCCTGTCCGCCATCACCAACCTGGCCGAGGGCCTGACCCCGTTCCCGCTGTCGCACGAGCAGACGCTGAAGTACGCGGCCGTCGCGGCCAAGGACATGGTGGCGCTGATCCACGGCTTCATCGAACGCCTCGGTAAAACTGCTTAATCGATACGTCGTCCCTGCGAAGGCAGGGACCCGATTTTGCATGCGCAGTGTAGACGCCGGCGAAATTGGGCCCCTGCCTTCGCAGGGACGACGGTCTGGAGATAACTTATGTCACGCGCATTCATCCTCCTGCTTGACTCCTTCGGCCTCGGCGCCTTGCCCGACGCGGAGAAATACGGCGACGCAGGCGCCAACACCCTCGGCCACATCGCCAAGTGGGCCGCGGAAGCGGGCAAGCCGATGGCCCTGCCCAATCTGGAACAGATCGGCCTGGGCGCCGCGGCGCACAAGGCGAGCGGCGCCTGGCCGGCCGGCTTCGCCAGGCGCGACGGCTTCACGGGCGCCTGGGGCGTGGCCCGCGAACAGTCGACGGGCAAGGACACGCAGAGCGGCCACTGGGAAATCGCCGGCGTGCCCGTGCTGTTCGACTGGGGCTACTTCCCCAAGACCGTGCCGACGTTCCCGCAAGAGTTGACGGACAAGCTGCAGGCGCTCACGGGCGTGCCGGGCTGGCTGGGCAACTGCCACGCATCGGGCACGACGATCATCTCGGAACTGGGCGACGAGCACGTCGCCACCGGCAAGCCGATCATCTACACGTCGGCGGACTCGGTGATGCAGATCGCCGCGCACGAGGAACACTTCGGCCTGGAGCGCCTGTACCAGGTGTGCGAAGCGGCCTATGAGCTGGTCAAGCCGTACAACATCGGCCGCGTGATCGCGCGTCCGTTTACCGGCGAAGCCGGAGTCTACAAGCGTACCGGCAACCGCCACGACTACGCCGTGCCGCCGATCTCGCCGACGCTGCTGGACCACGTCAAGGACGCTGGCGGCGAGGTCATCGCGCTGGGCAAGATCAGCGACATCTTCGCGGGGCAGGGCGTCACGCGCCTGATCAAGGGCGCCGACAACATGGCGCTGTTCGACCGCCTGCTCGAGGTGGCGGACGAGGCGCCGGAACAATCGCTGACCTTCGTGAACTTCGTCGACTTCGACATGCACTTCGGCCACCGCCGCGACGTTGCCGGTTACTCGAACGCCCTGCACGAGCTGGATGCGCGCCTGCCGGACTTCCTGGCCAGGCTGAAGGAAGGCGACCTGGTGGTCGTCACGGCGGACCACGGCTGCGACCCGACCTGGCCGGGCTCCGACCACACGCGCGAACACATCCCCGTGCTGTTCTTCGGCCCCGCCGCCCCGGCACGCGAGCTGCCCGTGTCCGACACCTTCTCCGACATCGGCGCCACGCTTGCCAAGCATCTCGGCGTCAAACCCCTTGCTAACGGAACTGCCCTGCTATGACCCAGAACCCGGAATTCAAACGTAACACGGCCGTCGGCCTCGACCTGGGCTGGATCAACCACCTGAAGGTCAACCGCAACGCCGCCGACCGCCGCGCCGCCAGCCTGGCGAACCGCCGCACCGTCAAGAAGGACTACCAGGCGGCCTGGCTGGTCAAGGCCATCCAGTGCATCGACCTGACCACGCTGTCCGGCGACGACACCCCGGGCCGCGTCGAGCGCCTGTGCCGCAAGGCCATGCGTCCGCTGCGCGCCGACCTGATGCAGGCACTGGGCCTGGACGAGCTGACCACGGGCGCCGTCTGCGTGTACCACGAGATGATCGAGCCGGCTGGCCGCATCCTGCAGGGCCGCCTGCCGATCGCCGCCGTGTCGACCGCGTTCCCGGCCGGCCTGTCGAGCATGGAAACCAAGGTGCGCGAGATCGAACTGTCGGTGGCCGCCGGCGCCACCGAGATCGACATCGTCATCACGCGCCAGCACGTCCTGACGGGCAACTGGCAGGCGCTGTACGACGAGATGGTCGCCTACCGCGAGGCCTGCGGCGATGCCCACGTGAAGGCGATCCTCGCGACCGGCGACCTGGTCACGCTGGAAAACGTGGCCAAGGCCTCGTGGGTGTGCATGATGGCGGGCGCGGACTTCATCAAGACCTCGACCGGCAAGGAAGGCGTGAACGCGACCATCCCCGTGTCCCTCGTGATGGTGCGGGCGATCCGCGAGTACTACGAACAGACCGGCTTCATGGTCGGCTACAAGCCGGCCGGCGGCGTCTCCACCGCGAAGTCGGCGCTGCAGTACCTGACCGTGATGAAGGAAGAGCTGGGCAACGAATGGCTGCAGCCGCACCTGTTCCGCATCGGCGCCTCGAGCCTGCTGACCGACATCGAGCGCCAGCTCGAGCACCACGTCACGGGCTTCTACTCGGCCGCCCACCGCCACGCGCAACCCTGATCACGACAGAACACCATGCCAACGATTAAAGAGATTCTTCAGACTATGGATTACGGCCCCGCACCCGAAAGCACCAAGGAAGCGCACGCGTGGCTGGAAGGGCGCGGCCGCCGTTTCGGCCTGTTCATCGACAACAAGTGGACCGAGCCGGGCGAGACCTTCGGCACCTTCAATCCGGCCGACGGCAGCGAGCTGGCGCAGGTCACCCAGGCCACCGAGGCCGACGTGCAGCAGGCCGTGGAAGCGGCGCGCCGCGCGCACCCGGCCTGGGTCGCCATGGGCGGCCACGGCCGCGCCACCGTGCTGTACACGCTGGCCCGCCTGCTGCAGAAGCATGCGCGCCTGTTCGCCGTGCTCGAGACGCTGGACAACGGCAAGACCATCCGCGAGACCCGCGACGCCGACCTGCCGCTGGCCGCGCGCCATTTCTACCACCACGCCGGCTGGGCCCAGCTGCAGTCGGAAGAATTCGCCGACTACCGCGCCGTGGGCGTGGTCGGCCAGATCGTGCCGTGGAACTTCCCGCTGCTGATGCTGGCGTGGAAGGTCGCGCCCGCGCTGGCCGCCGGCAACACCATCGTGTTCAAGCCGGCCGAGTACACGTCGCTGACGGCGCTGCTGTTCGCCGAGATGTGCCAGATGGCCGGCGTGCCGGCGGGCGTGGTCAACGTCGTCACGGGCGACGGCCGCGTGGGCGAAGCCATCGTCAACCATCCGGACATCAACAAGCTCGCGTTCACCGGTTCGACCGACGTGGGCCGCATCATCCGCAAAGCCACCGCCGGCAGCGGCAAGAAACTGTCGCTGGAACTGGGCGGCAAGTCGCCGTTCATCGTGTTCGACGATGCCGACCTGGATGCCGCCGTCGAAGGCCTCGTCGATTCGATCTGGTTCAACCAGGGCCAGGTGTGCTGCGCCGGTTCGCGCCTGCTGGTGCAGGAATCCGTGTACGAGCGCTTCATCGGAAAAGTGAAGGCGCGCATGCAGAACCTGCGCGTCGGCTCGCCGCTCGACAAGTCGACCGACATCGGCGCCCTCGTCGACCCGGTCCAGCAGCAGCGCATCCACGGCCTCGTGGAATCGGCGCGCGCCGAAGGCTGCGACGTGTGGCAGCCATCCTGCGCCACGCCGGGCGAGGGCGCGTGGTACCTGCCGACGCTGATCACGGGCGCTTCGACCACCGCCACCGTCAGCCAGACCGAGATCTTCGGCCCCGTGCTGGTGGCGATGAGCTTCCGCACCCCGGGCGAGGCCGTGCAGCTGGCCAACAACACCGTCTACGGCCTGGCGGCCTGCGTCTGGACCGAGTCGATCAGCCTGGCGCTGGACGTGGTCCCGCAAATCAAGGCCGGCGTCGTGTGGATCAACACGGCGAACCAGTTCGATGCCGCCTGCGGCTTCGGCGGCTACAAGGAATCGGGCTTCGGCCGCGAAGGCGGCAAGGAAGGCATGGTCGAATACCTGACCCCGCGCGCGGAAGACGCGCGGCCGAACCTGGCGCAGGCCGTCGTGAAAGCGAAGGCCAACGCCAAGCCGGCGCAGGAAGCGAATCCGTTCCAGATCGACCGCACTGCCAAGCTGTACATCGGCGGCAAGCAGGCGCGCCCGGACAGCGGCTACAGCCGCGCGATCCATGGCGCCGGCGGCGAGTTCCTGGCCGACATCGGCGAAGGCAGCCGCAAGGACATCCGCAACGCCGTGGAAGCGGCGCACAAGGCGTCCGGCTGGACCAAGGCGACGGCGCACAACCGCGCCCAGGTGCTGTACTACATCGCCGAGAACCTGGCCGTGCGCGCCGACGAATTCGCCGAGCGCATCGCCCGCCAGACCGGCAGCAAGAACGCCGAGAAGGAAGTGCAGGCATCGATCGAGCGCCTGTTCTACTGGGCCGCATGGGCCGACAAGTACGACGGCGCCGCGCACCAGCCGCCGATGCACGGCATCACCGTCGCGCTGAACGAACCGGTCGGCGTGATCGGCATCGTGTGCCCCACCGAGAACCCGCTGCTGGGCTTCGTCTCGCTGGTCGCGCCGGCCATCGCGCTGGGCAACCGCGTGATCGCCGTGCCGTCGGAAGCGCATCCGCTGTCGGCGCTGGACCTGTACCAGGTGCTCGACACCTCGGACCTGCCGGGCGGCGTGCTGAACATCGTCACCGGCTCGGCCGACGAGCTGGCGCGCACGCTGGCCTCGCACTTCGACGTCGACGCCGTGTGGCGCCACGACGGTTCGGCGGAAGGCTGCGCGGAAGTCGAGCGCCTGTCGGCCGAGTCGCTGAAGCGTACCTGGGTCGGCGGCGCCAAGGGCCGCGACTGGTTCGATGCGAAGCAGGCGGCCGGACGCACGGTGCTGCAGCATGCGAGCCAGGTCAAGAACGTGTGGATTCCGTACGGCGTGTAATTCACCGCGATCCGAAAACCCGTCGTTCCCGCGCAGGCGGGAACCCAAGTTTGCCGGCGTTGCGCTAGCGTAAATTGGGTTCCCGCCTGCGCGGGAACGACGTTTTTGAGCCAACAATTTAGGAAACGGGAAATACCATGTTCCTCCCCCAAGAAATCGTCCGTAAAAAGCGCGACGGCGGCGTCCTCTCCGCCGAAGAGATCCAGTTCTTCGTGCGCGGCATCCCGGACGGCAGCACCACCGAAGGCCAGATCGCCGCGCTGGCGATGGCCGTCTACTTCAACGACATGACGATGGATGAACGCGTCGCCTTCACGCTGGCGATGCGCGATTCCGGCCAGGTCATGGAGTGGAAGTCGCTGGACCTGCCCGGTCCCGTGGTCGACAAGCACTCGACCGGCGGCGTCGGCGACGTCGTCTCGCTGATGCTGGGCCCGATGGTCGCCGCCTGCGGCGGCTTCGTGCCGATGATCTCGGGCCGCGGCCTGGGCCACACGGGCGGCACGCTCGACAAGTTCGACTCGATCCCGGGCTACAGCACCGTGCCGGAGCCGGAACTGTTCCGGAAAATCGTGCGCGAAGTGGGCGTCGCCATCATCGGCCAGACCGCCCAGCTGGCGCCGGCCGACAAGCGTTTCTACAGCATCCGCGATACCACGGCGACCGTGGAATCGGTCGCGATGATCACGGGCTCGATCCTGTCGAAGAAGCTGGCGGCGGGCCTCGACGCCCTCGTCATGGACGTCAAGGCGGGCAGCGGCGCATTCATGCCGACGTATGAAAAATCCGTGGAGCTGGCCGAGTCCATCGTCCACGTCGGCAACGGCGCGGGCACCCGCACGTCGGCGATCCTGACGGGCATGAACGAATCGCTGTGCCCGGCCGCCGGCAACGCCGTCGAAGTGCGCGTCGCGATCGACTACCTGACCGGTAAATCGCGCCCGGCGCGCCTGCACGAAGTGACGATGGCGCTGTGCGCCGAGATGCTGGTCGTCTCGGGCCTGGCCGCCACCGACGCCGAAGCGCATGCCAAGCTGCAGAAGGCGCTGGATTCGGGCGAAGCGGCGGAACGCTTCGCGCGCATGGTGACGGCGCTGGGCGGCCCGGCCGACCTGATGGACAAGCCGGACGCCTACCTGGAGCAGGCGCCCATCGTCGTGCCCGTACCGGCGCTGGAAGCCGGTTACGCCTACGCGACCGACTGCCGCGACCTGGGCCTGGCGGTGGTGGGCCTGGGCGGCGGCCGTACCCGTCCGCAGGACACGATCGATTTCGCCGTCGGCCTGACCGGGCTGGTGGAGCTGGGCACGAAGATCGACGCGGGCCAGCCCCTCGCGCTCGTGCACGCACGCACGCAGGACGCGGCCGAGCGCGCCGTGCGCGAAGTGCAGGCGGCCTACCGCATCGCCCAGCAAGCACCGGCGCCGCAGCCGATGATCTACAAGACCATCCGTCCGTAATAACCACCGCCGCCCCTGCGCAGGCGGGGGCCCAATGTGGCGCAGCCGCTCAGCATGCGACATTGGGTCCCTGCCTTCGCAGGGACGACGCTTTCGGGGATCTCCCATGCAATACCAACAACTGATCGACGAAGCCCGCGCAGCCCGCCTGCTGGCCTACGCCCCGTACTCGAACTTCAAGGTGGGCGCCGCCCTGCAATGCAAGGACGGCCGCGTGTTCCGCGGCTGTAACGTCGAGAATGCCGCCTACGGCCTGTGCAACTGCGCCGAGCGCACCGCCTTCTTCTCGGCCATCGCCGCTGGCTGCCAGCCGGGCGATTTCGCGGCGCTGGCCGTGATCGGCGAGACCGAGGGGCCGATCGCCCCGTGCGGCGCCTGCCGCCAGGTGATCCTGGAGCTGGGCGGCAACGCGCTGCCCGTCGTGCTGGCGAACCTGAAGGGGGACGTGATGGAGACGACGGCCGCGGCCCAACTGCCGAACGCCTTCGGCGGCCGCGACCTGGGGAAATAAGCGCCGGACGCCGATCCAAAGGCCAGGCTTCAGCGCCCTTTAAGTCAGCAGCGGCCAAATCTGCGAAACTTGAAAACATGGATAAGCCCACAACATGATGGGCTATCCCCTGTCATCAGCAAGGAGTAGAACATGAGCCCGCAAGACACGCAGATGTTGCAAGACTTCCTTGACCAGCTGGTCAAGGCCCGTGGCATCCAGAAGGACCAGGAAGCGGATGCGATGATCCAGCGCGCCGTCGCGCAACAGCCCGATGCCGCCTATCTGCTGGTGCAGCGCGCGTTGCTGGTGGGACAGGCGCTCGACAATGCCAAGGCCCGCATCGCCACGCTGGAAGGCCAGCTGCGCCAGGCTCAATCCAGCGGCCAGCAGGGCGGCAACGGCCGCTTCCTCGACGCCGACACCTGGGGCAATAGCGGCGCAGCGCGTCCGGCCGCGCAGGACCCGGGTTACGCCCGTGGCGCCCCGGCACCGTACCAGCCGCAATACGAACCCCAGTATCAACCGCAATACCAGCCGCAGTACCAGCAACCGCAGCGCGGCGGCTTCCTCAGCGGGGGCTTCGGCTCGACGCTCGGTTCGATCGCCACCACGGCCGCCGGCGTGGCCGCGGGCGGCTTCCTGTTCCACGGACTGGAAAGCATGTTCAACCACAACGAGGGCGGCGGTTCCCAGCACCTGTTGAACAGCGAGGACAAGGGCAACAACCTGTTCAGCGACCAGTCCGGCAGCTCGCTGGCGGACCAGGCAGGTGTGGGTGATGTCGACAGCGCGCTCAGCAGCGACAACGGCCGCGGCCAGGGCTTGTTCGACAGCAATGCCGAGAACGGCATCGATGGCGGCGGCTTCTTCGACGGCGACGGGTCGGACGAAGGGCTGTTCAGCTGAGGCCTTTGCGCCCTCCCGTGGGCGGTGGGCACGTGGTGCCTACGCCGGCCGCGGCCACCCTACGTCCGTGCAGGGATGACGGTCAATGGTTGAACAAGGCCTCGGGATTCCACGGATCGTAGGTCCCCACGTTCCACACATGGCCTTCGGGGTCGCGGCACATGAAGCCGCGGCTGCCGAATTCCGTATCGGACGGCTCCTGCAGGATGACGGCGCCGGCATTGCGGGCGCGTTCGCAGACGCGGTCGGCATCGTCCACCTGCAGGTAGACCGTCTGCGTCTCGCGCCCGTCGACCTGGTCCGGCTGCACCAGCACGCGGCCATAGTCGTCGTCTTCCGTCACGGTGCCCAGCATGATCATGCCGCCGCCCAGCGTCAGCTGGGCATGGGCGATGGCGCCGTCCATGCCGGGAACGGCCACCTGGCAGGCGAAGCCGAAGACTTCGCCGAGCCAGTCGATGGCGGCAGGGGTATCGCGGTAGCGCAGGCAGGGGATGGCGATCGATGGCATGGCGGCTCTCCTTGATGGGCGATACCGCATGCTACCAGCCTTGCGTGGGGATTCACATCTGCTGGAAAAGATAGGTGTGATTGCGGCTCACCTCGACCTCGCCCGCATGGTTGCGCAGGCGCAGCATGTGGCGCCCGCGCGCGTCGCGCACGACCTCGCTGATGGCATCCACGCGCACGAGCGTCGAGCGGTGCACGCGCCAGAACTCGTCTGGATCCAGCTCGTCCAGTAATTCCTTCAGCGTCTTGCGAATCAGAAATTCCCCGCCCGCCGTCTGCACCCGCGTGTATTTCTCGTCGGACTGGAAGTACAGCACTTCGCGCGTGCTGATCATGCGCAGGCTCGCGCCGACCTGGGCCTGGATCCAGCGCAGGTAGTTGGGCCGGGCCGGCTTGCCCTGGTGTTCCAGCAGCGTCGTCAGGCGCGCCAGCTGCTGGCCGATGTCCTGCGGCGCGGGAGCGTCACCGGCGCGGGCCTGCAGGCGCTTGCGGATGCGCGCGCAGGCGGTGGCCAGGCGCTCGGGCGACACGGGCTTGAGCAGGTAGTCGAGCGCACCCTGTTCGAAGGCGTCGAGCGCGTACTGGTCGTAGGCGGTGGCGAACACGATGTGCGAGCGCGCGTACAGGCGCTTGGCCGCCTCGATGCCGGACAGGCCCGGCATGCGGATGTCGAGGAAGGCGATGTCGGGCCTGTGCAGCTCGCCCAGTTCGACGGCCTCGACGCCGTTGGCCGCCTCCGCCACGATGGCGAGCTCCGGCCACACGGCGGCCAGGCGCGCGCGCAGCAGGTCGCGCATCGGGGCTTCGTCGTCGGCGATCAGCGCCGTCACGGCTCGCTTGTTCATGCCTTGCTCATTCATGCGGTTTCATCCTCCATCATCTTGTACGGAAGGCGGATCGTCGCGCACGCGCCGCCGCCTTCCGGCATCGAGATCGCGAGCTCGGCCTGCCCGCCGTACAGCAGCTGCAGGCGCTCGCGGATGTTCGCCAGGCCCACGCCGTCGTCCGCATGCGGATCGATGCCGATGCCGTCGTCGCAGACCTCGACCTGCAGCGTGCTGCCCGCCACGCCGGCGCGCACGACAACGGTGCCGCCGGCGATCTTCGGCTCCAGCCCGTGCTTGATGGCGTTCTCGATCAGCGTCTGCAGCATCATGGGCGGGAAGGGCGCGCTGCATAGAAAGTCCGGCACCTCGAAGCGCACCTGCAGCCTTTCCTTCATCCGGGCCTGCATGATGGCGAGATAGGCGCGCGACAGCTCGACCTGCTTGCCGAGCGTGGCGCCGCCGCGCGCGCGCATCTGCGGCAGCGTGGAGCGCAGGTATTCGATCAGGTGAGCGTGCACGCGCGCCGCCTCGCGCTGGTCGGTCTCGATCAGCTGGCCGATCAGGGCCAGCGTGTTGAACAGGAAGTGCGGTTCCACCTGGGCCTGCAGCGCGGCCATCTGCGCTTCCATCAGGCGCCGCTCCAGCGTGGCGACGTTGGCCTGCAGCGTGGCGTCGCGCGCCGCCAGCTCGGCTTTCCTCTTGCCGCCCGCCAGCACCTTCACGCCGAAGGACACGAACATGTACCAGAACGCGGGCTCCGGCGTGTTCACGATGATGAAGAACGCCCACGCCAGGAACCAGGTCAGCAGCAGCTGGCGCCACTCGACGACGGCGAGCCAGTCGAAGAAGCGCCACCACAGCTTGCGCGCTTCGCCCATGGCGTCGCGCACGAAGTCGAGCATGCGGTTGATCTGGCTGGCGCGCATCGTGTCGGTCCCTCGCCGTCTGCTTATTGTTTGCCGCAGGGGCCGTCGGCCTGTTCGCGCATGGCGCGGCGGCGGTCGATGACGAAGGCGCCCGCGACCAGCTTGACGAGCATGAACAGGACGAACAGGAACAGGGCCAGCGGCAGGATGCTGATCAGCAGGGCCAGGCCGAGGCAGCAGGCCAGCATGGCGGGCCAGGGCATGGCGACGATGGCGTCGAGGGCGCGGCGGCAGGCGCGCACGATGTCGCGGGCGACGTCTTCCATGGTAGTGGCGAATTCGCGGAATGTGGTGTGGCGCATGGGATGCTCCCGGTGGCGTGGCGATGGTCTCACTATACGGCCGGGGCCCGCGGCCATCCAGTGGCGGCCGACGAACCGTCGAAAACGGGGCACAAACGGTCGTGCCGACCGATGGATGGTATGCATGGCAAATGTGCGGTCGGTCATCGACGGCATGCCCTGGACCGGCTTCGACCGGGAGGGGCGTGTGCTTCTTTCCGCTTCTTGCGTTCCGATCCGCTCCTGCACCCGCGATCCCGGCGACGCCATGTCGACGATGCGGCGACCGGCATTTCTTTCGACAGGGGCATGACGGAATTCCCGGTCGACTACGGGGGGAATTCACCGTATCGGGACGGGAATTTGAGCAATTTGGGAAAACGCCGCAGGTCCTCCTCCTTGTGGCCAATTGTCTGCCGTTCGGACCGCGCCGTATGATTTTTTTTTAGCTGGAAGCATTTCGCGGGATGGTCCAAGGACCCGGCCGCCGATCCGACCCGGTGGGGCGCGACGGTGCCGGCCCGCGAAGTCGACCAGCTGCGCTCGGCGACCGTCGAGCGAAACCCGTGTAACAAGAGGAACGAGCATGATCGTGGAACAGATCGACGAGGATGGCGGGGCCGGCGAGCAGGGGCGCGTCGATGCCATCGTCGCCCGGGGTCCGCGCGGCGCCTTCGCCGTGGCGGGGGCAGGCGTGGCGGTGGTGGTGGCGCTGTGGGTGGTTTTCTATGTCCTGGTGTTCGTCGCCAGGGAAGGGGCCTGACATGGACACGCTGGATCGGAACGCCCATGGCGGCGCGGACGTCGCCGCCGCGGCGGAGGCACGCTGGGGCGTCGTGGTGGCCGTCATCGTGCTGTTCCTGGTCGGGATGATGGGCTACATGAGCCTGCACTGGGCGGCGACGCCGCCCGTGCGCACGGAAACCATCGACCCGTCCACGCTGCACATCGCCGGCGAGTTCGTCGAGTCCCGTCTCGGCACGGTGGCCGAGGCGGACGGCTCGGCCACCGTGCGGGTGCTGGCCAACCAGTACTCGTTCACGCCGCAATGCATCGTGGTCCCGGCCGGCATGCCGGTGCAGATCCGCGGCACCGCGGCCGACGTCGTGCACGGCTTCTCGGTCAGCGGCACCAACGTCAACGTCATGCTGGTGCCGGACTACATCACGAACTTCCGCACCCGCTTCGAGAAGACGGGCGACCACCTGATGCCGTGCCACGAGTTCTGCGGCACGGGCCACGCCGCCATGTGGGCGCACGTGAAGGTGATCGACAGGGACGAATTCATGCGCCGTGCGCGCGAGCAGGAGGGAAAGGGGATGAGCTGTGTTCAGTAACGATACCAAGCGGCTGGTGCTGGGCCATTTCTGGTTCGCCTTCGCCGCGTTCTTCGCCGCGCTGCTGCTCGGCGAATGGCAGATGTACATCCGCAGCCCGCTGACGGCGTGGATCGGCCATCCCGAGCTGTACTACCGCTCGGTGACGGCGCACGGGTCCGTGATGGGCTATGTGTTCCCGACCCTCGTGGCCATGGGCTTCGGCTATGCGATCGTCGAGCTGTCGCTCAAGCAGGCGCTGGTCGGCCGGCGCTGGGCCTGGACCGGGCTGGCGCTGGTGCTCGCCGGCACGATCACGGCGCTGGGGCCCGTGTCCGCGGGCCTGGCCTCGGTGCTGTACACCTTCTATCCGCCGCTGATCGGCCACCCGGCCTACTACATCGGCGTGGTGCTGGTGGTGGTCGGGTCGTGGATCTGGGTCGCGCTGATGGCCGTGAACCTGCGCGTCTGGCGCAAGGCGCATCCGGGCGAGAACGTGCCGCTGCCCATGTTCGCCAACCTGGCCGGCGCCTACCTGTGGGCCTGGACCTCGCTCGGCGCGGCCATCGAGATCCTGTTCCTGATCCTGCCGGTGGCGCTGGGCTTCAAGTCCACCATCGACGCCGGCCTGTCGCGCGTGTTCTTTTCCTGGACCCTGCACGCGATCGTGTACTTCTGGCTGATGCCCGCCTACATCGCGTTCTACACGCTGGTGCCGCGCGCCATCGGCGGCCGCCTGTACAGCGACACGATGGGACGCATCTCCTTCGTCCTGTTCCTCGTGTTCTCGATGCCGATCGGGATCCACCACCTGTTCCAGGATCCGCAGGTAGGCTCCGGCGTCAAGTTCCTGCACGCGGTCTTCACGGGCATGGTCTCGGTACCGACCTTCCTGACCGTGTTCACGATCGTCGCCTCCGTCGAGATCGCGGGACGGCTGCGCGGCGGCACCGGCCTGCTGGGCTGGGTCAAGGCGCTGCCCTGGCATAACCCGATGATGCTGGCGGCGGCATTTTCCTTCATCCTGCTGGGCTTCGGCGGCGCGGGCGGCCTGATCAACATGAGCTACCAGCTCGACTTCGCCGTCCACAATACCCAGTGGATCACGGGCCACTTCCACCTGATCTTCGGCGGCGCCATCGTGATCATGTACTTCGCCCTGGCCTACGACCTGTGGCCGCACCTGACCGGCCGTGCGCTGGTGCAGGGACGGATGATGAAGGCGCAGCTGTGGCTGTGGTTCGTCGGCATGATCGTGCTGACCTTCCCCTGGCACGTGGTAGGGGTCATGGGCATGCCGCGCCGCATGGCCTATTTCGACTACAGCAACCCGGAGCTGGCGGCGCAAGCGATCGGCGTGGTCATCACCTTCTGCGGCGGCCTGCTGCTGGTGGCGTCCGGCCTGCTGTTCCTGCTGGTGCTGCTGCGCGGCCACCGCAGCGCCGTCGTCGACCTGCCCGAGTTCCGCTTCGCCCAGCCGGTGCACGCGACCGGGCGCCTGCCCGTGGCCCTCAACGGCTATGCGCTGTGGCTGGTGCTGATGATCGGCGTGTCGGTCCTCAACTACGGCTACCCGATCGCGCAGCTGCTGGCGCTCAAGGAAACGTCGGTGCCGGCCGTGCCGGTGGGAGGCGCGCCGTGAACGAACGCCTGTTCTCTCTGAAAAACCGCTGGTTCACGATCAGCGTCGGCGCGGTGGTCCTGATCGCCGTGCTGTCGATCGCCGTCGGTTTCGTCTGGGTGCCGCGCGTGCATGGCGGCGCCACCGTCGATTCGCTGTGGGACGCGATCTGCAGCGCCGCCGGCGCCCCGGCGCGCTACCGCAACGCCACGCCGCAGGGTGGAAAAGCGATCCAGCCGAGCGACGTCATCGTCAACAGCGCGATGATGGGACCGCCGGACGCGGGCGCGGTGCGCCGCGGCACCGCGCTGGCCCAGCAATGCAGCACGTGCCACGATGCGCGCGGCCCGGCCGCGGCGGCCATCGACGCGCCGCGCCTGGCCGGCGAGCCGGCCTCGTCGACCTACAAGCAGCTGCGCGACTTCAAGGCGGGCCACCGCACGAACCCGATCATGCAGGCGATGGCGGCCAACCTGAGCGAGCAGGACATGCGCGACCTGGCCGCCTACTACGCGGCGCAGCCGCGCGCTACGCCGGCCGCCCGGCCGGACGCGCGCCCGGATGTGCCGCGGCTCGTCAGCAACGGCGCGCCGATCCGCAACATCGGCGCCTGCGCGACCTGCCACGGCGCGGGCGTGGGCCGTGCCGCCACCCCGGTGCTGGATGGCCTGTCCGAGACCTACCTGCGCGCGCAGCTGACGGCATTCCGCGCCGGCACCCGCGCCAATGACATCAACCGCCAGATGCGCAATGCCGCCCACGGCCTGACGGATGCCGAGATCGCGCTGGTGGCGCGCTATTACGCCAGCCGCTAGCGCACGCCGGATCGCACGTCGCCCCGGCGCAGGCCGGGCCCCATTTTTTCGCCTTTCCACAGCAAGCAAACTTGGACCCCGGCCTGCGCCGGGGCGACGGTTGCTTGCCTTCCATCCCCCAAATCCTGCATTCCGTCGCAAACCGGCCCGCTTCACAACCCGCCCGCTTCATAGTATTTTCAGCAAGGCCATATCGGCCATGCCTGACGCATACTCCCATCCACTTTCGTTGCGAGGTCCGCATGCTACGTACCACCCTGGCCGCATTGTTCGCAGTCGCTCTCGTCCCATCCGTGCATGCGCAATCCGCGCAGGCGCCCGCCGCCCAGGTGCCGCTGATCGAGCGCGCCAAGCTGTTCGGCAACCCCAGCAAGATCGCGGCCGCCATCAGCCCGGACGGGAAATGGCTGTCCTGGATCGCCCCGCGCGACGGCGTGCTCAACGTCTGGGTGGCGCCGGTCGGCAAGCCCGACCAGGCCAGGCCGCTGACGGCGGAAAAGACGCGTCCGATCCGCAGTGTGTTCTGGGCGCCGGATTCGAAGTCGCTGCTGTTCGTGAACGACAAGGGCGGCGACGAGAACTTCCTGCTGTACGGCGTCGACGTGGCCAGCGGCACGCAGAAGGTGCTCACGCCGTTCGAAAAGACCCGGGTGCAGGTGGTGAACATCAGCCGCCAGGTGAAGGACCGCATCCTCATCGGCGTGAACGACCGCGACCCGCGCTGGCACGACGTCTACAGCCTCGACCTCGCGAGCGGCAAGCTGGCGCTGGTCTACAAGAACACGGGCGACTACGCCGGCTTCGTCGCCGACGAGCAGCTGGTGCTGCGCCTGGCCGTCAAGAGCCGCCCCGACGGCGGCAGCGATTACTTCCGCGTCGTGAAGGACAAGGTCGAAGCGACGCCGGTGGCACGCGTCGACCTGGACGACGCGCTGACCACGTCGCCGCTGGGCTTCACGACGGACGGCAAGACGCTGTACTGGAACGACTCGCGCGGGCGCGACACGGCCGCCCTGGTGGCGCAGGACGTCGCCGGCGGCACGTCCAGGGTGGTGGCCCAGGATGCCCGCGCCGACATCGCCTCCGGCCTGTTCGACGTGCGCACGGGCCAGGTGCAGGCCTACGAGGTCGACTTCCTCAAGCACGAATACGTCGCGCTGGACAAGGACGTCAAGGGCGACCTGGACCACCTGAAGCGGGAGTTGAAGGGCGACTTCCAGGTGCGCTCGCGCACGGATGCGGACGACAAGTGGATCGTCGACCTCGACCCCGTCTCCGCGCCGCCGTCGACCTGGCTGTACGAGCGCAAGGGCAGGCGCCTGAGCAAGCTGTTCACGGCCCGCCCGGAGCTGGAAGGCGCGCCGCTGGTGCCGATGTTCCCGCAGGAGATCAAGGCCCGCGACGGCCTGAACCTGGTGTCCTACCTGACGCTGCCGAAGGCGGCGGATCCGTCCGGCAGCGGCAAGGCCGCGCGGCCCGTGCCGATGGTGCTGCTGGTGCACGGCGGCCCGTGGGCGCGCGACAGCTACGGCTACCGCAGTTACCACCAGTGGCTGGCCAATCGCGGCTATGCGGTGCTGTCCGTGAACTACCGCGGCTCGACGGGCTTCGGCAAGGGATTCATCTCGAAGGCCGACCAGCAATGGGGCCGCAAGATGCACGACGACCTGATCGACGCCGTCGACTGGGCCGTCAGGAGCGGCGTCACCACGCGCGACAAGGTCGCCATCATGGGCGGGTCCTACGGCGGTTACGCGACGCTCGCGGGCCTGACGTTCACGCCCACGACCTTCGCCTGCGGCGTGGACATCGTCGGTCCCTCCAACCTGTTCACGCTGCTGCAGACGATCCCGCCGTACTGGGAATCGGGCAAGCAGCAGTTCTACAAGCGCATGGGCGACCCGACCACGGAAGAGGGCCGCGCGCTGCTGAAGGAGCGTTCGCCGCTGAACTTCGCCGACCGCATCCAGCGTCCGCTGCTGATCGGCCAGGGCGCGAACGACCCGCGCGTGAACGTGCGCGAGTCGGACCAGATCGTGGCGGCGATGAAGGAGAAGAACATTCCCGTCACCTACGTCGTGTTCCCGGACGAGGGCCACGGCTTCGCCCGTCCCGTCAACAACATCGCCTTCAATGCGGTGGCCGAGAACTTCCTGTCGTCCTGCCTGGGCGGCCGGGCGGAAGCCATCGGCACGGCGCTGGCGCCGTCGACGGCGCAGGTGAAGGAGGGCGCCGCCGCGGTGCCGGGCCTGCAGCAGGCCGCCGCGAAGTAACAAGCCGACCGACAACGGGGACGCGCGCCCTCAGGCCGCGTCCCGGTAGCGGCGCAGCAGGCCGTAGTTGACCGTATCGGCCGCCTCGCCGTGCACGATCCAGCGTTCCGGCATATAGCCTTCCTTGCGGAAGCCCAGCTTTTCCAGCACCCGCGCGGACGCGCCGTTGCGCGGGTCGATGTCGGCCTCGACACGGTTCAGGTCCAGCACGTCGAAGCCGTAGTCGAGCAGGGCCGCCAGGGCTTCGCTGACGTAGCCGCGGCCCCAGTGGCGGCTGCCGATCGCGTAGCCCAGTTCGCAGCGCCGGCTCGCCTCGAAGAAGTGGTGCAGCGCGCAGTTGCCGATCAACTCCCCCGTTTCCAGCAGTTCGATGCCGAAGCGCGCTTCGCTGCCGTCGGCATACGCGGCGCGGATGCGGGCGATGGCCTGCACGGCCCGGTCCCGGCTGGTCCACGGTTCGCTGCTCCAGTAGCGCGTGACCAGCGGATCGGAAAACACGGCGTAGTGGGCGTCGGTGTCGCGCTCGTCCATCCAGCGCAGCTTCAGGCGCGGTGTGAACAGTTTGGTCGGGGTCAGGTCGGGCATGGCATCCTCTTTCTCTGCGCTCGGGGAACGCGGCGCGCTCCGCTGCTGTTATCCTGTCGTCCATTATCGCATCACGATTTTGCTGACAGGTAAATCACTCGCCCGGAGGTGCACATGAACGAAGCGAAGCCGGCATCGATGTCCTCATTCTGGATGCCGTTCACGAACAACCGCGACTTCAAGGCGCATCCGCGCCTGCTGGTGTCGGCGCAGGGCATGTACTACAAGGATGTCGACGGCAACGCGATCCTCGACGGCACGGCCGGCCTGTGGTGCGTGCCGTGCGGCCATGCGCAACCGAAGATCGTCGCGGCCGTCAGCGAGATGGTGGGCCAGCTCGACTTCGCGCCCACCTTCCAGATGGGCCACCCGGCCGCCTTCGACCTGGCCGAGCGCCTGATGGACTACACGGGCCACAAGTTCGGCCACGTGTTCTATACCAATTCCGGTTCCGAAGCCGTGGACACGGCGCTGAAGATCGCGCTGGCCTACCACCGTGCCCGCGGCGAAGGCAGCCGCACGCGCCTGATCGGGCGCGAGCGCGGCTACCACGGCGTGGGCTTCGGCGGCCTGTCGGTAGGCGGCATCGGCCCCAATCGCAAGGCCTTCGGCCCCTTGCTGCCGGGCATCGACCACCTGCCGCACACCCACGATCCGCTCAGGAATGCCTTCGTGCGCGGCGAACCGGATTTCGGCGTCGAGCTGGCGGACGAGCTGGAACGCCTCGTGGCCCTGCACGACGCGTCCACGATCGCGGCCGTCATCATCGAACCCGTGTCCGGCTCCACCGGCGTGCTGGTGCCGCCCAAGGGCTACCTGAAGCGCCTGCGCGAACTGTGCACGAAGCACGGCATCCTGCTGATCTTCGACGAGGTCATCACGGGCTTCGGGCGCCTGGGCACGCCGTTCGCGGCCGACTATTTCGACGTCGAGCCCGACATGATGACGACGGCCAAGGGCATCACCAACGGCACCGTGCCGATGGGCGCCGTGTTCTCCAAGGCCTTCATCCACGACGCGTTCATGGATGCGCCGCCCGGCATCGAGCTGGCCCATGGCTATACCTATTCCGGCCATCCGCTCGCCTGCGCCGCCTCGCTGGCCACGCTGGACGTGTTCGAGGAACAGGGCATCCTCGAACACGCCCGCGCGCTGCAGCCCTACTGGGAAGACGCCGTGCATGCGCTGCGCGGCCTGCCGCACGTGATCGACATCCGCAGCATCGGCCTGGTCGCCGGCATCGAGCTGGCGCCGATTCCCGGCAAGCCGGGCGCCCGTGCCTTCGCCGCCTTCAAGCAGGCGTTCGCGGACGGCGTGCTCATCCGGGTCACGGGCGACATCATCGCGCTGTCGCCGCCGCTGGTGCTCGAGAAGAAACATATCGACGAACTGTTCGGCAAGCTCGCCGACGTGCTGAAACGGCTGGACTGACAACAAAAGGACAAAAAAAAGGACAAACATGGAGACGATCGGACACTACATCGGCGGCCAGGCGCATGCCGGCACGGGCCCGCGCCAGGCCGACGTGTTCAACCCCGCGCTGGGCGAACCCTGCGCGCGCGTGGCGCTGGCGTCGCGCGCGGACGTGGCCGCCGCCGTGGCGGCGGCGGCCGCCGCCTTTCCCGCCTGGGCCGCCACGCCGCCGCTGGCGCGGGCGCGCGTGTTGTTCAACTACCTGCAGCTGTGCCGCCTGCACACGGACGACTTCGCGGCGCTCGTGGTACGCGAGCACGGCAAGACTTTCGCGGACGCCCAGGGCGAAGTGGCACGCGGCATCGAAGTCGTCGAATTCGCCGTGGGCATCCCGCAACTGCTCAAGGGCGAATTCACCGACCAGGTCGCGCGCGGCATCGATGCCTGGTCGATGCGCCAGCCGCTGGGCGTCGTGGCCGGCATCACGCCGTTCAACTTCCCCGTGATGGTGCCCATGTGGATGTTCCCCATCGCCATCGCCTGCGGCAATACCTTCGTGCTGAAGCCGTCGGAGCGCGACCCGTCGCCGGCGCTGCTGCATGCCCGCCTGTTGCATCAGGCGGGCCTGCCGGACGGCGTGTTCAACGTCGTGCAGGGCGACCGGGAAGCCGTCGATGCGCTGCTCGAGCATCCGGACGTGGAGGCGCTCAGCTTCGTCGGTTCGACGCCCGTCGCCGAGTACATCCATGCCCGCGGCACGGCGGCGGGCAAGCGCGTGCAGGCCCTGGGCGGCGCCAAGAACCACCTGGTCGTGATGCCGGATGCCGACATGGACATGGCCATCGACGCACTCGTCGGCGCCGCCTACGGCTCGGCGGGCGAGCGCTGCATGGCCATCTCGGTCGCGGTGGCGGTCGGCGACGCGGGCGACGCGCTGGTGGCCCGGCTGGCCGAGCGCACGGCGGCCCTGAAGATCGGCGACGGCATGGCGGAAGGCGCCGAGATGGGCCCCGTCGTCACGGAGGCGGCCAAGCAGCGCATCGAGCGGCTGATCGGCGAGGGCGTGGAGCAGGGCGCCACCCTCGTCGTCGACGGCCGCGGGTACACCGTCCCGGGCCGCGAGAACGGCTTCTTCGTCGGCGGCACGCTGTTCGACCACGTGCGGCCGGACATGTCGATCTACCGCGAAGAGATCTTCGGCCCCGTGCTGTGCGTGGTGCGCCTGCCGGACATCGGCAGCGCCCTCGAACTCGTCAACGGCAACGAGTACGGCAACGGCGTGGCCCTGTTCACCCGCGACGGCGGCACGGCGCGGGAATTCGTGCGCCAGGTCGAGGCGGGGATGGTCGGCGTGAACGTGCCGCTGCCGGTGCCGATGGCCTTCAACAGCTTCGGCGGCTGGAAACGCAGCCTGTTCGGCGACCACCACGCCTACGGGCCGGAGGGCGTGCGCTTCTACACGCGCCACAAGGCGGTCATGCAGCGCTGGCCGAATACGGCCGGCCGAGGGGTAGAATTCGCGTTCCCGCACACGACATGAACGCCGGCCCGGCCGGCGCCACACGACGAATCCGATGAGCAGCCCCGCAGCCGACAACGATCTCTGGAACGACGACCTGGCGCCCACCGGCGCCGCCCAGCGCACCTGGCGCTGGTACCACTTTGCCGCCCTGTGGATGGGGATGGTCATGTGCATTCCCGCCTACACGCTGTCGGCGAGCCTCGTCGAGGCGGGCATGTCGGCCTGGCAGGCGGTGCTGACGGTATTCCTGGCGAACGCCATCGTCCTGCTGCCGATGCTGCTGATCGGCCACGCCGGCACCCGCTACGGCATCCCGTATGCGGTGCTGGCGCGGGCGTCGTTCGGCACGCGCGGCGCCAGGCTGCCGGCGCTGATGCGCGCCATCGTCGCCTGCGGCTGGTACGGCATCCAGACCTGGTTCGGCGGCAGCATGATCTACACGCTGCTGGGCGTGCTGGCCGGCCACGAGATCGGCGGCGAGCGCATCGCAGGCCTGGGCATCAACGGGGCGCAGCTGGGCTGTTTCCTGGCGTTCTGGGCGATCCAGTTCTGGTTCATCGTGCACGGCATGGAATCGATCAGGAAGCTCGAGACGTGGACGGCGCCGCTGAAGATCGCCATCTGCTTCGTGCTGCTGGCCTGGGTGTACGACAAGGCGGGCGGCTTCGGCCCGCTGCTCGACAAGCCGTCCGCCTTCGTGCCCGGCGGCCCGAAGGAAGGGCAGTTCTGGACCACGTTCTGGCCGTCGCTGACGGCCATGGTCGGCTTCTGGGCCACGCTGGCGCTGAACATTCCCGACTTTACCCGCTTCGCCCGCAGCCAGCGCGACCAGGTGGTGGGGCAAACGGTGGGCCTGCCGGTGCCGATGGGATTGCTGGCGGCCCTCGCGGTGATCGTCACCTCGGCCACCGTGGTCCTGTACGGCAAGGCGCTGTGGGATCCCGTCGACCTGGCCAGCCGCATGACGGGCGTCGCCGTGCTGGTGGCGCTGGTTGTGCTGCTGGTCGATACGGTCAGCGTCAACCTGGCCGCGAACCTGGTCGGCCCGGCCTACGATTTCTCTGCGCTGGCGCCGCGCCGCATCTCCTACCGCGCGGGAGGCTACCTGACGGCGGCCATCGCGCTGGCGATGATGCCCTGGAAAATCCTCGAATCGACCCAGGGCTATATCTTCACCTGGCTGATCGGCTACTCGGCCCTGCTGGGCCCGATCGCGGGCATCCTGATGGTCGATTACTACGTCGTCCGCAGAACGCGCCTGGACGTCGAGCAACTGTACCGCGACGATGGCGCCTACGGCTACGCGGATGGCCTGCTGCGCGGCTGGAACGGGGCCGCCATCGCCGCCTTCGCCGCCGGGGTGGCGCCGAATATTCCCGGCTTCCTGAACGCGGCCTTCCCGGACGCCTTTCCCGGCGTGGGCGCCGGCTTCAAGGCCATCTACGCCTACGCCTGGTTCGTTGGCGTCGCGCTCGCGGCCCTCGTCTACGGCGTGCTGATGCGCGCACGCGCCAGGCGTTGAAACGGCGGACTGGCCGTCAGGCCTGTTCCGGCCGGCGCGGCTGGTGGTAGCATACGTTCACAGTCCTCCTCCGATAGAGCCGACATGCTGACCGGATATTATGAAACGCCGTTGGTACTGGCCTCCATCCTGGTCGCCATGGTGGCGTCGTACGCGGCGCTCGGGCTGGCCGGACGGGTGGCCCATGCCCAGGGGCGCGCCATGCTGGCCTGGACCGTGGGCGGCGCCGTGGCTCTGGGGTCGGGCATCTGGGCCATGCACTTCATCGGCATGCTGGCGTTCCGGTTGCCGATTCCGACCGGCTTCGATATTCCCATCACCATCGTTTCCCTGCTGCTGCCGATCGCCGCCTCCGGCCTGGCGCTGTGGCAGGCCGGCCGCGCCCACCTGCATCCCAGGCGCCTGGCCGTCAGCGCCGTGCTGATGGGCCTCGGCATCAATGCGATGCACTACACGGGCATGGCCGCGATGCGCATGGCGCCGGGCATCGTCTACGACCCGCTACTGTTCGCGCTGTCCGTGGCGATCGCCATCGGCGCCTCGGCGCTGGCGCTGTGGATCGCCTTCAGGCTGCGCCGCAACGCGCCGCGCGTATGGATGGCACGGCTGGGAGCGGCCGCCGTCATGGGCACCGCCATCGCCGGCATGCACTACACGGGCATGGCGGCGGCCGGCTTCCCGGAAGGCAGCGTGTGCCGCGCCGCGGATGGCGGCGTCGACCACGCGGGCGTGGCGACCCTGGTCATCATCGCGACCCTGTGCGTGCTGGCGCTGGCGCTCGCCATGTCCGTGTTCGACGCGCGACTGGAGGCCAACGGCCGCATGCTCGCCATGTTCCAGGCCATGGCCGAGGAACGCCAGGACCTGCTGCTGCGCGAGCGCGCCGCACGCGACGAGGCCGAACACCTGAGCGCGATGAAGGACGAATTCCTGGCCACGCTGTCGCACGAGCTACGCACGCCGCTCAATGCCATCATGGGCTGGGCCGCCATGCTGCAGCGCGGCGGCAAGGACCCGGCCACCGTCAAGCGCGGCCTGGACACCATCGAGCGCAACGCGCGCGCCCAGGGCCAGCTGATCGACGACCTGCTCGACATGAGCCGCATCATGTCCGGCACCCTGCGCCTGGAGGTACAGCCCGTCGATCCGGCGCGCATCGTCGAGTCGGCGCTGGCCACCGTGCATCCGGCCGCCGTGGCCAAGCAGATCGTGCTGCGCCCGGCCATCGGACGCGACATCGGCGGCGGCGCCGGCATGGTGCTGGCCGACCCCGCGCGCCTGCAGCAGGTGATGTGGAACCTGATGTCGAACGCCGTCAAGTTCACCCCCGCCGGCGGCACCGTGCAGGTGCTGCTGGCGCGCGACGGCGACGACATGGTGCTGCGCGTGATCGATTCGGGCATCGGCATCGACCCCGAGTTCCTGCCGCACGTGTTCGACCGCTTCCGCCAGCAGGACGCGTCGATCACGCGCCGCCATGGCGGGCTCGGACTGGGGCTGTCGATCGCGCGCCAGCTGGTCGAGCTGCACGGCGGCACCATCGAGGTCGACAGCCCGGGCGCGCATGCGGGCGCCACGTTCACCGTGCGCCTGCCGCTGCTGCGCGAACCGGCGCCGGCCCTGCGGCCCGCATCGGTCCCCGTACAGGCCGCGGCGGCGCAGGACTGGCAGGGCACGGGCCTGACCGACCTGTCCGGCGTGAAGGTGCTGGTGGTCGACGACGCACCCGATACGCTCGACGTGCTGGAACGGATCCTGAAGGTCAGCGGCGCCTCGACCGTGACGGCGTCGAATGCCGGCTGCGCCCTCGACCTGCTCGAGCGCGAACGCCCCGACGTGATCGTCAGCGACATCGGCATGCCCGACGTCGACGGCTTCGAGCTGATGCGCCGCATCCGCCGCCGCGAAGGCTGCGGGGGCGACGTCCCCGCCATCGCCCTGACCGCGTTCACGCGCCAGGGCGACCGCGAGCGGGCACTGCAGGCCGGCTTCACCGACTACATGGCCAAGCCGGTGGAGGCGGGGGCGCTCGTCGCGCGCATCGCCGAGTCCGTGGGTCCACGCAGCCACGCGGCGCCCGCGGCCTGACGGGCGACCGCAATCCGGGGGCGGGCAACGCGACTGTTGTATCCTTTTCGGCATTCACTGAAAGGATGTCCATGCCCCGTCCGCCGTTTATCTCCGCCGTCTCCGCCGTCCCCGTCGCCTCCCTGCTTGCCGCACTGTCCTGCGCGCCCCTCCTCGCCGTTCCCATCCTGCCTGCCCATGCCGCTGCCGCCGTCCCGGCCGCCGAACGCCAGGTGAATGACCTCGCCGCGCGCTTCTACGATGCCCGCGCGCGCTTCGACCCCCTGCTGTACGCGACGGCGAACGGCGACGGCCGCTACGACGATCAGCTCGGCATGGCGATCGCGCCGCAGGTGCGGCAGCGCTACCTGGCGCAGAACCATGCCTTGCTGGAGCAGCTGCAGGCCATCGACCGCGCGCGCCTGGCGCCGGCGGCGCAGCTGAACCGCGACATCCTGGAAGCGGAAATCCGCAGCCAGCTCGACCTGGAACGCTTCCCGGAACACCTGCTGCCGCTGAACCAGTTCGACAACGTGCCCAGCAACCTGGCCAACTATGCCGGCGGCACGGGTTCGCAGCCGCTCGGCACGCCGGCCCAGTACCGGGCCTACCTGCGCCGCCTGGAGCAGCTGCCCGCATGGATCGACCAGGCCGTCGCCAACATGAAGGAGGGCATCCACGTCGGGGTCGTGCAGCCGAAGGTCATCACCGAGCGCATGCTGCCGCAGTTCCGCCAGCTGAGAAGCGCCACGCCCGAGACGAGCGTCTACTACACGCCCGTGAAGAACATGCCGGCGGATTTCCCCGAACAGGACCGGCGCCAGCTCACGGCCGGCTACCGCCAGGCCGCCGTCGCCATCGATGCCGCGCTGGGACGGTTGAATGCCTTCCTGGAGAAGGACTACCTGGCGGCCGGCCGCGCGAGCGCGGGCTACGGCGCGCTGCCGGACGGCGCCGCCTGGTACCGCGCGCGCATCCGCAACAATACGAACCTCGACCTGGCGCCCGACGACATCCACGCGCTGGGCCTGAAGGAAGTCGCGCGCATCCGCGCCGAGATGGCGAAGCTGGCGCGCGACGACATCCATGCGCTGGGCTACGACGGCCCGCTGGACCAGTTCCCGCACTGGGTCGCGGCGCAGCGGCACTTCAAGCCCTTCACGAGCGAGGCTCAGGTCCTGGCGCGCTACCGCCAGCTGTACGCGACCGTCGAGGGCAAGCTGCCCGCCTATTTCACGCTGCTGCCGAAGGCGAAGCTGGACATCCAGCCGGAGCCGGAACTGACCCGCGCGACGGCGTCCGACCACTACACGCCGGTGGCCGCCGACGGCTCGCATCCGGGCACCTTCTGGGTCGTCGTCAACGACCCGAAGGAGTACGACACGACCGGCATGGCGACGCTGCTGCTGCACGAGGGCGTGCCGGGCCACCACCTGCACGCGGCGCTGCTGAAGGAATTGCCCCTGCCGGACTTCCGCAAGTTCTTCACCGAGCACCCGAGCGCCGCCGCCTACGCGGAAGGCTGGGCGCTGTACTGCGAGACCCTGGGCAAGGAATTCGGCCTGTACGAGGACCCCGCCTATTACTACGGCCACCTGAACGACGAGCTGCTGCGCGCCGTGCGCCTCGTCGTCGACACGGGCATGCACGCCCAGGGCTGGTCGCGCGAGAAGGCGATCGCGTACGCGCGCGAGGTGCTGGGCTACGACGAGGCGCGGGCCGCCAACCAGATCGAGCGCTACATGGTATGGCCGGGCCAGGCGCTTGCCTACAAGGTCGGCGCGCTGAAGATCCTCGAGCTGCGCGAGCGCGCCCGCCGGGAACTGGGACCGAAGTTCAGCTACGCGGGCTTCCACGCCGTCGTGCTGGGCGACGGCACGCTGCCGCTGCCGATCCTGCAGGCGCGCGTCGAGCGCTGGATCGCGGCAACCAGGTGAGGCGCCGTCAGGCGTCCTGCAGGTAGCCGCGCGCGTGCGCGGCGGCCGGGTCCTCGAAAATGGCCATGGCCGTCGTCATGCGCCGAAATCCCAGGTTCGCATAAAAGCCTTCCTTGCCCGGCACGGCATACAGGAAGATCTTCTTGTGGCCCCGGGCCAGCGCCAGCAGGTCGGCGACGAGGGCGCGGCCCAGCCCCCGGCCCTGGTAATCGGGCAGCAGGGCGACGTCGCACAGGTAGGCGACATCGACGCCGTCCGCCAGCACGCGGCCGGCCGCCACCAGTTTCCCGTCGTCGAACACGAAGCGCTTGAACATGCTGTTGCCGAAGGCGCGGCGCAAATCGTCCGGCGCCTTGCGCGCCAGCGGCGCCACGCGGTACAGCTCGGCCAGTTCGTGCCAGTCGACGTGCTCCGTCGAATCGGTCCAGGCGAGGGACATGCTGCGGCCTTTCAGGCGTGGGAACGGAAAAAGTCGAGCAGCACGGCGGCGGCGATGTCGGCATCGTCGGCCGTCATGGTCTCGAGCGGATTGTGGCTGATGCCGCCGTTGCCGCAGCGCGTGAACAGCATGGCGACGTCGGTCAATCCCGCCAGCGCCATGGCGTCGTGGCCGGCGCCGGACGGCAGGTCGAAGCGGGGCAGGCCGGCCCGTTCGACGGCGGCGCCCAGCTGCTCCATCAGCCGGGGCGCGCACGGCACGGCGGCCGCCTGCACCAGCGTCTCGACCTCGTGGGCGATGCCGCGCCGCGCGCAGATGGCGGCGATGCCGTCCAGGATGTCCTGCACGGCGGCCAGGCGCTCGCCGTCCTCGGCGGCGCGGATGTCGAGCGACAGGCGGCAGCGGCCCGGGATCACGTTGACGGAGCCGCCCGGCACGGCCAGCTGGCCGACGGTGCCCACCAGCGCGCCGCGCCCGCCGCAGCGGCGCTCGACCAGCAGCACGATCTCGGCGGCCGCCGCGGCGGCGTCGCGGCGCATGGCCATCGGCGTCGTGCCCGCATGGCTGGCCACGCCCTGCAGGTCGACGAGGTAGCGCGAACTGCCGGCGATCGCCGTGACGACGCCCAGCGGCAGGCCGCGCTCCAGCAGCACCGGTCCCTGCTCGATGTGCACCTCGACATAGCCGAGCAGCGTGGCCGGGTCGCGGGCGATGGCGGGAATGGCGTGTGGGTCGTGGCCGGCCGCCTGCAGCGCCGCGCGCATCGTGATGCCGTCGGCATCGACCTGGTCCAGCTGCGCCATGTCGAAGCGCCCGGCCAGCGCGCTGCTGCCCAGGAAGGTGCTCTTGAAGCGCACGCCTTCCTCCTCCGCGAAGCCGACGACATCCAGGTGGAAGGGCAGGCGTTCGCCGCGCGCGTGCAGGTGGCGCACGATGGCCAGCGGCAGCAGGATGCCCAGGCGGCCGTCGTACTTGCCGCCGTTCCTCACCGTGTCGTAGTGCGAGCCGGTGAGCAGCGTCTTCGCCGCGGGTGCCGCCGGCGCCGCCGCGGCGTAGCGCCCGACGACGTTGCCGACGGCGTCGATGTGCACGTCCATGCCGGCATCCCGCATCCACGCGGCCAGCTGGTGCGCGGTGCGCTGGTGGGCCTCTGTCATGTAGGCGCAGGTCAGATTCTGCTCGTCGTCGCTGATGGCGCCGAGCTGCTCGGCCCAGTCCATGATGGCGGGGCCGAGGGGCAGGTCGACGCCGAGGAGGGCGTTCAGGCGGATCTCGGCGATGCGGTGCACCTGGCGCAGGCATTCGTCCATCTCGGCCTGCGGCTGGCTCGCCAGGCGCCGGCGGAAGGCGGCGATGACGGCCTGGCGCGTCAAGCCTTTCCCGGTCGGTCCCTTGACGGCGAGGATGAAGGGAAAGCCGAACTTGGCGCGGTAGGCGGCATTCAGTTCGTGCAGGGCCGCGTATTCTTCCGGGCTGCAGCGGTCCAGGCCCGAGGCGGCCTGCTCGCCCGTCGATTCGGCCGTGAGCGTGCCCGCGATCGCCGCCTTGCCGGCCAGTTCCGGGTGGGCGCGCAGCAGCGACAGCTGCTCGTCACGGCCGGCCTGCGTCACCTCGTCCTGCAGCGCCAGCTTCAGTGCGGCCAGGCTGGCGAAGGGACGGCGCGCGGCCGCGCGCTCGGGTATCCAGGGCGAATGCTCGTAGATGCCGTGCAGCGCCTGCACGAAGCCCGGCAGGTCCAGGCGATTGAGGTCCGCAAGTGTCGTCATGCACAATTCTCCGATCGAAGCAGCCGATGATACGTCCCGTCGCCGTCCCGTTCATACGCCGGCCATGATGACGGCTATACGCGCGTCAGCGTTTGACCAAGGCGCGGGCCGCCGCCGTCACCTGGTCGCGCAGCCATTTGTGCTCGGCCGACTGGTGCACGCGCTGGTGCCACAGCTGGTAGAAGCGCATCGGCGGGAATTTCAGCGGCACCGTGAAGGTCTTCAGGGGCAGCGTGTTCTCGTAGAAGCGGATGAACTGGCGGCCCGTGGTCAGCACCAGGTCGGTCTGCGTCAGCATGTAGGGGATCAGGCCGAAGTAGGGCGACTCGACGGCCACCCTGCGCTGCAGGCCCTGGCGCTCCAGGAAGGCATCGATCACGCCGTGGTAGCCGGGCAGCATGGCGGCCGGCGCCACGTGCGGCAGCGTCAGGTAGTCGTCCAGCGTCATGGCGTCGCTGGCCGTGCGCCTGGCATAGGCGCTGTCAGCGCGCATCACGCAGGTGATCGGGTCCTCGAACAGTTTCGAGATGTGCAGGTGGGCGGGCGGCTCGTCCCAGTTGGCGATGACGAGGTCCATCTCGCCGTCGGACAGCATGCGCAGGTAGTCGGTGCCCGGTCCCAGGTGGTGCAGCGCGACCCGGCTGTTGGGCGAGCCACGCCGGATGCTGGCGACCACGTTCGGCAGGAACTGGGTGTCCAGGTAGTCCGGCGCGGCGATGTGGAAGGTGCGCGCGGCCTCCTCGGGCACGAACGGCGACTTGCGGATGAACAGGCTCTCCGTCTCGTCGAGGATGCGCTTGGCCGGTTTCAGCAGGCTCTCGCCATGCTGGGTCGGCACCATGCCGCGCGCCCCGCGCACCAGCAGCGGATCGCCCGTCAGCTCGCGCAGCTTGCGCAGCGAGGCCGAGATCGAAGGCTGCGGCTGGTTCAGCTTGAGCGCCACCCGCGAGACGTTCTTCTCGACCAGCAGCAGGTACAGGATGCGGATCAGGTGCAGGTCGAGGTGCTGGGGAAGGCTGGACATGGCGCGTGCGGACACGTATATCTGTGTGAGTATGTCGAATATACGGCATATTTCATGTTGTATAAAATAAAACCAGCGTATCTTCGATTCATCGACGTCTAAAGGATGCCCATGGAGTTGCTCGGATATTACCTGCCTTACGGCCTGGAGTGGATGAACCTGCTGGTGCGCTGGCTGCACGTCATCACGGGCATCGCCTGGATCGGCGCTTCCTTCTATTTCGTCTGGCTCGACAACTCGCTGCGCCCGCCGGCGCCCGGCTCCGACCTCGCACAGAAGGGCGTGTCCGGCGAACTGTGGGCCGTGCACGGCGGCGGCTTCTACAACCCGCAGAAGTACATGGCGGCCCCCGCCCAGCTGCCCAAGGAACTGCACTGGTTCAAGTGGGAAGCCTATTCGACCTGGCTGTCCGGCTTCGCGCTGCTCACCATCGTCTATTACTTCAATGCCCAGGCCATGATGGTCGACCGCGGCGTGGCCGACCTCTCTTCCTGGCAGGCCATCGGCGTGGGACTGGCCAGCCTCGTGGTCGGCTGGATCGTCTACGACCTGCTGTGCCGCTCGAAGCTGGGCAAGCACGACCTGGCGTTCGGCGCCGTCGTCTACCTGCTGCTCGTCGGCGCCGCCTGGGTGCTGACGCATTTCCTGAGCGGGCGCGCCGCCTACATCCACGTGGGGGCGATGATCGGCACCATCATGGTCGCCAACGTGGCGATGGTGATCATTCCGGGCCAGCGCAAGATGGTGAACGAGATGGTCGCCGGCAGGAAGCCCGACCCCATCTACGGCATCCGCGGCAAGCAGCGCAGCGTCCACAACAACTACTTCACGCTGCCGGTGCTGTTCATCATGATCAGCAACCACTTCGCGATGACCTACCGCCACGACCATGCCTGGCTGGTGCTGGCCGCGATCATGCTGGCCGGCGTGTTCATCCGCCACTTCTTCAACCTGCGCCACAAGGGCCGCATCGCATGGAAATACCCGGCCATCGGCGTGGCGATCCTGCTGGCGACGATGGTGGCGCTGCTGCCGCCACCGCCGGGCTTCGCGGGCAACCGGGCGGCGTCCGCACCGTCGTCGGCCGCGCAGTTCGCCGCGGTCAGGACCATCATCGACCAGCGCTGCGTCTCCTGCCATGCGGCCCATCCGACCCAGCCGGGCTTCGCCACCGCGCCGGCCGGCGTGGCGCTGGACGACGTGCACGGCATCGGCCAGAACGCCGCGCGCATCTACCAGCAGGCGGTGCAGCTCAAGGCCATGCCGCTGGCGAACCTCACCAATATGACGGATGCGGAACGGGCCCAGGTCGCGGCCTGGTTCGAGTCCGGCGCCAAGACGAATTGAACACATGATGGAACCGAACCGAGAACGACTGCTGGCCTGGATCGACGCGCACTTCGACGAACAGGTGGCGTTTTTGCAGGACGTGATCCGCGTCCCGACCGACACCCCGCCCGGCAACAACGCGCCGCACGCGGAAGGCGTGGCGCGCATGGTGGAGGCGTGGGGCTGGACGGCCGAGCGGCACGCGGTGCCGGCGCAGCAGGTGCGCGACTACGGCATGGAAAGCATCACCAACCTGATCGTGCGCCGTCCGTACGGCGCCGGCGGCCCGACCGTGGCGCTGAATGCCCACGGCGACGTGGTCCCGCCGGGCGAGGGCTGGAGCAAGCCGCCCTACGGCGGCGTGGTCGAGGATGGCTACATCTATGGCCGCGCGGCGGCGGTGTCGAAGAGCGACTTCGCCACCTATGTGTTTGCCGCGCGCGCGCTGGAGGCGCTGGGCGTGCCGCTGAAGGGGGCGCTCGAGCTGCACTTCACCTACGACGAGGAATTCGGCGGCCTGCTGGGCCCCGGCTGGCTGCTGGAGCAGGGATTGACGCAGCCCGACTTCGTGATCGCCGCCGGCTTCTCCTACGACATCGTCACCGCCCACAACGCCTGCCTGCAGCTGGAGATCACCGTGCACGGCAAGGCCGGCCATGGCGCCATGCCGGAGACGGCCGTCGATGCGCTGCAGGCCGCGACGAAGATCCTGAATGCCATCTACGGGCAGCTGCCCGAACTGAAGAAGATCCGCTCGCAGGTGCCCGGCATCGATTCGCCGACCATGCTGGTGGGCCGCATCGACGGCGGCACCAATACCAACGTGGTGCCGGGCAAGGTGGTCATGAAGATGGACCGGCGCATGATTCCCGAGGAAGACCCGGTGGCCGTGGAGGCCCAGGTGCGCGCGCTCGTCGAGGATGCCGTGCGCGGCCTGCCCGGCATCCGGCTCGAGATCCGGCGCCTGCTGCTGTCGCAGGCGCTGCGCCCGCTGCCCGGTTCGGCCAGGCTGGTGGCCAGCCTGCAGCGCCATGGCGAGGCGATCCTGGGCGAGGCGCCGCAGGCGAAGGGCACGCCGCTGTATGCGGACGCGCGCCTGTACGGCGAGCGCGGCATCCCGGCCGTGCTGTACGGCGCCGGCCCGCGCACGGTGCCGGAGTCGAATGCCAAGAAGGCCGACGAGCGCTTGGCCCTGGACGACCTGCGCAAGGCCACCAAGGTGGTGGCGCTGACGCTGCTCGACTTCCTGGGCTAGGGTCTATCTGACTGCGTTTTCCAGCTAACAGTGAAACCGTCGCCCTTGCGCAGGCAGGGGCCCGAGTTCGTTGCGCCGCCACGCCAGCAATATTGGATCCCGGCCTGCGCCGGGAGTCGTTTCCGGCAATGCCGGGAACGACGTGTTACTGGATTAATGATGTCAACTGTCTAGAAACAGTCAAACACGCTCCAAGCCTCTGGGGATGGCGTGCCCGCCCTAGGGGGCCGGTGCCCGCTCCTCGTCGCCCGCCGCGCTGCGCGGCACGATGGCGAACTGCGGCGCCGCGCTGTAGTCCGGCTTGACGCTGCGCGCCATGAACTGGCGCCATGCCTTCTTGCCTGCCTCGCCGCCGACGTCGGCAGCGAATGCGAGGGCCGGCTGCATGTTCGACGGATAGCCCATCGCCCCGTTCGCGAAGCCCGTCATTTCCCCCGGGCGCAGCTTGAAGGCAGCCGCCATCTCGGATCCGCCGCAGGGCAGCGCGCGCACCTCGGGCGTGTGGGTCGCGGCATAGACGTCGGCCATGGAGTCGAGGAAGGGCCCCTCGGCCGATTTTTTGACGACCATCTCGTAGGCGGCGGCGTCGATCCAGCAGGCGCCGGGAGCGGTCATGCGCGCGATCGGGAAGCGCGCTTTCCAGGCCAGCAGGCGCCGCGCCTGGGGAAAGCCCAGTTCGGCCGCGTGTCCGACCGCCGCCGTGAAGAAGTCGTCCTGCCACGGCGCGAGGCCCGTGCCGTTCCGGTAGCCCAGCGCATAGCCGTTGACGATCGCGCCGAGCCGGTTGGCCTGCGGGTTGTCCGTGTAGGTCTTGTTGTACCACGCCAGGTTGTGGTCGAGGATGCCGGCCAGATGCCCCTTCAGGCGCTCGTTGTCCGGCGCGATGTAGGCCGCCTCGGCCAGCGTGCGCAGGGCCCATGCCTGGCCGCGCACCTGCTCGGGCCGGAGCAGGCCCTTGACGTTGTCCCGGTAGCCGGGGTTGGACGCGAACACGTCGTAGCTGGCCCAGAACAGCAGCTCGTCGAGATAGTAGCGATCGCCGCTCAGCAGGTAGGGCAGGTAGGCCAGGTTCGGCTGGTGCGCGATGTCGTGGGTGTACGGCGTCTTGCAGGCATCGGGCGCGGCGCATCCGGGAAATTCCTCGCGCTTGCCGGTGGCCGGGTTGAACGTGTCGCCGGGATGGCCCAGCATGGTCATGTAGGGGTAATCGACCAGGCTGACGGGATCGCCCGTGCGCTTGTCGCGGTAGTGCATCGAGAAGCTGCCGGCCAGGTCGGCGCTGCCGTAGGTGGCGCGGGCGGCGCGCGCATCCATGCTCAGCAGGTACATGGCGGCCCAGCCGGGCAGGAGGCCGATGTCGTTGCGCCCGCCCGTCATCGGCATATAGGCCGTCGTCAGGCCCGTGCCCATCGGCTCGACGTTCTTGCCGTTCCAGCGCGA
The DNA here is from genome assembly GCF_044901715.1 of Massilia paldalensis. Classification (NCBI taxonomy): domain Bacteria; kingdom Pseudomonadati; phylum Pseudomonadota; class Betaproteobacteria; order Burkholderiales; family Oxalobacteraceae; genus Massilia; species Massilia paldalensis. The sequence goes on from NZ_JBJCIU010000002.1 coordinate 147,083, forward strand.
TCCCATCTCGGCCAGCGCGGCGCCGGAGACGCGCACCGACTGGTCGTAGTTGGGCAGCGCGCGCGAGGCGATCAGGTAGGGCGTGTCGTAACGCAGGTGCAGGGCGGGCGCGGCGCCGTCGCCGCCCCACCAGAACACCTTGCGCCAGCGCGCATGGTGGTAATGGACGAGCGCGGACTGCGCGTACACCTCCTTGCCGCCGACACTGACGGCAGCATCGTAGGTGAAGTTGCGCGGACCCGGTTCGTAGGCCCAGTCGTTTTCGACGGTGACGTCGACCCGTGCCTGCCTGGCTTGCGGATACCAGCGGATCGCGAAGCGCGCCGCCAGGTGCGGGTGGGCCTCGCCGCGCGCATCGACGAGCGGCGCGGACACCAGCCATTCGCCGGCCAGCGGTCCCGCCAGCCAGGCCTTGACCTGCTTGCCGGCCAGCAGGCGCGCGGCGGATGCGCTCCACTCGCGGCCATCCAGGCGCACCGTCACGCCGGCCTGGAACCCTTGCGCCAGCAGCTCGGCGGGCGAGATGGCCCTGGCGGCGGCGGGTTTGCCGTCCGCCTCCTTGGCGATGGCCAGCATCAGCGATTCGCCGGGCGCCAGCTTGGGCACGATGGCGCTGACCACGGCGTGGCGCAGCGAGCCGTCCGGGTGGCGCGCCTTGGCGTCGACCTGCAGCGGCAGCGCTCTGCCATCGGCAAGCCTGCCCACCAGCCGGTCGGACGCTTTCACGTCGCCCGGCGCGAACACCTGGCCGAAGGTGACGGGAACGCGCTCCTGGGCCTCCTTGGCCGTGCTCTCCACGAACACGCCCGTGATGCCGCCGGTGATCCTGCGCGCAGGCGCAGGTGCAGACCCCGATGCGGAACCCTCGGCGCCGTAGCGGCTCGCCGTGACCTTGCCGTCGTCCACCGTGCCGGTCTCCGGCAGGCCGACGTAGGTGGACTGGGCCTGCGCGGGCAGGGCCAGCACGAGTGGCAGCAGCAGCGGCAGCGGCAGGAAGCGCGGGATCATGACGGCCAGCCTACTGCTTCAACGTGCGTTCGAACAGTTGGTAGATGCGGCGGTACTCGTCGTACCAGCTCTCAGGCTGCACGAAGGAGTGGCGCTCCATTGGATACGGGGCGAGTTCCCAGTTGTCCTTCTTCAGTTCGATCAGGCGCTGGGCCATGCGCACCGAATCCTGGAAGAACACGTTGTCGTCGACCATGCCGTGCGCGATCAGCAGGTGGCCCTGCAGGTTCTGCGCATACTCGATCGGCGACGAGACCTTGTAGGCTTCCGGGTCCAGCTCCGGCGTGTTCAGGATGTTGGCCGTGTACTCGTGGTTGTAGGTGGTCCAGTCGGTCACCGGGCGCAGGGCGGCGCCGGCCTGGAACACGCCGGGCGCACGCAGCATGCCGATCAGCGTCATGAAGCCGCCGTAGCTGCCGCCGTAGATGCCGACCTTGGCGCGGTCGCCCTGCTGGTTCGCCACCATCCAGTTCACGCCGTCCAGGTAGTCGTCCAGTTCCGGGTGGCCCATCTGGCGGTAGATCGCCGTGCGCCACTTGGCGCCGTAGCCTTTCGAGGCGCGGTAGTCCATGTCGAGCACCAGGTAGCCCTTCTGCACCAGCAGGTTGTGGAACATCTGCTCACGGAAGTAGGGCGTGTAGCGGTGCGACACGTTCTGCAGGTAGCCGGCACCGTGCACGAACATCACGACCGGGTACTGCTTGCCCGGTTCGAGCTGCGCGGGGCGGTACAGCTTGGCCCACACGGGGTCGGCGCCGTGGGTCGAGGGCACCGCGACGAATTGCGGCTGGATCCAGTCGCGCGCCTTGAAGTCGGCCGTGCGGGTGTCGGTCAGCTTGACGGCCGCGCCGCCATGCGATGGCAGCGTGGCGATCTGCGGCGGCAGGTAGGGGCCGGAGAAGTGCACCAGCAGCTTCTTCTGGTCCGGCGACAGGCGGAAGTCCTCGACGCCGCCATCCAGGCTGCTGACTTCGCGCGTGGCGCCGTCCTTCGCGGAGACGGCGCAGACTTCGTAGGCGCCCGGCGTCTTGCGGTTGCACAGCAGCCAGGCCGTCTGGCCGTCGGCCGACCAGGCCACGTCGGACGCTTCCCACTTGCCGCTCGTGAGGGCGCGGGCCTTGCCCGCGGCGTCGCGCACGTACAGGTGCGAGTAGCCGCTTTCCTCGGACAGGTACCACAGGGTCTTGTCGTCGGGCAGCCAGCCGAATTCGTTGTTGTCGTAGTTGACCCAGGCTTCGTCGCCCAGGCGATGCACGGGTTTCAGGCCCGCGCGCGGCAGGTCGACGGTGGCGATCCAGCGGTCCTTGTTATCGACCGAGCGCAGCATCACGGCCACGTTGGCGCCATCCTGGCTCCAGGTGATCGCCTCGCCGCGGAAACCGATCATGACGGGGCGGTTGCCCTTGAGCGGGTCGAGCTTCTGCGCGACGCGCATGGCGGCCAGCGGATCGACGGCGATGCCGGGCAGGGCGTCGAACGCCAGGTCCTTCACCTCGCGCGTGGCCAGGTTGACCAGTTTCAGGCCGTGGCCCTGCGGCGGATTGCGGCCCACGCGGGTGCGCTCGTCCGAGAATTCCTCGTAGCCGCTCTCGGTGACGTAGCGCGGCATCTTGCCGACGCGGCCTTTCGGCGCATCCTTCGGACCCGTCACCACCAGCAGCCAGCGGCCGTCCGGCGACAGGGCGCTGCTCACGATGGCGATCTTGTCGCCCAGGTAGATGGGAGCCGGCGCGCGGCTCGGGTCGGCGCGGCGCTCTTCCTCGGCGCGCGCGCGGGTGGCGTCGCGCTCGTCCTTCTGGCGCTTGAGGGTGGCGATCAGGCGCAGCTGCAGGTCGCGCAGCGCGTCCGGGTCCTGCGCGGCCGGATCCTTGGCGGCGCGGATCACGGCCAGCGGCGCCAGTACGCGATCCTGGCGGTCCCACTGGTACCAGTCGTCGCCGGAACGGAACTGGATCGCGCGGCCGTCGGCGCTGTATTGCGGGGTCGCGATGACGGCGCCGTTGCCGCGCGTGACCTGGACCAGCGTGCCCGTCTTCAGGTCGCGCTCGAACAGGTCGCCGTTGCGCACGACGATGGCGCGCGTGCGTTCGCGGTTGAACAGCACGTCCGGGCTGTCCAGCTTCGCCAGTTCGGCATCCTTGACCTGGCTGGCGCCGGCCTTGCCCGCATCGACGCGGAAGATGTCGCGCACGGGCGAGCCGGTGCGCTTCTGCTTGTACAGCACCTGCTTGCCGTCCCAGTTCCACCACGCTGCTTCCACGGGCGTGCCGATCCAGTCGGGGTGGGCCATGGCCTGGTCGAGGGTGACGGGCGTCGAGGCGAAGGCGGGCAGCGCGGTCAGCGCGGCAAGTACGGTCAGGGCGGGGAGTCGGATCATCAGTCGGAGGCGTGCATGAGAGATTGCAAAAAAGCATTCTAGCTCAGCGCGTCATGCGGCTGGGGTCGGAATTGGCGGGAAGCGCGGAGGCGTGGCGCGCACGCGTAATAACAGCGCCCGGCACGGGTGCTATTGCGATGCACAAAAAACAACGCCCGGCCAGTGCCGGGCGTGGGAGATGGCGGATCGGCCGGTAGGGCGGCCGCAGTCTTTCAGTTACGGTAGTCGGCGGCCCACTGCTCGGTCGGCGCGCTGACCGACGGGTTACGCACGAACATGACGATGCGGGTGACGATGGCGAGTGCCGAGATGGCGACGGTGACGTATTCGATGGCGGTCATGACAGGCTCCCTATTATTTGGCGTTGATGCGGTTCATTTCGGCGGCGAGGGCGCCGCTGCCCGACTGGGCGGCATCGACGACGAACCAGCCGCCGTGGGCGGTGTACATCTCGATGGCGAAAGCGCGCAGCTTGGCGGCGGCTTCGGCGAACTGGTGGCGCAGTCCCTTGTTCTGCGCCTGGGTGATCGTTGCGGTATTCATGCTCATCTCCGGTAAAAAATCTCTCGTGTTGCGATGCAGTATAGGACTGTCCTCGTCATAAAAAAACTTTTAGTTCGTGATGTGTCGCATCAGTTTTGTGAATGTTTTCTGTATGGAAACTATCCGTCGTCTTTACTTCGGTTATACGGTTGTCGAATATCTGTGGGGAAACGTCACTGGCGATGGCCCGAAACTTGCATGTCCCCCAGGCATGAAATCGCCCCCGAAGCTTCCACGTACCCTGCGCATCGTCGTCGTCAACACGGCACCGGCCGACGACGCCGGCGAAGCCGCCCTGGAAGCCCAGGCGCGGCGCAACACGGCGCTGCGCATCGGACTGCTGGAATCGGGCTACGACATCGTCGCCTCGCTGCCGGCCGACATCTTCCTGCCCGAGCGGATCGCGCAAATCCAGCCCGACATGATCATCATCGACAGCGAATCCGATGCGCGCGACGTGCTCGAGCACATCGTCATCGCCACCCGCGACGAGCCGCGCCCGATCGTGCTGTTCACCGACGACCAGACGACGTCCAGCATGGACGCGGCGATCGACGCGGGCGTGTCGGCCTACATCGTGGCGGGACTGCAGGCCGAGCGCGTCAAGCCCGTGCTGGACGTGGCGCTGGCGCGGTTCCGGCGCGAGCAGCGGCTGCTGGACGAGTTGTCCGACACGCGCCGTCAGCTGGCCGACCGCAAGCTGATCGAGCGCGCCAAGGGCGTGCTGATGGCCAAGAGCGGCTTGAGCGAGGAGCAGGCGTACCAGAAGCTGCGCGGCATGGCGATGAACAAGAAACTGAAACTGGCCGAGGTGGCGCAGCGCATCCTCGATGTAGAAGACCTGCTCGGCTGAAAAACATACGTCGTCCCTGCGAAGGCAGGGATCCAATGTCGCATGCGGTCCGGTGGCGCGCGCAACATTGGGCCCCTGCCTTCGCAGGGGCGACGATCACTAGAAAGCAAGGAATCGAGATGGCAGGTGCTTATATAACCGGCTCCGACCGCCCCGAAAAGGGCGTGATCCGGGTCGGCTTCATGCCGCTGACCGACTGCGCGTCGGTCGTGATGGCGTCCGTGCTGGGGCTGGACGAAAAGCACGGCATCCGCATCGAGCTGCACCGCCAGCATTCGTGGTCGGGCATGCGCGACCGCCTGCTGGGCGGCGAGATCGACGCCGGCCACCTGCTGACGGGCCTCCTGTACGGCATCGAGACGGGCATCGGCACGCCCGCCACGCGCATGGCGGCGCTGATGAATTTGTCGCGCAACGGCCAGGCGATCACGCTGTCGCGCGCGCTCGCCGCGCAGGGCGTGACGGACCTCGCGTCGCTGGCCGCACTGCAGCGCGCGAATCCGCGCCGCCTCACGTTCGCCCACACCTTCCCGACCGGCGACCACGCGATGTTCCTGTATTACTGGCTGGCCGCCGGCGGCATCGATCCGCTGCGCGACGTGCAGGTGGCGACGGTGCCGCCCAGCCAGATGGCGGGCAATCTGGCGGCCGGCCACATGGACGGCTTCTGCGCCGGCGAACCCTGGGGGGCGCGCGCCGTGCTGGACGGCAGCGGCTTCACGGCCGCCGCCAGCCAGGACATCTGGCCCGACCACCCTGGCAAGGCGCTGGGCGCCACGGCCGCCTTCGTCGACGCCAATCCGCATGCCTGCCGCTCGCTCGTGGCGGCCGTGCTGGAAGCGGGGCGCTGGATCGACGAGTCCGTGGAGCACCGCGCCACGGTGGCCGAGGTGCTGTCCAGCCCCGCCTACGTGAACGCCGACCGCCAGGCGATCGCCGCCAGGCTGCGCGGCGACTACGACAACGGCCTGGGCAGGCGCTGGCAGGACGCCGATCCGCAGCAGTTCCACGCCGGCGGCGCCGCCAATTTCCCCTACCTGTCCGACGGCATGTGGTTCATGACCCAGCACCGGCGCTGGGGACTGCTGCGCGAGGAGGTCGATTACGCGGCCATCGCCGCGAGGGTCAACCGGGTCGGCCTGTACCGCGAGGCGGCGCTGGTGGCCGGCGTGCCGGCGCCGTCCGGCCTGATGCGCAGCTCGACCCTCATGGACGGCAAGGCCTGGACGGGCGCCGACCCCGCCGCTTATATCTCTTCCTTCCCCATCCACCGCCCAGCGCTGGCCGGCGCGTGATTGGTGCGGGCGGTTTCTTGAACATGCCCCCATTTCGCGCATTGTGCACCGCAATGAAGCGCTGCCCCTGAGCTCAGGGGCGCCGGCCAGGGCAAGCGCTTCTGGCACGCGTCTTGCAAACACTCCCTGCAAGGATCAACGGCGATCCCGAACGAATCACAGCGCCGGCCCAACGAAGGGCCGGCACAGGACAACGGCGTCCGCTGCACCCGCCCGCCCATGCACCCGCATGCGCGCCGCGGCCAGGCAGCGGACGCCTTTTCTTTTTTTCAGGGGAACCACTATGTCGGGCAAAGCAAACAGCATCAAGCTCTTCTCCTTCAATACGCCGCAGATGCGCGCCTTCCACATGAGCTGGGTGGCCTTCTTCGTGTGCTTCTTCGCCTGGTTCGCCTGCGCGCCGCTGATGCCCGTCATCAAGGGAGAGTTCCACCTGTCGATGGCGCAGATCGCCGACATCAACATCGCCGCCGTCGCCATCACCATCCTGGTGCGCCTGCTGGTCGGCCCGCTGTGCGACCGCTTCGGCCCGCGCAAGACCTATACGGGCCTGCTGGTGCTGGGCGCCATTCCCGTGCTGGGCGTCGCGGCCGCGCAGAGCTACGAAAGCTTCCTGCTGTTCCGCCTGGGGATCGGCGCGGTCGGCGCCAGCTTCGTGATCACCCAGTACCACACGTCCGTGATGTTCGGCCCCAAGGTGGTCGGCACCGCCAACGCGGCATCGGCCGGCTGGGGCAATAGCGGCGGCGGCGCGGCCCAAGCCCTGATGCCGCTGCTGATGGGCGCCGTCGTCATGCTCGGCGTGAGCGAGACGATGGGCTGGCGCGTCGCGCTGCTGGTGCCGGGCCTGGCGATGCTGGTCACGGCCGTCGCCTACTGGAAGCTGACCCAGGATTGCCCGGAAGGCAACTTCGACGAACTGCGCGCCAAGGGCATCCCGTTCGAAGCGAACAACAAGGGCGGCATGGCCAGCTTCCTGGAAGCCTGCGGCAACTACCGCGCCTGGCTGCTGTTCGTCACCTACGGCGCCTGCTTCGGCATCGAGCTGTTCGTCCACAACATCGCCGCCACCTATTACGTCGACCACTTCGGCCTGTCGCTGAAGGCGGCCGGCATGGCGGCCGGCAGCTTCGGCCTGCTGGCGCTGTTCGCCCGCGCGCTGGGCGGCTGGCTGTCCGACCGCGCCGCCAACCGCGGCGACCTGAATTCGCGCGTCACGCTGCTGTTCGTGCTGATGCTGGGCGAGGGCCTGGGCCTGCTGTGGTTCTCGAACACGACCAGCGCCGCGCTGGCCATCACCGCGATGCTGGCCTTCGGCCTGTGCACCCACATGGCCTGCGGCGCCACCTATGCGCTGGTGCCGTTCGTGAACCGCAAGGCGCTGGGCGGCGTGGCCGGCATCGTCGGCGCGGGCGGCAACGTCGGCGCCGTGCTGGCGGGCTTCCTCATGAAGGGCACGGGCGACGTGCGCCAGACCTTCCTGATCCTGGGCGGCCTCGTGCTGCTGTCGGCCCTGTGCGCCATCGGCGTGCGCTTCAAGCTCGCAACCATCGAAGGCGCGGCCCCTGCGGCGGCGTGAGCATCAAACAAGGAGTCCGAGCATGAAACTGATCGTCATCGGCCACGGCATGGTGGGCCATAAATTCCTCGAGACGCTGTTCGCCGATCCGCAAGCGGCGGACGGTGTCGAGGTCACCGTCCTGTGCGAGGAAGCGCGCCCGGCCTACGACCGCGTGCACCTGTCCTCGTTCTTTTCCGGCACGACGGCCGATGCACTGTCGCTGGTCGCGCCCGGCTTCTTCGACGAGCACGCCGGCCGCATCGACCTGAAACTCGATGCCCGGGCCGTGGCGGTCGACCGCGCCGCGCGCACCGTGACGCTGGCCGACGGATCCGTGCTGGACTACGACAAGCTCGTCTTCGCCACCGGCTCGACCCCGTTCGTGCCGCCCGTGCCGGGGCGCGAGCGCAAGGACTGCTTCGTCTACCGCACCATCGAGGACCTGGAAGCGATGCTGGAATGCGGCGCCCGCGGCAAGTCCGGCGTCGTCGTCGGCGGCGGCCTGCTGGGCCTCGAATGCGCGAAGGCGCTGCGCGACATGCGGCTCGACACCCACGTCGTCGAGTTCGCGCCGCGCCTGATGGCCGTGCAGGTCGACGACGCGGGCGGCCGCATGCTGCGCACCAAGATCGAGGAACTGGGCGTCACCGTGCACACGCAGAAGAACACGCTGCGCATCGTCGACGGCGAGACCGCCACGCACCGCATGGAGTTCGCCGACGGCAGCGTTCTCGAGACGGACATGATCGTGTTCTCGGCCGGCATCCGCCCGCGCGACGAGCTGGCGCGCGCCTGCGGCCTGGCCATCGGCCCGCGTGGCGGCATCGCCATCGACGATGCCTGCCTGACCTCGGATGCGAACGTCTACGCCATCGGCGAATGCGCCGCCTGGAACGGCCAGACCTTCGGCCTCGTCGCGCCGGGCTACGACATGGCGCGTACCGTCGCCAGGGCCTTGCTGGGACAGGCGGGAACCTTCGCCGGCGCCGACATGAGCACCAAGCTGAAGCTGATGGGCGTGGACGTGGCCTCGATCGGCGACGCGCATGCGACCGCGCCGGGCGCGCGCAGCTTCCAGTACACGGACGAGCGCAAGCAGGTCTATAAAAAGATCGTCGTATCCGACTGCGGCAAGCGCCTGCTGGGCGCCGTGCTGGTCGGCGACGCGGCGGAGTACGGCACGCTGCTGCAGATGATGCTGAACGGGATCGCGCTGCCGGAAGCACCGGAATTCCTGATCCTGCCGCAGGCGGAGGGCGGCGCGCGCCCGGCCATCGGCGTCGACGCGCTGCCGGCCACGGCCCAGGTCTGTTCCTGCAACGCCGTCACCAAGGGCGCGATCGCGGATGCGGTGGCGGGCGGCGCCTGCGACATCGGCGCCATCAAGGCCTGCACCAACGCGGGCACGTCCTGCGGCGGCTGCGTGCCGCTCGTCACGCAGGTCATGAAGGCGGAAATGCAGAAGGCGGGCCTGGCCGTCAGCAACCACCTGTGCGAGCACTTCCCGTATTCGCGCCAGGAACTGCACCACCTCGTGCGCGTTGGCGGCATCAAGGATTTCGGCACGCTGCTGCACAAGCACGGCAAGGGCCTGGGCTGCGACATCTGCAAGCCCGTCGCCGCCAACATCCTGGCCTCGACCTGGAACGACTTCGTGCTCAAGCCGAAGCACGCCAGCCTGCAGGATTCGAACGACTACTTCCTCGGCAATATCCAGAAGGACGGCACGTATTCCGTCGTACCGCGCATGCCGGGCGGGGAAGTGACGCCGGACGGCCTGATCGCCGTCGGCCAGGTCGCGAAGAAATACGGCCTGTACACCAAGGTCACGGGCGGCCAGCGCGTCGACCTGTTCGGCGCCCGCGTGGACCAGCTGCCCGCCATCTGGGAAGAGCTGATCGCGGCCGGCTTCGAATCGGGCCACGCCTACGGCAAGTCGCTGCGCACGGTGAAGTCCTGCGTGGGCTCGACCTGGTGCCGCTACGGCGTGGGCGATTCGGTGGGCTTCGCCATCGCGCTGGAGAACCGCTATAAAGGCTTGCGCGCGCCGCACAAGATCAAGTTCGGCGTGTCCGGCTGCACGCGCGAATGCGCCGAGGCGCAGGGCAAGGACGTCGGCCTGATCGCCACGGACAAGGGCTGGAACCTGTACGTGTGCGGCAACGGCGGCATGAAGCCGCGCCACGCCGAACTGCTGGCATCGAACCTGGACGAGGCGCAGGTCGTGCGGCTGGTCGACCGCTTCCTGATGTTCTACGTGCGCACCGCGGACCGCCTGCAGCGCACCAGCACCTGGCGCGTGGGTTTGGACACTGAGCTGGAAGACGGCCTCGATTACCTGAAGCAGGTCGTCGTCGACGACAGGCTGGGCATCGCCGCCGAGCTGGAGGCGGACATGCAGCGCGTCGTCGACACCTACGAGGACGAGTGGAAGAACGCCGTCGAGGACCCGGCCGTGCGCCGGCGCTTCCAGACCTTCGTCAACAGCGACGCCGTGGACGACAACGTCGTGTTCGTGCCGGAGCGGGGCCAGATCCGGCCCGCCACCATCGAGGAACGCCGCCGCACCATCCCCATCGCAGTCGCTTGAGAAGCACAAGGAGAACGCCATGCACCGTGACATCGCATTGACCAGGGAGTGGACCCCCGTCTGCCCGCTGGAGCACATCGTGCCCGATACGGGCGTGTGCGCCCTGCTGGACGGGCGCCAGGTGGCCGTGTTCCGCGTCGGGGACGCCGCGCCGCGCCTGTTCGCCATCGACAACTTCGATCCGAACGCGAACGCCGCAGTGCTGTCGCGCGGCCTGGTCGGCAGCCTGGGCGAGCGCATCGTCGTCGCCTCGCCCATCTACAAGCAGCATTTCGACCTGCAGACGGGCGAGTGCATCGAGGCGCCGCACAACTCCGTCGCCAGCTATCCCGTGCGCGTCGAGGACGGCCACGTCTGGGTAGGAGCCTGATCATGGACCAGCCCCAGTCGCTGTCGCTCGTCGTGATCGGCAACGGCATGGCCGGCATGCGCACGGTCGAGGAATTGTTGAAGCTGGCGCCGGACAGGTACCGCATCACCGTGTTCGGCGCCGAGCCGCACGGTAACTACAACCGCATCCTGCTGTCGCCCGTGCTGGCCGGCGAGAAGACGGTCGACGAGATCATGCTGCACACCCGCACCTGGTACGACGAGCACGGGGTGACGCTGCACGCGGGCGACCCCGTCGTGCGCATCGACCGCAAGCGCCGCACCGTGCACGCGGCGTCGGGCCTGGCCGTTCCCTACGACCGCCTCCTCATCGCGACGGGATCGAAGCCCTTCATCGTGCCCGTACCGGGCCACGACCTGCCGGGCGTGATCGGTTTCCGCGATTTGCAGGACGTCGACACGATGCTGGCCGCGGCGCGGGCGGGCGGACGGGCCGTCGTGATCGGCGGCGGCCTGCTCGGCCTGGAAGCGGCGAACGGCCTGCTGCGGCGGGGCATGGACGTGTCGGTCGTGCACGTCACGGGCAGCCTGATGAACCAGCAGCTCGATCCGCCCGCGGCCGAGCTGCTGCGCGCCAGCCTGGAACGGCGCGGCCTGCGCATCCTGCTGAATCGCCAGACCGTCGAGATCGCGGGTGAGGGACGGGTGCAGTCGGTGCTGTTCGAAGGCGACGAGGAGATCCCGGCCGACCTGGTCGTGATGGCGGCCGGCGTGCGCCCGAACATCGACCTGGCGCGCTCCGCCGGCCTGCATTGCGAGCGTGCCATCGTCGTCGACGACACGCTGCAGACCTACGACCCGCGCGTGTACGCCGTGGGCGAATGCGTGCAGCACCGCCGCGCCACCTTCGGCCTGGTGGCGCCGATCTGGGACCAGGCGTGCGTGTGCGCCGCCCACCTGGCGGGCAGCGGCCACCGCCGCTACGTGCAGCAGGCCACGGCCACCAAATTGAAGGTGACGGGCGTGGACCTGTACTCGGCCGGCGACATCGTCGGCGGCGACGGCAGCGAAGACCTGGTGCTGCGCGACCGCCGCGGCGGCGTCTACAAGCGCCTCGTGGTGTGCGGCAACCGCCTGGCGGGCGCCGTGCTCGTCGGCGACGTCGCCGACGGTCCCTGGTATTTCGACCTGATCCAGCGGCGCACCGACATCTCGTCGATGCGCGACCAATTGTTGTTCGGCCAGGCCTGCGCGAGCGCGGCCTGACGAGGAGTCCTGCGCATGAAGCTGTCCGCCATCCCCACCACCGTCAAGACCACCTGCCCGTACTGCGGCGTCGGCTGCGGCGTCGATGCCCGCGTCGGGGAGGACGGCGCGTTGTCCATCGCCGGCGACGCCTTCCATCCGGCCAGCCAGGGCCGCCTGTGCGTGAAGGGCGCGGCGCTGGGCGAGACGGTCGGCCTGCAGGGCCGGCTGCTGTCTCCGATGCTGCGCGGCGCGGATGGCTTGCGCGAGGCGTCCTGGGACGAGGCGCTGGAGAAGGTCGCCGGCGGCTTCTCCCGCATCATCGCGGAGCACGGGCCGGATGCGGTGGCGCTGTACGTCTCCGGCCAGCTGCTCACCGAGGACTACTACATCGCCAACAAGTTCATGAAGGGCTACGTCGGCAGCGCCAACATCGACACCAACTCGCGCCTGTGCATGTCCTCGGCCGTGGCGGGCCACAAGCGCGCGTTCGGCGAGGATATCGTGCCCGGCTGCTACGAGGACCTGGAGCTCGCGGACCTGCTGGTGCTGGTGGGCTCGAACGCAGCCTGGTGCCACCCGACGCTGTACCATCGCATCGCGCGCGCCAAGGAAGCGCGTCCGCAGATGCAGGTGGTCGTGGTCGACCCGCGCCGCACGGCCACCTGCGACATCGCCGACCTGCACCTGCCCATCAAGCCGGGCACGGACGTGTGGCTGTTCGACGGCCTGCTCGCCCATCTCGCGGCCCAGCAGGCCGTGGATGCCGGCTTCGTCCGCGCCCACACGGAGGGCCTGGCCGATGCGCTGGACGCCGCCGGCAAGGCCGGCACGATCCTCGACGTGGCCAGGACCTGCCGCATCGATCCGGCCCTGCTGCAGCGCTTCTACGCGCTGTTCGCGCGGACGGAGAAGACCGTCACCGCCTTCACGATGGGCGTGAACCAGTCCAGCAGCGGCGCCGACAAGGTCAATGCCATCATCAACTGCCACCTGATCACGGGCCGCATCGGCAAGCCGGGCATGGGCCCGTTCTCGCTGACGGGCCAGCCGAACGCGATGGGCGGACGCGAGGTGGGCGGCCTGGCGAACATGCTGGCCGCGCACATGGACATCGAGGACGCGGACCAGCGTGCCGCCGTGCAGGGCTTCTGGGCCTCGCCGCGCATGGCGGACAAGCCCGGCCTGAAGGCCGTCGACCTGTTCCGCGCCATCGAGGAGGGCAGGATCAAGGCCGTGTGGATCATGGCCACCAATCCGCTCGTCAGCATGCCGGATGCGGCGCAGGCAAGGCGCGCGCTGGAACGATGCGAGCTGGTGGTGGCGTCCGACATCGTGCCGGGCACCGACACGAACGGGGTGGCCCACGTGCTGCTGCCGGCGCTGGGCTGGGGCGAGAAGGACGGCACCGTCACCAATTCCGAGCGCTGCATCTCGCGCCAGCGCGCTTTCCTGAGCGCGCCCGGCAGCGCACGCGCGGACTGGGACATCGTCTGCGACGTGGCCCGGCGCATGGGTTTCACGGGCTTCGACTTCACGGCGCCGCACGAGATCTTCGACGAGCACGCGCGCCTGTCGGCCTGGCGCAACGGCACCGATGGTGGACGCCCGCGCCTGTTCGACATCGGCGGCCTGGCCGGCATGACGCGCGCGGACTACGATGCGCTGGCGCCGGTGCAGTGGCCCGTGCGTGCGCCGGGCGGGTCGACGGCGCGCCTGCTGGGCGACGGCCGCTTCGCCCATCCGAACGGCAAGGCGCGCTTCGTGCCGACGGCGCCGCGCGCGCCCGCGTACCTGCCGGACGGCGAGTTCCCGCTGGTGCTGAATACGGGACGCGTGCGCGACCAGTGGCACACGATGACGCGCACCGGCCGTTCGCCGCGGCTGGCCGAGCACGTGCCGGAACCGTTCGTCGACCTGCACCCGCAGGACGCGCTGCTGTGCGGCGTGAAGGCGGGGGAGCTGGCGCGCGTGACGAGCAGCTGGGGCGCCGTGGTGGCGCGGGTGCAGCACGGCGGCGGCATCGCCCGCGGCAGCGCCTTCATGCCCATCCACTGGAGCGCGCAGACGGCGTCCGACGCGCGCGTGGGCACCGTCGTGAATCCCGCCGTCGATCCCGTCTCTGGCGAGCCGGAATTCAAGCACACGCCCGTGCGCATCGAACCGTTCGGCGTGGCCTGGTACGGCTTCATCCTGAGCCGCGCGGAACTGCCGCTGCAGGAAGCGGCACACTGGACCCGCATCCAGGGCGCGGGCTTCGTCCGCTACGAGCTGGCGGGACGGCTGCCGTTCTCCCAGGCGGCCGACTGGACGCGCGCGCTGCTGGGCGTGCGCGGGGACGACGAGGACGCCGACTGGATCGAGGTCGAGGACAAGAGCGGCGGCGTGGTGCGCGCGGCCCACCTGGTCGACGGAAGGATCCAGGCCTGCCTGTTCGTCTCGCAGCGCCAGGACCTGCCGGCACGGGCCTGGCTGGCCTCGCTGTTCGCGCAGGAGACGCTCGCGCAGGCCGACCGCCTGGCCCTGTTGTCGGGCCGCGCGAAGACGGCCGGCGCGGATCCGGGACCGACCGTGTGCTCCTGCTTCGGCGTGGGGAAGAAGACGATCGAGATCGCGATCCGCCAGCACGGCTGCCGCGACGCCGCCGCCGTCACCGCGTGCACGAAGGCCGGCGGCAATTGCGGTTCCTGCGTGCCCGAGATCCGCGCGCTGCTGGCCGCGGCGCAGGCGGCGGAAGTCTAGTCCAGCGGGGCGATGCCGAACGCCTGCGGCACCGCCACGCGCATGATGTCGATGAAGCGGCGCAGGCGCGCCGGGTAGAAGCGGGCCGGCGGGTAGATCAGCCAGATCGGCAGCGGCGCCGCCTGCCACTGCGGCACCAGCTGCACCAGGCGGCCGCTGTCCAGCTCCTCGCGCAGCGCCCACGACGAACCGAGCGCCACGCCGACACCCATCACGGCGGCGTTGCGCAGCGCGTACAGATTGTCCGTGTACAGGCGCGGACGGATCGCCAGCTGCGTCGAGCGTCCGTCCTGCGCATGGGTCAGCGTCACCTGGTCGCGGTAAAAATTGCTGGCCGAGATCCAGGGCAGGGCGGGCAGCGCGTCCGGGTGGTCGGGCACGGGCATACCCTCGAGCAGGCCGGGCGCGGCCACCACGATGCGCGGCACGTCGCCCAGGCGCAGCGCCACCATGTCCGGTGGCGGATCTTCTCCCACGCGGATCACGCAGTCGATGCCCTGGCCGATCAGGTCGGGCACGCGGTCGTGCAGCGTCCATTCGACCGTCATGCGCGGATAGCGCTTCAGGTACTCGGCCAGCGGCGCGACCAGCTGCTGCTGGCCGAAGGCGTGCGGGGCGATCACCCGCAGCAGGCCCACCGGCTCGTCGCCGGCGCCGCGGATCTCGCTCTCGAATTCCTGCCAGCCGGCCAGCAATTCCTTGGCCCGTGCATAGCAGCGCATGCCGTCGTCGGTCAGCTTCATCGCGTGGGTGGAACGCTGCAGCAGGCGCACGCCCAGCGATTTTTCCAGCGCCTTCAGGCGCCGGCTGACGGTCGGCTGCGTCGTCTCGAGCAGGCGCGCCGCCGCCGACAGGCTGCCGGCATCGACGATGCGGACGAAGGTCTCGACCAGCATCATACGGTCGGCGGATGATATTCCAGGAGGATTGTCTGCGTTCATACGTCCATCGTATAACAGTTCTGCCGCCCATGTGGCTACCGCGTTGCAGCATGGCTGCGCATAATGCATCCCATCGAACAAGAAGGAGTGCAGCAATGAACACCACCACCACCACCATGCCGCGGCAGGCGACCCTGTCCGGCCCCCTGACTTTCCTGCTCGCGGCGGGCACCGGCCTGTCCGTCGCCGCGCTGTACTACAGCCAGCCGACGCTGGGCGTGCTGGCCGGCGACCTGAACGCCGACCCGCGCGCCGTCGGCTGGATCCCGACGCTGACCCAGTTCGGCTATGCGCTGGGCCTGTTGCTGCTGGCGCCGCTGGGCGACCGCTTCGATCGCCGTAACATCATCGTCGCCAAGGCGCTGGTGCTGGCCGCCGCGCTGCTGCTGACGGGCTTCGCGCCGACGCTGGGCGTGCTGCTGGGCGCCAGCCTGCTGGTCGGCCTGTTCGCCACCGTGGCCCAGGACATCGTCCCGGCCGCCGCGACGCTGGCCCAGCCCGAACACCGCGGCAAGGCCGTCGGCACCGTGATGACGGGCCTGTTGCTGGGCATCCTGCTGTCGCGCGTCGTCAGCGGCTTCGTCGCCGAGCACTGGGGCTGGCGCGCCGTGTTCGTGGCGGCGTCGATCGGCGTCGTCGCGATGGCCGGCGTGATGGCACGCTTCCTGCCCCATTTCGCGCCGACCAGCCAGGTGAGCTATCCGGCCCTGCTGCAATCGCTCGCCGCCCTGTGGCGCCAGCACCGCAAGCTGCGCCTGGCCGCGCTGGCCCAGGGCCTGCTGTCGGTCGGTTTCTCGGCATTCTGGTCGACGCTGGCCGTGATGCTGCACGGCGCCCCGTTCCACCTCGGCTCGGCCGCGGCGGGCTCGTTCGGCTTGGCCGGCGCCGTGGCCGCCCTGGCCGCGCCGTTCGCCGGACGGCTGGCCGATCGCCGCGGCGCCGAATGGGTGACGCGCGTCGCCGCCATCGTGACCGTGGGCTCGTTCGCCATCATGTTCGCCATGCCGGCCCTGTCCACCCCGTTGCAGCTGGCGCTGCTGGCGCTGGCCACCATCGGCTTCGACCTGGGCGTGCAGGCGAGCCTGATCGCGCACCAGACCATCGTGTTCGGCATTG
This sequence comes from Massilia paldalensis, assembly GCF_044901715.1. Lineage (NCBI taxonomy): Bacteria > Pseudomonadati > Pseudomonadota > Betaproteobacteria > Burkholderiales > Oxalobacteraceae > Massilia > Massilia paldalensis. The sequence goes on from NZ_JBJCIU010000002.1 coordinate 163,684, forward strand.
CCCCGGAGTCGCGCAGCCGCCTGAATGCGATCCTGATGACGAGCGTGTTCGTCGGCATGGCCACGGGCGGCGCCCTCGGCGCCCAGGCGCTGGCCGCCTGGGGCTGGAACGGCGTCGTGCTGCTGGCCGTGGCCGCCGCGCTGGCCGCCCTGGCGGTGCGGGTCAGGGCCGCCTCGGCCACCTGACATTCAGGGTTTCGGTGCCGGCGGGGGACGCATCAGGCTCGCCAGCACCGACACCAGCAGGATCAGCCCGACCACGCCCAGCGCGATCCCGGTCGGGATCTTGTAGATGTCCAGCAGCAGCATCTTGGCGCCGATGAAGACGAGGATGAAGGCGAGCCCGTACTTCAGCAGGTGGAAGCGCTGCGCCATGTCGGCCAGCAGGAAGTACATGGCGCGCAGGCCCAGGATGGCGAAGATGTTCGACGTGAACACGATGAACGGGTCGCCCGTGACGGCGAAGATGGCGGGGATCGAATCGACGGCGAAGATGACGTCGGTGACCTCCACCAGCACCAGCACGACGAACAGCGGGGTGGCGTAGCGCACGCCGTTCTTGAACGTGAAGAAGCTGTGGCCGTGGTACTCGTCCGTGATCTTCATGTGGCCGCGCATCCAGCGCAGCACGCGGTTGTTGGCCAGGTCGGGTTCCTGGTCGGAGACGATCAGCATCTGCACCCCCGTGTAGAGCAGGAACAGGCCGAAGATGTAGAGGATCCAGTGGAATTGCGCCAGCAGCAGGGCGCCCACGTAGATCAGCACCGCGCGCAGCACGATCGCCCCCAGCACGCCGTACAGCAGCACGCGCTTCTGGAACATCGCCGGCACGGCGAAGAAGTTGAACAGCGTGATCCAGACGAACACATTGTCGACCGCCAGCGATTTCTCGATCAGGTAGCCGGTCAGGTATTCGAGCGCCTTCGCCTTCGCGATCTCCGGTCCCAGCGTGCCGTCCAGGTACCACCACAGCCAGCCGCCGAACGCCAGCGCGATCGAGATCCAGATGACCGACCACATGGCCGCCTCGCGCGTGCTCACCTTGTGTTCGCCCTCGTGCTTGAGGACGAAGAAATCGACGGCGAGCAGCAGGGCGACGAGGACCGTGAACGAAAGGTAGAGCGTGGGCGTGCCGATGGTGTCGAGCATGGATGGACCTCCCGAGGCGCGCGACCGCGGCCGGGAAATCCGGCCGCGACGGTCGTGCAGCCGATTCTAGACGCTCATGCCCGGACGGCGGCGCACCGTCGAGCCGACGCCGGGCGCGATGGTCCGCCCGACGAGCGCCGTGATGCCCAGGCACAGGACGGCAAGGCTGGCGAAGGCGGCGCCGGCGAATGGCGTCGGCTGCTGCATCAGCGGCGCGTCGAGCAGCGTGGCGCCGATTCCGGTAAGTAACATCATCACGGGAAAGTGGCCGAAGAAGGAGAACGCGGCGGCCTGTCCGGACGGGCTGTCGGCCATGCCCAGCACGGCGGCGCGCACGCCTTCGTGGCTGGTGCCGCCGGGGTCCGGATACAGCGACCAGGCGAGGACGACGAAGGCCAGGCCCACCAGCAGGTAGGTGCTGCCGGCAAGCCATGTGCCGACCGGTTGCGGCACCAGACCGGTGTCGGCGCCCGCCAGGCGCGACAGCAGCAGTGCGGCGACGAGCAGGGCCGCCCCCAGGGCCGGCGCCGGGCGCCATCTGCTGACCGTCCCGAGCGCCACCACGGCGACGCCCGCCACCCACGTCGCCGCCCACGCCAGGAACTCCCAGGGCAGCACGACGACGATGGCCGTCAGCAGCAGCGGCCGCGCGATACCCGAGATGCGCAGCAGCACGAGCAGGACGAAGCTCCAGAACAGCCAGGACAGCAGGTACAGCATGCCGTTGCTGCCGAACGTGGGCACGAGGACCGGCTGCAGCATGAGCGCATTGCCCAGCAGCGCGGCATGGCTCAGTGTCAGCGTGCTGAATGCGGGGAAGTTCGTGTACAGCCCCGTGGCGTCGAACCAGCTGCTGCCCGCGACGTCGCAGGCGGCGCCCAGCGCCAGCGCGGGCAGCAGGATGCGGTACAGCGCGACTGCGTAGCGCGTCACGGCGCCACGGACGACGCCCTCGGCCGGGAAACCCGACCGGTGCGCGCGCAGGACCAGTCCGGCCAGGATGCCGTCGACGACGAAGAACACGGCGAACGCCTCGTGGCCGAGGCCGGTGAGGAAATAGAAGGCCTTCGCCAGGCCGGTCTTGTCGTGCACGTCGCCGTAGTCGACGAACACGAGGAACCGGATGTGGTACAGCAGCGCCATGATGGCGCTGGCCCAGCGCGCAATGAGGAGGAAGGTGACGAATCGGTCGCACATGGAAGGCCTCGCCGGAGGACCTGCGCCGGATGGACGACGTCGCGATTCCACGCGCTCAGCGGCACAAGGATTGATTTGAAGAAAGCATCTCCACCGATCTCGTCGGCAAGTGTTGATGAACTTCATCAGGCGCCATGTGAGTCGATGCTAGTGGGTGAGGTCCCGTCGCGTTTGCGTTCGCGCATCCAGGACGCAGGCTTGGTGGCGCAGCCGGTGGGATGACGGGGTATTCGTCGCGCCCGGGCCACGGTCACCGGCCCGCTGTGCGGTTCGCCACCGCGCGGACGTGCGTGGCATGATGGCGTCCATGCCATCCTGGGAATCCGATGCGATGAAACCCCGTCTCGTTGCCGCCTCCATGGTCCTGTCCGCTGTCCTGTCCGGCTGGGCCTGCGCCGTGCCGGCCCGCGCCGCGCCCGTGGTACTGACCAAGCCGGGCGTGGACACGGTGATCGCGCAGCTCAGCGAGACGGACGACGGCAAGCTGTGCATCGTCGGCGTGGCCGTCGGGCGGCGCGCGAGCGACCCCGAGCGCGGCGTCGTCATGCTGTTCGACCCGGCCGCCAGCCGGATGGTCTGGGAACGGACGGTCGAACCGCCGGACGGCGCCCACCGGGTCGCCTTCAAGGCTTGCCATGCGGACGGGAAAACCCTTCTCCTCGGCGCGGAAGTGGTCCCTGGCGCCGGGCCCGCCACGCGGGAGATGACGGTCCACGCCTACCGCTTCGACGACCAGGGCGCTCTGCTGGGGTCGAAGGAGATCGACACGGACGCCTCGCGCTCCACCGTCTACGCCATCGACGCCGACGCGGGCGGCGTCACCGTGGCCGGGGCGGCGCGCGACGTCGCGGCGAAGACGGCATCCAACGCGATCTTCTTCGCCAGGCTCGATCCCGGCTTGCAGGGGGCGTCCGTCACCCGGTTGCCTACCGGCGCCTACGAGCAGGGATCGGCCGCGCGGCTGGCCGGGAATACCTTATATGTGGCTGGAAATTTTCTGCCTGCATCGCAGCCGGAAGGGGCGAACACGGACGACCATGCCGCATCGAAGATCGTCGGCGGGAAGTACCGCTTCAGCGAGCGCCCCATCAAGCTCAAGAGCAATGGCGTAAGGGCGGCGATTTCGTCGGCCAACGACATCGTCATGCTGGGCAATGACGGCAAGACGACGCAGCTGGCGGCGATCGGCGCCGACGGCAAGGCCAGGGAGGGCGTGCAGCTGCGGGGCACGTTCTGCTGGACCGCCGACATCGGGGCCGATGCCGCGACCGTGTACGCGGTCCGCACGGAATGCAGCGACCCCGGGACGCCCGCCGTGCTCACGGCCATCGACCGGCGGACGGGCGCGGAGACGATCGTCAGCGGCGTCGTCGGCGAACCCGTCAAGGTGCTGGTGCTGAAGAGCGGGCTTGCCGTCGTCGCGCGGAAAAGCGATGGCACCTTGCTGCTGCAGATGGTGGGGAAGGGCGGCGATCCGGACGCATGAAATCCGGACGCATGAGACTCGGACGCAAGCAGCCGTGCACGAAAAAAAACAGCGGACGCATGGTCCGCTGTTTTTCATGAATTCTGTGGTCGGGGTGAGAGGATTCGAACCTCCGGCCTCTACGTCCCGAACGTAGCGCTCTACCGGGCTAAGCTACACCCCGACGGTGGTAATGCTTTGAAGCAGCTGCTAACCCGAGGAGTGTCGCTTTGGATGCTGCAAACAAGATAAAACAAGAAACTGAGTGGTCGGGGTGAGAGGATTCGAACCTCCGGCCTCTACGTCCCGAACGTAGCGCTCTACCGGGCTAAGCTACACCCCGACTGTTCGAGACATCGTTACCGAAATCTCGGGAAGGCATTACTATAGTTGCCTCAATGGTTCCTGTCAACAGCGAAGCTGCAGAGCTGGAGCAGGGCCTGCTTGTAGTCGGTATCCGGCAGGTCGGCGATCGCCGTGGCGGCGCGGCGCGCGGCGGCTTCGGCCTCGCGGCGCGTGAAATCGAGGGCGCCGCTGGAGGTGACGGCGGCCAGCACGGCGTCGAAATGGGTCTCGTCGCCCTGTTCGATGCAGCTGCGGATCAGTTCGCGCTGCTCGGGCGAGCCGTTTTCCATCACATAGATCAGGGGCAGCGTCGGCTTGCCTTCGCGCAGGTCGTCGCCCACGTTCTTGCCGATCTCGGTGGCGTCGCCGGCATAGTCGAGCACGTCGTCGATGAGCTGGAACGCGGTGCCCAGCGAGCGGCCGTATTCGCCGGCCGCCTCGATCCGGGCGTCGTCGGCGCCGGCGACCAGGGCGCCCAGCTGGGCGGCCGCCTCGAACAGCTTGGCCGTCTTCGAGCGGATCACGCGCAGATAGCTTTCCTGGGTCACGTCCGGGTCGTGCATGTTCAGCAGCTGCAGGACCTCGCCCTCGGCGATGACGGTGGTGGCGCGCGACAGGATCTGCATCACGCGCATGTCGTTCAGGCTGGTCATCATCTCGAACGAGCGCGAGTACAGGTAGTCGCCCACCAGCACCGAGGCCGCGTTGCCGAACATGGCATTCGCCGTCTGGCGGCCGCGCCGCATCGAGGATTCGTCGACGACGTCGTCGTGCAGCAGCGTGGCCGTGTGGATGAATTCGACCACGGCCGCCAGTTCGTGGTGGCCTTCGCCCTTGTAGCCGTAGGCGTTCGCCAGCAGCAGCACCAGCACAGGACGGATCCGCTTGCCGCCGGCGCTGATGATGTATTCGGCGATCTGGTTCACCAGCGCGACTTCGGACTGCAGGCGCTGGCGGATCACCGTGTTCACGGCCTCCATGTCGGCTGCGATCGTGCGGGTGAGGGGATTCTGTTGGACGTTGTGGGTGGCGGCGGACAAGGCGGACCTGCTTGACGTTGGATGCGGATGGATTTTGTTGAGTCGTGATTATACGACATGCAAGCAGAAGCCGTCCCACCGACTTTCCTGGGGCTGCCAGGGCGGTCCGGGGCATTCCCGGGACAGCGGGCGACAGGCGCAAGGGTTTTGACGCAGCGCGCCAATTTATGTATAATCGTCTGTTCCCCGAACTCCTGGCTGTCCACTTCGCTGGATTCGCGGGAATATTTATCAACAATTAATGAGGTTTCAATCATGTACGCGGTCATAAAAACCGGTGGCAAGCAATACAAAGTTGTCGCTGGCGAAAAACTCAAAGTAGAACAGATACCGGCAGACATTGGTTCCGAACTCACTATCGATCAGGTTCTCGCCGTCGGCGAGGGCGAGAGCATCAAGTTTGGTGCTCCGCTGGTGGAAGGTGCTTCGGTTCGCGTGACTGTTGTGTCGCACGGTCGTCACGACAAAGTGCGTATCTTCAAGATGCGTCGTCGTAAGCACTACCAGAAGCGTCAAGGCCATCGCCAGAACTACACCGAAATCCAAGTGGTTGCGATCAACGGCTAATTGCCGCGCGTCCCTCTTCAGTCATAACAAGGAGCATTTGAAATGGCACACAAAAAAGGCGGCGGCACTACGCGAAACGGCCGTGACTCAGAAAGCAAACGCCTCGGCGTGAAAGTCTACGGCGGCCAGTCGATCAACGCCGGCGGCATCATCATGCGCCAGCGCGGTACCACGATCCGTCCGGGTACCAACGTCGGCCTGGGCAAGGATCACACCCTGTTCGCCCTGGTCAACGGCACCGTCAAGTTCATCAAGCAAGGCGTCGGTTCGAAGCAGTACGTGACCGTCATCGCTGCCGAAGCAGCTGCTGCTTAATTGAGCATGCACGCGCCGCCCCGGGCGGCGCAATCTTTGCAAGGCGCAAGCCTTCAATCGAAAGGCTCTGCCATCGGTAGGGCCTTTTAATTTTTTGGGCGTCCAACGCCCACTTTTCCCAGTGGTCTCATCATGAAGTTTATCGACGAAGCACGCATCGAAGTCATCGGCGGCGATGGCGGCAACGGCTGCGCCTCATTCCGCCGCGAGAAGTTCCGTCCGTTCGGCGGCCCCGACGGCGGCGACGGCGGCCGTGGCGGCTCGATCTGGGCGATCGCCGACCGCAACGTCAACACGCTGGTCGACTTCCGCTTCTCCAAGGTGCACACGGCGCGTAACGGCGAGCCGGGCCGCGGCTCCGACTGCTACGGCAAGGGCGCCGAGGACGTCTACCTGCGCATGCCGGTCGGCACCCTGATCATCGACGATAACAATGGCGAGATCATCGCCGACCTGACCGAGCACGAGCAGGTCGAACTGCTGGCCAAGGGCGGCGAGGGCGGCTGGGGCAATATCCACTTCAAGACCTCGACCAACCGCGCGCCGCGCCAGAAGACCGAGGGCAAGGAAGGCGAACGCCGTTCCCTGCGCCTGGAACTGAAGGTGCTGGCCGACGTGGGCCTGCTGGGCATGCCGAACGCCGGCAAGTCGACCTTCATCACGGCCGTGTCGAACGCGCGCCCGAAGATCGCCGACTATCCGTTCACGACCCTGCACCCGAACCTCGGCGTGGTGCGCGTCTCGCACGCGAAGAGCTTCGTGATCGCGGACATCCCGGGCCTGATCGAGGGCGCCGCCGAAGGCGCGGGCCTCGGCCACCAGTTCCTGCGCCACCTGAGCCGCACGGGCCTGCTGCTGCACATCGTCGACATCGCGCCGATGGATGGCAAGACCGACCCGGTCAAGGAAACCAAGGCCCTCGTCAAGGAACTCGAGAAGTACGACGCGGAACTGGTCAACAAGCCGCGCTGGCTGGTGCTGAACAAGCTGGACGTCGTGCCGGAAGACGAGCGCAAGAAGCTGGTCAAGGACTTCGTCAAGAAGATGGCCTGGAAGGGCCCCGTGTTCGAGATCTCGGCCCTGAACCGCGAAGGTTGCGAAGACCTGGTGCACGCGATCTACCAGCACCTGGAGAAGGAGCGCCACGTCGAGCAGCGCTCCGAAGAAACGCAGATGACGGAAGAAGCGCGCGGCATCTCGTCCATCGACCCCGACGATCCACGCTTCAAGATCATCGAAGATTAATGGCGCGTCGAAAAATCTACTGCGCGTTGCATTGTCGGCCTGCGATGCTCGCTGTACATCCGTACAGCTGCGCTTCTCGGCCAACACTGCGGCCGCTCGCTACGGTTTTTCGAGGCACCACATGAAGAATAGTCCCGCTACCCGCTACCGCCTGCGCAGCCAGCTGCTGCAGGCGACGGCCACCGTCAGCTCGCTGGCCGCGCTGTCGGCGCTGCTCGATCCGGACCGGATCGCGGAGCGGTTCGGACTGTTCCTCGTCGGCGTGAACGGCTACAGCCAGTTCTACGCCATCTATGTCGGAGTGCGCCTCGCCACCGCGGTGCTCGCTCTGCTGGCTGCGAGGCGGGGCGACCAGCCCATCCTCGGCGACCTCACCGCACTGTTCATCCTGGCGCAGCCGCTCGGCCGCTTCGCCGCAGCCTTTGCCATCGGCCTGCCCCAGGGCGTATTGTTAGCCATCTGCGGGATCGAATTGCTGGTCGGCCTGGCGCTGCTGGCGTTGCGCCCGCCGGGGCGCCCGCTCCTGCAATGATTTCGCCATGACCGCACACGCCGACACCGCCATCCGCTCCATCCTCCAGCAGGCCAGCCGCATCATCGTCAAGGTCGGCTCCTCCCTCGTCACCAATGAAGGCCGTGGCCTCGACCATGCGGCCATCGCGAAATGGGCCGCCCAGATCGCCGCGCTGCGCAAGCTGGGCAAGGAAGTCGTGCTCGTGTCGTCCGGCGCCATCGCCGAAGGCATGCTGCGCCTCGGCTTTGCCGTGCGCCCCACCGATATCCACGAACTGCAGGCCTGCGCCGCCTGCGGCCAGATGGGCCTGGCGCAGATCTACGAGACGAGCTTCGCCAGCCACGGCATCCGCACCGCCCAGGTGCTGCTCACGCACGCCGACCTGGCCGACCGCGAACGCTACCTGAACGCGCGCTCGACGCTCACGACGCTGCTGCGCCTGGACGTCGTCCCGATCATCAACGAGAACGACACGGTCGTCACCGACGAGATCAAGTTCGGCGACAACGACACGCTGGGCGCCCTCGTCGCCAACCTCATCGAGGCCGATGCCCTCGTCATCCTGACCGACCAGAAGGGCCTGTATTCGGCCGACCCGCGCAAGGACCCGGCCGCGACGCTGATCCAGCAAGCCCAGGCCGGCGACGCGGCGCTGGAAGCGATGGCCGGCGGCGCCGGCAGCAGCATCGGGCGCGGCGGCATGCTGACCAAGGTGCTGGCCGCCAAGCGCGCGGCCCGCTCCGGCGCGCACACGGCCATCGCCTGGGGCCGCGAGGACGACGTGCTGGTGCGCATGGCGCACGGCGAAGCGATTGGCACCCAGCTGCTGGCCGCCACCGCGCGCCTGACAGCGCGCCGCCAGTGGATGCACGACCACCTGCACACGGCCGGCGAGCTCGTGCTCGACGCCGGCGCCGTGCACAAGCTGCAGCACGAGGGCAAGTCCCTGCTGCCGATCGGCGTCGTCACGGTCGGCGGCGAATTCGGCCGCGGCGCCCTGGTCGCCTGCCTTACCGAGGATGGCCGCGAGATCGCGCGCGGCCTGACCAACTACTCCAGCAGCGAAACCCGGCGCATCATGCGCCACGCCTCCAGCGAGATCGAAGGCATCCTCGGCTACGTCGAGGCGCCCGAACTGGTACACCGGGACAACCTGGTTCTGCTTTGAGGTGCCGGCAACGGCGCGCCGTTGCCACTCCCGCGACGGAGAAACGATGACACATACTAACAAATGTGGGCATCGATTGCGGATGAAATCAACAAAATGACAGTATTGCTCAGGTATAATACTGAAGTTTTGCTATTAAATATTTTACATTGTCGGGGCAGGCTCTGCAGTCTGCTGCTTCAGTGTTTCCGCAGGAAGCTACCTTGAATACGGCACCCCTGATCGTCGACCTCGACGGCACGTTGATTCATACCGACATGCTGCACGAATCCGCACTGCGGGTGACGCGCGACCGTCCGCTGGATGCGCTGCGCATTCCGCTATGGCTGATGCGCGGCAAGGCCGTGCTGAAGAGCCAGCTGGCCAGCCGCAGCAGCTTCGATGCCTCGCTACTGCCGTACAACGAAAAATTGCTGGACTGGCTCAAGGAAGAGCGTGCCAATGGCCGCCGCATCGTGCTGTGCACGGCGTCCGACCGCGCCATTGCCGAGGCGGTTGCCGAACACCTCGGCGTGTTCGACGACGTGCTGGCCAGCGACGGCAGCATCAACCTGGCCGGCGACAACAAGGCCGAGGCGCTCGCGCGCCAGTACGGCCATGGCGGCTTTGACTACGTCGGAAATTCCAGCGCCGACCTCAAGGTGTGGCGCCGCGCTCGCAAGGCCGTCGTCGTGAATGGCGCGCGCGGCCTGGCCGGCAAGGCCGAGGCGCTGTGCGGCGTGGAACGCGAGTTCCCGCCGCAGCGGCGCGGCTTCGCCGCCTGGCGCAAGGTGTTGCGCGTTCACCAGTGGATGAAGAACCTGCTGCTGTTCATGCCTCTGCTGGCGGCGCACCAGCTGGCCGACATCGACGGCTGGCTGACGCTGGCGCTGGCGTTCGTCTCGTTCAGCCTGTGCGCATCGACCGTGTACATCGCCAATGACCTGCTCGACCTGGAAAGCGACCGCGCGCACCCGCGCAAGCGCCTGCGTCCGTTCGCCTCGGGCGCGGTGCCGGCCTGGCAGGGTGCGCTGCTGGCGCCGCTACTGTTCGCCGCCAGCCTGGCGCTGGGCGCCCTGGTCGGCGGAACCTTCCTGCCTTGGCTGCTGTTCTATTTCGCACTGACCTGCGTGTATTCCTGGGGATTGAAGCGTGTGATCCTGCTCGACTGCATCACGTTGGCGATGCTGTACACGCTGCGCATCACGGCCGGCGCGGCAGCGCTGTCGATGCCGCTGTCGTTCTGGCTGCTGGCATTCTCCGTGTTCCTGTTCCTTTCCCTGGCCTTCGTGAAGCGCTATGCGGAGCTGCAGAGCCAGGCGCTGTCCGGCAAGAGCAAGGTACATGGCCGCGGCTACTACACGACCGACGAGCCGCTGGTGCTGAACCTGGGCGTGACCGCCGGCTACGCGTCGGCCGTGGTGCTGGCGCTGTACCTGAACAGCGATAACGTCCTGATGCTGTACCGCTGGCCGGAAGCCGTGTGGGGCGCCGTCCCCGTGCTGCTGTTCTGGATCAGCTGGATCTGGATGCAGGCGCATCGCGGCAATATGCACGACGATCCCGTCGTTTTCGCCGTCAAGGATCGCGCCAGCCAGCTGGCCGGACTCGCATTTGCCGCCGTCATGCTCGTCGGCGCGCTAGGGTGGCCATGGTAGGCGTATCGTCGTGGGGCCGGCTGGACAGCAACGATCATGAGCTGGTGGCCCTGGCCGATCGCGCCCAGGCGGCAATGCGGATCGCTCGCGACGGCAGCGGACTGGCCCAGGGCAATGCACGCAGCTATGGGGACGTCTGCCTGAACCCGGGCGGGCGCCTGTGGCGCATGACGGGCATGGACCGCTTCATCGCCTTCGATCCGGACAGCGGCCGCCTGCGCTGCGAGGCGGGCGCGCTGCTGCGCGACATCCAGCGCATGAGCATCGCGCACGGCTGGCTGCTGCCTGTCACGCCGGGCACCCAGATGATCACGGTCGGCGGCGCCATCGCCAACGACGTCCACGGCAAGAACCACCACGTGCTGGGCACCTTCGGCGACCACGTGCGCGGACTGGTGCTCGCGCGCACTGATGGCACGGTGATCGACTGCGGCCCGGACCGCGAACCGGAGTGGTTCGCCGCCACCGTCGGCGGCATGGGCCTGACCGGCGTGATCGTCGAGGCCGAGCTGCAGCTGCGCCGCGTTACCGGGCCCTGGCTCGTCACCGACACGGTCCCCTACCGCAATCTCGACGAATTCTTCCACCTGGCCGACAGCTCCGAGGCCGGCTGGGAACAGACCGTGTCGTGGATCGACTGCCTGTCGGGCGTCGGGCGCGGCCTGTTCTTGCGCGCCAACCTGGCCGATATTCCCGACCGCCAGGCAACGTCCGGGCGGCGTCCGAAGCGCGTGCCGTTCGTGCCCCCCGTGTCGCTGGTGAACGGCCTGTCGCTGCGCGCCTTTAACGAGGCCTACTTCCAGGCCAACCGCCTCAAGGCCGGCTACGCCGTCGCCCACTTCGAGCAGTACACCTACCCGCTCGACAACCTGCACGACTGGAACCGCATGTACGGACCGCGCGGTTTCTACCAGTACCAGAGCGTGGTGCCGCGCGAGTTCGGGCGCGAGGCCGTGCAGGGCATGCTGGCGGCGATCAAGGAGGCCGGGCAGGGTTCTTTCCTGGCCGTGCTGAAGACCTTCGGCGCGCGCCAGAACGTGGGCATGATGAGTTTTCCCCGTCCGGGCGTCACGCTGGCGCTCGACTTCCCCAACCGCGGCCAGCGCACCGCGGCCCTGTTCGAGCGCCTGGACGCCATCGTGCGCGCGGCCGGCGGCAGGATCTATTCCGCCAAGGACGCGCGCATGCCGCGCGACCTGTTCGAATCGGGCTATCCGCGCCTTGCCGAATTCTTGCAATACCGCGACCCGGGCATCAGCTCGTCGATGTCGCGCCGTCTGATAGGAAGCTGATATGCCGGACACCCTACCACGCATCGTCATCGTCGGTGCCACTTCATCCATAGCCGAGCATTGCGCGCGCCTGTGGGTTGCCGGCCGCGAGGTCGCGCTGACCCTGGTCGGACGCGACGCCGGCCGCCTCGAGCGCGTCGCCGCCGACCTGCGCGTGCGCAGCCCCCGCTCGACCGTCGACGTGCGCACGGTGGACTTTTCCGATCCCGTCGCCATCGCGGCGCTGGCTGATGCCGTCACGGCGGAAGGCCTGCCGCAACAGGTGCTGATCGCGCATGGCTCGCTGCCCGACCAGGCAGCTTGCCAGCGCGACCTCGGCGCGGCCTTCGAGGCGCTCGACGTGAATGGCGTCTCGCCGGTGCTGTTCGCCGAGGCCTTCGCCGGTCGCATGGAAGGCGCGGGCGGCGTGATCACCGTCATCGGCTCCGTCGCCGGCGACCGCGGGCGCCGTTCGAACTACGTGTACGGCGCCGCCAAGGGGCTCGTCACGCGCTACGTGCAGGGCCTGCAGCACCGCCTGGCCGGCAGCAAGAGCCCGCTGAAGGTGGTGCTGGTCAAGCCGGGTCCGACGGCCACGCCGATGACGGCGCACCTGCCGCAGCGCGGCCTGGCGCCGGTGGAAGACGTGGCGCGCCTGATCGTGGATGGTTCGGCAGCCGGCAAGCCGGTCGTGTATGCGCCCGGCAAATGGGCCGTGATCATGATGGTGATCCGTCACCTGCCGGCAGTCGTTTTCAACAAGATGAACATCTGAGGGACCGCCTGCCCATGTCCAACTCCCAACGTTCGAACCGGTACTGGGTCCCGGCGCTGCTGTTCCTGCTGGTGGCGGCCGTGCTCCTGTACATCCAGTGGGGCGCCAATGCGCACAAGGTGCTGCACGAAAGCGGCGACTTTGCAGCCAACAGCGTGCAAATCCTCGATGCCAAACGCTTGCGCCTGTTGTATGGCAATTATTCGCGGATCGGTACCCACCATCCGGGTCCGGCGATCCTGTATGTGCTCGCTGCCGGCGAGTGGCTGTTCCACGACGTGCTGCGCATTGCGCCGTCGCCATTCTCCGGCCAGCTGCTGGCGATCTGCTTCTACACCGCCGGCTGGTTCACGCTGCTGTTCTCCGTGATACGCCGCGGCACCGGCGCCGCCTTGCCGGCGCTGGCGTACACGCTGGTCTTCGCCGGCGTGATCGGCTACTTCGATCCCCAGGTCTACCTGGGCGCCTGGTTCCCGGACCTGTACATCCTGCCCTTCGCCGTGATGCTGGCCGCGATCGGGCGCCTGGCCTGGGGTCACGTCGACAGCCTGCGCGCGCTGGCGGTCTCCAGCGGCTTCCTCATCAACGGCCATGTCTCGTTCATCCCGATGCTGGGCGTGATCCTGATCGTGATGCTGGCCGCAAACGTCGCCGTCACGCTGCGCACGCCTGGCCAGCGCATCCTGGCGCCGCGTTTCCTGCGCGAGCACGCGCGCGAGATCCTGGTCGCGATCGGTATCCTGTTCCTGTTCCTGGTACCGTTGCTGATCGCCACCATCACCGAGTTTCCGGGGCCCTTGTACGACTACATCAAGTTCGGCGGCGGCAACCAGCCACACCCGCTTCGCGAAGCCTTCGATTTCGTCGCCTTCTTCTGGACGCCGGGCCGCGCATGGGCGTGGGGACTGGCACTGGCTCTGCTGCTGCTGACCGGCTGGCGGGCATCTTCGCGCGATGCCTTGCGCGATGGCCGCGGGATCGGCATCGCGCTGGTCGGCGCGTCCATCGCACTGCTGGTCTATGCCAAGTTCGGCATCGACCACCTCGAGCTCACCTACGTCGGCCTGTTCTATTACGCGGTGCCGGCCCATGCGGCGGCGCTGCTTGCGCTGTACGTGATCCAGGCGATCCGCCCGGGCGCGCGCGACTGGCTCGCCGGGGTGGCGGCAGTGGCGGGAGCGGCAGGCATCCTGGTCGGGGCCAGCAAGATGATCTACTACGACTTTTCGTACGACATCCCGGGTACCGAGGCGCTGTACGAACAACTGGTCAAGGTCCCGGGCAGCGGACGTATCGTGCTCGACGTCGACCCCGATCCCGAGGCCTGGGAATATGCCTGGGGCGATGTCGTCGCGATCCAGCTGCATGCGCGGCGCCAGGGACGGGATCTCGTGTGCATCAACGAACACTGGCACATCCTGTTCACGCGCGCGGCCCAATGCCGCCCGGAGGAACTGAACAATCCGCGCCGCTTCCTCGTGCGCGCCATGCGCATGCAAGGCATGGCCCTCGAGCAGCCGGACATCGCGGGGCAGGGCCTGCTGCTGTTCCGGCATGGCCGCGTGCTGACCCCCGCCGCCTACACCACCGTCGCGCAGCATCCCGAGTATTTCCGCACAGCCATCGGCAAGGGATGGTCGAAGATCGAGGGCGATTTCGTCTGGTCGGACGGCCCTGTCGCCGAGCTGAACCTGCCGGCCAACCCGGAGCGCCGCCTGCTGAACCTGGACCTGGGCGTATTCCTGCCGGACCGCACATGGCGCCAGCACTTCGACATCGTCGTCAACGGCAAGCCGGTCGGCGGCGGCGACTTCGAATTCATCGAACGGCGTCGCCAGTTCAGCTTCGACCTCGGTCCCGAGGCGGCCGCGCCCTTGCATGTCGAGATCCGCATCGCGCGGCCGATCTCGCCGCTGGAAGTCGGCTGGTCGGTCGATGCCCGCAGGCTCGGCGTGTCGTTGTATGGAATCAGGGAGAAGTAAGCATGACTGGATTGGACCGCAAGATCATCCTGCCCGGCGGCGCCGGGCTGGTCGGACAAAATCTCGTCGCCCGCCTGAAGGCGCGCGGCTACCGCAACATCGTGGTGCTGGACAAGCACCGCGCCAACATCGACGTGCTGCGCCGCGTGCAGCCCGACATCGTCGTCGAGTACGCCGACCTGGCGGAGCCGGGCGCGTGGGCGCGCCACATCACGGACGGATGCACCGTCGTCATGCTGCAGGCCCAGATCGGCGGCAACGACTGGACCGACTTCGTGCGCAACAACGTCGACGCCACGCGCCACCAGCTCGACATCATCAAGAACCAGCCCAACACGCGCCTGGTCGCGATCAGCTCCTCGGTGGTGGTGTCGGTGGCCGACGATTTCTACACGCGCAGCAAGCGCGAACAGGAAGCGATGGTGCTGGCGAGCGGCATCGCCTGTCCGGTGCTGCGTCCGACGCTGATGTACGGCTGGTTCGACCGCAAGCACCTGGGCTGGCTGTCGCGCTTCATGAGCAAGGTGCCCGTGTTTCCGATTCCCGGCCATGGCCGCTACATGCGCCAGCCGCTGTACGTGGGCGACTTCTGCAACGTCATCATGAGCTGCATCGAGAACCCCGGCATCACGGGCGTCTACAACATCTCGGGTCACGAGGAGGTCGACTACATCGACATCATCCGCGAGATCAAGCGCGTGACGCGCTCGACGACCCCGATCGTCAAGATACCCTACGGCCTGTTCTACGCGCTGCTGTGGGTATGGGGCAAGTTCGACAGCAACCCGCCGTTCACCACGCAGCAGCTGGCCGCGCTGGTCGCGCGCGACAGTTTCGAGGTGATCGACTGGCCCGGCTTGTTCAAGGTGCAGAGCACCCCGTTCGCCAAGGCCATCGACGAAACCTTCAACGATCCGACATACAGCAACGTCGTCCTGGAGTTCTAATGAAGCAGCGTATTGCCGTCCTTGGGGCCGGGCCGATGGGCCTGGCGGTGGCGTATCAACTGGCGCGCGATGGCCACGAGCCCGTCGTCTACGAAGCGGACGACCGCGTCGGCGGCATGGCCGCGCATTTCGATTTCTCGGGCACCTCGATCGAGCGCTACTACCACTTCCACGCGATCTCCGACCACGCCTTCCTGAAGGTGCTGGACGAGCTGGGACTGTCGTCGAAGATGCACTGGGTGGCCACGAAGATGGGCTACTGGTACCGCGGCGAAGTGCAGGAATGGGGCAACCCAATCGCGCTGCTGAAGTTCCGCGGCCTGGGCCTGGCGGCCAAGTTCCGCTATGGCCTGCACGCCTTCCTGTCGACCAAGCGCGACGACTGGAAGCCGCTCGACCACGTCGAGGCGAGCGGCTGGATCAAGCGCAACGTCGGGCCGGAGGCCTGGGAAGTGCTGTGGCGCCGCCTGTTCGACTACAAGTTCTACGACTACAGCGACAACCTGTCCGCGGCCTGGATCTGGAGCCGCATCCGCCGCATCGGCCGTTCGCGCTACAACCTGTTCAAGGAAAAGCTGGGCTACCTGGACGGCGGCTCGGAGACGCTGCTGGAGGGCATGCGCGCCGACATCCTGCAACACGGCGGCATCCTGCGCCTGAAGACGCCAGCGACCAGGGTCGTCATCGAAGGCGGCAAGGTGAAGGGCGTGGAAGCGGGCGGCGAGTTCGCTCCCTTCGACAAGGTGATCAGCACCATCCCGCTGCCCTATGTCCCGCGCGTGATGCCGGACCTGCCGCCGGCCACGCTGGACGCCTTCCGCGCCAAGAAAAACATCGCCGTCGTCTGCGTGATCGCCAAGCTGAAGAAGCCCGTGACGGACAACTTCTGGCTCAATACCAACGACGAGGAGATGGACATCCCCGGCCTCGTCGAGTACACGAACCTGCGCCCGATGAACGGCGAGCACATCGTCTACGTGCCGTTCTACGTGCCGGGCGAGCATCCGAAGTTCGCGGAGCCGGACCAGGCCTTCCTGGACAAGGTCAAGCGCTATCTCATGAAGATCAATCCGCGATTGGCCGAGTCGGACTTCGTCGACATGCGCGCCAGCCGCTACCGCTACGCCCAGCCGATCTGCGAGCCGGGCTACCTGGACCGCCTGCCGCCCGCGAAGCTGCCGGTGGACGGACTGTGGGTCGCCGATACCTCGTACTACTATCCGGAAGACCGCGGCATCTCGGAGAGCATCGACTTCGGCCGCAAGATGGCGCGCGAGGCGGGGGCGTGATCAAGGCCTTCGCTTCCCGCCAGTTCCTGGCCTTCCTGCTGACGGGAGGCTTTGCGGCGGCCGTCAATTTCGGCTCGCGCATCCTGTACAACCGGGCGATGCCGTTTTCCTGGGCCGTCGTCTGTGCCTACCTCACGGGCATGGTGACGGCCTTCGTGCTGAGCAAGCTGTTCGTGTTCCGCGCCAGCACCCAGGCGGCGCACCGCGCGGCCGGCTGGTTCGTGCTCGTGAACGTGGTAGCCGTCGCCCAGACCTGGGCGATCAGCATGCTGCTGCTGAAATGGGTGCTGCCGGCGCTGGGCGTGACCGCCTACGCGCGCGAGATCGCGCACGGCGTCGGCGTCGTCGTGCCCGTGTTTTCCAGCTACCTGGGGCACAAGCACTTCAGCTTCCGCGAGACGGCGCGGTGACGAACGAAAGGGCGCCGCGGCGCCCTTTGTCTTTCCATCTGTGTCGGCTCAGGCGTCCGCCGGCACCGGCGTCTTGTCCTTGAACTCGCACAGGTCGTTGATCAAACAGTTCCAGCACTTGGGCTTGCGCGCCACGCAGGTATAGCGGCCGTGCAGGATCAGCCAGTGGTGGGCGTCGTGCAGGAAGTCCTTCGGCACGAATTTCAGCAGCTTCTGCTCGACGATGTCGACGTTCTTGCCGGGCGCGATCTTGGTGCGGTTGGACACGCGGAAGATGTGCGTGTCCACGGCCATCGTCGGTTCGCCGAACGCCGTGTTGAGCACCACGTTGGCGGTCTTGCGGCCCACGCCGGGCAGGGCTTCGAGCGCCTCGCGCGAACGGGGCACTTCGCCGCCGTACTGGTTCACGAGGATCTCGCAGGTGGCGATGACGTTCTTGGCCTTGGTGTTGTACAGGCCGATCGTCGAGATATAGGTCTTCAGTTCCTCCAGGCCCAGGTCGAGGATCGCCTGCGGCGTGTTCGCGACGGGGTACAGCTTGCGGGTGGCCTTGTTGACGCCGACGTCGGTCGACTGGGCCGACAGCAGCACGGCGATCAGCAGTTCGAACGGCGTCGTGTATTCGAGTTCGGTGGTCGGATGGGGATTGGCGTCGCGGAAGCGGGTGAAGATCTCGAGGCGTTTGGCGGGGTTCATCGCGGGGTTCAGTGGCTTACTGTTCTTCGTTCTTCGGCGCGGCGGGCGGGGCGGCGGCCGCGGCCTTCTGCTTGGCGCGCTCCATGGCGGCGGCGATGATCGCGCGCTTGCGTTCCTTTTCCGCCAGCTCTTCCGGCGTATTGGTTTCCTCAGCCGTCACGGCGCGCATCTTCTCGACCGCCTTGGCGGCCAGGCGCGCATCGTTTTCTTCCTTTTCGCGCTGCAGGCGCGCGCTGCGGAAGTCGTGGCGCGCGCGCGCGGCATCGGCCTGTTCCTGCGACCAGGCGGCCCAGCCGGTCGGCTCGTTCGCCGGGTCGTCCGTGCGCGGGACCATCGCGATGCAGTCGACGGGGCAGGGCGCCACGCACAGGTCGCAGCCGGTGCACAGGCTCGGCAGGATGGTGTGCATCTGCTTGGCCGCGCCGAGGATGGCATCGACGGGGCAGGCCTGGATGCACAGCGTGCAGCCGATGCACAGCGCCTCGTCGATGAAGGCGACGGGACGCGGGCGCTCGACGCCGTTGGCCGGATTGATCGGGATGACGGGCCGGCCCGTGAGGGCGGCCAGGCGCGCGACGCCCTCGATGCCGCCGGGCGGGCACTGGTTGATCTCGGCCTCGCCGCGCGCGATCGCCTCCGCGTACGGGCGGCACGCGGGGTAGCCGCACTTGGTGCACTGGGTCTGCGGCAGCAGGTCTTCGATCTGGTCGGCGAGCGTCTTGGTCACGGCAATGCAACGGCGAAACTGGATAAACCGTCATTATCCGCTAAAAGCCGGCAGCCGTCGAAAAGGTGCGCTGTCACATCTTGATACGAAAACGGCGGGCGCAAGGGGGGCTTCGGTGAGGCAGCGCACGAAGCAACGGCAGGGCTCGGTGGTCTACTGGAGCCAGCTTATGCAATAAGGAAAAATGCCATGAACAACAAAAAGATCATCGTAGCGACGCTGATGGTCGCGCTGCTGGGCGCGGGCGCATCGAGCTTTGCCCAGGACCGCTATCACGGCGACCGCGACCGCGATCGTCACGAGCAGCGCGACGACCGCCGTGATTACCGTGACGACCGTCGCGATGAGCGCCGCGACCACCGTGACGACCGCTATGCCCGCCATGACGGCCGCCACGACGGCGCCGGCCCGGACCGCAACTTCCACCGCGGCGAACGCCTGCCCGACCGCTACCGCCACAACCAGTACGTCGTGAACGACTGGCGCGGCCACCGCCTGCGCCAGCCGCCGCGCGGCTACCACTGGGTGCAGACGGGCAGCGACTACGTGCTGGCGGCCATCGCCACCGGCGTCATCGCCGACCTGATCATCAATCACTGAGTCATTCACCGCGTCGTGGGCTGCCCGCAGGGCGGCCCCGCCAGGTGTGCACGGTTTCGCTTCCGCGGGGGGAGGCGGCGTGGACGGCTTGCTTCGGATTCGAGGCGGGCCGTTTGCGTTTGAGGGCATGAAAAATTGGGTCCCTGCCTTCGCAGGGACGACGCATCATCTACCGTCGTCCCTGCGAAGGCAGGGACCCAATCTCGTCAGCGGACCGCTTACGGGTGCTTGCGGATGAACTCGCCGATCATCGGGCAGATGATCTCGCGCCAGCGGCGGCCCGAGAAGATGCCGTAGTGGCCGCACTTCGGCGCCGTGAACTGCTGGTGCAGCTCGGGCGGGATCTTGCTGCACAGCTCGTGCGCCGCGTGGGTCTGGCCCAGGCCGGAGATGTCGTCCAGCTCGCCTTCGATGGTGAACAGGGCGACGTTCTCGATATCCTGCGGGCGGACCAGCTGGCCGCCCACTTCCCAGGTGCCCTTGGGCAGGCGCGATTCCTGGAATACCGTCTTGATGGTCTCGAGGTAGTACTCGGCCGGCATGTCGAGCACGGCGTTGTATTCGTCGTAGAACTTGCGGTGCGCCTCGGCCGAGTCGTCGTCGCCGCGCACCAGGTGCTGGTAGAACTCGCGGTGCGACTGGGCATGGCGGCCCGGGTTCATGGCGATGAAGCCGGCGTGCTGCAGGAAGCCCGGATAGACCTTGCGGCCCACGCCCGGGTAATTGCCCGGCACGGCATAGATCACCGTGTTCTCGAACCACGAGAACGGTTTCTCGGTGGCCAGGTCGTTGACGGCCGTCGGCGACTTGCGCGGATCGATCGGGCCGCCCATCATGATCATCGACTTGGGCAGCTTCGGATCCTTGTTGCTGGCCATCAGCGAGATCGCGGCGAGCACCGGCACGGTCGGCTGGCACACGGAAATCACGTGCACGTCCGGGCCCAGGTGGCGGATGAAATCCTGGACGTAATACACGTAGTCGTCGAGGTGGAACGGGCCATCGGACAGCGGCACCATGCGGGCATCGACCCAGTCTGTGATGTAGACGTCCTGGTTGGGCAGCAGGGCGCGCACCGTGTCGCGCAGCAGGGTGGCGTGGTGGCCGGACAGCGGCGCCACGACGAGGACCGTCGGTTGTTCGAGCGCCGCGAAGTCGCTGTCGCTCATGTCCTTCTTGAAATGGAGCAGCTTGCAGAACGGCTTGCTGACGACCGTGTGCTCCATGATGCCGACTTCCTGGCCGTTGATGGTGGTCGAGTTCAGGCCGAAAGCAGGTTTCTCATAGTCCTTGCCGAGGCGGTACATCAGCTCGTAGCCGGCAGCGATACGCTGCGAGAACGGGGTGTGCGCGAACGGCGAAACTGGATTCGAAAACAGTTTGGCAGAGGCATCGGCCCACTGCATCAGTGGGTTCAGGAAGGAGCGTTGCATCTCGTGCAGTTGATAAAGCATAATTTTTTTCCTTCTTGACTCTGTGCGCAATTGCAAACGTCTGCGCAACGTGGTAATGCATTATAGGCTTAATCAGCTTGGCGTGGGGCAACATCAAACTGGTGTCGCAAACTGACAATAGTGCAATGCAACATTTGTATCACACTTCCCGCGGGCCGGTTCGTTAAGTGCACTACATAAGAAAAACGCCCCGTGGAGCGGGGCGTTTTTCGTGGGTGCCGTGTTACGGAACGGCAAGCTCATCTTGGCCGATCAGTCGAACTGCGGCGTCTCGACGCCCAGGATCTTGTGCAGCTTCGGCGAGGTCGTCGTGTACTGCATGTGGATCTTCTTGTCCGGGAAGATGTACGGCGCGGCGCCGAAGGCGGCCAGCGCGGCTTCGTGGAAGCCCGACAGGATCAGCTTCTTCTTGCCCGGGTAGGTGTTGATGTCACCCACGGCGAAGATGCCCGGCACGTTGGTCTCGAACTTCTCGGTGTCCATGACTTTCAGCTGGCGGCGCTCGATGTCCAGGCCCCATTCGGCGATCGGACCCAGCTTGGGCGACAGGCCGAAGAACACCATCAGCATGTCCAGCGGCACGCGGCGGGTCACGCCATCGGCACCGGTCACTTTCACTTCGGACAGCTTGCCGTCCTTCTCGTCGAAGCCCGTCACCTGGCCGGTGATCAGCTGCATCTCGTACTCGTCGCACAGCTGCTTCATCTTGGCGACGGAAGCGGGCGCGGCGCGGAAATCTTCGCGGCGGTGCACCAGCACGACGGACTCGGCCTTGCCGACGAAGTTCAGCGCCCAGTCCAGCGCGGAGTCGCCGCCGCCGCAGATGACCAGGTTCTTGCCGTCGAACAGGCTCGGATCCTTGACGCGGTAGAACAGCTGGCTGTTCTCGAACTTCTCGATGCCGTCGACCTTGATCGTGCGCGCCTGGAAGGAACCGACGCCGGCGGCGATGAAGATGGTCTTGGTGATGAAGCGGGTGCCGGTCGAGGTCTCGACGTTGAAGCGCTGGTCTTCGCGGCGCTGCACGGTGGTCACTTCCTGGCCCAGGTGGAACGTCGGCTCGAACGGCTCGATCTGCTTGAGCAGGTTGTCGGTCAGTTCCTGGCCGGTGCAGACGGGCACGGCGGGAATGTCGTAGATCGGCTTGTCCGGGTACAGTTCCACGCACTGGCCGCCGACGGCGGGCAGCGAATCGATCACGTGGGCTTTGATCTCCAGCAGGCCCAGCTCGAATACCTGGAACAGGCCGACCGGGCCCGCACCGATGATCACGGCATCGGCTTCGATGGCGCCGGCAAAGGAGCTGTTGGGAGCGATGGTGACCGCTTCCGAGGTCGCACTGATTGTCATGCTTACTTCCTGTTGATTTGTATTGGGGGGCGAGGGCGGCCAGTGTGCCACGAATGGCGCATGTTCGCTGGGGCTGGCGGCGCAAAACCCTTTATCAATCAGGGTCTTGCGTGCATGCCTGGACGGTCGGCGGGATCAGCGGGCCAGTTGGTCCAGCTTGCTCTTGACGTCCTTCCACTCTTCCGCGTCGGGCAGGGCGGGCTTCGTTTTGGTGATCGACGGCCAGCTGCGTGCCAGGTCGGCGTTGATCTTGATGAATTGCTGCTGGTCCGACGGCACGTCCTCTTCCGCATAGATGGCGTTCACCGGGCACTCGGCCACGCACACGGCGCAGTCGATGCACTCGTCCGGGTCGATGGCGAGGAAGTTCGGGCCTTCCCGGAAACAATCTACCGGGCATACATCCACGCAATCGGTATAGCGACAACGGATGCACGATTCGGTGACAACGTGGGTCATAACAGTCCTATCAATCAGAGTGGGGGCGGCGGCGGATGCGCGCGAGAAGGCTCGCCGGACGCGGCAAAGCACTGTATTTTAGGGCAATTCGGCTTCTACGACAAATCGGACTTATACACAATACACATAAGCAAATGTGTTCAGTCCGCAACGCATTATCGCCGTGAGTGATGTCTAGGCGGCGCCGCGCAGGTAGTCCAGCAGCGCTTGCCAGGCCGCGCCGGGCGGCAAGTCGTCTTCCGCCACCGTCACCGTGCGGCAGCGGCGGCCGTCGTCCGCCGTGATGTCCCAGCGCCGCAGGTCGGCGCCGACGGGGCAGGCGGGCGCCGGCTCGAAGAAATCCAGGCGCTCGAGCAGCGCCTCGACCGCCTTGCCGTCGGCGTGGCGGCCGGTATCCAGTTCGACGCATCGTGCGATGCCGGCGAAGCCGCCGCTGGTCCTGGCCGTGATTCTCATCTCCGCTCCCTCATCTCCGCTCTTTCATGCCCGGCCGGCCGCCGGCAACGCCTCGTCCGTTCCGGCGACGGCCACGGCCAAACCGGCAACGGCGGCAACGGCGGCCACGGCGACGCCGGCCGGTCCCGTGCGCCCATGCTCCAGGCACCAGCGCGCCAGCGCCTGCGCTTCCCGGTCCAGCAAGCGTTCGACCTGGTAGTACTCGGCCAGGTTCATCGTGCCGCAGCAGGCGCGGCGGTCCTGGCGGGCACCGGGCGCATCGCAGACCAAGGGCGCGAAGCGCTGCGCGGGCACGGACGGCGCGGGGGCATCCGGCATACGGGCATCCGGCGTACGGGCATCCGGCGTACGGGCATCCGGCGTGCCGGCCTGCGGGGCGGCCACATCCAGCACTTCGCGCAGGGCGAAGCGGTCACGGATGAAGTCCAGGTAGGCCTGCGGCTTGCCGTCTTCGGCCGCCAGGCGCAGCATCTCGTTGGCCACGTCGGCATAGGTGGCGGCCACGTCGGGCGCGGCGACCAGGGCGCGCAGCACCAGGCCGCGCAGCCAGCCGGCCGTACGGTGCAGCACGCTGGCGCAATCCTCCAGCTCCGGGTGCCGCTCGAAGGCGAACGCGTCGGCCAGGATGTCGTAGACGGCGCCCGTGAACACCTGCGACAGCGCATGCACTTCCGTGCCGGCCTGCGACAGCGTCAGGTCGTTGTCGGCATTGCGCAAGCCCGTCGTGCTGCCCAGCGCCAGGCCGAACTGCTCGGCGATGTCGGCCAGGAAGGTCTTGTCGTGCAGGTGCGCCTTGGTCTGCGCCACCACGGCCTCGCACTGGTCGAGCTGGGACAGCGCCAGGAAGATCGCGGTCAGGTCGCCGAAGGCTTCGTGCAGGCCGCCCGTCTGGGGCGGGTTGTCGGCCTGCAGCCATTGCGGCTTGAGGCCGTCCAGCACGGCATGGCCCGTCTCGTGGGCGACGATGTCGAAGGAGCGGCAGGTGTACACGCGCGCGCTCTCGCCGCTGGGGACGAAGTCGCCGAACTTCAGGCAGCCCTGGGAACGGCTGTAGAAGGCATTCATCACGTTCGGCAGGCCGTAGGGATGAACCTGCAGCGGCGTCGTGTCGGTGCTGCTGTTCCATTGCCAGGGCAGCGGCATGGCATCCCCGGCCGCGGACAGGGCGCGCTGGTACATGGTCAGCGTCTGGCGCACGACGGCGAAGGTGTGCACGGCGTCGAACTGGGGCGTGTCCGGCATGGTGACGAAGTCGCCGAAGGCGTTCGGCTCGACCGGCGCATTGGCCGTGTCGACGATCTCGATGCGGGCGTCGCGCGGCCCGGCCAGCACGATGCCGGGCAGGAAGGCCTTGCGCGTGCCGATCTCGGACACCGACGGATCCTGTTTCCACATCAGCACGCGCGCGCCGAAGGCGTAGGGCAGGGGCACGTCCCCGGTGCCGCTGTCGGCAGGAGAGGGTGGCTCGGATGCGGCCGCGAGCCGCGGGCGGCCCGGCTGGTCGAGCAGTTGCGCCGCCTTGCGGTGCTGGCGGTAGGGTGCGCTGGGGGTGGGAATGAAGCCGACCGGCGGCAAGGTGGACGATTCCATGGGTTCTC
Source organism: Massilia paldalensis (assembly GCF_044901715.1). Taxonomy (NCBI): domain Bacteria; kingdom Pseudomonadati; phylum Pseudomonadota; class Betaproteobacteria; order Burkholderiales; family Oxalobacteraceae; genus Massilia; species Massilia paldalensis. The sequence continues at coordinate 188,339 of NZ_JBJCIU010000002.1, forward strand.
CTCGATGGCGGCCGCGGGAGGCGGCTTCGAGGAATGGTCGCTGCTTGCTTCGGAGAAGCATTGAGCTTGGTCAATTGACCATTCTCTAGGGTCAATACTGGCTTAAGACGGGCTGAGCTGGCATCATGGCGAGCTTTTGCGGCAGATCAGTATTCAAGATAGAAGGAACAGCCAGATGGCGGACATCAGCATCATCCAGCAACACACGCTTTCCCAGCCGGCGGCGCGCGCGGCGGCCCAGAAGGTGGCGGACAAGCTGGCCAGCGACTATGGATTGCAGTGCAAGTGGGAAGGCGACGTGCTGCGCTTCGAACGCAGCGGGGTGGAAGGCGTGCTCGCGCTGGAGCCGAGCCAGGCCGCCTTGCGCATCAAGCTGGGCTTCATGATGAGTGCGTTCGCGCCGGCCATCGAGCAGAAGGTGGCGGAAAGCATGCGCAAGACGTTCGCGGCCTGACGCCGCCCGGCGCGGGCTGGCGCTGACGCTTACGCGTCCTTCAGTTCCTCGATCAGGTCGACGTACTGCTGCATCGCGTCTTCCCGCGACGTGCCCTGCAGGCCCGCCCAGGCGTCGTACTTGGCGCGCCCGACCATGTCGGTGAAGCCCGGGCGCTCGCCCGTCACGTCGCCGTTCGCGCCCTGCTTGTACAGCGCATAGATCTTCAGCAGGGTCATGTTGTCCGGACGCTCCGGCAGGTTCTTCGAATCGATCTGGGCCTGGGCGAACTGTTCTTGCAAACTCATGGTGACTCCTTCATAGATGTGCGATGTTCGGGATGCCTTCGTGGCAACACTTGCGGCATCTTAGCGCATCATGCGTGGATCGGAGTCAACTTTAGAGGAAACGTTCGGTGGTGGCGCACGGCGGGCACGTGGTGCCCACCCGGGGACGAGGCCGAAGCCGTCGTCCCGTTATTTGTCGTCGTCGCCGCCGCGGAACGGATAGGTGGCGACGTTGACGGCGCCCTTGCCGACCGCCACGCCGGCGCCGACGGCAGTCGAGGCGACCGAGACGCCGGTGCCGATCACGGCGCCGCCGACGGCCATGGCCGTGCAGCCGCCGAGGGCGGCAACGAGGCCGAGCAGGGCAAGGGTGCGGATCATGCTCAGACGCCCAGCAGTTCGACGTCGAAAATCAGGGTCGCGTTCGGCGGGATCACGCCGCCGGCGCCGCGGGCGCCATAGCCCAGGCTGGCCGGGATGATCAGGCGGCGCGCGCCACCGACCTTCATGCCCTGCACGCCTTCGTCCCAGCCGCGGATCACGTGGCCGGCGCCCAGCGGGAACTGGAACGGGTCGTTGCGGTCTTTGCTCGAATCGAACTTGGCGCCGGCGCTGCCGTCGTCGTTCTGCAGCCAGCCCGTGTAGTGCACGGTGACGTAGCTGCCGGCCTTGGCTTCGGCGCCGTCGCCGACGACGGTGTCTTCGTACTGCAGGCCGGAATTCGTGGTGGTGGTGGACATGGGATTCCCTTCTTGTTCAAAGTGAAGGGCGATTGTAGTGCATGGCCTGTCAAAGCGCTATTGACGCCTTGTCCACTGTGTTGCGGCGGCGCGCCGAAACGATCTTATTCCTGCTGCTTGCACAGCGAAGGGGCCAAGTTTCCCCGTAGAATAAGGTTTTTCTTCCTTCCGGAACTATCCTGCCATGCTGCGCCGCTTCAGTAAGCTCATCCTCTCCGGTCTCTGCCTCGCTTCCGCCGTCCAGGCCGCCCACGCGAACGTGGTCGTGGTGCTCAATTCGCGCGACGCCACCGTCCAGCTGATCGACCAGGCCACCGGCGCCGACGCCGGCACGCTCCCGGTCGGCAAGGAACCGCACCACCTGATGGCCACGCCGGACAACAAGTCCGTGATCGTCGCCAGCTCGATGGGCAACGAGCTGATCTTCCTGGACTCTGTGACGGGCAAGGTGCAGCGCCGCCTGACCGACGTGCTCGACCCCTACCAGATCGGCTTCTCGCCGGACCAGAAATGGTTCGTGTCGGCCTCGCTGCGCCTGGACCGCGTCGACGTCTACAAGTACGACGGCAACAATCTGCTGCTGAGCAAGCGCCTGCCGCTGGCGCGCATGCCCAGCCACATCGCCTTCGACGCGGCCAGCACGATGGCCTTCGTGACCCAGCAGGGCAGCGACCAGGTCAGCGGCATCGACCTGAAAACCCAGACCGTCAAGTGGACGATCCCGGTCGGCAAGCTCCCGGCCGGCATTTCCATGACGCCGGACGACAAGTACCTGCTGGTCGGCATCATGGGCAGCGACTACGTCGAGGTGATCGACTGGCGCACCCAGAAGACCGTCAAGCGCATCAAGACGGGCAACGGTGCCCACAACTTCCGCGCGCTGGGCGACCGCCGCCACATCTTCGTGTCGAACCGCGTGCAGAACTCGATCAACATCATCGACCAGACCACGCTGCAGAACGTCGGCATGATCCCCGTGCCGGGCGGTCCGGACTGCATGGAACTGTCGGCCGACGGCAAGACCCTGTGGGTGACGCAGCGCTGGATCAAGAAGGTGGCCGTGATCGACGTCGCCAGCCGCAAGGTGATCAAGCAGATCCCGGTCGGCCGCTCGCCGCACGGCGTGTTCTTCGCCAACGCGGCGCCGAGGATGTGATGCGTCCGCGGCCCGCACGGGCCGCGGCGGCGCTGCTGCTGGCGGCCTCGATCCTTCCGGCCCTGCCGTCGGCCCATGCGGCCGATGCCTGCAAGGGCACGATCTACCTGACCTTCGACACGGGCAGCCAGTCGCAGGCCGCGCTGATCGCCGACACGCTCAAGCGCCACCACGCCAGGGCCACCTTCTTCCTCGCCAACGAGAAGACGGTGCGCGGCGACTGGTCGCTCGATGCCTCCTGGGCCGATTACTGGAAGGCGCGCGTGGCCGAGGGCCATGCGTTCGGCACCCATACCTTCGACCACGTCTACTGGCGCGGCGACGGCAAGGACGGCAGCATCCGCGTGCGCCCGCAGTTCGGCGCGCAGGCCGGCAAGACCATGACCTGGAGCGCGGCGCAGTACTGCGACGAGCTGCGCCGCGTCGACGCGCGCTTCGCCGAACTGACGGGACACCACATCGATCCGCTGTTCCGCGCGCCCGGCGGCCATACCTCGCCCAACGTGCTGGCCGCCGCCAGCAGCTGCGGCTACCGCCACGCCGGCTGGGCGCCGGCCGGCTTCTCGGGCGACGAGACGTCCAGCGACGCCTACCCGAACGCCGTGCTGCTCAAGCGCGTTCTGTCCGGCCTCAAGGACGGCGACATCTTCATGGCCCACATGGGCATCTGGTCGCGCAAGGATCCCTGGATGCCGGCCAACCTGGAGCCCCTGCTGACCGGCCTCGAGCAGAAAGGCTTCTGTTTCGCTACACTGCGCGAGCATCCGGCCTACCGCGCGGCGGCGGGCCGTCCCTGATTCTTATTTTTTCGACAGCACATGATCCAGCATTTTCTCGATTGGTTCTCCTTCCTCCAGGGATGGTTGTTCGAATCCGTGGTCGAGCCTTTCCTGTTCTATACCGGCATGGGGGAGTACACCGAGGATGCCTTCGAGGGCGTCGAATGGTTCCTGGCCGGCATCGTCGAGGTGGCCGCCCTGTACCTGGTGCTGCGCCCGCTGGAGGCGGCGCTGCCGGCCCAGCCGATGGCGGACCGGCGCGCGCGCTGGAACGACTTCGTCTACACGCTCATCCACCGCCTCGGCTTCTTCACGATGGCGGTATTCTTCACGCTGGGTCCCGTCATGGACCACGTGGCGGGCATGCTGCGCATGGAGGGCGTGCGGCCGTTCAACCTGGAGTCGCTGGTGGCCGACATGCCGCCGCTGGCCAGCTTCCTGCTGTATCTGGTGGTGCTCGATTTCTTCGACTACTGGTTCCACCGCGGCCAGCACAAGTTCCGCTGGTGGTGGGCGCTGCACAGCCTGCACCACAGCCAGCAGGACATGAACCTGTGGAGCGATGACCGGAACCACTTGCTGGACGATTTGCTGCGCGACGTCGTGCTGGCCTGCATCGCGCTGGCGATCGGCGTGGCGCCGAGCCAGTACGTGCTGCTCGTCTCGGTCTCGCGCGTGTTGCAAAGCCTGCAGCACGCGAACGTGCGCATCCACTTCGGCCGCCTGGGCGAGCGCCTGCTGGTGTCGCCGCGCTTCCACCGCACCCACCACGCGGTCGGCATCGGCCACGAATCGAAGGGGCGCGACATCGGCGGCTGCAATTTCGGCGTGCTGCTGCCGGTCTGGGACATCCTGTTCCGCACGGCGAATTTCGACGAACGCTTCCACCGCACCGGCGTGCGCGACCAGTTCGAGCGCGTGAATGCCGACGGCAGCGTGCGCGCCGGCCGCGACTACGGCCGCGGCTTCTGGCGCCAGCAGTGGCTGGGCCTCGCGCGCATGGTCGAGTTTTCGCGCCGCCCGGCCGCCAAGGCGCGCGAGGGCGTGCCCGATGGCGCATCGGGTGCCGCCCAATGATGCGCCCCATCGCGGTGGCCTACGGGCGCGCGCTGCGCTCGCAGTTCTCCCGGCGCATGCTGCTGCTGTCCGTGGTGCCCCTGCTGCTGTCGCTGGCCCTGTGGGGCGGCCTGCTGTATGCCAGCATGCAGCCGCTGCTGGACTGGCTGCACGGCGTCTTCCTCGACTACGGCTGGTTCCAGACCAGCGGCAGCATTCTCAGGACGCTGGGCCTCGGCTTCCTGAACAACGTCGTCGTGCCGCTGGTGGCGATGCTGGCGCTGCTGCCGCTGATGATCATCACCTCGCTGCTGTTCATCGGCGTGGGGGCGATGCCGGCGATCGCGCGCCACGTCAGCCGCGTCCAGTTCCCCCAGCTGGAGCGCAAGGAGGGCGGCAGCTTCCTGGGCAGCCTGGGCGTGAACGTGTCCGGGATCGTCGTGTTCGCGCTGCTGTGGATCGTCACGGTGCCGCTGTACGCGCTGGCGCCGCTGGCGCTGGTGGTGCAGGCCGCGCTGTGGGGCTGGCTGACGGCGCGCGTGATGAGCTACGACGCGCTGTCGATCCACGCCAGCCTGGAGGAACGCCGCGCCGTCGTGCGCGCGCACCGGCGCCAGTTGCTGGCGATCGGCACCGTCTCGGGCCTGCTGGGCGCCTTGCCGGGCATCGTCTGGATCGGCGGCGCGCTGCTGTCGGTGGTGCTGTTCCCCGTGCTGGCGGTGCTGTCGATCTGGCTGTACCTGGTGATCTTCATCTTCACCGGCCTGTGGTTCCAGTATTTCTGCCTGCAGGCGCTGGCGGACCTGCGCGCCGCCGGCAAGGCCGCGGACGCGCCGTCCGCGGACCTGCCTTCCTGAGCGATCGTCTCAGGGCGTGCCGAGGGTCAGCAGCAGCACGCTGCCCTTGGCATGTTCCTCTTCGTTGACCGTCACGACGATGCGGCCCTGCGGGTCGAGCCCGAGCGAGGTCACCATGGCCGCCGACGTGCGTCCGGCCGCGTTCGCGTAGCCCGGCAGCAGCGCCGAGATGTCGGTCCACTTGGCGCCGCCGTCCGCCGACCAGGCCAGGTAGGGCTTGCCGGTCGCCTTGTCGAAGCCGCCGGCCACGATGGTGTCCGGCTTGTCCGGCATGGCCAGCAGCCGGCCGATGTACGGATAGCTGGTGCCGCCCGAGAGCGGCTGCTCGATGACGAACTTGAACGACTGGCCGCCGTCGTCGCTGCGCAGCAGGCCGCCCTCGACGCCGATGAACACGCGCTGGCTGGTGCCGATGCGGCTGATGAACTGGACGTTGCGGTTTTCCAGGTCCGGCAGGGTCACCGGCAGCGCCTGTTCCGAGGCCAGTCCCAGCCCGTCGCCGCGCAGCCGGTAGGCGCGCACGTAGGCCATGTCGAGCGGGCATTCGCCGCCGACCAGCACGCGGTCGCCGACCACCTCGAAGGACTGGTGGTAGCACATCATCGTATCGAGCTGGCCCAGCACCGCGGTCCACTTGTTGCCGCCGTCGTTCGAGGCGAGCAGGTTCGGTGCGCCGCCCGCATTGCTGTACAGGACGTTGCCGTTCTGCTTGAGGTCCGTCATCGACAGCGTCGAGCAGAATTCGCCGTAGCAGGCCTTCAGGCCCGCGTCGCGCGCGACGAAGGCGCTGGCGCCGGCGCCGGCGCCGGCGCTGGTATCGAGCGCGCACAGCGCGTGCTCGTCGGCCGCCGCCGTGCCGCCGTCGTACCAGGGCTGGAACAGCCACAGCGTCGCGCCCAGCACGCGCAGCGTCGGCGCGCGCAGCGGCGTGTCGGCGGCCGCGGCGACGCCGCAGGCGCCCAGCGGCATCGCGCTCCAGGTCGCGCCGGCCTTCAGCGGTAGCGCCGTCCTGAGCACCGAACTGCCCGCGCTCGACGAATTCGACAGGCCCAGGTAGGCCTGCCCATCCTTGTACGCGATGCTTTCGATGCCGCTGGCCGACGTGGCCAGCACGTCGACCTTGGTGACCTGCGGAACTTGCGCGACCGGCGGCCGGGCAGGAGTGGCCTGCGGCGGCGCGACCGGATCGTCCGAGCCGCCGCAGGCGGCCAGCACGATGGCGGCCGCGGCCAGCGCGCTCCAGCTTGTTGCTTTCATCATTGTTCTCTCCTTTTTTTTTGGATGGTCCCGTGCGGGTGCCCGATTCTAGGAGCGGGCAGGCGTCGCGGTCTTCGGGGGCTTTGTCGCGAACTTGTCGAGAATCTGTAGCAAAGGATGGGGACGGGCAGGGGAGCGGCGGCGGGGGCCGCTTCGTGTCACACTGTGCACTGCACACGAAAGGAATAGCGATGGAACACACGGCATTCGGCCTCGTCATCGTCGGCGACGAGATCCTGTCCGGCAAGCGCGCCGACAAGCACCTGCCCAAGGTGATCGAACTGTTGAACGAACGGGGCCTGCACCTGTCCTGGGCCGAGATCGTCGGCGACGATCCGGCGCGCATCACGGCGCTGCTGTCGCGCACGATGGCGAGCGGCGACATCGTGTTTTCCTGCGGCGGCATCGGCGCCACGCCGGACGACCACACGCGCCAGTGCGCGGCCGCCGCGCTCGGGGTGCCACTGGAACTGCATCCGCAGGGGCGCCTGCTGATCCAGGAACGCATCCGCGAAACGGCGCGCGAAGCCGGCATCGAAGCGGACCTGGATGCGCCCGACAACCTGCAACGGCTCAAGATGGCCGAGTTCCCGCGCGGCGCCAGCCTGATCCCGAACCCGTACAACAAGATCCCCGGCTTCACCGTCGGACACCACCATTTCGTGCCGGGCTTTCCCGTGATGGCCGCGCCCATGATCGCCTGGGTGCTGGACACGCTGTATGCCGACCGCTTCCACCGCGAGGCCCATGTCGAGCAGGCGGTGCTCGTGTACGAACAGGCGGAGTCGGTGCTGACCCCCTTGATGGAACGGATCGAGGCATCCCACCCCGGCGTGCGCGTCTTCAGCCTGCCCAGCGTGGGCGATGCGACGACGCGGCGCCATATCGAGCTGGGCGTGAAGGGCGACCCCGCCCGCGTCGCGCCGGCCTATGCCGACTTGCGCGCCGGACTCGATGCGCTGGGGGCCGAGGTCGTACCGTTGCGGAGCGGGGACGGCCCGACAAACTGAGCCGTTGTTTTTTTGCGAAAATAGACGGGCAAGCTCAAAAAAATTCACATGTGGACCCGCGATGACACATTGATGTGGTGGAATGATGTCTCCAAGCAGGACAATGAGAAGAACGATCCGGAGTGAGGTCGCTTCCACATTGTGAACTTTTGCAGACCTGATCACTCGAACCGGTAGCGGGATGGCGAGCAGGTTTACGGCAATCGCAGTAATTGATTCAAACCGGTCGAGCCATCATGGAAAGTAATCGCCGTCTCCGACGGCCCCGCCTCATCGCCCGCCTCGTGCGCCGCATCCGCCACCTGGTTGTTCCTGGCCACCCCACCGAACCGGCGCTGGCCGGCGTGCCGATGGCCGCCGTGCAGGACGTCCCGGCACGTTCGCGGCCGCGTGTCGAACCCGGCTTCGGTTCCGTTCTCGAACCGGCCGCCGACGGCGTCCCGACCGAACCCGGCGACGAACCGCCGGCACCGCCGCGGCGCCGCTGGCGCAAGGTCAAGCGCGCCTTCCTCGTGCTGCTCCTGCTGCTGGTCGCGGCCGCGTCGGCCTTCGCCGTCTACGAGAGCCGCACCTCGGCGATGCAGGCGAAGTTCTTCGCCGGCCTGGTCAAGAAGATCAACTACCGCGTGGCGCAGGGGCCGAGCGATGCGATCCGCTTCCCGCAAGCGAGCCCCTACGACGACCGCCTCGGCTACTCGAACCTGCCGGACTACCTGGCCAAGCTGAAGACGCGCGACTACGTGATCGCGTCGCAGGCGCGCATGTCGCCCAAGATGGTCGAGCTGGCCGACATGGGCCTGTACCCGACCTACCACGAGAAGACCCGCGCCGGCCTCGACATCCTGGACGACGGCGGCCATCCGCTGTTCTCGGCGCGCTTCCCCGAGCGCCTGTACGACAAGTTCGAAGGCGTGCCCACGCTGCTGGTCGAGAGCCTGCTGTTCATCGAGAACCGCGAGCTGCTCGACACCACCTACCCGAAGCGCAACCCGGCCGTCGAATGGGACCGCTTCTCGAAGGCGGTGTTCGACAAGACGCTGCATTCGGTCGGCCTGGGCAGCGGCTCGCGCGTGGCCGGCGGCAGCACGCTCGCCACCCAGATCGAGAAATACCGCCACTCGCCGGAAGGCCGCACGGCGTCCACCACCGACAAGCTGCGCCAGATGGCGTCGGCCATGCTGCGTTCCTACCAGGACGGCGAGAACACGGGCAAGGCACGGCGCCGCATCGTGCTCGAATACCTGAACACGGTGCCGCTGTCGGCCAAGCCGGGCTACGGCGAAGTGAACGGCGTGGGCGACGGCATGTGGGTCTGGTACGGACGCGAGTTCGCCGACGTCAACCGCATCCTGTCCGGCAAGACCGTCACGCCGGAGATGGCGCTGGTGTACAAGGAAGCGCTGTCGCTGACCATCGCCCAGCGCCGCCCGGCCTACTACCTGGGCGCCGGCGAGAAGGACCTGGAAGTCCTGACCAACAGCCACCTGCGCGTGCTGGCCCAGGCCGGCGTCATTTCGCCCGCGCTGCGCGACGCCGCGCTGCAGGTCACGCTGCATCCATCCCAGGCGTCGGGCGTGGCGCCGCCGGCGGCGAATGCCTTCGTCACCCGCAAGGCCGCCAACGCGGTGCGCAACCACCTGGCCAACCTGCTGGGCGATTCGCGCCTGTACAACCTGGACCGCCTCGACCTGGCCGTCGTCACGACGCTCAACGGCGATGCCCAGCAGGCCGTCACGGCCGCGCTGCGCAAGCTGTCGGACAACGAGGCGGCCGCCGCGGCCGGCCTGACCGGCAAGGGCATGCTCGGCAACGGCGACCCGTCCAAGGTCGTGTACAGCTTCACGCTGATGGAGCGCGGCGACAAGGTCAACTACCTGCGCGTCCAGACCGACAACTACGACCAGCCGCTCGACATCAACGAGGGCGCCAAGCTGGACCTGGGCTCGACGGCCAAGCTGCGCACGCTCGTGAGCTACCTCGACATCGTCGACCAGCTGCATGCGCGCTACGAGCCGATGTCGAAGGGCGAGCTGGCCAAGGTCACGCCCGATCCGAAGGACCGCCTGAGCCAGTGGGCCGTCGAGTACTTCACGACGCTGCCGGCCGGCGCCGACCGCGGCCTGAAGCCGATGCTGGCCGCCGCGATGGAGCGCAAGTATTCGGGCAACCCCGGCGAAGCCTTCTTCACGGGCGGCGGCCTGCACACCTTCGGCAACTTCAGCAAGCTGGACGACTCGCGCATCCTGACCGTGCAGCAGGCGCTGCAGAATTCGACCAACCTCGTGTTCGTGCGCCTGATGCGCGACGTCGTGCGCTACTACATGTTCCAGCTGCCGGGCTCCTCGGCCCAGCTGCTGGCCGACGCCGACGATCCGCGCCGCGCCGAGTACCTGTCGCGCTTCGCCGACCGCGAAGGCAAGGACTTCCTGGCGCGCTTCTGGAACAAGTACCGCGGCAAGGCGCCGGAAGAGATCGAGCCGACGCTGATGCAGAGCGTGCGCCCGAAGGCCGGCAAGCTGGCCGCCGTGTACCGCACGATCCATCCGGAAGGCTCGCTGGCCCAGTTCAGCGCCTTCCTGCACGCCAACCTGCCGTCCGAGAACGAAGTCGAGGAAGACAAGGTCGAGAAGATGTACGCGCTGTACGACCCGGCCAGCATGTCGCTCGCCGACCGCGGCTACGTCGCCTCGATCCACCCGCTCGAGCTGTGGCTGGTCGGCTACCTGCGCACGCATCCGAAGGCCGGCTGGACCGAGGTCACGAACGCGTCGGTGAAGGAGCGCCAGGAAGTGTATTCCTGGCTGTTCAAGACCCACCGCAAGCACGCCCAGGACAAGCGCATCGCCGGCCTGCTCGAAGTGGAAGCCTTCCTGAAGATCCACGCCCAGTGGAAGAAGATGGGCTATCCGTTCGACTCGCTGGTGCCGTCCTACGCGACCACGCTGGGCGCCTCGGCCGACCGTCCGATCGCGCTGGCCGAACTGATGGGCATCATCATCAACGGCGGCGTGCGCAAGACCACGCAGCGCGTCGAGTCGCTGCACTTCGCCAAGGGCACGCCGTACGAGACCCTGGTCAAGCGCGGCGACAACGTCAAGAACGAGCAGGTGCTGAGCCCCGACGTGGCGCGCGCCGTCGCCGACGCCATCCACGGCGTGGCCCAGGAGGGCACCGCCAAGCGCGTCAAGAGCGCCTTCGTCAAGGAAGACGGCAGCGTGATCGCGATGGGCGGCAAGACCGGTACCGGCGACCAGCGCTTCGACGTCTACGGCGCCGGCGGCCGCCTGATCGAGTCGCGCTACGTGAACCGCTCGGCGACCTTCGTGTTCAACATCGGCGAGCGCTTCTTCGGCAGCATGACGGCCTACGTGCACGGTCCGCAATCGGCCAACTACGACTTCACCAGCGCCTTGCCGGTGCAGCTGCTGGTGACGCTGGCCCCGAGCCTGATGCCGATGATCGAGAAGACCGACACCGTGCTGGTGCCGGGCGCGCACGTCGAGCGCCCGGGCGTCGCGGCGCCGTCCGGCCCGACCGATGCCGTGGCGACCGACACCGAGCACACGGGCGGCGACGCGGCGGCGGCCGAGGTCGAAGCGGACGTGGAGCCGGCCGCGGCAGCCACGCCGGCAGCGCCCAAGCCGGCGCCGAAGGCCGTCGAGCCGGCAGTGCCGGCCAAGCCGGCCGCGCCGAAGCCGGCCGCCAAGGCCACCGAGGCGGACCATCCGAAGGCCGCCGAAGCAGGCCATCCAAAGGCCGAGCCGCGCGCGCGCCAGCCGGCGGCGGAAGCCGCCAAGCCCAAGCCAACGGCGGCCGAACGCGCGCCGGCCCGCGTGCCGCCGGCACCGCGCAAGCCGGCGCCGGACGCCGACACGCCACCGAAGCCGCGCGCCAAGCCGCCCGCCGTGGAGGAAGTCCTGCAGTGACGGTCGCATGAACCGCCGGGTCCTGCGCAAGTTCAGCCTCGTCTCGCTGCGCGACCTGCTGGCCGCGTCGGCGCCCACCATCGTGCTGGTGCTGGCCGCCTGCGTGGTGGCCTATGTCGTGGTCGACCCGGCGCCGCCGCGGCGCGTGCTGCTGTCCACCGGCCAGGAGAACGGCGCCTACGAGGAATTCGGCAAGAAGTACGCGGCGATCCTCCAGCGCGAGGACATCCGGGTGACGCTGGAACGGTCGCTCGGGTCCGAGCAGAACCTGCAGCGCCTCGTCGACGGCCAGGCCGACGTCGCCTTCGTGCAGAGCGGTTCCACCAGCGAGGACGATGCGCAGCAGCGCGGCCTGGTCTCGCTGGGCAGCCTGTTCACCGAACCCGTGTGGTTATTCCTGCGCGACGGGGCAGGGAAAGGCAAGAAGGGCGACAACAGCGGCGTGCAGCGCCTCACGGACCTGAAGGGCCTGCGCATCAACCTGGGACCGGAAGGCACGGGCGTGCCCAAGCTGTTCCGCCAGGTGCTGGCCGTGAACGGCCTGGAAGCGAAGGACCTGCAGGTGTCGAGCCTGGAAAACACGCCGGCCACGGTGGAGCTGCTGGCCGGCCGCATCGACGGCCTCGTGTTCAGCTCCGCGCCGGAAGCCCCCTTGATCCAGATGCTGCTGCAGACGCCCGGCATCCGCCTGTTCGACTTCCGCCAGGCCGAAGCCTATACGCGGCGCCTGCCGTTCCTCACGCACGTCGTGCTGCCGCGCGGGATCGTCGACCTCGGCCGCGACATTCCGGCGCAGGACTTCCACCTGATCGCGCCGACGGCCACGCTGGTCGCGCGCGAGGACCTGCATCCGGCCCTCGTCGACCTGTTCGTCAAGGCGGCGATCGACATCCACGGCGGCGCCGGCTGGTTCCAGCAGCAGGGCCAGTTCCCGTCGCCGCGCTACACGGAGATCCCGGTGGCGAAGGAAGCGGCCAAGTACTACAAGGATGGCCCGCCTTTCCTGCAGCGCTACCTGTCGTTCTGGCTCGCCAACCTGTTCGACCGGCTATGGGTCGTGGTGGTGGCGCTGGCCGCGCTGATCATCCCGCTGTCGAAGATCGTGCCGCCGCTGTACGTGTGGCGGATCCGTTCGCGCGTGTACCGCTGGTACGGCCAGCTGCGCGCGGTGGAAGGGGAACTGGAACAGGTGCCGGCCGATGCGCCGGCCGCGCAGCGGGACGAGGTGCGCGCGGCGCTGCTGCGCCGCCTGGACGAGATCGAGGAGCGGGTGAACCACATCTCGATCCCGCTGGCCTATGCGGATGCGCTGTACGGCCTGCGCAGCCACATCAACTTCGTGCGCCAGCGCGTGCAGGCCTGACTACGTCGTCCCTGCGCAGGCAGGGACCCAATCTGGAGCAGCCGGCGGCGTTTGCAGAACTTGGGCCCTGCCTGCGCAGGGAGCCGTTTCCGGCAATGCCGGGAACGACGGCGTTTTACGCCCCCACCCAGGGCAACCCCGCCTTGCACCAGCCGCCCACCGTCTTGCGGTGTCCCTCGGCATCGCGGTCGCCCTCGAAGCCTTCCAGGATGTCGAACGCGTTCCGGTAGCCCAGTTCGGTCGCCACGCGGGCCGCGTGGCGCGAGCGCACGCCCGAGCGGCACAGGAACAGCACCACGTCGTCCTTGCCGGCGCTGGCCTGCAATTGTTCGGCGAAGTCGGGGTTCGGCGCACCACCGGGATACAGGCTCCATTGCACCGCGCCGTGGCGTTCGGCCGGGATGGCGGGGCGGCCGATCCAGTCGCGCTCCGCATTCGTGCGTACGTCGATCAGTTTCACGCGCGGATCGTCCTGCACCAGCGCATAGGCTTCGGCCGGCGTGACGGCACCGGCATACGGCTGGCCCGGTGCGCGCTCCCTGGCGGCGTCGAGAATGTCTTCGGTCTTGCTCATGATTCCTCCCAAATATCGGTATGGTGCAGACGGACGCACCATGGCGATCCGTCGGCGGCAGGGCTCGCACATTTGGTGCATGCCGCATCAACTTGGTGCATACTGCCTCGCTCGCACCGCGCCGGTGCGCTGGCGGTGGATTGCATCAATTCCGTGCACCCATGCTGGATCATTGATTTTAATGGGCAAATTCCAAGCCCACCAACGATTGATTAATGATTTGCTCATGGACAAATGCTGGCATAATTTCTGCTTAGTAGCATATGCGTTTGTCGCACGCCCCGTTGGCGTCGCCGACACCCCTTTTTCTTTAGGAGATACGAATGGCAAGGACCGCCGCAGATGTAATGCAGATGCTGAAGGACAACGAAGTGAAATTCGTTGATTTGCGTTTCGCCGATACCCGCGGTAAGGAACAGCACGTCACCGTTCCTATCTCGCATTTCGACGAAGACAAATTCGAATCCGGCCACGCCTTCGACGGCTCGTCGATCGCCGGCTGGAAAGGCATCGAAGCATCCGACATGCTGCTGATCCCGGACCCGAACACCGCCAATATCGACCCGTTCATGGAAGAGACCACGGTCTTCATGCAGTGCGACGTGATTGAACCGTCGGACGGCAAGGGCTACGACCGCGACCCGCGCTCGATCGCCAAGCGCGCCGAAGCCTACCTGAAGTCGTCGGGCATCGGCGACACCGCCTTCTTCGGCCCGGAGCCGGAATTCTTCATCTTCGACTCCGTCAAGTGGAAGGTCGAGATGGCCGGTTCGATGGTCAAGATCGATTCGGAAGAAGCATCCTGGTCGACCGACAAGGACTTCGAAGGCGGCAACAGCGGCCACCGTCCGACCGTCAAGGGTGGCTACTTCCCGGTCCCGCCGGTCGACAGCTTCCAGGACATGCGCTCGGAAATGTGCCTGATCCTCGAATCGCTGGGCATCCCGGTCGAAGTGCACCACCACGAAGTGGCCGGCGCCGGCCAGAACGAAATCGGCACCAAGTTCTCGACCCTGGTCGAGCGCGCCGACTGGACCCAGAACCTGAAATACGTCGTCTGGAACGTCGCCCACAGCTACGGCAAGACCGCCACCTTCATGCCGAAGCCGATGGCCGGCGACAACGGCTCGGGCATGCACGTGCACCAGTCGATCTGGAAGGACGGCAAGAACCTGTTCGCGGGCGACGGCTACGCCGGCCTGTCGGAAACGGCCCTGTACTACATCGGCGGCATCATCAAGCACGCCAAGGCCCTGAACGCGATCACCAACCCGGGCACCAACTCGTACAAGCGCCTGGTGCCGGGCTTCGAAGCCCCGGTCAAGCTGGCCTACTCGGCCCGCAACCGTTCGGCCTCGATCCGCATCCCGCACGTGGCGAACCCGAAGGGCCGCCGCATCGAGACCCGCTTCCCGGACCCGCTGGCCAACGTCTACCTGTGCTTCGCCGCGCTGCTGATGGCCGGCCTGGACGGCATCCAGAACAAGATCCACCCGGGCGAAGCCGCGACCAAGGACCTGTACCACCTGCCGCCGGAAGAAGACAAGCTGATCCCGACCGTGTGCGCCTCGCTGGAAGAAGCGCTGGAAGCCCTGGACAAGGACCGCGAGTTCCTGACCCGCGGCGGCGTGTTCAGCGACAGCATGATCGACGCCTACCTGGAACTGAAGATGGCGGAAGTCCAGCGCATGCGCATGACCCCGCACCCGGCCGAATTCGACATGTACTACTCGTCGTAATCGGCGGACATGCTGCGATGCCAAACTGTGATCGGGATGGCATCGGAGTGTATCCAGCTGGTAACATGAACGCGGGGAAGCCGGCTGGCCTCCTCGCGTTTTTTTATGCCGGTGCGGTATAGTCGTCGGGTTCCCAACCAGGCGCGATCGCGCCGCACCGACCCGATGCGAATGACAAGCAAGCGCTTCATGTTGCGCCCGGCCATCTTGCTGGCTGCCGTGCTGGCGATCCATCCCGGCGCCCATGCCGACGCCGTCTACAAATGCGTCGACAAGGAGGGAAGGGTGGAGTTCACCGACGTCAACAAGCCCGGCTGCAAGGCGCTGGACCTGCCCGGCTATATCCCGGCCCCCAGCACGCGCCCGGCCGTGCCGGCCCCCGCGGCCAGCGGCGGCAACACGATGCGCCAGGGCGCCGCCCGTCCGGCCGCCAGCAGCCCTGCCAACTTCCCGCGCGTGGACAGCTATGCCCAGCGCCAGCGCGACGACGACCGCCGCGACATCCTCAACGAGGAGTTGCGCGCCGAAGAGAAGAAGCTGGCGGAGCTGAAGGCCGTCTTCAACAACGGCGAGCCCGAGCGCCAGGGCAACGAGAAGAACTATGCCAAGTACCAGGAACGCGTGGCGCGCATGCGCGACGATATCGGCCGTTCGGAAAAGAACATCGAAGCGCTCAAGCGCGAAATCGGCAACATCCGCTGAAGGCGGCGACAACAAGAGGAAAACACGGCCTGCGATGAACGATTCCCTCCCTTCCCAAGAACGATTTGCAGGCCTCGACCTGCTGGCGTCCGCCGTGCTGGTGGTGGATGCCGAAGGCCTGGTGCGCTATGCCAACCCGGCCGCCGAGCACCTGCTCGAGATTTCCGTGAAGTCGCTGTCGCGCCAGCGCCTGGCCGGCCTGTTCACCAACGGCGACGCCCTGTGGGCCCTGTGCCGCCAGGCGATCGCCCACAAGTACGCCGACCTGCGCCAGGAATTGTCGCTGCAGCGGGCGGGACGCGAGCCGCTGCAGGTGCACAGCATCGTCAGCGCCGCCGGCGAGGCCGAGGTGGTGGTCGAGCTGCGCGAGAACGTGCAGCAGCTCAAGCTGGACCGCGAGGAACGCATCCTCGACCAGAGCCAGGCCAACAAGGAGCTGATCCGCAACCTGGCGCATGAGATCAAGAACCCGCTGGGCGGGATCCGCGGCGCCGCCCAGCTGCTCGAGCTGGAGCTGCCGGATGCGCACCTGAACGCGCTGCGCGAATACACGCAGGTGATCATCAAGGAAGCCGACCGCCTGCAGACCCTGGTCGACCGCCTGCTGGCGCCGCACCGCCGCCCGCACATCGTCGGCGACGTCAATATCCACGAAGTCTGCGAACGGGTGCGCAGCCTGGTGCTGGCCGAATTCCCGGCCGGCCTGGCGATCCGGCGCGACTACGACGCCTCGATTCCCGAGTTCCGCGGCGACAAGGAGCAACTGATCCAGACGGTGCTGAACATCGTCCACAATGCCACCCAGGCGCTGCGCGAACGGATCGCGGCGGGCGACGCCGAGATCGTGCTGCGCACCCGGGTCGCACGCCAGGTGACCCTGGCGAAGGTGCGTTACGGGCTGGCATTAGACTTGCATATCATCGATAACGGACCGGGCATTGCCCCCGACATCCGCGACCGCATCTTCTACCCGCTCGTCTCCGGGCGCGAAGGCGGCAGCGGACTCGGGCTGACGCTGGCGCAGACCTTCGTGCAGCAGCACATGGGACTGATCGAATGCGAAAGCCGGCCTGGACTGACCGATTTCCGTATCCTGATCCCCTTGCCATGAGCACCGGGTGAGAGGGCGGAACGGGAAGTCCCCCTTGAACTAGCGCGGGAAGCAGAACTACATGAAACCAATCTGGATTGTCGACGACGATGCATCGATCCGCTGGGTGCTGGAAAAAGCCCTGGCGCGCGAAAACCTCGCCACCCGGAGCTTTGCCAGCGGGCGCGAGGCCCTGGCCGCGTTCGAGCACGAGACGCCGCAGGTGCTGGTGTCGGACATCCGCATGCCCGGCGAATCCGGCCTGGACCTGCTGGCCGCCGTCAAGGAAACCCATCCCGGCCTGCCGGTCATCGTCATCACGGCCTTTTCCGACCTCGATTCCGCCGTCGCCTCGTTCCAGGGCGGCGCCTTCGAATACCTGGCCAAGCCCTTCGACATCGACAAGGCCGTCGCGCTGATCCGGCGCGCGCTGGACGAGAGCCTGCGCGAAGCCAGCGTCGAGATCGCGCCGACCGAGACCCCGGAAATCCTGGGCCAGGCGCCGGCCATGCAGGAAGTGTTCCGCGCCATCGGCCGCCTGTCGCAGTCGAACGTCACCGTGCTGATCACGGGCGAGTCCGGCACCGGCAAGGAACTGGTCGCGCGCGCCCTGCACAAGCACAGCCCGCGCGCCCAGCAGCCGTTCATCGCGCTGAACACGGCGGCGATCCCGAAGGACTTGCTGGAATCCGAACTGTTCGGCCACGAGCGCGGCGCCTTCACGGGCGCCCAGGCGATGCGGCGCGGCCGCTTCGAGCAGGCCGAGAACGGCACGCTGTTCCTGGACGAGATCGGCGACATGCCGTTCGACCTGCAGACGCGCCTGCTGCGCGTGCTGTCCGACGGCCATTTCTACCGCGTGGGCGGCCACCAGCCCGTGAAGGCCAACGTGCGGGTGATCGCGGCCACCCACCAGAACCTGGAACAGCGCGTGCGCGACGGCCTGTTCCGCGAAGACTTGTACCACCGCCTGAACGTCATCCGCCTGCGCCTCCCCAGCCTGCGCGAGCGGCGCGAGGACATCCCCATTCTGGTGCGCCACTTTTTGGTGCAAAGCGCACGCCAGCTGGGCGTCGAGACCAAGCGCATGAGCGAGGAGGCGCTGCGCTTCCTGTCCGGCCTGGAATTGCCGGGCAATGTGCGCCAGCTCGAGAACCTGTGCAACTGGATCACCGTGATGGCGCCGGGCCAGACCGTCGAGGTCAAGGACCTGCCGCGCGACCTGACCCAGTCCCAGACGAGCGCCGGCGCCAACAGCCTGTCGGCGGCGCTGGCGATGCCGGGCGCGGTGGCGATGCCGGCGCCGTCCGCCGGACCGCTGCATGCGGGCGCCGACGGCATGCTGGTCGGCGGCTTGCCCGGCATGATGCCGGCGCTGGCGCCCAGCGGCGCAGACGGCTGGATCGGCCTGCTGGAACTGCAGGCCGCGCGCATGCTGTCCGACGGCCAGGTCGAGGTGATGGACGTGCTGGGCCGCCAGTTCGAATCGGCGCTGATCCGCACGGCCCTGAAGCACACGCACGGCCGCAAGAACGACGCGGCGATCCGCCTGGGCATCGGACGCAACACCATCACGCGCAAGATCGCCGAACTGGGCATCGACGGGGCCAAAGACGAATAACGGAGGGGTCAGAGCCCGGTTCTTCTTTTAAAGGGCTCTGACCCCGGTGTTCAGCCGCGCTGCCGGTCATGGTGGGCATGTGATGCCCACCCTAAGCCGTGTTGCCCCGCGTGACCCGTGCCCACCGGCGCCGCATGCATGCCCCATCATGGTGTAAGCTCTGTTTCACGAGCAACAACATCATTCGAAGAACCCGCATGCTGATCAACTGCGTCGCCTACCAGGAAGGCAAGAAGCTGGACGACATCCCCGTCGAGAACATCAGCGACTACCTGGACCGACCCGGCTGCTTCGTCTGGGTGGCGCTACGCGACGCCTCCGACGCCGAGATGGCGCAGATGAAGGAAGAGTTCAATCTGCACGAACTGGCCGTGGAAGACGCCGCGCGCGGCCACCAGCGCCCCAAGATCGAGGAATACGGCGACTGCCTGTTCACCGTCGTGCACACGGTCGACCTCGAGGGCGACGAGCTGGTCACGGGAGAACTGGCGATCTTCGCCGGATCCAATTACGTGCTGTCGGTCCGGCGCGACGTCGGCCGCGGCTTCCTGGGCGTGCGCGCCCGCGCCGAGCGCGAACCGCACCTCCTGTCCATGGGCGCGTCCTTCGTCATGTACGCACTGATGGACGCCGTGGTCGACCGCTACTTCCCCATCGTCGACATGCTGGAATCGGAACTCGAGACCATCGAGGACCGCATCTTCATGGACGGCGCCCAGCGCGAGAACGTCGAGCGCCTGTACCAGTTGAAGCGCAAGGGCCTGGTGCTGCGCCACGCCGTGTTCCCGTTGCTGGAAGCGCTGGGGCGCCTGCAGGGCGGGCGCGTGCCGGTGCTGGTGTCCGGCACCCAGGATTACTTCCGCGACGTGCACGACCACCTGATCCGCATCGCCGGCCGCCTCGATGCGATCCGCGACACCATCGGCACGGCGATCCAGGTGAACCTGTCGATGGTCTCGATCGACGAGAGCGAGGTGAACAAGAAGCTGGCCGCGTGGGCCGCGATCTTTGCCGTGTTCACCGCCTTTGCCGGCATCTGGGGCATGAACTTCAAGTTCATGCCGGAGCTGGAATGGAAGTGGGGCTATCCGTTCGCGATCGGTTGCATGGTCGGCGTCGCGCTGTACATGTACCGGCGCTTCCGCAAGGCCGGCTGGCTGTAGGACGGGCCGGCGCGAGGCAGCGTCGGCCCGGAGGAAAGCCGTCCCGGTCAGGCGACCATCGACAGCGCCACGGCTTCGGCGACGCGGATGCCGTCCACGGCCGCCGACATGATGCCGCCCGCGTAGCCGGCGCCTTCGCCGGCCGGGTACAGGCCGTGCGTGTTCAGGCTCTCCAGGCTGTCGTCGTGACGCTTGATGCGGATCGGCGAGGAGGTGCGGGTCTCGACGCCCGTCAGCACGGCGTCGTGCTTGTAGTAGCCCTTGATCTGCTTGTCGAAGGCGACGAAGGCTTCGCGCAGCGCGACGATGGCATAGTCGGGCAGGGAAGGGGCCAGGTCGGTCAGGTGCACGGCCGGCTTGAACGAGGGGATCACGGAACCGAACTCGGTCGAGGCTACGCCCTTGACGAAGTCGCCCATCAGCTGGCCCGGCGCATCGTAGGTGCTGCCGCCCAGGACGAAGGCGCGCGACTCCAGCTCGCGCTGCAGCTCGATGCCGGCCAGCGGGTGCTGGCTGGGGAAGTCGGCCGGGGTGATGCCGACGACGATCGCGCTGTTGGCATTGCGCTCGGCGCGCGAATACTGGCTCATGCCGTTGGTGACGACGCGGCCTTCCTCGGACGATGCCGCGACCACGGTGCCGCCCGGGCACATGCAGAAGCTGTACACGCTGCGGCCATTCGAGGCATGGTGCACGATCTTGTAGTCGGCCGCGCCGAGGATCTTGTTGCCGGCGTTCGGGCCGAAGCGGCAGGTGTCGATCAGCGACTGCGGATGCTCGACGCGGAAGCCGATCGAGAACGGCTTCGCTTCGACGTACACGCCGCGGTCGTACAGCATCTGGAAGGTGTCGCGCGCGCTGTGGCCCACCGCCATCACCAGGTGGCGGGTGGGAATCGTCTCGCCGGACGCGAGCTTGACGCCGACCACCTGGCGCTTGCCGCCGCCGTCCTCGACCAGCACGTCTTCCACGCGCGATTCGAAACGGATCTCGCCGCCCAGCGACACGATCTCGGCGCGCATCTGCTCGACCATCTTGACCAGCCTGAACGTGCCGATGTGCGGCTTGCTGACGTACAGGATTTCCTCGGGCGCGCCGGACTTCACGAATTCGGACAGCACCTTGCGGCCGTAGTGCTTCGGATCCTTGATCTGGCTGTACAGCTTGCCGTCCGAGAAGGTGCCGGCGCCGCCTTCGCCGAACTGCACGTTCGACTCCGTGTTCAGCTTGCGCTTGCGCCAGAAACCGAAGGTGTCGACGGTCCGCTCGCGCACCGTCTTGCCGCGTTCCAGCACCAGGGGATTGAAGCCCATCTGCGCCAGGATCAGTGCCACGAACAGGCCGCACGGCCCCATGCCGACGACCACGGGACGGTTCGAACCTGGCGCCGGTTTGGCCGTGGTGACGAATTTGTAGCCGGTGTCCGGGGCGAGGCCGACGTGCGGGTCGGCCGCCATGCGCGCCAGTACGGCCGCTTCGTCGCGCACCTGCACGTCGAGCGCATAGATGAGGACGATGGCGCTGCGCTTGCGGGCATCGTAGCTGCGCTTGAAGACCGTGAAGTCGACCAGGTCGGCGGCGGGGATGCCCAGGCGCTTGAGGATGGCTTCGCGCAGGGCGGGTTCGGGATGGTCGAGGGGGAGCTTGAGTTCGTTAATTCGGAGCATGGCAAGAGTGGGGTGCGCGCTGGTTTTGCGCGAGCGCCGGACGGCGCGGGTCGATCGGAACAAACGGCAAGTATAAGGCATCGGCGTCGGCGCCGATAGGAAGCATGGGGCCAGGCCGCGACCGCCGCGCCACAGTCACGACGAATGTAAAACTACTTGTTGCCGCAAATAAAGAGAACAAACATTCTCGCGTGATCCGCGATGACAGTCGTAAAGACTGGCGTTGTCAAATTCATCATGGTGCATCGCACATTCCCGCAGAAAACACTTTTTGCGCCATCTTGCATCAAAAACCGCATATCAGTATGCGTCAAGCAAATTTACTTCGGTTTTTCGTCCACTTTGGTGCTGCAATGCACCACAAGCACACATTCTCTGTTCTTTTTGGCGCATGTGTTGTTTCTATGTATCCAATGACCTATGTTTTATTGACACCTTAACTTTCACTATGGTTTTATGGATAAATCAGTAACGTTTGATTTACATCCAATGTTAATTGAGAGCGTTTGTCCTATTGGGTAAAGACGCAACCAGAAAGTTGCAGGAAACGCGGTATCCAGCAGTAAACAGGCTCACCGGCCACGCATTTTCCGCCGCAGGGACGCCCTATCCGGTAGACGCTGTGGAGCCGGTGGCGAATGCAGTCGAAGAAACCACTTTGAGAGAAATCCAGAAGGAGAAGTTTTCATGACGTTCAAATTGAAGTCGTTGCCGTTTGCAGTCTCGTGCGTCGTCGCGAGCGGTGCCCTGGTGGCAGCCGTAGCGCCTGCAATGGCACAGACCACCGAAAGCGGCGGCGCATCGACCGCCCCGCAACGCGTGGTCGTGACCGGCTCGCTGATCAGCCGCGCCGACACCGAGACCCCGACCCCGGTCCAGGTGCTGACCGCACAAGACATCCAGCGCAGCGGCAAGACCTCGGTCGCCGAGCTGCTGAACGACCTGGCCGCCAACGGCGCAGGCACCCTGGGCACCGGCTTCTCCGGCGCATTCGCGAACGGCGCATCGGGCGTCTCGCTGCGCGGCCTGACCGTGGGCTCGACCCTGGTCCTGATCGACGGCCACCGCATGTCGCCGTACGCAATCGGCGACGACTCGCAGCGCTCCTTCGTCGACGTGTCGAACATCCCGTTCGACGCCATCGAGACCATCGAAGTCCTGAAGTCCGGCGCCTCGTCGCTGTACGGTTCGGACGCCGTGGCAGGTGTGATCAACATCAAGCTGAAGAAAAACTTCACCGGCACCCGCTTCGCGGCCGAGTCGGGCGACACCCAGCACGGTGGCGGCCAGACCCACCGCGCATCGCTGAGCACCGGTATCGGCGACCTGGACACCGACGGCTACAACGCCTTCATCACCGCCGAATGGCGTCACCAGGGTTCGATCAAGACGTCGGACCGCGCCGGCACCTACTGGGACCGCCGCGACTTCCGCTCGGTCGGTGGTAACAACCTGACCCTGGGCGTCCCGACCTCGCTGAACAGCAACCTGGTCGCCGCCAACACGCCGTTCCTGTACAACCCGTCGGGCACGGGCGGCGCCAACAATGCCGCAAACTTCCTGTTCCTGGATCCGAAGTGCAACTACACCCTGTACCGCGCCGGCGGTTGCGCGGTGGAAGACACCACCGGCTTCATCCAGCCGGAAAGCGAAAACCTGAACATCCTGGTCGGCATGACCAAGAAGCTGAACGCGGACTGGGAACTGGCCTTCAAGGGCTCGATGTTCAAGCGTGACAGCACCAACAACCGCGGCGTGCCGCTGACCTACTCGCCGACGACCTTCGCCGGCAGCACCACGCTGAACAACGGCGTCCTCAACACCGGCGTCGGCCGCGTGCCGAGCACCCTGTTCGCACCGGGCGCCGTCGTCGGCGCGGGCGGCTTGACCAATCCGTTCGCGAACAACGCCCGCCTGTACGGCTACGTGCCGGGCATCGCCGGCCAGGCCCAGCAGGACAATACCTCGACCTCGACCCGCTTCGCCCTCGACCTGACCGGTAGCGCCTTCGGCTGGGACGTGCAAGTCGCAGGCGGCCTGACCAAGGTCAAGGTCGACATCGACTACAGCGGCTACCTGGACCGCGCTGCCCTGTACCGCGCGATCAACGCCGGCCAGTGGAACGTCCTGGGCGGTAACTCGCAAGCCCTCATCGACACCGTCTCGCCGCGCTTCTCGAACACGCTGACCTCGAAGCTGAACTACTTCGACGCCGTCGGTTCGCGTGAACTGATCCCGCAACTGGGCGCCGGCCCGCTGTCGCTGGCTGCTGGCGTGCACTGGCACAAGCGTACCTGGGATGCGCCGGCCTCGTCGCTGACGGCCAACGGCCAGGTCGCCAACACCTCGGCCTTCGTGATGGGTTCGGAAACCAACAGCGCTGTGTTCGGTGAGCTGCGTGCCACCCCGATCAAGAACGTGGAACTGGGCATTTCCAGCCGTTACGACCACTTCGACACCTACGGCAATTCGTTCACGCCGGCCGCCAACTTCAAGTGGCAGCCGATCCAGCAGTTCGCCCTGCGCGGCACGTTCGCCCGCGGTTTCCGCGCGCCGAACCCGGCCGAGACGGGCAATGCCGGTTCGTTCTTCTCGTTCAACGGTATCGACGACCCGATCCTGTGCCCGACCGGCCAGCAGTACGCCGCCGGCACCGTGCCGGGCGCGTGCGGCCTGCAGCCGGCCTACGTCCAGACGACCAGCAAGAACCTGTCGCCTGAGAAATCGAAGTCGTACACCCTGGGTATCGTGGTCGAGCCGGTCAAGGGCCTGAACGCCACCCTGGACTACTTCAAGATCGACGTGAACAACCAGATCGTGACGGCAGCGGGTAACGATCCGGGCTACGTCCCGACCTTCGTGCGCGGCCCGATCACCCCGGTCGACATCGCTACCGGCGTGGGCCAGAACACCGTCGTCGGCACCCCGGCGGCCGGTCCGATCCTGTACGCGCAGTCGCCGTACATCAACGCCGGTTCGACCAAGACCGACGGCGTTGAAGCCGACGTCAACTACCGCTGGCGCCTGCCGAGCGACATGGGCCAGGTTCGCGCCGGCCTGAGCATCGCTCACACCTTCAGCTACGAGCAGACCGTCGCAGGCGTGACCTACCAGCTGGCCGGTACCCAGGGTCCGTCGGTGGTCTCGGGCGCAACCGGTTCGCCGAAGAACCGCGCGCAGCTGAGCCTGGGCTATGCCAAGGGTCCGCTGGACATCAATGCGACCATCAACTACACCAGCGACTACTCGGCGCTCGACCCGTCGGTCGGCGCGACGGACTGCGCGACCGGCTCGTCGACCATCACCGGCCGTGCCTACTTCCAGGGCCTGTCGCAGCCGGTGCAGTTCTGCCGCGTGTCGTCGTTCACCGCGACCAACCTGAACGTCCAGTACAAGCTGAGCCCGAACCTGACGCTGAAGGGTTCGATCCTGAACCTGTTCCACCGCGAACCGCCGATCGACTTCAACACCTACGGCAACGCGTCGGTCCAGACCCCGTACAACGCCTCGCTGCACCAGGCGGGCGCCGTGGGTCGCTTCTACAGCCTGGGCCTGGCCTACACGTTCTAAGCTTCGCTTGAACGGATGACGGCGCCTGCGCCGTCATCACCGTCTCCGACAGGGGCGGGCTAGTCATCGTGGATGACTAGCCCGCCCCGTTTTCGTTAACGGAGACGTTTTTTCAATTCGCTCGTGGCAGTCACTCGGTAGCCAACGCGCCACTCAATACGTTGTTTCTTTCCAACGCTCTTTTCGAGAAAACCCGTTCTACGACGCGGTGAAAATGCGCTACCGCTGTGCATTTTCAGCGCCCCATCACGCCTCGTGAGCATTATGGGTGCAATGCAATAAATCCTTCAAATTGCCCCATTCGCACTTTCCACGATATTGCGCATTCACGCTTCCAAGCGCAATTCCATATCCGTAAATACGTGTTTTGTATTGCATTCGCACATTATCACGGATTCTCACGCACTATTTAAGTGCAAACAAATGCGGTTCTTGTCGTAAATATTGTGTCATTTTTTAAATTGACGCTTAAAGAAAGGATATGTTTTTATGACATGCATATCCGCCAGCCAAGAAATGTTTGTTTTCGGCGGATAGAGATGAGAGATGAACCGCTTCGTGATTGAAAACAGATGCAGCCGGCGCTAGCGCCGGCTTCGATAACAGAACAGGAAAGATCACATGTTGAAGAAAACTGTCGTAGTCCACGCGCTCGCCCTGGCGTTCGGGGGCACCGCCCTCGTACTGGGCATTGCTTCGCCCGCTTTCGCACAGTCGAACGCCACCGGCACCGTGTTCGGCCGCGTGGAAGGCACGCCGGGCGCCAGCATCGCCCTGACGAACGTCGAAACGGGCCTGCGCCGCACGGCATCCATCGATGCTGCCGGCCGCTACCAGGCGACGTCGCTGCCGCCGGGGCACTATCGCGTGGACCTGGTACAGAACGGCAACGTGGTGCGCAGCACCGAAGTCGACGTGTTGTTGGCCCAGGGCGTCGACGCGTCGTTCACCAATGTCCAGGAAGTCCAGGTGACGGGCCGCCGCAGCCGCATCGACCTCACCACGGCCGCCAACGGCGTCACGTTTACCGCCAAGGAACTGAACAAGCTGCCGGTGCAGCAGAACCTGACTTCCATCGTGCTGCTGGCCCCGAACACCACGCGCGGCGATCCGGCGTTCGGCAACACCGCTTCCTTCGGCGGCAGTGGCGTGTCCGAGAACGCGTTCTACCTGAACGGCTTCCCGATCACGAATCCGCTCAGCCAGCTGGGTTCGATGGAACTGCCGTTCGGCGCGATCCAGCAAGCCAACGTACTGACGGGCGGCTTCGGCGCCGAGTTCGGCCGTTCGATCGGCGGCGTGCTGGCGGTGACGTCGAAGAGCGGTACCAATACCTGGGAAGCGGGCGCCACCTACTCGATCGAGCCGAACGCATGGCGCGCGAACCGCCGCAACATCATCTACCCCAATAACGGCGCCGACACCGATGGCCAGATCGACCTGCGCCGCGACAACCGCTCGACCACCACGCGCCAGTATGGCGGCTACGTCGGCGGTCCGATCATCCGCGACAAGCTGTTCATGTTCATCGCCGCGGACCAGACCCTCGGCACCGACAGCTACGTCGGCTCAGCCAGTTCCGCCGCCCCGACGACGATCGGCGAAAGCGGCTGGAATGCCAACCGGACGTGGGAAAACCGCTGGCTCGGCAAGCTGGACTGGAACATCACCGACAACCACCGCCTCGAGTTCACCAGCGCCGGCGACGACTATCGCGGTCGCTACCAGAAATATGGCTACGTGCTGGATGACAAGTCCGTCAACAACGGCATCGTCAACCTGAACGGCCACCCGAACAACACCTTGTACTCGTCGGCCGTGGCGACCAATATGGGGCCGACCGACGCGTATTATCCGCAGCCCCCCGGTTCCAAGCTGAACTCGCTGCGCTACAACGGCCAGATCACCGACGACCTGACCATCACCGCGCTGTACGGCGTCCTGAAGAGCGAGCGCGGCACGGTCTACGAGCAGGCGGGCCAGAATACGGGCGGCGCCGTGCCGCCGACCGTTTCGGTCATCAATTACACCGGTGGCAACGGCCGTTGGCCGGCGCTCGATCCGAATCTGTTCCGTACACACAATATTTTCCCGGGCAACCGCGCCACGCCGGGCGAAGACGAGACGAAGGCAGCCCGCTTCGACATCGAATACAAGATCGGCGACCACAAGCTGCGTGCCGGTATCGACTCCGTCAAGATCGACGTCAGCGGCGCGGGTGTCGCGACCAGTGGCGGCGTGAGCTGGAGCTACCGCTGGGTCGGCGCCGGCAACGCCAATACCTCGGTGCCCCTGTCCTTCAGCCGTCCGGGCGTCGTCGCCAATTACGGCGGCTCGGGCCTGGCGGGTTACTACGTCCGTTCGAACATCTTCAGCTCGATCACCGACGCGTCCGCGAAACAGAACGCCCAGTACCTCGAAGACCAATGGCAGGTCAGCAAGAACGTACTGCTGACCCTGGGCGTGCGCAACGACACCTATTCCAACTCGAACGGCGATGGCGAAAAATTCATCGACATGAAGAGCCAGGTGGCGCCGCGCTTCTCGGCGATCTGGGACGTGAACGGCGACCAGTCGCTGAAAGTCTATGGCAGCCTGGGCCGCTACTACCTGCAATTGCCGACTTCGGTGGCGGCGCGCGCGGCATCGCGCTCGACCTACCTGAACCAGGACTTCACCTATACCGGTGTCGATCCGAACACCGGTGCGCCGCTGGGCCTGGTGCCGATCAATACGCAGCAGTCCCCGGACGGTGAATACAACCAGCGCAAGGACCCGCGTGCCGTCGTGGCGCAGGGGCTGAAGCCGAACTACCAGGACGAATTGACGATCGGCTTCGACAAGGCATGGTCGCCGGAGCTGAACTTCGGCGGCCGGGTCACCTACCGCAAGCTGGGTGCCGGTATCGACGACAGCTGCGATACCCGACCCATCCTCGACTTCGCGGAAAAGAACGGCATCCCCATCCTGGCGCCCGGTGCAGTCAACTGCTACATCTACAACCCCGGCCGCGACGTGACCTTGTGGGTGGATGGCAACGACGCGGCCGGCAACCCGGTCGTGACGGGCAAGGGCCAGTATGCGCACTTCACCACGGCGCAGATCGCCGAGCCGAAGGCCAAGCGTACCTATGCGGCGATGGATGTATACCTGGAGCACCCGATGCGCAACGGCTGGTTCGGGCGGATCAACTACACGCTGTCCCGTTCCAAGGGCAATATGGAAGGGCAGACCCGTTCGGACACCGGACAGACCGACGTCGGCACCTCGGCAGCATGGGATTTCCCGGAATTCGCGCCGGGTAGCGATGGCCTGCTGCCGAACGACCGCAAGCACCAGTTGAAGGCCTTCGGCGCGTACCAGATCACGCCGGAACTGACGGTCGGCGGCTTCGCGACGATCCAGTCCGGCCGTCCGCGCCTGTGCCTCGGGACCAACAACCTGTCCGACGGTTCCGACGAGAACGGCAACGGCCTCGATCCGAGCTTCCCCTACAACGTCGCCTACGGCGGCCCGGGCTACAGCGCCGAGTACTACTACTGCGGCGGCAAGCCGGCGCCACGCGGGTCGCTCGGCCGCCTGCCCTGGGAAAAGCGCCTGGACCTGAACCTGGTCTATGCGCCCAATATGCTCAAGGGACTCGCCGTCAAGGTCGATGTGTTCAACGTGTTCAACTCGCAGCGTCCGATCACCCAGGATCCGACCTACGACGAGGGTGACGAGAACGTGCTCGCCGCCACGTACAACCAGTACACGGCCTACCAGGCTGCGCGCTCGATCAAGCTGACCGTGGAGTACAACAAGCGCTTCTGATGCACCCAAGGCTTCGGCCTTGATGGTGTCGAGCGAAGTGGCAGTAAAGGCGTCGTCCCCGCGCAGGCGGGGACCCGATTTGCAAGCAGTAGGACGGTGCGCGCAGAACTTGGGTCCCCGCCTGCGCGGGGACGACGTTGTTTGACTATATATAGTACGGAGTACGGCGTCAGATCCCGCCCCATCCCGCCGCCAGGATAGCCAGCGCGGCGAGGCCCGCCGTCTCGGTACGCAGCACGCGCGGTCCCATCGACAGGGGCAGGGCGCCGGCGGCGACGGCCGCCGCTTCTTCCTCGTCGCTGAAGCCGCCTTCGGGGCCGACCAGCAGTACCACGTCGCGGGCCGGGTTGGCCTGCGCCCATTGCGCCAGCGAGGCGTCCGCGCGGGGGCTGAGCAGGATGCGCAAGGCGCCATCCTGCGGCTGGGCGATCCAGCGGCCGAATTCCTGCACCGGGGCCACGCCGGCAAGGCGGTTGCGGCCGCATTGTTCGGAAGCGCTCACTACCACGCCCTCCCAGTGCGCCAGGCGCTTTTCCGCGCGCTCGCCGGCCAGTTTCACCACCGAGCGCCGGGCCGCCAGCGGCTGGATCCGCGTCACGCCCAGCTCGACTGCCTTTTCCACGATCCAGTCCATCTTGCTGCCTTCCGGCAGGCCCTGGGCCAGCGTGACGGCAAAGGGCAGTTCGGCATCGACGGCGTCGTGGGCGAGGACTTCGGCGCTGGCGCGGCGCTTGCCGATGTCGACCAGGCGGGCACGCACCTGGCCACCCTCGCCGTTGAACAGCACCAGCTCGTCGCCGGCCTGCTGGCGCACGACGTGCAGGTGGTGGGCGACGGGTTCCGGCAGGTCGATGATGGCGCCGGGAGGAAGCGGTTGCGGGCAGTAGAAGCGTGGCATGGACGGCAATGGACAGGAAAGGACAAGCCGGCATTTTAAGTCCGGGAACCCGCTGTCTGGTAAAATACTCGGTTAAGGCACGCCGCAACGCCACCCGCTTCCCAATCCTCAGTACCTACCGCACCCATGAAATCTCTGCAAACCACCACCCTGATGGCCAACGCGATCCGTGCGCTGGCGATGGACGCCGTTCAGAAAGCTAACTCCGGCCACCCCGGCATGCCGATGGGCATGGCCGAGATCGCCGTCGCGCTGTGGGATGGCCACTATCGCCACAACCCGGCCAATCCGGGCTGGATGAACCGCGACCGCTTCCTGCTGTCGAACGGCCACGGTTCGATGCTGCACTATGCGCTGCTGCACCTGTCGGGCTACGACCTGACCATGGACGACATCCGCAACTTCCGCCAGCTGCACAGCAAGACCCCGGGCCACCCGGAAGTGCACATCACCCCGGGCGTGGAGACCACCACGGGTCCGCTGGGCCAGGGCATCGCCAACGCGGTGGGCATGGCGCTGGCCGAGTGGCTGCTGGCACGTGAATTCAACCGTCCGGGCTTCGACATCGTCGACCACTACACCTACGCCTTCGTCGGCGACGGCTGCCTGATGGAAGGCATCTCGCACGAAGTGGCGTCGCTGGCCGGCACGCTGCGCCTGAACAAGATGATCTGGCTGTACGACGACAACGGCATCTCGATCGACGGCAAGGTCGAAGGCTGGTTCACCGACGACACCCCGAAGCGCTTCGCGGCCTACGGCTGGAACGTGATCCCCGACGTCGATGGCCATGATGTGGCCGCCGTCGATGCGGCGATCGCCCAGGCGAAGAATTCGGACCGTCCGACGCTGATCTGCTGCAAGACCATCATCGGCAAGGGCTCGCCGAACCTGCAGGGCGGCGACAAGGTGCACGGCGCCGCGCTGGGCGAGAAGGAAGTCGCGGCGGTGCGCGAACACCTGATCTGGGATGCGATCCCGTTCGACATCCCGGCCCCGATCTACGAAGCCTGGGACCAGAAGCAGAAGGGCGCGGCCGCGCAGGCGGAGTGGGACACCCTGTTCGCCGGCTACCGCGCGCAGTACCCGGAACTGGCGGCCGAATTCGAGCGCCGCATGAAGGGCGAGCTGCCGGGCAAGTTCGAGGAAACGCTGGCCGCCGCCGTCGCCTCGACCGTCGAGAAGAAGGAAACCATCGCCACCCGCAAGGCGAGCCAGAACGCGATCCAGGCGCTGGCCGGCGTGCTGCCGGAATTCCTGGGCGGCTCGGCCGACCTGACCGGCTCGAACCTGACCAACTGGAAGGAATCGGTCCCGGTGCGCTCGGGCACCCCGGGCAACCACATCAACTACGGCGTGCGCGAATTCGGCATGGCCGCCATGATGAACGGCGTCGCCCTGCACGGCGGCTTCATCCCGTTCGGCGCGACCTTCCTGACCTTCTCGGACTACAGCCGCAACGCGCTGCGCATGGCGTCGCTGATGAAGATCCGTTCGCTGTTCGTGTTCACCCACGACTCGATCGGCCTGGGCGAAGACGGCCCGACCCACCAGTCGATCGAGCACGTCTCGTCGCTGCGCCTGATCCCGGGCCTGGACAACTGGCGTCCGTGCGACACCACCGAATCGATGGTGGCCTGGGGCGAGGCCCTGAAGCGCAAGGACGGCCCGTCGACGCTGATCTTCTCGCGCCAGAACCTGCCCTACATGGAACGCGATGGCGCCACCGTCGCCAACGTGGCCAAGGGCGGCTACGTGCTGCGCGACGTGCACGCGCCGCGCGCCGTGCTGATCGCCACCGGTTCGGAAGTCGAACTGGCGATGAAGGCGGCCGACGCGCTGGCCGGCCAGGGCATTCCGGTCCGCGTCGTGTCGATGCCGTCGACCGACGTGTTCGAGCGCCAGGACGCCGCCTACAAGGCGCAGGTGCTGGGCAAGGGCATCCCGCGCGTGGCCATCGAAGCCGGCGTGACGGACTTCTGGTACAAGTACGTGGGCCTGGAAGGCGCCGTGGTCGGCATCGACACCTTCGGCGAATCGGCCCCGGCGCCGGTGCTGTTCAAGCACTTCGGCTTCACGGTCGAGAACGTCGTCGGCAAGGTCAAGTCGGTGCTGGCATAAGTCTTTGAGTTGATGTACTCCGCCGCGCGCGCCAGGAGACGGGAGCGCGCGGCCGATTTTCGCGCTATGCTTGCGTGATGATGAATTTTTTTCAATCAGGAGTGAATAAATGACGATCAAAGTAGCAATCAACGGTTATGGCCGCATCGGCCGCAACGTCCTGCGCGCCTTCTACGAAGGCGGCAAGAAGCAGGACATCCAGATCGTGGCGATCAACGACCTCGGCAATTCGGAGTCGAACGCCCACCTGACCCGCTACGACACCACGCACGGCAAGTTCCCGGGCACCGTCGAAGTCGACGGCGACTTCATGATCGTCAACGGCGACCGCATCCGCGTGTTCGCACAGCGCAATCCGGCCGAGATCCCCTGGGGCGAACTGGGCGTGGACGTCGTGCTCGAGTGCACCGGCTTCTTCACCACCAAGGAAAAGGCATCGGCCCACCTGAAGGGCGGCGCCAAGAAGGTCATCATCTCGGCACCGGGCGGCAAGGACGTCGACGCCACCATCGTGTTCGGCGTCAACAACGACGTGCTGAAAGCGTCGGATACCGTGATCTCGAACGCCTCCTGCACCACCAACTGCCTGGCCCCGCTGGTCAAGCCGCTGAACGATGCCATCGGCCTGGAAAACGGCCTGATGACCACCGTGCACGCCTACACCAACGACCAGGTGCTGACCGACGTGATGCACGAGGACCTGCGCCGCGCCCGCTCGGCCACGCACTCGATGATCCCGACCAAGACCGGCGCCGCCGCCGCGGTCGGCCTGGTGCTGCCGGAACTGAACGGCAAGCTGGACGGCTACGCGATCCGCGTGCCGACCATCAACGTGTCGATCGTTGACCTGTCGTTCATCGCGAAGCGCGACACGACCGTGGACGAGATCAACCAGATCATGAAGGCGGCCGCCGACGGTCCGCTGGCCGGCATCCTGACCTACAACACCGCCCCGCTGGTCTCGGTGGACTACAACCACAACCCGGCCTCGTCGAACTTCGACGCCACGCTGACCAAGGTCTCGGGCCGCCTGGTGAAGGTCTCGTCGTGGTACGACAACGAGTGGGGCTTCAGCAACCGCATGCTGGACACCACCGTGGCGCTGATGAACGCCAAATAAGCCGTTCCGCCTAGCGAAGCGCTCCCGAGGGAGCGCTTTTTTTTTGCCCTTTTTCGGTGCGTCAGGTGAGCCTTTGGTGCGTATGCGGAAGAATTGTGTGCAGTTGTAACACAGGCCAAATTTTCTATATAAGTCTATTTAAGAGATAGAAACCGAACTTTTACGCTCTTATTTATGAGTTTTCTGCTTAAAAATTGCGTAACGCAGGAGATTGAAGTATTTACGTGTAGCCTAAAAGATACATATTCTTACAAATTCATGAGCATGTAATAGAAATTGATTTTCCAAAAGTAATCTCTTTGGCAAACTGAAATTGTGCTGTATGCACGTTGACTACAAAAATATTCGCGAAGAGAGATGAACTTGAACAAACCGCTCATGCTGAAACCCGGCGTCGTCGCAGTGTTGCTCGCCATCGGAACCGCTCCGTATGCTGCTGCCCAGTCCGGCACCACCAGTGCCGCCACGACGTCCACCGGTGCCACCGCCACCGCCAATGCTCCCGCCACCGTCTACGTGACCGGTTCGAACATCAAGCGCACCGACAAGGAAGGCACGTCGCCGGTCAGCGTCGTCACGGCGCAGGACATCAAGAACACGGGCGCGACCACCGTGTCCGACCTGATGAAGTACATCCCGTCGATGGGCACCGATGGCAACCAGGACTTCGGCAGCGGTTCCGGCTTCGCCAAGGGCGCGGCCACCGCCTCGCTGCGCGGCCTGGGTTCGTCCTCGACGCTGATCCTGCTGAACGGCCGCCGCGTGACCCCGGCGCCGTATGCCGATCCGAACGACGGCAACTCCGTCATCTACGACCTGAACTAGATCCCCGTCTCGGCGATCGAGCGCATCGAGGTGCTGCAGGACGGCGCATCGGCCGTGTACGGTTCCGACGCGATCGCCGGCGTCATCAACTTCATCCTCAAGACCAACTACGAAGGGGCGGAAATCTCGGCGCGCGGCGGCGCCAACGACGACGGCAACTTCCGCAAGAAGGGCGCCAACGCCATCTGGGGCAAGGGTAACCTGGACACCGACGGCTACTCGTTCATGATCACCGGCGACATCAACCAGCGCGACCGTACCAAGCGCCGCGACGCCACCGACATCGAGTACAAGCAACTGCAGGACCTGAATGGCCGCTTCCGTTCGAACTATTCGAGCACGGTGTCGAAGTATGCGACGTACTTCCGCGAAACCCGTCCCGGTAGCAACAGCTTCGGCGTGACGCAGGCAACCGCCCCGAACAATATGCGCTTCGACACCAGCTGCCCGACCTCGCAGCAACTGGTGGGCAGCACCGCGTTGGGCCTGCTGCCGACCAGCGTCTATCTCGGCCGTACCTTCTGTAACTACGACGCCGACCAGTTCCTCGAAGCCCAGGGCTGGGGCCGCGACATCAATGTCATCAGCCACGGCGAAATCAAGCTGGGCGGCACGGGCGTGGTCGGCTTCGCGGACGTGGCCTATTCGCGTTCGGACCGCAAATATACCGGTGCCCCGATCACGATCAGCACGACCAGCGTCACCAACTTCACCAATTCCGGCGTCACCACGCCGTACCAGACCATCCTGCCGATCGGCCATCCGGACAATCCGTTCACCGATGCCCGCGCTTCGGTCCAGTACCGCTTCGAGAACCTGCGCGGTGGTTCGCGCAGCGTGAACGAAGGCGTGCGCGCCGTTGCCGGATTCCGCGGCAGCAACTTTGGCTGGGATTGGGAGACCGCGGGCCTGTGGAACCGCGCCGAGCGCGACGACACCACCTACGGCCGCCTGTACCTGCCGGTGCTGCGCACCCTGATGACCCAGAACCGTTCGCTGGCGTCGCTGGCTGCCGATCCGAACCTGGGCCATGACGTGGTCGCCAACAACAAGTCGCAGATCTCGCAGTGGGACGCCAAGGCGACGACCGAGTTCGGCCAGCTCCCGGGCGGCAAGATCGGCGTTGCGATCGGCGGCGAACTGCGCCGCGAGACGATCAACCTGAACCCGGATCCCCTGGTCGCCTCGGGCCAGATCTACGGCCTGGCCAATACCATCCTCGACAGCGGCCGCACCGTGAAGTCGGCGTTCGTCGAGTTCCGCACCCCGGTGCTGAAGAATCTGGAATTCGACTTCGCCGGCCGCGTCGACAAGTACCCGAGCATCAAGACCAACTTCGTGCCGAAGGTCGGCGGCAAGTGGACCATCAGCGATACCTTCGCTGTCCGCGGCACCTATGCCGAAGGCTTCCGTGCACCGTCGCTGAGCCAGGTCGTGGCGGGCGGCGCCCAGTACTTCCTGTCCGGCGTATGGGATCCGAAGCGTTGCGGCCCCGACCACAACACCCCGCTGCCGGGCGGCGGCACCACGCAGGACTGCTCGCGCAGCATCGCCGGTACCGGCGGTTTCAACCCGGACCTGAAGCCGGAAGAATCGAAGAGCTACAACATCGGCCTGATCTTCTCGCCGACGAGCTACTTCGACATGACGCTCGACTTCTTCCACATCAAGCGCACCAACGAGATCATCCTGGGCAGCTCGGACCAGGCGCTGAAGGATGAGGACCGCTTCCCGCAGAACGTGTCGCGCGACACCAATACGGCCAGCCTGCTGGTCGATGCCTCGGGCCGTCCGATTCCGGGCACCGGTTCGCTGCTGATGGTCGCAACGCCGTGGCGCAACCAGGGCAAGACCGAGCTGGGCGGCGTGGACATCGAGGGACGCCTGCGCAACAAGCTGGGCGAGTGGGGTTCGCTGTCGACGACGCTGCGCTCGACCTACGTGCAGACCTACAAGATCCAGCAGAACGACGGCGACGCCATGCACAACGTGGCCGGCACCGCCCCGGGCCTGAGCGACTGGGCACTGAGCAGCGGCACCGTCATGCCGCGCTGGAAGAGCACGCTGTCGAGCACCTGGACGCGTGGCGACCATGCCGTCAACGCCGGCATCAACTACACGGGTCCGATCTCGCTGCTGCGTCGTTACGACGGCGACACGACCTATCCCCAGCCGTTCTGCCATTACGGCAAGGCGCAGCCGACCGACGCGGCCAAGGACCGCGACACCTCGAACCCGCTGTACGAAGTGTTCTATCCGAAGTGCTCGATCAAGGAATGGGTGACGGTCAACCTCGGCTACACCTACACGGGCTTCAAGCACTGGATCCTGAACGCCAACGTGCAGAACCTGTTCGACACCAAGGCACCGTACGATCCGACCAGCTCCTCGGTCACCGCCGGCTTCAACGAAGACCTGCACAACCCGTACGGCCGCTACTTCAACTTCAGCGCGCGCTATACCTTCTGACGCGCCATCCATGCCGCCCGGTTCGCCAGGCGGCAGGAAAACAAAAAGCCCGCCGGTGCGAACCGGCGGGCTTTTTCGTTGGCGGGGAGTCGCCGCCTTATGCCTTGGGCCAGGGCGTCAGGATCTCGAAGCCGTTCTTCGTCACCGCGATCATGTGTTCCCACTGCGCGGACAGCGAGCGGTCGCGCGTGACGACGGTCCAGCCGTCGTCGAGCTGTTCGACGTCGGCCTCGCCCAGGTTGATCATCGGCTCGACCGTGAAGGTCATGCCTTCCTTGAGCAGCAGGCCCGTGTTCGGGCGGCCGTAGTGCAGCACCTGCGGGTCTTCGTGGTAGACCTTGCCGATGCCGTGGCCGCAGTATTCGCGCACCACGGAGTAGCCGGCGCCTTCGGCCAGCTTCTGGATGGCGGCGCCGACGTCGCCCAGGCGCGAGCCGGGACGCACGGTGCGGATGCCGGCCATCATGGCGTCGAAGGTGGTGTCGACCAGCTTCTTCGCTTCCGGCGACGGGGTGCCGGCGAAGTACATGCGGCTGGTATCGCCGTGCCAGCCGTCCTTGATGACGGTGACGTCGATGTTGATGATGTCGCCGTCCTGCAGGATTTCCGTCTCGCTCGGGATGCCGTGGCAGACGACGCCGTTGACCGAGGTGCACAGGGTCTTCGGGAAGCCGTGGTAGCCGACGTTGGCCGGCGTGGCCTTCTGCACCTTGCGGATGTATTCGTTGCAGCGGCGGTCGAGTTCCTCGGTCGAGACGCCGGGGACGACGTACTCGCCGATCATTTCCAGCACTTCGGCCGCGAGGCGTCCGGAGACGCGCATCTTGGCGATGTCCTTGTCGTTCTTGAGTTTGATGGCCATGGTTCGGTTGGTGTAACGGCGCGCACGCGGGGAAGGGGAGGCGGCGGCCAAACGCTCATGATACCGCGTCGCGGCCATGGGCGTCGACCAAAGAAAATGCCCGCCGGGCGGACCCGGCGGGCATCGGTCAGGCTGTCATGCAAGCGGCCGGGTGGCCGCCGTCATCAGAA
Organism: Massilia paldalensis; assembly: GCF_044901715.1. Lineage (NCBI taxonomy): Bacteria > Pseudomonadati > Pseudomonadota > Betaproteobacteria > Burkholderiales > Oxalobacteraceae > Massilia > Massilia paldalensis. The sequence continues at coordinate 225,607 of NZ_JBJCIU010000002.1, forward strand.
GGCCTGGTTGTAGCGCACGTAGACGAAGCGGTCGATCGGCAGGTTGGCGTCAACAGCCGACGACGAAGCGGCGCCCAGCACCGTGGTGCGCGGGTTCTTGTCGAAGATGTTGTTGGCGCCGACCATGATCGTGCCCTTCCACGAGGTCTTGTACGCGACGCTGACGTCGTTGTAGACCATCGCGCCCAGCTTGTTGTAGCCGGTGCCGAAGCTGGCTTCCTGGGTCAGGTACTTGCACGAGGTGTCGTCGTAGCACAGGTCCTTCACGCGGCCGAAGATACGGGCGGTCCAGGTGGCGCTCCAGTTACCCATGTTCCAGTCGAGCGCAACGTTCGACTTGGCACGGTAGTAGGCCACGCCGTTCTCGTCGTAGTCGCCCAGGTAGCTGATGGTGTCCGAACCGTCGCCCGGGTTCTGCTCGTACTTCGTGACGAAGGTCGAGTCCGAACGCAGGGTGAACTGGCCGTACTGGCTACGCGGGAAGCGGTAGGAGAACGACAGGTCCCAGCCTTCGGTTTCCAGCGAGCCCAGGTTGGCGTTGCCGCGCGACAGGTTGACCAGCTGGCCGTTGGCATCGCGCTTCAGCGAGCTGCAGTACGACGAGATGTTCTGGTTGTAGCAGTAGTTCAGAACGTCGTTCGCGGTGATGCCGGTGATCAGGTTGGTGACCTTGATGTTGTACCAGTCCAGCGAGCCCGAGAAGCCAGGCACGGCGGCCGGGCTGTACACGAAGCCCAGGGTATTGGTCTTCGCGCGTTCCGGTTGCAGTGCGTTGTTGCCGGCGCCCGACAGGAACGGAGCGATACTCTGCGTGCCGCGGGTGCTGGTGATCGGGGTGTTGGTCTGGTCGACTTGACGGAAACCAGCGCCCAGGGCGCAGCGCTGGGCCACGACCGGGTTGCGCGCGGCTTCGCCGAACTGGCTGTCGCACGGATCCAGGAAGGTGTCGTAGGTCTGCGAGCCGCCGCCGAAGGTGTCACCCACGGTCGGTGCACGGAAGCCCTGGGCCCAGGTACCGCGGACCAGGATGTCCTTGTTCGGCTTCCACATGAAGCTGGCCTTGCTGTTGTGGGTGTTGCCGAAGTTGCTGTAGTCCGAGTAGCGCGAGGCCAGGTCGACGCTCAGCAGGTCGGCGAAACGAACGCCCTTCAGGATCGGGATGTTCGCTTCCAGGTAGGCTTCACGCACCTGGTACTTGCCGCGGGTCGGGTTGCCTGCCAGGTCGGTCGAGTAGCCCGACTGCTCGAACTGGCCCGGCTGCTCGTAGCCGCGCACTTCGCGGTGTTCGATGCCGCCTGCCACGCCCAGCATGCCGGCCGGCAGCTGCAGCAGTTCGCCGCTGATGTTGGCGGTCGCGCTGTTGATGGTGCTGCCGTAGGTTGCCTGGCCGGTCGACATGATGTAGGCCAGCGCCTCCGGGGTCGACGCGGACGGGCCGCCGATGATGTTGAACGGGGTGCACTCGGCCAGCGCGATCGGCGCATCCGGGGTGCCGCACTGGACGACGCCGCTGCCGTTCAGGAACGACGGGCCCAGGGCGCGCTTCAGGTTGACCAGGTTCAGGTTGCCGGTGCCGTAGGTCGAGCCGCGCTGTTCGCTGTGGTTGTAGCCCACGTCCCAGTTCCAGGCCTTGCCCTTGACTTCGAAGTTGCCCGACAGGGTCGCGTCGACGTGGAAGGTGCGGTTTTCATTGTCGGTCACGCGCGGCACTTCGATCGTACGGCGCGAGAACGAGAGTTCTTGGCCGATCGGATTGTAGTAGTTGTTCGCGGCGATGTAGACCGGGTAGGTCGGCTGCGTGGTGCTCTGCAGCGGGTAGCCGGCGATCTGGGCCGACGACTTGCGCTGCGAGTACATCGCGGTGGTGGTGAACTGCATGTCGTACGGCAGTTCCAGCGTGCCCTTGGTGAACAGCGTGTCCAGACGGTTCGGCATCTGGAACATCATCTGGCTGGCGCTGTTGAACTTGTCGTCGATGACGCTGCCGTCGTAGGTGTGGTAGTTGGCCGGGTTACGCGGATCGGCGCTCACGCCGCCCGGGTGGTTGATCACCTGGTTCAGGAAGCTGCTGCCGGCAACCGTCGACGAGACGCGGCCCCACGGGCCCAGGCCGTAGCCGTCTTCCGGGTGATCCGGACCGTTGGCGTACTGGGTGATGCCACGCTTGTTGGCCCACACGGTGCCCTGCTCGGTGTGCGACAGGCCGAACATGACGGATGCCTTGTCGGTCGATGCGCCATAGGTCAGCGAGAAGTCCTTGTTCTTGCCGTCACCCTTGTCGTTGGCGCCGGTGTACAGGCTCAGCTGGCCGCCGTCCAGGCGCTTCTTCAGGATGATGTTGACCACGCCGGCGATCGCGTCCGAACCGTAGATCGAGGAAGCACCGTCCTTCAGGACTTCGATGCGATCGATCATGGCCGACGGGATGGTCGACATGTCGGTGTAGCCGTTGACGGTCTGGGTCCAGCGCTTGCCGTCCACCAGGACCAGCACGCGGTTCGAGCCCAGGTTGCGCAGGCTGATGTACTGGCCGCCGTTCTCGTTGTTCGAGGTCAGCGCACCGCCGCGGCTGAAGTCCGGCGTACCGGCCGACGACAGCTGGTTCAGGATGTCGCCCACGGTGACCAGGCCAGTCTTCTGGATCTGTTCCTGGGTCATCACCTGGATCGGTTGTGCGGTCTCCAGGTCGACTTGGCGGATACGCGAGCCGGTCACTTCGACGCGCTGCAGCGGCGCATTCGCTTCTTGGGCGTAGGCTGCGTGCATCCCGAAGGCGACACTGCCCAGGCACATCAGGCGGATCGAACGGGACAAAGCTTTTTCCATCATGGTTACAAAACTCCTAGGGGTTGGGGCACGGCGGACTGCGGGTAGCACGGCCGTGGTACACGATCGCTCATGCGACTGTCAGGAAAAACGTGACGAAAGGTTTTTCCAAGCCGGCAATGGAATCACCTGGGATGGCAGGGTGTCAACGGTCTTTTGTGCATATGTGCGCGACACCCAGTCTCCTGTATTGACGTAAAAATCCACGAAATGATGGCTTCTGACGCCTATCTTCTTGGTCGCCTCGACACAATGTTGCGTGAAAAACATTGTCGTTATGTGAGACGGCGTTGTGCAGTCTCGCACCAGAAAGTAGCTTTGCAAAGGCACAACGCACCAAAATGGGAGTATTTGATGAATGGCGGAAGAAAAACGTCACTTTTATGCAACGTTTTTCAGATGTAAATATAACGTTTGGATTCGGCAAAAAATTTTGCACGCATAACAACGATTTAAAGTGGTGCATGGACGTGTAAATGCACCAAAATACAACAATCGACCGTTGTTGGTCCGCAACACAAAATTCGGAGAAATGGGCAGTTCCGGGCGGAATCGGTCCCGGGACGGCGAAAAATCACGGAATGTTGCCGGCAGCATTGCGCTGCCGGAACGAGACCATTCCGCCGCTGTGACTATCGGTCGCCGAAGCAGGCCTGCCACAGCCGCGTCACGGCGCCGGCCTGGACGGCCACCAGCGCGCGTTCGACGCGGGCATTGTCCTGGCCCTGCAGGCGCACCTGGTGCTGCAGGCGGCGCATCGTCCGGTAGGCGCCGGCGACATCCTCGGCCAGGGCCGCATCGATCAGGCCCAGGCGGCCGCACAGGCGCAGCAGGGCGATGTTGCCGGCATTGGCCGTCAGCTCCGGATAGGCCGCCGCATGGCGCAGCACGAGGTATTGCACGATGAATTCGATGTCGATCATGCCGCCTTCGTCCTGCTTCAGGTCGAACAGCGGCGTGTGGCTCGGGTGGGCCTCGCGCATGCGCCGGCGCATCTTGACGACTTCGTCGCGCAGCTGGCCGGCATTGCCGCTCCGGTCCTGGCGCAGCACCCGTTCGCGGATCGCCTCGAAACGCGCGCCGATGGCTGCGTCGCCCGCGCAGAAGCGGGCGCGGGTGAGGGCCTGGTGTTCCCAGATCCAGGCCGAGCCCTGCTGGTAGCGCTCGAACGCATTCACGGACGAGACCAGCATGCCGCTGGCGCCGTCCGGACGCAGCGCCGTGTCGATGTCGAACAGGATGCCGGCCGGCGTGTGTGTCGTCATCCAGGTGATGAAGCGCTGGGCCAGCCTGGCGTAGTTGGACGGCGCCTCCTGGTCCTCGTCGTCGAACAGGAAGATGACGTCGAGGTCGGAGATGTAGCCCAGTTCCTTGCCGCCCAGCTTGCCGTAGGCGATCACGGCGAAGCGCGGCACCTCGAGGTGGCGCTTGGGGATCGTGCGCCAGGCGCGCTGCACGACTTCGTGCACGATGAGGTCGGCCAGTGCCGACAGGTGGTCGGCCAGGCGCTCGACCGACAATTCCCCGGCCAGGTCCAGCGCCAGCAGGCGGAACATCTGGGCGTGGTGGGCTTCGCGCAGGATGTCGAGCTGGCGTTCCGTGTCGCCGTCGGCCGCGTCGAGCTGGCTGGCCAGCGCGGCCGCCAGCTGGGGCAGGTCCTCGGCGGCATTGCCGCGGTCGTCGAGCAGTTCGTCGAGCAGGATCGGGTGCTGGGTCAGGAAGGTCGCGGCCCAGCCGCTCGCATTGATCATGCGGATCACCCGCTCGAGCGTGTGCGGATACTCGGTCAGCAGCGACAGGTAGGCGGACCGGCGCGCGATCGCCTCGAAGAAGTCGAGCAGCCGCCCCAGGGTGGCGGCGTGGCTGCCCAGTCCCGCTTCGCGCACGATCGTCGCGATCAAGGGCAGGGCCGCGTTCACCAGCGCCACCAGGCGCGTGCGGCTGGCCTCGGGCAGCGTCTGCAGGCGCGGCGCCTGCCAGGTGGCGAGCAGCCGGCCGGCGGCCTGGTGCGGGTCGTCGAAGCCCAGCGCGGCCAGGCGTTCGGCGATGGCGTCGCGGCTGTCGTCGCCGCCCAGCGCATCCGGATCGACCTCGTCGCCGCCGCCATTGCCGGCCTTGTCGGCGAAGATGGCGTCGAACTGGCTGGCCACGAAGGCGCGGCAGTCGTCCAGCGCCGCCAGCAGCTGCGCTTCGTCCGCCATGCCCATCATGCGCGCGATCACGAGCCGGTCTTCCGGCGCGGCGGGCAGGGTATGGGTTTGCGCATCCTCCAGGTACTGCAGGCGGTGCTCCAGGTTGCGCAGGAAGGCGTAGGCGCCCAGCAGGCGCTCGACCACGTCGGCGGTCAGCAGTTCGCGTTCGGCCAGCAGGCGCAGCGTCAGGCGGGTGGAGCGTTCGCGCAGGGCCGGGTCGCGTCCGCCGCGGATCAGCTGGAACACCTGGGCCAGGAACTCGATCTCGCGGATGCCGCCACGGCCCAGCTTGACGTTCTGCGTGCGCTCCGGATGCAGGCGCTCCTGGCGGTTGACCTCGGCGCGGATCTGGGCGTGCATGGTGCGGATCGCATCGATCACGCCGAAGTCGAGGTAGCGCCGGTACACGAAGGGACGGACGATATGGTCCAGGGCGGCGATGTCGGCCGCGTCGCCCGTCACCGCGCGCGCCTTGACCCAGGCGTAGCGTTCCCATTCGCGGCCCTGCACGATCAGGTAGTCCTCGACCATGTTCAGGCTGGCCGCCAGCGGGCCGGACTTACCGTTCGGACGCAGCGCCATGTCCACGCGGAAGGTGAAGCCGTCTTCCGTGATTTCGGACAGGGCGGCGATCAGCTTGCGGCCCAGGCGCACGAAGAACTCGTGGTTGGACAGCGATTTCTGTCCGGCGCCGGCCTGCGTCTCACCGTCCTCCGGGTAGACGAAGATCAGGTCGATGTCGGACGAGACATTGAGCTCGCCGCCGCCATGCTTGCCCATCGCCAGTACCATCATCTGCTGGGGACGGCCGGATTCCTCGCCGATCGGCACGCCGTGCGCGGCCGTCATCTCGGCCATCAGCTCGGCCAGGTGCGACTGGACGGCGAAGTCGGCGAAGCGGCTCATGGCGGTGACGACCTCGTCGAGGTCGGCCTTGCCTTCCAGGTCGCGCCGGATGATCGCGCACACGAGCAGGTTGCGCAGCCGGCGCATGGCGCGCCCGAGGGGGAGGGGGCGCGCCGGGCCGTCGGGGCCGGCCTCGGCCTCCGTCTTCAGCGCTGCGCCAAGATCGAGGCGGGCCAGCGATAATGCGGACAAGGCGTCGACGCGTCCGGCCCGGGCCGGGTCGGCGCCGAGCCAGCGGCGGTAGAAGCGCGAGTCGTGCGCGGTCGATGACAACTGGGTGGGTGAAGCGTGCAACATACGGCGACTCCTGGCGAGGTTGTGCGGTCCGTGGCGCTTGCTATGCGGTAAAATTGCCCGCCACGCTGCCCTGGGTCAGCGTGATGGTAAGTTGGTCGCCGGGAAACTTGCAAGCGCTCTCTTATCGACTGACGAATATACACGGGGACATTGAAGACCGTCGCGGGGCGGCGGGTTCCTATTGACGGCGAGCTTTATTGAGCACCTTGATGCACAACCCGGAACCGCAGGCAGAGCAGCAGAGCGAGCAGGAGCGCGGGCCGCCGCACGGCCAGGCGCACGGGCCCGCTCAAGGCCACGCGGACGGCCATGTCGACGGCCGTGTCGACGGCCACACGCCGCTCGCCGAGCGCTGGGCCGCCGCGCGTGCCTGCTACCGCTACGCCAACCTGGCCTCGCACCATGTGCTCGGTTTCACCGTCAAGGCCGGCCTGCTGCTGTATTTCGCCTTCATGGCGCTGTTCCTGCTGCTGCGCTACGCCGTCCTCCCGAACATCGACATGTACAAGCCGGACATCGAGCGCGCCGCCAGCCGCGTGCTCGGCAACCCGGTGACCATTTCCCGCGTCTACGCCTCCTGGCGCGGCCTGCATCCGAATCTCTACCTCGGCGACGTGCACCTGCGCGACCGCGACGGCCGCCAGCTGCTGGCGCTGCCCTCGGTCTCGGCCACGCTGTCGTGGTGGTCGGTGGCGGCGCTCGAGCCGCGTTTCGAATCGATCGAGATCAACCGCCCCGAACTGGACGTGCGCCGCGACGACCGGGGCGTGCTGTACGTGGCCGGCGTGCGCATCGACCCGAACAAGAAGGACGATGGCGGCGGCGCCGACTGGCTGCTGCGCCAGCGCGAGATCGTCATCCGCGAGGGGCGCCTGTCCTGGACCGACGCGCTGCGCGGAGCGCCGCCCCTGCAGCTCACGGGCGTGACGATGGTGCTGCAGAACCGCTGGACCGTGCACCGCTTCGCGCTGAAGGCGGCGCAACCCGACGCAGGGGGCAAACCGCAGGGCGATCCGCTCGACGTGCGCGCCCGCTTCACCCATCCGGCGTTCGGCGCCAAGGCGTCCGACGCGACGCGCTGGAAAGGCGAGCTGTATGCGGACCTGCGCAATACCGACCTCGCGGCCTGGAAGCAGTACTTCGACTACCCGTTCACGCTGCAGCGCGGCCGCGGCTCGGTGCGCGCCTGGCTCGACTTCGACCATGCGCGCCTGGCCGGCTTCACGGCCGACCTGGCGCTGGCGGGCGTCAGCGCGCGCCTGGCGCCGGATGCGCCCGCGCTGTCGCTGGCGCGCGTGTCCGGCCGCCTGTCGGCCAGCGAGACGATCGCCCCCGGCGTGGACGACGGCAAGCCGACCTTCGGCGCGCTGGGTCATGAGATTTCCCTGGAAAACTTTTCTGTCGTAACGCGAGACGGCCTCGTGCTGCCGCCGGCCACGCTGGCCGAGTCCTGGCGTCCGGCCAAGCAGGGCTTGCCGGAGCGCTTCGCCGTGCGTGCCCGCCAGGTCGATCTGGGCGCGCTGGCCGCGCTGGCCGTGCAGATGCCGCTGGCACCTGGCCAGCGCCAGTTGCTGGCCGAGCTGGCGCCGCGCGGCCGCCTGGTCGACGTCGAGGCCGAATGGCGCGGACGGTTCCCGAAGATGTCCGGCTACCGCGTGCGCGGCCGGGTCGAGGGCCTGGGCGTGCAGCCGCTGGCGGCGCGTGCGGCCGTGCCCGCCGGCGCCGATCCGGCCCAGCCCGCATTACCGGCACGCAGCGCGCTGCCCGGCTTCAGCAACCTGTCCGGCAGCATCGATGCCAGCGACGAGGGCGGCAGCGTGAACATCGATGCCGACAAGTTCGCGCTGGCGCTGCCGGCCTGGTTCGCCGACCCGGACATGGCGTTCGACCGCCTGGGTCTGCGCGCGCGCTGGAGCTGGCCGCGCGCGGACCAGCTGCTGGTCGAGGTCGACGGCATGGAGCTGAGCCAGGGCGCCCTGAAGGCCACGCTGTCGGGCCGCCACCTGCTGCCGCTGGGCCCCGGCCAGGGGCCGGGCAGCGCCGATATCACGGCCACCGTGGACAACTTCGACATCGCCAGCATCGGCCGCTGGCTGCCCACGGCCACGCCCGAGCACCTGCGCGACTGGCTGACGGGCGCGCTGCAGGGCGGCACGCTGCGCGATGCGCAGCTGCGCCTGCGCGGCGACCTCGCCCATTTCCCCTTCCGCGCCAGCAATGCGGCGGAGCGGGCGCGCGGCGAATTCCGCGCCGCCGGCCGCCTGGAAAACGCCAAGCTCGAATACGCGCCCGGCCACTTCGCCGCCGACGACAAGTCGCCGCTGTGGCCGCTGGCCGAGAACATTAACGGCTCCATCGTGTTCGACCGCGCGCGCATGGAAATCCATGGCGACACGGCGCGCACGCTGGGCGTGGCCCTCTCCAATGTGCGCGCCGTGATCCCCGAGCTGGGGTCGCACGAGATGATGCTGGAGATCGACGGCAATGCCGCCGGCCCGCTGCAGGAATTCCTGCGCTACGTGTCCGTCACGCCCGTGCTCGAATGGATCGGCCACTTCACGGAAAGCACGCAGGGCACGGGGCCGGCGCGGCTGGGCCTGAAGCTGCGCCTGCCGCTCGCGAACCTGCACGACGCCAAGGTGCAGGGCGCGCTGCAATTGCAGAACAACGACGTCACGCTGTTCCCGGAATTGCCGCCGATCCAGGCGGCGCTGGGCCGCATCGAATTTTCCGAGCACGGCGTGAATTTGAACGGCATTGGCGCCAGCTTCCTGGGCGGCCCGCTGCAGCTGTCCGGCGGCACCCAGCCGGGCGGCGCCATCGCGATCCAGATGGCCGGCAGCGTGAGCGCCGAAGGCATGCGCGCCACGGCCGCGCTGCCGGCGCTGCAGCGCCTGGGCGCCAAGCTGTCCGGCAGCGCGAAGTTCAACGGCAGCGTCACCGTCAAGGACCACAAGTCCGACATCGTCATCGACTCGACCCTGGCGGGCATGGGCATCGAATTGCCGGCGCCGCTGAACAAGCCTGCCGACGCGGCGCTGCCCGTCCACTTCGTGCTGGCCGGCCAGCCGACGGGGCCGGACGGCGTCGGCCGCGACGAGCTGCGCATCGGCGTGGGCAACCTGGGCGCCGCGCGCTACCTGCGCGAACGCCAGCCGCACGGCCCCTGGGTCGTCAAGCGCGGCGGCATCGGCGTCAACGTGCCGGCGCCGGAGCCCGACAGCGGCATGATGATCAACGTGGACATGAAGTCGCTGAACGTGGACCGCTGGCTGGCGGCCGGTGCCGAGATCGCCGGCTCGGGCAACGGCGCAGGCAACGGCGAGGGCAAGGGCGCCGACAAGGGCGCGGCGGAAGCGGGCGGCGTCTCGATGGCCCAGTACGTGGTGCCGGACACCATCGCCGCCCGTGCCGGCGAGCTGATCGTCGGCGAGCGCGCGCTGCGCAACGTCGTCGTCGGCGTCACCCACCAGCCGGGTTCCTGGCAGGCCAGCATCGATTCGCAGGCGGCCGTCGGCTACGTCACCTGGAACGACACGCCGACGGGCCAGGGCCTGGGCAAGGTGACGGCGCGCCTGGCCTCGCTCGACATTCCGGAATCCTCGGCCAACGAAGTGAAGGACCTGCTCGAATCGGGGAAAAGCGCCGTGGCCGGCATCCCGGGCCTGGACATCGTGGCCGAGCGCTTCGAACTGTTCGACAAGCAATTCGGCCGCCTGGAACTGGTGGCCAACAATGCCCAGGCGCTGGCCGGCCGCGAATGGCGCATCGACCGCCTGAACCTGTCCAATCCGGACGGCACGCTGGCGGCGAACGGCCGCTGGCTGACACGCGACGGCAAGAGCAATACGGCGCTCAACTTCAACCTCGACATCCGCGACGCGGGCCGCCTGCTGGACCGCTTCGGCTTCGCCGGCACGCTGCGCCACGGCAAGGGCAAGCTGTCCGGCGACCTGTCCTGGGCCGGCCTGCCGTACTCGCTCGACATCCCGAGCCTGTCCGGCCAGGTCCAGATGAACGTCGAGGACGGGCAATTCCTCAAGCAGGATCCGGGCGCGGCCAAGCTGCTGGGCGTACTGAGCCTGCAGATGCTGCCGCGTATGCTCAAGCTCGACTTCCACGACGTGTTCTCGGAAGGCCTGGCGTTCGACGGCATCACGGCCAACGCCATGATCCAGCGCGGCGTGGTGCGCACCGACAACCTCAAAATGCACGGCGTGGCCGCGACGGTGCTGATGGACGGCAGCGCCGACATCGCCAACGAGTCGACCAACCTGCACGTGGTCGTGATTCCGGAGTTCAATCTCGGCACGGGCCCCCTCGTGTACGGCCTGGCCGTGAACCCCGTGATCGGCCTGGGCAGCTTCCTGGCGCAATTGTTCCTGCGCGCTCCGGTGATGAAGGCGCTGACTTATCACATGCAGGTGACGGGACCCTGGAAGTCGCCTAACATCGTGAAGCTGGACAATCCAGCCGCCAACGAGGCGTCCGCCCAGGCCGCGGGCAAGGCGGCGCCCAAGACCGGAAAACAATAGGAGCCCTCCATGAGCAAGACCACCGTTGCCGCCGTCCAGATGGTGTCGTCGCCGGACGTCCAGGACAATATCGCCACCGCGGGCCGCCTGCTGGCCCAGGCCGCGGCGCAGGGCGCACGCCTCGTCACGCTGCCCGAATACTGGCCCATCATGGGCATGGCGGACACCGACAAGGTGGCGCGCGCGGAACGGCCGGGCAGCGGCCCGATCCAGGATTTCCTCGCCGGGCAGGCGCGCGAACTAGGCATCTGGCTGATCGGCGGCACGCTGCCGCTGGTGTCCGCCGATGCCGGCAAGGTGCTCAACACCACCCTCGTCTACGATCCGGAAGGCCGCAGCGTCGGCCGCTACGACAAGATCCACCTGTTCGGCTTCAACAAGGGTACCGAATCCTACGACGAGGCGCGCACCATCGTGCCCGGCGCCACGGTCGGCAGCTTCGAGGCGCCGTTCGGCCGGGTCGGGATGTCGATCTGCTACGACCTGCGCTTCCCGGAACTGTTCCGCGCCATGGGCGACTGCACGCTGATCGTCGTCCCCGCCGCCTTCACCTACACGACGGGCCTGGCGCACTGGGAAGTGCTGCTGCGCGCCCGCGCCATCGAGAACCAGTGCTACGTGCTGGCCTCGGCCCAGGGCGGCACGCACCCCAACGGGCGCCGCACCTTCGGCCACAGCATGCTGATCGACCCCTGGGGCGAGGTCAAGGCCGTGTTGCCGGAAGGCGAAGGCGTGGTCGCCGGCGAGATCGATCCGGACTACCTGGCCAAGGTACGCGAGAGCTTGCCGGCCTTGAAACACCGGACGATGTAGCCGCGGGCGTCGCGCCGGGGCCGCGTCCGGTCGTCGACACGGGACGCCGGCCCCTCCGGTGGGAATGGAACGGATATGGCACAATGCCCTATCCTTACCAGAAAGACCCGACGCAATGACGCCATTCGAACCCAATCTCTCCTCCCTCGCCGTCGCGCGCGATGTCCTGCTGACGCCGTTCGGACTCGACGAAGGCAAGCTGATCACGACGCTGGGGACGATGTTCACGCACAAGGTCGACTATGCCGACCTGTATTTCCAGTTCACCAAGAGCGAAGGCTGGAGCCTGGAAGAAGGCATCGTCAAGAGCGGCAGCTTCTCGATCGACCAGGGCGTCGGCGTGCGCGCCGTGTCCGGCGACAAGACCGCCTTCGCCTATTCCGACGACATCTCGCAGGCCGCGCTGCTGGACGCTGCCGCCGCCACCCGCACCATCGCGCGCGCCGGCAGCGGCCGCGTCAAGGTGGCCAATGCCGTGCAGCCGAGCGGCGGCCGTTCCCTGTACCTGCCGCACGACCCCTTGAGCTCGCTCGACGCCACCGCCAAGGTGCGCTTGCTCGAACGCATCGAGAAGATCGCCCGCGCGAAAGACCCGCGCGTCGTGCAGGTGATGGCCAGCCTGGCCGGCGAATACGACGTGGTGCTGGTCGTGCGCAGCGACGGCGTGCTGGCGGCCGACATCCGTCCGCTGGTGCGCGTGTCCGTCACCGTCATCGCCGAGCAGAACGGCCGGCGCGAGATGGGCTCCTCGGGCGGCGGCGGCCGCTACGACTACGGCTACTTCAGCGAGCAGCTGCTCGACAAGTATGCGGGCGAAGCCGTGCAGGCGGCCCTCGTCAACCTGGAGGCGCGTCCGGCCCCGGCCGGTCCGATGACCATCGTGCTCGGCCCGGGCTGGCCCGGCGTGCTGCTGCACGAAGCCGTCGGCCACGGCCTGGAAGGCGACTTCAACCGCAAGGGCTCGTCCGCGTACGCGGGCATGATCGGCCAGCGCGTCGCCGCCAAGGGCGTCACCGTCGTCGACGACGGCACGCTGCAGGACCGCCGCGGCTCGCTGAACATGGACGACGAGGGCAACCCGACCCAGTGCACGACGCTCATCGAGGACGGTATCCTGAAGGGCTATATCCAGGACACGATGAACGCGCGCCTGATGAAGATGCCGGTGACGGGCAATGCCCGCCGCGAATCCTTCGCCCACTTGCCGATGCCGCGCATGACGAACACCTACATGCTGGCCGGCGACAAGGATCCGGCCGAGATCCTGGCCTCGGTCAAGAACGGCTTGTACGCCGTCAATTTTGGCGGCGGCCAGGTCGACATCACCAACGGCAAGTTCGTGTTCTCGGCCAGCGAAGCCTATATGATCGAGGACGGCAAGGTGACCTATCCGGTGAAGGGCGCCACGCTGATCGGCAACGGCCCGGACACCATGAACCGCATCTCGATGATCGGCAACGACATGGCGCTGGACTCCGGCGTCGGCGTGTGCGGCAAGGAAGGCCAGAGCGTGCCGGTGGGCGTGGGCCAGCCGACGCTGCGCATCGATGGCGTGACGGTGGGCGGTACGGCCTGATCGTTTGAACTGAAACGCTCACATCAACCGTCGCCCCTGCGCAGGCAGGGGGCCAATGTTGCATGCATCATCGCTACGCATGCGGCAATTGGACCCCTGCCTCCGCAGGGGCGACGTTGTTTTATGGTTGCGCTTACGCGAGCGCGGATATCCGTTCGGTATTAAAACGTATAACGCGCCCCCAGCGTGTACAGGCGCCCGCGCGCCCCTTCGTAGTCGAGCGGGTTGTACGACGTGGCGCCGTAGGTCAGCGGGTCGAGCGGCGCCACCTTGTCGAACAGGTTCTGGACGGAGCCGAAGATTTCCCATTGCGGCAGCGGTTTCCAGCGGGCCACCAGGTCCCAGCTCGTGAACGAGGCCAGTTCGCAGTCGTCGGGCGCGTCGGCACCGTTGGCGAAATGGCTCGCGCATTCCGTGTCGCCGTCGAACAGGCGGTTGTCGATCTTGCCGCGGAAGTTCGCGTTCAGTGACACGCGCCAGTCCCCGCGGTCCCAGCCCACGCGGAAGTTGGCGCGGTCGTCGGGCGTGCCGGCGCAGTTGCTGATGTCGCAATTGCCGTGCGTGCCGGCGAAGTCGCGTTCGGTGCCGTCCGCTTCCCTGCGGGTCCATTCGAACAGGTGGGTGTACTTCACGTCGAAGGACAGGTTGCCCCAGTCCGCCGGCAGGCGGTGGTTGTAGCGCGCATCGATGTCGAGGCCGCGCACCTGGGTCTCGGCCGAATTGACGTAGCGCGTCAGCACGGCCGTGATCGGACCGGGGTCGCCCGGGACGCCGCTGACGTTGCTCGGATCGCGCGCCACCGAGCCGGCGGCGATGGCGGCATCGATCTGTTCCTGGTTGATCTCGTTCTTGCGCTTGATCTTCCAGTAGTCGATCGAGATGCTGGTGCGCGGCAGCGGATCCCAGATGATGCCGGCCGTGTAGCTGCGCGAACGTTCCGGCGACAGGTTCGGATTGGGCGAGGTGATGACGGCCACCGACACCGGGTCGCAGGTGCCGGGTACGCCCAGCGCGCAGCGCAGCGGGTCGTCCGAGGTGGAGTAGGCGGCCAGGCCGCCGACGCCGTTCTCCGGCGGGCTGGGCGCGCGGAAGCCGCGCGCGAACGTGCCGCGCAGGGCAAATTCACGCACCGGGGTCCACTTCAGGCCAGCCTTGGGCGTGTATGAGTGGCCGACGTCGCTGATGTGGTCGTAGCGGATCGCCGCCGACGCCTCGAGCTGGTAGGGCAGGGGCAGCAGGCCTTCGGCATAGACCGCATACGCATGGTTGCTGCCTTCGTAGGCCGAATAGCCGAGGCCGATGATATTGCCCAGCTCGGTGCCCGTGGTCGGCCGCAGCTCGCTGCGCTGGTAGCGCCATTCGGCGCCGAGCGCCAGGCCGATGTCGTCGGCCGGCAGGAAGTTCTTGAACGAGCGCGACCCCTTGACGTCCCACTGGGCCAGCTTGGTGCGGGCCGCGTTGTTGATCTCCGGCGACAGCGCCGCGTACAGCTCGGGCGAGTTCAGTCCCGCATTCTCGCCGATGCGCCAGAACGTGCCCGGCGGCAGGGCCGCGTAGGCCGGGTTGGTCGATGCGGCGGCCACGTTGGCGGGACTCGGGTCGAGCAGGGCGAACGCGACGTTGCGCTGCAGGTAGCCGTTCTGGGTGTTGTTGGTGTGGTTGTGCGAGAACAGCAAGGCCGAATCCCAGTCCCAGCCGAAGTTGGTGCCCTTGACGCCGCCCACCCAGCGCACGAATTCCGACGTGATGAGGGATTCGCGCGGACCGACGTCGGCCGCCAGGTAGCGCAGCGTGGCCGGGGTGCCGGCATACGGATTGTCCGGGTGCGCCTCGCCCAGCCGCACGACGCTGTTGTTGACGGGGCCGCCCGGGTAGCCCACCGAGCCGCTCACTCCCGACGGCGTGGTCGAGGAATTGGCGCGGCTGGTGTAGAAATTGAATTCGCTGTAGGCCTGGATCGCCGGCGTCGCTTGCCAGGTGCCGCGCGCGAAGAAGCTGATGTTCTCCTGTTTCGGTATGGCCTGGTTGTAGCGCTGGCTGGCGTCGATCAGGCAGCCGCCGCCCGGGTCGCCCTGCGGGTAGGAGCTGAAGAAGGCGGGGCAGGCCGCGCCCGGGTAGGTGCGCGTGAAGCCCGTGCCGGGGCCCAGGTTGCCGCGGTTGAAGAAGTCGCCCGTCGATCCCACCGGCCGCACGTTGCCGTTGATGGCGCTGCCGGCCCCGCCGCTGCCCGGCACGATGGCGCCGGTGCCGCCCAGGCCTTCGGCGGCGGAAAAACCCCAGGGGCGCAGGTCGACGCGGCCGATCCAGTCGCGGTCGGAACGGTCGCGGTACCAGATCTCGCCCTGGCGCTTGTATTCGATGCTGAACAGGCCGTTGTAGCGGTCCTTGTCGAGGCTGCCGAAGCCCTTGGTGAACGACACATTGGTCTGGTGGCCGTCGCCGTCTTCCGTGACGCCCTGCTGGACGCGCACCGTGTTGCCCGAGAATTCGCGGCGCAGGATCACGTTGACCACGCCGGCGATCGCATCCGAGCCGTAGATCGCCGAGGCGCCGTCCTTGAGCACCTCGATGCGGTCGACGGCATCGGTGGGGATGATGTTCAGGTCGGCGAACTGTTTCTGGCCGTCGTCGGCCAGCCCGTAGGGGGCGATGCGGCGGCCGTTGAGCAGCACCAGCGTCGAGTTGGCGCCCAGGCCGCGCAGCGAGACGCCGGAAGCGCCCGCCGCGAAACCGTTGCCGAACGTGGTCGGCACCGCGCCGGCGTTATTGACGGCCAGGTCCTGCAGCAGTTCGGCGACCGTGTTCTTGCCCGAGCGCTCGATGTCGGCGCGGTTGACGGTGATGACGGACGAAGCCGTTTCGGCTTCGGAACGGCGGATGTTCGAGCCGGTGATCTCGACGCGCTGGATCGGCCGCGCGCCGGCGGTCTGCGCGGCTTCCTGTGCCGGCGCCGGCAGCGCCAGGATGGCCATGCCGACGGCGCCGCCGCCGGCGAACAGGCGGCGGATCGTGGGCGCGATGGATGTTTCGTGCAGCGAAAATGCAGTCATGTCCGGACTCCATAGGGATTAGGGAACCCTGCCGGCGCAATGCCAGACGGCCGGGGCTTGTCCCGACTCTTGCACCCGCCGCGCATACGGGACTGACATCTCTCAAGCGTATGGAGCAAGCATGAAAACCCTGTCTGCTTCACGCAACCGATCGTCAGTACAGGCAAAGAAGGGCGACAGTTGACAGCCAAATAAACGCTTGCCAATGCCGATGACTCCTTGTTATAGTCGTTCGCACACTTTTGGACCGACCATGCACCACGCCGCTTTCTTTACCTTTTATTTTTGGTTTAGCCATTCCAGCCCGACGGCGGTGGAGTAGCGGCAGGTTCACGCAACAACAGAACGAAGTCCGACACGAATTCCAGAAAAACCGCCAGCGATGGCGGTTTTTTCGTTTGGGCCCCCGATTCATCAAGCAGCCAACCAGCGAACGGAGAACAGCAATGCCCCGCACCGACGATTTACGCATCCGCGAAATGAAGGAACTGACCCCGCCCTCGCACCTGATCCGCGAGTTCCCGGTCACCCCGGCGGCGGAACAGACCGCGTCGCAGGCACGCGTGGCGCTGCACCGCATCCTGCACGCCCAGGACGACCGCCTGCTGGTGGTGATCGGCCCGTGCTCGATCCACGATCCGAAGGCCGCGATGGACTACGCGCGCCGCCTGGCCGAGCAGCGCACGCGCTTCGCCGGCGATCTCGAGATCGTCATGCGCGTGTACTTCGAGAAGCCGCGCACCACCGTGGGCTGGAAGGGCCTGATCAACGACCCGTACATGGACAACAGCTTCCGCATCAACGACGGCCTGCGCATGGCGCGCGAGCTGCTGCGCGACATCAACGAGCTGGGCCTGCCGGCCGGCACCGAATTCCTGGACGTGATCAGCCCGCAGTACATCGCCGATTTGATCAGCTGGGGCGCGATCGGTGCCCGCACCACGGAGTCGCAGGTGCACCGCGAGCTGGCGTCCGGCCTGTCCTGCCCCGTCGGTTTCAAGAACGGCACGGACGGCAACATCAAGATCGCCGCCGATGCCATCAAGGCCGCCTCGCAGCCGCACCACTTCCTGTCGGTGACCAAGGGCGGCCACTCGGCCATCGTGTCGACCGCGGGGAACGAGGATTGCCACATCATCCTGCGCGGCGGCAAGACGCCGAACTACGACGCCGCCAGCGTCGAGGAAGCCTGCAAGCAGCTGGCCGCCAACGGCCTGGCCGCGCGCCTGATGATCGACGCCTCGCACGCCAACAGCAGCAAGAACCCGGCCAACCAGGTGCCCGTGTGCGCCGACATCGGCCGCCAGCTGGCCGAAGGCGACGACCGCATCGTCGGCGTGATGGTCGAGTCGCACCTGGTGGGCGGGCGCCAGGACCTGGTGCCGGACCGCGAGCTTGTCTACGGCCAGTCCGTCACCGACGGCTGCATCGACTGGGAGACCAGCATCGGCGTGCTGGACAACCTGGCCGCGTCCGTGCGCCAGCGCCGCCTGCGCCGCGACTGAGCGTCTGACGGGGGCGGCGAAAAACAAAGTATCGTCGGCTTGCCTTCCGGCAGCATCGTCGGCCAGAATCGTATGTACATGTACATACAGGGGTGGCGATGGAAGAACGAATCGATGATGCAATCGGCGCCTTGGAGCGCGATGCCCGCAACGCGCTGCAGCGTGGCGATCCGGGCCACGCGGGGCGCCTGTGGGAAGCCGTCCTGGCGCGTATGCCGGACCACCCCGGCGCGCTGCTGGCGCTGGCCCGGCTGCGCCAGCATGGCGGCGCCTTCGGCGAGGCGCGCGCCTTGCTCGAACGCCTGGTGGCGCAGGGCGGCGGCGACAAGCAACCGTGGATCCAGCTGGCCCTGGTCTGCAACGCCCAGCGCGACGAAGCGCGCGAGGAGGAGGCGATCCGGCGCGCGCTGGCCATCGATCCGACCGACCTGCTGGCCCTGATCCTGCGCGCCGCGCTGTACACGCGCCAGGGCAAGAAGCATGCGGCGGCGCGCGCCCACGGCGCGGTGGCCGCGGTGGCGCCCCCCCTCGAGCGCCTGGCGCCGCAGCTGCGTCCGGCCCTGCAGGAAGCGCTGGCCTACCGCGAGGCCTACGACCGCGACTTCGGCCGCTTCCTCGACGACTGGATGGCGCCGCTGCTGCGCGCGCTGGACGGCGAAGGCACGGGACGCTTCGCCGCGTCGCTCGACATCATGCTGGGCCGCAAGCGCCGCTACGAACCGCAGCCGGCGCTGTTCCACTTCCAGGGCCTGGCGCCCGTGACCTTCTTCGAGCGGCGCGACTTTCCCTGGCTCGACGCGGTCGAGGCCGGCGTCGATGCCGTGCGCGCCGAATGCCTGGCCGTACTGGCCGACGGTCCGGAACGCGCGCCCGGTTTCGTGCCCTACATGCAGTACGACGAGGACCAGCCCCTGCGCCAGTGGGCCGAGCTGAACCGTTCTCCGCGCTGGAGTGCGTTCCACCTGATCGAGGGCGGCGCCGTCCATGCCGCTAACGCGGCGCGCTGCCCGCACACGATGCGCCTGCTGGCCGGCGCCCCCCAGCCGGACCAGCCGGGCCGCACGCCCGTCGCGATGTTTTCCGTGCTGACGCCGAGGACGCGCATCCCGCCCCATTGCGGCGTCAGCAACGCGCGCCTCGTCGTGCACCTGCCGCTGGTGGTGCCGCCCGGTTGCGGCTTCCGGGTCGGCAACGACGTGCGTGCCTGGGAGGAGGGCAGGGCCTGGGTGTTCGACGACACCATCGAACACGAAGCGTGGAACGACAGCGACCGTCTGCGCGCCATCCTGATGTTCGACATCTGGCACCCGCAGCTGACGGGGCCGGAACGGGCACTGGTGACGGCGATGCAGGCGGGGATGAATGCGTTTTCGCAGGAAGAGGGCAGCTACGGGGGCTGATGCCCCGTGCGGGATGTCGACTTGGGTTCCTGCCTGCGCAGGGACGACCCCGAAAAAGAAACCGCCGCCGGCATCGCTGCCGGCGGCGGTTTTTTCATGCTGCCGAAGAACCGGGACCGCTTAGAAACGGTAGGTCAGGTTGGCGTACACGAAGCGGCCGTACGAGTCGTACACCTGCGGGTAGGTGTTGCCGTTGCCCGAGGTGCCGGTCACCGAGCTCGACGAAGCCACCGGCGGATCCTTGTCGAACAGGTTGTTCACGCCCAGGCTCAGCGCCAGGTTGCGGTTGAAGCGGTACACGCCCGACAGGTCCAGGTAGTTGCGGCGCGACAGGTAGGCGTCGCGTTGGGTGTCCAGCTCGCCTGCCAGCTGTTCGTTACCGTCCAGCATGTCATTCTTGACCTTGTCGTAGTAGCGCCAGGTGGCCGAGATGTCGAAGTTGAACGGCGTCGACCAGGTCAGGCGGGCCTTGTGGCGCCATTTCGGGGTCGGGGTGCCGCAGGTGGCGCCATACAGGCCCACGCAATCGTAGTCGCCGTTGCCCGGCAGGTTCTCGACCGTGTAGGTACGCAGGTAGGTACCGTTCATGGTGAAGTCCAGGTTGCCGTAGTTCTGCGGCAGGCGCATGCGGTAGCTGGCGCCCACGTCCATGCCCGAGGTGCCCTGCGAGCCGATGTTGGTGGTGCCGGCTTCGACGTAGCCGCCCGGGGTCAGCCACAGCGAGCCGAGCTGGTCGCGGTGGATCAGGCCGCAGTACAGCGGGTTACCCGTGGTCAAGCACTGGGTGAACACGCTCTGGGCGTTGACCGACTGGATGGCGTCTTCGATCTTCAGCTTGAAAGCGTCCAAGGTAATGGTCAGGTTCTTGATCGGCTCGATCACGACGCCCAGCGTATAGGTGTCGGCGGTTTCCGGCTTGACGTTGGGGTTGCCGCCGGTACGGCCGTTGTACTGGTTGGTCGAGTTCTCCGTCACCTGGCCGTACAGCCCTGCCGGCAGGCCCGTGTTCACGCATTGCGCCAGCGTGGCTTTCGGGTTCTCGCCTTCGCACGGGTCGTCGTTCGGACCGGCGAGCACGACGGCTTGGCCCGTGTACAGTTCATAGATGTTCGGCGCGCGGACGGCGCGCTGGGCCGAACCGCGGAAGCGCAGCTCGCTGATCGGCTCCCAGTCCAGGCCCACGCCCCAGGTATTGGTCTTGGCGTCGGTGCTGTACTTGGAGTGGCGGTAGGACGCGTTCAGGTCCAGGCGCTTGGCGAACGGCAGGTCTTCCAGCAGGGGGACGCGCACTTCGCCGAAGGCTTCCTTGACGTTGTACGAACCGGCCACGGCGGGCGATGCGCCGCCGGCGCCGGACAGGTCGCCGGTCTGGTTTTCGTAGTCGGGCTCGTACGACAGCTTCTCGACGCGCTGCTCGTAGCCGAACGACACGCCCACGCCGCTGCCGGCGGTCGGCAGCTTCAGGCCGTAGCGGGTGAGGTCGGTGCCGAAGTTCATGCCGAACACGCTCTGCTGGGTGTAGCCGCCGGTCGAGCCGGTGGCGTTCAGGTAGTCGAGCGCGGCCTGGGTGATGCCGCCCTGCTTGTACAGGTTGTAGGGGACGCAGGCCGGGTCGGTGCCGTTCAGGGCCGAGCGGCACACGGCGTTGCCGTTGGCGTCGGGAACGACGTCCAGCGCGCGGCTGATCAGGCGGCTCGAGAAGTAGCCGGTCGACTTGTCGTTGTGGTTGACGCGGGCGAACTGGCCGAACACGTCGTAGCTCCAGTCGGCGACCATGCCCTTCACGCCCAGCACTTCGCGGAACGACATGTCGGTGATGCTGTTGTTGCGCGGGCCGCCTTCGGTATTGCGCTTGCCCACGGAAACGGTGGTGGTCTGGCCCGGTGCGGTCAGGCCCAGCGCCTGGCGCCAGGCCGCGTTCAGCAGCGGGTTTTCGTAGGCGATCGTGGCCTGCTCACCGTAGAAGATGCCGCCCGGCGCGATCTGGGCGTCGGTGTTGTAGTGGTGGAAGTTGAACTCGCTGTACAGGCGCGCGTTCGGGTGCAGGTCGTAGTGCAGCGTGGAGTTGATGTTGTACTCGTCCGACGGGCGCTGGAAGAAGTTCAGCGGGCCGAAGTTGTAGGCATCGGTGGCGGTCACGTAGCGGCGCGGATTGCCGTTCGCGTCCGGCGTGAACGCGCCCACGCGGGCGATCGAGGTGCCCGAGCCCGAGCAGGCGAAGCCGGGGTCGGAAGCGCCCAGCGAGCAGGCGGAAAAGTCGCGCTGGGCCTGGGTCAGCGCATCGGCGTGGCGGTGCGAGACGAAGAAGGTGGCGTTGCCCTTGTTGTCGGCGAAGTTGGCGCCGGCCAGGAGGCTGAAGTCGTACTTCTTGCCGTCGAAGTTGCGGTTGTCCGGCAGCGGGAAGCCTTTCGCGCGCACCACCGACTGCACCTCGTCGTTGTGCTGGCGGTGGTTGGCGCCGGAGATGTTGGCTTCCAGTTCGACGCCGCTGAAGTCGTCCTTCAGGATGAAGTTGACGACGCCCGCGACCGCGCCGGAGCCGTACACGGCGCCGGCGCCGCCGGTCAGCACGTCGACGCGGCGGATCAGTTGGGACGGAATCTGGTTCAGGTCGGCTGCCGTGTTGAGCACGCTACCGGCCGGCATGCGCTTGCCGTTGATCAGCACCAGCGTACGCTGCGAGCCCATGCCGCGCAGGTCGACGGTGGCGGTGCCGGAGGCGCCGTTCGAGATCGCGGCGCCCTGCGAGGCGAACACCTGGGGCAGGTTGTTCAGCAGGTCTTCGACATTGCGCATGCCGTCGATCTTGATGTCCTTCGAGCTCAGCGTGGTGATCGGGCTGGAGCCTTCGGTATTGAGGGAAGGAATGCGCGAGCCGGTGACTTCCACGCGCTGCAGCGAGGCGGGCGCCTCGGCGCCGGTTTCCTGGGCGACCGCGACGGTCGCGCCGAGTGCCATGCCGCCGGCAAACATCAAACGTACTGAACGAGATAAAACTTTTTCCGCCATCATTTTCTTGAGTCCCTTCTGAACTCTGTGCCGGCTGACACTCCCCTGCCGGACAACAGCTAGTCGTTTATCGATCTTGTCCCCCCTGCACCAGCGGAGGCTTTTATTTGCTACATATCAATAAAAACATTGCAGAAAAACAAAGTCAACGTATTAACACGTATGTATGCATAAATACGACATTTTTGAATGTAATTTTTATTTATATGGATATAATCGAATTTAATTTGAATATAAGGAATTCTGTTCAAATAAAGTAATGATCGATTTGGTGCGTCAATACGGACTATATGTATCGCCAGAGTGCAGGCTTGCACCAATAAAAAACGGGACGGTGATTGCTCACCGTCCCGTGATCAAACGACTACGTTTTCAGCGCTCAGAACTGGTAGCGCGCGCCCACCTTGAAGTAGCGGCCGATGGCGCCGCTGGCATCCATCGGGTTGTAGCTCAGGCCGCCGTAGGTCAGCGGATCGAGCGGCGCGACCTTGTCGAACAGGTTCTGGATCGAGCCGTAGATCTGCCAGTTGGCGGTCAGCTTGTAGCGGGCCGACAGGTCGACGGTCATGAACGAGGCCAGCTTGCAGCCGTACGGCGCCGGGGAGCCGTCGGCGAACTGCGAGGCGCACTTGTCGCCGGCGAAGCGCACGTTGTCCATGCTGTCGCGCCAGTTGGCGATCGCGCTCATGCTCAGCTTGTCGTAGTCCCAGTTGGCGTTCACGCTGATCTTGTTCTTCGGCGTGCCGGCGCAGTTCGACGTGTCGCAGTTGCCGTGGGTGCCGGCGTACTGGAACGCGGTGCCGTTCTTCTCGACGCGCATCCAGGTGGCGACGTGGGTCCAGGTCAGGCCGACCACGGCGCGGCCGTAGCTGCCCAGCGCGATGCGCTGCTTGAGGTCGAGGTCGATGCCCTTGACTTCCGTGTAGCTGGAGTTCTGGTACGGCGCGTTCGACAGCAGCAGGGTGCCCGTGTTCGGACGCACGACGCCGTTCACGACCAGGTTGTTGTCCTGGCGGATGGCGGTCGGCAGCGCGGCGGCTTCGACGTAGGACAGCGGGTTGATCTCGTTGCTGCGCTTGATCTTCCAGCCATCCAGCGAGAAGCTGGTGTTCGGCAGCGGATCCCACACCATGCCCAGCGTGTAGCCCTTCGACTCTTCCGGCTGCAGGTTCGGGTTGCCGACCTTGACGGCGCCGATGGTGATCGAGCAGTCGGCCTGGGTGGCGCCGCCGGCGGCCGGCGTGCCGCCCGGGCAGCGGATCGGATCGCGCACCGACGAGTTGCCGGTCGACTGGCTCTGGGCGCCCGATTCGGCCGGACCCGGGGCACGGAAGCCTTCCGAGTAGGTGCCGCGCAGCGCGAAGGTCTTGACCGGGGTCCACTTGGCGCCCAGCTTCGGCGTGGTCGAGTTGAAGTTCTTGTACTTGTCGTAGCGGACGGCGCCGGTCAGCTCGACCGTCTGCAGGACCGGCGCCGCGACTTCGACGAACACGGCCTTGACGTCGTCGGTGCCCTTGGCGGCCACGTAGGACGAGTTGATGGTGCCGTCTTCGGAACCCGACAGCGACGGATTGTCCAGCTTCAGGCGGCGGTATTCGGCGCCCACGGCCAGGCCCATGTTACCGCCCGGCAGGGCGAACAGCTCGCGCGAAGCCTTGAAGTCGACCACGTCCAGCTCGGTGGTCGAGTGCGACTTGGCGTTCACGACCATGGCCGAGTACAGCGAGGCCGGGTTCTTGCCCGCCTGGGTGCCGATGTAGTACGGGAAGTACTGGCTGGCCGGGTTGCCCAGGGCCTGCTGCAGCACCTTCATGTTGATCATGTTGCTGTAGTTCAGGTCCAGCGCCGATTCCGAGTGGGTGTAGCCGGTGTCGAAGTCCCAGCCGAAGCGCTGGCCCTTCAGGCCGACGACGAAGCGGCTGAATTCGTTGTCGGCCGAGCGGGTGCTCGCGCCCACGTCGAACATCGAGTAGCGCACGCGGGTGGCGACGCCATACGGGTTCTGCGGATGGTTGGCGGCCATCAGGATGGTGTTGCCGTACAGGATCACGCCGGACGGGTTGGCGGCGTTCGGCGGGAAGGCGACGGTCGAGCTGGTCGACGGCGGCACCAGGGTGAATTCGGTGTCGCGCTTGGAGTAGCCGGCTTCGCCGTACAACTGCAGGTCGCCGTCGAGGTTCTTGGTGAAGCGGGTGTACAAATTGATGCCGCCGATCTTCGGCTGCATCGAGCGGAACTGGTCGGCGTACCACAGGCAGCCGCCGGCCGGGTCCTGGGCCGTCACCGGCGAGAACTGCGAGCAGCCGGCCAGGCCGACGTAGTTGCCCGTCTTCGGATCGCGAATCGCGCCGGCCGGGCTCGGGCTGGCGGCGCCCGGGGTGATGTAGCCGGAGGCGAACTGGCCGTTGGCGGCATAGCCCCACGGACGGATGTCGCCGTGGCCGATCCAGTCGCGGTCCGAGCGGTCCTTGTTCATCAGCTCGTGGTTGCCGTACACCTCGGCGTTGACCATCCAGTTGTAGCCGTCCTCGTCCAGGCGGCCCTTGCCCCAGGTGATGGCGGCCTTGCCCTGTTCGGCGTCGCGGTAGCGCGATTCGCCGGCTTCGATCTTGAAGACCAGGCCCGTGAAGTCCTTGCGCAGGATGATGTTGACGACGCCGGCGATGGCATCGGCGCCGTAGGTCGAGGAAGCGCCATCCTTCAGCACCTCGATGCGCTCGACGGCTTCCATCGGCACGGTGGACAGGTCGGTGAAGCTCTTCTGGCCGTCGTCGGCACGGGCGAAGGGCGCCATGCGGCGGCCGTTCAGCAGCACCAGGGTCGAGGTGGCACCCAGGCCGCGCAGCGAGATCGCGGTGGAACCGGCGGCGAAGCCGTTGCCGAAGCCGGTCGGCAGCGAACCGGCGCCGTCGGCGGTCAGGGTCTGCAGGTATTCGGCGACCGTGGCCTTGCCGGACTTGGCGATGTCTTCGCGGCTGATCACCTGGATCGGCGACGCCGTCTCGGCGGTGGCGCGCTTGATGCTGGAACCCGTCACTTCGACGCGCTGGATCGAACCCTGGACCGTGTCCTGGGCCAGTGCGGGGGCGCCAAAGGCAACGTACGCCAGGGCCAGGGACACTGCTTGTGCTACTGCTTTCTTCTGGTGCATTACGACTCCATCGATGGATTTCTGTTCTTCCTGGTGCGAAAACACATTCCGGGTGGTGCAGGATTCAAGCATGCATATGCTGGAACCGAAGAATGTAAAACCGTACCTCTCTCTTCATTTACATAAAAGAAAAATTTTCCTTTTATTAAGCACATCAGATCATCTGTGCATGATGTAAGTCAATACAAGCCGGAACCCTATTGCGTAGTTACAACACATCGGTATCGACTGCGGTTATGGCCAGCCGACATTTTTTCCCGGCGCAGAGCGGCCAAACTCGTCTATAGTTCGGCATTCGCCGCGCATGCGCGTGCTTGAACGATCCGGGAATTTCGATGGTTGCTTATATCCTGCGGCGCCTGTGGCAGATGCTGCCGACCATGGCGGGTGTCGTCGTGCTGGTGTTCGTGCTGTTCAACTGGGTGGGCGGCGATCCGTCCTACCTGTTGGCGGGCAAGATGGCCGATGCCCGCGCCATCGCCAGCATCCGCGCCCAGCTCGGGCTGGACGAACCCTGGTACGTCCAGCTGGGCATCTTCGTGAAGCAGATCCTTACCTTCGACTTCGGCAACGCCTGGGCCACGGGCGAGCCGGTGTCGCACATCATCGCCAGCCGCCTGGGCCCGTCGCTGACGGTCCTCGTGCCCCTGACGATCCTGGAGACGGCGATCGGCATCGCGCTGGCGCTGGCCATCGCCTTCGTGCGCGGCTCGCTGACCGACCGCCTCGTGATGGTCGCGTGCACGGTCGGGATGTCGATCTCGATCCTCGTCTACATCATCGTGTTCCAGTACGGGCTGGCCTACAAGCTGGGCCTGTTCCCCGTGCAGGGCTGGGGCGAGCACTTCCTGGAGAACCTGCTGCGCTACGCGACCCTGCCCATCCTGATCGGCCTGGTTGTGTCGCTGGCGCCCACGCTGCGCCTGTTCCGCAGCTTCGTGCTGGACGAGGTGAACCAGGACTACGTGCGCACGGCGCGCGCCAAGGGCCTGCCGGAGCGGCGCATCGTCTGGGTGCACGTGCTGCGCAATGCGGCGATTCCCATCATCACCTACGTGATGTCGAACCTGCCGGCCCTCCTGATCGGCGCCTTCCTGCTGGAGCGCTTCTTCGGCATTCCCGGCATCGGGCGCGAAGTGATCCTGGCCGTCGAGCGCAGCGACTTCCCCGTCATCAAGGCGATCACCGTCTATGTCGCCGCCGCCACGATGGTGTTCAACCTGCTGGCCGACCTGCTGTACCAGGCCGTCGATCCGCGCGTGCAGCTGTCATGAACGCGCTCCACCATGCTCCCGTTTCTCCCGGCCTGTGGGCGCTGGCCTGGCGCCGCCTGCGTGCCGACCGCGTCGCCATGGCCTCGCTGGCCGTCGTCTGCCTGTTCCTGCTGTCCGTGCTGCTGGCGGCCGCCGGCCTGGTCGCCGCCGACTGGGAAGACGAGGTGGCGGTGAACTATGCGCCGCCGACCTTCGTCGGCCCCGACCCGGCGCTCGCGGCGCTGGCGCGGCCGGCCCCGCCGGCGCCGCCGAACGCCTTCGATCCGCTGGCCGCCGACATCGCCGCGCTGAAGGCAGGGCTGGCCGCGCACGGCGCCGCGGCGCCCGCCGCGAAGGCGGCCACGCTGCCGTTCGGCGCCGACAAATGGGGGCACGACATCGTCAAGAAGACCATCAAGGGCGGCCAGACCTCGATCGTCGTGGGCCTCGTCGCCGCCTTCGTCGCGGTGGCGCTGGGCACGCTGTTCGGGGCCCTGTCCGGCTTCTACGGCGGCCGCGTCGACGATGTCTTCAACTGGTTCTACAGCGTGTTCACGGCGATCCCCTCGATCCTGATGATCCTGGCGGTGGCGGCCGTGCTGCAGACGAAGGGCGTCATGACCATCGTGCTGATCCTGGGCCTGACCGGCTGGACGGGCCCGTACCGCCTGATCCGCGCCGAGTACATGAAGCACAAGGCGCGCGAATACGTGATGGCCGCCGATGCCATCGGCGCATCGAGCTGGCGCAAGATGTTCGGCCACATCTTCCCCAACGTCTCGCACGTGGCGCTGGTGCAGGTGTCGATCCTCGTGGTCGGCTTCATCAAGGCCGAGGTGATCCTGTCCTTCCTCGGCTTCGGCGTGCCGGTCGGGACCGTATCCTGGGGCAGCATGCTGAACGAGGCGCAGAACGAACTCATCCTCGGCAAATGGTGGCAGCTGGCGGCGGCCGCCAGCGCGATGGCCGTGCTGGTGACGGCCTTCTCCCTGTTCGCCGACGCGCTGCGCGATGCGCTCGATCCGAAAGTGAAGTGAGCCATGGCTGAACAATTGCTTGAAGTGCGCAACCTGCGCGTGTCCTTCCGGACGGACAAGAAGAACACCGTCGACGCCGTCAAGGGCATCTCGTTCGACCTGCCGGCCGAGGGCACCGTGGCGCTGGTGGGCGAATCGGGGAGCGGCAAGTCGGTCAGCTCGCTGGCCGTGATGGGCCTGCTGCCGCCCGACACCACGATCATCCACGCAGGCTCATCGATCCGCTTCGAGGGCCGCGAACTGCTCGACCAGAGCGTCGCCGCGCGCAGGCGCCTGTGCGGCAAGGACATCGCGATGATCTTCCAGGAACCGATGTCGTCGCTGAATCCCGTGTTCACCGTGGGCTTCCAGATCGGCGAGGTGCTGCGCCTGCACATGGGCATGGACCGGCGCGCGGCGCGCGCGCGCACGCTGGAACTGCTGGACGAGGTCGGCATTCCCGATCCCGCCACCAAGATCGATGCCTATCCGAGCCAGATGTCGGGCGGCCAGCAGCAGCGCGTGATGATCGCGATGGCGATCGCCTGCGAACCGAAGCTGCTGATCGCCGACGAGCCGACCACGGCGCTCGACGTGACGATCCAGAAGCAGATCATGGAGCTGATCGCGCGCCTGCAGCAGCGGCGCCGCATGGCCGTGCTGTTCATCACGCACGACCTCGGCCTCGTGGGCGAGATCGCGGACAGGGTAATCGTCATGCGCCACGGCGAGGTCAGGGAGGAGGGGGAGGCCGCCCAGGTGCTGGGCAGCCCCGAGGACGCCTATACGCGCGCGCTGCTGCATTGCCGGCCGAAGCTGGACGAGCGGCCGCTGCGCCTGCCCGTCATCGACGACGTGCTGGCGGGGCGGGTGCAGGAAGGCATCGCGCTGCCGCAGCGCACGCGCGGCTATGCGCCTGGCGACGACAATGTGCTCGTCGTAAAGAATCTGGCGAAAAGTTTTTACCTGCGCGAGGGACTGTTCGGCAAGCGCGCCTTCCACGCCGTGAAGGACGTGTCGTTCACGCTGCCGCGCGGCAAGACGCTGGGTGTCGTCGGCGAATCCGGCTCCGGCAAGACGACGGTCGGCCTGACCCTGCTGCGCCTGCACCGCGCGAGCGGCGGCAGCGTGCTGTTCGAGGGGCGCGATCTGGCGAAGATGTCGGACCGCGAGTTCCAGCCCTACAAGCGGCGCATCCAGATCATCTTCCAGAACCCGTATGCCTCGCTGAACCCGCGCTTCACCGTCGGCCAGATCCTGCTCGAGCCGATGCGCATCCACCGCATCGGCGCGAACGATGCCGAGCGCGTGGAGCACGCGCGCTACCTGCTGCAACGCGTCGGCCTGCCGGCCCAGGCCTTCGACCGCTACCCGCACGAATTCTCCGGCGGCCAGCGCCAGCGCATCGCCATCGCGCGCTGCCTGACGATGAAGCCGGAGATCCTCGTGTGCGACGAGTCGGTGTCGGCGCTGGACGTGTCCGTACAGGCCCAGGTGCTGAACCTGCTGCAGGACCTGCAGGACGAGTACGGGATGAGCTACCTCTTCATCTCGCACGACCTGTCCGTCGTCAAGTACATCTCGGACCGCGTGATGGTGATGCACCACGGCAGCGTGGTCGAAATGGCCGACTCCGACGAGCTCTACCGCAGCCCCCAGCACCCCTACACCCGCCAACTGCTGGCCGCCATCCCCGGCGCCTGAAATTCGGGGTCAGAGCACATTTTTCGCCAAATTCGGGGTCAGAGCACATTTTGCTTTGTACCGAATGCCGGCTATTCGAGTGCATCTGGCGACTTGATGCGGCAATGCCGGCCTGCGGGAAATGTGCTCTGACCCCGAATTTTTAAATGGATGTGCTCTGACCCCGAATGTTGCGAAGGCAAGCTGGCGCTGGCGTTCAACATCGCGTGGGAAGATGCATTTTTCTTATCCACCGAGGATCACATGACGCACAGCCAGCCGCAGCGCAGGGAGTTCCTGCGCTATATGGGAACGCTGGCGGCCCTGTCCGCGCCCGCGATGCAGGCCGCCGCCAACGAGAAGGACAAGATCGAATTTCCGCCGATCGAGGCCAAGAGCGAGAAACCGGAAAAGACCGAGCCGCCCGGCGATCCGTGGAACGAGCGGGTCGGCGTGGCCATCGTCGGCGTGGGGCGGATCAGCGTCAACGAGATGCTGCCTGCGTTTGCCCAGAGCAAGCATGCGAAGCCCGTCGCGCTGGTCAGCGGCGACCGCGCCAAGGCGCTGAAGGTCGCGCACCAGTACAACATCCCCGAGAGTGCCGTGCTCGACTACAAGGACTACGACAAGCTGGCCAATATGCCGGAGGTGCAGGCCGTGTACATCGCACTGCCCAACAGCATGCACGCGGAGTACACGGTGCGTGCTGCCCGTGCCGGCAAGCATGTGCTGTGCGAAAAGCCGATGGCCAATAGCGTGGCCGAGTGCCAGCAGATGATCGAGGCTTGCCGCAAGGCGAAGAAGAAGCTGATGATCGCCTACCGCAGCCAGTACGAGGAAAACGACCGCACGCTGGTCAAGATGATCCGCAACAAGGAACTGGGCCAGCTGAAGGAGTTCATTTCCGTGAACTCCCAGCACATGGCCGACCCGCAGCACTGGCGCCTGAAGCGCGCGCTGGCCGGCGGCGGGGCCTTGCCGGACGTGGGCCTGTACTGCATCAATGCGGCGCGCTTCCTCAGCGGCGAGGAACCGGTCGAGGTCATCGGCAACACGTATTCGACGCCGGGCGATCCGCGCTTCAAGGAAGTCGAGGAATCCTGCCAGTTCGTGCTGCGCTTTCCCAGCGGCTTCATCGCCAGCTGCACGACGGGCTATGCCTCGCACAAGTCGCAGATGTTCCGATTGAACGGCACGACGGCCTGGGCCGAGCTCAATCCCGCCTATGCCTACGAGGGGATCAGGCTGAAGGTGTCGCACCAGGTCGACGGCAAGGAACACGCGAGCGAGATCCAGGCCGAGAACAAGAACCAGTTCGCGGCCGAGCTCGACCATTTCGCCCGCTGCATCCAGCAGGACCAGGATGTCCATACGCCGGGCGAGGAAGGCTTGCAGGACCAGCGCATCATGGAGGCGATCTACACGTCGGCACGCACGCACCGCCCCGTCAAGCTGGCGGCGCCGGGGCGCACGCGGGGGCCGGAACCGCAGGACGCGTGACGCACCAGGGGCGCGACTGTTGCGCAAAGAGCGCACGAGGGCACGCAAGAGGGCAAGGCCCGGCCAAATGCCGGGCAAAAGCAGGGGAAACCCAAACGCGCCGATGGTTTTCCGCTAACATAGTGAAATGGCCTCGCTTTCGCACCTCATCCACACTTACGGCGCACTGATCGTGTTCGGTCTCGTGCTGGTCGAGCAGCTCGGCCTGCCGATTCCTGCGTTTCCTGTGCTCATCATCGCCGGCGCCATGGCCGTCGACGGCGGCGCCAACTGGCCCGTGTACCTGGGCGCCTCGGTGCTGGCCTGCCTGATCAGCGACTACTTCTGGTTCCGCGCCGGGCAGTACTATGGCCGGCGCATCCTGCGCCTGCTGTGCAAGATTTCGCTGTCGCCCGATTCCTGCGTCAGCCAGACCGAAGACAACTTCGGCCGCTGGGGCGCCAAGTCGCTGATGGTCGCCAAATTCATTCCGGGCTTCAGCACCATCGTGTCGCCGCTGGCCGGCGCCACCGGCACCCGCACGCGCCACTTCCTGGCGTTTTCCGCGATCGGCGGCCTGTTCTGGAGCAGCGTCGGCATGGGCATCGGCGCCTGGTTCCACGACAGCATTGACGACGTGATCGCCTGGCTCGGCAACCTCGGCGGCACGGCCATCACCATCATCGCCGTCCTGCTGGGCCTGTTCGTATTACTCAAGTACATCGAGCGCAAGCGCAACCTCGGCGCCGCCAAGGTGCCGCGCGTGACGATGGAAGAGCTCAAGGACATGCTCGAAGCCGGCCACGAACCCCTCATCGTCGACGCCCGCGGCGTGACGGCCCGCCAGCTCGAGCAGGGCATTCCCGGCGCGCTGGTCTACGGCGATGCCGTACCGGAGCGCCTCATGGCCACGCTCGACAAGGAACGCCACATCGTCGTCTACTGCTCCTGCCCGAACGACATCACCGCGGCCCAGGTCGCGAAGGAATTCGTCAAGAACGGCTTCCATCGCGCCCGGCCCCTGCATGGCGGCCTGGACGCCTGGAACGCGCACTGCGCCGCGGCCCAGGCCGACGCCGAACTCACGCCCAAGGCCGGCTGACACCGGTTGCATGGCGCGGGCCGGTGCGTGCGCCGCGCGGCCGGCAGGTACTCGGCATGCCGTGTTTTAGTAGTTCGACTACTTGTCAACTATCCCGTCTTTTTGCGCCAGATCGGGGCTTCTAGTCGTTGCATGTACCTAAACTACAATAAGCACTTGCGTCGAAGCCAATAAATCCTTAAGCTTCCCGCATCTGTTTTTTTGTTGGCAACCATGACCGCTTCGCCCGTTTCCGCCGCCGCTCCCGTGTTCGATTCCGCCCATGACAGCCCGCGCCTGCTGGCCGACATCGGCGGCACCAATGCGCGTTTCGCGCTGGAACTCGGGCCGGGCCGGATCGCCGCGATCGAGGTGCTGGCCTGCGCCGCCCACGCGACGCTGCCCGACGCCATGCGCGCCTACCTGGCGCTGCCGGCCGTCGCCGCCTACGGCGACGCGCGCCATGCGGCGATCGCCATCGCCAATCCGGTGACGGGCGACTGCGTGCGCATGACCAACCACCACTGGGCGTTTTCGATCGAGGAAGTGCGGCGCGACATCGGTTTCGACACCTTTGTCGTGGTCAACGATTTTTCCGCGCTGGCGATGGCGCTGCCTTACCTGGCCCCGCACGAGAAGCAGCAGGTGGGCGGCGGCGCGCCGCTGGCGGGCGAAGCCATCGGCCTCGTCGGCGCCGGCACGGGCCTGGGCGTCTCCGGCCTGATCGCGGCCCCGGACGGCAAGGGCTGGACGGCGCTGCGCAGCGAGGGCGGCCACGTCACCTTCGCCCCGGCCAACGAGACCGAAGTCGCCATCCTGCAATACGCCTGGCGCGAATTCGAGCACGTGTCGGCCGAGCGCTTCATCTCGGGCGCCGGCGTCGAACTGATCTACCGTGCACTGGCCGACTACCGCAAGGTGCCGGACGAGGGCCTGGGCGCCCCGGAAATCTCGCGCCGCGGCCTCGACCGGACCTGCCCGCTGTGCGAGGAGGTGCTGGAAACCTTCTGCGGCATGCTCGGCACCATCGCCGGCAACCTGGCCGTGACGCTGGGCGCGCAGGGTGGCGTCTATATCGGCGGGGGCATCGTCCCGCGCCTGAAGGAGCGCTTCGGCCTGTCGTGCTTCCGCGAGCGCTTCGAGCAGAAGGGCCGCTTCTCCGCTTACCTGGCCCAGGTGCCGACCTATGTGATCACAGCCGAATATCCCGCGTTCACGGGGGTTTCGGCCATCCTGGCCGACCGGCTCGGCCGCTGATCCGGCGCCGGCCCCCGCGTTTCGGCGGCGGCAGCGAGCGATGCCGAGCGATCCAATGCGCGCGGCATGTCCCGTTCGCGGTTTTATCGGGTACAATGACCGGCAATTGGTAGAAACGATGTCGCTCGCTCGCGGGGCGCGCATCCGGAGCCCCGCCTCCGGAGCCGGCTCTCCCGGGCCCGGCAAGTCCTCGCGCCAGCAGCGTTTCGCCGAAATCAACCGTTAGCAATCCGCCTGTCGTGCGGGTTGCCGCGTGGCGGGCATCAAGTCCCCCGCATTTCCGCCCGGAGTTCCGGTCCGGGCGCGGAACCCCGATTCAACGTTGCATCCTACGGGCCAGCCAGGGCTTCGTACCGCAGGCGCTCATGCGCTGGCGTTGAGCGGATTGTGTTTGATATTTTCTTTGCATCCAGGTGCAAACCCGCAGACGACATCGCTATGAACACTGATGAGGCCAAGAAGGTGCTCGAGACCGCCTTGTTGTGCGCGCGCGAGCCGATGACGCTCCACGGCATGAAGAAACTGTTCGCCGACGTCGACGGTGGCGGCAAGCAGGTGGGGGCGGGCGTCGGTGCGGACACGATCAAGCTGTTGCTGGAAGAACTGCGCCACGACTGGCGCGACCGCGGCATCGAGATCGTCAGCCTGGCTTCCGGCTGGCGCTTCCAGAGCCGGCCCGAGATGAAGCCCTACCTGGACCGCATTTCGCCGGAAAAGCCGCCGAAGTATTCGCGCGCCACGCTGGAAACGCTGGCGATCATCGCCTACCGCCAGCCGGTGACGCGCGGCGACATCGAGGAGATCCGCGGCGTGGCGGTGAACTCGCAGACGATCAAGATGCTCGAGGACCGCGGCTGGATCGACGTGGTCGGGCACCGCGAAGTGCCGGGCCGCCCGGCCCTGTTGGGAACGACCAAGCAATTTCTCGACGACCTGGGCCTGGCCTCGCTGTCGGCGCTGCCGCCCTTGCAGCAGGTGGCGGACATCGGCGCCGGCCGCAGCCTGGAGGCGCTGGAAGCGGCCTTGCAACAACAATTTGACGACACTTCACCCGTTGAAGTCCCGATTCACGAGCCTGCGCCCGCATCCGGCGGTTGAGCCCAGGTCAGCAAAACCAAGAAACGAATGATGAATCCAACTGACACCACCGAGACGACCCCTGCCGAGGCAGGGCTGGAGGCGGTTGCCAAGCCGAAGCGCCGCACCAAGGCGCAGGCGGCCCAGGCAGCCGACGGCGCGCAGGCGGCCGAATCCGCGGCCGCAGAGCCCGTGGCCAAGCCCAAGCGCACCCGCAAGACCGCCGCAGCGAAGGAAGCTGCCCCCGAAGGCGCCGCCGCCGTGAGCGAAGCGCAGTCGGCCGGCGCCGCCGCCGAAGGCGCGCCGGCAGCCGTCGCCGCCAAGGCGCCGCGCAAGCCGCGCGCCAAGAAGGAGCCTGCTGTTGCTGCTACTGCGCCTGCTGCGGATGCCGCGGCACCGGCCGCGCCAGCCGCCGCCCAGCCGGTCGCGGCCGCCGCGCAGCCGGCCGCCCCGTCCGCCGATGCGGGCGACGGCGCGGTGCGCCAGGACGGACAGGACGTTCAGCGCAAGCCGCGCGGTCCGCGCCAGATGCGCGAGCAGCGCCAGCAACGCGCCGCGCTCCAGCAGGAGCGCCAGGAACGTGCTCCGCAGGCCGAGGCCGGCGTCGACGGCGCGGCCGAAGCCGCTGCCGGCGCCACCGTGGAAGGCGGCCTCGTGACGCACCGCTCGCCGCGCCAGCAGAAGAACATGAAGAAGGGCCAGCAAGGCCAGCAGAGCCAGCGCGGCCAGCAAGTCCAGAATGCCCAGCAGGGCCAGCCAGCCGGCCAGGGCAAGGGCGCGCAGCCGCAAGGCAAGAACGCCAAGAACCGCAACGGCAAGGGCAAGGGCGACGCCAAGGGCAAGGGCAACGACGCCGACGCCGTGTTCTCCTTCGTCACCTCGGACGCGTTCGACGCCAACGAGGGTGGCCGCGGCCAGGTCCAGCCGTCCAAGGCGCGCCGCGACCTCACGGCCGACGACGATGCGCCCAAGCTGCACAAGGTGCTGGCCGAGGCCGGCCTCGGTTCGCGCCGCGACATGGAAGAGCTGATCGTCGCCGGCCGCGTGTCGGTGAACGGCGAGCCGGCCCACATCGGCCAGCGCATCCTGCCGACCGACGCCGTGCGCATCAACGGCAAGCTGCTGCAGCGCCGCGTCAACAACAACAAGCCGCCGCGCGTGCTGGTGTACCACAAGCCGGCCGGCGAGATCGTCAGCGCGGACGATCCGGAAGGCCGTCCGTCCGTGTTCGACCGCCTGCCGACCATGAAGACCGGCAAGTGGCTGGCCGTCGGCCGCCTCGACTTCAATACCGAAGGCCTGCTGCTGTTCACGAACTCGGGCGACCTGGCCAACCGGCTCATGCACCCGCGCTACAACATCGACCGTGAGTACGCCGTGCGCACGCTGGGCGAGCTGGAAGAGGGCATGCGCCAGAAGCTGCTGGCCGGCGTCGAGCTGGACGACGGCCTGGCGAACTTCACCAAGATCGCCGACGGCGGCGGCGAAGGCGTCAACCGCTGGTATCGCGTGGTGATCGGCGAGGGCCGCAACCGCGAGGTGCGCCGCATGTTCGAGGCGGTCGGCCTGACCGTCTCGCGCCTGATCCGTACCCGCTACGGCGCGATGACGCTGCCGAGCGGCCTCAAGCGCGGCCGCTGGGAAGAGCTGGAAGACAACGACGTGCGCAACTTCCTGACCGCCTTCGGCATCGAGAAGAAGGGCGGGCAGGGCGGCAATGCGGGCGCCGGCGCCGGCAAGGGCCAGCAGGGCAACGGCCGCCGCAACGGCCAGCAGGGCGAGGACCGCGAGCCGAACGGCAACCGCATCGACCGTGCCGACGTCAACCGCAATGTCGATCCGTTCGGCCCGCCGGTCGTGCGGGCCGGCGCGGGCCGCGGCCAGGCCGGCATCCTGAGCGTGCTGGGCGTCCCGCCGGCACCGGCCGGCCGTCCGGGCGCGCAGGGTGGCCGCCCGGGTGCCCAGAACGGCCGCGCGGGCGGCCAGAACGGTCGTCCGGGCGGGCAGGGCGCGCGCGGCGCGAACGGCGCCGGAGGCAAGGGCGGTGCCAAGGGCAAGGGCCCGCGCCAGCCGGATCCGCTGCAGACCACCTTCGGTTTCGCCGGCGCCGGCCAGAACCGTCGCGGCCAGGGCGCGCGCGTGAGCGACTCCGGCATGCCGCGCCGCGGCCGCCGGGGTTGATTCCCTGCGCATCGGGCGCATATGGGGCTGATCGCGCAGTGCACGCCAGTCCCGGCGCCCGCTTCGCCGACGGTGTAAACTGTTGCATGGGTGTTCATTTTTGAGGGAATGGCAATTGCGGCCATTCCTGGTTCGGGTTATAATTGACGTCTAACCCGAGTCGTTGTTCCCAGCGTTGTTTGGTGAGCTGCCTCTGGTTGGGAACAAGAAGATGGGCAGTTGCCCATTTTTTTTTTGTTGAATCGTTTTGAGGGTCCGGCACCGGACCGGTGGAGAGAAGCTGTGCAGTTGTTCGATTTGATTGCCACGACAGTCGCTGGACTGGGCTACGAACTCGTCGATATCGAACGGGCCGAACGAGGCATCCTGCGCGTCTTTATCGACTTCCCGGCAGCGGTGGCGGACGAAAAGGGACCGATCTCGGTCGAGGATTGCGCCACGGTGAGCCACCAGCTGTCGCACCTGTTCACGGTCGAAAACGTGGACTACGAGCGCCTGGAAGTGTCGTCGCCCGGACTGGACCGTCCGGTGCGTACCCTGGCCGACTTCGAACGCTTTGCCGGCCACGAGTGCACGGTCAAGCTGCGCGTCGCGATGCCCGGCACCGCGAACCGCAAGACCTACACGGGCATCCTGCATGCGCCGCAGGGCGACAAGATCGGGTTGGAATTTGAAAGCAAGGATGGCGCGGCGTTGTTGGAATTTACGCTGGCCGAACTGGACAAGGCACGCCTGGTGCCGAAGGTGGATTTTAGGAGTCGCAAAGCATGAGTCGCGAAATTTTGTTACTGGTTGATGCGCTCGCGCGCGAAAAAAACGTCGACAAGGAGGTCGTCTTTGGCGCTCTCGAGTTCGCGCTGGCACAAGCCACGAAAAAGCGCTACGAGGGCGATGTCGATATCCGCGTGAGCATCGACCGCGACAGCGGCGAATTCGAAACCTTCCGCCGTTGGCACGTGGTGCCTGACGAAGCGGGCCTGCAGCTGCCGGACCAGGAAATCCTGCACTTCGAAGCCAAGGAACAGATCGCCGACATCGAAGTCGACGAGTACATCGAAGAACCGATCGAGTCGGTCGAGTTCGGCCGCCGTTTCGCCCAGGACACCAAGCAGGTCGTGCTGCAGCGCGTGCGCGATGCCGAGCGCGAGCAGATCCTGCAGGACTTCCTGGAGCGCGGCGACGCGCTGGTGACGGGCACCATCAAGCGCATGGAGCGCGGCGATGCGATCGTCGAATCGGGCAAGATCGAGGCGCGCCTGCCGCGGGACCAGATGATCCCGAAGGAAAACCTGCGCATCGGCGACCGCGTGCGTGCCTTCATCCTGCGAGTGGACCGCAATATGCGCGGCCCGCAGGTGATCCTGTCGCGCACCGCGCCGGACTTCATCATGAAGCTGTTCGAACTCGAAGTTCCGGAGATCGAGCAGGGCCTGCTGCAGATCAAGTCGGCCGCCCGCGACCCGGGCGTGCGCGCCAAGATCGCCGTGTTCACGGCGGACAAGCGCATCGACCCGATCGGCACCTGCGTCGGCATGCGCGGTTCGCGCGTGCAGGCCGTGACCGGCGAGCTGGGCGGCGAGCGCGTGGACATCGTCCTGTGGTCGGAAGATCCGGCCCAGTTCGTGATCGGCGCGCTGGCCCCGGCCAACGTGTCGTCGATCATGGTCGACGAAGAGAAGCATGCGATGGACGTCGTGGTCGACGAGGAAAACCTGGCGATCGCGATCGGCCGCTCGGGCCAGAACGTGCGCCTGGCGTCCGACCTGACCGGCTGGAAGATCAACATCATGACGGCCGAGGAATCGGCCAACAAGGCTGAACAGGAAACGGCCGCCGTGCGCGCGCTGTTCATGGAAAAGCTGGATGTGGACGAGGAAGTGGCCAATATCCTGGTCGAAGAGGGTTTCTCGAGCCTTGAAGAAGTTGCCTACGTACCGATCTCGGAAATGCTGGAGATCGAATCGTTCGACGAAGACACCGTCAACGAGCTGCGTACCCGTGCACGCGATGCGCTGGTGACCGAAGCGATCGCTTCCGAGGAAGGCCTCGAGGGTATGGAAGAGGCGCTGGCCAACCTGGAAGGGATGGACCGCACCACCGCCGGCAAGCTGGGCCTGGCCGGTATCAAGACCCTGGAACAATTCGCGGGCCTGGCCTACGACGAGTTCGGCGCCATCCTGGCCTTGCCGAGCGAGCGTGCCCGCGACCTGATCACAAATGCATTTAATGATGTGACCGATGATGAGATGAAATTGGTCGACGCTAAATACGACGACCGCGCCAAGGCCCTGCAGGCGAAAGCCTGGAGCCAGGTAGAAACGGCCAAGGCATAAATGAAGTGCAAAGACCGGAGCGAACGCCCCGGTCTTTCGTGCTTTATTAAGCAGGAAAATTTCTTTATCATCTCGCGACACATAGAAAAGAGGACTGAATGGCGAGTAACAACGTAGCCCAATTTGCCACCGAACTGAAGATGCCTGCAGACTTGCTGCTGACGCAGCTGCGTTCTGCTGGCGTCGAGAAAAGTTCGACGTCAGATCCCTTGTCCAAGGATGATAAGGATAAGCTGCTGAACCATCTTCGCCGTACCCACGGCACCGCCGATGCAGGCGAGAAGAAGAAGATCACGGTGACCCGCAAGGAAACCTCCGAGATCAAGCAGGCTGACGCCAGCGGCAAGTCGCGCACGATCCAGGTCGAAGTGCGCAAGAAGCGCACCTTCGTCCAGCGTGACGACCTCGTCACGCCGAAGGCCGCCGCCGCTGCCCAGGCAGCGCCGGTGATCGACGCCGCCGAACAGGCGCGTCGCGAAGAAGAGGCGCGCCGCCAGTCGGAACTGATCGCGCGCCAGGAAGCGGAACTGCGCGAAAAGCAGGAACGCCTGGCCAAGCTCGAGTCCGAGAAAGCCGCGCAAGCCAAGGCCGCCGAAGAGCAGGCCAAGCGCGACGCCGAAGAACGCGCCAAGCGCGAAGCGGCAGCCGCCGAGGAAGCGAAGAAGGCGGCCGCCCAGGAAGCATCGGCGGGCGCCGGCGCAGCCGACGACGCCAAGCGCGCCGCCGCCGAGGCAGCCAAGAAGGCCGCCGACGAGGAAGCCAAGCGCAAGGCCGACGAAGCCGCCAAGGAAGCCGCCGAACGTGCCGCCGCCACCGAGCGCGCGCGCAAGGCCGTGGCCGACGAAGTGGCCCAGATCAAGGCCATGATGGCGCAGCCGCGCCGCGTGATCAAGGCGCCGGAACCGGCGCCGGCCAAGCCGAAGGCGGCCGAGACGACCACGCTGCACAAGCCGGCCGACAAGAAACCGGGCGAAGCCAAGCCGGGCGAGTCGACCAGCAACGGCGCGCGTCCGAAGCCGGGCGACAAGAAGTCGATCAAGTCGGCCAACGTGGCCTCGACCTGGTCGGACGACAAGAAGCGCGGTGCGCCGGGCGGTGGCCTGAAGGGCCGCGGCGCGGCCCCGAGCGGCGGCCGTGACGGCTGGCGTGCGGGCGGTGGCCGTGGCGGCCGTCGTGGCGGCCACGATGACCGCGAATCGAACTTCCAGGCGCCGACCGAGGCGATCGTCAAGGACGTCCACGTCCCCGAGACCATCACCGTGGCGGAACTGGCGCACAAGATGTCCGTGAAGGCATCGGAAGTCATCAAGCAGCTGATGAAGCTGGGCCAGATGTGCACCATCAACCAGGTGCTGGACCAGGAAACCGCGATGATCGTGGTGGAAGAGATGGGCCACAAGGCCTTCGCTGCCGCCGAGGACGATCCGGAAGCGATCCTGGCCGACAATGGCGAACATGCCGAGTTCGAGTCGAAGCCGCGTGCTCCGGTCGTGACCGTCATGGGCCACGTCGACCACGGCAAGACCTCGCTGCTGGACTACATCCGCCGTGCGAAGGTGGCGGCTGGCGAAGCCGGCGGCATTACCCAGCACATCGGTGCCTACCACGTGGATACCCCGCGCGGCATGGTCACCTTCCTGGATACCCCGGGTCACGAAGCCTTCACGGCAATGCGTGCCCGCGGCGCCAAGGCGACCGACATCGTCATCCTGGTGGTGGCGGCCGACGACGGCGTGATGCCGCAGACGAAGGAAGCGATCGCCCACGCGAAAGCGGCCGGCGTGCCCCTGGTCGTGGCGATCAACAAGATCGACAAGCAGGGCGCCAACACCGACCGCGTGACGCAGGAACTGGTCGCCGAAGGCGTGGTGCCGGAAGAGTACGGCGGCGATTCGCCGTTCGTCCCGGTGTCGGCCAAGACCGGCCAGGGCATCGACGACCTGCTGGAACAGGTGCTGCTGCAGGCCGAAGTGCTGGAACTGAAGGCACCGGTCGAGTCGCCGGCGCGCGGCCTCGTGGTCGAAGCCCGTCTGGACAAGGGCCGCGGCCCGGTCGCGACGATCCTGGTGCAGTCCGGTACCCTGAAGCGTGGCGACGTCGTGCTGGCGGGTTCCTCGTTCGGCCGCGTCCGTGCGATGCTGGACGAGAACGGCAAGTCGGTGACCGAAGCCGGTCCGTCGATCCCGGTCGAGATCCAGGGCCTGACGGAAGTGCCGAGCGCAGGCGAGGAAGCGATGGTCATGGCGGACGAGCGCAAGGCGCGCGAGATCGCACTGTTCCGTCAAGGCAAGTTCCGTGACGTGAAGCTGGCCAAGCAGCAGGCGGCGAAGCTGGAAAACATGTTCGACCAGATGGCCGAGGGCGAGGTCAAGAACCTGCCCCTCATCATCAAGACGGACGTGCAGGGTTCGCAGGAAGCGCTGGTCGGTTCGCTGCAGAAGCTGTCGACCTCGGAAGTGCGCGTGCAGATCGTGCACGCGGCCGTGGGCGGCATCAGCGAGTCGGACGTCAACCTGGCGGTCGCCTCGAAGGCGGTCATCATCGGCTTCAACGCCCGTGCCGATGCACAGGCGCGCAAGCTGGCGGAAGCCAACGGCGTCGACATCCGTTACTACAGCATCATTTACGATGCGATCGACGAGATCAAGACCGCCATGTCGGGCATGCTGGCGCCGGAGAAGCGCGAGCACGTCACCGGCCAGGTCGAGATTCGCCAGGTCATCCTGGTTTCGAAGGTCGGCGCGATCGCGGGCTGCCTGGTGGTGGACGGCGTCGTCAAGCGCACCTCGTCGGTACGCCTGCTGCGCAACAACATCGTCGTCTGGACCGGCGAGATCGACTCGCTCAAGCGTTTCAAGGACGATGCGAAGGAAGTGCGCGCCGGCCTGGAGTGCGGCCTGTCGCTGAAGAACTACAACGACATCCAGGTTGGCGACACCCTGGAAGTGTTCGAAGTCCAGGAAGTGGCGCGTACGCTGTAAGTACCCGTCATTACCGATAGGAGTACCATTCGGGGTCAGTGGACCCGCGCCGCAGGGCGCGGGGCGACTGGCCCCGAATTTTTTGAGGGCGCCCGCACGCGGTGCCGAAACCACAAGAACATGGCAAAACACAGTAAAAGCATCCCCCAGCGCGGCCTGCGCGTCGCCGACCAGATCCAGAAGGACCTGTCGGAACTGATCGCGTTCGAACTCAAGGACCCGCGCGTCGGCATGGTCACCCTGAGCGAGGTGCGCCTGACCCCCGACTACGCCCACGCGAAGATCTATTTCACGCTGCTCAAGGACAGCCCGGAAGAGGTCAAGCAGACCCTCGAAGGCCTGAACAAGGCGTCCGGCTACCTGCGCGTCCTGCTCGGCAAGCGCCTGCACATCCACACGCTGCCGCAGCTGCACTTCGTGCACGACACCTCGACCCGCCGCGGCCTGGAAATGTCGGCCCTGATCGACCAGGCCAACGCCACCCGCGCGGCCGACTACGTGGACGAGGCGGACGACGGCGAAGGCAAGGGCAAGGGCGCCGAGTGAACGCGCGTCCCCCGAAGAAGCCCCGCGACCTCGTCGACGGGGTGCTGTTGCTCGACAAGCCCGTCGGCCTGTCGTCGAACGATGCGCTGATCAAGGCGAAACGCGTGGTCAATGCCAGGAAGGCCGGCCACACGGGCACGCTCGACCCGTTCGCCACGGGCCTGCTGCCGCTGTGCTTCGGCGAAGCGACCAAGTTCTCGCAAGACCTGCTGGAAGCGGACAAGACCTACCTGGCGGACGTCCACCTGGGCGTGACCACGACGACGGGCGACACCGAAGGCGAGACCGTCGACACGCGTCCCGTCGACGTCACGCCGGAGCGCATCGAGGCGGCGCTGGCGCAGCTGCGCGGCCCGATCCTGCAGGTGCCGCCCATGTATTCGGCCCTGAAGCGCGACGGCAAGGCCTTGTACGAATACGCGCGCGAAGGCATCGTGCTGGAACGCGAGGCGCGTCCCGTGACCATCCACGCGCTGGAGATGCTGCGCTACGAGGCGCCGCTGCTGACGATCCGCGTCACCTGCAGCAAGGGCACCTATGTGCGCGTGCTGGGCGAGGACATCGGCAAGCTCCTCGGCTGCGGCGCGCACCTCAACGCCTTGCGCCGCATCCAGGTCGGCAACCTGACGATCGACGGCATGGTCACGCTGGAACAGCTGCAGGCGCACGAGGCGCCGCTGTCGCTGCTGGCGCCCGTCGATGCGCTGCTGTCGAGCTTCCCGCAGGTGGACCTGACGCCCGAACTGGCGGCACGGTTCCTGAACGGACAGCGACTGGCCCTCGGCCGCGAGCCGGTCGCGCTGCCGCCGGCGCAGGGCAGGGTGCGCGTGTACCACGACGGCAAGCTGCTGGGCACGGCACTGCTGCAGGAGTACGGCATCCTGGCGCCGGAGCGCCTGATCGCGCGGCCCGCGCCGTAATCCCGCCACGGCGGTTGCACGGCAGATACATCTTCGGCGGTTGTTGTTGTCGGCAAGTCGGCATTCATCCAGAATTGCTGAACAACCAACGACAGGAAAGCGACCGCCATGCACGCCTTGCCATCCACCGACGCCGCCGCCCGGCTGGCGGGCCGCGCCACCGGGGCCATGTTCTTCTTCGGCTTCGGCGGACTGTGGCTGGAGGGCTGGGCCCAGCGCTCGCATGCCGGCGTGCCGTGGTTCGTCGGCATCGCCGTGCTGGCCATCCTGTCGTGCGCCTTTGCGTGGCGGCGCTACCGCCGCTACGCGCCGGCGCTGGCCCGGCAGGAAGATACGCCGCAACGCCGGCGCGCCAAACGCGTGTTCAACATCGTCAACGCGGCGCAATGGATCGTTATCCTCGTACTGGGCAACGTGATGGCCAATCTCGGTTACGGCGCCTGGGTGATCCCGATGGTCATCGTCGTGGTCGGCCTGCATTTTCTCCCGTTGGCTCATGTGTTCGCTTACTGGCCGCACTTCGCCACCGGCGCCGCGATGGTCGGTTTCGCGCTGCTGTATCCGTTCATTGCATCCGGCGGGCCCGCGTCGCCGCTGGGCTTCCTGGGCGCGGGCCTGATCCTGTGGTGCAGCGCCGCCTGGGCACTGCGCGCGGCCTGAATACGCGAGCAGGTGCTCGTGTCATTTTCCTGCCATATTTTGCCCCCATGCTGGCGCGAGCTTGCCGAAAAACGGTTGGGTTCGCGCCAAACCGTTGAATTTACAAGGCTTTTACTTTTGCCGCGATGCGGCGGGAAGGCCGAGTCGTGCTATACTAGCCGGCTTAGGAAAAAATCGGCCCTTTGAGCTCATCCGACCATCACGCAACATCCTGTTGAAATAACACACATGTCAAACACCAAACGCGCGATTCGTAATATCGCAATCATCGCCCACGTTGACCACGGCAAGACCACCCTGGTGGACCAGCTGCTGCGCCAATCGGGCACCTTCCGCGAAAACCAGGCGGTCGACACCCGCGTGATGGACTCGAACGATCTCGAAAAAGAACGTGGCATTACCATCCTGTCGAAGAACTGCGCCGTCGAATACGAAGGCACCCACATCAACATCGTCGATACCCCGGGCCACGCCGACTTCGGCGGCGAAGTGGAACGCGTGCTGTCGATGGTCGACTCGGTGCTGCTGCTGGTCGACGCCCAGGAAGGCCCGATGCCGCAGACGCGCTTCGTGACCCGCAAGGCGCTGGCCCTGGGCCTGAAGCCGATCGTCGTCGTCAACAAGATCGACCGTCCGGGCGCACGCGCCGACTGGGCGATCAACCAGACCTTCGAACTGTTCGACAAGCTGGGCGCGACCGACGAGCAGCTCGACTTCCCGATCGTCTACGCCTCGGGCCTGAACGGCTACGCCGGCCTGGACGAAAGCGTGCGCGGCGGCGACATGAAGCCGCTGTTCGACGCGATCCTGAAATACGTGCCGGTGCGCGACGACAATCCGGACGGCCCGCTGCAGCTGCAGATCACCTCGCTGGACTACTCGTCCTACGTGGGCAAGATCGGCATCGGCCGCGTCAACCGCGGCCGCGTCAAGCCGGGCATGGACGTGCTGGTCGTGAACGGCCAGGACGACAAGAACCCGATCAAGGGCCGCATCAACCAGGTGCTGAACTTCAAGGGCCTGGAGCGCGTGCTGGTCGACGAAGCCGTCGCCGGCGACATCGTCCTG
Source organism: Massilia paldalensis (assembly GCF_044901715.1). Classification (NCBI taxonomy): domain Bacteria; kingdom Pseudomonadati; phylum Pseudomonadota; class Betaproteobacteria; order Burkholderiales; family Oxalobacteraceae; genus Massilia; species Massilia paldalensis. The sequence continues at coordinate 270,402 of NZ_JBJCIU010000002.1, forward strand.
ATCAACGGTATCGAGGACATCGGCATCGGCGTGACCGTGACTGCCGTGGATACCCCGGAAGCGCTGCCGATGCTGACCGTCGACGAGCCGACACTGACCATGAACTTCATGGTCAACAACTCGCCGCTGGCCGGCCGCGAAGGCAAGTTCGTCACCAGCCGCCAGCTGCGCGACCGCCTGGACCGCGAACTGAAGTCGAACGTCGCGCTGCGCGTGCTGCCGACGGATGACGACACCACGTTCGAAGTGTCGGGCCGCGGCGAACTGCACCTGACCATCCTGCTGGAAAACATGCGCCGCGAAGGCTTCGAGCTCGCGGTGTCGCGTCCGCGCGTCGTGTTCAAGGAAATCGACGGCGTCAAGTGCGAGCCGTACGAGAACCTGACCGTCGACGTCGAGGAAGCCAACCAGGGCGGCGTGATGGAAGAACTGGGCCGCCGCCGTGGCGACCTGCAGAACATGGAATCGGACGGCAAGGGCCGCGTGCGTCTGGAATACCGCATCCCGGCCCGTGGCCTGATCGGCTTCCAGGGCGACTTCATGACCCTGACCCGCGGCACCGGCCTGATGAGCCACGTGTTCGACGCCTACTCGCCGGTCGACAACGGCAAGGGCGAACTGGCCGGCCGCCGCAACGGCGTGCTGATCTCGCAGGATGACGGCCAGGCCGTCGCCTACGCGCTGTGGAAGCTGCAGGACCGCGGCCGCATGTTCGTCGAGCACAACACCCCGGTGTACGAAGGCATGATCATCGGTATCCACTCGCGCGACAACGACCTGGTCGTCAACCCGATCAAGGGCAAGCAGCTGACCAACGTGCGCGCCTCGGGTACCGACGAAGCCGTGCGCCTGGTGCCGCCGATCCAGATGTCGCTGGAGTACGCGGTCGAGTTCATCGAGGACGACGAACTGGTCGAGATCACCCCGAAATCGATCCGCCTGCGCAAGCGCTACCTGAAGGAACACGAGCGCAAGAAGGCCAGCCGCGAAGGCGCGTAAGCCTTCAGGCAGTCAAGAAAAACCCGCTGCATGCAGCGGGTTTTTTTTCGTCCGGGAGTCGGCGGGATGGCAGAACGTGCCGTCCCCGCGAGCAAAAACACTCCGCCCCTGCGACCAAACACGTCGCCCCTGCGCAGGCAGGGGCCCAAGTTCAGCGTTGCGGTGACGCGTGAAAATTGGGCCCCTGCCTGCGCAGGGGCGACGGTTTTTTGGGGAGGGTTTTAGCGAAGGCCGAGCAGCGCCAGCACGCGTTCGCGGCTGACGCCGACGAGGGCGGAGGACAGGGCCAGCAGCGACTCGTAGTCGGTGCTGGCGGCCGCGGCGGAGAAATCCTCGGCGGCCAGGTCGACTTCCGGCGGCGGCGTCTGGGCCTGCGTCACTTCGACGTTGGCCGACGACAGGGCGCTGCTGGCGGCGCTCTGCGAGCGGTGCACGCGTTCCAGCGCCTGCACCACTTCGCGCAGGCTCTGGCGCAGCGCGTCCGAGCCTGCGCCCGTGTTCCACTGCTGCGGCGCCAGGCTGGGTTGCACTTCCTCGGCCGCGACACGGCCGATGCCGCTCACGGCGATGCTGTCCTTGACTGCGGGCCAGTTCGATTCCGCGGTCGAGAACACGAAGCCGTCGCCATCGAGGCCGGCGCGTACGCCCAGCGGCGCCATTGCGCGGTCGATCGCGCGCGCCAGCTGTTCGTTGGTCTGCTCGCCGGTGACGGTGGCCGACAATTGCGGGCCGCCGGCGCCGCCGATCGAGAAGGCGATCGTCTGGGGCGCATTCTGCTGCAGCGTGTCGATGTCCAGCGCGCGGATGCGGAAGCGTTGCGTCGACGGCTGGGCCGTGAACTGCAGGTCGCCGTCGATGCCGCCGCCGCCTTCGGACTTGCGCGCCGCGAGCGTGCGGGCGAGCTGGCGGACGTGGGTGTCGAGTTGCGGGCGGTTCTTGACGGCGCCGCCGTTGCGGCTGCCAGCCAGCTTGGCCGTCAGCTCGCCCTTCAGGTTCTCGAGCTGGCTGGCGACGCGTTCGAGGTAGTCGAGGGCCTGCTGGGCGCGCGCGACGCCGTCCTGCAGGCCGCTGTCGATGCGCGCGCTGCTGCGGCGCAGGGCAGCGGGCTTGGCGGAAGAGGCGGCAGCCGTACTCTCCGCGGCGCCGGCCGCCGCGTCGGGCGCGCGCGCCGGCACCAGCGCCGTGGCGCCCTTGCTGCGTACTGTGCCGAGGGCGCTGCCCGTCGTGGTGGGTCGAAGCGTCGTGTCCATCAGAGTACGTCGAACAGGGAAAGGTTGCCGATCTTGCCGTAGGCCTTGTACGAGGCCTGCAGCGCGGTCGTGTAGCCGGTCAGCTCGGTCGCGGCGACGGCCACGTCGACGGAGCCGATGTCGTTGATCGCGGTCTTGTTCGACAGGCTGACGTTGTTGTGGTTGGCGTCCAGCGTCTTGAGGATGTTCTGCTGGCCGCCCAGCACGGCGACCTTGCCGCTGACCAGGTTCAGCGCATCGTCGAAGGCGCCCAGGGTGGCCGCGACGGTCGCGCGCACGTCCGGGTCGTTGGCGTCGACGCCCGACTGTGACAGCGCGTCGATGGTCTCGTCCAGCTTGTTGAGCAGTTTTTCCAGGCCGGCCACGTTTTGGTTCGCGACCTGGGTGATGCCGTTGCCGACGACGACGTTCTGGTCATTGGTATTGCCGACGTAGCCGTAGCGCTGGCCCAGCGCGGCGTTGGCGTTGTAGACCATCGGCTTGACGTTGGTGGCGGTGCCGGAGAATACGTAGCGGCCTTCCTGGTCGACCGTGTTGGCCGTGTACACGAGGCTGTCGCGCAGCGAGGACAGCGAGGTCACCATCGCGTTCAGGTCGTTCGGGGTGTTGGAACCGTCGGCGGCCCACACCAGCAGGTCGCGGCCGGCGCCCATGTCGTTGACCATATTGGTCAGGTAGCCTTCGTTCTTCGACATGCGCTGCTGCAGGGCCGCGATGTTGGCGCGGTACTGGTCGATGGCGGCTTCCTCGCGCTTGAGGCGCGACAGGCGCACGCTGTCGACGGGATCGTCGGACGGCAGCTGGATACGGTCGCCCGTGGACAGCTGCTGGGTAACGTAGGTGATGCGCTCCTGGTTCTTCTGGAGCGCGGCGGTCATGAATGCCTGGTACTGGCTGGATGCGATGCGCATGGTCGTCTTCCTTATCCCATCATGGCCAGGGTGGCATCGAACAGCGCGTTCGCGACCGATATCACCTTCATGTTGGCCTGGTACATTTTCTGGTATTCGACCAGGCCGACCGCTTCCTCGTCTTCGTTCACGCCGCTGGTCGCGGACCAGTCGTTCTCGGCCTGGGTACGCAAGGTCTGGGCGGTGTTCAGCGCGCTCTTGTTCTGCTGGCTGTCCACGGCCAGCTTGCCGACCAGCTGGGTGTCGGCGTCGGCGATCAGCACGCTGCCCACGCGGGTCACGCTGATCGACTCGTTCTTGATGGCGACCAGCTTCTGCAGGTTGCCCGTATCGCCGGGGCCGGCCGCGGCGCTCGCGGAAAATGCCAGGTCCGAGGTCTGGAAGCCGGCCGCCACCGATACCATGTTCGACACGCTGTTCGGGTCGAATACGAACAAGGCCTTGCCCGGGTTGCCGTCCATCGTGGTGCCGGCCTGCAGCTGGGTGTTGATCTTTTCCGTCAGTTGCCTGGCCAGGTCCGCGACGCCCTGCTTGGTCGGCAGCAGCGTGTCGTTCAGGTAGGTCGACAGGCCGCCCATCTCGCCGCCCAGCCTGGCCGGATCGAGGTCGAACTTGGTGCCGGCGAAGGTCACGCTGAAGGTCTGGTCGAGACCGCCGTCCGTCGCCAGCGTGCCGCCGACGCCGCCCAGCACCAGCGACTGGCCGTTGGCGAGCGAGACGTTGCGGCTGCCGTCAGGCTGGTCGTTGACTTCCACCTTCATCAGGCTGGACAGGCTGTCGATCGCCTGGTCGCGCGCATCGATCAGCGAGGACACGTTGGTGCCGCCCGCGCTGGCCGCGGAAATCTGGGTGTTCAGCGAGGCGATCGCGGCGATCGCGCTGTTGGCTTCGTCGACGATGGCGCTGCGCTGCTGGCGGATCGACAGCTCCTGCGTGTTGAACACATTGTTCAGGCTGTTGAAGCGCTGGGCCAGCAGGTTGCCGGCGGTGACCACCTGCTGGCGCAGCGGGGTCGAGGTGGGGTCGACGCCGGCAACGGCGTTCAGCGCGGCGAAGAACTGGTCGATGCCGTCCGAGACGTTCGATTTGTCGTCGGTCATCACCTGCTCGAGCTGGGTCAGGTAGGGCTGGGTCTGTGCATAGCTGCCCAGTTCCGAGGCGCTGCTCCACAGTTGCTGGGTCTTGTAGCCGTCGGAGAAGCGGATCAGGGCCGTCACCGACACGCCGTTGCCGACCTGCGAGCCGGCCGACGGCGCCACCGATGCCAGCAGCGCGGCCTGGCGGGTATAGCCCTTGGTCTGCAGGTTGGCGATGTTCTGGCTGGCGGCGTTCAGGGCGAGTTGCGAAGCGATCGCGCCGGACAATGCGTTGTTCAGGATGCTCATGGGCCGTTCTCTCGAATACGTGTTCAGTAGTTACAGGCGACCGTTTATGGCATCTTATTAAGTGGCGCCGGCAACAACTGCTTCAAAATCGCGTCGGCGACGCCGAACGCGCGCTGGTTGGCGATATTCCCGGCCAACATGTTGTCGACCATGTCCGTCATGTCCTGGTTGACGCGGTCGCGCGTCGGGCTGTCTTCCGGCGCCAGCGTGCGGGCGCTCTCGCGCATCTGGTGCAGCATGTGCGAGATGAAGAAGCTCTCGAATTCGACGGCGACCTTGGTCGCCTTGGCCACGTAGGCCGGATCGGGCGCGCCGTCGGCGGCGGGGGCCACCTGCGCGTCCTTGCCCGTATCGAGGGGGATGGCCCGGGCGGCCAGCGGATTGAGCTTGTCGTCCATCAGATCACCACCAGTTCGCCTTCGATCGCGCCGGCCTGGTCGAGGGCTTGCAGGATCGCCATGATGTCGTCGGGCGAGGCGCCCAGGCTGTTGACCACGTCGATGATGGTCTGCAGGCGCGCGCCCGGCGGCCAATGGAACATCTGGCCGGAGCCCTGATCCACCTGGACCTTCGACTGCGGGGTGACGGCGGTCTGGCCGCGCGACAGCGGGCCGGGCTGGCTCACCGCCGAGCTTTCCGAGATCACGACCTTGAGCGCGCCATGGGTGACGGCGGCCGAGCGCACGCGCAGGCCGTCCGAGATCACCACGGTGCCGGTGCGCGAATTGAACACGACCCGGGGCGTTTCCGCGCCTGCTTCGACAGGCATGTTTTCCAGGCGCGCGACGAAGGCCACGCGCTCGGTCGGGTTGGTCGGGGCGACCACCTCGATGCTGCTGCCGTCGGCGGTCGTGGCGATCGGGCCGTAGCGGCGGTTGATCGCCTCGACGACGTTGGTGGCGGTGTCGAAGTTCGGATGGCGCAGCTGCAGCAGAACGTGGGCGCGGGTGGCGAAGTCGGTCGGGATCTCGCGCTCGATCTGGGCGCCGTTGGGGATCCGGCCGCCGGTCGGCGTGTTCACCGTCACCGAGGAGCCGCTCTTGCCGGAAGCCGACAGGCCGCCGACCACCAGATTGCCCTGGGCGAGCGCATAGACTTCGTTGTCGGCCGCGCGCAGCTGCGTCAGCAGCAGGGTGCCGCCACGCAGGCTCTTGGCGTCGCCCAGCGACGAGACGGTGACGTCGATCTGCTGGCCGCGGCGGTAGCCGGGCGGGAACACGGCCGAGACCATGACGGCGGCCACGTTCTTGTTCTTGGCATCCTGCCCGTCCGGCATCTTGACGCCGAACTGCTTGAGCAGGTTGACCACCGACTGGCTCGAATACTTCACCTGGGTCGAGTCGCCGCTGCCGTTCAGGCCCACCACCAGGCCGTAGCCGACCAGCGGGTTTTCGCGCACGCCTTCGACGCTGGCGAGGTTGCGCAGCGGCTGGGTGCGGGTCATCGGCTGGGCGGCGGCGCTGGCGGCCGACTTGACGGCGGGCGCCGCGGCGGCCGGCAGGCTGGCGACGGCGCACAGCGCCAGGCCAATGGAAACGATCCGCAGCAGCGGAACGGTGGAGAAGGATCGCATCGTGTCGTCCTTTAGAACGGCATCAGGGGGCCGGTGAAGAAGCGCGTCAGCCAGCCCGGGGAATTGGCGTCGGCCAGCGTGCCCTGGCCGGAGTAGGCGATGCGCGCGTTGGCCACGCGCAGCGAGGACACCTGGTTGTCGCTGTCGATGTCGGCCGGGCGCAGGTAGCCTTTCAGGCGCAGGAATTCCTCGCCCTGGTTCAGCTGCAGGCGCTTTTCGCCGGCCACGCGCAGCAGGCCGTTGGCCATCACTTCCTGCACGATCACGGTCACGGCGCCGGACAGCGCGTTCTGCTGGGTGCTGGTGGCGTCGCCCTGGAAGCTGCGGTCGGCGTTGATGCCGATGGCGGTCTTGGGATAGGTCTTGCCGAGTGCGGCGAGCGGATCGACGGCGACCGTCGAGCCCTTGCTGAAGCTGGTGCCGGCCTTCTTGCTGGCCTGCGTGGTCTCCTGCAGGATCACCGTGACGACGTCGCCCACGCGGAATGCGCGCGCGTCCGAGGTCAGCGACACGGTATCGGCGCTGAACACGCCGCCCGACACGCCGCGCCGCGCCACCTGCGCCTGCGGCAGGTCGAACGGGTCGGCGGCAGGGGCCTGCAGCGGCACGTTCGAGGCGCAGCCGGTCAGCAGGGCGGCCGCGGCGAGCAGGCCGGCGGTGGCGAAGCGGATCATGATCAGCGCGCCGCCTGCGACAGGTACTGCAGCATGTTGTCGGCCGCGGACAGCACCTTGGTGTTCATCTCGTAGGTGCGCTGGGCCGCGATCATGTCGACCATCTCCTCGACCACCTGCACGTTCGAGCCTTCCAGCGCGCCCTGTTTCAGCTTGCCGAACGCGCCGGTGCCCGGCACGCCTTCGTTCGGGGCGCCGCTGGCGCCCGTTTCCGAGAACAGGTTCTCGCCCAGCGCCTGCAGGCCGGCCGGGTTCACGAAGGTGGTCAGCGTCAGCTGGCCCAGTTCGGTCGGCGCGGTGGTGCCCGGGACGGTCGCGCTGACCATGCCGTTCTCGCCGATGGTCAGTGCCGTCGCGTTGTTCGGGACGGTGATCTGCGGCACCAGGGGCAGGCCCTGGGCATTGGTCAGCACGCCGTTCTGGTTGACTTGCAGCTGGCCGGCGCGGGTATAGGCCGGCTGGCCGTCGGGACGCAGCACCTGCAGGAAACCGCTACCGGAGATGGCGACGTCGAGCGGCTGGCTGGTGGTCTGCAGGCTGCCGTTGGTGAACACCTTCTGGGTGCCGACGATGTGCGTGCCGTTGCCCAGCTGGGTGCCGTTGCTGACCGTGTTGTCGGCGGTCTGGGCGCCCGGCTGCTTGTCGACCTGGTAGAACAGGTCCTCGAACATGACGCGGTCGCGCTTGAAGCCGACGGTGTTCACGTTGGCCAGGTTGTTGGCGATGGCCTGCAGCTTCGCATCCTGGGCCTGCACGCCGGTCTTGCTGATCCACATTGCTGGATTCATGATATGTCCTCTCTATCTTGTCGGTGGCGGGCGCTCAGGCGCCGATCACGCGCCGATCAGGCGGTTGCCCGTTTCGTTCATCTTGTCACTGGCCTGGAACAGCTTCATCTGGATCTCGAAGCTGCGGTTCAGGCTCATGGTGGCGACCATTTCCTCGACCGCCGAGACATTGCTGCCTTCGAGGGCGCGCGGGCGCACCTTGACGTTCGGGTCGGCCGCCAGGTCGGCGCCGTCGCGCGAGACGATCAGGCCGGCCTCGTTCTTGGTCAGTTCCGTGCCTTCGGCATTCACCAGGCGCAGGCGGTCGACCGTCTGCATCTCGGTGGCGCCCTCGGTCAGGATCGAGACGGTGCCGTCGGTGGCGATCTCCACGGCGGTGTGCTGCGGCAGCACGATCGGGCCGCCTTCGCCCAACAGGGCGTGGCCGTGCACGGACAGTTCGCCGTCGGGACCGATCGCGATCTCGCCCGAACGGGTATAGGCTTCGCCGTCGCCGTACTGCACGGCGAGGTAGCCCTGGCCGCCGATGGCCACGTCGAGCGCGCGTCCCGTCTCGCGCACGCTGCCGGCGCGGGTCGAGATGGTGTCGGCCTGGGTGGTGGCCATGTGCACGTCGTCGTAGCCGTAGCCGCCCAGCTGGGCATTGCCGGCCGTTTCCATGCTGGCGCGGTAGCCGGCGGTATCCATGTTCGCCAGGTTGTTGGCGTGCACCTGCTGCGCGCGCATCAGGTGCGCGGCGCCGGAGGCGGCGGTGAAGATCAGTTTGTCCATGGTCGCTCGGTGTCTTACAGGGCCTGCATCAGGGCCTGCATCATCTGGTTCTCGGTGGTCAGGACCTTCGAGTTGGCCTGGTAGTTGCGCTGCGAGGTCATCAGGCCGACCAGTTCCGAGGTGATGTCGACGTTCGAGCCTTCCAGCGTGCCGGTGGTCAGCTTGCCCGACAGGCCCACGCCCGGGGTGTTGTACAGCGGGTCGCCCGAGTTGGCGTTGGCGGTCCAGCTGGTGTCGCTGGTGGCGGTCAGCGCGCCTTCGTTCGGGAAGGTGGCGATGGCCAGCGTGCCGACCACCTGCGACTGGTCGTTGCTGTACTTGGCCACCAGCGAGCCGTCCGATGCCAGCTCGACGCCGATGAAGGCGCCCGAGGCGTAGCCGTCGCTGCGGTTGGTGGTGGTGGTGGCGTCGCCGGCGTACAGGGTGCTGCCGGCATAGCTGATGGTGACGGAGCCGGAGGCGGCGCCGGCGGCGGCCGGGAACGTGAGCGTGCCGGTGTTCGCGGTACCGGTCAGCTTGCCCTTGCTGTCGAACGTCAGCGTCGCATTCGCGGCGGTTCCCGGCGTGCCCTTGTCGAACGCGTAGAACACGCTGACCGTATTGTCACCGGTCTTGACGAAGTACTGCGACAACGTGTGCTGGGCACCCAGCGAGTCGTACACGAGGGATTGCTTGACCTGGTTGTAGGTCGAGGGATCGTTCGCCTTGAAGCCGGCGACGGTCTTCGTGGCCCAGTCCGCCGACATATTGCCGACGTAGTCGATGCTCGTGGTTTCCTTCGCCTCGATCTGCCCGGTCGGGATCTTGACGTCGCCCATGGCGCCCAGCGCGCTGCCCGCCGTGGTGGGGCCGTAGCCCTGCACGCGCTTGCCGTTGCTGTCGATCAGGTAGCCCTGCACGTCGGCCGAGAAGATGCCCACGCGGCTGTAGGTCAGGCCGCCCTGCAGGTCGCGGCTGACGAAGAAGCCGCGGCCGTCGATGGCGGCGTCGAGCGCGCGGCCGGTGGTGACGGCGGAACCGTTCTGGGCGATGCTCTGGGTGATCGAGCCGATCTCCACGCCGTTGGCCTTGGTGCCGGCGTACACGGACGAGAAGTTGGCGCGGCTGCTCTTGAAGCCGTAGGTGGCCGCGTTGGCGATGTTGTTCGAGACCGTGGTCAGTTGTTCGTTGATGGCCTGGATGCCGGACAGTGCGATGTCGAAGCTCATGTCGATTCCTTAATGTTCTCTGGAGCGGTAGAGGAGGGGGCTTACGAGCCCGTCTTGCCGTTGAAAGCGGTAACGTACGCGGGATCGACGTCGCCCAGGTTGGACACCTGCAGCACGACGCCGCCGTTGGTCACGCGCACGCTGTTCAGGCGCGCCGACACTTCGATCGTGGGCGAGCTGCCGTCCGACGGCTTGGCCGCGATCTTGTAGGTGCCCGGCGCCAGGCCGAGTGCGTCCGGGTCGATCGTGAATGCCTGCGCGCCGGATGCATGGGTGCCCAGGTCGATCGTGGTCTGCTTGCCGTCGCTGCCGGTCAGCACCAGGCCGGTGCCGGTGCTCAGGCCGTTCAGGTTGACGATGCCGGAGACCTTGTTGCCGTCCAGCTTGATGGTGTCGGTCACGACGGACACGTCGGAACCCACCTGGCCGCCCAGCGCCAGCGTCTGCAGGCTGGCCAGCACGCTGGCGTTGGCGCTGGTGAGCTTGGACAGGTCCTGCAGCGCCTCCGTCTGCGACAGCTGCGACAGCTGGTTCACGTATTCGGTCGGGTCCTGCGGCGACAGCGGATCCTGGTTCTGGATCTGCGCGACCAGCAGCTTGGTGAACATGTCGCGGTTGGCATCGGTGGAAGCCTGGGTCGCGACCTTGGCATTGGCGGAGGCGCCGTTGCCGAACTGGCTATTGGTGGCGGACGTCGTGGCCGTCATCAGTTGTCTCCCAGCTTGAGCAGCGACTGCTGCATGGATTTGATGCGGCCCAGTACCTCGACATTGGTCTCGAAGGCGCGCGACGCGGTCATCATGTCGGCCATCTCGGCCACTTCGTTGACGTTGGTGTAGTACACCATGCCGTCGGCGTCGGCCTTGGGATTGTCCGGCTCGTGCGCGCGGCGCAGCGGCTCGGCGCTCTCGACGACGTCCAGCACCTGCACGGCGCCGCCGTTGTTGCCGCCCATGAGGGTCGAGAACACGGGCTTGCGCGCGCGGTAGGCTTCGGCCTCGGAGCCGGCCGACGCGTTGGCGTTGGCCAGGTTGCTGGCGATCGTGTTCAGGCGCACCGATTGCGCCGTCATCGCCGAACCGGCGATCTGGGAAATATCCTTGAAACCCATTGCTATGCCTTACCGGTAGGGGCGCGTTACTGGCCGTTGATGGCTTTCGCCAGGCCGCGCAACTGCATGTTGATGAAGGTCAGACTGGTCTGGAAGTCCGATGCGTTCTGCGAAAAGGCGGCCTGCTCGACGCCGATCTCGACGGTATTGCCGTCGGCGCTCGGGTGGAATGGCACGCGGTACAGCGCTTCGCCGTCGCCCAGGCTCAGTTCGCCGTTCTCGCTGTCGACGCGTTCCTGCAGCATGGCGCCGAAGTCGACGTCACGGGCCGTGTAGCCGGGGGTGCTTTCGTTCGCGATGTTCGCCGCCAGCACTTTCGTGCGTTCGGCGCGCAGGGCGAGCGTATCGGCATGGACCCCGAGCGCCTCCTTGAAATTGATCGTCATTGCAGGACCTCCGTCGTGTGGACCACCGGGCTGAAATTGCACCCGGCAATGGATTGGTTAGAATCTGGCTTTTGTCAGCCGCTATTCTCTAATGATTGCTTTCCATAAGGCAACCCTTGTCGTTTCGATACTGACGCTGTTTTTTGCGTCCGCGCACGCCGCTCAACCCGCCGTTCCGATGCAAATCGAACAAGCCGCGCGCGCCGAACTGGAGCGGCAGATGGCGGCGTCCGGCCTGACCGAACCGCAGTTCGACGTCGCCGTCGTGACCCGGCGCGCGGCGCCGCCGTGCGCCCGGGACGTCGTCGTCGAGACGCTGGATACCCGTTCTCCCCAGCGGATGCGCTTCCTGGCGCGCTGCAACGACACACCCGGCTGGCGGCTCGAATACGTCGTCCGCGCGCGCGTCTCGGCGATGGTGGCGGTGGCCGCCGCGCCGGTCGCGCCCAACGAAGCGTTGACCGATGCACAAGTCACGCTCGAGCGCCGCGACATCTCGAACGTTGCCGATCCGATCACGACTCCTGAGGATGCGGTCGGACAAATGTCACGTCGCATGTTGCGTCCAGGAGACATATTGCGCAGCGGCCAGCTGTCCAGCCCCGTCCTCGTCAAGCGCGGCGATGCCGTCGTCATGACGGCGCGGCGCGACGGCATCGAAGTCAGCACGGCCGGCGAGGCGCTCGACGCGGGCGCCAGGGGCGCCGCGATCCGCGTGCGCAATGCCAATAGCGGGCAGGTCGTGCGCATGCGCGTGGCCGGGCCGGGAGAAGTCGAGCCCATCGATTCAGCGGTCAACCGCTGATGCCCTGCAATTTTCCCGCCAGGCGTGCGAGCTTGGCGGCATACGACGGATCCGTTGCGTAGCCGCCCTTGGCCAGCGCGCCCGCGAAGGCCTGGGCGTCGCTGCCGGCGCCCAGCGCGCCGCGGAAACGCGGGTTATCGGTCAGCATGCGCGCATAGTCGCGGAAGGCGCTGGCCTGGTCCGGATAGGCGCGGAAACGCGCGCTGGTCTTGACGGCCGCGCCGCCCACGTATTCGGTGGTGCGCGATTCGGCCACGTCGCCGTTCCAGGTGGCGCCTGCCTTGATGCCGAACAGGTTGTAGGTCGAGCTGCCGTCGCTGTTGCGCAGCGGGCGCTGGCCCCAGCCGGATTCCAGCGCGGCGTGGGCCGACACCAGCTCCGGCGCCACGCCCAGCCGGTCGGCCGCCTCGCGCGCCCATGGGGCGATGCTATCCAGGAAGGCCTGCTGGTCGGGCGAGGCCGTACCATCGCTATTGCCGTCCACGCCGACGACGCCGGCCGCGCCGGCGGCCTGCTGGCTGCGCGCGGCCCAGATGCGGCCCTCGGCCGACAGGCTGGCGCTGCTGGCAAAGCCGTCGTCGCTTCCTTGCCGGATGAAGGTGGCGACTTCGCCCTGCACCTCGTTGAAGATGCCGCCGAATTTCGCCGATGCGTTGCCGCCATTGGACAGCGGCGCCGTGGCCTGCGTGGCCGCGGTCGGGGGCAGGGAGGGAATCGCGGAGCCGAATTCAGCGTGGCGCATAGGTGGCCTCCTCGCCGTACAGCACGCGCTGCATGACGCCGTGCTGCTCCGCCATCAGGCTGCCGTTGCGCAGCGTGGCTTCCTTGCAATCGCGCACCAGCGCTTCGAGCTGGGTCCAGGCGTGCGCGGCGGCGTCGCGGCGGGCCGCGTCGAGCTGGGCGAACAGCTCGCCCATCGTGGCTTGCGGGCCGAGCAGGGCGCGCACGAGCTGCACGCGCTGCTTGCGGCGTCCTTCCATCGCGTCCAGCTGCGGCATCAGCTGCCCGGCCAGCTCGGCCAGCTCGGCGCTGCGGCGGCGCAGGGCGGCTTGGAACTGGCGTTCGAGCAGCTCGCGGATGGCGCCGCAGGCGGCGATGTCGCCCTGGATGCCGTCCAGCAGGCGGGCGACGGCCTGGTCGCGGGTCATGCGGGTTGCGCTCATGCCGTCAGCCCTTGCTGCCGTGGAAACGCTGGATCGCGCCGGCCAGGCGGCCCGCGTCGAACGGCAGCTCGCCCTTGGCGAGCGCGTCGCGCAGCTCGGCCACGCGGGCGGCGTCGAAGTCGGGCAGGGCGGCCAGCGCGGCCTGGGCCGGTTTGAGCACGCTCGATTCCAGCACGGCGTCAGTGGCGGCGGCCGGGACGGCAGCGGGAGCGGACGCGCCGCCCGTCTGCGGATTGAGCTGGATGGAAGGAGTGGATACGCCTGTGATCTTCATGCGCTGTCCTCGGGATTTCGATTGGATCGTCATGGTTTGTTCGCCAGTTGGCCGCGCAATTCCTGCAGCGCCTGTTCGCCCGGTTTCGAGATCGCCACGTCCTTGGTCAACGTGTCGGTCGCGGCCGGCGGGCCGAACATGCTCTTGATGCTGGCGGCCTGGCCGCTGGTCAGGATCATGAGTTCGATGCGGCGGTTGATGGCGGCATCCGCGTGGTCCGGATCGATGGGCGCCTGGTCGGCCATGCCGACCAGCTGCAGCACGCTTTCGCTGCGCATGCCGCCGCTCAGCAGTTCCCCGCGCGCGGCCAGGGCACGGTTGGCCGACAGGCTCCAGTTGGAATAGCCCGTCGGACCCTTATAAGTGTACTGCAAGGAATCAGTGTGGCCCACAATCAACATCTGATTTTCCATTTTTTCGAACAATGGCGCCATCGCACGCAACAGTTTGGCGAACTTGTCGGTCGGCAGCGGGCTGCCGCGCACGAACATGCCCTGGCGGTCCGTGTCGTGCAGCATGACGCGCAAGCCGGTCGGCGTGACCACCGTGGCAAGATTCGATGCCAGGCCGGCATCGGCGCTCATCTTTTGCAGCGCATGGGCCAGCGCCGCCAGTTCCGACGCGGATTCGTAGCGGGTGCGCGCCGCCGTCTGGGCGCCGGCGTTCGGGCCCTTGGCGCCGCCGTCGCTGCGCGGCATCTGGAAGCGCTCGATCAGGCTGCCGGCCGGGTTGGTCGCCAGTTCCGGCTTGCGGCCGGTGGATTCCAGCATGCCGTTGGCCATGTTGTCGCGCACGATCTTCTTGGCCTGCTGGGCGTCGCGCGAGGCGATCAGCCACAGCACGAGGAACAGCGCCATCAGCGCCATGCAGAAGTCGGCGAACGCCACCTTCCAGGCGCCGCCGTGCTCGTCGTCGTGGTGCTTGCCGCCGCCACGCTTGACGATGGTTTCCTCGTGGTGCTTGTCGCCCTTCTTGTTCGCTTGCACTGCGCGCTCCGCTTAAGCCTTGCGCTTGGCCGCACCGGCGTCGTCGCCGTCGGCCATCGCATTGATCCAGGCTTCCAGCTGGGCGAAGCTGGGCTTCGTGTTCAGCTGGATCAGGCGCCGGCCGGCGTCGATCGCCAGCAGGGGCGGCTTGCCGGCCACGTGGGTGCACAGCACCACCTTGACGGTTTCCATGGTCGACGCTTCCGAATTGACCAGCTGCTTCATCATGCCCGAGATCGGGTCCAGCACGCCGTAGCAGAAGAAGATGCCGATGAAGGTGCCCACCATCGCGGCGCCGATGCGCTCGGCGATCTCGGCGGTGTCGGCGCCTTCGCCGACCGAGTTCATGGTCAGCACGATGCCCAGCACGGCGGCCAGGATGCCGAAGCCCGGCATCGCCTCGGCCACCTTGTGCAGCGACTTGGCCGGCTGCGAGAGTTCCTCGTGGATGGCTTCCAGTTCCTGCTCGAGCACGCCTTCCAGCTCGTGGGCGTTGATCTTGCCCATGGCCATGAGGCGGAAGTTGTCGACGATGAAGGCCAGCAGCTTCGGTTCTTCGAGGATCAGCGGATAGCGCTGGAACATGGGGCTTTCCTTGGGCGCTTCGACGTGGGCGTCCAGGGCCTTCAGGCCGCCGGCGGCCGTCTGCAGCAGTTCGTACATCAGCAGCAGCAGCTGGCGCTGGAATTCCGAGTCGTGCTTGTGCTTGCCGGCGATCTTCTTCATCTGCACCAGCAGTTCGGCCAGCACGTGCTTGGGGTTGGCCAGCACGAGGGCGCCGAGGGCGGCGCCGCCGATGACGACCAGCTCGGTCGGATGCCAGATCGCGCCGAAGGTGCCGCCCATCAGTGCGAAGCCGCCGAACACGGCGCCGAGCACGATCAGGATGCCAAGGATTTGCATGATTGTTACCTCTCTCTTTTTCTTTGTGGACGCGGTCAGGCCTGGGCCAGCGCGGCTTTCATCTTGGTCAGCGCGCTCTTGTTGAGCTGGCAGACGCGGGCGTCCGACAGGTCCAGCACGGCGGCGATTTCCTTGTAGCTGAGCTCGAACTCGTAGATCATCTGGATCACGCGCTGCTCTTTTTCGTTCAGGGCGCCGAGCGCCTGTTCGAGGCTGCGGCGCACCATGAACTGCTGTTCCGGGCCGGGGGCGCTGTGTTCCTGCTCGGTCGCTTCCTGCAGCACTTCGTCGAAGCTGAGCATCTCTTCGGCGACGTCGTCGAGCAGGAACTGGCGCCATTCTTCCTGCGACAGGCCAAGCGCCTCGGCGGCCTCCTTGTCGTTCGGCTCGCGGCCCAGGCGGCGCGTGAGCGCGCGCACGGCGTCGCGCAGCTTGTGGCTGTCCTGGCGCACGGCGCGCGGACGCCAGTCCTGGCGCCGCAATTCGTCGAGGATGGCGCCGCGCAGGCGCAGCGAGGCGTAGCTGGAAAAGCCGGCGTCTGGCGTGCCGTAGCGGCGCAGCGCCTCCAGCAGGCCCATCAGCCCGATCTGTTCCATGTCCTCGCGTCCCATGGCGCCCGACGCCTGCGAATTGAGCTGGCGCGCGATGCGCTTGACCAGCGGCGCATAGGCGAGCAGGTGGCGCTGCTCTTCCTTTTCGCTCATGCCCGCGTGGAGGGCGGCATCGGCGTATTCGCTGCTGGCGTAGCTGTCGGCGTAGTCGGTCATGTAGGCCACGTCATTCCCCGCTGGTCGGTATCGTCATTCGATGATCAGCTTGCCGATCATGACTTGTGCGAACGGTTTCTCGGTGTGCTCGTGCTCGTAGCCGGCGTCGAAGGACTTGTTCAGCGCCTCGGCGTACTGTTCGACCGTCATGGCGGAAGCCTCGGCCATGGAGTAGGACGACAGGGTACGCACGGCCAGGCTGCGCAGCAGCGGCAGGTTTTCCTTGGTTTCCTTTTCCTTGGCGGGATCGGCGGCCAGCACGAGGTCGGTCGACAGGTAGTGCGTGTCGGCGTCGTTCGGGCCGCGGCGCAGCATCACGATCACCTTTTCCAGGGTGACGTACTTGAGCGGCTTGCCTTCCTTCGGCTTTTCTTCTTCCACCTTCTTGGCGGAGCCCGCTGCCGCGGCCGGCTTGGGCATGAACCACCAGACCGCGCCACCGGCGCCGGCGGCGCTGACGACCACGGCACCGGCAATGGCGACCATCATCTTGACTTTGCTGTTCATCTTTAATTACTCATCGAGCCTAGTTGGATAGGACGGGATGGGGCCCGTGTCATGAATCGCGTCCGCCCAGCGTGAAGGCGGAGGCGTTGGTGCTGGCCTCGGCCAGGGCGCGGCCGGGGGCGGTGTCATCCTGGTCGCGGCCCTGCTGGCGGCCGCGGCCCTGTTGCTGCGGATCGCCGAACGGGGCGGCACCGTTCTTCGGCGCCGGCGTCACCGTCACGGCGACCTCGGTGTACTGGCGCTGAGACAGGTCGCTGCGCAGGTTGTCGCTGACGGTCTGCAGCTGGCGCAGCACCTCGCCGTTGGAGGCCGAGATGTTGACCTCGAGCGTGCCGGCGCTGTGGCGGATCGCGATGTCGATGCGGCCCAGCTGCGGCGGCTCGAGGCGGATCACGGCCTGCTCGACGTTCTTGCCGACCTGGACGTTCAGGCGTTCGCCCAGCGCTTCCTGCAGGCTCTGGCGCCATGCGGTCGGCGGGCCGGACAGCTTGACCGTGTCGGCGGCCGCCTGCGTCGGCGCGCTGCCGCCGACGGCGGCGCCCACGAGCGGCGCGGCCGCGGCCTGCGTGCCGGCGTGGTCGGCGCCGCCTTCCTTGGCGTCGGCGCCGCCGGCATTGCCGGCATCGACGTGGACCGCCACGCGCAGGGCGGTGCTGCCGTCCTGTTGGGCGGCCTGCGGCGCTGCCGGCTGGACCGGGGCGGGCGTCGGCGTCGCCGGCGCGCCGGCGGCCAGCGCGGCCGTCGCGGTCGTGGCAGCCTGCACGGCGGCCAGCTGCGGCTGGGCGGCGCGCGCGCCATCCTTGCCTGCGGCGGCCGGAGCGTCGCTGCCGGCATCGGCATCCCTGGCGCCGGCCTGGCTGCCCTGGGCGGCCTGCAGCGCCTGCGCGACCTGGGCCGCGGGCAGCGGCATCAGCGGCATCGCCATGGCGGCCAGCAGCGCATTGTCCGGTGCGGGGGCGGCGGCATCGTCGGCGGCGTCGTCCGTTGCTTCGTGACCGTCCGCTGCCGCGGGGGCGGCGCCGGCGGTGGTGGCGTCGGCCGCGGTGGCGAGCGCGGCCTGCAGCGCCTGGGCGCCGGCCTGCTGGCCGAGCCACTGGGTGAACGGCTGCGGCGGCTGCGCGCCGGCGGCGGTGCTGGCGTTGCCCGCGCTGTCCGTATTCGCGGCGCCCGCAGCCGGCTGGGCGCCGGAGGCCGCCTGCGCCGGCCCTGCCGGCGTGGACGAGGTGAAATTGGATAGCATCATGGTCATTCCTGGCTTGCGCCTTGTTCTATATCGTTGTGCATCGCGTAGGCGAGCCAGCCTTCCTTGTTGGCGCGCATCGTTTCCAGGCGCGCCGCGAGTTCCTGGACGGCAGTCGCGGCGGCTGCTGCGGCGGCGTCGTGCTGGCCGCGCAGGCGCGCCAGCACCAATCGTTCGGCCGCGTTCCACGGGCCGCGCGCGGCCAGTGCACGCAGGGCCGGACCGAGGGCGCGCGCATGCTCGCCCAGCGTGTCCCAGTCGGCGCGCGCGGCGGCGGCCTGCAGGGCATCGCCCATGGCCATCAGCCGGGCGTGGCGGTCGCCCTGCACGCGCGTCGCTTCCTTATCCATTGCGCGCCTGTACGCCGGCCCAGCCGGTGCGGATCGTGGTCATGATCTTCACGACTTCGTCGATCATGGCCGGATCCTGCTTGATGCCGGCGCCGTGCAGGTGGCCGACGCAGAATTCGTACAAGTTGGCGAGGTTCGACACCACCTGGCCGCCGCCATCGAAGTCGAGCGAGCTGGACAGACCATTGATGATGTCGACGCATTTGTTGATGCTAGCGGCGCGCTGTTCGTAGCGCTTGGCCACGATGTGGGCACGCGCCCGGGCCAGCTCGTCGAGCAGGCCGTCGGTGAGCAGCAGCACCAGCTCGACCGGCGAGGCGCGCGAGGTCTGCGCGTCCAGGCTGGTGGCGTGATAGCTGCCGTAGGCTTCTTGGTAGGACATCGATGTTCTCTCAGGATTATTTCTTGTCGTCGCCGAACAGGGCGTCGAGCATCGTCAGGTTGGTCTGCATCGTCGACTGCAGGGTTTGCAGGTCGGTGAACTGCTTCAGGTAGCGGTCGTAGGCGGAGTTGTATTGCTGGTCGCGCTTGGCCTGCAGGTCCGTGATCGCGGCCTGGGCCTTGGTATTGGCTTCGGTGCGGCTCTTGAGCTGGCCGTTGGTGCTGTTGCTCCACTGGTTCAGGTAGGTGTTCAGGGCACCGGCGGCGCCGCTCGGCGCGCTGGAGCTGCTCGAGCCGAGCAGCTTGTCCAGGCCGTCCGGATCGACGTTCAACTGCTTGTTCAGGCGGGTCGTATCCAGCGACAGCGTGCCGTCGCGGTTGGCGATGATGCCGTACGCGGCCAGCGAGGTCGAGCCGGTCGGGCGCAGGATCGACACCAGCTGGCTCTGCAGCGACTGCACGCCGGAGTCGTGGGCGAAGGCGCCGGCGGCCGTGCCGGCCTTCGCATCGCCCGGCGCCAGCAGCGCGTCGATGGACGATTTGAGCTTGTTGTAGGCATCGACGAAGGCCTGCACGTTCTTGGCGGTGCCGTCGCTGTCGCCGGCCACCTTCAGCGTGATCGGGTTCTCGCTGCTCGACTGTGCGCGCGTCACGGTCAGCGACACGCCGTCGATGTTGGTGAAGGTGTTCGACGACTGCTTGATCGGCGTGCCGGTCTTGCCGCCCAGGAGAACGACGGCGTCCTGCGCGGCGGTGACGATCGTGCGGGTCCCGAGGCTCGATTGCAGCGTGGCGTCGCTCACGCCCGATGCGTCCAGCGAGATCGTGTTGGCCACGCCGGTGTTCTTCGACGTCATGACGAGGCGCGTCTCGTTGCCGATCGTGACGACGCCGGCCGAGACCTGGCCGTTGTTGCCGGACGCCTTGTTGATCGCGGCGGCCAGCTCGCGCACGCTGAGCTTGCCGTCGCCATCGGTATCCGCCGCTGCCGACAGGTCGACGTCGAAGGTGACCGGGGTGCCGGTGGCGCCGGCCGTCTCGTCGGACAGCTTGACGGTCAGCGTGCCGCCCGGCGTGGCGGCATTGGTGACGTTGTTGTACGAGACCTGGCCGGCGGTCGCGATCTGCTGCACGAACAGGCTGTAGGTGCCGGCGGCTGCCTGCGACTTGGCGGTGGCGCTGCCGACGGTAGTGTCGGACAGGGTCGCGCTGGATGCCAGCACCGACTTGCCCAGGCCCGTGAGCGAGGCGAGCGAAGTCTGGAACGCCGAGATCGCCGAGCTCAGGCTCGTCAGTGCCTTGGCCGTGGCCGAGGTCGACGTCGTCTGCGAGGTGATCTTGCTGTCCAGTGCCGTCACGGACTTTTCCGCCAGCGCCGCCGCGGTCGAAGTCGGCTCGTAGGTCGGTGCGGTGATCGTGCTTGCCATGCTAGCTCCTTGTTTTATCTTGTCTTGCTTGTCGGTGTGCTGCTTGATGTGTCGGTCAGCCGGCGCGGCCAGCCAGCCACGACTGGGTGGCGATATCGTCTTCGCGCTTGCGCTGGCCGCGCTCCTGCGCGTGCGCGAACGCCGTTTCGTGTTTCTCGAGTACCTTGCCGAGCAGTTCGCGGCGGGTCCAGGCCTGGGCCAGGTTGCGCTGCGAGACCGCCATGTTCGCCTCGTGCAGGTGCAGGTCGGTGCGGTGCACGTCGGCCAGCGCGAACACGGCCTGCTTGTAGTCGCCGCAGTTCATCGCCAGCAGCGGCGACAGCGGACGGCCGCCCGCGCTCGTGCCTACCTGGGCGCCGGACGCGCCGCTGCCCTCGGCCAGCGCCGTCAGCTTGTCGACGCTGGCCTGGTAGCGCGCGCGCACCGCTTCCTGCTTGGCCATGTCGGCCTGCAGGCGCTCGACTTCCGTGCTGCGCAGGCGCACCAGGGTGCCCAGGCTATCGATCGTATTTTTCTTCGTCATGCCATCAACGCCTGCAGTTGTTCGATCGCCGGGGCGAACGGCGCGTCTTCGCGCGTGCCCTGGCACAGGAATGCCTCGATGTGCGGATGCAGCTTCACGGCGCGGTCGGTGTCCGGATCGGCGCCGGGCTGGTAGGCGCCGAGCGGGATCAGGTCGCGCACGCGCGCATGCTTCGCCATCGTCGCCTTGAGCTTGCGCGCGGCCTGCGCGTGTTCCGCCGTGACCACCTGCGCCATGCAGCGGCTGATCGACTGGGCCACGTCGATGGCGGGGTAGTGGCCGCGCTCGGCCAGTTCGCGCGACAGCACGATGTGGCCGTCGAGGATCGCGCGCGCGCTGTCCACCACCGGATCCTGCTGGTCGTCACCTTCGGCCAGCACCGTGTAGATGGCGCTCATGCTGCCGCTCTCGCCTTCGCCGTTGCCGGCCGATTCGACCAGCTGCGGCATGTGCGAGAACACCGACGGCGGATAGCCGCGCGTGGCCGGCGGCTCGCCCAGCGACAGCGCGACTTCGCGCAGCGCCATCGCGTAGCGGGTCAGCGAATCGCACAGCAGCAGCACGTTCTGGCCGCGGTCGCGGAAATGCGCGGCGACCGCGTGGCACAGCTCCGTCGCCATCACCCGCATCAGCGGACTTTCGTCAGCCGGCGCCACCACCAGCACGGCGCGTTTCAAGCCTTCCGGACCCAGCGACTTCTCGACGAATTCGCGCACCTCGCGGTTACGCTCGCCGATCAGGCCGACCACGATCACGTCGGCCACGGTCTGGCGCGTGATCAGGCCGAGCAGCACCGACTTGCCGACGCCGGAGCCGGCCATCAGGCCCACGCGCTGGCCCTTGCCGAGCGTGAGCATGGCGTTGATCGCGCGCACGCCCACGTCCAGCGGCTCCTCGACGGGCGCCTTCTTCAGCGGATTGACGCGCGGCGGCGTCGTCGACAGCACCTGGTCGCCGCCAAGGCGTCCCAGGCCATCGATCGGTTCGCCCAGGCCGTTCACCATGCGGCCCATCCAGGACGGGCCGATCGAGATGCTGGACGGACCGGCGGCCGGCACGACGCGGGCGCCGGTGGCCAGGCCGTCGGCCTTCTTGAACGGCATCAGGTAGGTAACCTTGTCGCGGAAGCCGACCACCTGCGCATCGAGCCAGTCGCCGTCGACCGTCTCGATGCGGCAGCGCTGGCCCGTGTGCAGCTTGCAGCCCACGCTTTCGAGCAGCAGGCCCTGCACGGCGACCAGGCGCCCGGTGGGCGTGGCCACCGGCACCGCGCCGATCTCGAGCGAGCGCAGGGTGTCGGCGAGGGCGCTCATGCGGCCTCCTTCTCGTCGTCGGCGGCGAGCAGCGCGTCGTGGACCTGCTCCATGCACGCGGCCAGGCGGCCCTGGCAGCCGGCGTCGACTTCATGGTCGCCCGACTTGACGCGGCATTCGCCCGGCTCGAGGCTCGGGTCGGGCAGCAGGTTCCATTTCTTGGCGCGCTTCGGATCCAGTTCCTGGATGCGCTTGAGTTCTTCCGGATTGAGCAGCACCTCGACCTCGTCGCGTGAGGGCGGCATCGCGGCCAGCGCCTCGTCGACCAGGTTCAGCATCTGCACCGGTTGCAGCGCGAGTTCGGCGCGGATCACCTGGCGCGCGATCTTGCCGACCAGGTCCACGACTTCCTTGCGCTGGGCGTTGCGGTATTCGGTGGCCAGCGACTTCAGGCTTTCCAGCATGGCGTCGACCGGCTGGGCCAGCGACTCCAGGTGCGCCAGCGCGCGCTGCATGCCTTCTTCGTGGCCGCGTGCCGCGCCTTCGGCATGGCCGGCCGCATAGCCCTCGGCCTGGCCCTGCTCGAGGCCGCGCGCATGGCCGGCGTCGTAGCCGTCCTGCTGGCCCTGGGCATAGCCGTCCGCGACCGCGCCCTGCCAGTCCGCTTCCGAGGGCGGGGAGGACGCGTCGCCGTCCGCGCCGTGCTTCTTGGGCGCGAGCTGGGCCAGCGGCGGGAAGTGGAAAGGCCGGAACTGCTTCATTCGGCGGTCGCCTCGGCAAACAGCTGCACTTCGATTTCACCGTTGTCGACCAGCTCCTTGACCTGCGCCATGATCTCGCGGCGGGTCTGCTCGATGCGCGACATCGGCACGGGGCCGGAGCGGCGCATCAGGTCCTCGAAGCTTTGCGCCTGGCGCTTCGGCATCGCGCCCAGCAGCGCATCGCGCAGGGCCGGCTCGGCGCCCTTGAGGGCGATCGCCCACTGCTCCAGCGGGATCTCGTCGAGCAGGCGCGTGATGGTCTGTTCGGTCTGGCGCGACAGGATGAAGAAGTCGTACATCGACATCTCGATCTGCGACACGACGTCCGGGTCGTGGGCGCGCAGCAGCTCGACCATGCCGGCGCGGTTGTTCGGCAGGCGGTTCAGGATCTCGGCGGCCTGGCGCACGCCTTCCACGGCGGTGCTCTGGGTGTCCAGGGCGGCCAGGCAGCGCGTGACCAGCTCTTCCAGCTCGCGCAGCAGGTCGCGGTCGATCTCTTCCAGGCGCGCCAGGTTCAGCAGCACCAGCTCGCGGCCTTCCTCCGGCAGCGCGTCGATGATCTGGCCGGCCAGCGCGGGCGGCAGGAAGGCCAGGAACACGGCCTGCATCTGCACGTGTTCGGCGGCGATGTACTCGGCCAGCCATTTCGGCGACGCATACTGCAGGCGCGCCATCATCGGACGGATCGCGTCGCCGTAGATCGTGTTCAGCACGCTGTTGGCGATGTCGCTGCCCAGCGCCAGGTCCAGCGAGCGCTTCAGGTAGGTGCGCGAGGCGCCATGCAGGCCGCTCTGCTGGCGGTAGTCGTCGAAGAACTTCTGGATCGAGGACTTGACGGCATCGACCTTGATGCCGCTCATCCGGCTCATCACCTGGGTCAGCTCGATCAGTTCTTCGCGCTCGAGGCAGCGCAGCACGGCTGCAGCCGGTTCCTCGCCGATCGACAGCAGCACGATGGCGGCCTGTTCGACCGGGCTCAGTGCCACTTCCTGCTCGTCGTTATTGTCGAAATCAGCCATTTTTCTTCTGCACCCATTGTTTCACGACTTCCGCCACCCGTTCCGGCTCCTTGCCGGCCAGGACCTTCAGGTGATCGACCAGCACGTCCACGGCCGAACCGGCCGGCGGCAAGTCATAGTTTTCCAGCAGCGGCTGGACCGGCAGCGCGCCGGCCAACGCCGGGGCGGCGCCCGGCAATGCCGCGACCGCCGCGCCGTCCGGCGCGCCCAGGGCAGCGGCGCCGCCTGCCGCCGCGGCGCCCGCCAGGGCCGGCTTCGCGCCGCCCGGGACGGTCGCCAGCGGCGCGGCCGGGGCCAGGCGCTGGGTCGCGATGCGCATCAGCGGACGCAGGATCAGGAACCAGCCCAGGATCGCGCCGATCGCCCACATCGCCCAGCCGGTCATGTCGACCACGTTGTCGCGTTCCTGCCACCACGGTTCCGGCGCGACCGCAGCCGGGAAGGTCAGCGAGGACACGGCCAGCACGTCGCCGCGCTTGGCGTCGATGCCCAGGCCGCCGCGCAGGATCTTGTCGATGTTGGCGATTTCTTCCGGGGTCCAGCCGGTCTTCGGCGTCGTCGCCGTGGCATTGTTCAGCACCACCGCCACCGACAGCTTCTTGAGGCGGCCGCGCGAGCGCTTGATCTGGGTGATCGCGCGGTCGTAGGCGTACTGGCGGGTGGTGGCGTTCTTGCGCGCGCTGCCGTCGTCGGCCTTGGCATCGGCGCCGGCGGCGCCGTCCGTGGTGACCGGGTTCTGCGGCACCGGCGGACGGTTCGACAGGGTGCCCGGCACGCCCATCGGCATGCGGTTCTTCTCCATCTCCTCGCGCATCGCCTCGCTCGTGACCTTGGGCGCGGCGCCATACGTTTCCTGGGTTTCCTCGACCTTGTCGTTGTCGACGTCGGCCGTCACGCTGACCTTGTAGTTGTTGGCGCCCAGGATCGGGCCCAGCAGCTCGTTGACGTTGGCGCGGGTCTCGTCCTGGAAACGCTTGGCGGCGGCATCGCCCTGGGCGGCGCCGTCGAAGCCGTCGGCCAGGTCGACGCGCGAGGACAGGTAGTTGCCGTTCTGGTCGACCAGCGACACGCGGCCGGGCGCCAGGCTCGCCACGCTGCCCGAGACCAGGTTGACGACCGCGGCGATCTGCTCGTTCGACAGGGTCTTGCCCGGCTTGAGCGCGACCACGACCGAGGCCGACGACTTGTCGCCGTCGCTGGCGACGAAGGACGTCGACTTGGCGATCGCCAGGTGCACGCGCGCCGAGGCGATGGCGTCGATGGTCAGGATCGACTGCGCCAGTTCGCCTTCCAGGCCGCGCCTGAAGCGCACGTCCTGCACGAACTGCGACACGCCCAGCGGGTCGTTCTTGTCCATCAGTTCCAGGCCGGCCGGCAGCTGCGCGGTCACGCCCTTGGCGGCCAGCAGCATGCGCACCTTGCCCAGCTGGCCCGAGGGGACCATCACCTGGCCCGACTCGGGATGCACGCGATAGGGGATGCGCTCCGCTTCGAGCACGGTCATCATGTCGCTGGCGGCGACTTTCTCGCGCGCGCCGAACACCGGCTTGTAGCCCGCCTGGTCGTTCCACATGTAGAGCATGAGGGCGGCCGTGATGCCGATGGCGAGCACCAGCATCGGGGTCAGGTTCTTCGACAGCGCCGGCGGCATGGCCAGGCGCTTGCCCGCGAGGGCCGTTTTGAGGGTGGCAATCACGTCGCTTCTTCCTGTCAGACGGGCAGCTTGAGCAGCTCGTCGACGGCGCCCATGACCTTGTTACGAACCTGCATCAGCATCGAGAACGATAGGCTGGCCTGCTGCGACGACAGCATGGCGCCGACCAGGTCGTCGCTCTTGCCGCTGTCGACGGCCGCCATCTTCTCGCCGGCCGCGCGCTGTTCGCCGTCGACGCTGGCCACCGCGTTCTTCATGGCCTGCGTGAACGAGACGTTGCCGTCGTTGCTGCCCTGCACAAGCTGGCCGGCGTCCATGGCCGGGGCCACGGAGAGGCGGGCGGCCTCGTTGTTCAGCGCAGCCAGGTCGGCGCGGATCAGACCGGCAAGTTCAGTTCCCATCGTGTTGGACTCCATGCTGAATGCGTTGATGTTTGGTAAATAGTGCAGACTGACTATCAGTGAAAGGTTGCTGAACAATCCACTGTATTACCTGGATTGTTAAATTTTCAGTCTCTTGCCGCCGCTTGGTTTCTCTCGCGGAACGGGAGAGAATAGCGGCTGTCGTTGATTTACCCGGAAAGAGTTTTTTTGATTTCCCGGGCAGTAATGGGTGCATCTTACCGTAGGGCAATCAGTAAATCAAAGAGGAATATCATCGGATGCGACACAATTTCCCGGGTATAATAGTTGCCCAAAGGAATGAAAAGAGTGCATCAACGCTTACCATCTTTTTAACTAAAAATGCCGATCGCCACCCCTGACACCACTACGCCGCACCAGGTGCTGGACCCCTCCTTGCTGGGGCGTCCAGTCCATCTGCTGCCCCAGTTTGCGGCACGTCTGCAGGACGACCTGGATGCTGCAATGCAGGGTAGCGCGCGCCGCTACTGGGCCGGCTGGCGCCTGGAGCAAGCCGAATTCGGCCGCGTCCCGCAGGATGCTGCGCTGCGCTGGATGGCCGTCGCGGGTGCCATGGGCACCGTGTCGGTGGCCTTCGAGCGTTGTTTGTTGCTCACACTATTGGAGCGGCGCTACGGCGGCCGTCGCGTCGCCGCAACGCCTCGCCAGGTCCAGGAAGAGCGCCGCAGCGAGCGCGTGACCGCCACCGAAGAGCGCCTGAACGTCGTGTTGACGCAACAGATGGTCGATTTGTTGTATGCACGCGTCGCCGCCAGCGCGGCCATGGACGTCGCGCCACGACCGGTGGCGGCGAACGCCGTGACGGGCGCCGCAATGCCGGGGGCGAACGGCTGGGCCGTCCAGATCGTTGTGCGCAGCATGGACGACGAGACGCGCCGTTTCTGGATCGCGCCGGACCAGCCACTGATGGCGGCGATCCTGGGCAGCCTGCGTCCGGAACAACCGCGTGCCCATGCCGCGCGCGGGCCGAGCGAACCGCTGGCCGCCAAGCTGCAGGTCAAGCTGGAAGGTCGCCTGGTCAGCAAGGAAATTACCCTCGGAGCGCTGTTCGACCTTAAAGTAGGCGACGTGATCCCGGTCAACGTGGGCCGCGCCGACGTCCTGCTCGATGAAGCGCGCCTGTTCACCGCCGCCGTCGCCGAGAGCCGGGGCAAGCTCTGTTTAACCTCTTTTGAAGATGCCGAATAAATGGACATGAACCTGAACGACCAATTCGCCGCCGGCGGCGACCTGATCATCGATGACCTGGCCGGCGACGAAGCGGCCGCTCCGGCGGAAAGCCCGCGCACCCCGCGCCTGCCGCAGATGATGCGCCGCATCCCGGTCACCCTGACGCTGGAAGTGGGCTCGGCCCGCGTCTCGCTGCAGGAACTGATGGCGATCGGTCCGGCCAGCGTGATCCCGCTCGACGCGCTGGCCGGCGAGCCGCTCGTCATCAAGGTCAACGGCGCCCCGATCGGGCGCGCCGAAGTGGTGGTCGCGGGCGAGCAGTACGGCCTGAAAGTGATCGACCTGGACGGCCTCAACCTGGACATGCTCGCGCCATGATGGGTTCGACGGGCGGCGCGCGCACGCGCCGCTGGATGCCGGCGCTCGCCGGCGCCGCGCCGCTGTTTCTGACATTGCTGCTGGCCGCCGGCAGCGCCGCGGCCGCGCCGGACGTGCTGCCGGGCGTGATCCCGGGTTCGTCCAGCGGCCTGACGGTGAAGTCGCAGATCCTGGTCCTGATGACCATCCTCGGGCTGCTGCCCGTGATGATCATGATGATGACCAGCTTCACCCGCTTCGTGATCGTGCTGTCGCTGCTGCGCCAGGCCCTCGGCCTGCAGCAGGGCCTGCCCAACCGCATCGTCACAGGCGTGGCGCTGATCCTCACGCTGCTGGTCATGCGGCCGGTCGGCACCCAGGTCTGGAACGAAGCCTTCGTCCCCTACGACAAGGACCGCATCTCGCTCGAGCAGGCCCTCAAGACGGCCGAAGTGCCGCTGTCGCGCTTCATGCTGGCCCAGACCAGCAAGACGGCGCTGGCCCAGATCGCGCACCTGGCCGGCGAGCCGGCCGAGATGGAACCGATGCAGCGCGGCTTCACGGTCAAGATGGCCGCCTTCGTGCTGTCGGAACTGAAAAGCGCGTTCCAGATCGGCTGCATGCTGTTCATTCCGTTCCTGATCATCGACCTGGTGGTGTCGTCGGTGCTGATGGCGATGGGCATGATGATGCTGTCGCCGCTGGTGATCTCGCTGCCGTTCAAGCTGCTGCTGTTCGTCCTGGTCGACGGCTGGACCCTGACCGTGAATACCCTGGTCAGCAGCATCCACGGCGTCTAGCCGCCCATTTACCCGCATGAGCACAAGCGCATGACTCCCGATATCGCCGTCGACATCGTCGTCGAAGCCCTGCAGCTGGTGATGCTGCTGGTGATGGTGCTGGTGGTGCCCGGCCTCGTGGCCGGCGTCATCGTGGCGCTGTTCCAGGCCGCCACCCAGATCAACGAGCAGACCCTGAGCTTCCTGCCGCGCCTCCTGGTCACGCTGCTGGCCCTGATCGTGGCCGGCCACTGGATGGCGGTCAAGCTGATGGATTATTGCGTGTCCGTGTTCCAGCGCGCGGCGCAGCTGGTCGGATAGCGCGGGCGTGATCGAGGTCGTCAACCTGCTGCTGCCGCTGATCGGCGCGTTGTGGTGGCCGTTCTGCCGCATCATGGCGATGCTGTCGACGGCCCCCGTGATCGGCGACGTGCTGGTGCCGATCCCGGTGCGCGCGCTGCTGGCGATGGCGCTGTCGTTCATGATGCTGCCGCTGACGAAGGGCGGCGCCATGCCCGACCCGTTCTCGCTGGCCGGCGTGGTGGCCATGTTCGAGCAGGCGATCATCGGCGGCGTGATCGGCTTCGCGCTGCAGCTGACGATGGCGGTGGTGAACATGCTGGGCTTCCTGGCGTCGAGCCAGGTCGGCTACTCGATGGCGCAGATGAACGATCCGGTCAACGGCCAGCAGTCGGACGTCGTCTCGGGCCTGCTCGGCCTGGTGGCGATGCTGGTGTTCTTCGCCGTCGACGGCCACCTGGTGCTGGTCGGCGTGATCGGCCAGAGCTTCCATGCCTGGCCCGTGGGCGGCGGCTGGAATCCGCTGCTGCTGCAGGCGGTGGCGCTGAACGTGGGCTGGGTGTTCTCGGCGGCGGTGCTGCTGGCGCTGCCGATCGTGTTCTCGACGATGGTGGTGCAGATCGGCTTCGGCTTCCTGAACCGCGTGGCGCCGTCGCTGAACCTGTTTTCGCTGGGCTTTTCGCTGGTGACGATCTTCGGCCTGATGATGCTGGTGCAGGTGGTGCGCTTCGTCCCCGAACATTATGTGCAGATGACGAACCAGGTGCTGGAGATGCTGCAGCAGCAGATGCGGAGTCGCAGTTGAGGTGCAATGATGGCTGATACCGGCAGCGGCGGCGACAAGACAGAAAAGGCGTCAGCCCAGAAGCTGCGCAAGGCGCGCGAGCAGGGGCATGTGGTGCGCTCGAAGGACCTGGCCACGGCGGTCGGGATCCTGGTCAGCCTGAAGCTGTTCGTGGCGCTGTTGCCCGGCTACCTGGAATCGTTCCGCGCGCTGTTCCGGCTCGTGTACGTGCCGCTGGGCGAGGCGGGCTCGATGGAAAACGCGATGTCGGTGGTGTTCGGCGCCGCCGCCATGCTGCTGGTGAAGATGGTGCTGCCCCTGCTGGGCGTGCCGCTGGCGATCATGGTGGCCAGCGTGGTGCCGGGCGGCCTGGTGTTCTCCACCAATAACCTGGTGCCGAAGTTCGACCGCTTCGACCCGCTGCGCAACCTGGGCCAGCTGGCCTCGGCCAAGCACTGGAGCGGCGTCGCCACCTCGGTCGCCAAGGCGACGGTGCTGGCGATCGTGCTCGTGCACGTGATGCGTTCTGGGCTGTCGGCCTGGGTCGACCTGCAGCGCATGCCGCTGTCGGACGGCCTGGTCAAGGGCGCCTCGATGATGCTCGACGGGGTGATGGCGCTGGTCGCCGTGTTCCTGCTGTTCGCCGTCATCGACGTGCCGCTGCAATCCTTCCTGTTCGCGCGCGGCCAGCGCATGAGCAAGCAGGAAGTGAAGGAAGAATACAAGAGCACCGAGGGCAAGCCCGAAGTGCGCGCGCGCATCCGCCAGCTGCAGCAGCAGCTGGCGCGGCGCAACGTGAACAAGACGGTGCCGACGGCCGACGTGGTGATCGTCAATCCCGAGCACTATGCGGTGGCGCTGAAGTACGACGCCGACCGCGCCGAGGCGCCGTTCGTGGTGGCCAAGGGCGTCGACGAGATGGCCCTGTACATCAAGGCGATCGCGGCGAAGCACAAGATCGAGACCGTGTCGCTGCCGCCGCTGGCGCGCGCGATCTATAACACCAGCCAGGTCCAGCAGCAGATCCCGGCGGCGCTGTACCAGGCGGTTTCGCAGGTACTGAACTACGTGCTGCAATTGAATGCGTTCCGTGCAGGCCGGCGCCAGGCGCCCCCGCGGTTCCCGAATGAAGTGGCCGTGCCGGCCCATTTGAGCGAGGTAAAAGCGACATGAACCAGATCCAGAGCCTGATTGCGGAGCTGCGCCGCCACAAGTACGCCACCCCGGCGTTCCTGCTGGCGCTGCTCGCCATGATCATGCTGCCGTTGCCGCCGGTGCTGCTGGACGTGCTGTTCACCTTCAACATCGTGCTGGCGCTGATCGTCATCCTCGTCTCGGTGTCGGCCAAGCGTCCGCTCGACTTCTCCGTGTTCCCGACCGTGATCCTGGGCACGACCCTGCTGCGGCTGGCGCTGAACGTCGCCTCCACGCGCGTGGTGCTGCTGCACGGCCACGAGGGCACGCATGCGGCCGGCCAGGTGATCGAATCGTTCGGCAACGTCGTCATCGGCGGCAATTTCGTGGTCGGCCTGGTGGTGTTCGTGATCCTCATGATCATCAACTTCGTGGTCGTCACGAAGGGCGCGGAGCGTATCTCCGAAGTGTCGGCGCGCTTCACGCTCGATGCGCTGCCCGGCAAGCAGATGGCGATCGACGCCGACCTGAACGCAGGCCTGATCAACCAGGAAAAGGCCCAGCAGCGGCGCAAGGACGTGGCCACCGAGGCGGACTTCTACGGCGCCATGGACGGCGCCTCGAAGTTCGTGCGCGGCGACGCCATCGCCTCGATCCTGATCCTGCTCATCAACATCATCGGCGGCGTGGCGATCGGCTCGCTGATGCACGGCCTGTCGTTCGGCGACGCCTTCCGCCAGTTCGCGCTGCTGACCATCGGCGACGGCCTGGTCGCGCAGATCCCGGCGCTGCTGCTGTCGG
This sequence comes from Massilia paldalensis, assembly GCF_044901715.1. Lineage (NCBI taxonomy): Bacteria > Pseudomonadati > Pseudomonadota > Betaproteobacteria > Burkholderiales > Oxalobacteraceae > Massilia > Massilia paldalensis. Next base: position 301,218 of record NZ_JBJCIU010000002.1, read on the forward strand.
CCGCCGCGGCCATCCTGGTCACCCGCATCAGCGACTCCGGCGACTTCGAGGACCAGGTCAGCGGCCAGCTGCTGGCCCAGCCGAACGTGCTGTACTCGGCCGCCGGCGTGATGGTGATCCTGGCCCTGGTGCCGGGCATGCCGTGGTTCTACTTCATGGTGTTCGCCGCCGCGCTGGGCTACGTGGCCTGGCGCCTGTCGCACCGCGTCGCGGCGCCGGACAACGCCAACGTCGCCGCCATCGAGGCGGCGCTGCGCGACGAGCGCGCGCCGGAACTCGACTGGCAGCAGCTGCCGGTGGTGCAGCCGATCTCGGTGGCGGTCGGCTACAAGCTGGTGCACCTGGTCGACAAGGGGCAGGGCGAGGTGCTGGTCAAGCGCATCAAGGGCGTGCGCCAGAGCCTGTCGGAGCAGATGGGCCTCCTGCTGCCGGCCATCGGCGTGCGCGACGACCTGACGCTGCGCCCGAACCAGTACGCGATCGCGATCAACGGCACCGTCGTGGCCGAGGGCGAGGTGCAGCCGGATGCGCTGATGGCGATCCCGTCGCCCAACGTGTACGGGGAGCTGGACGGCATCCCGGCGATCGAGCCGGCGTTCGGCATGGCCGTCACCTGGATCGAGCCGGACCAGAAGGCGCACGCGCTGGGGCAGGGCTACCAGGTGGTCGAGGTGGCCAGCGCCATCGCCACCCACACCTCGAAGGTGGCGCGCGACTACATGTCGGAACTGTTCCGCCATGAGGACGTGCCGGCGCTGATGGAGCGCCTGACGGCGCTCTCGCCGAAGCTGGCCGGGGCGCTCGACAAGGCGCTCACGCATACCCAGCTGCTGCGCGTGTTCCGCGTGCTGCTGGCCGAGAACGTGTCGCTCAAGGACATCGTCGTCATCGCCACCACGCTGCTGGACAGCGCCGAGACGACCAAGGATCCGATCCTGCTGGCGGCCGAGGTGCGCTGCGCGCTGCGGCGCCAGATCGTCTCCGGCCTGTACGGCAAGAAGAAGGACATGCCGGCCTTTAACTTGTCGGGCGAGCTGGAAAACATGCTGCTCGGTTCCCTCAACCAGGCACGCCAGAACGGCGGCGGCAAGGTCGTGCTGGACAATTACCCCATCGACCCGCAGCTGCTGTCGCAGCTGCAGCTGAACATGCCGGTGGCGCGCGAGCAGATGAAGCAGCAGCATACGCCGCCGCTCTTGTTGGTGCTGCCGCAGATCCGGCCCCTGCTGGCCCGCTACGCGCGCCTGTTCGCGCCGGGCCTGCACGTGCTGTCGTATAACGAGATTCCCGAGAACCGCGAGGTGTCGATCGTCGGGACGGTGGGCTGAGGCGGGAGGGCTCGATGGCAACGCATGCGCGCATCGTCGACCTGGCGGCCCATCTGCCGCGGCAGGTCCTGTCCAACGAGGAGTTGGCGGCCCTGTATCCCGACTGGAGCGCCGACAAGATCCTCGCCAAGACGGGTATTCGCTCGCGCCATGTCGCCGCGCGTGATGAGACGGCGGGCGATCTGGCCTGCGCGGCAGCCGAAGCCTTGTTCGCGCAAGGCCGCGTACGGCGCGAGGACGTCGACTTCATCCTGCTGTGTACCCAGGCCCCGGACTACCTGCTGCCCACCACCGCCTGCCTACTGCAACAGCGCCTCGGCATCGCGCGCAGCGCCGGCGCGCTCGACTTCAACCTGGGCTGCTCGGGCTTCGTCTACGGCCTGTCGCTGGCCAAGGGCCTGGTCGAGAGCGGGGCGGCGCGCTGCGTGCTGCTGCTGACTGCCGACACTTATTCGAAATACATCCATGCACGGGACCGCAGCGTACGCACGTTGTTCGGCGACGGTGCCACGGCCACGGTCGTCGGCGCCCACGACGGCGCGCAGGCGATCGGGCCCTTCGTCTTCGGTACCGACGGTGCCGGCGCGCGCGACCTGATCGTCGAGGCAGGCGGCGCGCGCCGGCCCTGCAGCCCGGATACGGCCGTCGCGCGCGAGGATGCCAACGGTAACGTGCGCAGTCCGGAGCAGCTCTACATGAACGGCGCCGAGGTGTTCGCGTTCTCGCTGCGCGAAGTACCGGCGGCGATCGATGCGTTGCTGGACAAGGCCGGCCTGGTGAAGGACGATGTCGATTACTTCGTGCTGCACCAGGCCAACCGCTTCATGCTCGACGCGCTGCGCAAGAAGATCGGCGTCGCGCCGGAAAGACTCCCGATCCACATCGAAGACGTCGGCAATACGGTCTCGTCGACGATCCCGCTGGCGCTGATGCGCATGCGCGAGGCCGGCCAGCTTGATGCCGGCACGCGTTTGATGCTGGTCGGCTTTGGCGTCGGCTATTCGTGGGCCGCCACCATCATCCAATTTTGACAGGATACACACATGAACATCGACACCTTCATCAAACACTTCGCCGAAGCCCTCGAGACGGACGCCGGCGCACTGGCCGCGGCCACCGTCTTCAAGGACCTGGCCAACTGGGATTCGCTGGCCGCGCTTTCCGTGATCGCCATGATCGACGAGCACTACGGCGTCTCGGTCGGCGGCACCGACCTGGAAAAGGCGCAGACGCTGCAGGACCTCTGGAACCTGGTCGTAGAACGGCGGGCATGATGGCGCCGCTGACCGGGGTGGCGATCCGCGGCATCGTCAGTGCGGTGCCGACGACGGTCGCGCGGACGGCCGACTACACGGTGTTGAGCGAAGCCGAGCGCGCCAAGTTCGCCGCCGGCACCGGCATCGAGCAGCGCCGCGTCGCCGCGCCCGGGCAGTGCGCATCCGACCTGTGCCAGGCCGCGGCCGAGGACCTGCTCGCCCAGCTGGGCTGGGAACGCGATGGCATCGGCGCGCTCGTGATGATTACCCAGACGGGCGACCATCCGGTGCCGGCGACCGCCATCGTGCTGCAGCAGCGCCTCGGACTGCCGAAGTCGTGCGCCGCCTTCGACGTCAACCTCGGCTGCTCCAGCTATCCGTACGGCCTGGCCATCCTCGGCGCGATGATGCGCACGCTGGGTATCCGGCGCGCGCTGCTGCTGATCGGCGACGTGTCGACGCGCCTGTGCTCCTACAACGACAAGTCGAGCTGGCCGCTGTTCGGCGACGCGGGCTCCGCCACCGCGCTGGAGCTCGACGACGGGGCGGCGCCGATCCACTTCGACCTGAATTCCGACGGCGCCGGCAAGGACGCGATCATCGTCGAGGCGGGCGGGCTGGCCGCGCGCAATCCTGCCGTTCCGGAGGGTTTCGTCGACACCGAGGTCGCGCCGGGCATCGTGCGCAACCGTTCGAACCTGGTCTTGCGCGGCGCCGATATCTTCAGCTTCGCCATCGGCGCGGTCCCGCCGAGCATCCGCCGGGTGCTGGATGCCGCCGGCTGGACGCTGGACGACGTCGAGCACGTGGTGCTCCACCAGGCCAACAAGATGATCAACGATTTCATCCGCAAGAAGGTGGGCTGGCCCGCGGAGCGCGAGATCAACACGATCCGCGACTACGGCAATACCAGCTCGGTGTCGATCCCGTTGACATTGTGTGCCGGCGCCGAGCGGCTCGCCGCTGGCGGCAAGGTCATGCTGTCCGGTTTCGGCGTGGGACTGTCCTGGGCCAGCGCAACGGTCGAGCTGCAGCCGGGCACTGTACTGCGCCTGATCGACAGCGACCATGCCTATTGAACCGAGCGCCTACTGGCAGGACGCGGTGCTCGAGGAAGAGTACCGGCGGATCTTCGCGCGCGGCCTGTACGTGGGCGCCGCCGCGCACTTCGCGCAGGAGGACGACTTCGACAGCTATGCCGTGTGCGGCCGGCCGTTCACCACGCGCCGCGCCGGCGGCGCGCTGCGCACGTTCGAGAACGTGTGCCTGCACCGCGCCAACCTGGTCGATCCGCCGGGTCGCGGCAACCGTCCCTTGCGCTGCGCCTACCACGCCTGGCAATACGATGCGGACGGCCTGCTTGCGCGCGCGCCGATGGCACAGGATGCGTGCATCGCGCGGCGCCGGCTGCAGGCCTGCTCGACCGTCGAGCAGAGCGGCCTCGTGTTCATGGCGCCCGAGGGCGAGCTGGCCGCCACGCATGGTGCCGGCGCCCTGGACCAGGTCGGATTCGAGGTCGGCGCGTGGTTCCATGCCGAGACGCTGGAACACGCGGCCAACTGGAAGCTGCTGGTGGAGAACGTGCTGGAATCGTACCACCTTTCCTTCGTGCACCAGGACAGCTTCGTGCCGACCGGGATCAGCTCGGCGTCGCGTGCCACCGAGAGCCGCTTCGGCGACGATTCCTGCCTGCACATCGCCAACCGCAACGACGGCGCCGCCAAGGGCCGCCTGATCCCGGGCGCGCATGCCGACTACCTGCATGCCTACGTGTTCCCGAACCTGTTCGTGTCGGTGACGGGAGGGCTGGTCGGCTTCGTTTCGCATTTCAAGCCGCAGCAGGCGGGCAGCACGCTGCTCGAATGGAGCCTGTTCGAAACGCCGCTGCTGGCGGCGCAAAAGGGTCCGGTGCGCCAGTATGTGCGCCAGAATGCCGTCGCGTTCACGCGCCGCGTGCTGGCCGAAGACCAGGTCGTGCTGAACCATTCCCAGCTCGGCATCCGGCATGCGCGCGGGCCGCACCAGTTGCAGCCGGTCGAGGACCGCCTCGCACATTTCCACGCAACCTATCTACGATGGATGAACCCATGAACCTGAGCACGAAACGGGTGCTGGTCACCGGCGCCACGTCCGGCATCGGCCTGGCCACGGCGCGCCAGCTGGTGGCGATGGGCGCCGAGGTGTGGGGCCTCGGACGCGACGCCGCACGCCTGGAAGCGCTCGCGTCTCCCGGCCTGAATGGCGGACAGGCGCTGGCCTTCGACATGCTCGACTTCGCGGCCTGCCGCGCGTTCGTGGCAACGCTGCCGGCCTTCGACGGCGTCGTGCATTGCGCCGGCATCGTCGAGAACAGCCCGCTGCGCTATTTCTCGCTCGAGAAATACGAGCGCGTCGTCGGCACCAACCAGTCGGCCCCGCTGTTGCTGACGGCGGAGCTGGTACGCGCCGCCAAGATCAACCAGAAAGGCTCCGTGGTGTTCATGTCCTCCATCAGCGGCACCAGCATCGGCATGAAGGGCATTGCCGCCTATGCAGCCAGCAAGGCCGCGCTGGTCGGCATGGCCAAGGTCCTGGCGCTCGAGCTGGCGCCGAAGCTGATCCGCGTGAACTGTGTCTCGCCGGGGATGGTGAATACGGAACTGGTGGCGGGCGCCACCTACCTGTCGGACGACGCCAAGCGCGCCGACATGGCCCGCTACCCGCTGGGCGGCCGTTACGCCGAGCCGCATGAAGTGGCCGGGGTGGTCGCTTTCCTCCTGTCCGACCATGCTTCCTTCATGACGGGCCAGAACCTGACCGTCGATGGCGGTTACAGCATCCAGTAGGAACGGGCGATGAACAAGGCTGATGCAATGGATGGCGCTCGTGCGAGCGATTACGTGCTGGCCGCCGCCGGCGGCTTCGGACGCGAGGTGCGCGCCTGGCTGCAGGTCTACGCAGGCAGGGACGTGGTGCGAGGTTTCGTCGACGATGTCACGGTGGCCGACCATGTGCTGGGACCGATCGATACCCACGAGGTAGTGCGCGACGCAGTCTATGTGGCGTGCCTGGGCGAGGGCGCCAGCCGGGTCGCCGTCGGCGCGCGCCTGCTGGCGCGCGGCGCGCGGCTCGGCACCGTGGTGGCGCCGATGGGGCACTATGCCACGCAGGTGGATGCCGTGCCGGGCGCGATCTTCCTCGGGATGTGCAGCATCTCGTCGAACGTGTCCGTCGGAAGATTCGTGCTGGTGCAGGGCTTCGCGTGCATCGGCCACGACGTGCTGCTGGAAGAGGGTGTGACGGTCGGCTCGCACGCCTTCATCGGGGGCGGCGCCCGGATCGGCAGGAATGCCACGATCCACCCGCATGCAACAGTGCTGCCGCGCGTGCGGATCGGCGCCGGCGCGATCGTCGGTGCCGGTGCCGTCGTGGTGAAGGACGTGCCGGACCATGTCACGGTGTTCGGCAATCCGGCAAAAGTCATCGCGGTGCACAAGGCCAAGGACGAACAGGCGTCGTGAGCGACTTCTCCGGCCTGGCGAGCGCGCGCATCCTGCGCCGTGCGGCGCCGCGCCAGGTGGTGCTGGTGCACGGCCTGTTCAGCAACGGCGGGTTCTGGCTGCCGTGGCTGGAACGGTTTCCGGACCTGCAACTGACGATTCCCGGCATCGACTACGCGGCCATGTTCGACGCGGGAGCGGGCCTGGAGGCGCTCGGCGCGGAGCTCGATCGCATCGTCGGCGACAAGCCGGCCCACCTGGTCGCACATTCCTTTGGCTGCTGGGCTGCGCTGTTCGCGCGCCGGCCTTTCCTGTCGCGTTCATTCGTCTGCCCGACATTCGCGGCCGAGCACATCGATGTCGCCGCCTTCGGGGCCGAGATCGTGCGCCGTACGGGCGCAGATGCCGACGCCGTCGCGCTGCGTGTGCGGCAGGCCATGGACATCAAGCGCACCCATGCCGGCGCGGCCGCACGCGGACAGCCCGCCGACCGCGTGTTCCTGGCGCACGACGATCCGTATTTCCGCTATGCGCCGGCGCAGGCGCGTGGCGCGGTCCACGCCTGCGGCGGCGGTCATTTCGAGATCGGGGAAGCGATGGCGGCGATCGCGAGCGCGATCGCGGCGGTGGCCTAGGGTCGGCCGCTCAGCGCGGGTCGTTCGGCCCGCGCGTGGGCAGCAGCAGCGCCAGCTCCGCCATGGCGCGGAACACGGGCAGCGTGAGCGCCTCCGCCGCCTCGAGCGTCGGCAAGCGCGCATGCATGGCGCCCTCGGGCGGCGTTTCGCGCAATGTCCACGCCACGACGCGCAGTCCGGCCCGTTCGATCGCCGCCTCCAGGTCCGGTTGCAGCCAGCGCAGGCGCGCCGCCGTGCGCGCGTCCGGCGTCCACCACTCCATCTTGAGGCCATCGGCCACCGGCAGCGCCTGGACGATGACGATCGCGCCGTCGTCGAGGATCAGCTCCATGCGCAACGCCGCGCGTCCGCGCCGCCGGCGTTTCTGTTGGCCCTGCTGGTCCGCCGGCTCGTCGCCGTCGATGACGCGCAGGTGCTGGTCGCGCGCGTTACCGGTATGCACGGTGAAGCGCCAGGCATCCAGCGGCGCGCCGATCATGTCGGACTGGCGCAGCGTCCTCGGATCCTGGCCGCTTTGCAGCAATGCCCCCGGCAGGTGTCCTTCGCGCGCCTGCTGTTCGCGCGCCGCGACCTGCGCGCCGTAGCCGCGCACCATGCCGCGCCAGTTGGCCGCGAGCGCGGCGCCATCCTGGCTTGGCCATGCGAGCTGGCGCGCCATGATCACCTGGTCCGGGCGCATCGCCGTGCCGTCCTGGCCGGACGCGGCATCGCCGCCCTGGGACGGCGAGGGTACCGCCTGGGCGGCCGGCAGCGCCAGCGCCTCGGCGTCGGGCTGCAGCAGCACGGCGGGCAGGGCGGCGGCCACGGCGCCGGCCGGGGGCACCGGCGGGACCGGGACGGCAGGCGCGGGAACGGTGGAGGTGGCGGTGGGAATCGAGAGGCTGGCCATGATGTCGGCAGGTCAAAAGTAAAAAGGCCAACCGCGTGGTTGGCCTTCGAGCAATCCCGCACGCGGGTACGGGAATCCTGGTATTACTGCAGCAGCGACATGACCATCGAGGACATGCTGTTGGTCTGCTTCAGCATTGCGGTGCCGGCTTGCAGCAGCATCTGGTTCGACGTCATGTTGGCCGATTCGCTGGCGAAGTCGACGTCCGTGATCAGGCCAGCAGCGGCCTTGGTGTTGCTGCTGATGTTCGACAGGTTGTTGTACACGTGGTCCAGGCGGTTGGCTGCAGCGCCCAGGCCCGAACGGACCTTGTTGACCGATGCCAGGGCGGTGTCCAGCTTGCCGATGGTGCCGTTGGCATTGGTGCCGGTGATCTCGGTGCCGGTTGCGGCGGCAGCGTAGTTGGCGGTTGCCGCGGTCACGTTGGTGACGATCGAGGTCACGTCGGCGCTCAGGTCCACCGACATCGTTTCGCTCGACGATGCGCCGATCTGGAAGGTCATCGATGCAGCGATGGTGCCGCCGACCAGCAGGGTCTTGCCGCCGAAGGTGGTGTTCTTCAGGACGTTGCCCAGTTCCTTGCCCAGGGCGTCGTATTCTGCCTGCATCGCGGTCTTGTCGTCGGTGGTCGACGAGGCGTCGGCAGCCTGGGTTGCCAGGTCTTTCATGCGGATCAGCATGTTGCTGACTTCGTCCAGCGCGCCTTCGGCGGTCTGCATCATCGAGGTGGCGTTCTGGGTGTTGCGCATTGCGACAGCCATGCCCGAGGTCTGGGCTTTCAGGCGCGATGCGATCTGCAGGCCTGCGGCGTCATCCATTGCCGAGTTGATGCGGTAGCCGGTCGACAGGCGGGTCTGCGAGGTCGACAGGGCCGACTGGGTCTTGGTGATGGCGTTCTGGGCCGACAGTGCGGCGTTGTTGGTGTGAAGGCTCAGCATGGTGGGCTCCTTGAATTCGGTAATCCGGTTATCCGGTAGTCGGTGAGATTCGTCGAGTTTGTCTCGCTCTCACAAGTACAAGACGACCAAGAACGCCCCTTCATTAAGTTCCATGCGGAAATTTTTTTAAATTTTTTTTCGGCGATGTAAAGAATACAAGGCAAGCATGGGTTCGTGCGCCGCCGTCCATGAAAAAAGCCGGCACGAGGCCGGCTGTGGGTGGGCGTGCGCCGGCGCTCAAGGCGACAGCAGGGCGGCGCGGATGACCTGGCCGACCACGGCGATCTTGGCCGCGTCCATCGTCTGCCCGGTGGGGAGCACGATCACGCTGTCGGCCACGGCCTCCGTCGCCGTCAGCAGCAGGCCGGCATGCGGGAACAGGGAGCGGTAGGGCTCCATCTTGTGGCAGCCTGGCCAGAAATAGCGGCGCGCCAGGATGTTCTCGGCGCGCAGCGTGTCCACCAGGCGGTCGCGCGCAATGGCGCAATCAGGCGCCACTTCCAGGATCACATACTGGTAGTTGTTGCGCTCCGCCTCGTCGTACTCGACCAGGCGCACACCGGGGATGCCGGCCAGTTCCTCGCGGTAGGCGCGGTAGTTGGCGCGGTTGGCCGCGATGACGTCGTCGATGGCCTTCAGGTTGACGAGGCCCATGGCGGCGGCGATCTCGATCATCTTGCCGTTGGTGCCGGGATAGCTGACCTGGTCCAGGCCGGAAAAGCCGAAGTTGCGCATCAGGCGCATGGTGCGCGCCAGTTCGTCGTCGTCGGTGACGACGGCGCCGCCCTCGAAGGAATTGAAGAACTTGGTGGCATGGAAGCTCAGCACCTCGCAGGCGCCGAAGCTGCCGATCTTGCGGCCGCCGTGCGTGCAGCTGAAGGCGTGGGCGGCGTCGAACATCAGCTTCAGGCCGAATTCGTCGGCAATCGCCTGAAGTTCTTCCACCGGCGCGGCGCGTCCCCACAGGTGCACGCCGATGATGCCGCTGGTGCGCGGCGTGATCATCTTGCGCACGGCGGACGGGTCGAGCGTGTGCGTGGCCGGATCGATGTCGGCAAATACGGGGGTGATGCCCTGCCACTGCAGTGCGTGGGCGGTGGCGACGAAGGTATAGGCCGGGACGATCACCTCGCCCTCCATGCCAAGCGCGCGGATCGCGATCTCGAGGGCGATGGTGCCGTTGCACATGGCGACGCAATGTTTCACGCCCAGGTGCGCGGCGACTTCCTGCTCGAACTGCTGGACCAGCGGGCCGTCGTTGGACAGCCAGCGGCGGTCGAAGATGTCCTCGACGTGGCGCATGAACGCGTCGCGGTCGCCCATGTTCGGGCGGCCGACGTGCAGCTGCTCGTCGAAGGCCGGCGGCGCGCCGTTAATGGCCAGGTCGGCGGGACTGTGGATCGCTTTCATCGTCGGGCCTCAGGCCTCGTCCTGCGGTACCAGTTCGGCCAGGTCGACGCGCAGCGGCGCCGGCGCTTCGCCGGCGCACCAGCGCTGCCACATCTTTCGCAGGCCGAGCTCCAGGCCGGCCGCGCACACGTCCGGGTAGCCGAGGACGGAATTCGTGAAGCGCTCGCGCATCGAGGCGCGCATGGCCGCCAGCGCGGGCAGGTTCTGCGCAAGGAAGACGCCCAGCTTGATATAGGTGTCGCGATCCTCGGTGATGAAGGTGCTGAGGCCAAGGTGGGCCATGAACGACGCGGCGGCGTGGCTGGGATTGGTCGCGCCGACCGTCGCCAGCGTGGGCACGCCCATCCACAGCGCATGGCCGATCGTGGTCGAGCCGGAGTAGGGGAAGGGGCTCAGGCAGACGTCGACCTCGTGGTGCTGGCGCAGGTAGTCGACGACCGAGACGCGCGGGCGGCCGATCAGGCGGTCGCGCGCGATGCCGGCCTCCTCGAACCAGTCGAAGAGGACGTCGTCGACCCCTGTTTCCAGGCCGCCCAGCAGCATCTTCGCATCCGGGATCGCGTGCAGCAGGCCGGCCCAGTAAGCGATCACTTCGCGGCTCAGCTTGCTGGCGCGGTGGAAGCTGCCGAAGGTGATGTAGCCGTTGCGCAGCGCCGGCAGTTCGTTGACGTCGGGCGCGTTCGATGCGGGCAGGAACGGCGCGCCCAGCGGCAGGCTGACCACTTTTTCGCTGAACTGGTCGTCATAGCGACCGTTCGGCGCGAGAAAGCGGTCGCACAAGATGTAGTCGACGGCCTTCACCCCGGTCGTTCCCGCGTAGCCGATCCACGTCGCCTGGACGGGCGCCGGCTTGCGCGCGAACAGCGGCAGGCGGTTCATGGCCGAGTGGCCGGAAAGGTCGATCAGGATGTCGATGCCGTCGTCGCGGATCATGCGTTCCGCCGCGTCGTCGTCGACGCCGGCGATCGAGCGCCACGCCGCCGCCTGGCTGCGCAGGGCCTGGGTGATCTCGTCCTCGATCGTGTGGTTGTAATACACGTACAGCTCCAGTTGCGTACTGTGCTGCAGCGATTCGAATACGGGCGCCACGAAGCGGGTCACGGCGTGGTGGTACAAGTCCGCCGACACGAGGCCGACACGCAAGCGGCGCTGCGGATCCGGCGTATTCGGATGCGGCTGGCGCAAGGCGAGCAGCGGCGTTTCCCAGCGCTCGCCGTAGGCGAAGTGTTCCCTGGTGAGCTCGTCCGCATCCTGGCAATAGTGGCTCAGGATGAACAGCAGCATGCTGTGCGAGTCGGGGGTCGGTTCGATGGCCATCGCTGCGCGCGCCATCGCCGCAGCTTCCTGCCACGCCCCCAGCGCGAACTGACTGTAGATCAGGCCACGGATGGCCAGGATATTGTCGGGCTCGATGCTGCGGGCCTGGTTCATCGTGGCGATCGACCCCGGCAAGTCGCCAGCGGCCTTTTGCGTCACGCCCACTTCCACCAGCAGGTCCGCGTTGTCCGGCGCGAGGACGAGCGCGCGTTCGAAGCACGACAGCGCTTCATCCCAGCGGCGCGCCGCGCGCAGGCAGGTGCCGGCGTGGCGCAGTGCCAGTGCATGGTCGGGGCGCCGCTGCACGACTTCCTGCAGGAACGGCAGCGCGTCGGCGTAGCGTGCGGCGCGCAGCAGGACATGGCCGAGGTCGTAACGCACGTCCACATTGTCCGGCTCCAATTGCAGTACCCGTTCCAGGATGGCGACGACCTCGTCGGTCTTGTCCTGCGCATTCAGCGCCGCGGACAGGGTCAGCAGCGCAGCGGTGTTGTCCGGCGCCAGCGCGACGGCGCGCCGTGCATTCGTTTCGCCTTCGGCAGCCCGGCCCAGATGGCGCAACGCATCGGCCAGGCCCTGGTGCAGGTCGGCGGTATCCTGGAAACGCAGGGCCTGGCGGTAATTGTCGGCGGCGGCCTCGAAATCGCCGGCATCGAACAATGCCGCCGCCAGCAGCGCACGCAAGTCCTTCGCCTTCGGGTTCAATTCCAGCGCACGGCGCAGGCAGGCCACGCCCTCCGCAAGCTCGCGCTGGCGCAGCAAGGCGATACCCAGCAGAGCATGGGCATTGGCGTCGCGCGGGTTCAGGCGGACGGCGCGCCGGTGTGGTTCGACTTCGTCGACGTGGCGTGGGACGACGATCGAATTCATGGGCGCACCCGGCGGACGAGGCGTGTGCGCGGCACAGGGTGGCTTGCAGGGGGAGAGAAGCGTGGAATCATGACTAGCGTCGTAAAATTGCCTTGTGGAATTGTAGCGCCTGCACTCCCTCCTGTCCGTCAATCGGTGAAGACTTTGTTGCTTTTCGCTCGAAAAGCCGATTACATCCATGGCGCATGGTTGCATCGGGCGCGCGGACCACACATGGCGATCCGATGTAGTTCGTGAACGGCATGCCATCATATAAATGGCATGACGAGACGTTGCGGCAGCCGAACGATGTTGGACGTCAGATGCTCGTCCTCTTCGCTTTCGCTGTAAACTATCGGGTTGCGTCAGACGCCGAGCATTTGGAATCGAACAAACCATGAAATATCGTCAACGAACCCTGAGTGTTGCACCCATGCTGGACTGGACCGACCGCCATTGCCGCGCGTTCCATCGCCAGATCACCCGCCACGCCTGGCTGTACACCGAGATGGTGACCACCGGCGCGCTCGTGTACGGCGACGCCGAGCGCCACCTGCGCTTCGACGACATCGAGCATCCGGTCGCCCTGCAGCTGGGCGGCAGCGACCCGGCCGACCTGGCCAAAAGCGCGAAGCTGGGCGAGCAGTGGGGCTATGACGAGATCAACCTGAACTGCGGCTGCCCTTCGGAACGCGTGCAGAAGGGCGCGTTCGGCGCCTGCCTGATGCAGGAACCGCAACTGGTGGCCGATTGCGTCAAGGCGATGCGCGATGCCGTGTCGGTGGATGTCACCGTCAAGCACCGCATCGGCATCGATTACCAGGAGGAATACGGCTTCGTGCGCGACTTCGTCGGCACCATCGCGGACGCCGGCTGCCGCACCTTCATCGTCCACGCCCGCAATGCCGTGCTCAAGGGCTTGTCGCCGAAGGAAAACCGCGAGATCCCGCCGCTGCGCTACGAGATCGCCTACCAGCTCAAGCGCGAATTTCCGGACCTGGAAATCGTCATCAATGGCGGCATCAAGACGAACGAGGAGATCGCGCTGCACCTGGCACATGTCGACGGCGTGATGGTCGGGCGCGAGGCCTATCACAACCCGTACGTGATGGCCGGCTGGGATGCGCGCTTCTATGGCGACGACGCGCCGGTCAAGTCGCGCGAAGAGGTGCTGGAAGCAATGATTCCCTACATCCGCCGCGAGCTGGAGCGGTATGGCCCGCTGGGTCTGAAACTGAACAGCATCACGCGCCACATGCTGGGCCTGATGGCGGGCCTGCCGGGCGCGCGCGGTTTCCGCCAGGTGCTGTCCGACTCGCGCAAGCTCGCCGCCGGCGACCCGGAACTCCTCCTCGAAGCCGCCGGCCGCCTGCGCCAGGCCGCCTGATCTTTCTTCCTTCCCCTTCCTCTCTGCCTGGCGGCGACGCGTCCCGCGTCGCGCCAGTGTTCAACTTCCGCCACACTTTGTTACTTATTGTTGCAGGTGTGAAATGCTTTCTGTAAATGCTCTTGCCCAATGGAAAGAAGAGAACCATAATCGAGGTTCTTCTCAACAACTGACTGCTTGTCATATTGTTGTATAGGAATTGTATTGTTGTTGTAACGAAACGTTCCTGTCGTTGTGCATGTGTTCTGTCTGCGAAGACGCTTTTGCTTTACCTCGAAGAGATACGCGGAGTCCAGGGAAGATGGACTTCCGGTGATAAACGGCAGCCGCTACGCGGATCCGAATAAATTGAAACAGGGAAGATAGGGAATGAATCTTGCAAACATGAAGGTCGGCGTGCGCCTGGGCCTGGGCTTCGCCCTCGTGCTGGTACTGCTGGTCATCGTCACCGTGGTCGGCATCGTGCGCATGGCGCAGATCCAGAATCGCCTGGACCACGTGGTGAGCGTCAGCAACGTCGTGAACCGCCTGGTGGTCGACATGCGCCACAACGTCAGCGAGCGTGTCGCTTCGCTGCGTACCCTGACCCTGATGACCGATCCGGCCGACATGGAACCGGAACTGGCCCGCTTCAAGGATGAAACCGCCAAGTACGACGCGCTCCAGCAAAAGCTGAGCGCCAAGTTCGCGGAAGAAGCGTCGGATCAGGAAAAAGCCCTGCTGAAACAGATCAAGGAAGCGGAAAGCGTCGCCATGCCGGCGATCGCCAAGGCGTCCGAGCTGTACCTGGCCAACAATGCCATGGACGCGACCCGCGTCATGATCAAGGAAATCCGCCCGGCCCAGAAGAAGTGGCTGGAAGCGCTGGACCAGCTGGGTGCGATGGAAGACAAGCAGAACGCCCAGACCAAGGTCGACGCGGAAGCGCAGTTCTCGAATGCCCGTAACTTCATGCTGGTGCTGCTGGCCATCGCCGTCGCGATCGGCATCGCCGCCGCCACCTTCATCACCCGCGGCCTGCTCAAGCAGCTGGGCGGTGAACCGCAATACACGGCCAAGATCGCCGGCAGCATCGCCCACGGCGACCTGTCGATCGCCATCGAGACCGCCGCCTCCGATCGCGGCAGCCTGCTGACCGAGATGAAGCAGATGCGCAACAGCCTGGTCGACATCGTCAGCCAGGTCCGCCGCGGCACCCACACCATCACCACCGCCTCGCGCGAAATCGCCGCCGGCAACGCCGACCTGTCCTCGCGTACCGAACTGCAGGCCAGCTCGCTGGAAAAGACGGCGTCGACGATGGAAGAACTGACGTCGACCGTCAAGCAGAACGCCGACAATGCCCGCGAAGCGAACCAGCTCGCCGCCGCCGCATCCGACGTGGCCCGCAAGGGTGGCGCCGTGGTGTCGCAAGTGGTCGGCACGATGGGCGAGATCAACAGCTCCGCCAGCAAGATCGCCGACATCATCGGCGTGATCGACGGCATCGCCTTCCAGACCAATATCCTGGCGCTGAACGCCGCCGTCGAGGCAGCCCGTGCCGGTGAACAGGGCCGCGGCTTCGCCGTCGTGGCATCGGAAGTGCGCAACCTGGCCCAGCGCTCGGCTGCCGCCGCCAAGGAAATCAAGACGCTGATCGGCGACTCGGTCGAAAAGATCAGCCGCGGTTCGAAACTGGTCGGCGAAGCGGGCGTGACGATGGACGAAGTGGTCGACAGCGTCAAGCGCGTGACCGACATCATGAGCGACATCGCCGCCGCCAGCGCCGAGCAGAGCGCCGGCATCGAGCAAGTGAACGTGTCGATCATCGAGATGGACGGCATGACCCAGCAGAACGCCGCGCTGGTCGAACAGGCCGCTGCCGCATTCCAGAGCCTGCAGGACCAGGCCGCGGAACTGCAGCGCGTGGTCAGCATCTTCAAGCTGGCCGCCGGTGAAGAGCCGGTGGCCGAGCCGGCAGCGGCGGCACCCGTGTCGACGGCCATCGTGGCACGCGCCCCGGCCGCCCGCCCGGCCCGCCCGCAGCTGAAGAAGCCGGTCGCAGCCAAGGCTGCACCGCAGCAGGAACAAGGAGACGAGGCGCCGGCAGCGAAGGCGCAGACTTCGAAGAAAGTCGCTGCGGCCGCCGCCAGCGACGATTGGGAAGAGTTCTGAGCCGCCAGGCTCGCTAGATCGGCCGGCGCCCGCGCCGGCATTTAAAAAAAACTTTATTTTTCAGGGGAAATTATTATGTCCAACAAGAAATTCGTCGCTAGCCTGTTCGCCGCTCTGTCCATCACCGCCTTCGCCGCTCCGGCCTTCGCCGCCGAAGTCCCGGCCAGCTTCGACCCGTCCAAGTGCAAGGTCGAATACCCGAAAGCATCGCTGATGAACGAAGAGCAGGGCACGACCTCGATGTCGTTCCTCGTCAACGCTGACGGCTCGGTGTCGGATTCCAAGCTGGACAAGTCGAGCGGCTTCAAGGGCCTGGACAAGGCGGCACTGAAAGGCCTGGCCGCCTGCAAGTTCAAGCCGGGCAGCAAGGATGGCGCGCCGGCCCAGACCTGGACCAAGGTCGACTACGCCTGGAAGCTGGACTGATCCGCATCCGCTCCACTCGAAAAAACCGGCCCTGGCGGCCGGTTTTTGTTTGTCCATGCGCAGTATGGCGCACTATGTAACCCATCTGTTCCTACTTGTTTCGAATGTAAGAACTTGCTTCATTCCAGTCGTGCGCGGTTCCGCATGGCTATAGTGAAGCCATACAAACACAAGAAGGAGAAGCACCATGAAACGCATCCTCTGCGCCACTGCCGCTGCCCTGATCAGTACCGCCGCGATCCTGCCGATGCAGGCATCCGCCGCCGACCGCGTGGTCATCGTCCGCGAAGCGCCGCCGCCGCCGCGCCACGAAGTGGTGCCGCCGGCCCGCCGCGGCTACGTCTGGGCGCCGGGCTACTGGAACTACAGCGGCCATCGTTATGTGTGGGTGCGCGGTCACTGGGAACGTGAACGCCACGGCTACGCCTGGCGCCGTCCGGAATGGCGCGAAGACGGCCGCGGCGGCTGGAGGATGGATCGCGGCGGCTGGGGCCGCGGCGACAACGACCGCGACGGCGTGCCGAACCGCTTCGACGACCGTCCGAACAATCCGCATCGCTCTTAATGCGTGAACCTGAAAACCGGCTTATGAGCCGGTTTTTCTTATTGCCGGGATGAGGGCGGCGACATTGCTGCGTGACTCTGCACTATTGGGCAAATAGATTTGCCAGATCCGGGATCACCCTATATAATCTCGTTCTGTCTCGGCAACAACGAGATAAATAAGCAAGTCAGTGGTGGCTGTAGCTCAGTTGGTAGAGTCCAGGATTGTGATTCCTGTTGTCGTGGGTTCGAGTCCCATCAGCCACCCCAAAGAATTCAGCGAAAGCCCGGTCAAGCCGGGCTTTTTGCATTTCCGCGCCCTTTTTGTATTCTCGGGACCTTTTTGTCTTTCCGGGCCGTTTCGCCGCGAAGCGCTCAGTCGTCCCCGAACGTCGCTTCATGCACGGGCGGGTCGATCCCGACCAGGACGTTGAACGCGGCCGACAAGGCCGTAGCGCTGGCGCTCGTATAGGCTTCCAGGCTGCCGGGCGACGCGTCGGCGCGCAGCAGCCCGCCCGCTTCCAGCAGGCGCACCAGCTGGCGCGTGACGGCTTCGCCCGTGTCGACGAGGGTGATGCCGGCGGCGCCCGCCTCCGCCGCCACCTGCTCGATCGATGCCTTCACCAGCGGATAGTGGGTGCAGCCGAGGACCAGGGTATCGACGCCCTGTTCGACCAGGGGCGTGACGTAGCGGCGCAGCATGGCCGTGGTGCCTTCGGCATCGTTGGCCTCGATGCGTTCGACCAGGCCGCGGCAGGGCTGCAGCAGGAACGCGGCCTGCGTCGCCGCGCTCACTTCGTCGCGCAGGCGCAGGAACTTGGCGCCGGCCAGCGTGCCCGCCGTGGCCAGCACGCCGACCTTGCCGTTGCGGCTGGCGGCGGCGGCCGGCTTCAGGCCCGGTTCGACGCCGACGATGGGCATGTCGGGGAAGTGCTCGCGCAGCACCTTCACGGCGGCGACGGTGGCCGTATTGCAGGCCACCACCAGCGCCTTGATGCCGCGCGCGACGAGGAAGCGCGCCACGGCGAGCGAACGCGCGGCCACCACGTCGTCGGACTTGTCGCCATAGGGGGCGTAGCCAGCGTCGGCCACGTAGATGAGGTGTTCGTGGGGGAGCCGCGCGCGGATGTGGCGCAGGATCGAAAGGCCGCCGAGGCCGGAGTCGAAGACGCCGATGGGGGCGTCGGGGAAAGGCGGGGTGTGCATGGGATGATGTTAACGCAACCGTGCGCTGCGGTCATGCCGGCAAACTTGGATCCCTGCCTGCGCAGGGATGACGTGCCATCGATGGGGCCAGCCTGGAACGTCGCCCCTGCGCAGGCAGGGGCCCAATTTCATATCAAACTGCGTTGACGGGAATGCCCTTCAGCGACTCGATCTTGGCAGCCCACTCCTTCGGACCCGTCGTGTGCACCGAGGTACCCGTCGAATCGACGGCCACCGTCACCGGCATGTCCTTTACCTCGAACTCGTAGATCGCTTCCATGCCCAGGTCCTCGAAGCCCAGCACCTTGGCCGACTTGATCGCCTTCGACACCAGGTAGGCCGAACCGCCGACCGCCATCAGGTAGGCCGACTTGTGGTTCTTGATCGACTCGATCGCTGCCGGGCCGCGCTCGGCCTTGCCGATCATGGCGATCAGGCCCGTCTGCTCGAGCATCATGTCAGTGAACTTGTCCATGCGGGTCGCGGTGGTCGGACCGGCCGGGCCCACGACTTCGTCGCCGACCGGATCGACCGGGCCGACGTAGTAGATCACGCGGTTGGTGAAGTCCACCGGCAGCTTTTCGCCTTTCGCCAGCATGTCCTGGATGCGCTTGTGGGCGGCGTCGCGGCCCGTCAGCATCTTGCCGTTCAGGAGCAGGGTCTGGCCCGGCTGCCAGGACGCGACTTCTTCCTTGGTCAGCGTGTCCAGGTTCACGCTCTTCGATTTCTGCGTGTCCGGGGTCCACTGCACGTCCGGCCAGGTCGACAGCGCCGGCGGTTCGATGTAGGCCGGGCCCGAGCCGTCCAGCACGAAGTGGGCGTGGCGGGTGGCGGCGCAGTTCGGGATCATCGCCACCGGCTTGCTGGCCGCGTGGGTCGGGTACATATTGATCTTCACGTCCAGCACGGTGGTCAGGCCGCCCAGGCCTTGCGCGCCGATGCCCAGCGCGTTGATCTTGTCGCACAGTTCGATGCGCAGCTCTTCCAGCTTGTTCTGCGGGCCGCGCTGCTTCAGCTCGTACATGTCGATGTCTTCCATCAGCGACTCTTTCGCCATCAGCATGGCCTTCTCGGCCGAGCCGCCGATGCCGATGCCCAGCATGCCCGGCGGGCACCAGCCGGCGCCCATCAGGGGCACGGTCTTGAGCACCCAGTCGACCAGCGAGTCGGACGGGTTGAGCATGACGAACTTGGTCTTGTTCTCCGAGCCGCCGCCCTTGGCCGCGACCTTCACGTCGACCGTGTCGCCTTCGACCAGTTCCATGTGCACGACGGCCGGGGTGTTGTCCTTGGTGTTCTTGCGCTCGAAGTGCGGGTCGGCCACGATCGATGCGCGCAGCTTGTTGTCCGGGAAGTTGTACGCGCGGCGCACGCCTTCGTTGACGGCGTCGGTGACGGAACCCGTGAAGCCCTCGAAGCGCACGCCCATGCCCACCTTCAGGAACACGTTGACGATGCCCGTGTCCTGGCAGATCGGGCGCTTGCCTTCGGCGCACATCTTGGAGTTGGTCAGGATCTGCGCGATCGCATCCTTGGCCGCCGGGCTCTGTTCGGCCTCGTAGGCGCGCGCCAGGTGCTGGATGTAGTCGGCCGGGTGGTAATAGCTGATGTACTGCAGTGCGGCGGCGACCGATTCGATCAGGTCGTCTTGTTTGATGACAGTCATGAGGATCTCGCTAGGGGGACTTGGAGTGCTTGGTTGGGTTTCAGTGCTGCTTGGAGTTGCCGGTATTTGACATGATGCGGTCGGTGTAGGCGATCGCCATCGCCGACAACAGGAACACGACGTGAATGCCGGTCTGGGCGATCAGCGTCTTCGCCTCGTAGGCGCCGGCGTTGATGAAGGTCTTCAGCAGATGGATCGAGGAGATGCCGATGATGGCCATCGCCAGCTTGGTCTTCAGCACCGACGCGTTCACGTGCGACAGCCATTCCGGCTGGTCCGGATGGTCTTCCAGGTGCATGCGCGACACGAAGGTCTCGTAGCCGCCCACGATCACCATGATCAGGAGGTTCGAGATCATGACGACGTCGATCAGGCCCAGCACCACCAGCATGATCGTCGTTTCGTTCAGCTTGGTCGGCGCCGGCGCGTCCGGCACGGCGACGGCGGCGATGATGTGTTCGAGCGCGGCCTGGCTGCCCATCGCAGCCATGACGAGGTCGACCAGCTCGACCCAGAAATGGTACACGTAGACGCACTGCGCCAGGATCAGGCCCAGGTACAGGGGCAGCTGCAGCCAGCGGCTGGCGAACATGAAATTGGCGAGCGCCGAGCGCTTCCTGGCGGCGGCAGGGGATTGTGGTTCGTACATCGAGAAGAGGACTCCGGTGGCGCAGGGGGAAGACAACTCGGCATTCTACACCCGCCGGGCTCCACTGGCACTGTCCATCGGCATTCCGGAAAGCTTGCTAGAATGACCTCGGGATGCCGAAGCGAGGCCGCCGGCGCCGATGGACATGCTCCATGTAAGCGATCAGTAAGCGAGCCCGCATAAGGTATGTGGCAAAACTACCAGGATCCCGACCTGCGGCCCCCGCGTGGCCGCCGTACCGATCGGGGATCTGTATTACTAAGGAGACTAGTATGGCCGAGAACGAGAACAGCCTGCAGGGCCTGCAGGAAAACCGCGTATTCAATCCGTCCGCGCAATTCGCCGACCAGGCGACCATTTCCGGCATGGAGGCGTACAACAAGCTGTGCGCCGAAGCCGAACAGGACTACGAAGGCTTCTGGGCCCGCCTGGCCCGCGAGAACATCGCCTGGAACAAGCCCTTCACCCAGACGCTCGACGAGTCGGATGCGCCATTCTATAAATGGTTCGCCGACGGCAAGCTGAACGCGTCGTACAACTGCCTCGACCGCAATATCGAGAACGGCAACGGCGACAAGACCGCCATCATCTTCGAAGCCGACGACGGCACCGTCACGCGCGCCACCTACCGCGAGCTGCACGAGCGCGTCGGCAAGTTCGCCAACGGCCTGAAGTCGCGCGGCATCAAGAAGGGCGACCGCGTCGTCATCTACATGTCGATGTCGATCGAAGGCGTGGCCGCGATGCAGGCCTGCGCCCGCATCGGCGCGACGCACTCCGTCGTGTTCGGCGGCTTCTCGGCGAAGTCGCTGCAGGAGCGCATCGTCGACGCCGGCGCCGTCGCCGTCATCACTGCCGACGAGCAGCTGCGCGGCGGTAAATCGCTGCCGCTGAAGTCCATCGTCGACGAGGCGCTGGCCATGGGCGGCTGCGAGACCATCAAGGACGTCATCGTCTACAAGCGCACGGGCGGCAACATCCAGTTCCAGGAAGGCCGCGACATCTGGCTGCACGACCTGGTCGACGGCCAGAGCGCCGAGTGCGAGCCGGAGTGGGTGGATGCCGAACATCCGCTGTTCATCCTCTACACCTCGGGTTCGACGGGCACGCCGAAGGGCGTCCAGCACTCCACCGGCGGCTACCTGCTGTGGGCGATGCTGACGATGAAGTGGACCTTCGACATCAAGCCGGAAGACGTCTACTGGTGCACGGCCGACATCGGCTGGGTCACGGGCCACACCTACATCGCCTACGGCCCGACCGCCGTCGGCGCCACGCAAGTCATCTTCGAAGGCGTGCCGACCTACCCGCACGCGGGCCGTTTCTGGGAAACCATCGCCAAGCACAAGGTCAGCATCTTCTACACGGCGCCGACCGCGATCCGTTCGCTGATCAAGGCCTCGAACGCGGACGAGAAGGTGCATCCGAAGAGCTTCGACCTGTCCAGCCTGCGCCTGCTGGGCACCGTGGGCGAGCCGATCAATCCGGAAGCCTGGATGTGGTACTACAACAATGTCGGCGGCGCGCGCTGCCCGATCGTGGACACCTTCTGGCAGACCGAGACGGGCGGCCACATGATCACGCCGCTGCCGGGCGCGACGCCGATGGTGCCGGGTTCCTGCACGCTGCCGCTGCCGGGCATCATGGCCGCCATCGTGGACGAATCGGGCGCCGACGTGCCGAACGGGCAGGGCGGCATCCTCGTCGTCAAGCGTCCGTGGCCGTCGATGATCCGCACGATCTGGAACAACCCGGACCGCTTCCGCACCGCCTACTACCCGGAAGAGCTGGGCGGCAAGTACTACCTGGCCGGCGACGGCGCGATCCGCAACAAGGACACGGGCTACTTCACCATCACGGGCCGCATCGACGACGTGCTGAACGTCTCGGGCCACCGCATGGGCACGATGGAAATCGAATCGGCGCTGGTGGCGCACCCGGTGGTGGCGGAAGCCGCCGTGGTCGGCAAGCCGGACGAGACGACGGGCGAGGCGATCTGCGCCTTCGTCGTGCTCAAGCAGGCGCGCCCCACCGGCGAGGAAGCGAAGAAGCTGGCGGCCGAGCTGCGCAACTGGGTCGGCAAGGAAATCGGCCCGATCGCGAAACCGAAGGAAATCCGCTTCGGCGACAACCTGCCGAAGACGCGCTCCGGCAAGATCATGCGCCGCCTGCTGCGCGTGCTGGCCAAGGGGGAAACCATCAGCCAGGACGTGTCGACGCTGGAAAACCCGGCCATTCTCGACCAGCTGAAAGAATCTGCTTGAGTGCAGGCCGATTTAGGAGTCTAATCTCCTGACAGATTGCAGAGTTGATGCCGCCCGGGAAACCGGTGCGGCATTTTTTTTAGGCGTGTCTGGTGTTACGCGCCGTCGGTATCGCTGCCGCCGCCGAAGGCTTTCATCAGGGCGTCGCGGTCGATGGCCGCTGTCCCGGCGCTGGGTGCGGCGCGTCCGCGCTTTCCCGTGAACTCTTCCTCGATGTTGTCGCGGTAATAACTCCACGGCGAGGCGGACGTCGACAGCTTGCGCCAGGTGTCGCTGCCGACGGCGGCGTAGTCGATGGCGGTGCCGTCGTCGAATTCCACGCGCAGGGTGCGTTCGCGCTGGTCGTAGCCGATGGCGCGCAGTTTGCCGGCGTTGATCTTCTTCATTTCCATCGCGGTCCTCCAGGGTTGTGGCGGCGGGGAACAACGTCGTCCCTGCGCAGGCAGGGACCCAATGTGAAGTAAACGACACCGAAGCTGAACCGTTGACCGACCACCCACGTCGTTCCCGCGCAGGCGGGAACCCATACTGAAGTGACTAAAGACGCTCAGCATGGGTTCCCGCCTGCGCGGGAACGACGGGCAAACTTACAGTTTCTCCATCTGCTGCCGAGCATACCCCGCCCCAGCACTATTCGGCGCCAGCTCCAGATACGTCTTGTACGCCGCCTTCGCCTTCCCCCCATCCCCCGCCCGCGCATACGCATCGCCCAGGTTCATGTACGCGATCGCCCGCGACGGATCCATCCTGATCGCATTCTCGAACCAGCGCGCCGCTTCCGCGAACTTGTCCTGCTTGTAGAACACGAAGCCCAGGTTGTTCGCCGCCAGCGCAAAGTTCGGCCGCAATTTGAGCGCTTCCGTGAACTGCGCCTCGGCCTGCGCGTACTGCTTTTCCTTGTACAGCTGCAGCCCGTGGTCGTTGGCGCGCTGCGCCTGCTGCCGGCTCGACACGGGCACGGCGGCCGGCGCCGTGATCGTCGCGGTACCGCCTTGCAAGTCCTTGACGACGACGGTGGCCGAGGGCGTGGATGCTTTCGCATCGAGCTTGCTGTTCAGCGCGATCGCATCGTTCGACAGCTGCGCCGTGTTCGTGTTCAGGAATTCCGTCTCTTCCGGCAGCTCGAACACGAAGTCGCCGCCTTCCGAACCGGGCAGGCTGCCGAAGGCCGGCGTCTGCTGCGCCACGCTCGATACGGCCGGCGCCACATAGGCCGCCAGCTCGGTCGCCGTGATCAGGCCGTCGCCGTTCAGGTCGGCCTTGCCGCCCAGGCCCTGCATCAGCGTCCAGGTGAACACCGAGTGGCCGTTCGGCCCGCCGTCGGACACCAGCTGGTCGGCGCCGCCGGCCGTCAGCATCTGGCGTCCCAGGCGGCGCGCGTTATCGCGCAGGAAGGACGCATTGGCGCCACCGCGCGTGAGTCCCAGGCCGCTGTAGCAGGCATCCATCACGAAGAACGCGTGCTTGGCCTGCAGGCTCTCCGCGATGTTCTGGATCTCCGTCATCGGAATCGCGTCCGTCGCCAGCTGGTTCGGATCGGCGTCGTAGGGAATGATGTAGCCGAGATCGCGCCCCGAACTGAGCTTGCGCGTGGCGCCGTGGCCGGCGAAGAACACGAAGATGCGGTCGTTCGGCTGCAGTCCTCCATGCGCCAGTTTGTCGTGGAAGGCGGCGAGGATGCCCGTGCGCGTGGCCTGCTCGTTCTTCAGCGTGATGACGCGTTCCGGCGCAAAGCCGAACTTCTGCACCAGCAGCTGGCCGACGCCCTCGGCATCGTGTACCGCATACTGCAGGCGCGGCCACTTCGGATAATTGTCGACGCCGACGAGGATCGCCCACGAATTCGCATACCCCGTGGCGGCCGCCCGCGGCACGGGCGCCGGCGCGGCGCTGGCGCTGGCCTTGAACGCCGCGCCGTCCCAGCCGGCGAACTGGTAGCCCTCGGCCGCCAGGCGCTCCAGGATCGCGGGCAGCGCCTTCACGGTGCGCTCGTGGATGTCGTGGAACAGGATGATGCCGCGGCCCTCCTTGTCCACCGCGCGCAGCACGCGGTCGGCGATGGAGGAGGGTACGGGGTCGGCCCAGTCGAGAGAATCGATATTCCACATCACCGACTTCAGGTGCGCGTTCTCCAGCAGCTGCAAGCCTTCCTTGTTGCGCGCGCCATAGGGAAAGCGGAACAGGTCGGAGCGCTGCGGGTCGACGGCTTTCAGCAGGGTATCCGTATCGAGGATCTCCGAGCGCAGCCCGGCGCCCGTCTGCTTGGACAGTTGCGCATGCGAGAAGCTGTGGTTCGCGAGTACGTAGCCCTGGGCCTTGAGCTTGCGGCTGACGGCCGCGCCGGCGTTCAACTTGGCGGCGCCGTTTGCATCGAGCGTGCCTAGATTCCTGCCGACGCTGAAGAACACGGCCGGCGCATCGTACTGCTTGAGGATGGCAGCGATCTCCTCGCTGTAGCGGCGGTGCGGGCCGTCGTCGAAGGTCAGTACGATGGTCTTCTTCGGCAGCGTCTTGCCGAAGATCTCGGCCTCCTCGCGCGCTTTCGTCGGCGCCGCCGCCGGCTCGGCGGGTTCGACCGGATCGGGCTTGGCAGGGTAGGGCAGCACGACGCCGTAATCCTTGAGGATGCGGTCGCGCTGGTACAGCGTCTTCAGGTAGGCGACGTAGCTGTCCCACTTCTCGCGCTTCAGGACGATGGAGCGCGACTCGTAGCGGCCGAACACGGCGCGGATCTCCTTCTCGTACATGCGCACGACTTCGGCCAGCGCGTCGAGGTCTTCCGAGATCCGCTTGTGCAGCTTGATCGCGGGGAGCGCGGAATCCTGGGCCACGCGGTCGAGCAGCGACTGCAGCATCTCGCGGAAAGCCAGGCGGTCTGCGTCGTACAGGCCTTCGCCCGATTCCACATAGTCGAGCAGGCCGCCGACCTGGTCGAAGCGGCGCGCATCGGTCGACGCGAGCAGTTGGCCCACCGCGCTGTCGACCCGGGCGATGCGCTCCTGGTTTTCGTGGAACAGCTGCTGGCCGACGCGATTCGCCTCCGCCCGCGCCTCGGCGGACAGCGCTTCCTCGTCCAGCGTCAGCACGATCATCTTGCGGTAGGCGGCCAGCATCTCGCGCATGTCCGAGGCAATGGCGTTGGCCTGCGACGACTGCGCGGCGCTGCTGCCCGACTGCTGCGGCGCGGGCGGCGTGTCGGACTTGCGGCTGACGAGATAGGTACCGCTGGCGGCGCCGGCTGAGGCGACTGCGAAGATGATGGCGTAGAGGGATTGGCGTTTCACGGCGGCTGTGGCTCGTATGTGAGAAAGTTTTATCTGAGCAACAATACCATTATTGCACTATTGTGGGCCACCGAAACTCCAGTGCTTGTGGTATCGCAAACAACACTCGTCACCCCTGCGCAGGCGGGGACCCAAGTAAGGCTGCGCACGCCGCGCGCGACATGGGCACCGAACACCCTTGTACTGCCGGGAATAGTTGCTATAATAGGCGGCTTCGCAGAGATGCGAAAACCCATCAGGAGAGATGGATGAGTGGTTTAAGTCGCACGCCTGGAAAGCGTGTATAGGTTCATAGCCTATCGGGGGTTCGAATCCCCCTCTCTCCGCCAGGAACATGTACGAAGTGATCCAAATTCGTTCAGCAAACCCGCGTTACTCCTTGTGAGAACGCGGGTTTTTTGTTCGCCAACCGTTTTTAGAGTCCATTGAAATCCAGCATCTCTAGCGGTACTGTTGACGGTATCTACTCATACCGTCGAAACAGATACCGCCATGCCCAAGCTCGCCACGCCCCTTACTGATGTCCAGACTCCTACCCCCACAGCAGGGGAGCAACATTTTGCTGACCCTCTAGTTGAGAACGATTACAATTAAGCAATACACCACTCGGTATGCTGGTTGATTGAATGAAAAAGCTCGTCTTTTATGTGTTGCTGTTTGTTGCATTCGTTGCATCAATAGCAATCGGCACATCGGTTGCGTTGTGGCGCAATGCCGTCCACGCGTCTACCGAAACTGAGTACAAAATTTGGCTCGATATGCTTAGCCTTCTCGGTTCGTGGACATCTGGGATTGGCGCGGTGGTAGCAGCTTGGGTAGCACTTCACATAGCGAACCAGCAGCGACGAGACTCTATATTGCTTGACCGCGTCCGGGCACTTCATCACACGATGGCGATCGTCAATGATCTTCGGCTGAGGGTGCATTATCTCGGGAAGTCACTGAAAGAGGGTAGCAAGCCGCTTGCCGCGATTACTGGGAATAGTCTTGCGCTGATGCGAAGGTACGAGGCGCTATACGATCGCGACCTTTATTCTGGCATTGACGGCACGATCATTGAGCGGATAACGAAATTGTCTGGCTCGTTCTTCGGTATCGAAACTGCAGTAGCAGTGATCTCATCGCACTTGGATCATAAGGCGCACGTGAATATCCCGCCTCTCGGGGCTAATGGTGCGCCTCCCACAGACAAGCTGTATAACGAGCTTGATGATCTCTATACAGCTCTCGAAGAGTCAAGGAAAAATCTTGAGCAACTATGATTGGTTTTATCGTGCTGCCTCTCTTACGTGGCGCTAGTCTTTACTCCGCTAGTCAAGCTCTGTTGCCATTGAGACAACTCTTCTGCATCCCAGGCAACCGCCGTGGCCCGATCTGGACGGGCGCAGGGAAAGTGCCCGCCTTGATTCGCTCGTAGATGACTGTGCGCTCGAGGCCGATCAGCTCGATCACGGCCGGTAGGCGCAGGAAGCGTTAAGTGCGTTGATTGTTGACTCCGTTCGTTTGGTCTTCGTTCTGGCCACGTACATGCTTAGCGAGGCATTCGGCCACAGTGATGCCGACATAACTTGCCACCCGCTCGACTGCTGCTTCGATGTGAGGGGGCCAGCCGTAGCCGCGGGGCAGGCGGCGGTACAGCCACAGCATGACGCTGACGGCCTCGGCTACCTCTGTCTTTCGCAGTGCTTGGAGTGCGCTGCCCAGCTTCGCATTCATGTCCGGTGCCGCCAGCAGCGTCTCGGCCAGCTCTCTCTGCGCCGACTCCGTGGCGAGGGTATCGACGCTCTGCGCTTGATCTGGCGCGAGGGCAGCGTCGCCGACGCCGGCGCCCATGGCATAGAACAATGCTCCAGCGCTGGTGAATTCACGGGTAGTTGCCGATCTGGCTCTAGCTCGCGCCCCACCCCGGCGCCGATGGGTGCAGCGACAGCGGGTGCGGGTTCGAATCTCACCTCGCCAGTTATGACAAGGAAGCCGCGCGGCGCACGTGCCACCTCCCGCTGCTTGCGGATGATGTCCGCGTTCTGGTGGTCGCCGACGTCCTCGTGGCCTTTGACCATCAACGCCCAATCGGCATCGCTCACCGAAACATTTCGTTCAGTCTGGCTCATTCGGATTCATCCTCTTTCTAGCCAATCGCCGCGTAGGCTCCGAGCCATCCCATCCAGGCATAAGAAGTCTCGATGTTGACGTACCCATCGCTCTGGCGCTTCAAATCGAACGGGCGCTTGCCGGCCCAGTCCTCGAACCGCAGCCGCAAACCATCTGAGGCAGCGAGCTCCTCTAGCTTCGTAATCTCGATGCTGTGACGCGGCTTAACCGATTTCGCGGGAGGCTCCGTATCAGCTTCATCCTTCGTGAGCCCCATGGCGAGCGCCCTGATCGCCCCACTGTAGATGGCAAGCCCCTAGTCCAGCCCGCCTAGGAAATATCGACGATGGTGCTTCGCGCGTTCTGCCTTGCGCACCTCTGGGAGCAGGGTGTAGGCCTTGATCAGTGCCGCGCTCAATCGCGCGAGCGAAGCCAGCTAGGTCAATGCCGCCCTCAACGCGGTGCGTTTCCGCGAATGCCCTGATTTCATGGGCTGTCAGCGGGCCGGTACGTTGACCATATCCCTCTGCCTCCTTACTGTGCTTGCACAGATCGCGGACGACCACTGCCCCCTCGACGCTCTGTGTACTGCCACATCTCTCAGGCGAATGCGGTATCGCTCCCTTGGGTTGCCTGGTTATGGATGCGCTGACTCATGCCGACTCTTTCTGCGGCAGGGCGCCGCGATAGATTTCGCTCAGTACCAAATAAGCCTGAAAGCAGGGGCTGAACAGATTCGTGTGCGGGCAGGTGAAATTGTTTTCGGTCGGGGTGTCGAGCAGCTTTGCCACGTCGATGCCATCGACGCGTGCGGGCAGGGCCTCAGCGATGCGCTCATTAGATGGTTTATTCATGACCGAAAGCCTTTCGCTTGGGCGAAAGTAAGGACTGGATTTAAATCGTCATCGAGCAAATGCCCGTCATGATCCTTGCGCGTACAAGACGGTCATCGGCGGTGGGCTGATCGCCATCGCAGTCATTTGGTGCAGCCTCGTCGATCAGGCTCACAGCCGCTGCTGCGACTTCGGCAGACGTAATAAAACATTCCACCGCAGGGGATGCGCAACCAGCGCCTGAACCAGCCGCTAATCGCGCCGCATCGATAGTGATCTCGCGCTGTTCGGCCTTGATCGAGGCAAAGTAGACCGTCTCTTCATTGGCCGGCACCCGACGGATCGGACGCAAACGCAGTTCGTTCTCGTTCCGTCGACGTTGCCCGGCTGGAGTCGCATCGAAAAGCACCGGCATCATTCCGTCTTCGAACGACTCTTCGTCGCGAGCGTGATACAGGCTCAGTTTAGACCTATTCCTGGAGCTGCCTATGCGCTAAACGACTCGAGCAAATTCCCGGAGCGCTCAGCGCATTCCACTGACATTCCGTACACAGCAAAAAAAGATCGCTTCCATTGAGACACGGTCGCTTACGCGCGGATTGTGACCACCCAGTGGATGTGGCTTAAGGGAGGCGGAAGCGGCTCCATCTGCTACCACAACTCATCTAGCAACCATCCATCGTCACTTTACCAAGCCCATGATAAGTCTTCCGGTCATCGACTTAGAATAAAAAAAGTTTTAGGCGTTCCGGTAGATGAGTCTTACTAAAATAGGCTCTTAATTTCGCTGTGTTCACGGGGAAGTGGCGCGTGGATAACTGTAAGTGTTAGTAGTTAAGACAACAAACATTAACGCGTCGATTTGCCATACAATCATGACTTCCTTGCTGCAATCCTTTTGATAACTGTCACGAACTTGGAAGCCTAATATGGAAAATGAAGTGGGAATTGAAGAGAAAAATGAGGAAGTGAAAATTGATGTCACAAAAGTGACGGAAATCAAAGCCGGGGTATATTATCGCGGAAAGAAGGTGGTAAAAACATACCACGAATCGCCACACGCAGTAGTATTTTCCCTAGAAGGTCAAAGAAATATAAGCTATAAGTATAGCGGAGACGAATTTTCTAATAGAGTGGCAAGCTTGGAAAGCTTGATAACCTTAGCCGACAAAAAATTCAAAAATGAACGATTTGATTTGTTGAACAAGTGCATAGTAATTATTTTGCGACGAATTTTTGAACGATGTGATCAGGTGGAATTAGATAAACTTTTGGAAGATTATAAAAATCAAATTGATGCACATCCAGGCGTTAAGGCAATCGTTGGTCGAGGGCAGGGATATTGTGTCTGGCAGAATGAGAATGGGGGAATCGGTTATAGAATAAGCGCAAAATCAGAAAAGATAGATTTCGCTATAGCTGAGTATACTCGAATTCGTTCAATGGCTGAGGCCCTGCTCTCTGAAAAAGATCGGTTAAAATTTAATCGACGATTGGCAGCGGCGCTTCATGGTTCGTTTAAACTTCCCTCGGCGGCGAACGGGCTATTTCTGACACTTGAGAAGATTGTTCTTGGTGCGATACAAAATGAAGTAAAACTTAAGCTTTTGGTAGTCACGGTTGGAGTTGCGATAACGTTGATGTTAGTGGCTGTATTTGGATACTATAAATTTGAGTTTCCGAAATTTATTCATCTCTCCCTTATAAGTGCTACTGGGGGTGTCGCAGGAGCGTTGATATCATTTCTTGAACGTTCAAAGACAACAGTCGTAAATGAGGGGGATCATGCTGTCCTGATAATATTAAGTAATGTCTGTCGCGTGTTGATTGGCGGATTATTTGGCTCAATTGCATGTGCGGCCGCCAACGCCGATTTGGCTTTTTCTCTTTTCAAAGAAAGCAAATCGGCGCTGCTGATCTTAGGTGTTGCTGCTGGATTTAGTGAGAGATTAATACCAGACGTACTTGGATCAATTGTTTCCTCTAAGACGTCGGATACTTGATTTTGTGGCAATAAAGTGGATTGGCTTAAATTGGATTTTATTATCAATATAAGCTTTTGTTTTCCATGAAATTCTGTTCTTCTCGCCGGCGGCTCGTTCGCCGTCGACGACAAGAAGAAAATTGCTGAATTGTCTACTTAAACTTAGACCCGACGTAACGATGAGTTGACCGGTATTTCTGGTCTTAGGTCCACCTCCCTGCTAGCATGACTCATCCATAACGAGGAGCGCTAGAATGGAACTGAGCGTCGACCAGCCAAAACAGCAACCCGATGACTCGACCAGCACCGTCGTCACCGGCATGCTCTTCGTCGGCCTCCTGTTCTTCATCCTCGGCTTCGTCACCTGGCTGAACGGCTCCCTGGTCCCGTTCCTGAAGATCGTCTGCGGCCTCAATAACTTCCAGGCCCTGTGGGTCACCTTCGCGTTCTACATCGCCTACACGGTGATGGCGCTGCCGTCCGCCGCGGTGCTCAGGCGAACCGGCTACAAGAACGGCATGACGCTGGGCCTGGCCATCATGGGCTGCGGCGCCTTGCTGTTCATCCCGGCGGCGCAGACCACGCACTACGCACTGTTCCTGGCCGCGCTGTTCACGCTCGCTACCGGCATGACGCTCATGCAGACAGCCATCAATCCCTACATCGTCTGCCTCGGCCCGCGCGAGAGCGCGGCCATGCGCATCAGTATCATGGGACTCTTCAACAAGGGGGCGGGCGTCGTCGTGCCGCTTGTCTTTTCCTCGCTGATGCTGGCCGATATCGACCGCTTTTCGCACACGGCACTGGCCACGCTGGCGCCGGCCGCGCGCGATGCGATGCGCGCCATGCTGGCGCAGCGCCTCGTGTTCCCATACGCGTGCATGGCCGGGCTGCTGTTTGCGATCATGGTCTTCATCCACTTCTCCAGGCTCCGCGAGATTCCGCTCGATACCGATGAAGGAGACGACGGTGTCGAACGCCTCGGCGTCCTGCAGTACTCCCAACTGGTGCTGGGCGCGCTGGCCTTGTTCGCCTACGTCGGCGTGGAGGTAATCGCGGGCGATACCATCGGCCTGTACGGCCACGAACTGGGCGTCTCCAACTTCGGCGTGCTCACGTCGTACACGATGGTGTGCATGGTGCTCGGCTACCTGATCGGCGTGGTGGCGATTCCACGCTGGCTGTCGCAGCAGCGCGCGTTGCTATGCTCTGGCCTGGCCGGACTCGTGTTCACCGTCGGCGTGGCCACCGGTTCGCCGCACGACAGCGGCATCGCGCAGGCCTTGCTGGGCTGGACGGGGATCGCGCCGGTACCGAATACCGTCATGTGCCTGGCGCTGCTGGGCCTTGCGAATGCGATGGTGTGGCCGGCCATCTGGCCCCTCGCGCTGCAGGGACTCGGGCGCCACACGGCCAGTGGCTCGGCCCTGCTGGTGATGGCGATCGCCGGCGGCGCCGTGCTGCCGCTGCTGTACGGGCGCCTTTCCGACGCCGTCGCGCTGCGCGAGGCCTACTGGCTCATGCTGCCGTGTTATGCGCTGATTTTCTGGTATGCGGCGCGCGGGCATGCCATCCGCCGCTGGCGCTGAATGGAGACACCGTTGATCGACCGGACACGATACGCACGCTGGCTGCTGCTCGCCTTGCTGGCCGCGCCACTGGCACAGGCGCAGGCGCAGGAAGCCCCAGCGATACAGGAAACCGTTGCCAGCGGCGCCAAGTTGCAACTGCGCTGGGAACTGCAGCGCAACCTGTACTCGGCCCAGGCACCGAATGGCCGCACGCAGGCGCGCCTGATCCTCACCAACAAGGACAGCAAACCGTTGCCGCCGCAGGGCTGGTCGCTGTACCTCAATTTCATGGAACGCGTCGAGACGGGCGCCTTGCCGGGAAAGGTGACCCTGGAGCAGGTCGCGGGCGGTTTGTTCCGCCTGCGTCCTGCGCCGGATTTCCCCGGCCTGCAACCGGGCCAGACGCTGGACGTCGTCTACTATCACCCGGACCCCGTCATCAAGCTGTCGCGCGCACCGGCCGGCCCCTACCTCGTCTACGATGCGGCGCCGGACGCGGGTACGGCCATCGACTTCGCGCTGTTGCCCGTCACGCGTCCGGAGCAGCTGGACCGGGGGCAGAGCGGCATTCCTCCCCTGACCACGCCGCAGGACACCTATCGCCGCAACGCCCGCGCCGTCCTGCTGCCCGCCACTGAGGTTCCGCCGGTGCTGCCCACTCCCTTGCAGCTGAAGAAGGGCAGGGGAACGCTGCGGCTGACGGCGCGTCCACGCATCGATGCGCCGGCCGCGTTGAGCAATGAAGCGGCGCTGGCGCGATCGCTGTTCCCCGCGAACCTGCCGGATGGCGGCCCGCTGCTGCGCCTGGAAGTGGGCAAGGTCGCCGGCCAGGCCTCGCCGGAAGCCTACCGCCTGAGCATCACGGCGGATGGCGGCATCGCCATCGTCGGCAACAGCGCGGCCGGCGTCTCCTATGGCCTGCAGACGCTGCGCGGCCTGATGCCGCTGCCCGGCACGCGGGACTTCGCGCTTCCGGCCATCGAGATCGTCGATGTGCCAAGGTTCGGCTACCGCGGCTTCCAGCTCGATGTCGCGCGCAACTTCCACGGCAAGCAGACGGTGTTCAAGTGGCTGGACCTGATGGCGCGCTTCAAGCTGAATCGCTTCCACTTCCACCTGACGGACGATGAAGGCTGGCGTCTCGAGATCGCGGGCCTGCCGGAGCTGACGTCCATCGGCGCCGTGCGCGGCCACGCGGCGCAGCCCGGCCTGCGGCTGCAGCCAGCCTATGGTTCCGGCCCCGATCCCAAGGACCCCCGCGGCAGCGGCTACTTCAGCCGCGCCGACTACATCGAGATCCTGCGCTACGCGCATGCGCGCCACATCGAGGTGGTGCCGGAGATCGAGATGCCGGGCCATGCGCGCGCCGCCATCCAGGCGATGGAAGCGCGCTACCGGCGCCTGCGGGCGGCAGGGGACAAGGACGCGGCCAGGTACCTGCTGACCGAGTTCGAGGACCGCTCCGTCTACAAGTCGCCGCAGATGTACACGGACCACGTGCTCAATCCGGGCCTGGAGTCGAGCTTCGTCTTCATCGAGCACGTGGTCGACGCCATCGTCGCGCTGCACCGCGAGGCCGGCGTGCCGCTGCACACGGTCTTCATGGGCGGCGACGAAGTGCCGGACGGCGCCTGGGAAAAATCCCCGGCAGCGCAAGCGCGCATGCGGCAGGAGGGACTCGAGACGACGGCCGACCTGTGGGATTATTTCTACGACCGTGTCGATGCCATGCTGCGCCGACGCGGCCTGTTCACGTCCGGCTGGGAAGAGATCGGCGCGCGCCAGACGGTGCTGCACGGCCGCCGCAAGCTGATCCCGAATCCCCACTTTACCCAGCGGGGCTTTCACGCCTATGTCTGGAACAACACGCCCGGTGCCGAGGACTTCGCCTACCGCCTCGCCAATGCCGGCTACGACATCGTGCTGGCGCCGGTGACCAGGATGTACATGGACATGTCGTACAACGCCAATCCGGAGGAGCCCGGCGTCAACTGGGGCGCCTACACGGAGCTGGAGGACGTCTACGACTTCATTCCCTTCGACTACCTGAAGAACGCGGCGCCGGCCGCGCGCATGGGCAAGGACGGCCTCACCGACTTCGGCAAGCGCCGCGTGCGCGGGCTCGAGGCCACGATGTTCACGGAGACCGCGCGCGACCCAGTCCTCATCGACTACCTCGTCATGCCGCGCCTGCTGGCCGTGGCGGAACGCGCCTGGGCCCCCGATCCCACCTGGGCCACTGAGAGCGATCCGGCCAGTGCCGCGGCGCTGTACCGCGATGCGTGGACCGGCTTCGTCAATACGCTGGGCCAGCGCGTGCTGCCGCGCCTGGACCTGGACGGCGTGGGCGTCGACTACCGCATCGCACCGCCCGGCCTGATCGTCGAGGGCGACCGCGTGCTCGCCAACCACGTCCTGCCCGGCATCACGCTGCGCTATACCATCGACGGCAGCGAACCCACGGCCGCCAGCCCGCCGGTGACGGGACCGATCGCCGCGCGCGGCACGATCAAGGTGGCGGCCTTCGACCGCAACGGCCGGCGCGGGCTGGTGGCGACGATCGATCACGGCTAGCCTGCCTAAAAGGCGGGCACGCCAGCGAACACCGCATGGCTGCTGGCTTTCGCTCCCCGGGGGTGGTTGTTCTCCACAGAAATTGTGGATATCTCCCGTCCCCTGTGGATATCGTTCCTCGCTCAGTTCGCGCGCATCTCCGCCCGGCCGCGCGCATCCAGTTCGAGCGCCACGGCGCGGCCATCGACGTGCAGTCGCACGCGCTGGCCCGGCTTGCCCTGTATGGACAGGCGCCGCATCCGGCCGCCGGCCCAGTCGAGGTCCAGCACAAGGCCGCCGCGCGCCCGCACGCCGTGCAGCGAACCTTCCGGCCAGGCGGTCGGCAGCGCCGGCAGGATGCGGATCTCGCCGCCCCAGGACTGCACCAGCATCTCGAGGATGCCGGCCGCGCCGCCGAAGTTGCC
The DNA here is from genome assembly GCF_044901715.1 of Massilia paldalensis. Classification (NCBI taxonomy): domain Bacteria; kingdom Pseudomonadati; phylum Pseudomonadota; class Betaproteobacteria; order Burkholderiales; family Oxalobacteraceae; genus Massilia; species Massilia paldalensis. The sequence goes on from NZ_JBJCIU010000002.1 coordinate 336,355, forward strand.
GTCGATCTGGAAGGGCGGGTGGGCATCGAACATGTTCGGATAGGTGCGCACGGGGCCCAGCAGGCCGCGCAGGATGCCGTGGGCGCGTTCGCCGTCGCCCATGCGTGCCCACAGCGCCAGGCGCCACGCGGTGGCCCAGCCGGTCGACATGTCGCCGCGGTTGTCCAGCACCTTCTTCGCCGCCGCGACCAGTTCCGGCGTGTCGCGCACGTTGATCTGCTCGCTCGGGTAGACGGCGTACAGGTGCGACACGTGGCGGTGGTGCTGTTCCGGCGCCTGCGCGTCCCAGTCTTCCAGCCATTCCTGCAGCTGGCCCTGGGCGCCGATGCGGTCCGGCGCCAGGTGCGTGCGCATGTCCTTCAGCGTCTGCGCGAAGGCGGCGTCCGGATCGTGCAGCTGCGCGTGCGCGGCGATCGTCCAGGCGAACAGGTCGCGCACGATCTGGCGGTCCATCGCCGGGCCGGCGCAGACCGCCACGCCCGGGTGGTGCTCGTTCTCCGGCGAGATCGACGGCGAGGTGACGAGCCCGCGGCCGTCCTTGTCCTCGACCAGCGTGTCGACGAAGAACAGGGACGCGCCTTTCAGCAGCGGGTAGATGCGGCGCAGGTAGGCCGGGTCCGGGTCGTACTCGTAGTGGTGCCACAGCGTCTGGCACAGCCAGGCGCCGCCGCAGGGCCACATGCCCCAGTTGGGGCCGTCGATGGGGAAGGCGGCGCGCCACAAATCCGTGTTGTGGTGCGCGACCCAGCCGCGCGCCCCCCAGCCCTGGCGCGCGACGACGGCGCCGCTCACCGCCAGTTCCTCGACCATGCGCAGCAGCGGCTCCGTGCACTCGGGCAGGTTGGCCGCTTCGGCCGGCCAGTAGTTCATCTCCGTATTGATGTTGATGGTGTACTTGCCGCCCCATGGCGGGTTCGTCCCTTCGTTCCAGATGCCCTGCAGGTTGGCGGGCTGGCTGCCGGGACGCGACGACGACAGCAGCAGGTAGCGCCCGTATTGCAGGTACAGGGCGGCGAGCGACGGGTCCAGCGCCTGTGCGGCGGCGCGGATGCGGGCGTCGGTCGGCTGCATCGGCTGAAGCGCGCCAGCGTCCTTCCCGATGCGCAGCGAGAGGCGCCGGAACGGTTCCCGGTGCGCCTTCACGTGGTCGGCGCGCAGCGCCGCATAGGGCTTGCGCGCCGCCGCATCCGTGTGGCCGCGCACGATGCGCACCGGATCGCCCGTGATGTCGCCGTGGCGCACGTAGCTGGTGGCGGCGCCGACCAGCAAGGTGATCTCGCGCGCGCCGCGCACGCGCAGGCGGCCTCCCTCCACCGTGACCTTGCCGTCGCCCAGCGCCAGCACGCGCACGGCGTAGCGCAGCGCGCCCTGCACGCCGGCGTTGTCGGCGTTGCGGCCCTGGACCAGCAGGGCGCGCGGGCCGTCGGCCGCGACGGACAGGCTGTCCGGCACGTCCTCGATCCGCAGCGGTTCGCGGAAGTCCCACGCGACGCCCGTCTGCAGCACCGGATCGCCGTCCTTGCTCGAGCGCGTGTTGCCGTACCTGACCTTGTATTGCGGATGGCGGTAGCCCACGTCGATGTCGAGCCGGTCCGGCCCCGTCGCCCGCAGGTGCAGCACCACGACCTGGTCGGGCAGGCTGGCGAAGCTTTCGCGCAGGTGGCGCGTGCGCCCGCTGGTGAAGGAGGTCGAGGCGATCGCCGTGTCGAGGTCGAGCGCGCGGCGGTACCTTGCCGCGCCGGACAGGCCCAGCACGTCGACCAGCAGGTCGCCGGCCGCGCCGTACGGCATCTGCGTCGCCGGCTTGGCGATCATGGCGTCGCTCACCAGGTCGCGCGCCTCGGCGTAGCGGCCGGCGTCGATCAGCGCACGCACCCGCGGCAGCGCGTCGCGCGCGCCGGGGTTGGAAAAATCGTAGGGACCGCCCGCATACAGCGTGTCTTCGTTGAGCTGCAAGCGTTCCTGGGCCGGACGGCCGAACACCATCGCGCCCAGGCGGCCGTTGCCGAGGGGGAGGGCCTCGACCCACTGGGCGGCCGGTTGCGTGTACCACAGGGCCAGCCGTTCGCGCTCGCCGTCGTCGTCCGCGACAGTCCTGGCGACGGCCGTGGCACGGGCCAGGCCCGGCCAGATCATGGCCAGGCCCGTGGCGGCCAGCACGTGGCGCCGGGTCGCATCGATGCGGCTCTTCTTCATGCATGTCTCCTTTTTTTATTGGTGGCGAATCCTAACATGCACATGTCTGCAAATGTCAGGCGCTAACATCGTGGCCGGTCCGGTATCATGCACCCGTCGCACCGGATTTCTGCGGTACGATCGAACCTATAACCAACCGACATCCTCCCGCACGCCGACCCATGCGCCGCTGGTTCATCATCTTCCTGCTCCTCGTCTATCCGTTCCAGCTCGCGCTGGCGACGGCGGACCGGTGCTGCGTGGTGACGGCGGTCGGCGTGAGCCACCATGCGCTGGCCGGGGAAGCCAATGTCGTCGACGTCGCCACGGTCACGGCCGACGACGAGGGCGCCGGCGCGGCCGATCCCCATTGCGCCGCCTGTTCGTTCAGCCACACGGCCGCGGCCCCGCCGGGCGAATCGCCGGCCCCGTTCCCCCATGTGCACGCGCCGGCCTGCGCCGCGCCGCTGCCCAGCTACGCATCCTTCCCCGCCGGACGGCCCGAACGTCCCCAGTGGCCCGACACTGCCGCCTAGCGTGCAGCGCCTTGCCTGACGGGCCGCCACCGGCCCGCATGCCCCTGCACGCCTGATCCATCCAACCATCGGGAGCAACCATGCACATCCACTCCAGGCGCCTTCGCGTCCTGGCGGCGGCGCTCGTGGCCTGGTGCGGGGGCGCCGTCGCGCAACCGCACGGGCCCGCGCCGTCCGCCATGGCCGCGGCGCCTACACTGACACCTGCACCCCAACCCGCGGCGGCGCTCGACCTGCAGGCCGCCATCGCGCTGGCCCTCGAACGTCATCCGCTGCTGCGCGCGGCGCAGCACGACGTGGCGGCCGGCCAGGCCGACGTCGACCAGGCCGGCCGCCTGGCCAATCCGGAACTGGCCTGGCTGCGCGAAGGCGAGCGGGCCGGCAGCCGGACCACGACCGTCCAGGTCAACCAGCCCATCGAACTGGGCGGCAAGCGCGGCGCGCGCGTCAGGCTGGCCGAGGGCGAACTCGCGCTGGCCGACGCCGAGCTGGCCTTGCGCCGGCAGGCGATCCGCGCCGACGTCATCGACACCTATTGCGCCGTGCTCGCGGCGCGCGAACGCCAGCAACTCGCCGATGCGATGACGGCGCTGGCGGCGCGCGGCAGCAGCGTCGCGAGTAGCAGGGTCGCGGCCGGCAAGGTGTCGCCGATCGAGGCGGCCAAGGCGCGGCTGGCCCAGGCCGAGGCGAAGGCCGAGGGCGAACGCGCCTTGGCGGAGCTCGCGGTCGCGCGCACGCAACTGGCGCAGCTGCTGGGCGCTGCCGCCGTCGAGCGGCCGCTCGTTCCCATCGACGCCGATGCCTTGCCCGAGGCCGAACCGCTGGACGCGTTGCTGCGGCGCGGCCTGGACGCCGCCGCCGAGGTGCGCCGCGCCCGTGGCCGGCTGGCCGTGCAGCGCGCCCGGATCGACGTCGAACGCGCGGCGCGCATCCCCGACGTGACGCTGTCCGTCGGCAGCCAGCGCGACGACCAGGCCGGCCGGCGCCAGGCCGTCGTCGGCATCGCCGTGCCGTTGCCCCTGTTCGACCGCAACGGCGGCAGGCTCACGGCCGCGCGCGAACGCGGGGCAAGCGCGGAGGCCGAGCTGGAAGCGGCGCGCGACGCGGCCCGGGCGGAACTGGCGGCGGCGCACGCGCGCTACGTGCAAGCGCGCGCCGAAGCGCAGCTGCTCGAGCGCGACGTCGTGCCCGAGGCGCGCGCCGTCCACGACCTCACCCTGAAGGGTTTTGAATACGGCAAGTTCGGCTTCCTCGACGTGCTCGACGCCCAGCGCACCTGGTTCCAGGTGCGCTCGCGCAGCTGGCAGGCGCTGCGCGACGCCTGGCGCGCCCGCGCCGAGCTGGAACGCGTGGCCGGGCCCGCACAACCATTTTCGAAAGCACCATGATGAACAAGAAGCAGAAAACCGCGATCGCGCTGATGTGCGTGGTCGCCGCCGTGCTGGCCGCGCTGATGCTGTGGCGCAGGCCGCCGGCGCCGCAGGGGCCATCGCAGGAAAGCGATGGCCACGCACAGCACCAGGACGCCCACGGCCACGACGACCGCCATCCCGACGCCGGCGCCGCCCCCGCGGCGCAGGAAGACGGCGCGATCGCCATGACGGCGGCCCAGGTCGCAGCCAACGGCATCGCCGTGGACAGCGCGCGTCCCGCCACCATCGGCGAACGCCTGCACCTGCCGGCCCAGGTCGTGGCCGACGCCGACCGCAGCGTCGCCGTCGCCGCGCCCGCCACGGGCATGGTGCAGTCGGTGCTGGTGTCGCCCGGCGCGGCGGTGGAGCGCGGCGACGGGCTCGTCGTCCTGCGCAGTCCCGAGGTCGCGCAGTGGCGCGCGGACCTCGCGGCGGCCGGCCAGCGCCTGCAGCTGGCGCGCACGGTGCGCGAGCGCGAGCGCCGGCTGTGGGAGGAGGGCATCTCGGCGCGCCAGGACTTCGACGCCGCCGACAGCGCCTTGAAGGAGGCGCAGATCGCGCAGCAGGCGGCGCGCCAGCGCCTGGCCGCGCTGAACGTCGACGCCGGCGTGCCGTCCAGCACCGTCACGGTGCGCGCGCCGCTGGCCGGCATCGTCGTCGAGCGGCCCGCCGTCGCGGGCATGGCGGCCGATCCGGGCAAGCCGTTGCTCGTCATCGCGGACCTCGGCCGGGTGTGGATCGAGGCCGCCGTGCCGGCCGACAGCCTGGGCCAGGTGAGCGTGGGCATGCCGGCCAGCGTCAGTGCCACCGCGCTGGCGCAGGAGGTCAAGGGCACCGTCGCCTTCGTCGGACCGGTGCTGGGCGCGGCCACGCGCACGGCCGTCGCCCGGATCGTGCTGCCGAATCCCGGCCTGCGCCTGCGTCCCGGCATGCTGGCCGACGTCGACCTGATGGGCCGGCAGGCCGAAGTGGCCGTCACCGTCGCCACCGACGCCTTGCAGACCATCCACGAGCGCACGGTGGTGTTCGTGCGCACGCCGGCCGGCTTCGCGGCGCGCACGGTGACGACGGGCCGGTCGGACGGCCGCCGCACCGAGATCGTCGCGGGCCTGGCGGCCGGCACGCCGCATGCGGTGGCGGGCAGCTTCCTGCTCAAGGCGGAACTGGGCAAGGGAGAGGCCGACCATGACCATTGACGCCACCGACCGCTCGTTCTACGGGCGCCTGATCGCCTTTTCCATCGCGCGGCGCTGGCTGCTGATGTTCGCCGCCGCCGGCCTGGCCGTGCTGGGCGTGGCCAGTTACGGGCGCCTGCCCATCGACGCAGTGCCGGACATCACCAACGTGCAGGTGCAGATCAACAGCGCTGCCGCGGGTTATTCCCCGCTCGAGGTCGAGCAGCGCATCACCTTCCCGATCGAGACGGCGATGGCCGGCCTGCCGCGCCTGGAGCAGACCCGCTCGCTGTCGCGCTACGGCCTGTCGCAGGTGACGGTGGTGTTCGAGGACGGCACCGACCTGTACTTCGCGCGCCAGCTCGTGGGCGAGCGCCTGCAGCAGGCCAGGAGCGCGCTGCCGGCCGGGATCGAGCCGGCGCTGGGTCCCGCCGCGACGGGCCTGGGCGAGATCTTTTCCTGGACCGTGGAGGCGGCGCCGGATGCGCGCAAGCGCGATGGCACGCCGTACACGCCGTCCGACCTGCGCGAGATCCAGGACTGGATCGTGGCGCCGCAACTGCGCGGCGTGCCCGGCGTCACCGAGGTCAATACCATCGGCGGCTACCTGAAGGAATACCAGGTGGCGCCCGACATGGCGCGCCTGTCGGCCCTGGGCCTGTCGCTGGACATGCTGGTGCGCGCGCTGGAGCGCAACAACGGCAACGCGGGCGCCGGCTACATCGAGCGCGGCGGCGAACAGCTGGTCGTGCGCACGCCGGGACAACTGCGCTCGCTGGACGACATCCGCGACATCGTCATCGATGCCGGCGCCGGCGCGCCGATCCGCGTGCGCGACGTGGCGCAGGTGGAGATGGGACGTGAGCTGCGCACCGGCGCCGCCACCGAGAACGGCCGCGAGGTCGTGCTCGGGGCCACGTTCATGCTCGTGGGCCAGAACAGCCGCACGGTGTCCGCCGCCGCGCGCGCCAGGCTGGAAGAGGTCAACCGCTCGCTGCCGCCGGGCGTGCGCGCGCTGCCCGTGTACGACCGCTCGGTCCTTGTCGACAAGGCGATCCGCACGGTGCGCAACAACCTGGTGGAAGGCGCCTTGCTGGTCGTCGCGATCCTGTTCCTCTTCCTCGGCAACCTGCGCGCCGCGCTGATCACGGCGGCCGTGATTCCCCTGACGATGCTGATGGTCTTCACGGGCATGCTGCAGGCGGGCGTCAGCGCCAACCTGATGAGCCTGGGCGCGCTGGACTTCGGCATCATCGTCGACGGCGCCGTCGTCATCGTCGAGAACTGCGTGCGGCGCCTGGCCCACGCGCAGGCCGCGGCCGGGCGGCCCCTGACGGCGCGCGAGCGCTTCGCCGAGGTGTCCGCCGCGGCGGCGGAGGCGCGCCGGCCGCTGCTGTTCGGCCAGCTCATCATCATGACGGTGTACCTGCCCGTGTTCGCGCTGGGCGGCGTGGAGGGCAGGATGTTCCACCCGATGGCGCTGACGGTCGTGATGGCGCTGGCGGCGGCGATGCTGCTGTCCGTGACCGTCGTGCCGGCCGCCGTCGCCTTGTGGGTCACGGGGCCGGTGGCGGAGCGCGAGGGCCGCCTGATGGCGGGCGCGCGCCGCTGGTATGCGCCGCTGCTCGAGCGCGTGCTGCGGAACCGCCCGGTGGCGCTCGTCTTCGCCGTGCTGGCCGTGCTGCTGGGCGGCCTGCTGGCCACGCGCCTGGGCACGGAGTTCGCGCCCAACCTGGAAGAGGGCGACATCGCGCTGCTGACGCTACGCGTTCCCGGCACCAGCCTGCAGCAGTCGGTGCAGATGCAGCAGCAGCTGGAGCGCACGCTGCTGGCGCAGTTCCCGGAGATCGACCGCATGTTCGCGCGCATCGGCACGGCCGAGGTGGCGACCGATCCCATGCCGCCGAACGCCGCCGACAGCTTCATCATGCTGCGTCCGGAAAGCCAGTGGCCGCGGCCGCGCCGCACCCACGCCCAGCTGGTGCAGGCGATCCGCGAGGCCGCCGAACGCATCCCCGGCAACGCCTACGAGTTCTCGCAGCCGATCCAGCTGCGCTTCAACGAGCTGATCTCGGGCGTGCGCAGCGACGTGGCGGTAAAGGTGTTCGGCGACGACCAGGAGGCGATGCAGCAGGTGGCGCGCCAGGTCGCGCAGCGCCTGGAGCGGCTGCCCGGCGCGCGCGAAGTGCAGGTCGAGCAGACCGAGGGGCTGCCCACGCTGACCCTGCAGGTGGACCGCCTGAAGGCGGCGCGCTACGGCCTGAACGTGGCCGACGTGCAGGAAGCCTTCGGCACCCTGGTGGGCGGCCGCGACGTCGGCCTCGTGTTCGAGGGTGACCGCCGCTTCGCCATCACCGTGCGCCTGCCTGAAGGCCAGCGCAACGACATCGAGGTGCTGGGCCGCCTGCCGATCGCGCTGCCGCCATCGAAGGCGGACGGGCGGTCGGACAGCATCCCGCTGTCGAGCATCGCCACGCTGGCGATCGTGCCGGAGGCGAACCAGGTCAGCCGCGAGAACGGCAAGCGCCGCGTCGTCGTGGGCGCGAACGTGGACGGGCGCGATCTCGGTTCCTTCGTGGCCGACCTGCGGCGCGAACTGGCGCAGGTCAGGCTGCCGCCCGGCACCTGGCTCGGGCTGGGCGGCCAGTTCGAGCAGATGGAGGCGGCGGGCAGGCGCCTGGCGCTCGTCGTGCCGGCCGCGCTGGCCCTCGTGTTCGCGCTGCTGTACATGATGTTCAACCGGATCGCCGACGGCTTGGTGGTCTTTTCCGGCATACCGTTCGCCATGACGGGCGGCGTGGCGGCCCTGTGGCTGCGCGGCCTGCCGCTGTCGATGTCGGCGGCCGTCGGCTTCATCGCGCTGTCGGGCGTGGCCGTGCTGAACGGCCTCGTGATGCTCGGCTTCATGCGCGGCTTGCTGGAGCAGGGCATCGACGCGCGCCGCGCCGTGCGCGAAGGCGCCCAGGCCCGCCTGCGGCCCGTGCTGATGACGGCCCCGGTGGCATCGCTGGGCTTCCTGCCGATGGCGCTGGCGACGGGAACGGGCGCCGAGGTGCAGCGGCCGCTGGCGACCGTCGTCATCGGCGGCATCCTGTCGTCGACGGCGCTGACCCTGTTGATCCTGCCGGCGCTGGCCGACTGGATCTACGCCCGCACCCGGCGCGCAGGCTAGTGCGCGGCGCCCCTGTCGATGAACGCGGCCACGGCGCCCCGCACGCGGCCGCGTTCGTCGCGCAGCGGCACCGCGTTGACCATGATGTGCAGGCGGTCGCCGTCGGCGAAGCGGGTGACGAGCTCGCGGCCCCAGGTCTCCTCGCCACTGGCGGCGGCGCGCTCCAGCGGCAGGTGCTCGGGCGCGACGGCTTGCTCGCCTTCGTACACGTCGTAGGAGCGGATGCCCGGTCCCGTCATGGTCGGGCTCTCGCCCGGCGCCAGGCGCAGCAGGCGCCGGCAGGTGGCATTCGCGGTCACGTGGCGGCAGTCGCGGTCATGGGCGATGAAGATGGCGACGGGCGCCGCTTCCATCACGCTTTCCAGTTCGGCGGCACGGCGCCGTTCACGCTGTTCGCTCTCGCGCAGGGCGGCCGTCAGGCGATGCTGCTCGGTGATGTCCTCGACGGCGGCCGATACTCCCAGCAGCTTCTGCGCGCGGTCGAACACGGGATGGACGCTCAAGCGCCAGGTGCGCTTGTGGCCGGGGTTCGCCTCGGTGGCGCCGTCGAACACCATGCCGACGACGGGCTGGCGGCTCTGCATCACCTGGTGGAACGCGGCCTCGGAGGCATCGGCCACGCCGGGCACGAGGTCGCGCAGCGTCTTGCCGAGATGGTCGCCGGGCGTGAGACCGTTGATGTCGGCCAGCAGGCCGTTGACGCGCAGGAAGCGTCCTTCCGTATCGAACACCGCCATGCCCAGCGGCGCCTGTTCGAACAGCGATTCCAGGTGCAGCACAGTGCGCCGCAATTCCCCCACTTCGCCCGTCAGGGCGGCAAGACGCTGTTGTTGGCGGGCCAGCAGGATGGCTGCCAGCAATGCTACAGGCATCAGCATCAACAGGATCTCGGTGCTCGTGCTGGTCAAAGCGCCCCCACTCCGTCATTTTTTATTTAACAATTATAAGCATCATGCAAGTGTTGAGTGCAATTTCTTGATGTTATTTATTCAAATTTGTTGCAGAGAAAGCCAGTTTGGCTAAAGTTATTTCTACAAAGAATCCACTGTTGGTAAGGAATGTTAATTCTTGGTTATCGCTACCATTCCACGAACGGTCATGTTAAAACCGTAATTTTACGTATAGCAAGCTGTTGATTCCTGAATAATAATTGGCGTGGGCCGCCAAGAGATCGACGTCACGATCCGGCCCGCACGACCCACCATGGAGGAGGCACCTTGTCGTTTCTGATCGTCCTTGCCGCCCTGGCATTCCTGATGTTTGCCGCCTACCGCGGCTACAGCGTCATCCTGTTCGCACCGGTCGCCGCGCTCGGCGCCGTGCTGCTCACCGAGCCCGGCGCCGTCGCACCCGTCTTTTCCGGCATCTTCATGGAAAAGATGGTCGGCTTCGTCAAGCTGTACTTCCCCGTGTTCATGCTGGGCGCCGTATTCGGCAAGGTGATCGAACTGTCCGGCTTTTCCGAGTCCATCGTGAACGCGGCGATCCGCTGGATTGGCCGCGCGCGCGCCAACGCCGTGATCGTGGCCGTGTGCGCGCTGCTGACGTATGGCGGCGTGTCGCTGTTCGTCGTCGTGTTCGCCGTCTATCCGTTCGCGGCCGAGCTCTACCGCCAGAGCAATATTCCGAAGCGCCTGATGCCGGGCGCGATCGCGCTGGGGGCGTTCTCGTTCACGATGGACTCGCTGCCGGGCACGCCGCAGATCCAGAATATCATCCCCACCACGTTCTTCAAGACCACGTCGTGGGCCGCACCCGTGCTGGGTACGATCGGCTCGCTGTTCATCGTCGCCGTCGGCCTGGCCTACCTCGAATGGCGCCGCCGCGCGGCCATGGCCAAGGGGGAGGGCTACGGCACGTCGCTCGTCAACGAACCGGAGCGCACCCGCGCCGCCGGGGCGGATCCTTCCCTCCCGCATCCGGCGCTGGCGATCCTGCCGCTGTTGACGGTCGGCGTCGCCAACTTCGCGTTCACGCGCCTGATCCCGGCCTGGTACGGCGACGTCTACACGGTGGCGCCCGAGATCCTGCCGGGCGTGCACGCACCGGTGACGGCCACCATCAAGACCGTCGTCGCCATCTGGGCCGTCGAGGCGGCGCTGCTGCTGGGGATCGTGCTGGTCGTCGCGACGGCCTTCCGGCGCGTCGCGGCGCGCTTCGCCGACGGTTCCAGGGCGGCCGTCGGCGGCGCGCTGCTGGCGGCCATGAACACGGCGTCCGAGTATGGTTTCGGCGGCGTGATCGCGGCGCTGCCCGGCTTCATCGTCGTCGGCGACGCCTTGAAAAGCATTCCGGATCCGCTCGTGAACGCGGCGGTGTCCGTCAGTTCGCTGGCCGGCATCACGGGCTCGGCCTCCGGCGGCATGAGCATCGCGCTGGCGGCGATGTCGGACCTGTTCATCGAGGGCGCGCAGGCGGCGCACATCCCGCTCGAGGTGCTGCACCGCGTGGTGGCGATGGCCAGCGGCGGCATGGACACGCTGCCGCACAACGGCGCCGTGATCACGCTGCTGGCGGTGACGGGGCTGACGCACCGCGAATCCTACCGCGAGATCTTCGCCGTCACCATCATCAAGACGCTGGCCGTGTTCTTCGTCATCGGCGTGTACTACGCCACCGGCCTGGTCTGAGACGCAGATCCGCCCGGGCGCGCCGGCCCGGGCGGATCCTCAACGATCGATCGTTAGCCGCGCTTGCGCCGGCGTGCCGCCATCAGGCCCAGCATGCACAATGCCGGCACCATCATGGCCGCCGTTCCCGGCTCCGGCACCTCGGCCGCGACCGTGCTCGCGGCCGTGATCGTGAAGGTGTCGCCGGCGCGCAGGCCCGTGGTGGCGAGCAGCCAGTCGCTGCCGCCCGCATCACCGAACGGATTCCCGAACTGGAACTCGGCCCATTCCGGCGTGGAGAACGCGATGTTCGCCGCCTGCGGGCCGAAGCTGACGGTGCCGAGCGTGCCGAAGGCCGGCGTCACGCTGCCGCTGGCCGCGAACGTGATGCCCGTCAGCGAAAAGCTGAACTGCTCCAGCGCCGCGCCGCCGAGATTGCGCACCAGGGAGTTGAACGCGAGCGGGCCGGCCAGGTCGGCCTCTTCCAGCGTGAAGCGGAAGGTGGTGGGCGTGAAGGTGGCCAGGTCCAGGTCGAAGGCGACGGTGCCGGCGCCGCTGTAGTCGGCGCTGGAATTGCTGCCGCTGGCGCCCTGCAGGACGACGGCCTGGGCGCCCTGTGCCAGCGCCAGGCCGGCGGCGAGGAAGAGGGAGGCGAGAAGCTTGGCGTGCATGGTGGTCTCCTGTCGATGGCGCGCGCTCACAGCGGGCCCTTGGCCCAAGGGCCGGAAATGGCGAAGGTGATGCCCGGGGTCTGGATGTTCACGAACAGGTAGCGGCCCGTCGGGTCGAAGCAGGCGCCGGCGAACTCGTTGCCGCGGTGGTCGGCGGCCAGGCCGGCGTCCTTGCCGGCGGCGCGCAGCTGGGCGGCGCTCAGCACCACGTTGTTCTTGGCGAAGATGTAGGCATTGCCGTCGCCCGTGATGCCCATCAGGCGCTGGCCGAAGCCGAACATGTCGGTGGTGGCGCTGGATGCGTCCTCGCAGATCAGGATCGCGTTGCGCGGGCTGATCGTGAGGTTGTCGCCCATATTACCGACCGTCGTGTTGGGGCTGGAGTAGATGCAGGTCATCGTCTGCGCGGCCAGGTCCAGTTCCCAGATCGCGCCGCGCTGCACGCTGCCGCCCGCGGTGTCCATCACGAACATCCTGCCTTGCGCGTACCAGATGCCTTCGCCGCGGTTCATGCGCAGCGCGCCCTGCTGCCAGCCCTGCAGGAAGGGGCCGGCCGCGCCCGTGATCATGGCGCCGGTGGGGCCGGCGGCGTTGCCGCGGTTGGCGTCCGGATCGGCGATATCGACCCATTCGAGCTGGTAGGTGTCGCCGACCAGGCCGCCGGCCAGGCTGGCGTTGACGATGCCCTTGGCCCTGGCCATCTGCAGCACGCCGCCGCGCGCCAGTGCGCCGTAGCCGCCCGTCTTGATGAGGGGGACGTAGCGGTAGAAGCCCGACTTGCCCGACTGGTCCTCGGTCATGTAGACGTTGCTGGTGGCCGGGTCGACGGCGGCCGCCTCGTGCGCGAAGCGGCCCATGCCGACGATCGGCAGGCCCGTCGTCTGCGTCGTCTCCGTCGACACCTCGAACACGTAGCCGTGCTTCTTGCCGGAGCCGCTGACGGCATCCGAACCGATCTCCTCGCAGCTCAGCCACGTGCCCCAGGGCGTGATGCCGCCGGCGCAGTTGCCGTCGGTACCGCCCAGGCTCGGCGTGACGCTGACCCAGTTCCCGTCGCGGAACAGCAGATTCGTCGTGCCGCCACCCAGCCGCGTCGACGCGCCGGCGCTGCTCGCGCCCGTGTCGTAGGCGCCGAAGGCATGGATGAAGCGGTCCTGCGCCACGGCGTGTACCTCGTGGTTGCGCACCAGGACCAGCTCCGTGCTGCGGCCGACCTTGCGCGACAGGACCACGCCCATGCCGTCGTGGGCGGCGGGGCAGGCGTGGCCGTTGGTCATCGTGTCGCCGGTCCAGCCGAAGCTCTTGTAGGTGAAGCCCGGCGGCAGCTGCAGCAGCGGCAGGCCGGTCGTCATGTCGTTGACGGGGGCGATCGGGCCGTAGGGGCTGTCGATCAGGTTGCTGGTCTTTCCTGCGGCCGAGCTAACGGCGATGGCTTCCTTCGCCTGCAGTGCCGCGAAGGCACCGACGAAGGGCAGGGTGCTGGCGCCGGCCATGCCCTTGAGCAGGTTGCGCCGCGACGGCGAGATGGCGTGGTTCGTCATGCTGAACTTCTCCCAAAGTCAGATGAAACGGTCAGGGGGCCGCGCTCGGATGGCACGGTTCGATGTATTAAAACAAACGAAAATGTCACGCCGGTGACAGCAAAATGACAAGATCGTCGGTACGCCGGGAGCCGCGTACGACGGGAAGGGACGGGGAAATCAGGCGGCGAAGCGCAGCAGCCAGTCGCGCAGGGGACGCGCGGCGTCTTCCCAGCGCGGATCGAGCATCAGCGCATGGGCCAGGCGCGGCACCATCGTGGGGGCGACGCCGTAGTAGGCGGCCGTGCCCTGGACGGCGTCCGGGCGGATGAAGCGGTCGTCCAGGCCGCCCAGCACGAACATCGGCGGCACCTGCCAGGGCATCGGCGCGAACGGACGCCAGCCCTGCAGCTCGACGCCCACGTGGCGCGATTCGCCCTGCACGCGGCTGGCGAAGCGCGCGTAGTCGGCGTCCGGCAGGTCGCTGGAGAACAGGTGGGGGCGCAGGACGGCGGGGTCGAGCAGCTGGTCGCCCGGCATGCCCAGGCGCGCCAGCTGGTTGAACAAATCGGGCGAGTTGATCCACATCTGCCAGGCCGAGTAGGCCAGGCCCCAGGGCGGCACGGAAGCCATCAGCGCGACGCCAGCCGCATGGCCGCCGCCGCGCAGCCAGTCCTGCACCACGGCGCCGCCCAGCGAATGGCCGACGACGACGAGGGGCGCGTCGCTGCCGGCGGCAATGGCCGACGCCGTGCGCCGCAGGTCGGCCGTGTAGTCGGCCAGGCGCCAGTCGTTCAGGCGCTCGCGTCCCGCGCTGCCGCCGTGGCCGCGCAGGCTCAGCGCATGGACCTCGAAGCCGGCATCGGCCAGGTAGGGCATGAAGTGCTCCTGCCACACCCAGGCGCCGACGCAGATCCCGTGCACCAGCAGCACGCGCGGCGCGTTGGCGAGGGGACGGGACGGGCGGCGGACGAAGGTTTCGAGGGGCAGCATGGTCGCGGGCGGGAACGGTGTCGCGTCCATGGTAGCGCAGGCGCGGCGATGGCGGCGGACGCGATGCGCGGTGCGGATGCCCACCGTACGGCGCCGACAGGTAGGGTGGGCACCACGTGCCCACCCTCATCGCCTGCGATGCGTCGGCTTCTATTCCAGCCCGAGCGCCTTCGCCACGTCCTCCCACGCCACCAGCTTGAAGTTCTGCGGCCCGTCCGGCAGCCGCTTGTGCCCGTCCTGCACCACCAGCAAGCCTTTCGCATACGGCCCGCCCAGGCGCGCCGACGTCACCTCCAGGCCATCCGTGTCCGACGCGCCGTCGATGCCGGACTGCGCATCGATGCCGATGCGGAAGGCGCCGCGCACGCGGAACGGCGGTGCCGCGTCCAATACCACATAGCTGTCGTTGCCCTGGCTCGACACCACCAGCCAGCTGCCCTTGCTGCCGTGGTAGAGGCCCATGCCTTCGACGTCGGCATGCAGCACGTCGCCCACCGCCAGCACCATGCGCGGCGCCGCCGGCCGCGACGCATCGGCGTCGACGACCCACACGCCGCGGTCTTCCTCGCCCATGAACAGCAGGCCCGTCCTGTCGTCGGCCACGCAGCCTTCCGGCTGGCTCGCCAGGCGGAAGCGGCGTTTCAGCTCGGCGCCGAAGCGGCCCCCGTTGCGCGTGATGCGGTAGTGCAGGTAGCGGCCGTCCTTGTCGTTGACGAAGGCGTCCAGGCCGCCCTGCGGCGTGCGGTACAGGCAGGCGCCGTAGATGTCGTCCAGCGGCGTCGGGATGCGCGCCACCTCGGCCACCTTGCCGTGCGCATCGATCGCGAACAGCACCATCGCGTTCTCGTCGCGCTGCGTCGCCATCGCGAGGTCAACGCGGGCGCCGCCGATGCGCAGGTCCTGGCGCACGTCGACGTTGTTCAGGCGGCCCGTTTCCAGCAGCTGCAGCTGGCGGCCCTGCAGGTCGTACACGAGCAGGCCCTGCTTCTTGTTGGTGCCGAGGATGCGCGCGCCGTCCGGGTCGGACGGATGCACCCAGATGGCCGGATCGTCGGCGGCGTCGCCCGCGCGCGCGACGGGGTCCGTCTGGGCGCGCGCCGTGACGATCGGCAGTGATTTGCTCGGCGCCGCCGTCGCCGTCCATGCCAGGCCGGCGGCATGCCAGCCGTCCTTGCCGCGCGCCAGCAGCGGCGCGCCGGCGGCCAGGCCGGTCGCCTCCATGGCGAGGGGCGCCTGCGCCTGCCAGGCGTCGTCCTCGCGGCGCCATGCGTGCAGCGTGCCTTTCGCATCGAGCGCGGCAACGCCGCCCGGCAGCACGGCGATGGCGCCGGCGCCGCCGGCCAGCTTGCCGAACGGCGCGCGCACGTCGACGGGATGGCGGGCGCCGCCGCTCTCCGGGTCCGCATCGTAGGCCCACAGGCCGAAGTCCGCTTCGCTGACGTACAGCGTGGCCGTCGCATCGTCGACGCGGCAGTGCTTCACGCCGGGCGGCAGCGCCAGGTGGCGCACCAGGCGCGGCGTGGCGCCGAGCAGCCATTGCTGCGCCTGGCCATCCCTGGCGACGAGGAAGGCGTGGTCGAGGTGCTGGGCGTCGCGGTACAGGCAGGCCGCCTCGATGCCGAAGCCCGTTTCCGGCAGGGCGGGCAAGGCCTGCAGCGTGCCCGCGGCGGCGTCGGCGAGAACGGGAAGCGCGCGCTCGGTATTGGCGTCGACGACGAGGGCCAGCACGCCGCCGGCGCTGTTGCGCACGTCGAACTGGCGCGGCCGCAGGGCGATGGCGCCGTGTTGCGTGCCGTCGGGGCCGACGAGGCGCAGCCCGCGTTTGTCCAGCGCCAGCCAGGCGCCGCCCGGCAGCGGGGCGACGTCGGCGGCCGTGGCCAGCGCGGCCGGAACCTGCTGGGCACATACCGACGATGCCGCCGCCAGCAGGGAAAGGAACACCAGGGACTTCATCAGAACAGGCTCGCTTTCAGGCCGACCTTGTAGGTGCGGCCGTATCGTTCGTACTGGGCGTTGTGACCCTTCTCGCCCTGGTAGACATAGTATTTTTCGTTGTTCAGGTTGGCCGCCTCGAAGGACAGCGCGACGCGCTTCGTCAGCTGCCACTGCAGCGAGAAGTCCACCTGCTTCTGGGTGTCGACGGTGCGGTCCTGGGCCGGGTCGAGCACGTCGGCGCCCAGTTCCAGCAGGTAGGGCGACTTGTAATTCAGCGCGATGCGGGTGCTGACCGGGCCGGCCTCGTAGCCCAGCATCAGGTTGGCCATGCGGCTGGACTGGCCCGGCATGCGGATGCTGCGGCCGGCGCGGCCGCCGCTGGCGGCGTCGAAGCTGGCAATGTCGGCCGACGACGACGTCAGCGTGCCGTTGACGCCGACCAGCAGGCCGTCGAACGGGGCAGGCAGCATGCGCAGCGGCTGCTGCCAGGCCAGTTCGATGCCGCGCACGGTGGCGCTGTCGCCGTTGGCATAGGACACGGCGCTGGTATAGCCGGCCCAGGCGCCGCTGCCCGCCAGGTTGGTCGAATAGGTGAAGTTCTTGATGTCCTTGTGGAACACGTAGGCCGACATGACGCCGTCGCGGCCGATCGTGCGCTCGACGCCCAGGTCGATGTTGTGGGCCTTGAGTGGGGCCAGGTCCGGGTTGCCGATGGTCGCCTCGGTGGCGCTGTCCAGGCTCACGCCCGGCGCCAGCTGGCTGAAATTGGCGCGCACGACGGCACCGGTCCAGGCGGCGCGGATGCTGGTGGCGGCATCGACGTCGAAGCGCGCCTGCACGTTGGGCAGCCAGTTCGTATAGGAGCGGCCCGCATTGCGCGCGCCGATCTTGTCGCCGGCGGCCTGGAAGCCGTCCGCCGCGAACTTCGTGTGCTCGGCGCGCACGCCGGCCAGCAGCCACCACGGGCCGCGCGAGAACGTGGCCTGCAGGTAGCCGGCGTCGATGTCCTCCTTCATGCGGAAGTCGTCGAGCGCCGATTCCACGGCCAGGCGCGCACCGGCGCGCGGCAGGCCGGCGACGCGGGCGCGCAGCAGCGCCGGATCGATGGCGGTGCCGATGGTGCCCAGCGCGTAGTCGAGCTGGTGGTCGCCGACGAAGGCCGTCAGCGCCGTCGGTCCCGGACCCCAGTAGTTGCCGCTGCTCGACTTGCTGCTGTTGTAGGCCCACTGGTTCGTGTCGTTGTCCTTGTCGCGGCGCGTCGTCTTGGCGCCGAACTTCAGGGCGCCGCGCCAGTCGGCCAGGTCCATGTCGCGGGTCAGGTCGAGGCGCAGCTGGCGCGTGCTGTCCTTTGAATAGCGCTGCTGCAGCGTGATCGCGTTGAGTGCATAGCTGGCCGGATCGAACACGGCGGCGGGCGCGATCAGCTGCGGCTTGACGCCGTCCGTGAAGCCGATGCCGGCGAAGTTGGACACGCCGCGGAACCTGCCGTCGTTGAGCGCCTCCGGCGTGTCCTCGGTGGCGCGGCTGCCGGCCGCCTCCAGGTGCAGCGACCATTGCGGCGCGATGCGCTGGTCGGCCACGGCGCTGAGCGAGCGGATCTCTTGCGTAAACTTGCGCTGGCGCAGGCGGCGCTCGACGCGCGCCGTATCGGTCACGCCTTCGGCGAGGTCGCCCTTCTTGACGTTGCTGACGGTGAGGCGGTCGCGCACCTCGTCGTCCGAGAAGCGGCTCACGAAGCCGTGCAGCGCATAGCTGGACGCGGCATCCGGACGGTAGTCGAGGTTCAGCGCGCCGGCATAGCGCTCGCGCACGGGCAGGTAGTCGCGCAGCTCGAAGCCGGCCAGGCGGTCGCCGTTCCAGGCGCCGCCCGTCTCCACGTTGTCCGAGCCGAACTTGCGCTTTTCGCCGGAGAGGCCGGCGGCCACGCCCAGCTTGCCGTCCATGAAGCGCTGCGCCCACAGCGCATTGCCGTTCGGGCTGGTCTGCGAGGTCAGCCGATCGTGGCTGGCGCCGGCGCCCACGCTGAGCAGGCTGCCCGGCAGGTCGAACGCGGACAGGGTCTTGACGTCGATGCTGCCGCCCAGCGCATTGGCATCCTGGTCCGGGGTCAGGGTCTTGGTCACGGTCAGCGAGCGGATCAGGCCCGCCGGCAGCACGTCCAGCGCCACCGCGCGCCGGCCCGCCTCGGGCGACGGGACGAGGGCGCCGTTGATGGTCACGCTGTTGTAGTCGGCATCCAGGCCGCGCACCACGACGTAGCGGCCTTCGCCCTGGTCGCGCTGCACGGCCACGCCGGGCAGGCGTGCCAGCGCCTCGGCCGCGTTCTTGTCCGGCAGGCCGCCGATGTCGTCGCTGCTGACGACGCTGACGATGTTGTCGGCCTTTTCCTGGGCCGCGATGGCGGATGCGAGGCTGGCGCGCTGTCCGGTCACGACCACGGTCTGGTCGGCATGGGCGAGGCTGGCGGCCAGCAGGCTGGCGCCGAGGGCGAGGGGTGTCAGGGCAACGTGGCGCATGGTCTTGGGCGATGATGTTGTTGGAATGCGGCGCATTCTCGGGGGCGAATGTGACGGGTCGGTGACGGACTGCCGGCGCCGGCCCGCCGGGACGCGCCGGCGGCGCCGCTGCACACGCGGCATGAGCCGAAATGACCCGTTTCGCGTCCGCCCGCCGGCTCCCGGGCGCCCGGGGCCGCGCCGTAAAGACTCCCCGGGTGCGCGCGGCGTGAGCCGTTCGGACCCGTGCGCGGATGCGACAGGCTTGCCGCGTTGTCATCCTCCCGTCACATGGCCGCGCTATGGTCCCCGGCCATGCCTGCCTTCCTCCCCATCCTCCGCTCCGTTGTCCGCCCCCTGATCCGTCCCGTCGCGCTGTCCCTGTGCGTGCTCGCCGCGCTGGCCTTCCTGTACGCCACCTGCGGCGCCGCCAAGCCGTTCGCGACCTGGCACTGGATCGACGTCCTGGAGGAGGGCGGCACGGCGCTGCTGGCGGCCGTGTGGGGCCTGCTGGTGCTGGCGAGCCGGCCGGACGGCAGGGTCACGCGCCTGCTGGCGGGAGGGCTGGCCTGCATCATGTTCGGCTCCTGGGCCGATTGCATGGACGAGTTCTGGCGCATCGACAAGGGCGCCATGTGGGACAAGGCGCTGGAAGGCCTCGTGCCGCTGGGGATGCTCGTGCTCACGGCCGGCATGTTCTACTGGCGCAAGGAACAGGCCCACCTCAACGAGCACCTGAAGAAGCGCGAACGCCTGTTCCGCAACCACCGGCCGTTCGACCGCGTCACCCAGCTGGCCGATGCCGGCTACCTGCGCGAGCAGCTGCGCCGCGAGGCCCAGCAGGGCGGCCCCTGCGCGCTGGTCCTGCTCGACATCGACGGCTTCCACCGCATCAACCGCGAGCATGGCCACCCGGAGGGCGACCGCGCGCTGCAGGCGGTGGCGCACATGCTGCTGCTGAACCTGCGCAATGACGACCTGCTGTGCCGCTACGCGGGCGACCGCTTCGCCGTGCTGATGCCCGGCCTGGAACTGGACGAGGCGCACTACGCCGCGCGCCACCTGTGCGCGATGGTGGGCGCCATGCGCCACTACGCGGGCGCGCGCCGCGTGCCCATCAGCCTGCGCCACGACTGCGCGCCCGCGCGCGGCGCGCCGGACAGCCTGCTGGCGGACTTGTGCAGCCGGATGGACGCGGCGTGATCGCCTGGCGGGCGGCCACCGAACCGTCGATCCCGGCGCGCCAGCAGCCGGCGCTGGCGCTGGAATACGGCCGCGCGCGCGACGCCGGCGACGGCGCGCTGCTGCGCGCCACCCGGCTGGAACCACTGCTGGACCCCCATCTGCCCCCCGGGCTGCTCGTGGCTCCGACCCAGTACCTGCAGCTGCTGGCCAACCTGCTGCGCGCGCTGGACAGCCCGGACACCAGCTTCATGCTGGGACAGCAGCTGCTGCCCGGCCACGACGGCGCCGCCAGCCATGCGCTGGTGCAGGCGCCCACGCTGCGCGCGCTGCTGGCCACGCTGTGCCGCTGGCATGCGCGCCTGACCCCGCTGCTGCGGCCCCGCCTCGAGACCTGGGACGAGGTCGCGGTGCTGTACTGGGTCGACAGCCAGGGCGCCCCCGGCCTGCGGCCCGCGCTGGTGGAAATGCACATGACGGCCGTGGTCGCGCTGTGCCGCTGGCTGGGCGGCGAGCGCCTGCCGTGGCGCTTCTGCTTCAACCGCGCTGCGCCCCGCCACGTCGAGCAGCATCACGTGCACCTGGGCAGCGCGCTGCGCTTCGACTGCCAGCTCGACGCCATGCTGATCGACGCCGCATGGCTCGACCGGCCCTGGCCGCGCGGCAGCGCGGTCGCGGCCAAGCTGGCGGACGATGCCGCCGCGGCCGAAGGCGAGCGGCCGCCCGGCCTGCTGGCGGCGCTGTACGACTACCTGCTGGAGCACGTGCGCACGGCGCCCACGCTGGAGCGCACGGCGCTCGATTTCGGCGTCAGCCCGGCCACGCTGAAGCGCCAGCTGGCGCGCCACCACACCCATTTCCAGGCCGAGCTGGACCAGGTGCGCACCCACGTGGCGCTATGGCTGTTCCAGGCGCGCCGCTTCGACAACGACGACGTCGCGGATTACCTCGGCTTCCACGACGCCGCCAACTTCCGCCGCTCGTTCAAGCGCTGGACGGGCATCACGCCGGCCCTGCTGCGCGCCACGCTGGCGGGCGCGCTGTCCGCCTAGCGGCGGCCAGCCGGGGCGGCCGGCGCGGTCGGCGCGGCCGCGGGGGAGCCGGCGATGGTCCCCGCGGTGGTCCCGCCGGCGGCCGGCGCGACGGGATCGAGCCGGACCATCGTGCAATCCTCGGCCGCGCACGCCTGGGCCAGTACCTGGCGCCGGTCGTTGATGTCGCGCGCCCCGACGAGGATCCAGCCCGGCGGTAGGGCCGTCAAGGCATGCAGGTCGCGCAGCGTGCCACCTTCGTAGAGGAAGGCATGCTGCTCCGTGTCCCCGGCCAGCAGGGAGCCGCCGACCACGGCGCCGGCATTGTTGATGCCCTGGGCCGCGCCGTAGCTGCCGCCGAGCGTGCCGAGGTCGTGCATGATGCCGTCCTGGTACAGGAAGGGGTGGTAGCCGCTGCCGAACGGATCGTAGACGTATTCGGCGCCGCCGACGACCTGGCCGGCATCGTTGATGTCGAAGGCTTCGCTGTTGATGCCGTCGCCGATGGCGCCGATGTCGACGAGCACGCGGTCCTTGTAGATGAAGCCGCGGCGGTCGAACGGGCTGCGCTCGGTCTGCTTCTGGGCGGTGCCGGCCACCTGGCCGAAGCGGTTGATGGCTTCCACGTAGCTGAATTCGCCGTTGAAGGACGGGATGACGCGCAGCACGCCCAGGCGCAGCACCCAGCCGCGCCCGCGCTCGCCGGGACCCCAGCCGCCGTTGCCGGCGACGTCGCCGCGCGCATTGACGGCGATGCCCTGGCTGTCGGCCCAGGAACCGTAGCGTCCCAGGTTGGCGACGCCCGCGGCGGTCCTGATGAAGGCGTTGCCGTTCCACGTGCCGACGATGACGCCGCCGTCGCTGATGCCGCGTCCCGTGCTGCCGGGGGCCAGCGCGACGATGGTGGTGACGGTGCTGCCGTCCCAGATGGCGGCGGCGTCGCCGTAGCTGCCGACCACGTGGCCCAGGTTGTTGATGGCCTGGGCGTCGAAGCCGCGCGGCACGGCCGTCATGGTGAACGCGGGCGGAACGGTTGGCTGCGCCGACGCCGCCAGCGGTGCGCCCAATGGCGCCAGCAGCGCCAGCCTGCCAAGGGCATGTGCACGGCGGCGTGCGCGGCCCAGCAGGACGCCGACCAGCGCCAGGCCGGCCGCCAGCATGGCGCCGGAGGCGGGTTCCGGCACCGCCGGGATCAGGTCCAGGCGCACGGCGCGGCATTCGTCGGTGATGCCGTTGCAGGCGCGGGCCAGGATCTGGCCGGCGTCGTTGATGTCCAGCGCCGACACCAGGCGCCAGTCGCCCAGCGGATCGACGAGGGTGTTCAGGTCGACGATGCCGTGCTGCGCGTACAGGAAGGCGTGGTAGTCGTAGCCGCCGATATCGCCACCATCGCCGCCGCCAGCGACGCCGACGTCGGACAGGCCGACGGCCCATCCCAGGTTGTTGAGCGCAAGCGCGCGCGTGGAACTGCCGCCCAGCGAGCCCAGGTCGATCATGCCGAGTGTGTCGGAGGCGAGGAAGGCCAGTTCGGCGCTGCCGTCGGCATTCGTCGACCAGCCGGCCAGCGTGCCGGCATCGTTGATGTCCAGCCCCTCGCTGATGCGGCCGCCCAGCGTGCCCCAGGTGCGCAGCGTGCCGTCCTGCCAGGTGTAGGCCTGGCGGTTGCGGTCCGACCAGTCGTCATCCGTGGCGTTGGCATCGTTCAGCGTGCCGACCAGCGTGCCGGCGTTGTTCACGGACCGGGCGACGTCGTTGCCGCCGTCGAAGGGGAAACCGTAGTCGACCTGGGCCAGGTTGCCCTGCGCGTAGTAGAAGCCCGTCGTGGGGCCGTCGATGAAGGCGCTGGCCAGCGTGCCCGCCACGGCGCCGGCCTCGTTGATCGCCGTGGCCGAGCTGTGGTCGGCGCGGCTGGAAATGATCGTCAACACGTCGGCCGCGAACACGAAGGCCTGGTCGCGGTAGATGCCGACGATGTCCCCGCGGTTGTTGATGCCCAGGCCCTCGCTGCCGGGCAGCAGCTGGCCGTAGGACACCACGGAGGCGGGCGACCAGACCGCCGCGCCGCCGCCCGAGGTGCCGACGACCTGGCCGGCACGGTTGAGGGCCGCGGCCGTGAAGTCGGCGGGCAGGAAGGTCGGCGCATACCGCGGCGCCTGCTGCGGCGCGGCCAGCGCCGGGACGATGCCGCCGCACAGGATCGACAAGAATGACAGCAATAATTTCAAGCAATGTTTGTGCGCGGACATGGCATATCCCGGATGACGAGGACGAGTCCCCATCATCCGGCATGCATGCCGCGCGCCTGCTGCGCCAGCTCAGGTGCGGGCACTGCGCTTGCTCAACTCCTCAACGATCCGGGCCGTCCACCGGCACCTCGTGGTCGCCCATCAGGATCTTGTCCGGCGTGATCGGCGTGGTGCGCAGGCGCTTGCCCGTCGCGTGGAAGATCGCGTTGGCGACCGCCGCCGACACGCCCACGATGCCGATCTCGCCCACGCCCTTGGCGCCCAGCTGCTTGCTGACGATGCGGTCCTCTTCCTCGACAAAGATCACCTGGATGTCGTGGATGTCGGCGTTCGCGGCCACGTGGTACTCGGCATAGTTGTGGTTCATGAAGCGGCCGAGGCGGTGGTCGGTGAAGGTTTCCTCGTGCAGCGCCTCGCTGATGCCCCACACGACGGCGCCGCTGACCTGGCTGGCCGCCGTCTTGGCGCTGATGATGCGTCCGGCGGCCACTGCGCTCACGGCGCGCGTCACGCGCACCATGCCCAGCAGCTCGTTGACGCGCACCTCGACGAAGATCGCCTGGTGCACCGAGCGCGCATACTTGCGCTGCTTGAGCATCTGCGGCGTCATCAGGAATTTTTCCTCGACGCGCTCCTTGCCGGCCCTGGCCAGCAGGTCCGTCAGCGCCACGCCCTGCTCGGGTAGGCCGCGCAGGTGCAGGCGGCCGTCGTTGAACTCGACCTGGTTGATCTTCTTGCCCTTGAAGATGTCGCCGGCCTGCGACTGCGCCATCTTCAGCAGCGTGGACTTGAGCTTGTCGCAGGCGCCATGCACGCCGCCGCCGACCGTCGTCACGTGCGAGGAGCCGCCCTCGATCGGCGCCAGCGGCAGCGTCGAGTCGCCCAGCTGGAACGTCACCTGTTCCATCGGCAGGCCGAGCTGCTCGGCCGCGATCATCGCCATGACGGTATAGGTGCCGGTGCCGATGTCGGTCGCCGCGCTCGAGACGACCAGGCGGCCGTCCGCATGCAGCACGGCCGAGACGCGCGCCACCATCACCAGCGAATCCCAGATGCCGGTCGCCATGCCCCAGCCGACCAGCTCGTCGCCGTCGCGCATCGAGCGGGGCTCGATCGGACGGTCCTTCCAGCCGAAGCGCTCGGCGCCCTGCTGGTAGCACTGGCGCAGTTCCTTGCTGGAGAAGGGCTTGTCTTCCAGGTGGTTGTGCTCGGCGTAGTTCTTCAGGCGCAGTTCGAGCGGGTCCATCTTCAATTTGTACGCCAGCTCGTCCATCGCCACTTCCATCGCGTGCACGCCGTGCACGGCGCCGGGGGCGCGCATGTCGATCGGGGTGGCGCGGTCCTGGGCGATCAGCTTGTAGCCGAGGTGGATGTTCTCGCAGGCGTACATCTGGCCGGACCAGTTCACCACGACCTCGACGTAGTCTTCCAGGCGAGAGGTCTCCTGCAGCGCCTCGTGCCAGATCGCCTGCAGCTTGCCGTCCTGGCTGGCCGCCAGTTTCACCTTGTGCCAGGTCTCGGGACGGTGGCCGAAGCTGAACATCTGCTGGCGCGTGAGCATTACCTTGACGGAGCGCTTGAGCTTCAGCGCGGCCATCACGGCCAGCGGCAGCTGGTACTGCGGGCGCAGGCCGGAACCGAAGGCGCCGCCCACGTAAGGGTTGCGCACGGTGACCTTGTCCTTGGACAGGCCGAACACGTGCGACACGTACCAGCGGCTGTTCTGCGAGCTCTGGGTCTTGTCGTAGACGGTCAGGTGGCCGTTCTCGCCGACCAGCACGGTGGAGGCGAACATCTCCATCGGGTTGTGGTGCTCGACGTTGTTGTAGTACTCGGATTCGATCGTCACCGGCGCCGACGCGAACACGTCGTCGGCCTTGCCCTTCGACGAGGGCGGCGTGAAGCCGGCCTTCAGCGGCCGCGGCTTGTAGGCCTTGTCCAGGCTCTTCAGCAGGTTCGTATCGTGCTCGGCGACGTCGTAGGTGATGTCGACGAGGGCGGCGGCGTGGCGCGCGGCCTCGAAGGTCTCGCCCACGACCAGGGCCACCGGCTGGCCGCTCCAGAAGATCTCGTCCGAGAACAGCGGACGGAAGGGCGAGCCGGCCGGCGCCGTCATGTCCTTGTAGGCGAGGTCGTTGGAGCGCATCTTGGGACGGTTCTCGTGCGTGATCACGGCGATCACGCCCGGTACCGCCTCGGCCGCAGCGGTGTCGATGCGCTTGATGCGGCCCTTGGCCACCGTGCCGCTGACGACGACGCCGTAGGCCAGGTCCGGTGCGCTGAACTCGGCCGCGTACTGGGCGCTGCCGGTGACCTTGGCGCGGCCGTCGACGCGCGAGACCGCCATGCCGGCGCGCACGCGGCCCGTGCCGGCGGGCGCGGTCGGGGTCTTCAGGTCGGGAATCAGGTCCGTCATTGCTGTACTCCCTGTGCTTTGTCGGTGCCGCGCTTGGCGACGGTGAGTGCCTGGACGATGGCGTTCTTCGCCAGCACCAGCTTGAAGTCGTTCTGGCCGTAGCCGCGCGCGCCCTGCAGGATGCGGTCGGCGGCGGCGGCGAACGCCGTTTCGCTCGCGGTCTTGCCGACCAGCTCGCGCTCCGCGTCTTCCACGCGCCACGGCTTGTGCGCCACGCCGCCCAGCGCGATGCGCACGTCGCGGATGGTGTCGCCGTCGAGGTCGAGCGCGGCCGCCGCGGACACCAGCGCGAACGCATACGACAGGCGGTCGCGCACCTTGATGTAGGCGCTGTGGTCGACGAAACGCGCCGCGTCGGGCAGGGTGATGTGGGTGATCAGCTCGCCCGGCTGCAGGTTGCTGTCGATGTCGGGACGGTCGCCCGGCAGGCGGTGGAAGTCGGCGAACGGGATCGCGCGTGCGCCGCCGCCCGCGGAGCGCACGTGCACGGTGGCGTCCAGCGCGCGCAGGGCCACGCACATGTCGGACGGATGCGTCGCGATGCACTGCTCGCTGGTGCCGAGGATGCCGAGCTGGCGGTTGATGCCGGCCTTGGCCGGGCAACCGGTGCCGGGCTCGCGCTTGTTGCAGGGCGTGCCCACGTCGTAGAAGTACACGCAGCGGGTGCGCTGCAGCAGGTTGCCGCCGTTGGTCGCCATATTGCGCAGCTGCGGCGAGGCGCCGGCCAGGATCGCCGAGCGCAGCAGCGGGTAGCGCTCGCGCACGAGCGCGTGGTACGCCGTGTCCGCGTTGCGGGCCAGCGCGCCCAGGCGCAGGCCGCCCTCGTGTTCCTCGACGACGTCCAGGCCCTGGGTGGCGATCGCATTGATGTCGACGAGGCTGGCGGGCTGCATGGTGCCTTCCTTCATCAGGTCGAGCAGGTTGGTGCCGCCGGCGACGGGGCGCGCGCCGGAGGCCAGTGCCGCCAGCACGCCGTCGACGTCCTTGGGTTGGGTGAAGGTGAATGGATTCATGCCAGCACCGATCCGGTCGTGAAGCCTTCCTTCGGATCCGTCGCCTGGCCCGGCGTGGCGGGCTCGATGCCCAGCACTTCGCTGACCGCGCGCGCGATCTGCGGGTAGGCACCGCAGCGGCAGATGTTGCCGCTCATGAGTTCGCGCACGTCGTCGAAGGACTTGGCCTCGCCCTCGGCGATCAGGCCGGCGGCCGAACAGATCTGCCCCGGCGTACAGTAGCCGCACTGGAAAGCATCGTGTTCGATGAAGGCCTGCTGCAGCGGATGCAGCTCCTCGCCCTGGGCCATGCCCTCGATGGTCGTCACCTCGTGGCCGTTCTGCATGACCGCCAGGGTCAGGCAGGAATTCACGCGGCGGCCGTCGAGCAGCACGGTGCAGGCGCCGCACTGGCCGTGGTCGCAGCCTTTCTTGGTGCCGGTCATTCCGGCGCGTTCGCGCAGCAGGTCGAGCAGGGTGACCCAGGATTCGACCTCGAAGTCCCGGTCCTGTCCATTGATGCGCAGCCGGATGGGGTGTTGCTGGTAAGCGTCCATGGGCCGTCCTTTCGTTAGCGAAGCGTCCACCTTACGTTTCGGACCGACCCCATTCGGTTAGGTTACACACATAATGAAAAATCAAGACAAAGTTACAAGGGATAGCGGAGATGAATGATGCACACAGTAAAAAAGAGATGATTCTCTCCAATTGTTTCATTGTAAAATAGATCAATAGTTTTGGTCATGTATTAATCTTTCTAAAGAGACAACGTGTCCGGAGAATTGGTACGGGGGCGTGGTATTCGGATAGAATTTCTCTACCGCCCGCGCTTGCCACCACATACCCATTGCCTCATCCGGCCAAAACCCTGCCGGTTCTTTCTTCGCCGCACTACGGCAAGGATCGTTCATGCTCAGCCAACAGGAACTCGCAGAAGAACAACGACTCAACGCCCTGCATTCGCTCGGCGTCCTCGACACGCCGCAGGAGGATCGTTTCGACCGTTTTACCCGTCTTGCATCGGCCGCTTTCGGCGTGCCGATCGCCTTGGTGTCGCTCGTTGACAACAACCGGCAGTGGTTCAAGTCGGGTGTCGGATTTCACGTTTGCGAAACGCCGCGCGATATTGCGATGTGCAGCCACACGGTCGCACTCGACGAATTGTTGGTTGTAAGCGACACTTTGGCGGACGAACGTTTCCGCGATTTCCCCTACGTCCGTGGTGAAAAGGGCATCCGTTTCTATGCCGGGCAGCCGTTGCACAGCCTGGACGGCCAGCCGGTCGGTACCCTGTGCATCCTGGACCTGCAGCCGCGCGATTTTGGCGTCGCCGAGCGCCGCATGCTGCGCGACCTGGCCCAGATGGTGCAGGACGAATTGAACCGGCGCGTGGTGGTGGCGGCGCGCGATGCCGCCCAGCAGGCCTTGCGCGAACTGAATGCCCAGCTCGAGAAGCGCGTGGCGGAGCGCACCTGCGAACTGCATGCCAAGAACGAGGCGCTCGAGCACGAGATGCGCCAGCGCGCCGCTGCCGAGAACGCGCTGCGCCAGAAACAGGAATTGCTGGATGCCGTGCTGGAATCGGTCGAGGTCGCCGTCGTCGCCTGCAACGCGCAAGGACAGCTCACGCTGTTCAACCGGGCGGCGCGCGAATTCCACGACCTCGACGCCAGCAGCACGCCCGCGGCCGAATGGTCGTCGCACTACAGCCTGTACGGGGAGGATGGCGTCACGCCGCTGGCGGAAAGCGAGATCCCGCTGCTGCGCGCGCTGCACGGCGAGCGGATCAGCAATGCCGCCATGACGATCGGCGTTCCCGGCCGTCCGGCGCGCCACCTGCTCGCGAGCGGCCGCCCGATCGCCGGCGCCGACGGCGAGCCGATGGGCGCCGTGGTCGCGATGCAGGACATCACCGAACTGGCGGCCTCGCGCTCGCGCATCGTCGAGAGCGAGGAGTGGCTGCGCACCATCGCCGACAACGTGCCGGCGCTGATCGCCTACATCGACACCGATTTGCGCTACCGCTTCGCCAACCAGCGCTACCAGGAATGGTTCGGCGTGCGCAGCGAGCACATGGTCGGCAAGACCGTGCCCGAGGCGATGGGCGAGGCGTTCTACGAGCCGCGCCGCGCGGCGCTGGCGCGCTGCCTGTCCGGCCACGGCTCGCACCTCGAGATCGAGGAACAGCGCCGCGGCCGCACGCGCGTGATCAGTTCGACCTACCTGCCGCACATCCGCGACGGCGTGGTGCAGGGCATCTACGTGCTGTCGACCGACGCGACGTCGGCGCGCGAATACGAGCGCCAGCTGCACGCGCTGGCGCACTCGGACCACCTGACCGGCCTGCCGAACCGCCGCAGCTACGAAGAGCGCCTGACCCAGGCCATCGCGCGCTCGCGCCGCAGCGCCATGCCGCTGGCGCTGTGCTACCTGGACGTCGACCACTTCAAGCAGATCAACGACACGCTGGGCCACGCGGTGGGCGACGCCGTGCTGCGCGAGTTCGCCAAGCGCCTGTCCGGCACCGTGCGCAGCACCGACACGGTGGCGCGCCTGGCCGGCGACGAGTTCGTCATCGTGCTGGAGCAGGTCGGCTCGCCGCTCGAATGCCAGCGCGTGGCGGACAAGCTGCTGGAGGCGATCCGTCCGTCGTTCCAGATCGACGGGCGCACGCTCGACGTCACCTGCAGCATGGGCTTCGCCTGGTGTCCGCGCCCCGAGCTGGCGGCGCTGACGCATGCGGCGGACGATGCGCTGTACCAGTCCAAGCGGGCGGGCAGAAACCAGTCCTCCGTGCTGGTGCTGGCGGCCTGTCCGGCCTGATGGCATGGTGGGCACATGGTGCCCACCCTACGGTTCAAACACGAAGGCGCTTTAGTAGGGTGGGCACCACGTGCCCACCGCGCCTTTCAGTGTGCCGGTGCGGCCACCGGCTGCGATTCGGCGGCCGGCTCCGGCGCCTGGCCGGATGCCTGGGCGGTGTTCTTTTCCTGTTGCTTCTGCTGTTCCTGGCGTTCCTGCTTGATGCGGGCCTCGTAGGCCAGCTGGTTCTTGCGCGTCTGCTGGATCAGGACTTCGTCGCGGCCGGCGAAGGCGGTAGCGGAGAGGGAGGCGAGGGCGAGGGCGATCAGCGCGGTCTGGTACGGTTTCATGGTGCGTGTCTTCGATGGAACGGGGCCGCGGGGTGCGGGCCGATGAGATGATAATACTCATATGATGAGCGCGCTGGGCGCCCCTGGGCCGCTCCCCGTGGCCGTTCGCATCAGAAGGTGTGCACGACCTGCAGCGTCACGCCGTTCTTGCCCAGGAATTTGCCGTTGCGCGCGGAGGTGTAGGCCGCTTCCTCGGCATTGGTCGCGATGAAGGCCAGCGTCGCCGTCGTCGTGCCCCATGCCTTGCTGACGCCGACCTTCCAGTCCGTGTAGCTCGCGTTGGCCGAATGCTGGACGTGCTGGCGGCCGCCGTGCAGCACGATGGTGAAGCCGTTGCCGGCGTCGAGGTTCGCGCCCACGTCCAGGTAGCTGCTGTAGCGGCTGTCGACGAAGCCGAACAGGTTCGTCAGCGCGTTCGAGTACTTGACGTAGTACGGACCCTTGCCGACTTGGGCATAGATCTCGCCCGTGTTGGCGTTCACGAAGCCCGGCAGGTCCTTCAGGTCGTTGCCCGGGTAGATGTAGCCCAGCACACCCACGTCGTAGCTGAAGCCGCCGCCCAGTTCGCCGCGCTTGCCGGCATAGACATCCATCTCGACGTTGCCGCCGCCGCCGGCGTCCTTGGCCCAGGTGATGCTGGACAGCCAGGTGCCGACGTACAGGCTGGTGGCCGCATCCACGTAGTCGACGCCGCCCTGGACGGCGGCGTGGGTGCGCGTCTGCGAGATGCCGCGGTAGCGGTAGTCCGTGATCGCGCCCAGGTTCCAGGTGATGGGCGAGGCCGGTGCCGCGGCGTCGGGCGCGGCGGCTTCCGGCGCCGCCGGCGCCGGGTTGGCTTCCTGGGCCTGGACCGTGGCCGCGGCGGCCAGCGAGATGAACGATGCGATGGTGGCGATGATGTTTTTCATGGTTTTCACTTTCTTGAGGATGAGTCGTGCCTCCGCCGTGCCCGGAGGGCGCGGCGCAGCAGGCCTTCGCTGTAAAAAGGGGATCTGTCGCTAGAGCGGGACGGCGAGACGGTAGCCCACGCCCGTTTCCGTGATCAGGTATTGGGGTTGCGCGGGGTCGTCCTCCAGCTTGCGCCGCAGGTGCCCCATGTAGATGCGCAGGTAGTGCGCGTTGTCGATCGAGTGCTGGCCCCAGACTTCGCGCAGCAGCTGCGGATTGCTGACGACGCGGCCGGCATGCTTGGCCAGCGCCGCCAGCAGGCGGTACTCGGTGGGCGCGAGGCGCACGCCGCGGCCGTCCTTGGTGACGGCATGCGCCTGCAGGTCGACGGCCACCTGGCCGAAGCGCACGACGGTCGACTGCTGCTCGCGGGCCTGGCCCTGGCGCTGGCGCCGCAGCGCCGAGCGCGCCCGCGCCAGCAGCTCCGCCGTGCCGAACGGCTTGGTCAGGTAGTCGTCGGCGCCGGCATCGAGGGCGCGCACCTTTTCCGATTCCAGCGTGCGCGCCGACAGCACGATGACGGCCGCGCGCGACCACTGGCGCAGGTCGGCGATGAAGGCGACGCCGTCGCCGTCCGGCAGGCCGAGGTCGAGCACCACCAGGTCGGGCTGGCGCGTGCCGGCCGCCATCAGGCCCTGGCGGCAGTCGCCCGCCTCGAATACCTGCCAGCCTTCCTCTTCCAGCGCGGCGCGCACGAAGCGGCGGATCTGCGCCTCGTCCTCGACGAGCAGCGCGACCGGCTTGTCATCCATGATGGTCCTCCAACGGTTCCTCGATCTCTGGCACGGCCGGCGGTTCGCCCCGCTTCAGGGCGATGACGATGCGCGCGCCGCCGCCCGGGGCCTGCTCGGCGCGGATGGTGCCGCCATGCGCCTCGACGATGGCGCGGCAGATGGCCAGGCCCAGGCCCACGCCGGGCGTGTTCGATTCCTTCTCGCCGCGCGTGAACTTCTCGAAGATGGCTTCCTCGCGGCCCGGCGGCAGGCCCGGCCCGTTGTCCGTCACGCGCAGCTCGATCCAGTCGCCGCGCACGCGCGCATCGATCTTGACGGTGGAGCCGCGCGGCGTGTACTTGGCCGCGTTTTCCAGCACGTTGCACAGCACGCGCTCCAGCAGCGGGGCGTCGAACTGCACCAGGGGCAGGTCCGGCGGCAGGCGCGTCTCCACGTGGTGCGCGGCCAGTACCTCGCGGCTGACGCGCAGCGCGCTGCCCACCACTTCCTCGATCGATTGCCAGTCCAGGTGCAGGTGCACGCCGCCGCTCTGGATGCGGGCCATGTCGAGCAGGTTGGCGACCAGGGTGCTCATGCGCAGCGCCTCGCTCTTGAGCGTGCCGGCCAGGCTCAGTTGCAGCGCCGACAGCGGCGGCGAGGAAGCGGCCAGCGATTCCGACACGCCCACCAGCAGCGTCAGCGGCGTGCGCAGGTCGTGGCCCAGCGCCGCCAGCAGCGAATTGCGCAGGCGCTCCGATTCCATGTCCACCAGCGCGCCCTGGGCGACCTCGATGTAGTGCACGCGTTCCAGCGCGATCGCCGTCACGGTGGCGAAGGTGTCGAGCTGCTGGCGCTGTTCCGGCGCCAGGATGCGGTCCGGCTGTTCCGGCGCCAGCGCGAGCACGCCGCGGGTGCGCATCGGTGCCACCAGGGGCAGGTAGAACAGGGGGCTGGCCGGCAGCGTGTCGGTGCCCATGCCGGCCGGCAGCGCATGGTCGAACGCCCATTGCGCCGTGCCCGGTTCCACCTGCAGGCTGCCCGCCGCCGCGCGCTCGGGCACGTGCAGCTTGCCGTCGTCGTCGGGCAGCAGCAGCACGGCCTCGGCGCGGAAAGCGCGCGTGACGAATTCGCGCGACGCATCCAGGATCTGGTCGGACTGCAGCGCCCCGGACAGCGTCGACGAGAACTCGTACAGCGCGCGCCAGCGGTTCTCGCGCTGCTGGGCCACGCGCACCTGGAAGCGCAGCAGCGCCGTCAGCTGTCCCGTGATCAGGCCGACGGCCAGCATGGTGCCGAAGGTGACGAGGTACTGGAAGTCCGAGACGGCGAACGAGAAGCGCGGCGGCACGAAGAAGAAGTCGAGCAGCGCCACGCTGATGCAGGTGGCCAGCACGGACGGGCCGCGTCCGAACAGGTAGGCCACCAGCACGGTCACCAGCAGGAACAGCATGGCGATGTTGGGCAGGTCGAGCCAGGCCGACAGGACCCAGGCCAGCACGCCCGTGCCCAGGCTGGCGCAGGCGCCCAGCAGGTAGCGGGTGGGCTGCGGCAGCGGATGCGGGCTCGCGTACGGGCGCCGCGCCGCGCCGTCCTTGCGCGGCCGGGCCAGCAGCGCGCCCACTTCGCGCGGCGGCGTGGCCACCTCGACCAGATCGACCTCCGGCGCCAGCGCGGCCAGGCGGCGCGCCAGCGGCTTGTGCCAGGGCAGCGGCGCACGCTGCGGGCGGCCCAGCACCAGCTTGGACAGGTTGTGGTTTTCCGCGTACTCGGCCAGCACCTGGGCCGCATCGCTGCCCGGCAGCACGGCGGTGACGGCGCCCAGCTTGTCGGCCAGGCGCAGGTGGTCGAGGACGTGTTCGCGCTGCACCTCGGACAGGCGCTGCAGCGCGGGCGTCTCCACGTACACGGCGTGCCAGCGCGCGCCCAGCTGGTTCGCCAGCCGCGCGCAGGCACGCACCACCTGTTCGCCGGCGTCGACGCCGACGCAGGCCAGCAGCACGGCACCCGTCTTCCAGATCGCATCGATCGACTTCTCGACGCGGTAGGCGCGCACGTCGCCCTCGATGCGGTCGGCGGTGCGGCGCAGCGCCAGCTCGCGCAGCGCGATCAGGTTCCCCTTGCGGAAGAAGTTGCCGGCGGCGCGCTCCGCCTGGGCGCCCTGGTACACGCGCCCCGTGCGCAGGCGCGACAGCAGCTCGTCGGCCGGCACGTCGACCATCACCACCTCGTCGGCGCGGTCGAACACGGTGTCGGGCACCGTCTCGGCGACGCGGATGCCGGTGATGCCGCCGACCACGTCGTTCAGGCTTTCCAGGTGCTGGACGTTGACCGTCGTGTAGACGTCGATGCCGGCGTCGAGCAGCTCCTCGACGTCCTGCCAGCGCTTGCGGTGGCGCGAGCCGGGCACGTTCGAGTGGGCCAGCTCGTCTACCAGCACGAGGCCGGCGCCGCTGGCCAGCGCAGCGTCGATGTCGAACTCGGGCAGGGCCTTGTCGCGGTAGACCACTTCCTTCAGCGGCAGCAGCGGCAAGCCCTCGACCAGGCGCGCCGTCTCGCTGCGGCCGTGGGTCTCGACCACGCCCACCAGCACATTGCCGCCCGCCGCGTGCAGGGCGTGCGCGGCGCTCAGCATCGCGTAGGTCTTGCCCACGCCGGCCGAGGCGCCGAAGTAGATGCGCAGCCTGCCGCGGCTGTCGCGCCGCTCCTGTTCG
The DNA here is from genome assembly GCF_044901715.1 of Massilia paldalensis. NCBI lineage: Bacteria > Pseudomonadati > Pseudomonadota > Betaproteobacteria > Burkholderiales > Oxalobacteraceae > Massilia > Massilia paldalensis. The sequence continues at coordinate 370,439 of NZ_JBJCIU010000002.1, forward strand.
CGCACCTGTTCCAGCAGCATGTCCGGGTCAGGCCTGTCGTTCGTCATCTTTGCCATCTTGAGCTTACTTGTTTGCTTGGAGCCTTCGTAGGGTGGGCACCACGTGCCCACCGGGCGCTGACGTGACGCGGGCACCTGGTGGGCACATGGTGCCCACCCTACGGATTATTTTGCGGGGGCGGTCCGGTCGAGGTCCAGGTTCAGTTCCAGCACGTTGACGCGTTCCTCGCCCAAGAAGCCCAGCAGGCCATGCTCCGTATGCGCATGGATCAGCTGCTCCACGCGCGATTGCGGCACGCCGCGCGCCTTCGCCACGCGGCCGGCCTGGTACAGCGCCGCCGCGGGGCTGATGTGCGGGTCGAGGCCGCTGGCCGACGCCGTCACCAGGTCGACCGGCACGGGGGCGCGGTTGTCCGGATCGGCGGCATGCAGGGCCTCGATGCGGCCCTTGACGGCATCCAGCAGGGCAGGGTTCAGCGGGCCCTGGTTCGAGCCGGACGAGCCGGCCGCGTTGTTCGGCATCGGGCCCGTGGCCGACGGGCGGCCCCAGACGTACTGCGGCGCGCTGAAGGCCTGGCCGATCAGGCGCGAGCCGCGTACCTTGCCGTCCTGGATCACGAGGCTGCCCGAGGCCTGGTCGCGGAAGGCGATGCGGGCGGCGCCCGTCACCAGGGCCGGGTAGGCGGCGCCGCACAGCACGGTGAGCAGCACCAGGCTGGCGATGGCGGGGCGGATCTGCGAAGTCATGTTCATGGTGTTTTCCTCGATTCTGGTCAACTCGTTCACGCCAGGTGCAGCGCGGCCAGGATCATGTCGATCAGTTTAATGCCGATGAAGGGCAGGACGATGCCGCCCAGTCCATACACCAGCAGGTTGCGGCGCAACAGCGCGGCGGCGCCGATCGCGCGGTACTTCACGCCTTTCAGGGCCAGCGGGATCAGCACGACGATGATCAGGGCATTGAAGATCACGGCCGACAGGATCGCCGAGCTGGGGCTGGCCAGCTGCATGATATCCAAGGCCTTCAGTTGCGGATAGGTGGCGACGAAGGCGGCCGGGATGATGGCGAAGTACTTGGCGATGTCGTTGGCGATCGAGAACGTGGTCAGCGAACCGCGCGTCATCAGCATCTGCTTGCCGATCTCGACGATCTCCAGCAGCTTGGTCGGGTTCGAGTCCAGGTCGACCATATTGCCCGCTTCCTTGGCGGCCTGGGTACCCGTGTTCATCGCCACCGCGACGTCGGCCTGGGCCAGCGCCGGCGCGTCGTTGGTGCCGTCGCCCGTCATCGCGACCAGGCGGCCTTCCGACTGGTACTTGCGGATCAGGGTGAGCTTGTCTTCCGGCGTCGCTTCGGCCAGGAAGTCGTCCACGCCCGCCTCGGCCGCGATGGCCGCCGCCGTGAGGCGGTTGTCGCCCGTGATCATGACGGTCTTGATGCCCATGCGGCGCAGCTCGGAGAAGCGTTCCTTGATGCCGCCCTTGACGATGTCCTTCAGCTCCACGACGCCCATCACGCGGCCGCCGTCGACCACCACCAGCGGCGTGCTGCCGCGGCGCGAGACGTCGTCCACGGCGGTGCCCACGGCCTGCGGATACTCGTAGCCCAGGCCCAGCACGTACTTGCGCATGGTGTCGGCGGCGCCCTTGCGCACGGGGCGCTCTTCCAGGTCCACGCCGCTCATGCGGGTCTGCGCCGTGAAGGGGACGAATTCCGCCTTCAGCTCCGCCATCTCGCGGGCCCGCAGGTTGAATTTCTGCTTGGCCAGCACGACGATGCTGCGGCCTTCCGGCGTTTCGTCGGCCAGCGAAGCCAGTTGCGCGGCCTCGGCCAGTTCGCGTTCCGTCACGCCCGGGGCCGGGATGAAGGTCGATGCCTGGCGGTTGCCCAGCGTGATGGTGCCGGTCTTGTCGAGCAGCAGGACATCGACGTCGCCGGCCGCTTCCACGGCGCGGCCCGAGGTCGCGATCACGTTCGACTGCATCATGCGGCTCATGCCCGCCACGCCGATGGCGGACAGCAGGCCGCCGATGGTGGTCGGGATCAGGCACACGAGCAGGGCCACCAGCACCGTGATCGTCACCGGCGAGCTGGCCAGGCCGGCGGCCTTGGCGGCGGCGACCGAGTACAGCGAGAACGGCAGCAGCGTGGCCGTCACGGCCAGGAACACGATGGTCAGGGCGACGAGCAGGATCGTCAGCGCGATCTCGTTCGGGGTCTTCTGGCGGCGCGCGCCTTCGACCATGGCGATCATGCGGTCGATGAAGGCTTCGCCCGGATTGACGGCGATCTTCAGCACCAGCCAGTCGGACAGCACGCGGGTGCCGCCGGTGACGGCCGAGAAGTCGCCGCCGGATTCGCGGATGACGGGCGCGGATTCGCCCGTGATCGCCGATTCGTCGACCGAGGCGACGCCCTGCACGACGTCGGCGTCGGCCGGGATGATGTCGCCCGCCTCGACCAGCACGAACATGCCCTTGCGCAGGTCGGTGGCGGGGCAGGGCAGCCACTGGGTGCCGTACTGCGGCGTGGTCAGCTTCTTGGCCATCACGGTCTGCTTCAGCGCGCGCAGCGACGCCGCCTGGGCCTTGCTGCGGCCTTCGGCCAGGCTTTCCGCGAAGTTCGCGAACAGCACCGTGAACCACAGCCACAGGCTGATGGCGAAGATGAAGCCGGCGGGGGCTTCGCCGTTGCCGCGGAGGGCGTCGAGCCACAGCAGGGTGGTAATGATCGAGCCGACATAGACGACGAACATCACCGGGCTGCGCCATTGCTGGCGCGGGTCGAGCTTGCGGAAGGCGTCGATCGTGGCCGGACCGACCAGCTTGGGATCGAACAGGGTTACGTTGGGGTGGGCCATCTTATTTCACCGAGAAGAGTTGCAGGTGTTCGGCCACCGGGCCGAGCGCCAGTGCGGGGACGTAGTTCAGCACGCCGACCAGCAGCACGGCGCCGATCAGCAGGGTCACGAACAGCGGGCCGTGCGTGGGCATGGTGCCGGACGTGGTGGCCAGGCGCGGTTTCGCCGCCAGCGAGCCGGCCAGCGCCAGCACCGGCACGATCATCGCGAAGCGGCCCAGCCAGATCGCCACGCCCAGCAGGGTATTCCAGAACGGCGTGTTGGCGGACAGGCCGGCGAAGGCGCTGCCGTTGTTGTTGGCGGCCGAGGTCACGGCGTACAGCATTTCCGAGAAGCCGTGGGCGCCGGGGTTGGCGATGCCGGCCACGCCCAGGTCGCTGCTGACGGCCAGCGCGGTGCCGGCCAGGACGACGATCGGGGTCACCAGGATGATGATCGAGACCATCTTCATGTCGTAGGACTGGATCTTCTTGCCCAGGTATTCCGGGGTGCGGCCGATCATCAGGCCGGCGATGAACACGCCCAGCACGGCGAACACCAGCATGCCGTACAGGCCCGAACCGACGCCGCCGAACACGACTTCGCCGAACATCATCAGCGCCATCGGCACCAGGCCGCCCAGCGGCATCAGCGAATCGTGCATGGTGTTGACGGCGCCGCAGGAGGCGGCCGTGGTCACGGCGGCGAACAGGCTCGATGCGGCGATGCCGAAGCGGGTTTCCTTGCCTTCCATATTGCCGCCGGCCTGCAGGGCGCTTGCGGCCTGGTCGACGCCGAGGGCCTGCAGGCCCGGATGCGCCTGGGTTTCCGCCCACATGGCGACGAGCGTCATGGCGACGAACAGGATGGCCATCGCCGCGAACACGGCCCAGCCCTGGCGCGCGTCGCCGACCATGCGGCCGAACGCGAAGCACAGCGCGGCCGGGATCAGGAAGATGGCGACCATCTGCGCGAAGTTGGTCAGCGCCGTCGGGTTCTCGTACGGGTGCGCCGAGTTGGCGTTGAAGAAGCCGCCGCCGTTGGTGCCGAGCATCTTGATGGCTTCCTGCGAGGCGACGGGACCCATGGCGATGGTCTGCGTCGCCGCCGTCAGTTGTTCTGTCACGGGATTGCCGGCCGCATCCTTCAGCGGCTGGCCGTCGGCGCCCACCTTGGGCTGCGAGTACGTGACGGGATCGAGCAGCGTCGCTTCCTGGTACGGGGCGAAGTTCTGGATCACGCCTTGCGAGGCCAGGAACACGGCCAGCACCAGCGACAGCGGCAGCAGCACGTAGACGGTCGAGCGCACCAGGTCGGCCCAGAAGTTGCCGACCGACTTCGACGAGCGGGCGGCCAGGCCGCGTACCAGCGCGAACACGACGGCGATGCCGGTGGCGGCCGAGAAGAAGTTCTGGCCGGCCAGCACGACCATCTGGCTGAAGTAGCTCATGGTCTGTTCGCCGCTGTAGCCCTGCCAGTTGGTGTTGCCGACGAAGCTCAGCGCGGTATTGAACGAGGAATCCGGCGACACGTTCGCCAGGTTCTGCGGATTGAAGGGCAGGAAGGCCTGCAGGCGCTGCACGGCATAGGTGAGCAGGGCGCCGGCGCCGCTGAACAGCATCAGGGCGAACGCATAGGTCTTCCAGCCCATGCCCTGGTCCGGCTTGACGCCGGCGACGCGGTAGCACAGGCGTTCGAGTGGCGCCAGCCAGGACAGGCCCGGCACCGGGCGGCCTTCGCCGACGGCGGCGAGCACGCGGCCCAGCGGCCAGGCCAGCAGCGTCACGACGGCCATGAAGACCGCCAGCAGCACGATGGCATCGGTATTCATCAGAGGTTCTCCGCGTTCAGCAAGGCGACGATGAGGTAAACGAGGACGGCCGCCGCGGCCAGGCCCACGCCCCAGTAGATTGGATTCACGAGTTGCCCCCCAGCTTGTCGCAGGCGTGGGCCAGGCCGCAGATCAGCGCCGTCAGGGCGACAGTCGCGGCGATATAAAGGATGTCCATCTTTCCCTTCCAGGATGGTTGTTGACGACCATGCCAGTGTGGGAGGGCGACCCGAAAATAGGCGTAAACAGTTGCCAGGCAGGTATATATGCCGTGTAAACGCCGGCTGTCGTGGTGGCGATTTTTGTTGTTTTGCGGCAACCGGTTGTCAGCCCGGCAGCGACTTCGCTTGCCGTCTCTGGGAAAATGCCGTCATGCGCCTTGGCGTGGTGGACGACGGTGTCGTGCGCCACGCTTTCGTTCATTCCGTTTATATGTCGAGCTGCATGCAAGATCCTGACAATCACGCCACCGTCCCTGCCGACCGCCTCCAGCGCCTGGACCGCCTGCGCCAGCCGATGGTGGTGCGGCTCACGGCCTGGCTGGGCGGCTTCTGCCTGCTGCTGTTGTGCCTGCACGGCTGGAGCCTGTGGGCCTCGCGCCAGCACCAGATCGAGCAGACGGGCATCAGCACGGCGAACATGGCGCGCGCGCTGGCGTCCCACGCGGAGCGTTCGATCAAGATCGGCGGCGCCGTGCTGGCCGAGATCGTCGAGCGCGGCGAACACGATGCGCTCGACGGCGCGAGCGGGGAACGCATCCATGCGCGCATGCAGGCCCTCGTGGCCGAGACGCCCGAGCTGCAGGAAGTGTTCATCTACGGTCCGGACGGTGCGCGCCTGGCGAGTTCGCTGCCCAAGCTGGTCAATGGGAACAATGCCGACCGGGCCTATTTCCAGTACCACAAGACCCATGCGGACCGCGGCGTCCACGTGGGCAAGCCGATCTACAGCCGCTCCAGCGGCGTGCTGGCGATCCCGCTGTCGCGCCGCATCGACCGTCCCGACGGCAGCTTCGGCGGCGTGGCGATGGCCTCGCTCAAGCTGCAGTTCTTCGGCAAGTTCTACGACAGCTTCGACGTCGGCCCCACCGGCACCATCCTGCTGATGCTGGACGACGGCACGCTGCTGTACCGGCGGCCGTTCAACGAACCCATGGTGGGGACCAGCGTCGCCAACGGGCCCGTATACCAGCTCTACAAGCAGAACGGTCCGATCGGCACGGGCATGCTGGTGTCGAACATCGATGGCATCGAGCGCCTGTACAGCTATCGCCACCTGGACGGCCTGCCCCTCATCGTGGCGACCGCGCAGGCCAAGACGGAAATCCTGGCCGGCTGGTGGGTGGCCGTGATCAAGATGAGCTGCGTGGTGCTGTTCGCCGTGGGCGTGCTGGCCTGGGGCGGCAAGCGCATGATCGGCCAGATCCGCGTGCGCGAGGCGCTCGAGGACGAGCTGCGCCGGGCCCGCGCCTCGCTCGAGGTGCACAACGTGTCGCTGCGCGTGCTGGCCGACAGCGACGGGCTGACGGGCCTGGCCAACCGGCGCCGCTTCGAGGAAACGCTGGCAATCGAACACGAACGCGCGCGGCGCAGCCGCAAGCCGTTCTCGATGATCATGACGGACGTCGACTTCTTCAAGAAATACAACGACCGCTACGGCCACGTGGCGGGCGACGAATGCCTGCGCCTCGTGGCGCGCGCCATCGCCAGCGGCCCGCACCGGCCGGCCGACCTGGCGGCGCGCTACGGCGGCGAGGAATTCGCGGTGATCCTGCCGGATACCGACCTCGACGGCGCACGTGCCGTGGGCGAGAAGATCCGCGCGGCCGTCGAAGCGCTCGCCATCCCGCACGCCGACAGCCCCACCGGCATCGTCACGCTGAGCCTGGGCGTCTACACGGGCCATGCCGCGATCGACGGCAGCGATGTGCCCTGCGACTGGGTGGAGGCGGCCGACGGCATGCTGTACCAGGCCAAGTCGGGCGGCCGCAACCGCCTGGCCGCACGCGCAAAGATGGCCGCGGCCGCCTGAGGCATCGCCCGATCCCGTCCTGCGCCGCAGCCGTCCCGGCCAGCGGTGCGGCGGGAGCGGGGCGAACCACTTACCATGGTCCTGTCACATCTTCTTACAAATATCGCTTGCTATTCGATAGCGCGCGATTTAATATTTGACCCATGGACGCCAACGACACATCGACGAAGCAGGCAGCAAAGGGAAGCCGGAAACCCCCGGTGCTCGGCGACCTGCTGTGCTTCACGCTGTACTCGACGGGCCTGGCGATGAACAAGGTGTATCGCAAAGCCTTGCGCAAGCTGGACCTGACCTATCCCCAGTATCTGGTGCTGATGGTGCTGTGGGAAAAGGACGAGCTGACCGTGTCCGAGATCGGTGCGCGCCTGTTCCTCGATTCGGCCACGCTGACGCCGCTGCTCAAGCGGCTCGAAGCGGCCGGACTGGTGAGCAGGGCCCGCTCCGCCGCGGACGAGCGCCAGGTCGTGGTCAGCCTGACGGAAGGGGGCCGCGCCCTGCAGGACGAAGCGGGTGCGATCTTCGACGAGGTGTTGTGCGCCATGGCGTGCACACCGGGCGAGCTGAACGTCATCAAGGGGCAGCTCGAAGGGCTGCGGGCGAAGCTGGCGGACAATGCCTGAGGCAAGGCGCAAGACAGCACCGCGCTTGCCGGCGTCCATGAAATAAGTAGTGCGCTATTTAATAGTGAATTAATCTGTAATATGTAGTGCGCTATTAAATAGCGTTTATATGAAGTGAAGTAAAAACAGATCGACATCGACCACACAAGACACTGAAAGTAACCACCATGAAAACCGTCGCCACCATCCTCTCCGCTTCCCTGTTCGTCATCGGCGCCCAGTCGGCCATGGCCGCCCCGGCCGTCCCGGCCGCCGAACACCAGACCCAGGCCTTCCTGAACGTGCTGAACAGCAGCGGCGGCAAGCCGATGGAACAGCTGACTCCGCAGGAAGCGCGCCAGGTGCTGGTCGGCGCCCAGAAATCGGTGCAGGTGGACCTGTCCGGCGTGGACGTCAGCAACCGCACGATCACCCAGGACGGCCAGAAGGTCGACCTGACCGTCGTCCGGCCGCACGGCGCCAAGGGCGCGACCCCCGTCTTCATGTTCTTCCACGGCGGCGGCTGGGTGCTGGGCGACTACCCGACCCACGCCCGCCTGGTGCGCGACCTGGTGAATTATTCGGGCGCCACCGCCGTGTTCGTGAACTACACCCCGTCGCCGGAAGCGAAATACGGCGTGGCGATCAACCAGGCCTATGCCGCGACCAAGTGGGTCGCCGCCAACGGCAAGGAGATCAATGTCGACGGCAGCCGCCTGGCCGTGGCCGGCAATAGCGTCGGCGGCAACATGGCGGCCGCCGTTACCCTGATGGCGAAGGAGAAGGGCGCGCCGAAGATCCGCTACCAGGTCCTGCTGTGGCCGGTGACCGACAACAACTTCGAGACGGCCTCGTACAACGAATTCGCCAACGACCACTTCCTCACCAAGAACATGATGAAATGGTTCTGGGATAACTACGAGCCCAATGCCGCCAAGCGCAACGAGATCACCGCCTCGCCGCTGCGCGCCAGCACCGAACAGCTGAAAGGCTTGCCGCCGGCCCTCGTGCAGACCGCCGAGCTGGACGTGCTGCGCGACGAAGGCGAAGCCTATGCGAAGAAACTGGATGCCGCCGGCGTGCCCGTGACCGCCACCCGCTACAACGGCATGATCCACGACTACGGCCTGCTGAACCCGCTGGCCAAGGTGCCGGAAGTGCAGTCGGCGCTGCTGCAGGCAGGGACCGAGCTGAAAGTGCACCTGAAATAAAGTGCAGCGGGTTGCGTAACCAGACCCTGAACCAACGTCGCCCCTGCGCAGGCAGGGGGCCAATTTCCTAGCGCCGTCGCAACGCAAGCGCAATTGGGCCCCTGCCTCCGCAGGGGCGACGGTTTTTAGTCGTACTCGATCGCTTCACATGCATATTTATTTACAACTTGTTAAAAATTAGTTTGTTCATGTTCTACAATTCACCGGTACGCTGACGTCGAACACTCACACACGGAGAGAAGACGATGCACGCCACCGGCCTTGCCGCCACCATCCTGTTCGCCGTGGGCGGCGCCCACGCCCAGACACTGGTTCCCGAACCGGAACCGTCCCCCGTCTTGCTGCCCCAGCCCGAAGCGACGCTGTCATCGACCCCGCTGCTGTCGCGCCCGTTCGGCAAGATCGTGCCGGTCGAGCGCAGCTACCTGAAGAACGTCGCCGAGCCGAACCCGATGGCGCGCCTGTTTGCTCCGTTCACCCGCTGGGCCACGGATCCACGCCTGCTCGCCGGCGTGCAGCTGACGCCGTTCCTGGCGCTGGAAGCCGGTTACGTCAACCTGTACGATCGCGGCACCCACCCCGTCGATTCCACCCGCCCGGAGGACCTGAACGGCGCCATGAACGTGAAGGGCATGCAGACGCATGCGGCCGCCAAGGTCATGGTGCCCGTGGGCAGCCGCTGGGAAGCCTACGGCAAGCTGGGCATGGCCTATAGCGAGTACAAGCACCGCGACGAGCTGGGCCGGTCGGTGCAGGAGAGCGACACGGGCGTGTATGCGGGCGCCGGCGCCAAGTACAAGCTGAGCGAGAAGGCTTCCGTGTCGGGATCGTTCGAGCGCTACGGCAACAGCGAGCGCTGGGGCGGCAACTCGAACAACAATGCCGTCAAGGCCAAGGTCAACCTGGGTTTCTGAGCGCGCATCCCTGTGTTCGTGTGTATTTGCATAAGCTTTTTCGAAATAAATCGTTCCAGCTGAGCCGTGCCGTTTGGTAAAGTCCGCCTCCCCAAAAAGGACTGACCACAACAAGCATGAAGACCAAGCATCTGCTGGCCGCCTTATCCGGCGTGCCGCTCATGGGCCTGCCGTACCTCGCGCAGGCCCAGACCGAACCCGCCCCGGCTACCACCGCCACCACCGCCACCCCGGCCCCCCCCGCATCCGTCGTCGTCACCGGTTCGCGCATCGCGCGCGCCGGCCTCGAAGGGCCGTCGGCCGTCACCGTCCTCAAGGGCGAGGACATCACGCGCCAGGGCTACAAGAACGTGTTCGACGCCCTCAACAACCAGGTGCAGAACAGCGGCTTCACCCAGGGCGCCGACTTCGGCAATACCTTCACGCCGTCGGCCAACACCATCAGCCTGCGCGGCCTGGGCCCCAACCACACGCTGATCCTGCTGAACGGCCGCCGCCTCGCCGACTTCCCCGTCGCCTACGACGGCACCGTCAACTTCACCAACCTGGCGAATATCCCGTCCTCGATCGTCGAGCGCATCGAGATCCTGTCCGGCGGCGCCTCCGCGATCTACGGCTCGGACGCGATCGCGGGCGTGGTGAACATCATCCTCAAGAAGAAATTCGACGGCATCGACGTCAACGTCAAGGCCGGCGGCACCACGCGCGGCGGCGGCGCCGAGCGGCGCCTGCAGGTGACGGGCGGACGCCAGTTCGACCGCCTGTCGACCGTGTTCTCGCTGGAGCTGGACGACCGCAACCCGATCGCCGCCTACCAGCGCGACTTCATGGCCACGCGCCAGGGCACGCCCACCAACGTGCTGTCGCGCCGCGACGCCACCACCAACCGCTACATCGACCAGGACTGCGCCCAGGTGGGCGGCCTGTTCGGCGGCAGCGTGGGCAACTACGCTTCGCGCACGGGCAACTACTGCGCCAGCAACAAGGTCAGCCCGACCTACTGGTCCGTGCAGACCCAGAACCTGAGCAAGAACGCGTTCGGCAGCGCAACCTACGAACTGAACGACGACACGACGCTGTTCGCCGACCTCCTGCTGGGCCGCAACGATACGCAGAACAATACGCGCGGGCCGTCGTGGACGTCGTCCTCGACCAACGGCAGCTATTTCCTGAACCGGAACACGGGCCACTACGAAGCCTGGACCCGCTACATGTCGCCGGAAGAGATGGGCGGCGTGTCGCGCTACAACCGCCACTGGAAGGACGAATCGGTGGCCGCCTCGCTGGGCGCGCGCGGCCGCTTCACCGGCACGAGCTGGAAGTGGGAAGCGGGCTACAGCGCGTCCTGGTACGAGAGCAAGAGCCAGACGCCGCGCGCCCTCGCGAACATCGACAGCTTCTTCCTGGGGCCGAAGCTGGGGCAGGATGCCAGCGGCATCGCGATCTATGCGCCGGACCCGGCGCGCCTGGCGCGTCCGCTGACGGCCGCGGAATTCGACGGCATCACGGGCCAGGCCCGCAGCGACGACGAATCGTGGACGCACACCCTGTCCGCCAGCGCCAACGGCGAAGTGCTGCAGCTGCCGGCGGGCCCGCTGCAGGTGGCCGCCGTCGTCGAGGCGGGCCGCCAGGGCTTTTCGAACCGTCCGGACGCGCGCATCAACCAGGGCTACTTCAACCTCGCCACGACGAGCGACGTCACGGCCGGCACGCGCACGCGCTATGCGGCCGGCGCCGAAGCGAACATCCCCGTGACGAAGATGCTGACGGCGACGCTCGCCGGCCGCTACGACCGCTATGAATTCGCCGAGCGCGACAGCGGCAAGTTCACCTACAACGGCGGCCTGGAACTGCGCCCGACGAAGGACCTGCTGGTGCGCGCCAACTACGCGACCAGCTTCCGCGCGCCGGACATGAACTACATCTACAAGGCGCGCGGCACGGGCTATTACTCGTCCACGACCGACTACTACCGCTGCGGCCTGGCGGGCCAGCCGCTGGCAAGCTGCGACTACCGCAACGTGTCGCCGGGCGCCGACTACGTCCAGTACGGCAGCGCCGACCTGAAGCCGGAGAAGGGCAAGTCCTACGGCGCCGGCATCGTGTGGTCGCCGAGCGCCGCCTTCGATGCGTCGATCGACTACTGGAACATCCGCATCGACGACCTGGTGCGCAACCTGGATGCCGACCAGCTGCTGCGCGACGAAGCGGCCTGCCGCCTGGGCACCCAGGACATCGGTTCGCCGACCTGCGTCGACGCGATCGCGCGCATCACCCGCTTCGCGGCGAATTCGCCCGTGCGTCCGGGCGAGATCAAGGAGATCCGCGTCAATCCGATCAATGCGGCCCAGCAGGAAAGCAGCGGCATCGACGTCAGCGCGAAATATGCGCTGAGGACGAGCGCCTACGGCACCTTCACGCTGCGCGGCAATTATTCGAAGACGCTGACGCGCCGCTCGCGCCAGTTCGCCGGCGACGTCGTGAAGGATGACCTGCATGCGCTGGACAGCCAGGATTGGCCGGACAAGCTGGCGGCGAGCCTGAACTGGGACCAGGGCCCGTGGTCGGCGACGCTGTTCGCCACCCGCTACGGCAAGATCCCGAACCAGGCGCAGACGGATTACATCTCGCCGTCCACGCTGTTCAACACGAGTGTCGTCTACCACGTGACGGACCGCCTGACCGTATCGGCCATCGTCAACAACGTCTTCAACCGCATCAAGTACGACAGCACGGGCGGCTGGCCGAACTACGCGGTGGGCAACTACAGCCCGGCGGGGCGGACGGGGTGGGTCGAGTTGAACTACCACTTCCTGTAATCCGGCCGTGATGCAAGGTGGGCACGTGGTGCCCACCCTACGTCGTGCCAGCGTAGGGTGGGCATCACATGCCCACCATGCCTGCAAGCAGACGAAAAAAAGGCAGGACCGAAGTCCCGCCAAGAGGGTACAGCAGATAGAACCTTCCTCGCTCAGAAGCGGTAGTTCAGCGACGCTTCCCACGCCCGTCCGAACAGGGGCCGCGCATTGATCGGCCCCGTGCTCGCGCCCACCAGGCGCGAATTCCCTTCCGTCAGCCCCAGCTCGTTCGTCACGTTCGTTCCCGTCAGGCGCAGTTCCAAGTGGTCCGAGATTTCGGCCAGCACGCCGATGTCGAGCGTGTCGTACTTCGGCAGGTATTGCGTGTTCGCCTGGTCGGCCCAGCGCGCGCCGATATGCGAGTACGTGCCGTAGAACTTCAGTGCATAGTCGCCGATCGGCAGGCGGTAGCTGGGCGAGAAGCGGTACTGGAACTTCGGCTGGCGCTGCACCTGGTTGCCCGCGATGGCCGGATTGTCCTTGTAGGTCGAGTCCTGCCAGTCGCCCGTCAGCTGCAGCTGCAGGCCCGCGAGCGGGCGCACGGCCAGTTCGAATTCCACGCCCTTGCCCTCCGATCCGCTCACCGAATACAGGATGTCGGTGGTCGTGATCTGCTGGAACGAGATGCCCTTGAAGTCGGTCCAGAACGCGTTCACGTAGGCGCTGTAGACGGGCGTCGCCGTCTTGAAGCCCACTTCGTACTGCGTCACCTTCGGGTTCGGGATGCGATTGCGGTCGTTCAGCACGGCCTGGCTGCCGGCGTTGCGCATGTCGTCGAAGTAAATGAAGGTGTGGCCCTGGTTGGCGCGCACGAACACGCTGGAATTCTTCGTCAGCTTGTACAGCCCGCCCACCGTGAAGGAATTGGCGGAATCGTCGCGCGCGTAGCGGGTGAAGGTCCCGTCCGGCATCGAGGTGCCGTTGTTGTAGACGGTCAGCGGATTGTTGTCCGTGTCGCCCGTCATCTGGTTCGAGACGGAACCGGACAGGCTCTGCTTCTCGTGGCGCATGCCCGCGTCGACCTTGATGCGGTCGTTGATGCGCCATTCGTCGGCGATGAAGACGGCCTTGTTGTCGCCGTCGTAGGAAGCGACCGGCGCATAGTTGACGTTGCCGTCGGTGCCGCGGTTCGACACGATCACGCCGTTGTCCAGGCGCGCGTCGATCAGGCGGGCGTTGGGCGTGGCCGTCATCAGGTGGCTGTTGCCCAGGTACCAGGTGTCGCGCGATGTGTAATCGGCATAGTAGGCGCCCACGGTCAGCGTGTTGTCGCGGCCGATGTCGCGGCTCACGCGCAGTTCGTCCGTGAACGAGCGCAGCTTCTTCTCGACGGCCCACAGGCCCGCCTGCACGACCTGCTGGTCGGCAGCGACGGCGCCGCCGCCGTTCGTGTAGGTCAGCGCGCCGCCGCCGGCGCGGCGGCCGGCCGCGGCCAGCGCCGCCGCATTGCCGTTGGCCGACGCGATCGATTGCGCCAGGTAGTCGGCCGCGGTCAGCGGGTTGTTCCCGGTGAACATGGCGATCGTGTTCAGGTCGCCCCGGAAGTAATTCAGCTTGTTGGACACGTCCCAGCCGTTCATCTTCTGCTGGTAGTCGGCACCGAGCAGCGTCGACTTCAGGCCACGGCCGTCGCCCAGGTCGTAGTTCAGCGTCCGCCCCGGCGCCGCTTCCACGGTGAAGTGGCGTAGTTCGTTGCTCATCAGGGTGCCCGTGAGCGGATCGAAGCCGGGGAAGGACGAGATGCTGCGGCCCTCGTTGGCCGAGATCAGCGGCACGCCCGTGTAGAAGGCATTCTTGTCGTCCGTGTGGCGCGCATAGACGGTCAGTTCGCCGCCGTCGAGCTTGCGCGTGATCGATGCCGACAGCTGGCCGCCGTCGTCGGCGGGGAAGCCGGCGTCGCGTACGCCGTCGGTCTTGCGCCAGAAGCCGCCGACCATGCCGTACCACTTGTCGGCCAGCTTGCCGCTGTAGACGCCGTCGATGCGGCGCAGGCTGCCCGTGCCCGTCGTCACGCGGATATTCCCTTCGGGCGTGTCGCCGCCTTTCTTCATGATGAAGTTCATCGTGGCGCCCGGCTGGCCGACGGAATAGATGGTGCTCGGGCCGCCGCGCAGCACCTCGACGCGCTCGATGGTGTCGTCCAGGCGGAAGGCGGAGGACCCTTCGAAGAAGGACAGCACGGGCACCGGATAGATCGGGTTGCCGTTCATCTGCACCGACACGAACGGCGAATCGCTGCCCGACGGGAAGCCGCGCACCTCGATGTTGGCGCCGGACTGGCCGCCCGTCGCCTCCGCGTACACGCCCGGCACGATCTTGAGCACGTCGGCCGTGCTGCTGGGCGCCGCCATCTTGAGCTGTTCCTCGGTGGCGGCCGTGATCGAGAAGCTCGTGTCGATCTTGCGCGTGCCGCTGGCCGACGCCGTGCCGGTCACGACGACCTGCTGGATCTCCTTCTGGACGTCGGCGGCCGGGCTGGCCTGCTGCGGGGTAGGGGACTCCTGGGCCGCCGCGTGCGCATGCAGCGCGAGGATGGCGACGGCGAGGGCGACGGCGTGCAGCCGCGGAAACTGGACTGGCGTTTTCATCGGATTGTCTCTCTTATGGATGAGGATCGGTCGGGGGCGTCTCCTCCCCCGCAGCCTGCCGATCTTGCAACTCGGTCAAGCAAGTCGGGCCATTGAATCACCGAATTGTTATCGATGTCAATCGTATTGTTATCGATGTCATTTTTTGTCGACAGCACAAGGGAATCTGGCATAATGCGATCGGACTGAAGCTTTCATTTGACGGATCACATGGCGCAGCAACGCAAAAAACCGGCGGCAACCGACACCGCATTGACGATGGAAGACCTGGCGAAGATCGCCGGCGTGTCGACCATTACGGTGTCGCGCGCGCTGCGCGACAGCCCCCTGGTGACGGAAAAGACGCGCGAGAAGGTCCGCAAAATCGCGGCCGAGCAGGGCTACCGCTTCAACGTCAGCGCGCGCAACCTGCGCATGGGGCGCTCGTACTCGGTGGCCGTCGTCGTCGAGATGACGCCCGCGAAGGGCCGGCCCATGTCGGACCCGTATCCGCTCGAACTCCTGGGCGGCATCACCCAGGAACTGACGACGGCCGGCTACAGCGTCGTGCTGACCTCGCGGCAGCTGCTCGACACGGCGCCGGTGCAGGGCGCCGACGGCCTGATCCTGCTGGGCCAGGGTTCGCACGGCGAGGCGGTGCGCGCGCTGCAGGGTTCCACCGTGCCGCTGGTCGTGTGGGGCGCCCCGGAGCCTGCCGCCGACTACGTCGTCGTCGGCAGTGACAACCGCAAGGGCGGCGCCAGCGTGGCCGAACGCTTCCTGGAGCAGGGCCGGCGCCGGCTCGTGTTCGTCGGCGACGTCGACCACGCCGAAGTGCAGGAGCGCTGCGCCGGCTTCATCGACGCCCTGTCGGGCCGCGCGCCCGTCCACATCCTGCGCCCCAAGGCCTTTACCTTCGAGGCGGGCTTCGAATGCGTGCGCGCGCTGCTCAAGAAGAAGGCCGGCCATGCCAGCGACGGCCTGTTCGCCGCCAGCGACCAGCTGGCGATGGGGGCGATCCGCGCCCTGACCGAGGCGGGCCTGCGCGTGCCGGAAGACATTTCCGTGATCGGCTACGACGACACGCCGGGCGCCGCCAGCTTCGTGCCGCCGCTGACGAGCGTGCACCAGTACCTGCGCGACGGCGGCGTGCTGCTCGCGCAAAAGATGCTGCAGATGATCGAGGGCCGCGCCGGCGTGCACTCGGAGATGCTGCCCACCAACCTGATCGTGCGCCAGACCTGACCGGCGCCCATCGCACGCGACTACACACCCCATGCCACACACCGCACACAAGGACAACGCCGTGGAGAATGACATCGATACCATGCGGGCGTACACGCCGGCGCCCGTGCCATCCCCCGCGCTCGACCCGGAACCGTGGTGCATCCGCGAGCGCGCCGCCGACCCCGCGCGCGCCTTCCTGCACGAGACCCTGTTCACGCTGGGGAACGGCTACATCGGCATGCGCGGCACGCCGGAGGAAGGGCACGGACCGGGCCGGGCGCCCGGCGGCACGCTGGAAGGCACCTACCTGAACGGCTTCCACGACACCGAGACGATCCACTATCCGGAGAACGCCTACGGCCTCGCCCGCACCAACGAGTTCATGCTCAACGTCCCGAACGCCAAGCGCGTCACGGTGATCGTCGACGGCGAGCCGTTCACGCTGGAGACGGGGACCGTGCTCGCCTACGAGCGCATGCTGGACTTCCGCACCGGCGTGCTGGAGCGCCGCGTCGAGTGGGAATCCGGCACCGGCAAGCGCCTGCGCATCGCCAGCCGGCGCCTGGTCTGCCTGGAGCGCAAGCACGTGGCGGCGCTGGAGGTGGCGGTGACGCCGCTGAATTTCTCGGGCGAGGTCCGCATCCTGTCCGACGTCGACGCGGCCGTGACGAACCTGCAGGCCGGCGACGACCCGCGCGTGGGCTCGGCGATCACGGGCCCGAGCCTGCAGCTGGCCGGATGCGAGGTCGGCGCGAGCGACGTGCTGGTGCTGCAGCGCACCCGCCACAGCGGCTTCCTGCTGGCCACCGCCACCGACTCGGTGCTGGACGGCGCCGAGGCCCGCGTCGAACCCCTCGCGAGCGGCCATGCGTTCGCCTTCGCCGCGCGCGCCGGCATCACGGCCGTGCTGCACAAGTTCATCGCCTACGCCAGCTCGCGCGACGTCGACGAGGCGCGGGTCGCATCCCACGCGCGCGCCGAACTGGCCGCCGCCCGCGCCGCGGGCTTCGACGCGCTGGTGCGCGCGCAGGCGCTCTGGCTGGACGGCTTCTGGCGCGAAGCGGACGTCGTCATCGACGGCGACGACGCGCTGCAGCAGGGCGTGCGCTTCAACCAGTTCCACCTGCTGCAGTCCGTCGGGCGCGACGGCAAGACGAACATCGCGGCCAAGGGCGTGACGGGGGAGGGCTACGAAGGCCACTATTTCTGGGACACGGAAATCTACGTCTTCCCCTTCTTCCTGTTCTCGCGCCCCGAGATCGCCCGCGCGCTGCTGCAGTACCGCTACGACATCCTGCCGCAGGCCCGTGCGCGGGCGCGCCAGATGGCCCATGCGCGCGGCGCCCTGTTCCCGTGGCGCACCATCGCGGGCGAGGAATGCTCGGCCTACTACCCGGCCGGCACCGCCCAGTACCACATCAATGCCGACGTCGCCTATTCCATCCGCCAGTACCTGCTGGCGACGAACGACTTCGACTTCATCGCGCAGTACGGCGCCGAGATCGTGCTGGAGACGGCCAGGATCTGGCTGGGTCTCGGATCGTACGACCGCCAGGGACGCTTCTGCATCAACGAGGTGACGGGACCGGACGAGTACACGGCCCTCGTCAACAACAACTACTACACGAACGCGATGGCGCGCATGCACATGACGTTCGCGGCCGACATGGCGGATCGCCTGCGCGCCGAGCGCCCGGACGACCATGCGCGCGTGGTCGCCCTCATCGGGCTGGAGCAGGCCGAGATCGACGCCATGCGCGCCGCCAGCGCCGCCATGCGCCTGCCCTACGACGAGGCGCTCGGCATCCACGAGCAGGACGACAGCTTCCTGTCCAAGAAGCGCTGGGACTTCGCCGGCACGCCGGCGGACAAGTATCCGCTGCTGCTGCACTACCACCCGCTCGTGATCTACCGCCACCAGGTGTGCAAGCAGGCCGACGTGGTGCTGGCGCTGCTGCTGCTGTCGAACGAGTTCTCGCTGGACGACAAGCGCCGCGACTTCGACTACTACGAGGCGGTGACGACGCACGATTCCTCGCTGTCGTCCTGCATCTTCAGCATCGTCGCCGCCGAGGTGGGCTACCGCGACAAGGCCTACGCCTACTTCATGGAGACGGCGCGCCTGGACCTGGACAATACCCACGCCAACACCGAGTACGGCGTGCACACGGCGGCGATGGCCGGCACCTGGCTCGGCGTCGCCTACGGCTTCGGCGGCATGCGCCTGGACGAAGGCGGCCTGCGCTTTGCCCCCACGCTGCCGGACCGGTGGAACGGCTACCGCTTCAAGGTGCACGTGCGCGGCGCGCTGCTGGAAGTGGCCGTCGACGCCGGCGGCGCCGACTACCGCCTGCTGGCAGGCGACAGGCTGGCGCTGGCGCACCACGGCCGCGCCTTCGAACTCGGCACCGGACACGCAACGATCCGCATGGAGAACCTCGCATGAGCACCCAGCACACCCGCTTCAAGGCAGTCATCTTCGACCTGGACGGCGTCATCACCGACACCGCCCGCTACCACTACCTGGCCTGGAAGCGCCTGGCCGACGGCATCGACACGCCGTTCGACGAAGCTTTCAACGAGGCGCTGAAAGGCATCGACCGCATGGGATCGCTGGAACTGATCCTGGCGCGCGCCCCCCGTACCTTCGACGCGGGCGAGAAGCTGGCGCTGGCCGATGCCAAGAACCGCCACTACCAGGAACTGGTGGCGACGATGACGCCGAAGGACCTGCTGCCCGGCGCGCTTGCGGCGCTGGAACAGGTGCGCGCGGCCGGCTTGCGCATCGGCCTCGCGTCGGTCAGCAAGAATGCGTTCACGGTGCTGGACCGCCTGGGCATCCGCGACCGCTTCGACGACGTGGTCGATGCCGCCACCGTCCGGCGCGGCAAGCCGGACCCGGAGATCTTCCTGACGGCGGCCGGGCACCTCGGCGTAGCGCCGGCCGATTGCCTGGGCGTGGAGGATGCGGCGGCCGGGGTGGCGTCGATCAAGGATGCGGGCATGTTCGCCGTCGGCGTGGGCGACCCGCAGGTGCTGGCGCGGGCCGACCGGATCATCCGCTCGATGGAGGAGTTCGACCTGTTCGCATACTGAAGAGCGCGCCGCCGACGCCCCGTAACGGTCATCATAAAAACATACTGGAGACACCGTTGAACAAGCATCGCATCCTGCTGGCCTTATTCCTCATCTACTTCGTGTTCGCCATCCTGCTCAACAGCGTGGGAACGGTGATCCTGCAGATGATCCACAACTACGGCATCGACAAGGGCGCGGCCAGCGTCCTGGAAGGGTTCAAGGACCTGCCGATCGCCATCGTCTCCTTCCTCGTCGCCGCCAGCCTGCCGCGCTTCGGCTACAAGAAGGCGATGCTGGCGGCGCTGGCCATCGTGGCCTGCGCCACGCTGGCGATGCCGCTGCTGCCCGGCTTTGCCACCGCCAAGCTGCTGTTCCTGTGCGTGGGCGTGGCGTTCGCGCTGGCCAAGGTGTCCGTGTACGCCACCGTGGGACTCGTCTCGCGCGACCCCAGGCACCATGCGGGCATCACCAATACGCTGGAAGGCTTCTTCATGGTCGGCGTGCTGAGCGCCTACTGGATCTTCGGCCTGTTCATCGATTCCGCCGACCCCGGCTCGACCCGCTGGCTGAACGTGTACTGGCTGCTGTCGGCCCTGTGCGCGGCGACCTTCGTGCTGGTGCTGGCCACGCCCATCGACGAAAGCGCGGCCGCGGCGCCGCACAGCCGCGGACCGGCCGCCGACTTCGTCGCCATGCTGCGCCTGTTCCTGCGGCCGCTGGTGTGCGTGTTCGTGCTGACCGCCTTCCTCTATGTGCTGGTCGAGCAGGCGCTGGGCACCTGGCTGCCCACGTTCAACAACGAGATCCTCAAGCTGCCGACCGCGATGAGCGTGCAGGTCACCAGCATCTACGCGGGCTGCCTGGCGCTGGGGCGGCTGTCGGCCGGGATCGTGATGCGCCGCCTGCACTGGTATCCGGTGCTGTGTTCCTGCGTGCTGGCCATGGGCGCCATCGTGCTGCTGGCGCTGCCGCTGGCGCGCGACATCGCCCACGACCCCCATGTCGGCTGGGCCACGGCGCCCATCGCCGCCTTCCTGTTCCCCCTGATCGGGCTGTTCATGGCGCCGATCTACCCGGGCATCAATTCCGTGATGCTCAGCTCCCTGCCGCCCCACCAGCATGCGCCGATGACGGGCCTGCTGGTGATCTTCTCGGCGCTGGGCGGAACGACGGGTTCCCTGATCACGGGCTACGTGTTCGGCCGCTTCAACGGGCATTTCGCGTTCTACCTGACGCTGGTGCCGATCGCGCTGATGCTGGGCAGCCTGTACCTGTTCAAGCGGCAGGTGGACAGGGCGCCGGCCACCGTGACGGAGGCGGCGCCGGAGCTGGCGTAGGGTGGGCACGTGGTGCCCACCCTACGGGTTATCGCAACCCGGCTCGGCCTGTTGCGGCGCCGCGCTCTGCGCCAGCAGCAGGGCCTTGAAATCCTCCGCCGGCATCGGCTTGCCGATCAAGTATCCCTGCAGCACGTCGCACCCGGTCGAGCGGATCGCCGTCTTCTGCGCCTCGGTCTCGATGCCTTCGCAGATCACGGACAGCTTGAGCGACTTGGCAAACGCGATCACGCCGTTGACGATGTCCAGGCAGCGCCGGTCCTGCTCGATCTCGGCCACGAAGGAGCGGTCGATCTTGATCGCCGTGATGGGGAACTGGCGCAGGTAGGTCAGGTTCGAGTAGCCGGTGCCGAAGTCGTCCAGCGCGATGTGGAAACCTTCGTCCTGCAGCGTGCGCAGGACGCTGGCGGCCTTGTCGATGTCCTGCATCAGCATGCTCTCCGTGACTTCGAGCTTGATGCATTCCGGGTCCAGGCCGTAGCGCCCGACCAGGTTCTTCAGCAAGGGCGGCAGGTTCTCGTCCGTGAGCTGGCGCGGTGACACGTTCACGGCCATGCGCAGCCGGTAGCCCAGCACCTCCCATTCGCGCGCCTGGCGGCAGGCTTCCTCGCAGACCCAGGCGCCGACCGCCGAGATGGCGGGCGAGTCTTCCAGCATCGGCAGGAAGGCGTTCGGGCCCAGCACGCCCAGGCGCGGATGGTCCCAGCGCAGCAAGGCTTCGGCGCCGACCACGGCGCCGTTGACGGCGCTGATCTGGGGCTGGTAGTAGAGCACGAACTGGCGCCGGTCGAGCGCGGAAAACACTTCCTGGCGCAGCTGCAGGCGCTGCTTGAGCAGCTGGCGCGCGTCGGGCGAGAACACGGCGAAGGTGTGTCGGCCGTTGTCCTTGGCCTCGTACATGGCGGCGTCGGCATTGTTGAGCAGCTCGTCCGGCGTGTCTTCCTCGCCGGTGCCGATCGCGATGCCGATGCTGGCGCCGATCGTCACCTGGTGCCCGTCGACCTCGATCGGCATCGCCAGGCGCTGCAGCACGGCGGCGGCGAGGGCGCGCGCGGCGTCGTCGCCGGCGCGTTCCAGCACGAACACGAACTCGTCGCCGCTGATGCGCGCCACCCGCACGTCCGGCGCCGCGAACGCGTGCAGGCGCCGTCCGATCTCCTGCAGGGCCTGGTCGCCGAAGCGGTGGCCGTGGGCGTCGTTGACTTCCTTGAAGTGGTCGAGGTCGACGAACAGCACGCCGACCGTCGCGCCATTGCCGGTGGCCCGCTGCATGGCCGCGTCCAGCGCGTGCATGCAGCTGGCGCGGTTGTGCAGTCCCGTCAGGCTGTCGTGGGTGGCCTCGTGCACCAGGCGCGCCTCCGCTTCCTTGCGGCCCGTGACGTCGGCGAAGAAGACGGTCAGGCCGTCCGGCGACGGGTAGGCACGCCCCTCGAGCCAGATGCTTAGCGGCTTGTAGAACGCCTCGCAGCTGGTCGGCACCAGCGCCTTCATCGCGCGCTGGTAGGCGGCGTAGAACGGTCCCCCGACGGCTTCGGGGAACGCTTCCCAGATATTCCGGCCGGCCAGTTCGGCGGCATTGCGGCCTGCCAGCGCGGCGCCCTTGGCATTGATGTACGTGAAGCGCCACTCGCGGTCGAGCGAAAAGCAGCCGTCGGCGATGCTTTCCAGGACGGCGCTGAGGTGTTCGCGCGCATGCCGCATGGCGCGCTGGGCCTCTACCGTTTCCGTCACGTCCTCCAGGAAGGCGACGAAGCGGGTGACGCCGTCGCCGTCCTCGCGCACGGGGAACAGGTGCATGCGGCACCAGAACATGCTGCCGTCCTTGCGGTAGTTGCGCAGCGTCGTGCAGCAGATCTGGGCCGTCTCGATGCAGTGGCGGATATGGGCGATTTCGGGCTGGCCGCGGTCGTCGCGCTGCAGGAAGCGGCAGTTCTGCCCCCGTATCTCGTCGAGGCGGTAGCCCGTCAGCTTCTCGAAGGCCGGGTTGGCGTACAGGATCGGGTTGTCGTTCTCGACGGGGTCCGTGATGATGATGCCGGTGGTGCTCGACTCGATGACCTGCTTGAAGAAGGCGGGCGGCTCGCGCTCGAAATAGTCGGCGTGTTTAACATTTGATGACACGATTTCCTGGGGATGGCTTCGCATGATCGGCACCTGTACACTGGACGATTCCAGTGTAACGCCGCGCATGCCGCGCACGCTTCAAGCCCCGGCGATTATGGGGTTTTTCGCCTTTTGCGGCAGGGGGCCGTGGTGTCGCGGGGGCGTTGCGCCCGCCTTCGCGCCCGGTCCGGGCGCGTCAGGACAGCGCCGCCAGCCGCGCGAGCAGGGCGGCGCGCTCGGCATCGATGCGCGGGCCGTTGGTGCGGCTCGACAGCGTGGCGCGCTCCTTGCGGCCCAGGAAATAGGCGACCCGCTCGGCGTTGGCGCCGGATGGATGCGGGATGCCGTGCAGGATGCGGCGTCCGTCCAGCACCCCGCGCGCGGCCAGCCAGTCCAGCGCCAGGCCGACCTTCGGCCCCAGCGGCACGTAGACGGCAGCGCGCAGCGGCGCCACCTCGCGCGCGAAATAATCGAGCATCTGCTCCTGCAGCAGGGGCGTGGTCAGCATGTTCGGCGCCGCGCCGCTGTAGTTCTTGCCGTTCACGAACACGGGATTGCGCAGCACCCCCGTCACATGCATCAGGTCCGCATGCGCATCGAACAGCGTCGCGCAGCTGGAGATGCCCAGCCAGCGCTGCAGGCCCACGTGGTCGAGCAGGGCGACGAGGTTGGGCCGGATCGCCCCGCTGAAGGCGCCCGTGTACTTGGCCGCGCGCAGCACCTCGTCGCGCGGCGCGCCCGCCATTAACTGGCGCCGCGCCTCGCGCACCGCGTTCTTCCATTGCACGAAGCCGGGCGAAATGCCCACCAGGACCACCCGCGCCGCCGGGTTCACGTAGTCGAACGGGATGTAGTGGGCGCTCACCGCGCCGGCCCTTGCCAGCAGGAAGGGATCGGGGATCGCGTCCGGCGCCGCGACGGCATCCGGGTCAGTGGCCAGCAGCAGGTCGCGGAAGTCGTCGAAGGTGGCGAGTTGCATATTGTCAATAGAGATACGTAAAACGGTATCGACCCAGCGGAAAAATTGATTGGATACTGTCCAGTGTAGCCGCTACCATGCGTGCCGGCATGCCGCGCGAACCGTCCCCGGACCCGGCCGGACCGCGCGCCGCCCATCCGTCCCCGGCCCATGCCGCGTGCATGCTACGATCACGGCATCCACGGCCCGGCAGCGAGGGCTGCACCGGGAACGGCATGCCGGGGTTCGGGCCTTCACCCTTTGAGGAAACCATAACGTGCGCATGGACATCACGCAGCAAGCATTCGGGACGCTGCCGGACGGCCGGCAGGTCCAGCAGTACACGCTGAAGAACAGGAACGGCATGGTCGTCAGGATCATCGACTTCGGCGGCATCGTCACCGAGATCCACGTGCCCGACCGCGACGGGAACTTCGCCGACGTCGCGCTGGGCTTCGAGACCGTCGGGCCCTACGTCAAGGACAGCCCCTACTTCGGCGCCCTGATCGGCCGCTACGGCAACCGCATCGGCAAGGGCCGCTTCACGCTGGACGGCAAGGCCTACCAGCTGCCGGTGAATAACGGCGAGAACCACTTGCACGGCGGCGATCCCGGCTTCGACAAGGTGCTGTGGACGGCCACGATCGAGGACGACGGCCTGGCGCTGCGCTACCGCGCCGCCGACGGCGAGCAGGGCTATCCGGGCAACCTGGACGCCACCGTCGTCTACAGCCTCACGGACGACAACGAGATCGTGATGCGTTTTTCCGCCACCACCGACCAGCCGACGCCCGTCAACCTCACGCAGCACAGCTATTTCAACCTGGCGGGCGCGGGGCAGGGCGACATCCTGTCGCACGAGATGACGATCGACGCCGACAGGTTCGTGCCGGTCGACGCCGGCGCGATCCCGCTGGGACCCCTGGCCCCCGTGACGGGCACGCCGTTCGACTTCCGCCAGCCGCGCACGATCGGCGAGCGCATCGGCCAGCCGGACAAGCAGCTGCGCCACGGCACCGGCTACGACCATTGCTGGGTGCTGAACAAGCCGGATGCGGACAAGACCCTGACGCGCGCCGTGCACGTGCTCGAGCCGACGTCGGGGCGGGTGCTGGAACTGTTCACGCAGGAGCCGGGCGTGCAGTTCTACAGCGGGAACTTCCTCGACGGCAGCCTGGCGGGCAAGGGCCACAGCTACGCCTTCCGCGGCGGGTTCTGCATCGAGCCGCAGCATTTTCCCGATTCGCCCAACCAGCCGGCGTATCCGAACACGATCCTGCGACCCGGGGAGGTGTACCGGACGGAGTCGCGCTACAAATTCTCGGTGACGCAATAAAACCACCGTCGCCCCCGAGTAAACCACCGTCGCCCTGCGTAAAGCCACCGTCGCCCCTGCGCAGGCAGGGGCCCAATTTCGCATGAGCAGTCGCGATGCAGGCACAATTGGGCCCCTGCCTGCGCAGGGGCGACGGTCCATGAGATAACGATGATGATGGAACTGATCCTCGACGCCCGCAACACCCTCGGCGAGGGCATCCTGTGGGACGATCGCCGGCAACGCCTGCTGTGGACCGATATCGAAGGCAGCGAACTGTGGTCCTACGTGCCCGAGACGGGTTTTGCCAAGCGCTGGGTCCTGCGCGAGCGCCTGTGCTCGATGGCGCTGACCGGCCGCGACGACCACCTGCTGCTCGGCTTCGCGTCCGGGCTGTCCTTCTTCGACATCGCGACCGGCAGCTTCGAGCGCCTGCACGACGTCGAGCCCCACCTGCCCACCACGCGCCTGAACGACGGCCGCGTCGACCGCGAGGGACGCTTCGTGTTCGGCATGTTCAACCAGGCCGAGAATCCGAAGCACCCGGTCGGCGGCTTCTACCGCCTGAACCGGGATTTGTCGCTGGAAGCGCTGCCGCTGGGCGGCGTGGCGATCGCCAACAGCATCTGCTTCAGCCCGGACGGCCGCACGATGTATTACGCCGACTCGGCCACGCGCGCCATCCGCTGCTGCGACTACGCGCACGACGGCACCATCTCGCGCCCGCGCGTGTTCGCCCGGCCGGATGCCGCCGCGGGCGATCCGGACGGTTCCACGATCGATGCCGAAGGCTTCCTGTGGAACGCCCGCTGGGGCGCCGGGCAGGTGGTGCGCTTCGCGCCCGATGGCCGGGTCGACCGGATCCTGGCGCTGCCGGCCCGGCAGCCGACCTGCGTCGCCTTCGGCGGGCCTGGCCTGGACGTGCTGTACGCGACGTCGGCGTCCGTCGGCCTGGCGGATCCCGCAGCCGGCGCCGGTGGCCTGTTCGCGCAAGGGCTGGACGTGCGCGGCCTGCCGGAGGGGCGCTTCGGGATCGCTACCGATGCCTGAATTGACATCGATAACGTCAAAAAAGTGATTGGAAAGTTATCTGAACGGCCTTTAGACTTTCCTCATCGCTGAGCTCGACCCGGCATGCGTCGCTCGGCCAGGAACAACGACGAGGAGATCACGTGTCCGAGACAAAGAAGAAGCCCACCCTGCGCTCCGCGGCGTGGTTCGGTACCCAGGACAAGAACGGCTTCATGTACCGGAGCTGGATGAAGAACCAGGGCATCCCGGACCACGAGTTCCAGGGCAAGCCGATCATCGGCATCTGCAATACCTGGTCCGAACTCACGCCCTGCAACGCCCACTTCCGCAAGCTGGCCGAACACGTCAAGCGCGGCATCCTGGAAGCGGGCGGCTTCCCCGTCGAATTCCCCGTGTTCTCCAACGGCGAGTCGAACCTGCGCCCCACCGCCATGCTGACCCGGAACCTGGCCAGCATGGACGTCGAGGAATCCATCCGCGGCAACCCGATGGACGGCGTCGTCCTCTTGGTCGGCTGCGACAAGACCACGCCGGCCCTGCTGATGGGCGCGGCCAGCGTCGACATTCCCGCCATCGTCGTCACGGGCGGCCCCATGCTGAACGGTAAATTGAACGGCAAGGACATCGGTTCCGGCACCGCCGTGTGGCAGCTGCACGAGCAGTTCAAGGGCGGCCAGATCACCATGCACGATTTCCTGGCGGCGGAGAGCGGCCACTCGCGCTCGGCCGGCACCTGCAACACGATGGGCACGGCGTCGACGATGGCGTGCATGGCCGAGGCGCTGGGCACCTCGCTGCCGCACAACGCCGCCATTCCCGCCGTCGATGCGCGCCGCTACGTGCTGGCGCACATGTCCGGCATGCGCATCGTCGAGATGGTCAATGAAGACCTGAAGCTGTCGAAGATCCTGACGCGCGCGAACTTCGAGAACGCGATCCGCGTGAACGCGGCGATCGGCGGCTCCACGAATGCCGTGATCCACCTGAAGGCCATTGCCGGCCGCATCGGCGTGCCGCTCGAGCTGGAAGACTGGACGGCCATTGGCAAGGGTACCCCGACCATCGTCGACCTGCTGCCCTCGGGCCGCTACCTGATGGAAGAGTTCTATTACGCCGGCGGCCTGCCGGGCGTGATCCGCCGCCTGGGCGAGGGCGGCCTGCTGCCGCATCCGGACGCGCCCACCGTTAACGGCCGCACGCTGTGGGAAAACACGCGGGACGCGCCGATCTATAACGACGAGGTGATCCGCAAGCTGGACACGCCGCTGATCGACGACGGGGGCATCTGCATCCTGCGCGGCAACCTGGCGCCGCGCGGCGCCGTGCTCAAGCCATCGGCCGCCTCGCCGCACCTGATGACGCACCGCGGCCGCGCCGTCGTGTTCGAGGACTTCGAGCACTACAAGGAGCGCATCAACGATCCCGACCTGGACGTCGACGAGCACTCCGTGCTGGTGATGAAGAACTGCGGCCCGAAGGGCTATCCGGGCATGGCCGAAGTGGGCAATATGGGCTTGCCGCCCAAGCTGCTGGCGCGCGGCATCAAGGACATGGTGCGCATCTCGGATGCGCGCATGAGCGGCACCGCCTACGGCACCGTGGTGCTGCACGTGGCGCCGGAAGCGATGGCGGGCGGGCCGCTGGGCATCGTCCGGGACGGTGACGTCATCGAACTCGATTGCGCCAACGGACGCCTGCACCTGGACGTCCCGGACGAGGAGATCAGGACGCGCCAGGCCGACCGCGCCGAGAAGCAGCCGGCACTGCCGAAGACGGGGTATGCCGGGCTGTACATCGACCATGTGCTGCAGGCGGACGAAGGATGCGACTTCGATTTCCTCGTCGGGTGCCGCGGGTCGGCCGTTCCGAAGCATTCGCATTGATGCCGGCGATGGCATGGTGGGCATGTGATGCCCACCCTGCGCATCCGGACGTAGGGTGGGCACCACGTGCCCACCATGTGCGTAAACAACACGGAGACACCAGATGCTGCTCATTCAATACACCACCGCCGCCGGCGCGCGCCGCGTCGGTATCCTCGACGGCGATACCGTCACCCCCGTCGGCGGTTACGCCACCATGCTGGAGCTGGCCAGGGCCGCCATCGCGCAGGGCAAGGGCCTTGCCGCGCTGGCCCATGCGGGCGCCGGCACGGACACCGATTCCTATGAAGCGATTGCCGCACAAGGCCGCGTGCTGCCGCCGCTGGACCATCCCGATCCTGCCCACTGCTACGTCACCGGCACGGGCCTCACGCACCTGGGCAGCGCCGACACGCGCGACGCCATGCACAAGAAGATCGGCGGCGACGTCGAGAACCTGTCCGATTCCATGAAGATGTTCCGCATGGGCGTCGAAGGCGGCAAGCCGCAGGCGGGAACGGCCGGCGTGCAGCCGGAGTGGTTCTACAAGGGCGACGGCTCGATCGTGCGCGCGTCCGGCCAGGCGCTGGACATGCCGGCATTCGCGCTGGACGGCGGCGAGGAGCCGGAGATCGCCGGCCTGTACGTGATCGGCGACGACGGCCAGCCCTGGCGCGTCGGCTTCGCCCTCGGCAACGAGTTCTCCGACCACGTGACGGAGCGCCAGAACTACCTGTACCTCGCGCATTCGAAGCTGCGCAGCTGCGGCGTCGGCCCCGCGCTGCTGGTGGGGGAACTGCCGGACCACGTCGAGGGCGTGTCGCGGGTGCTGGACAAGGATGGCCGCGTGCGCTGGGAAAAGGCCTTCGTGTCGGGCGAACGGAACATGTCGCATACGGTCGCCAACCTGGAGCACCACCATTTCAAGTACGGCCTGTTCAAGCGTCCCGGCGACGTGCACGTGCATTTCTTCGGCACGGCGACGCTGAGCTTCGCCGACAACGTGCGGGTGGAGGCGGGCGAGACCTTCGAGATCGCGTCGCCCCAGTTCGGGCCGGCGCTGCGCAATCCGCTGGCCGTCCACCCGGCCCCGTATGCGCAGGTGAAGACGCTGTAGGCGGGACCGCGCAGCGCACCATAACACATAGAACGAGACGGAGACACGCATGACAAAGTGGGCCAAGTACCCGAGCCTGGAGGGGCGGCGGGTATTCGTGACGGGAGGCGGCAGCGGCATCGGCGAGGCGATCGTGGCCGCGCTGGCGGAGCAGGGCGCCGTGGTCGGATTCGTCGATATCATGGTCGAGGCGAGCGAGGCGCTGGTGTCGCGGCTGGAAGCTGCCGGTCACCGGACCCCGGTTTTTCGCCGCTGCGACATCACCGACATTCCCGCGCTGCAGGCCGTGATGGCCGGGATGGCGGCGCAGCTGGGCGACTTCGACGTGGTCGTGAACAACGCCGCCAACGACCAGCGCCACGGGATCGACGACGTCACCGTCGACTACTTCGACGAGCGCATCGCCATCAACCAGCGTCCCATGTTCTTCACCGTGCAGGCCGCGCTGGAGGGCATGAAGCGGCGCGGCGGCGGTTCCGTCATCAACTTCAGCTCGATGTCCTTCCACGCCAAGAATCCGGGCTACCCGATCTATGCGGCCACCAAGGCCTCCGTCATCGGCCTGACGCGCTGCCTGGCGCGCGACCTGGGCAAGTTCAACATCCGCGTCAACACAGTCACGCCGGGCTGGGTCATGACGCAGCGCCAGATCGACCTGTGGCTGGACGAGGCGGGCGAGGCCGAGATCGTGCGCGCCCAGTGCCTGCCCGGCAAGCTGATGCCCGACGATATCGCGGCCATGGTGCTGTTCCTCGCGGCCGACGACAGCAAGATGTGCACGGGCCAGGACTTCGTCGTGGACGCGGGCTGGACGTGACGGCATCGCGCCGAGCCCTACCCGATGCCGTCGTCCCGCGCAGGCGGGGCGACGCGATGCAACCCTGTCGCGGATCCGCCATGACCAGATTCGTTCCGATCGTCCTTGCATTCGCCGTACCCGCCGCCGTCGCCGCCCCCTTCGCCGCTCCCCTCGCGAGTCCCGACCGCCACCTGAGCGTCGACGTGCGCGTGACGCCCGCCGGCACGCTCGAATACGCCGTCCAGCGCGACGGCAAACCCGTGATCCTGCCGTCCGCGCTGGGCCTCGTGCTGGAAGGCGCCGACCTCGCCAGCGGCCTGACGCTGGCGCAGGCCTCGCCCGTGCGCGCCGTCGCCGACGACTACGAGCTCGCCGCCGGCAAGAAGCGCCGGATCGGCTACCGCGCCAACGAACAGGTGGTCACGGTGCGCAATGCCAAGGGCCAGACGATGGATGTCGCATTCCGCGTCTCGAACGACGGCGTCGCCTTCCGCTACGTCGTCGCCGATGCCGGCCTGCCGCTGAAGACCTTCGTCAGCGAGGCGACGAGCTTCGCGTTCGCCCGGGACGCGAAGGCCTGGCTGCAGCCGGTCGCCGTGGCGCAGGTCGGCTGGGGCCGCGCCAATCCCTCGTACGAAGAACACTACCAGCGCGGCATCCCCGTCGGCACGCCGTCGCCGATGGCGGGCTGGGTGTTCCCCGCGCTGTTCCGCACGGGCGACACCTGGGTCGCGCTGACCGAGACGGGCATGGACGGCAGCTGGCATGCGTCGCGCCTGGCAGCGCGCTCCGAGGGCGGCGTCTACCGCCTCGGCACGCCGATGGCGCCGGAAGTGGCCGACGCGCCGATGGGCAACGCCTTGCTGGCCTCGGCCCGCGGCACGCTGACCTCGCCCTGGCGCGTCGCCGCCATCGGCAGCCTGGGCACGCTGGTCGAATCGACGCTGGGCACGGACCTCGCGGCGCCGGCAATCGCGTTCGACCGCGCCAAAGCGGTTCCCGGCCACGCGTCCTGGAGCTGGGCGCTGCTGAAGGACGACGCCACCGAGTTCGACACGCAGAAGCGCTTCATCGACTACGCCGCCGACATGGGCTGGAACTACACGCTGGTCGATGCCGAGTGGGACAAGCGCATCGGCTACGAACGGATGGCCGCGCTGGCGCGCTACGCGCAATCCAAACGGATCGGCCTGCTGGCCTGGTACAACTCGTCCGGCAACTGGAACGACGTGCCGTTCACGCCCAAGAGCAAGCTGCTGACGCACGCGCAGCGCAAGGCGGAGTTCGCGCGCATCGCAGGGATGGGGATCAAGGGCATCAAGGTCGACTTCTTCAACGGCGACGGCCAGTCGATGATCCGCTACTACGTCGACATCCTGGACGACGCGGCGGCGGCCGGCCTGCTGGTGAACTTCCACGGCGCGACGCTGCCGCGCGGCTGGGCGCGCACCTATCCGAACCTGATGACGGCGGAAGCCGTGCGCGGCTTCGAATACACGACCTTCGAGCAGAAGGACCAGGATGCCGTGCCGGCGCACGCGGCCATGCTGCCGTTCACGCGCAACCTGTTCGACCCGATGGACTTCACGCCCATGGTCTTCGGCGACATCCCGAAGATCCGCCGCGTCACCCGCAACGGCTTCGAGCTGGCCGAGTCCGTGCTGTTCCTGTCCGGGATCCAGCACTACGCCGAGATCCCCGAAGGCATGGCCAAGGCGCCGCCCTACGTGAAGGCCTTCCTGCGCACGCTGCCGCGCAGCTGGGACGACGTGCGGTTCGTCGCGGGCGACCCGGGCCGCCACGCCGTCATCGCCAGGAAGGCGGGCAGCGCCTGGTACGTGGCCGGCTTCAACGGCACGGACGAGGACGCGACGCTCGACCTCGACCTGGCCTTCCTCGCCGGCCGCAGCGGCCAGCTCATCACGGACGGCGCCGGCGAACGCGACTTCGCGCAGGGCACGCTGGCCGGCGGCAGGCAGAAGATCGTCGTCAAGGCGCGCGGCGGCTTCGTCGCGCGCTTCGAGTAATCGCATCACAACCACATATCAACAACAAGGGAGACCCACCGATGAAAGCATTCCGACCCGCCGTCCTCGCACTCGGCATCCTGGCCGCCTTGCCGGCCTTTGCGCAGGTGAACGTCAGCGTCGACGCCGGCAAGCCCGGCGCCGTCATCAACAAGAACGTCTACGGCCAGTTCGCCGAGCACCTTGGCGCGGGCATCTACGAGGGCATGTGGGTGGGACCGGAATCGAAGATCCCGAATACGCGGGGCTGGCGCAACGACGTCGTCAAGGCGCTGAAGGAACTGCACGTGCCGCTGGTGCGCTGGCCGGGCGGCTGCTTCGCCGACGAATACCACTGGCGCGACGGCATCGGCGCGCGCAACAAGCGGCCCGTGAAGGTGAACACGAACTGGGGCGGCGTCCCCGAGAGCAATGCGGTGGGCACCCACGAATTCTTCGACCTCGTCGAGATGCTGGGCGCGGACGCCTACGTCAACGGCAACCTGGGTACCGGCACGCCCCAGGAGATGGCCGAGTGGATCGAGTACATGACGTCGGAAGGCGATTCCTCGCTGGCCCAGCTGCGCGCGAAGAACGGCCATCCGAAGCCGTTCAAGGTCGACTATTTCGCCGTGGGCAACGAGAACTGGGGCTGCGGCGGCAATATGCGGCCCGAGTACTACGTGGACCTGTACAAGCACTACACGACCTTTATGAAGGCGCCCAAGGAGCGCCTGCCGAAATTCATCGCCAGCGGCGGCCACGACGAGGACACCACGTGGACCGACGTCCTGAGCCGCGAGGCGGCGCGGGGCACCGACGCCATCAGCTTCCACTACTACACGCTGCCGACCGGCGTCTGGGAACGGAAGGGCGCGGCCATCGGCTTCCCGGAATCGGAGTGGTTCTCGACGATGGCCGGCACGCTGCGCATGGACGACTACATCAAGCGCAACGTCGCCATCCTCGACAAGAACGACCCGCAGAAGAAGATCGGCTTCTACGTGGACGAGTGGGGCACCTGGTACGACGTGGAGCCGGGCACCAACCCGGGCTTCCTGTTCCAGCGGAATACCATCCGCGACGCCGTCGTGGCGGCCCTCAACTTCAACATCTTCCACCAGTACGCGGATCGCGTGCGCATGACGAACATTGCGCAGATGGTCAACGTGCTGCAGGCCATGATCATCACCGACAAGGACCGCATGCTGGTGACGCCGACCTACTACGCCTTCCAGATGTACGTGCCGTTCCAGGGCGCGACCTCGCTGCCGGTGGCGCTGTCGAACAACGCGACCTACGCCGTGAACGGCCGCGGCGTGCCGGGCATCAGCGCCTCGGCGGCGCGCGGCAAGGACGGCAAGACCTACGTCGCGCTGGTGAACACCAACCCGCGCGACGCCACCGACGTGGTGCTGGGCGTCGCCGGCCAGTCCGTGAACGCCGTGCGCGGCCAGGTGCTCACCGCCGACGCGATGGACGCCCACAATACCTTCGAACGCAAGGATGCCGTCAAGCCGTCTCCGTTCAGCGCCACCGCGGCCGGCGGCAAGCTGACGATCAAGGTGCCGGCGAAGTCCGTGATGGTCGTCGCCGTCGAAGGCTGATCCACACGGGCGGCATCAGCGGCGCCGCGCGAACACGCGGATGTCGACCGCATCGGCCATCGCTTCGTAACCCCTGTCGCCCGGATGCAGGTGGTCGCCCGAGTCGTAGGCGGGCAGCAGGCGGCGCGGATGGCGCGGGTCGCGCAGCAGGGCGTCGGCGTCGACGACGGCGTCGAACGGCGCGCCGCTGCGGATCCACGCGTTGACCCGCTGCCGCAGCGCTTCCTTCGCCTCGCTGTAGTGGCCCGCGTAGGGCGTGCCTTCCAGCGCGTGCTCGAACGGCGGCACCGTGGCGCCCGTCACGCGCAGGCCGCGCGCATGGGCGGCCGCGACCAGCTGCGCATAGCCTGCCGTGAACTCCTCGAACGACATCGGCGCCTCGCCTGGCGCGAACGGGCTGCCCGGCCAGCCGATGTCGTTCGTCCCCAGCAGCACGACCAGGTCGGTGGCGCCGGGCAGGCCGAACACGTCCTGCTCCAGCCGCGCCAGCGCATTCACGCCCATGCCGTCGCGCAGCAGGCGCGCGCCGGAAATGCCCGCGTTGGCGACGGCGATGCCATGCGGCGCCAGCCGCCGCGCCAGCGCGTCCGGCCAGCGCCGGTCCTGGTCCGGGGTCGAGCCGTTGCCGTCCGTGATCGAGTCGCCCAGCACGACGACGGTGCGCGCCTGCGCCGGCGGCGTCTCGACCAGCACGGCATTCAGGAACAGCCGTCCCGGGACCAGCGTGTCCGCCGCGAAGCCGGGCGTGCCCGTCCGGTCGCCGGCGGCGATGGCGACCGTCTGCTGGGCGCCCCAGTGGAAGCTGTCGACCGCCACCTTGCCGGGGAACCAGGTGACGACGTCCAGCCGCGACAGCGAAGCGGCCGCGAACGCGACGGGGTCGCTGACGAGCTGGGCACCGGGCCGGATGACGGCGGCGGACTGCCCCGCGAAGGTGACGCCGGCGCTGCGCCCATCCTGCGCGACCTTGACGCCGCCGACGGCGACGGGCGCGTGACCGTAGCGGTTCGACAGCACGAGGCGCAGGCGCGTGCCGCCCGTGCTCAGGCGCACCGTGTCGCGCGTCGTCTGGCGTTCCAGGTGGGAGGGCACGCCGGTGGGCAGGATGAAGTCCGGTCCCCAGGCCGGCTGCGGACTGGCATGCCAGGACGTCGCCCAGCTTTCCGCGGCCGCGCCGTTGGCGCCGACGGCCATGGCCAGTGCGAACATGGCCGTCTTCGTGAGTGATGTACGCATGTGCTGCTCCTTTGTCGATGGAGCGGCCACGATAGCGGCTTCCGGAATGGCCAGGAATGGCTCGAAATCGACTATAGTTCATGCCATTTCGGAATGAAGGAGGGGCATGGATACCTTGAGGGCGATGCAATTCCTCGTACGGACCGTCGAACTGGGCAGCCTGACGGCCGTCGCGCGCGAGTTCGGCACGACCCAGCCCACGGTGAGCAAGGTGATCGCCCAGCTGGAAGCGCAATTGAACGTGCGCCTGCTGGAGCGCAGCACCAAGGGCCCGGTCCCCACCGAGCATGGCCTGCGTTTCTACGACCACGCCAAGGCGATGACGGAACAGTACGAGGCCGCCATCGGCGAGATCCAGGGCGCGAGCGGCCAGCCGGCCGGCTTCCTGCGCATCCATGCGCCCGTCGGCCTCGGGCAGTTCCGCGTCAACGCGCTGGTGCAGGAATTCATGCGCGCCTATCCGGACATTGGCGTGGAACTCGTGTTCGACGACCGCTTCGTCGACCTGGTCGCGGAGGGCGTCGACATCGCCCTGCGGCTGGCGGCGCCGGAGCCGGCCCGGCATCTGTCGCAAAGCGCGGTCGGACGGCACCTGGCCGTGGTGCCGCGCTTCCTCGTCGCGGCCCCGGCCTACCTTGCCCGACGCGGGGTGCCGCTGCAGCCGGACGACCTGGCGGCGCACGACTTCGTCCGCTTCGCCACGGGCGCCGCCGGTGCCGGCGCTGCGCTCGACCTGACGCGATCCGGAGAACAGGTCCGCGTGGAGACGCGAAGCCGCTACCGCATCAACAACGCGCTGGCGATCCGCGACGCGCTGGCGGCTGGCGGCGGCATCGGCCTGTGCCCGGAGTGGCTGGTGCGCGACCTGCTCGACGGGGGAGGGCTCGTGCGCGTATTGCCCGACTGGTGGGCCACGCCGCAGGACCTCCATCTGCTGTATCCGTCGCGCCGCTACCAGCCGCTGCGCGCCAGGCTGTTCGTGCAGTTCGTGGCGGACCGCTTCCTTGCCTTGCCGGGTTTTCGCGCGCCCCGATGAAATCGTTGCCCCGCGCATGTTCATGTGACAAGATGGAACGTCTTCCACCTACATCCACCCGCCATGCCCGCAGACCGCCGTGATGTCATCGTCGCCGCAGCCGCCGCCACCATCGTGTCGCTGCCCTTGCCGGGCCTGGCCCAACGAGGAAATGCCATGTACGGATTGATCGGAAAAATGCGCACCGCGCCGGGCAAGCGCGACGCCGTCGTCAGCCTGCTGCTGGAAGGCACGAAGGACATGCCGGGCTGCCGCAGCTACATCGTCGCCCACGACCCGACGGATGCCGATGCGATCTGGATCACGGAAGCGTGGGACAGCAAGGAGAGCCACAAAGCCTCGCTGGCGCTGCCGGGCGTGCAAAAGGCCATTGCCCAGGCGCGGCCGATGATCGCCGGCTTCGGCGAGCGCTTCGAGACGACGCCCGTGGGCGGGCAGTTCTGATATCGAAAAGCGTATTGCACTAATCAAAAATTTGATTGGTTGAGCATCACTTTCTGGCATAGTATCTGGACACTAGACAGAAAAAAACGGAGACAACGTGATGACCCTCACCCGCAGGACTTTCCTGGGTGCGGCGGCTGCCGCATCGTGCACCGCCGCCCTCCCGGCATTCGCCGCCAAACCCCTCACCATCGGCTTTTCGCAGGTCGGCGCCGAAAGCGAGTGGCGCACGGCGAACACCGCCTCGATCAAGGACGCGACCAAGCGCGCCGGCATCAACCTGAAGTTCGCGGACGCCCAGCAACAGCAGCAGAACCAGGTCAAGGCCATCCGTTCCTTCATCGCCCAGCGCGTCGACATCATCGCGTTCTCGCCGGTCGTGGAGACGGGCTGGGAGACCGTGCTGCGCGAAGCGAAGAACGCGAAGATTCCCGTGATCCTGACCGACCGTTCCGTCAAGGTCAGCGACCCGTCGCTGTACGTCAGCTTCATCGGCTCCGACTTCGTCGAGGAAGGCCGGCGCGCCGGCAAGTGGCTGCTGGACTATGCGAAGAAGAACGGCGACAAGCCGCTGAACATCGTCGAGCTGCAGGGCACGACGGGCGCGGCGCCGGCGAACGACCGCAAGAAGGGCTTCGCGGAAGCCATCGCGGCGAATCCGAAGCTGAAGGTGATCCGCTCGCAGACGGGCGACTTCACCCGCGCCAAGGGCAAGGAAGTGATGGAAGCCTTCCTGAAGTCCGAGGGCAAGAACATCAACGTGCTGTACGCGCACAACGACGACATGGCCATCGGCGCGATCCAGGCGATCGAGGAAGCGGGCCTGAAACCGGGCAAGGATATCGTCATCGTGTCGATCGACGGCGTGCGCGGCGCGTTCGAGGCGATGAAGGCCGGCAAGCTGAACGTCACCATCGAGTGCAATCCGCTGCTGGGACCGATCCTCGTGCAGACCGCCCAGGAGGTCGCGGCCGGCAAGCCGGTCGCCAAGCGCATCACCGTCAACGAGGGCGTGTTCCCGGCGGAGGTGGCGGCCAAGGAACTCCCGAACCGCCGCTACTGACGCGGCCATGGTCGCCGCCAGCCAGCCGGTCCTCGAGGTCACCGGCATCCACAAGCAGTTCCCCGGCGTGAAGGCCTTGTGCGACGCCGGCCTGCGCCTGTTTCCCGGCGAAGTCCACACGCTCATGGGCCAGAACGGCGCCGGCAAGTCCACGCTGATCAAGGTGCTCACGGGCGTTTATCAACCCGACGCGGGCGGCGTCGTGCTGGACGGCCAGGCCATCCGGCCGCGCTCCACGCAGGACGCGCAGGACCTGGGCATCAGCACCGTGTACCAGGAAGTGAACCTGTGCCCGAACCT
Source organism: Massilia paldalensis (assembly GCF_044901715.1). Lineage (NCBI taxonomy): Bacteria > Pseudomonadati > Pseudomonadota > Betaproteobacteria > Burkholderiales > Oxalobacteraceae > Massilia > Massilia paldalensis. The sequence continues at coordinate 407,809 of NZ_JBJCIU010000002.1, forward strand.
GTCGGTCGCCGAAAACATCTTCATCGGGCGCTATCCGCGGCGATGGGGCATGCGCTGGGGCCCGATCGACTGGCGCACGATGCGGTCGCAGGCACGTGCGCTGCTCGAACGCCTGCAGATCCGCATCGACGTGGCCCGGCCGCTGGCCGACTATCCGCTCGCGATCCAGCAGATGGTCGCCATCGCGCGCGCACTGAACACGCAATCGCGCGTGCTGATCCTCGACGAGCCCACGTCCAGCCTCGACGAATCGGAGGTGCAGACGCTGTTCGCCGTGCTGCGCCGCCTGCGCGAGGAAGGCATGGCGATCCTGTTCGTCACCCATTTCCTTGACCAGACCTATGCGATCTCGGACCGCATCACCGTCATGCGCAATGGCGAGCGCGAAGGCGAATACGCGTGCAGCGCGCTGTCGCGCCTGGCGCTGGTGAACAAGATGATCGGCGCCCCGGCCGACAGCGCTGCGCCGGATGCCGCCGAGGCGGCGCCCGCGCGGCCCGAAGGGGGCGACGTGTTCCTGGCCGCGCGCGGCATCGCCCGCAAGGGTGTGCTGTCGCCCGTCGACCTGGACGTGCGGCGCGGCGAGCTGCTGGGCCTTGCGGGCCTGCTCGGCTCCGGCCGCACGGAGACGGCGCGCCTGCTGTTCGGCGCCGACCGGCGCGATGCCGGCACCATCCACGTGGACGGCAAGGGGCACGGCTTCGCCAATCCGCGCGACGCCATCGCCCAGGGCATCGCCTTCTGTTCGGAAGACCGCAAGCACGAAGGCGCGATCCTGCCGCTGTCCGTGCGCGAAAACGTCGTGCTGGCGCTGCAGGCCAGGCAGGGTATCTGGCGCGCGATCCCGATGAAGCGCCAGCAGCAGCTGGCCAACGACTACGTCAAGTGGCTGGGCATCAAGACGGCCGGCATCGAGACGCCGATCGGCCTCCTGTCCGGCGGCAACCAGCAGAAGGTGCTGCTGGCGCGCTGGCTGGCGACGGATCCGGCCCTGCTCATCCTGGACGAGCCCACGCGCGGCATCGACGTGCGCGCCAAGCAGGAGATCATGGACACCGTGAGCGCGCTGTGCCGCAAGGGCATGGCCGTCCTGTTCATCTCGTCCGAGCTGCCGGAAGTGCTGCGCGTGTCCGACCGCATGGTCGTCATGCGCGACCGCAAGGCCTGTGGCGAGTACCGCCGCGGGGAGCTGGACGAATCCTCGATCCTGCAGGTGATTGCGGGCGATGATGCGGGCGACGGCGTGCAGGAGTGCGCATGACGACCCGCGTCCAGCAATCGCTGCCCGCGCAGGCGCGCGCCGCGGATGCACGCCGCGCCTGGCTCGCCCACCCGCTGCTGCGGCCCATCGGCGCGCTGTGCGTGCTGCTCGTGCTCGACGCCTTCCTCGTGCCGGGCTTCTTCCGCCTCGAGATCAAGGACGGCCACCTATACGGCAGCCTCGTCGACATCCTCAACCGCGCGGCGCCGCTGATGCTGGCCGCGCTGGGCATGACCCTCGTGATCGCCACGCGCGGCATCGACATCTCCGTCGGCGCCGTCGTCGCGCTGTCCGGCACCGTGGCCGCGCTGCTGGCCAAGGACAGCATGGCGCCCGCGCTGCTGGCCGGGTTCGGCGTGGCGCTGCTGTGCGGGCTGTGGAACGGCGTGCTGGTGGCGGGAATCCGGCTGCAGCCCATCGTCGCCACGCTGATCCTGATGGTGGCGGGCAGGGGACTCGCCCAGCTGCTGACGGACGGCCAGATCGTCACCGTCTACCACGAACCGTTCTTCTTCCTGGGCAGCGGCTACCTGTTCGGCCTGCCGTTCTCGCTGTTCGTGGTGGCCGCCGTGTTCCTCGCCACGCTGCTGCTGGTGAAGAAGACGGCGCTGGGCCTGTTCATCCAGGCGGTGGGCATCAATCCCGTGGCGGCGCGCCTGGCGGGCCTGCGCACGGCCACGCTGATCGTGTTCGTCTACGTGTTCTGCAGCGCCTGCGCGGGGCTGGCGGGAATGCTGGTCACGTCGAACATCAAGAGCGCCGACGCCAACAATGCGGGGCTGGCGCTGGAACTGGACGCCATCCTCGCCGTCACGCTGGGCGGCACGCTGTTGTCCGGCGGCCGCTTCAGCCTCGTGGGCAGCATGATCGGCGCGCTGATCATCCAGACGCTGACCTACACGATCTATTCGCTGGGCGTGCCGCCCGAAGTGAACATGGTCGTGAAATCCATCGTCGTGTTCGTGGTCTGCATCTCGCAGTCGAGCGAACTGCGCAAGCTCGTCTTCCGGAGGCCCGCATGAGCGCCATCGCAGGCAGCGCGCGTGGCATCCCGGCCGCGCCCTGGTTCACGTCCCTCGTCACCGTCGTGCTGCTGGTGGCGATGCTGGGCATCGGCGGGGCCGCGTATCCGGGCTTCCTGTCGCTGCAGGTGCTGTTCAACCTGCTGATCGACAATGCCTTCCTGCTCGTGCTGGCCATCGGCATGGGCTTCGTCATCCTGTCCGGCGGCATCGATCTGTCCGTGGGCTCCGTGCTGGCGCTGGCGACGATGGTCACCGCCTGGCTGCTGCAGACGGCGCACTGGCACCCGGCGCTCGTCATCGCCACGGTGCTGGCCATGGGCGCGCTGTTCGGCGGCGCCATGGGCCTGATCATCCACCTGTTCAAGCTGCAGCCCTTCATCGTCACGCTGGCCGGCATGTTCCTGGCGCGCGGACTCTGTTATCTCATCAGCATCGATTCGATCACCATCGACCAGCCGTTCTTCGCGGCCGTGTCGCAGACGCAGATCCCGCTGGCGGGCGGCTTCCTGTCGCCCGGCGCCGTCGTCGCGCTGCTCGTGCTGCTGCTGGCGGTCTGGCTCGCGCATTTCACGGCGTTCGGCCGCGCCGTCTACGCCATCGGCGGCAACGAGCAGTCGGCCGCGATGATGGGCCTGGACGTGGGCCGCACCAAGGTGGCCGTGTATGCGCTGTCGGGCCTGTGCGCGGCGCTGGGCGGCGTGCTGTTCTCGTTCTACATGCTGTCCGGCTACGGCCTGCACGGGCAGGGTATCGAGCTCGACGCCATCGCGGCCGTCGTCATCGGCGGCACGCTGCTCACGGGCGGCTACGGCTATATCGCGGGGGCGCTGTCGGGCGTGCTGGTGCTGGGGGCGATCCAGACCCTGATCGCCTTCGACGGCACGCTCAGTTCCTGGTGGACCAAAATCGTGATCGGGGCGCTGCTGTTCGTCTTTTGCGTGGTGCAGCGGGTGGTGGGTGGTAGGGCGGCGTAGTTCATGCAAGAATTGGGCCCCTGCCTGCGCAGGGGCGACGGTATTCACGTGTTACTGGTGAAACGTCGTCCCTGCGCAGGTAGGCACCCGATTTAGGGTGCACACCAATAACAAGATGAGACAACGATGGATGCCACCAACCCCAACTGGTTCCTGAAGGCGCGCCTCAAGACCCGCCAGCTGCTGCTGCTGATCGCCCTCGACGACTACCGCAACATCCACCGCGCCGCCGACGAGCTGCACATGACGCAGCCGGCCGCCTCCAAGCAGATCAAGGATCTCGAGGAGATGCTCGACGTGAAACTGTTCGAGCGCCTGCCGCGCGGCATGGAGCCCACGATCTACGGCGAGACGATGATTCGCCACGCGCGCATGGCCCTGACCAGCCTGGCGCTGGCGCACGACGACATCGTCACGCTGAAGGCCGGGCTCACGGGGCAGGTCGAGGTCGGCGTGATCATGACGCCGGCCATGGCCCTGCTGCCGCGCGCCATCGCGCGGGTGAAGGAAGAGGCGCCGCTGCTGCGCATCGGCGTGCAGCTCGAGACCAGCAACGTCCTGCTCGACAAGCTCCAGCACGGCACGCTGGACTTCATGATCGGCCGCATCTTCGAGACGAGCGACACCACGGGCCTGATCTACGAGGAATTGACGGAGGAGCCGGCCTGCGCCGTCGTGCGGCCCGGCCATCCGCTGCTCGAGCGGCGCCAGCTGGCGCTGGGCGACATCGCGCCGCTGCCGTGGATCCTGCCGCCGCATGGCAGCATCCTGCGCTACCGCTTCGACATGATGTTCCGCCGCGCCGGCCTGGCGCCGCCCGCGAACGTGGTCGACACCACGGCCATGCTGGTGATCACGGCGCTGCTGCAGCAGACCGAATCGCTGCACGTGATGCCGCTCGAGGTCGCGCAGTACTACGCCTCGCTGAACGTGATGCGCATCCTGCCCGTCGAGCTGCCGTGCAAGATGGATGCGTTCGGCATCATCCGCCAGCAAGACCACCTGCTGTCGCCCGGCGCCGACCTGCTGTTGCGTGGCGTACGGGCTGCTGCGCAAGAAATTTACTAAACAATAAGGAACTCCCGGGTTTTGTTGCGTAGAAAACTCATCATTTAAAGAAAACACGGCAGATTATTTTTTCTCCATCGACATGTAATGACAGCCGTCTTAACCTGTTGCCGACGGTTAATACCGCAAAAATGAAACGTTGTCGGACGGAGAGAGAATGAAAATTGCAAATATGAAAATTGGTACTCGCCTGACGATGGGCTTCGGCTTCCTCTGCGTGGCGCTGGTGTTCATGGTCGGGCAGGGAACGGTCATGCTCGGCCGGATCAACGAAGGCACCGATACCATCGTCAACAAGCGCCTCCCGCGCGTGGATTTGAGTAACCGGCTGCAGAAGGAAGTAACCGACGTCGCGCTGGCGCTGCGTAACATCATGCTGAGCGACGATCCGGCTGACCGCGCGAAGCAGCATGAGGAAATCGCGTCCTCGCGCCGCGAGATCGATGCCCTGTTGGGCGAACTCGACAAGACGCTGACGAGCGAGCAGGGGCGTGCCATCCTGCGCCGCCAGCAGGAGTCGCAGGCGCAATACACGCGCCGTGCCCAGGAACTGCTCAAGCTGGTCGAAGCGGGCGACGACGCCGGCGCCCGCGCCTACCTGGCCAAGGAACTGCGCCCCGTGCTGGCCGCCTACCTGGTGGCGATCGGCGAGCAGATCAAGATGCAGAAGGACCTGAGCGCCGCCGATGCCGAAGCCGCCGCCAAGCTGTACCAGGAAACGCGCGTGCTGATGATCGTACTGGGCATCATCGTGCTGGCCCTGGCCGGCGCCATCGGCTGGTGGATCACCCGCTCGATCACCCGTCCGCTGAAGAACGCGCTGGACGTCGCGACCGCCGTCGCCGGCGGCGACCTGACCACGAAGGTCGAGGTGACGAGCACCTGCGAGGTCGGTCAGCTGCTGGGCGCCCTGAAGGCCATGAACGAGAACCTGGTCGCCACCGTCACCACGGTGCGCACGGGTACCGATGCCATCGCCACCGCCTCGAGCCAGGTTTCGGCCGGCAACCAGGACCTGTCGGCGCGCACCGAACAGCAGGCCAGCTCGCTGGAAGAGACGGCGTCGTCGATGGAAGAACTGACGGGCACCGTGCGCCAGAACGCGGACAATGCGCGCCAGGCGAACACGCTGGCCGAGACCGCGTCCGGCGTCGCGACGCGCGGCGGCGAAGTCATCGCGGAGGTGGTCGACACGATGGCGCAGATCCATGCGGCATCGGGCAAGATCACCGACATCATTTCCGTCATCGACGGCATCGCCTTCCAGACCAATATCCTGGCCCTGAACGCGGCCGTGGAAGCAGCCCGTGCGGGCGAACAGGGCCGCGGCTTCGCCGTCGTCGCCGGCGAGGTGCGCAACCTGGCCCAGCGCTCGGCCGCCGCCGCCAAGGAGATCAAGACCCTCATCGACGATTCGAGCGGCAAGGTCGAAGCGGGCACGCGCCTCGTGCAGCAGGCCGGCACGACGATGACGGACATCGTCGACAGCGTGCGCCGCGTCACCGACATCCTGGGCGAGATCTCCTCGGCCAGCCAGGAGCAGAGCGCCGGTATCGAGCAGGTCAACCAGGCCATCACGCAGATGGACGACGTGACCCAGCAGAACGCCGCCCTCGTCGAGGAAGCGGCCGCCGCCTCGCAGGCGCTGCAGGAACAGGCGGACCGCCTGGCCCAGGCCGTGGCCGTGTTCAAGCTGGATGCGGCGGGCATGCGCGCCGCCATGCCGGCCACGACGCCGGTCGCCAGGGCCGCCGCCGTCGCCAAGCCGGTGCCGGCTGCGCTGCCGGCGGCACGCCCGGCCGCCCGGACGGCGGTCAAGCCGGAGGTCAAGGTGGCCGCGCGGCGCGACACCGCGCGCCAGACGGCCGACGAGTGGGAAGAGTTCTGACGCCTGCCTGACCGGCAAGTGACGAGGAGGAGGCCCCGGCCGCGGCAGCGCGGACCGGGGCCTTTGCGTTGCGGCGTGCCGCGGCGACGCGCTGCCTGTATTGCACCTTGAACAATAATACGATTGTGATACGCTGTCCGATGCGCTGCGCGTGCACTACGTGCATATGCGCATCCTGCAACCGTCTTTACAAGGATTAGCATGACTGGCTTCGTCATTACCCCTCCGCCCGTCCCCGCGCTCGCCGTGGCCGGCTCCGACCAGGTATTTCCGCTGCGCCGCGTGTTCTGCGTGGGGCGCAACTATGCCGCCCATGCGCGCGAGATGGGTTCCGACCCGAACCGCGAACCGCCGTTCTTCTTCACCAAGCCGGCCGATGCCGTCGTCCCGGCCAGCGGCGCCGTGCCGTACCCGGTAGCCACGCAGGAACTGCACCACGAGATCGAGCTGGTGGTGGCGCTGGGCGCCGGCGGCACCGACATCGCGCCGGAGAAGGCGCTGGACCTCGTGTGGGGCTACGGCGTGGGCCTGGACCTGACGCGCCGCGACCTGCAGGCCATCGCCAAGAAGGACGGCCGTCCCTGGGACATGGCCAAGGGCTTCGACGCCTCGGCGCCCGTCGGGCCGCTGCTGCCGGTGGCGCGCACGGGCCACCCGCGCCAGGGCCGCATCTGGCTCGAGGTGAACGGCCAGCTGAAGCAGGAAGGCGACTTGAACGAGATGATCTGGCCCGTCGCCGACATCATCGCCTCGCTGTCGCGCCTCGTCGCGCTGGCACCGGGCGACCTGATCTTCACGGGCACGCCGTCCGGCGTGGACGCGCTGGTGCCGGGCGACCGCGTGCGCGGCGGCGTCGACGGCGTGAGCACGTTCGAGCTGACGGTAGCGGGCCGATGACGGGCAAGCTGGCGGGCCTGCTGCAGATCGGAGAGTTCGCGCCCGACGTGCAGGCCCAGATCGACGCCGACTTCGACCGCGTCGGCATCGCCGACGTCGAACGCGATCCGGCGGTCGCGGGCGCCATCCGCGCCATCATCACGCGTAGCAATCTGGTGGTGCCGGCCGACCTGGTCGCGCGCCTGCCGAACCTGGAGATCATCTCGACCATCGGCGTCGGCTACGACGGCATCCCGATGGACGTGGCGGCCGCGCGCAACATCGTGGTGACCAACACCCCGAACGTGCTGAACGCGGCGGTGGCCGAATTGTGCGTGGGTGCGCTGCTGGCGCTGCTGCGCCGCCTGCCGCAGGCCGACCGCTACGTGCGCGAGGGACGCTGGAAAAAGGCCCAGTTCCCCCTGAGCACCAGCCTGGCCGGCAAGCATGTCGGCATCGTCGGCCTTGGCCGCATCGGCAAGGACATCGCGCGCCGCCTGGAGACGTTCGGCGTGGTCCTGGCCTACCACGGCCGCAGCGACCAGGGCCTGGCCTGGCGCTACGAGGCCGACCTGCGCACGCTGGCGCGCGACTCCGATATCCTCGTCGTCGTGGCCCCGGGCGGACCGGAGACGGAGCACCTGATCGACGCGTCCGTGCTGCAAGCACTGGGTCCGCAAGGCTACCTGGTGAACGTGTCGCGCGGTTCGCTGGTGGACGAGGAAGCGCTGATCGCGGCCCTGTACCAGGGCGGCATCGCCGGCGCCGCGCTGGACGTGTTCGACGAGGAGCCGGACGTGGACGAGCGCCTGTTCGGCTTCGACAACGTGCTGCTCACGCCGCACATCGGCAGCGCCACGGTGGAAACCCGCGCGGCGATGGCGCAGCTGACGCTCGATAACCTGCGGGCATGGTTCAGGAGCGGGAGGGCGTTGACGGTGGTGGCGACCGATTAAGCGATACTGTCAAACCGTCGTCCCTGCGAAGGCAGGGACCCAATTTCTGCACGCGTTATCGATGCGCGAGCAATATTGGGTCCCTGCCTTCGCAGGGACGACGCGGTTCTGTCAATTCGCCATGTTCTTCGCTACGATCGCATCCGTCGCTGCCCGCGCCTGCTGCAGCGGCTGGTCCAGCACCCTGGTGGCGTAGGAAGGAGCAGGCGCGGCGACCATGCCCAGCGCGCTGCCTTCGCGGTGGCTGATGTCGACGTCGACCTCGGCCGACAGGCCCACGCGCAGCGGATGCGCCGCCAGTTCCTTCGGGTCGAGCGAGATGCGCACGGGCACGCGCTGCACCACCTTGATCCAGTTGCCGGTGGCGTTCTGCGCGGGCAGCAGCGAGAATGCGCTGCCCGTGCCGGCGCCCAGGCCCACCACCTTGCCGTGGTAGGTCACCTTGCCGCCATAGAGGTCGGCCTCGATGGTGGCCGGCTGGCCAACGCGGATGTCGCGCAATTCCGATTCCTTAAAGTTGGCGTCGACCCACAGCTGGTCCAGCGGGACGATCGACAGCAGCGGCGCACCCGGGGCGATGCGGCTGCCCACCTGCACGCTGCGCTTGGCGACGTAGCCGCTGACGGGCGCCACGATGGCGTTGCGGCGCGCGGCCAGCCAGGCCGCCAGGTAGTCGGCCTTCGCGGCGAGCACGTTCGGGTGCTCGGCCGGGGCCACGCCGGCCACGGAGACGCGCGCGGCGGCCAGCTGCTTCTCGGCCACCTCCAGCGCCGCCTTCGCGTCGTCGACGGCGCGGCGCGCGTGCGCCACGTCCTCGCCCGACACCACGGCATCCGCCGCCAGCGGGGCGCGGCGCGCCAGGTCTTCCTGGGCCGTCCTAAGCGCCACGCGGCGCTGCGTCACCAGCGCGTCGTACTGGCCCACGTTCGAATAGCGTTCGCGCTGCTGGCGCACGGCGGTGCCCAGCCTTGCCTCGGCCTGGGCCAGCGCGACCTCGGCGTCGGCCGGGTCGAGCCTGACGATCTCGCTGCCGGCCTGCACCAGCTGCGTTTCGTCGCCGCGGATCTCGACGACGCTGCCCGTGACCTGCGAGGACACGTTCACCAGGTTGCCGCCGACGTAGGCATTGTCCGTCTCGACGCGCTTGGACGCGACCAGCAGGTAGTAGGCCCCATAGGCCGCGCCGGCGGCGAGGAAGGCGGCGGTGATGCCGGCCAGGACGGCGCGGCGCTTGTTCGGGTTGGCGGTGGTCTCGGTGCTCATCGTTGGGCGGTATCGGTGTTCGAAGAAGTCGGCGCTGCGGCATCGGCATGGTAGCCTCCGCCCAGCGCCTTGATCAGGGCGACCTGCGTCTGCAGGCGCGCGTCCAGCAGCTGCAAATCGACGTCGCGCTGGCGCAGCACGGCCTGGCGCGCCTGCAGCACGGCGCCGCGGTCGGCCAGGCCGCGCGCCAGGCGCGCCTGGGCATTCGCGGCCAGGCGCCCGGCCGCCTCGGTGGTGGCGGCATGGGCCTGCGCCTCGGCCTGGATGCCTTGCAGCGTGGCCGCTTCCATCGCGACGTCGCGCACGGCGGCCAGCACGGCTTCGTTGTACTCGGCCAGCAGCTCGTCGCGTCCCGCGCGGGCCTGGCCCAGCTGCGCCGTCAGGCGGCCGCTGTCGAACAGCGGCAGGTCGAGCGTGGCGCCCAGCAGCGGCGTGCGGCTGGGCCAGCGCAGCAGCTTGCCCAGCGAGACGGCGTCCAGGCCGATGGCGCCGGCCAGGTTGATGTCGGGGCGGAAGGCGGCTTCGCTGGCGGCCACGCGGCCCAACTGCGCCTCCACGCGCCAGCGCGCGGCCTGCAGGTCGGGGCGGCGCGCGAGCAGCTCCAGGCCCAGCGTGCGTGGCAGGGCGTCGGCGCCCGGCGTCGGCTGGAAATGCGCCAGGTCCGCGAGCGCCTCGGCGTCGCCGCCGATCAGCGCGCGCAGCGCCTCGCGTTCGCGCCCGGCGTCCGTGTCGTGGCGCGCGGCCTGTTCCTGCAGCTGCGCCAGTTCCAGCTCGGCCTCGCGCAGCGCGTCGCCGCTGGCCAGGCCGTGGGCGATGCGCGCCTTGCGGTCCGCCACCAGCTCGCGCTGCACCTGCGCCAGGGCTTGCACGTTGTCCGCGCGGGCCCACAGCAATTGCAGGCGCTGGTAGCGCTGCACGACTGCGGCCGCCAGCAGCTGGCGCGCCTGCGCCTCCTCGGCGCGGCCGGCCTGCTCCTCGCCCAGGGCGGCGGCGATCAGGGAACGGTGCCGGCCCCACCAGTCGACGTCGTAGGACGCGCGCAGCTGGACCGAGGCGTCGTTGTAGTAGGATCCGCCGATCGGCGCGGGGAAGAAGCCGTTGGTCGAATAGCGCTGGCGGTTGAAGCCCGACGCCAGGTCCACGCGGGCGCCTTCGGCCGCCCGTTCCGCGCGCGTGGCGGCGCCGGCCATGGCCACGCGCGCGGCCGCCGTGGCCAGCGTCGGATTGGCCTGCAGCGCGCGCGCCACCAGCGCGTTCAGCTGCGGGTCGCGGTAGTCCAGCCACCACTGCTCGGCGGGCCAGGCATCGGTCGGCAGGACGATGGCGGGGGCCGTGCGGGCCCGCGCGAAGTCGGGTGCGGCGGCGCGGCCGTCGTCCTTCGGCACGGCCACGCAGCCGGCCCGCAGGGCCAGCGCGGCCGCCGCGATGGGAAGCAAGAGAGGTTGTCGCATCGGGGTCTTTCGGTCAGTCGAGGTGGGCGGCTTCGGCCGGAGCCGGGGCGGCGGACGCCTTCGGCGGGCGGATCAGCAGCAGCAGGGGGATGACGGCGGCCGTCATCAGCATCATCAGCCAGTAGTCGTCGACGTAGGCGATCATCGCGGCCTGGCGCGCCACTTCGCCGTCGATCATCGCGGCGCCGGCCTGCGTGGCCAGGCTGTACGGGCCGGACGGGTCGAGCAGCGCGGGGTTGGCCTGGGTGACGTGCGTGGTCAGCGAGGCGTGCGCCGTCGCGGTATTCCTGACCAGCAGCGTCTGCACGAGGGCGATGCCGATCGACGAGCCGATGTTGCGCATCAGGCTGTACAGCGCCGTGCCTTCGGCGCGCATCTGCGGCGACAGCGTCGCGAAGGTGGCGGCCGACAGCGGCACGAACACGAGGCCCAGGCCGATGCCCTGCACGATGCCGGGCCAGACGATGTCCGACTGCGACAGCACCAGCGTGTAGCGCGTCATCTGCCACAGCGAGAACGCGGTGACGGCGAAGCCGATGCCCAGCAGCAGGCGGAAGTCGACATTGCCCGTCAGTCTTCCGACCACGAGCATCGCCAGCATCGTGCCCAGGCCCGAGGGCGCCGTGACGAGGCCGGCCAGCGCGGCCGGGTAGCCCATCAGGCCTTGCAGCATGGTCGGCATCAGCGCGCGCGTGGCGAACAACACCATGCCGACGATGAAGATCAGCACCAGGCCCGTGACGTAGTTCGGGTTCAGCAGCAGGCGGTAGTCGATGAAGGACTGGCCGGCCGGGCGCGTGGCCGTGTGGCCGATGAAGTAGGCGGCGGCCAGGAGCATCAGCACCAGCTCGACCCAGGTCTCGGTGGACCCGAACCAGTCGTTCTGCTCGCCGCGGTCGAGCAGCATCTGCAGCGCGCCGATGGCGACCGACAGCGTGACGAAGCCGAACATGTCGAAGCGCACGCGGCGCGCCGGCGCGGCGGCGTGGATGTAGCGCCAGATGCCGTAGAAGGCGACGGCGCCGATCGGCAGGTTGATGAAGAACACCCAGCGCCAGCTGGCGCTGTCGGTCAGCCAGCCGCCCAGCGTGGGGCCGAGGATCGGACCGATCATCACGCCCATGCCCCACACGGCCATCGCGGAGCCGTGCTTCTCGCGCGGGTTGATGTCCAGCAGGACCGACTGCGACAGCGGCACGAGGGCCGCGCCGAACACGCCCTGCAGCATGCGCGCGACGACAATCTCGGTGAGCGTCATCGACAGGCCGCACAGGGCCGAGGCGATGGTGAAGCCGGCCACGGAGACGAGGAACACGTGCTTCAGGCCGAAGCGGTCGACCAGCCAGCCGTTCAGCGGCGTGGCGATGGCGGCGGCCACGATGAACGAGGTCAGCACCCAGGTGATCTGGTCCTGCGACGCCGACAGCGCGCCCTGCATGTGCGGCAGGGCCACGTTGGCGATGGTGCCGTCCAGCGCCTGGATGATGGTCGCCAGCATGATCGATACCGTGATCATGGTGCGGTTCAGCGGCCGCGCCTCCGGTACCGCGATGCCGTCCGCCGCTGCGCTCACAGGGTGTCCTCGACGCGCTTGCGCAGGCCCTCCAGCAGGCGCGTGGCGACGGCGATGTCATCCGGGGCGACGCCTTCGAGCAGGTGGGCGCGGAACGCGTTGGCTTCCTTCTTCACCTCGGCGAACACGTTGCGGCCGGCGTCCGTCAGCTGCACCAGCTTGACGCGGCGGTCGGTGGGCGAGGGGATGCGTTCGACGAGGCCGTCGCGTTCCAAGCGGTCCAGCATCGACACCATCGACGGGCCTTCGACGCCGACCATATCGGCCAGCGCCCGTTGCGACAGCGCTTCGGGAGCCTTGGCCACCATGGCGATCGTCATCCAGCCGGATTGGCCGATGCCCAGGTGCTTCAGGCGCTTGTCGATGGCCAGGCGCCACACGCGCGCGCAATTGTGCACGGCGACCGTGAAGCGCTCGTCCATCGTGGATTCGGGTAGTCCGCTCATCATTAGGTTTGAAATAGATAGGAATCTATCGAGTTTAATTCATGCAAATAATCCTGGCAAGCCGGCTTGTGCCAGAATGGTCCCGTATGCCATCCGAATGCCTTCATTGCTTGCCGCCGTTGGAGATTCCATGCCGCAAACCGCATTGCTGACCGTCCACGGAATGGGCGAAACCCCGCGCGACTACGCCGTCGAGATCATCCGCCGCCTGGGCGAGCGCCTGGCCGACGTGGCCGAGCGCATCGATTTCCGCTCGATCTATTACCAGGACATCCTCAAGCCGAACCAGGAAACGGTGTGGGCCAGGATCGACGAGGCCACCAAGGTCCATTACGACGACCTGCGCCGTTTTTTGCTGTTCGGCTTCGGCGACGCGGCCGGGCTGGAAAACCGCAAAGAGGACGACGGTTCCGTGTACGAGCTGGCTCAGGACGCCATCGCGCGTCAGTTGCTGGGCGTGTACCGCAACGCGCCCGATGCTTCGATCGTGTTCCTGGCCCATTCGCTGGGCTGCCAGGTGCTGTCCAGCTACCTCTACGATGCGCAGAAGGCACTGGCGGGCGGGCGCGTCGGGGCGGGTGTGTGGAAGGATATCGGCGCCTGGTCCCAGCGGGCGCTGGGGCACGTGCTGACGGACGAGGAACGGCGCTTCCTCGCCGGCGGTAGCTGCGCCGCCCTCGTCACCACCGGCTGCAACATCCCGATCTTCGTGGCCGCGCACAAGCAGATGGACATCAAGCCGATCGCCCGCCCCACGCCGCGCTTCGGCTGGACCAATATCTACGATCCGGACGACGCCCTCGGCTGGCCCTTGCAGCCCCTGTCGCCGGGCTACGCGGCGCTGGTGCAGGACCGCGCGATCAATGCGGGGCAGGGCATGCTCAACTGGATCGTCAAGAGCTGGAACCCGTGGTCGCACACGGCCTACTGGAGCGACGGCCAGGTGCTCGATACCGTCGCCGCGGTGCTGCGCCGCGAGGCCGGCTGACGCGCTTCCGCAGCCGGCTTAATTCGGGGTCAGTAATTCGGGGTCAGAGCGCATTTTTCCCGACATTCGGGGTCAGAGCACTTTTTCGAGACATGGCGCCGGAGCATCCAATCGGGCCGTGGCGGGGGAGCTCGCCCGTGCGCGGTCGCGGCCATGTGCTCGAGCGCCATTGACGCGAAAAGTGCTCTGACCCCGAATTACCGGAGAAATGTGCTCTGACCCCGAATTTGTCTTCGTGGACATTGCCAAAAACCGGGCTCTGACCCCGGCTCTGACCCCGGTTTGCGGTGGCGCAGGTGGGCCGGATGAGGCCGGAAATCTTGTCAAAAACTGTATGCATTCGCTGCAATTCGGCGCCGGATTTCGACGTTTCGTCCCGCTTTTTCGACGCTCCAGCACATGCCGGATGACGCTGGCCGCTGCCCTTCCTACACTGTCTTCACTCGCCGCACATTCACGACGCGGCGAAATGAAAACCGGTGGACATTGAGGGCTGTCATTGAATGTTTTTGGAAATGGCTCTTGGTCCGACTTTTATTTCGTATCGTAAATAGGAGCAATCATGCGCATCCAACACATCCTGGCATTCGCCGCCGCCGCCACCCTGTCGCTGACGGCCTGCGCGGACCCGTCGATCACGCCGTCGGCCTTGTCGACGAACCTGGTGACGGTGCAGGGCAGCCAGGCGCCCGTCCATCGCCTGAGCCCGGACGAAGCCGCGGGCATGAACGGCCTGTTCCGCCTGGACGACGGCCGCGTCATGAAGGTGACGAACCAGAGCGCCAAGCTGTTCATGGAGCTGGATGGCAAGCGCGAGGAACTGGTGGCGACGGGATCGAACAAGTTCGTCGGACGCCACAGCGGCACCAGCGTGGCATTCGACCAGGTGCCGTTCGCGGACGAGGTCGTGGTCGGCCAGGTGGCCGGCCGTTGATGGGACGCGCCGGCCGGCCGCGGGGCCCGGGCCGGCCATGTGGTTCAGAGCGGCGCGCCGAACTTGCCCGCCTGGTAGTCGACGATCGCCTGGTTGATTTCCTGGCGCGTGTTCATCACGAACGGGCCGTGCGCGACGACGGGGGCGCGGATCGGTTCCGCATGCCCCAGCAGCAGCACCGTGGTGCCTCGCGCCACGATCTCCAGCGTATCGCCTTCCGGCTCGAACTCGGCCAGGTGCATCGAATGCACCGTGTCCGGCGCGACGTCGATGCCGCCCTTGACGACGTACACGAACGGGTTGCGCTCCAGCAGATTGTCCAGCACGAGGCGGCCGCCGTCCTGCATCTCCACCGTGCTCATGAACACGCCCGTCAGCGATGCGATGGGACCGGTGACGCCCTGGTACGTGCCCGAGATCAGGTTGACGCGCACCTTGCCCTCATCGCTCTCGACGACGGGGATCGCATCGCGCTGCAGGCCCGTGTAGCGCGGCGCCGTCATCTTCAGCGCCGGCGGCAGGTTCACCCATAGCTGCAGGATCTCGAGCGGTCCGCCCTTGTCCATGAATTCCTGGGGCGATACTTCGGCGTGCACGAGGCCGCTGCCCGCCGTCATCCATTGCACGCCGCCAGGGCCGATGATGCTTTCGTGGCCGGCGCTGTCGCGGTGCGCCAGCAGGCCGTCGAGGATGAAGGTGACGGTCTCGAAGCCGCGGTGCGGATGGGGGCCGAAGGGCAGGCCGCGGTTGTGCGGCGGATACACCTGCGGGCCGTGGTGGTTCAGGAAGAGGAAGGGATCGATCTGGTCGAGGTGGGCGCTCGGCACGGGACGCTGCGTGATCAGGTCGCCGATGTCGTCGCGCAGGGCGGGATGCACCCGCCGGATGATTTTCTGGGTCATGCTGGTCTGTCCTGGCTGTTTACGTCTTCATACGATAGCCGATCCGGCGCGCACGCGCTGACGTCCCCAGCTTCCTGCTGCCAGGCAACCCTGCTAGACTCCTCGTGCTTTTTGCATAGGGGAGACGTGGTGTGAACGAGAAGAACAGGAAGACCCTGCGCGCCGTGCCGGCCGCGCTGACACTGGCGTGGGCACTGGCCTCCGCCATGGCCCCGGCCCGCGCCGCCGTGCCGGTCGAGATGCCGGGCGACGCCGCCGTCAAGGCCGCCAAGCACGCGGTCACGACCTACCGCACGGACGTGGTCGACACGCTGGCGAAGCTGGTCAGCTTCAATACGGTGGCGGCCAAGGACGTGCCGTGCGAGCAGAACCCGGCCCACATCGCCTTCAAGAAAGCGCTCGCAGGGGAAGCGCGCCGCCTCGGCCTGGACTTCGCCGACCATGGCTGCGTGGCCATCGTCGGCCTCGGGCAGGGAGAGCAGCGCGTGGGCCTCATCGCGCACGGCGACGTGCAGCCGGTCGACCCGTCGAAGTGGAAGAAGTCGCCGTTCGAACTCGATCGCACGAGCGAGGCGGGGCGCCTGCTGGCGCGCGGCGCCGAGGACGACAAGGGCCCCATCGCCACCGCGCTGTATGCGATGAAGTCGCTGAAGGACCTGCAGCTGCCGCTGTCCAAGCGCATCGAGCTGTACGTGTACATGGCCGAGGAGTCGGACTGGGCGCCGCTGGAGCGCTTCGTCAAGGAACACCCGCTGCCGCAGGTGAACGTGACGCTGGACGCCGAGTATCCGGCCGTGACGGCCGAGAAGGGCTATGGCGTGGTGGCCGTGACGCTGCCGGCGACGGCGCCGGCGGCCGCGACCGATGGACCGGGGATCGGTGCATGGATTGGAACATTCAAGGGCGGCTTCTTCGAGAGCCAGATTCCCGAGGATGCGCAGGCGCTCGTGATGGGGGCGACGCCCGCACTGGAAGCGCAGATCCGCCAGCGCGGCGCGAAGCAGGCCGGCATGCGCTACGAGTTCGCCTGGCAGGGACAGGACCTGCGGGTGACGGCGAAGGGCGTGTCCGCGCATTCCTCGAAGCCGGAGGATGGCGTGAACGCGATCGCCATGCTGGCCGACGCGCTGGCCGTGCGGCCGTGGCCCGATGCGGGCGCCGGCGCGCTGGTGAACTTCCTCAACGAGATGGTGGGCACCGGCTTCTACGGCGACAAGTTCGGCAGCATCGCCTACCGCGACGCCTTCATGGGACCGATGACGTTCGCGCCGACCGTGATCCGCGAACAGCCCGGCGCCCTCGCGCTGTCGATCAACATCCGCCGGCCGCAGGGCAAGACGGGCGAGCAGTTGTCCAACGAGATCAATGCCGCGCTGGCCCAGTGGCAGGGCGCGCACGTGCAGCTGGCGAAGATCGACATGGACATCGGCGACCCCTGGGTCCAGACCGATGCGCCGCAGCTGCCCACGCTGCTGGGCGTGTTTTCCTATTTCACGGGCGTGAAGGATCCGAAGCCGGTGGCCATCGGCGGCGGCACCAATTCGCGCCTGTTCCCCCACGCCGTCAGCTTCGGCCCGGCGATGCCGCGCACCGTCTACACGGGGCATTCGGAGCACGAGTTCATCACGGTCAAGCAGTTGCTGCTGAACCTGCAGATGTACACGGCGGTGATGGCGGAACTCGCGAAGTAAGCGCGCCACGCACCCGAACCAACGTCATCCCCGCGCAGGCGGAGATCCAATGTCGCCGTGCAGCCTGCCTGCATGCAGACATTGGGCCCCCGCCTTCGCAGGGGTGACGGCTATTTTTCCAGTATCCCTCCGTCCCGGCCATCCCTCCCTTCCTGCAGCTTGTCCTGTTCCAGATCTTGTCGTAGACTGCGCGACAATATTTCATTTATGAAACATTCCCCATGCATCATGACATCGAATGGGACGCCGGCGACCTCGCCTGCGGCGATCTCGTGCTCGAGCTGCGCCGCCGCGTGCGCGCCGATCCGGGCAAGGTCTTCCGCGTGATCGCCCTCGATCCCGGCGCGCCGGCCGACATCCCGGCCTGGTGCGCCATGACGGGCCACGCGCTCGTCGGCCACGATCCCGATGCGTCGGCCTTCTTCATCCGCGCCAAAGACTAACCACCCAAGGAGAACCACATGTCCGGCAAGTTCCTGGTCAACCTGACGAGCAGCCTCGATAACACCGACAAGGCCACCGTCGCCTTCGTCGTCGCCAATGCCGCCGTGGCATCGGACAAGGACACCGTCGTGTTCCTGTCGATCGAAGGCGTGCGCCTGTCGCAGAAGGGTTTCGCCGACAGCATCCACGAAGAAGGCTTCGCGCCGCTGAAGGAGCTGATGGACAACTTCGCGGCCGCGGGCGGCAAGATGTACGTGTGCTCGCCGTGCTTCAAGAAGCGCAAGCTGGACGAGGACAACCTGGTGGCCGGCGCGGCCGTCGTCGGCGGCGCCAAGCTCGTCGAGTTCATGAGCGACGGCTGCCCGAGCGTCAGCTACTGATCGATATTGCACAGTGGGCGTGGGGCGCCCACCCCACCACTGATACGGAAACCGGAATGACATCGCACCGCAGGACCATCCTCGCCGCCGGCCTGGCCGCCGCCGGCACCCTGGCGCTGGGCGCCGCCGCGCCCGCGCTGGCGCAAGGCAAACGCAAATTGCGCTTCGGCGTCGGCCCGCTGCTGCCGACCGCCGAGGACACGAAGAAGGCCTACACGCCGTTCTTCGCCCACCTGGCCAAGGAGCTGAACGCCGACTTCGAACTGTTCGCCACCACCGACTGGGCCGGCATGGCCGTGGCGATGGGTTCCGGCCAGCTCGACCTGGCCTGGATGGGCCCATGGGGCTACATCATCGCCAACAATGGCACCGGCTGCATGGCGCTGGCGACCGTCAAGTACGACGAGAAGCCGTTCTACCACGCCATCGTGATCGGCAAGCCGGACCTGAACGTCGCGAAATTCCCGGACGATACGAAGGGCCTGACGATGTCCTTCGCCGACGTCGGCTCGACCTCGGGCTGGCTGATCCCCACCTGGTATGCGAAGGAAGTCTGGAAGATCGATCCGAAGGCGTTCTGGAAGTACAGCGAGGGCGCGACCCACGCCGCCAACGAGATGGCCGTGCAGGCCGGCCAGGCAGACATGGCCACCGACTTCGACCGCAACCGCAATGCGATGATCGAGTCGGGCAGGGTCAAGCCGAACGCCAACAAGATCCTGTGGACGTCGGCGCCGCTGCCGAACGACGCCATCGCCGTCCCCAAGGGCACGCCACAGGCCTTCGTCGACCAGGTGCAGAAGATCCTCACGGCGATCACCGTCGAACAGGCGAAGACGCTGCTGCCGCCGCACTACACGGGCTTCGTCAAGGCCGACCACGCCGCCTACGCATCGATCGAGAAGGCCGGCATCGCGGTCGGCAAGATCAAGCGCAAGTCCTGACGGATACGCCGCGATGCGTGCTCCGCTGCGCTGGCTGGCGTGGATCCTGGCCGCCGTGTTCTACGTCGCCTGCTGGCGCGTCGCCCAGGTCGACCCGGGCAAGCTGGCCACCGGCCTGCCCAAGCTGGGCCACTGGATCGCCTCCGCCTGGCCGCCGGCGCTGGACGAGTTGCCGCTGTTCGGCGAGCGCATCATGGAGACGGTGGCCATGGCCGCCATCGGCACCACGGCCGCCATGCTGCTGGCGCTGCCGATGGCCGTGCTGGCGAGCCGCAACGTCACGCCGCTGCCGCGCCTTTACCGCCCCGCGCGCTGGCTGCTGAACGCCCTGCGCGGCATCGATTCCTTCGTGTTCGCGCTGCTGTTCGTGGCGGCCGTCGGCCTGGGGCCGTTCGCCGGCGTGATCGGCATCGCGCTGCACACCTGGGGCAGCGCCGCCAAGCTGCTGGCCGACCACGTGGAGAACATGCCGACCGGCCCGTTCCACGCGGTGCTGGGCACGGGCGCGGGACGCTTCACGGCGATCTGCTACGCCGTGCTGCCGGAGATCCTGCCCGTGCTGCTGTCCGGCGCCCTGTACTGGTGGGAGTTCAACGTGCGCGCGTCGACGGTGCTGGGCGTCGTCGGCGCCGGCGGCATCGGCCTGGAACTGAAGAACAGCATGGACCTGCTGGATTTCCCGCGCCTGTTCACCATCATCGCGCTGATCCTCGTCGTCGTGACGGTGCTCGATGCCGTCAGCGGCTCGATTCGGAAGCGCCTCGTATGAAGCTCGAACCATGAAGCATGATCTGTTCATCGCCGAGGGCCTGGTGCGCCGCTACGGCACCCGCACGGTGCTCGACGGCGTCGGCTTCGCGCTGGGGCGCGGCGAGATGCTGGCGCTGCTGGGTCCCAGCGGCGCCGGCAAGACCACGCTGCTGCGCTGCCTGGCGGGCCTGGAACGGCCGGACGGGGGCACCGTCATGCACGCCGGCCTGGACGTGGCGCTGCTGCGCGGGCGCGAGCGGCGCCGCATCGCCATGGTGTTCCAGCAGTTCAACCTCGTAGGCCGCCTGTCGGCGCTGGACAATGTGCTGGCCGGCCGGCTCGGCCATGTGCCCGCATGGCGCGGCTGGCTGCGCCGCTTCGCGCCCGCCGACATCGCGCTGGCGCGCCGCTGCCTGGCGCGCGTGGGCCTTTCCGGCCACGAGGCCCAGCGCGCCGACACGCTGTCCGGCGGCCAGCAGCAGCGCGTGGCGATCGCGCGCGCGCTGGCGCAGCAGCCGGACCTGATCATCGCCGACGAACCCGTGGCCAGCCTCGATCCGGGCACGGGCGCCGGCATCCTCGATCTTCTGACCTCCATCTGCCGCGCCGACGGCGTGGCCGTCGTCTGCAGCCTGCACCAGCCGGACTTCGCGCGGCGCTACGCCGACCGCGCGATCGGCCTGCGCGCGGGCCGCGTCGTCGTCGATGTGCCGGCGTCCCTGCTCGGGGACGCCGAACTGCAGGCGTTGTACGATGGCGCCATCCACTCCACGGAACCACTTTCATGAGCTTCCAGCATCCCCACCAGCCGGACGTCGGTTTCGACGGCGGCGACCTCGATTGCGGCAACGGCCTGCTGCTGTTGATCCGCAAGCACATCGACCCGCTGCCGCGCGGCGGCCTGCTCGAGATCCGCTCCACCGAGATCTCGGTGGACGAGGACTTGCCGGCCTGGTGCCGCATGACGGGCAACGAGCTGGTGTCCTTCCTGCGCGACGGCAAGCGGCGCAGCTTCCTCGTCGCCAAGGGCAGGCTGGCCGAACGCACGGCCGTGGCACCGGCGCAGGTGCAGTCGCGCGGCGGCGTCGAGCTTGTCGATGTGAAGCCGCTGACGGCGTTCCCGCCGGTGGCGCCGGCGCCCGCCGTCGCGCCGCTGTCCGTGATGGGCATCGGCAGCTGGCCGCGTCCGCGCTGGATGCTGCAGGCCGTGCACGAGCATATGGAAGGGCGCCTGCCGGATGCGGAGTTCCACGCCACCGCCGACGATGCCGTGCGCCTCGCGATCACGGCGCAGCTGCGCGCGGGCGCCGACGTGGTGTCCGACGGCGAACAGCGCCGCGACAGCTATTCCAGCTTCGTCGCCTCGCGCCTGGACAACACCCAGCTGATCCCGCTGACCGACCTGCTGCCCCTGGTCGACGACCCCGAGGAATTCGAGCGCGAACTGCGCGCCCTCGACGTGCCGGCCGGCGACGTGCGCCACCCCGCCGTGTTCGGGCCGCTGGGACGCTCGCGCGGCATCGCCGTGCACGAAGTCGAGTTCGCGAAATCGCTGACGCAGCAGCCGGTCAAGGTGGCGCTGCCCGGCCCCTACCTGCTCACGCGCACCATGTGGATGGAGTGCATTTCCGACCGCGCCTACGCGAACCGCGAAGACCTGGCGAACGACATCGTGCGCGTGCTGCGCGAGGAAATCGCCTGCCTGCTGGCAGCCGGCACGGCGCTCGTGCAGCTGGACGAGCCGGTGTTGTCGGAAGTCGTGTTCAGCGGCCCGGCCACGCAGCGCAGCTTCATGTGCGGCGCGTTGTCGGAGAAGGGCGATCCGGGTGTCGAACTGGCGTTCGCGCGCGACCTCGTGAATGCCGTCGTCGCCGGTTTCCCGCGCGAGCGCCTGGCGCTGCACATGTGCCGCGGTAACTGGACGCCCGACGAGACGAAGGCGCTGGCCGGCGACTATCGCCCGCTGGTGGACACGCTGGGCCGCCTGCAGGTGGGCACGCTGTTCCTGGAACTGGCCACGCCGCGCGCCGGCGAGATGGAAGTATTGAAGTCGCTGCCGGACGACATGCGCATCGGCGTCGGCGCCTGCAACCAGAAGCATACGCACGTCGAAAGCGTGGAGCACGTGCTGCACCACGCGGAACACGCCGTGCAGCTGTTCGGCGCCCAGCGCGTGCTGCTCACGCCGGACTGCGGCTTCGCCACCTTCGCCGACAATCCGCTGAACTCCGCCGCCACGGCGGAAGCGAAGCTGGCCGCCTTGGCCGGCGCCGCGCGCATCCTGCGCGAACGGCATGGCATCGCGCTTTGAGGTCCCACTGTGAGGTCCGCACCGTGAGGCTTACATGGCACGCCTGATCGTCGTCGTCAACGATGTCGCGGAAGCGCAGGCCGAGGTGCCGCTGCGCTACGCCGCCACCGCCGCCGCGCTCGACGCCGACGTCGAACTGCATTGCGTCGGCGCCAGCGTCGCCTGGCTGGCCCGCGGCGCCGCGGGCCAGGCGCTGCTCGACCGCCTGCGCGACGCCGTCGATGCGGGTGCGCGCGTGTATGCCTGCCCGCAGGCGCTCGCCGTGCATGGCGTGGCGGCCGATGCGCTGCTGCCCGAGGTGGCGGGCATCCGCGGCGCCGCTGCCTTGCTGGCCGCGGGCTTCGCGCCCGACGCCCGCTTCATGAATTTCTGACGCCTGCCGTGTTTCCTCCCGTTCAGTCCTGCAGCGGCCGTGGCCGTTTGCTGCACTGCGCCACGCTTGCCGCCGCCTTCCCGCCGTGTAGGCGGAGGCCTTGCCACTACCGGTAAATCCTTCCAATCGATTTGTAAGTTCGCTCCTACGGTAAGTGCCGTTTCATAGGGAAAATCGTGCCCGTTCCTGCCCCTTCCCTAGGAGAGAAGGCGGGCAGGGCACGCTGTCCTTATAGCAGCCCCTGACGTGTCATTGATTGCTGGAAAGACAAGTGCTGACACGCAGAAAATGTGGCGTAAACGCCATGATAGGATCGATTCCTGACCACGGCCGCAGGTGGAATTTGCACTGCGCAACCGTATTGCCTGACATAAAAAGCCATGCACAGCGAAGACTTGATCAAACCCGACGGACGCCAACTTACCCTGTACAGCAACCAGCCGATCCCGGCCGGCCTGGCCGCGCCCAGCCCGTTCGCCGAGCCGCAGCACGCCAACCCGCACTTGCGCTGGCATCCGCTGCGCGGCGAGTGGGTCACCTATGCCGCCTACCGCCAGAACCGCACCTACCAGCCGCCGCCCCAATACAACCCGCTGGCGCCGACGAGCGACCCGGCGCACCCCACCGAGATGCCGGCCGGCGACTACGAGATCGCCGTGTTCGAGAACCGCTTTCCCTCGCTGGCGCTCGATTCGCACGATGCGCCCGCGCTGACGGTGCCGAGCGCGCCGGCCAACGGCAAGTGCGAGGTCGTCGTGTTCACGCAAGACCCGCAGGCCGCGCTGGGGCGCCTGCCGCTGTCGCGCATCGAACTGCTGCTGCAGGTGTGGGCTGACCGTACCGAACGCCTGAAGGGCCAGCACCACATCCAGTACGTGCTGCCGTTCGAGAACCGCGGCGCCGAGGTCGGCGTCACGCTGCACCATCCGCACGGCCAGATCTACGCCTATCCGTTCGTGCCGCCCGTGCCGGCGCGCCAGCTGGCGCAGGAGCGCGAGTACTACCTGCAGCATGCGTCCAGCCTCCTGTGCGACATGGCGCGCGACGAGGCCGCCGACGGCAAGCGCGTGCTGTACCGCGACGAGGAGGCGATCGCCTTCGTCCCCGCCTGTGCGCGCTATCCCTACGAAGTGTGGGTGATGCCGACCGAGCCGTGCCAGGACTTCGCGGCCCTGACCCCGGCCCAGCGCCGCAGCCTGGCGCGCGCGCTCAAGACCGTGCTGCTCAAGTTCGACACGCTGTGGGAGCGGCCGTTTCCCTACCTGATGGCGTGGTACCAGGCGCCGCTCGACGGCGCCGACCATCCGGAAACGCAGCTGCACGCCCAGTTCTATCCGCCGTACCGCACGCGCGACCGCCTGAAGTACCTGGCCGGTACCGAGCTGGCGGCCGGCATGTTCGCGATGGACGTGCTGCCCGAGACCACTGCCTACGAGTTGCAGCAGGTCGAGATCCACATCGAAGACTCCCGGGAGGCCGCATGAATCCTCAGTTGACCAATGAGGCGATCGATGCCGGCCGCGCCGCCGAGGTGGCCGCCAAGCTGCGCCTGCTGCGCGAGGCGCTGGCCGAGGGCGTGGACGGCAGCCACGCGGGCGCGATCCGCCTGCGCGGCGCCGACTGGTTCGCCTGGGCCACGGGCGGCGCCGAGGCGTCACCGCTGCTGGCCGACGGTCCGGACGGCGCCGAGCTGCTGGTCACGGCCGACGAAGCCTGCGTGCTGGCCGACGCCGTCGAGGCCGAGCGCCTGCGCGGCGCGGGACTGCCGGACGGCTTCACCTTCCACATCGCGCCCTGGGCCGAGCCCGAGCTGCACGACCGCTACGTGCTGGGCGCGGCCGGCGGCGGCATCGTGCTGTCGGACCGTCCGCAGCGCGCCGAGGACGCATTGCCGCATTCGCTGCGCCTGCGCCGCACGGCCTTGAGCGCGGACGAGCAGGAGCGCCTGCGCCAGCTGGGCCGGGATGCGGCCGCCGCGGTCGGCGACGCGCTGCGCGCCGCGCGGCCCGGCTGGACCGAATACGCGCTGGGCGCCGCCGCCGCCCAGGCGCTGATGCAGCGGGGGATCCAGCCGGCGATGGTGCTGGCGGCCGGCGCGCGGCGCATGCCGCTGCAGCGCCGTCCGGCGCCGACGGCGGAGCTGCTCGGCAGCCGCGCGCTGCTGGCGGTGAGCGCGCGCCGCCACGGCCTGCATGCGAACCTCGTGCGCTGCGTGAGCTTCGGCCCGCTGCCCGACGACCTGCGGCTGGAGCACCAGGCGCTGCTGCAGGTCGAGGCGACTGGCCTGGACGCCGTGCGCCCGGGCCAGTCGCTGGCGGCCGTGATCCACGCGCTCGACGCGGCCTACCGCCATGCCGACCGGACGGATGCGCTCCAGGCCTCGCACCAGGGCGGCATCACCGGCTATCTGCCGTACGAGATGCTCGCCAGCCCGAGCACGGCGACGGGCATCGAGACGGGCATGGCGTTCGCATTCGCGCCAGGCCTGCCCGGCATCGCCGTCCAGGACACCTTCCTGCTCGGCGCCGGCGGGCTGGACAACCTGACGGCCGATCCTGCATGGCCGTCGACGACTATCGGCGGCCGCGTGCGGCCGCTCTGGCTGGAGGCCGCACCATGACGACACCCGAGATCTTCTTCGGTGGCGCGCCCGAGGTATCCGCCACGGCGCCCGGCCGCGTGAACCTGCTGGGCGAGCACACCGACTACAACGACGGCTTCATGCTGCCGGTGGCCACGCCGCAGGCGACCACGGTGGCGCTGGCGCGCAGCAGCGACGACCAGCACCACCTGTATTCCGACACCCTCGACGGCAACGTCACGTTCGCGGCCAGGGGCGGCAGCGCGCCGCAGGGCTTCGGCAGCTATATCGAAGGCTGCATCCGCCTGATGGAGGCGCGCGGCGTGGCCGTGCCGCCGCTGCGCGTGTTCGTCACGACGGACCTGCCGGTCGGTTCCGGCCTGTCGTCCTCGGCGGCGCTCGAGGTGGCGATGCTGCGTGCGCTGCGCGAGCTGCTCGGCATCGGGCTCGATGACGTCGAGCTGGCCCGGATCGCCCAGCGCGCCGAGATCGACTATGCGCGCGTGAATTGCGGGATCATGGACCAGATGGCCTCGAGCCTGTGCGACGAACGCAGCATGCTGTTCGTCGACGCGCGCACGCTGGAGCACCGGCTGGTGGCGCTGCCCGAGGGCGCCGAACTGATCGTCGTCGATTCCGGCGTGCCGCGCACGCTCGCGGCCAGCAAGTACAACGAGCGCCGCGCCGAGTGCGAGGAAGCGGCGCGCAAGCTGGGCGTGAAGGCGCTGCGCGACGTGACGGATCCGGCCGCGCTCGACGGCCTGCCCGAGCTGCTGCGCCGGCGCGCGCGCCACGTGGTGCTGGAAGACCTGCGCGTGCTGGAGGCGGCGCAGGGCGTCCCCGCCGAGCGCTTCGGCGCCCTGATGAACGCGTCGCACGACAGCCTGCGCGACGACTACGAGGTATCGATTCCCGAACTCGACCAGCTGGTGGCGCATTTGCGCGCCGCCCCCGGCGTGTTCGGCGCGCGCCTGACGGGCGCCGGCTTCGGCGGGGCCTGCGTGGCCCTGTGCCGGACCGGCAGCGCGCGCGAGGCAGCAGAAGCAGCACTCTCCACCTACAACAAAGCCGGACGCCAGGGACGCATGCTGATCCCGGTCCCGACCCAAGGAAAGGAACAACAATAATGAGTCAGTTCGAGTATCCCCGTCCCCAACTGGTCCGCGACAACTGGATCAACCTGAACGGCAAATGGCGCTTCCGCTTCGACGATGCGCTCGAATGCAGCATGCCCGGCGGCGTGTCCGGCTGGACCCACGAGATCAACGTGCCCTACGCGCCCGAGACGGAGATGAGCGGCATCCAGGACACGGGCTTCCACCGTTTCTGCTGGTACGAACGCGACTTCGAGCTGGCGCCGACCGAGCAGCGCACGATCCTGCACTTCGGCGCCGTCGACTACTTCGCCCGGGTCTGGGTCAACGGCCAGCTGGTGGCCGAGCACGAGGGCGGCCATACGCCGTTCTCGGCCGACATCACGGCGGCGCTGAAGGCCGACGGCAAGCAGACCGTGACCGTGTTCGTCGAGGACGATCCGGCCGACCTGGCCAAGCCGCGCGGCAAGCAGGACTGGCTGCTGGAGCCGCACTCGATCTGGTATCCGCGCACCACCGGCATCTGGCAGACCGTGTGGGTCGAGCAAGTGTCGCGCTCCTTCATCCGCACGCTGCGCTGGACACCGATCTTCGAGACCTTCGAGATCGGCTGCGAGGTGTTCGCCGGCGGCGACATCCAGGAAAACATGTTCGTCGAGGTCAAGATCTGGCATGGCGACCAGCTGCTGGCCGACGACCACTACAAGCTGCTGGCGGGCGAGGCCAACCGCAAGATCGCGCTGTCCGACCCGGGCATCGACGATTCCCGCAACGCGCTGCTGTGGAGCCCGGAGCGTCCGACGCTGCTCGACGCCGAAGTGATCCTGCGCTGCGGCGACAAGGTGGTCGACCACATCAAGTCGTACACGGCGCTGCGCGCCTTCCACATCAACCGCGACCGCCTGCTGCTCAACGGCCGCCCGTATCCGCTGCGCCTGGTGCTGGACCAGGGCTACTGGACCGAATCGTTCATGACGGCGCCGTCCGACGAGCACCTGAAGCGCGACGTCGAACTGGCCAAGCTGATGGGCTTCAACGGCGTGCGCAAGCACCAGAAGATCGAGGATCCGCGCTACCTGTACTGGGCCGACAAGCTGGGCCTGCTGGTATGGGAAGAGATGCCGTCGGCCTACCGCTTCTCGCCGCACGCGATCAAGCGCATCGTCAAGGAGTGGACGGAAGCGATCGAGCGCGACTACAGCCACCCGTGCATCATCGTGTGGGTGCCGTTCAACGAATCCTGGGGCGTGCCGAACCTGACGCTGACCCAGGCCCACCGCAACGCCGTGGAAGCGCTGTACCACCTGACGCGCACGCTCGATGCGACGCGCCCCGTGATCGGCAACGACGGCTGGGAAGCGTCGGCCACCGACATCCTGGGCATCCACGACTACGACGGCGACCCGGAAAAGATCAAGGCGCGCTACGAGGTCAGCGACCCGGTGCGCACGCTGTTCGACCAGCGCCGTCCGGGCGGACGCATCCTGACGCTGGACGGCTTCCCGCACCGCGGCCAGCCCATCGTGCTGACGGAATTCGGCGGCATCGCCTACGACCCGAAAGCCGTTCCCGAGGACGGCACCTGGGGCTATACGCGTGCCGATACGGCCGAGCGTTTCCACAGCTTGTACCAAAGCCTGCTGAAGGTGGTCAACGAGACCTTCATGTTCAGCGGCTTCTGCTATACCCAGTTCGCCGATACCTTCCAGGAAGCCAATGGCCTGCTCAATGCCGACCGCACGCCCAAGCTGCCTTTCGAGGTGATCAGCGCCGCCACCCGTAACGTTCCGCTGGTAAGCAAACCGGCGGAAGGAGAAGGAGACGAAGGACAGGCCAAGGCCTGACGCATTGCCGGCGCCACGGCGCCGGCCGCGGCGCTGCGTGCCCGGATCCGAGCGGCCCGGGTGGCGCGGCGCCCACATCGCCACACACGGCTGCGCGGCGTCGCCGTGCTCCGCCTTCGGGCCGCGGCCACTGATTGGCCGATACGTGGCCAACATGTGGCCAATCAGTGGTCAATCAGTGGCCAACGAGCGGCCGATGCGCCGCCCACCGGGGCGGCAGGCCCGGCGCGCCGCACGACGCGGCAGCCCCGCCGTAGCGCCGTTTTTTCGATCAACCGACCGCCCGGCAGCGGGCGAACAAGGAGTCATCATGCCTACGATCGTCGTTTTCAGTCACCTGCGTTGGGACTTCGTGTTCCAGCGGCCGCAGCACCTGCTGTCGCGCCTGGCGCAGCATTATCCGGTCCTGTTCGTGGAGGAGCCGGAATACGATGCCGGGGCTCCGTTCATGCAGCGTTCCCAACCCGCACCAAACATCACCGTGTGCCGCGCGCACACGCCGATCCACGCGCCCGGTTTCCACGATGAACAGCTGCGCCTGCTGCAGCCAATGATCGCGGAACTGGCACCGCCAGGAGAAGAGGTGATTGCCTGGTTCTACACGCCGATGGCGCTGCCGCTGCTGCAGGCGCTGCAGCCGGCCCTGGTCGTGTACGACTGCATGGACGAGCTGGCCTCGTTCAAGAATCCGCCGAAGCAGCTGCTCCAGCGCGAGAGCGCATTGCTGAACATCGCCGACCTCGTGTTCGCGGGCGGCCCCAGCCTCTACGAGGCGAAGAAGCACCGCCATCCCAGCGTGCACTGCTTCCCGAGCAGCGTCGACGTCGACCACTTCCGCCAGGCCCTCGACCGCGGCCGCAGCCATCCGCAGCAGGAAGGGATCCCGCATCCGCGCCTGGGCTTCTACGGTGTGCTGGACGAGCGCTTCGACCCGGAGCTGGTCGATGCCGTCGCCGCCGCGCGTCCCGAATGGCAGATCGTGCTGGCCGGTCCGATCGTCAAGATCGACCAGGAGCGCCTGCCGCGTCGTCCGAACATCCATTACCTGGGCCAGCAGCCGTACGAGGCGCTGCCCGACCTGCTGGCCGGCTGGGACGTGTGCCTGATGCCGTTCGCCATCAACGAGGCGACCAAGTTCATCAGCCCGACCAAGGTGCTGGAATACATGGCGGCCCAGCTGCCCATCGTCGGCACGCCGATCGCCGACGTCGTCAAGCCCTATGGCCACGTCGTGAAGATCGCCGACGGGCCGGAGCAATTCGTCGCGGCCTGCGATGCCGCGCTGGCGATGACGCCGGACGAGCGCCAGCGCATGGTCGAGGCCATGCGGACGATCGTCGCCGCCACTTCCTGGAACAACACGGCAACGCGCATGCGCGAGCTGATGGACGCGGCGCCGCCGCACCAGGAACGGCGCGCGTCGCCGCGCACGGGCGATGCGGCACCGGCCATCGCCATCGATGCCGTCGCCCAGCGTGCCGGCAAGGTCAATCCGCTGCGCACGAACGAAGCGGTGGCGGACAAGCCGGCAACCCAGCGGCCGGCGCGGCTGGGCTGACGGCCTGCAGCGCTGGGCTCGGCGCCCGCCACGGTGCCATCCAGGGCCGCTCGCTGCTGCTTGGTGCTGCTCAGTGCTGGATCGAGCCGCCCGACAGGTTGACGCGGTCGCCGCTGCGGAAGTCGGGCACGGACTGCTGGGTCACGACCTGGGTGCTGCCGTCGTCCATGCGCAGCGTGACGCGATAGGCGTTTTCGCTGCCGGAGCTGCCGGTGGCGCCGGCGCCGCTGCTGCCGACGGCGCCGGTCTCGGTGCCCGTGGCGCTCGCCCCGCCGGACAGCACCTCGATCGCGGCGACGGTGGCGTTCGCGCTCGTGCTTCCACTCGCGCTCGAGGCCGTGGCACCTCCCGACGAGCTGCCCATGCTGCCCTCGGTGGCGGTGCCCGCGGCCATGCCCAGGTCCTGGCTGCTGGTGCCGCTGCCGGAGGTTCCCGAACTGCCGGAGCTGCCGGAGCTGCCCGAACTACCTGAACTACCCGAACTACCCGAACTACCCGAACTACCCGAACTACCCGAACTACCCGAACTACCCGAGCTGCCGGAACTGCCCGAACTACCGGTGCCGCCGCCCCAGCCGCCGGTGCCGCTCGAGCCCGTCCCTCCGCCCGTATCGGACATGGTGCTGCCGCTGCCGCTGCCGCTGCTTCCAGTACTGCCGCTGCCGCCGCTGCTGTCCGAGCCGCCGCGCCACTGGGCACAGCCGGACAGCCCGACCGCCAGTGCCAGCGCGCCCGCCAGCAACACGCTCTGGTGTTGTTGCTTCATGATCGACTCCTTCCGATGGGATAGTGTCACGGGCACCTCGAAAAAGCTGCTGCGCGTTCGCGGTTCCCGCTGCCATTGTCGAGCTACGTGACGATGCCGCGTGCCACTTCGCTAAGAGGGGCGCGCGGGGCGGGCGTTCAGGCTGACTCGGGTTGAGCATGAGCCACGTCAACGACGTGGCGCGCACGGTCAACGCTTGCCGGTGGCGAGTTTGAGTTGAGCGGACAGCAGCAGCGAGAGCAGGGCGCAGGCGACGATGGCCGAGATGCAATCGACGGCCCAGTCGCGGATGTCGGACCCGCGGTAGGGGAAGAAGCTCTGCACGAACTCGTCGCCGGCCCCCATCAGGGCGACCGCCAGGATCGCCTTCCACGAGCGCACGGCGGCGCTGCCGTTGCTGCCGGCATACCACAGGCAGGCCAGCACGCCGTAGGCGGTGGAATGCAGCTGCGCGCCGGACGCATAGGCGCCGATGTCGGCGCGCGCGCCCGGGATCGAACCGATCACGACGATGGCCACGTACATCAGGAGGGCACTGGCCAGGCACAGGCGTTGCAGGCGCGGATGGGTCAGCAGCTTAAGCGGCGTCACGTTCATGAACGGGTGTGGACGAAAAAGCACACCTTATCATGATGCAAGCATCGGCGCACGCAGGCGTGCGCATGCGGTGCAAGCGGATCAGATGGTCAGTGCCGGGGCGCCGTCCGGGTAGTGGGCGTCGAAGCAGCTGGCGCAGTCGGCGCAGAACAGGTGGGCCATGCGCACGGACGACTGGCGCAGGACGAGTTTCAGGTGGCCGCTCTGGCACTTGGGACAGGTTTCCCTGACGGTGCCGAAGGTCATGACGTCGACGGGCTGGCCTTCGTCGTCGAGGTGGTCGATGACCATGCGCGGGTTGAGCTCGCTGAGCACCAGGCAGACATCGGATTCGGGCCGCCGCCGCGATGGGCTGGCGTGCTGGGATGGCGACATCGTCGCGGATACAGGTGAAGTCATTGGACCGGCTCCCGTGCGATAGGTTGTCGTTCCACGCACATCAAAAAATAAGCGCGAGGTATGCGTTTCATCATAGCGGAATCACGCAATGCTGCAACCCCGTCCAGGAGTTATTTGTGCACTGCGGCTGCGCACGGCGGCGGGAAGCGCGGATAAAAAAATGCCCGCCAACGGAGGACGGGCACAACCCAAGATCGGGCCAAGAGACGTGGTAATCGGTGCGGTGTGCGGCGCTGGGCGCGGCACACCTTTCTGCGATCACGCATATCGGTTGCGTGTATGCAGATGAACTTAGTATAGGGAGGGAATGTGACCAGGACATGACAGATCTCAAGCGAACGGTTTTTACAAATTGAACGCTTGAGCACGGACGCTGTCGCACGCGGGCAAAAAAAAAGCCCGCTTGCTGTGCGGGCTTCAAACTATTTTCTTGGAGGAGAATAGTGGAGACGGGTTCATTATGTTGCGCCGCGAGATCGCTGTCCAATTTCCATTTCGGATACCAGATATTGATTGCGACAATAATGGCCGAGCCGACTGGTCTTAGTCGCGTACGGGGACGGTATAGTTCAGCGCCAGGCGACCGCCGTCCGCGTACAGGGTCTGGCCGGAAATGTAGGAAGCGTCGTCGCTGGCCAGGAAGGCCACGATGGATGCGATCTCTTCCGGTTCGCCGCAGCGGCCCAGCGGCGTGCGCGACAGGATCGTGCGGCGCGCCTCCGGGCTGGACAGCACGGCTTCCTTGGCCAGCTCGGTCAGGATGGTGCCGGGACCGACGGCGTTCACGCGGATGCCGTGCTCGGCCAGGGCGATGGCGGCCACCCGCGTCAGCTGGTTGACGCCGCCTTTCGAGATCACGTAGGGCACCTGGTTCGGGATCGTCAGCTCGGCGTTCACGCTCGACATGTTGACGATGCTGCCCGCGTTGCCGCCCGCGCTGCCCTGCGCGACCATCGCGCGCGCCACCGCCTGGCTGCACAGGAACATCGACTTCAGGTTGATGCGCAGGACGCGGTCGAAATCGTCCTCGGCCAGGTCGAGGAAGGATGCGGCATGGGTGACGCCGGCATTGTTGACGAGGATATCGACGCGGCCGAACGCGTCCAGCGTGGCCGCCAGCATGGCGTCGACCTCCGCCTTGACGCCGACGTCCGCCTGGAAGAAGCGGGCGGCGTCGCCGAGCGATGCGGCGGCCGCGGCTCCTTCGGGACGGAGGTCGACCAGCATCACACGGGCGCCTTCCTGCACCAGGCGCTGGGCGCAGGCAAGTCCGATGCCCTGGGCGGCTCCGGTGACGATGGCGACTTTGGCGGCGAGTTTCATGGACTTTCCCTGTGGTTGACGACGAAGCCGCCATTCTAGCGGCCACGCTGGGGAAAGCCTACAGCATCAGGGGCCGGTCGGGCAGTTCGTTGGGGCGCTCGCCATTGGCCGGGAAATGGCGCTGGAGCAGGGCGTTGACCTGGCCCACGGCGGCAAGCGTCGCGTCGTGGAAGGCGCCCCGGGCGAAGCCGCGCGTGAGCGTGTCGCAGACGCCCTGCCAGGTGGCGGCATCGATCTTGCGGTCGATGCCGCGGTCGGCCACGATGTCGACCTTGTGGTCGGCCAGGTTGACGTAGATGAGGACGCCGCAATTGTCCTCGGTATCCCAGATGCCGTAGTCGGCGAACAGGGCCAGCGCGCGCGCGCGGTTGGTGACGCCGTGCCAGGCGGCGGCCAGGGGCAGCGCCTTCTCGACGATCAGGCGCACCTCGCCGCGGTGGGTCTGCTCGCCGGCCGTGATGAGTTCGGTAATGGCCGCCAGCGTCTCGGGCGGGAAGGCGCGCTGCGCCTCGGCCTGGGTGCTGAACAGGTGGCGCAGCGTGCGCTTGATTGGATGTTGCGAGCGCATTACCAGTCTCCCGAGGCGCCGCCGCCGTCGAAGCTGCCGCCGCCTCCCGAAAAGCCGCCGCCGGAGAATCCGCCGCCGCCCGAGAA
This sequence comes from Massilia paldalensis, assembly GCF_044901715.1. Classification (NCBI taxonomy): domain Bacteria; kingdom Pseudomonadati; phylum Pseudomonadota; class Betaproteobacteria; order Burkholderiales; family Oxalobacteraceae; genus Massilia; species Massilia paldalensis. The sequence goes on from NZ_JBJCIU010000002.1 coordinate 441,123, forward strand.
GCCGCCGCCGCCGCGGTGGCGGCCGCTGTCCATATTGCTGAGGATGCTGCCCAGCACGAAGCCGGCGGCGCCGCTTTGCCAGCCGTTGCTCGCGCCCGGGCGGGCCAGGCGGTTGCCGCCGCCGCGGAATGCCGAACGTACGACCAGCGTGCCCACCACCAGGAAGAAGATGGCGACGATGATGCCGGGACCCGTGACCTCGTCGGCGTCGGCCTCTGCCTTGGGCTGCGGCGCCGGGAACTTTTCCTGGTTCAACAGCGTGGCGATGGCGCCCACGCCGGCCACCAGGCCGCCATACCAGTCCTTCTGGCGGAAGTGCGGGGCGATCGTGTCCTGCAGGATGCGCTTGGACTGGGCATCGGTCAGCACGCCCTGCACGCCGCGCCCCGCCTCGATGCGCAGGCGGCGCAGCGAGCTGGGGTTGTGGGGCGCGACGAGCAGCAGCACGCCGTCGTCGACGCCCTTGCGGCCCAGCTTCCAGGCATCGGTGACGCGGATGCCGTACTGCTCGATCGCTTCCGGCGCCGTCGACTTGACGATCAGCACGGCGATCTGGCTGCCCGTCTTGGCTTCGTAGTCGGCCAGCACGGTTTCCAGGCGCTGGCGCTCGTCCGCCGTCAGCATGCCGGCCTGGTCGGTGACGCGCGCCTCCAGCTTGGGCACGTCCTGCAGGGACTGCGCGTGTGCCTGGCAAGCGAACAAGACGGCGAGGACACCGGCCCAGAGCAGGCGCAGCAGCGGCATGGCCGGGCTGGTCATGGCGCGCTTACTTGCCGAAGTTGACCGTCGGCGCCGTCGAGATCGATTTCTCGTTCTCGACCGTGAACGAAGGCTTGGGCTGGTAGCCGAACGCCATCGCCGTCAGGTTGGTCGGGAAGCTGCGCGCGAGCACGTTGTATTCCTGGACCGAGGCGATGTAGCGCTGGCGCGCCACCGTGATGCGGTTCTCCGTGCCTTCCAGCTGCGACTGCAGGTCGCGGAAGCTGGCATCGGCCTTCAGCTGCGGATAGCTCTCGGACACGGCCATCAGGCGCGACAGGGCACCGGACAGCTCGCCCTGCACCTGCTGGAACTTCTGGAACGCTTCCGGATTGTTCAGCACTTCCGGCGTGATCTGGAAGCTGGTAGCGGCCGCGCGTGCCCGGGTGACGGCTTCCAGCGTATCCTTTTCGTGCGAGGCATAGCCCTTGACCGTGTTGACCAGGTTCGGGATCAGGTCGGCCCGGCGCTGGTACTGGTTGACCACTTCCGACCATGCCGCCTTGGTGGCCTCGTCCTTGGCCTGGAATTCGTTATAGCCGCAGCCCGACAGCAGGACGCAGGAGAACAGGGCGGCGAGCAGCATGCCGGTCCAGCGCGTGATAAAGGTTGGCTTCATGGGGATACATCCGTGCGAGTTGTCGAATGGCTAAAAATATACAGTAAATAACACGGGGATGGCGTGTGATCGGGTCATGAGTTGCTCTAAAGATACGTCGATATCGATAGTGGCGACGGCGCGGAGCGCGCTACAATAACGGGTTTGCAATCAGAGACGAGGCCTGCCGTGAATTTCATCGACCAATTGAACGCCGCCTGGCGCAGCAACGATTCCCTGTTGTGCGTAGGACTGGATCCGGACGTGGCGCGCCTGCCGGCCCACCTGCAGGGCAGGCCGGACGGCATCGTGGAATTCTGCAAGGCCATCATCGACGCGACGGCCGACCTGGCCTGCGCCTTCAAGCCGCAGATCGCCTATTTCGCCGCCCTCGGCGCGGAAGACCAGCTGGAAGCCGTGTGCCGCTACCTGGCGGACCGCTATCCGCACATCCCGCTGATCCTGGACGCCAAGCGCGGCGACATCGGCGCCACCGCCCGCCAGTACGCGCGCGAAGCCTTCGACCGCTACGGCGCCCACGCCGTCACCGTCAATCCCTACATGGGCTTCGACTCCGTCGAGCCCTATATGGAATGGGAAGACCGCGGCGTGATCGTCCTGTGCCGCACCTCGAACGCGGGCGGCTCCGACCTGCAGTTCCTCGACGTCGGCGGCCAGCCGCTGTACCAGCACGTGGCGCGCCTGGTGGCGGAGAAGTGGAACAGGAACGGCCAGTGCGCGCTGGTGGTCGGTGCCACCTTCCCGGAAGAACTGGCGCAGGTGCGCCGCATCGTCGGCGACATGCCGCTGCTGGTGCCGGGCATCGGCGCCCAGGGCGGCGACATCGAAGCGACCGTCAAGGCGGGACGCACGGCGGGCGGCGCCGGCATGATGATCAATTCCTCGCGCGCCATCCTGTACGCGCAGCCGCAGGGCGGCGAGGATTTCGCCCAGGCCGCGCGGCGCGTGGCGCTGGAGACGCGGGATGCGATCAACGCGCATCGGGCGTAATGCTCGCATGATGCAATGACACCGTCGCCCCTGCGAAGGCAGGGGCCCGATTTTGCATATCAACGGTGCGCGCAAATTGGGCCCCTGCCTTCGCAGGGGCGACGTGATGTTGGCCGGTCAGTTCGTAGGGTGGGCACCACGTGCCCACCTTCGTACTGCGATGTCAGTACCTGCTCGGCGCGATCGCTTCCGCGTAGTCGTACAGCGCACCCAGGATCTCCTCCGCCCGTTCGTCCGCCGTCTCCGACAGCGCATCGATCTCCCCGAACAGCTGGTCCACCGTGCGTGCGCCGCCGTCGCCGTCGAACAGGCGCGCGGCGCGGTGTTCTTCCCAGGCCTGCATTTCTTCCGGCGCCAGCGAGTCGGGGAAGTTGCGCGCGCGGTAGCGGAACAGGATGTCGCCCAGGCGCTTGTCGTCGAAGCCGGGGCGGGCGGCGGCCAGCCGGACCGGGTCTTCCAGGCGCAGCTGTTCCAGGCGGCGCCGGTCGGCGTTGCCGACGAAGCCGCCGTACAGGTCCTCGTCGACGTCCACCGCTTCGCCGGACCCTGCGCGCCGGTATACCTCCTGCCACACGGCCGTCATGTCGGGGCCGCCCGCCGCCAGGCGCGCGTGGGCCAGGCCCTGTTCGATATCGAGCTCCCAGCGCTGGGCCAGCGCCGGCGACAGCGTCTTGAGGTTCCCGACCAGCATGGGCGACTTGTTCAGGTGCACGCTCTTGATGGGCAGGCGCGCCACGCCCTCGGGCAGCTCGCTGCTGCGCGTGAACATGCGCAGGCGGATCGTCTCGACGTCCAGCGCGAACAGCTCGGACGGGTCGTGGCGGCAATCCCAGACCAGTACCTCGTTCTTGTTGGTCGGGTGCGTGGCCAGCGGCCACACGAGGCCCAGGCAGCCGCGCTCGGCCGGGAACATGCCGGACACGTGCAGGAAGGGCTGGCGCTGCGCCGGGTCCAGGTGCAGGCCCATCTCGGCCGCGACGCGGTCCTTGCGGCGCAGTTCCAGGCAGAAGTCGAACAGCTTCGGCTGCTTGTCGCGCAGCAGGCGCGCCAGCGCGATGGTGGCGCGCACGTCGGAGAGCGCGTCGTGCGCCGCTTCGTGGACGAGGCCGTTATCGCGGCTCAGGTGCTCGAGCTTGAAGCTGGGGCGGCCATCCTCGTGGCGCGGCCAGACGATGCCTTCCGGGCGCAGCGCATAGGCCATGCGCACGACGTCCAGCAGGTCCCAGCGGCCGCAGCCGTTCTGCCATTCGCGCGCATACGGATCGATCAGGTTGCGCCAGAACAGGAAGCGCGTGACTTCGTCGTCGAAGCGGATCGTGTTGTAGCCGACGCCGATGGTGCCCGGCTCGGAGAACGCGTCGCAGATGCGGGCCGCGAATGCGTGTTCCGGCACGCCGTGTTCCAGGCAGTGCTGGGGCGTGATGCCGGTGATCAGGCAGGCTTGCGGGTCGGGCAGGTAGTCGGGCGCCGGCTGGCAGTACAGCATGATCGGCTCGCCGATCTCGTTGAGCTCGGCATCGGTGCGGATCGCCGCGAACTGCGCGGGGCGATCGCGGCGCGGGACGGCGCCGAAGGTTTCGTAGTCGTGCCAGAGGAAGGTGTGGTTGCTCATGTGGGATGCCGCGCTGCCTGGAAAATTGCAAGCCGCCATTCTAACGCGGCGCCCCCGCGTGGCCCAGCAGTCCGTCAAGCCGCGCGGGCGAACGACTACACGGCGATGCGGTCGCGGCCCGCTTCCTTGGCGCGGTACAGGGCGGCATCGGCCGCCTCGACGAGGGCGCGCTCGTCCTGGCCGGCGGCCAGCGTGGCCACGCCGAACGAGCCCGTGATGTGCGGCAGCGGCTGGCGCATGTCGTCGAACACCACGGCGTCGCGCATGCGCGCACACAGGCGCTCGGCCACCATGATGGCCAGCGCGCGCGGCGTGTCGGGCAGGATGGCTGCCAGCTCCTCGCCGCCGTAGCGCACGGCGAAATCGGTGGGGCGCAGCGCGGCCCGGACCGCCCCGGCCGCCGCCACCAGCGCGCCGTCGCCGGCGATGTGGCCGTGGGTGTCGTTGAAGCGCTTGAAGTGGTCCAGGTCGATCATCACCAGCGACAGCGGGGCGCCGTCCTGGCTGGCGCGCGCGACCAGCTTGGGCAGCATGTCGTTCAGCCAGGCGCGGTTGTACAGTCCCGTGAGGGCGTCGTTGAACGACATCTGGCGGTAGAACTCGCCCAGCTTCTGGCGCCGCCGCAGCAGGGCATTGGCGGCGCGGATGCGGAAGGACAGCAGGCGCAGCAAGTTGCGCGCGACGCCGTGGTGGCGCTCGATCAATTGCCACACGAGTTCCGGCTCGATCACGAGCAGTTCGCTGTCCTCCAGCGCGACCATGGACGCCAGGTTGGCCGCATCGTCCAGCACCGATTGCTCGCCCACGCTCTCGCCGGGCAGCACGTGCTCCACGCCGCCTTCGCCCATCGTCGCCGGCGCTTCCACGCCCAGCTCGCCGGACAGCACGATGTACAGGCGGGCGCGCAAGCCGTCCTCGACGGCCTCGCCCTTGGCGACGCGCACGACGGCGCAGCCGGCCAGCTCGGCGGCGATGGCCGGGGTATCGACGCCGCGGAACAATTCCAGCTCGGCGATGTGGTAGCGGGACGCACCGAAGGTGCCGTTGACGTGCATGGACTGGGCTTGCTTTCTAGTTGACTCTTGGAAACTAAACTAGGTTGACGACTCCGCATCATACCTCATGGATATACGACACGACATCTGGCGCGGGGTGGAGAACGGTGGTTGAATGGCGGGATGAACGCTTCCAACGACACTTCCGGCGCCGCCGCCGACGCCGACGATGACTACGCGCTGGTCGACGCCCTCGGCCAGCGCCACGTGCCCGCGCCCGATGCGCGCATCGTCTGCCTCGTCCCCTCGATCACCGAACTGCTGTGCACGCTGGGCCTGGCGCCGCTTCTCGTCGGGCGCACGGGCTTCTGCATCCATCCGCGCGAGACGGTGGCCGCCATTCCCAAGGTGGGCGGCACCAAGGACGTGAACGTCGAGAAGATCCGGCGCCTGGCGCCGACCCACGTCGTCGTCAACATCGACGAGAACGAGAAGCCGACCGTGGAGGCCCTGGCGGCCTTCGTCCCGCACGTCGTCGTCACCCACCCGAACACCCCGCGCGACAACCTGGCGCTGGCCCGGCTGATGGGGGCGCTGTTCGGCGCACGCGAGGCCGCCGCGCGCTGGTGCGCCGCGTTCGAGGACGAATACGCCCACCTGCGCGCCATGCCGCACGCACCCGCGCGCACGGTGCTGTATTGCATCTGGCAGGATCCTTGGATGGCGGTGTCGCAGGGCACCTATATCGCCGCGATGCTGGCCGAAATCGGCTGGAACGTGCCCGTGCTGGGCGGCGAGCGCTATCCGCGCTTCGCCTGGTCGCAGGAACTGGTCGATGGCCTCGACGCGGTGCTGCTGTCGACGGAGCCGTACCGGTTCACGCAAGCGCATGCGGACGCGCTGGAAAAGCAGCTGGGCCTTCCCGTGCTGCTCGTCGATGGCGAGATGATGTCGTGGTACGGCAGCCACGCGCTGGACGGTGTGCGCTACCTGCGCGGGCTGCGCGCCATGCTGGAGTAAGCCGCGCCGCCCCTGCGCGGGCAGGGGCGGCGGTGGGGCGATTACAGGCCGCTGGTGAGGTTCTTGTCCGACTCGGGCTCCGGCAGCAGGTCCGCCGGGATCGGTTCGCGCATTTTCTTGTCGTTCAGGCGGCCGAGGGCGCTGTCCAGTGCGCGCTTGAGCTTGTCGGCGGCCTGGGTGATCGACATGTCCAGGTTCTGCGCGTGGGCGTGGACGACGACGGGCGCATAGCCGGAGACGCGCGCTTCCATCATGCAGTAGTTGCTGCCGTCTTCGTGTTTCTGGCTGTTCTCGTTGCTCAGGTGGACGTCCACGCGGCGCACGTGCTCGCCGAAGCGGCCGATCGAGGATTCGACGTTGCTGCGGACGCGTTCGTCCAGGCCCTGGTGGCGGTCGATGGTGTTGTCGGTGTTGATATTGATTTCCATGAATTCCTCCAAGTAGTGAATCGTTGGAACGATCTTACACGTCTTGCATGAGAATTCATGTGGGCCAACGCACGCAGTTTTTCAAGTCCTCAACACAAACCGGCTTTAATTATTTACCACGCTGGCCGCGATATTGATCGACAGGCCGAGGATGACGAGGTTGAAGAAGAAGGCCAGCACCGAGTGGCCCAGCACCAGCTTGCGCATCGGGCGCGAACGGATGCTCACGTCGGACGTCTGCACGGCCACCGAGATGGTGAAGGAAAAATACAGGAAGTCCCAGTAATTCGGCTCGAGGGCATCGTCGGGAAAGCGCAGCGGCGGGCCGCCCGCATCCTCGCTGCAGTAGTACAGGTGGCCGTAGTGCAGCGCGAACAGCACGCCCACCAGCAGCCAGGAACCGATCACGGTGCACACCGTGAACGCGTAGTGCAGCGCCGCCTCGTCGGCGCTCACCTTGCCCATGCGCGCCAGCTCGGTGACGATGGCGTACAGGCTCAATAGGGCGCCCAGCACCATCGCGACCAATACCGCGCGGGCGCTTTCGTCCTGGCGCTCGGCGATGGCGCGCACCTGGCGGTGGTCGGCGCGCGCCATCATCCACGCCATGCTGGCGAGGTAGGCCCAGACGCCGCTGTTCCAGCCGACCAGCGCGCGCCACAGCCACGGGTGGCTGCCCGGCAGCAGCAGGGCGACCGACAGCCCGAACACGACGCCCATCACCAGATGCGGACGGGCGCGTACGAAGCGCGCGGGGCGCGAGCCGTGGTGGCGATGGCGTCCCATGGCTAGCGCGCCTTGGCCCGCGCCGCTTCCTCGGCGGCGTGGTGCGGGAAGCGGTCCATGCGCGACAGCACGGGGAACAGTTTCATCCAGGTCGCGGTGACGACCAGCGTGGCGACGCCGCCGAAGATGATCGCGGGGACGAGGCGGAACCAGCTCGCCGTCACGCCCGACTCGAATTCGCCCAGCTCGTTGGAGGCGCCGATGAACACGGCGCTCACGGCGCTCACGCGCCCGCGGATCTCGTCCGGCGTCTCGTACTGGACCAGCAAATGGCGGATATACACGCTGATCATGTCGCCCGCGCCGAGCAGGAACAGCGCCGCCAGCGCGACGGGGAAGCTGTGCACGAGGCCGATCGTGACGGTGGCCAGGCCGTACAGGGCGACGCCGCCGAACATCCAGGCGCCGACCCGGCGCGTGATCGGAAAGAACGCCAGCGCGATCGAGCACAGCGCGGCGCCCGCGCCCGGTGCCGTGCGCAGCAGGCCCAGCAGCTCGGGGCCCGCATGCAGCACGTCGTGGGCGTAGGCGGGCAGCAGGGCGGTGACGCCGCCGAACAGCACGGCGAACAGGTCGAGCGAGATCGCGCCCAGCACGATGGGGCGCGACCACACGAAGCGCAGGCCTTCCAGCAGCGTGTGCCAGCTGACGGGCGCCTTGGCGCGCGCCTGCTGGGCGCTGTGGGTGCCCGACATCAGCAGCACGGACAGCGCGAGCAGCACGCTCGACACCGTGTACACGACGTTGGGACCGAGCACGTACAGCAGGCCGCCGACGACGGGGCCGGCGATCGTCGCCACCTGCATGCTCGAGGAACTCAGGGCCACCGCCTGCGAGAACGCGTGGTCGGGCACGAGGTTGCGCAGCACGGCCTGGGAGGCCGGCATCATGAAGGCACGCGCGCTGCCGTACAGCACCAGCACGGCGAACACGGGCCAGACGACCTTGCTGCCGGACAGCGTGAACGCCACCAGCAGCAGGCTGCACAGCAGCTGCGTGGCCAGGCACAGCATCACGATGTTGCGGCGGTTGTGGGTGTCGGCCACGTGGCCGGCCCACAGGATCAGCACGAGGAAGGGCGCGAACTGGGCCAGGCCAATGAGGCCCAGGTCGAACAGGCTGCCCGTGATCTGGTACACCTGCCAGCCGACGGCGACGCTCTGCATCTGGACGGCGAGCGTGCCGAGGAAGCGGGACGACAGGTAGAAGGAGACGTTACGGTTGCGCAGGACGGCAAGGCCGCCCGGAGGAGAGGACGATGGCATGGACGGGCAAGGTTCCGGCGTAATACAGGGAGAAATACAGGCGAAAGGGCGCTGTTGGAAAAGCAACCCTTATTGTGCCCTATATGCCGAATATATGCTGTCTTGACAGCCGGTCCTAGGCCGCGAGGTCCGCCTCGGTGGTGAAGGCGTCCGCGTAGAACTCGTCCGCCGGCAGGCCGCAGCGGGCCACGTACTCGGTGCGCGCGGCGTCGACCATCGCGGGCGCGCCGCAGGCATATACCTGGTGCTGTGACAGGTCGGGGATGTCCTGCATCACGGCCGCGTGGACCCAGCCGGTGCGGCCGCTCCAGCCGTCTTCCGGCAGCGCGTCCGAGACCACGGGCACGTAGGTCAGCCAGGGCAGCTCGCGCGCCCATTGCTCGCACTGTTCGTGCATGTACAGGTCCTGCGGGCGGCGCCCGCCCCAGTACAGCGCGACCTGGCGCTCCGACTTCAGGTGGATCATGTGCTCGACCAGCGCCTTGACGGGCGCGAAGCCCGTGCCGGACGCCAGCAGCACGATCGGCTTGTCCGAGTCCTCGCGCAGGAAGAAGGTGCCGAGCGGGCCTTCGAAGCGCAGGATGTCGCGCTCCTTCATGGCGCCGAACACGTGGTCGGTGAACAGGCCGCCGGGCAGGTGGCGGATGTGCAGTTCCAGCGGGCCGCTGAACGAGGGCGCCACGGCGATGCTGTAGGCGCGGCGCTTGCCGTCCTTGAGCATGAACTCGACGTACTGGCCGGCGCGGTAGGCCAGCGCCTCGTTGGCGGGCAGCTGCAGCGTGAGGATGGCGACGTCCGGCGCGGCGCGGCGGATCGACTGCACGCGCGTGGGCATCTTGCGCAGCGGGTATTCGCTGCTGCCGCCCACTTCGCGCGCCTCGATGGTCAGGGGGCCTTCCGGCACGGCGCAGCAGAACAGCGCATAGCCCTGCAGCTTTTCCTGGTCCGTCAGGGCGCGCGCCTGGTGCGGCTTGTGGTGTACCGTGCCCTCGACGACCTTGCCCTTGCAGGAACCGCAGGCGCCGTTCTTGCAGCCGTAGGGCAGGCCGATGCCGGCGCGGATTGCCGCGCCGAGCACGGTGTCGTCCGCCTCGCAGTCGAAGTGATGGCCGCTGGGCTGGACAGTGATCTGGAACGTCATACAATCCTCGAATGAATACTCAATATGATCTGAAATCGGACAAGCCGCGCCTGGGCAAGCCGCGCCTGCTGGTGGTCGGCTGCGGCGACGTCGGCATGCGCCTGCTGCCGCTGGTGGCCGCCCGCTACCGCGTGTTCGCGCTGACCAGCCAGCCCGGACGCTGCGCCGAGCTGCGCGCCGCCGGGGCGATTCCCATCGTGGCCGACCTCGACCGGCCGCGGACGCTGGCCCGCCTGGCCGGCCTCGCGCGCCACGTGGTGCACCTGGCGCCGCCGCAGCCTCAGGGCGCGCTCGACATGCGCACGCGCAATTTGACCGCCATTCTACCCGAGGGGGCGCAGGTGGTTTATGTCAGCACCAGCGGGGTCTACGGCGACCGCGGTGGACGCCTGACGCCGGAGACGGCGCCGGTGGCGCCGCGCAATGCGCGCGCCGCGCGCCGGGTCGACGCGGAACGGGTGCTGCGCGCCTGGGCGCTGGCCGCGGGCGGCAGGGTGACGATCCTGCGCGCGCCCGGCATCTACGCGGCGGACCGCCTGCCGCTGGAACGCCTGCAGCGCGGCACGCCGGCGCTGGCGCCGGACGACGACGTGTACACGAACCACATCCACGCGGACGACCTGGCGCGGCTGGCGCTGGCGGCGCTACGGCACGGCAAGCCGGGCCGCGTCTACAACGCCAGCGACGACACGCACATGAAGATGGGGGCGTACTTCGACCTGGTGGCCGATGCCTTCGGACTGGCGCGGCCCCCGCGGCTGGCGCGCGCCGAACTGGAACGGGCGGTGACGCCCGTGCAGCTGTCCTTCATGTCGGAGTCGCGCCGGCTCGACAACGGCCGCCTGCGCGAGCTGCGCCTGCGGCTGCTGCATCCGCACGTGGAAGAGGTGGTGCAGGCGGCCGCACGATTGAACGTCAGGACTTGACAAAGTGGAAAAGCGGAGGGGTGGAATAAGGCCGGCTTAAGCAAATACTAATTGATCCATGTATCATTCGGGAACGCCGTAGAGCGACCATACAAATACAAGGTTAATTCCTAAACTAGCGTATTTTTCATACCCGCACCGGGTCATGGGAAATCGTCCATGGATTGTTATTTTTGAAAGAAGATCATGCCTATCCGCCGTATTCCGACCGGCTCCGAGTATGACCCGAACCGGGTGCTCGACGCCATCATCAAGAAGCTCTCGCTCAAGAACGATGCCGCGCTCTCGCGCGTGCTCGAGGTTGCGCCGCCCGTGATCAGCAAGATCCGCCACAATACGCTGCCGATCGGCGCCACCATCCTGCTGCGCATGCACGAGGTGTCCGACTTCAGCATCCGCGAACTGCGCGCGCTGATGGTGCGCGACGGTGCCGCGGCCGGGCAGGCGCTGGCGGCCTGACAAGAACAAGCCCGTGCCGGGGACGGCACGGGCGGGGTGCGGGTGCTGGGCAGGCGTCTTGCCGGTCAGGCGCCCGCCTGCCAGGTGATGGCGCCTTTCTCGATGCGGACGTCGCGCACGCTCCGGGTGCTGCGCGCTGCGAATCCCGCCGCCGTGCCGTTGGGGACGGGGCCGGCGCAGAATGCCAGTGCCGCTGCCTGGCGATCGTTCGGGACGGGGCCGGCGCAGAACGCCAGCGCGATCGGCTTGTTGCTGCCATTCGGGACCGGTCCGGCGCAGAATGCCAGTGTCGTCGCCCTGTCGTCGTTCGGGACGGGGCCAGCGCAGAATGCAGTGTCCGCTTCGATGACCGGATAGGCTTCGCCGAACGTTGCCTCGTACAGCTCGCGCATGCGCTCGCCGCTGTCGAGGCGGAACTGGGCGTCGTCGCCGCCGCGCATGCCCACGTACGGGTAATGGTGCAGGAAGTAGCCGAACACCTGCTCGCAATCCTGCGCGTATTTCATCGTGTCGAGGATGTGGTAGTGCCAGAAGGTGTCGACGTCGACCAGCGGCGCCGTCTCCTCGTGCGGATACAGCTTCATCAGGCACAGGAAACGCCGGTATTCCTTCTCGACGGCGTCCGCCTTCTCCCGGCTCCAGCCTTCGCCCGATGCGACATGCATCAGCTTGGCCTTGATGGGTTCGAGGTCGAGTTCCATTACCGCGGTCAGTGAAGTGTTGGCTTTCATGATCATCCTCATCGTAGTGGTGATGTGTTATGGACTGCTTCCCTAGTTATGGTTGCGGTACTGCAGGCGTTCGACGACTGTGCCATTTCCGAGCAGCAAGGACAAAATCTGTCTTTGACCTGCATTACCTGTGCTCAATGTAGTTGAGCCAACTAGTGTAATACTTGCGGTTAGTCAATATTCGGGACCAAACGGTTTCAGATGACGGCCGACCCGGACTTGAATTCGTGTTGCGGATACAGGGGCGGCTCCGCCGCGCCGATCACGGGCGCCGAGACCATCACCGTCGTCCCGCCTTCCGGCTCGCTGAACACGGCGCAGGTGCCGCCCAGGATGACGATGCGTTCCTCGATGCCGACCAGGCCGAAGGAACCGAACTTGTTGTGGCCGCCCGGCGGCAGGCCGACACCGTTGTCCTTGACCGTCAGCGACAGCCAGTCGCCGTTCAGGCGCAGCTCGACCCGGACCTCGGTGGCGTTCGCGTGGCGCACGATATTGGTCAGGGATTCCTGCAGGATGCGGAAGAACGCGGTGGCGCAATGGTCGGGCAGGGCGATGTCGCCGTAATCGTCGTGTACTTCGCAGCGGATGCCGGTGCGGCGCTGGAACTGGTTGACCTGCCATTCGACGGCGGCCGACAGGCCCAGGTCGAGCACCGTGGGACGCAGGTCGTTGATGATCTGGCGCACGCTCTTGATCGTGGTGTCGATCTGCAGCAGCGTGGCGCGGGCGCGCTTGTGCAGGATGCCGTGCGAGCCCTTGGTGCGGGTGGCCAGCAGCTCCGTCTCGATGCGCAGGGCCAGCAGGTTCTGGCCCAGGTCGTCGTGGATCTCGCGCGCGATGCGCTTGCGCTCCAGTTCCTTGATCTGGTAGGCGTGGTCGGCCAGGCGCCGCAGCTTGTAGTGCGACAGCTGCAGCTTGCTCTGGCTCTCGCGCAGCTCGCTCGTCATTTCGCGGGCCAGCACGAGGGCGGCGCGGCGCGACGACGTCAGGATGTACAGCAGCGCATACAACAGGATCGAGCCGAGGAAGCCGAAGGCCATCATCAGCTTCGGATAGTAGGCGTCGAATTCCGTGTACAGCGCCGACTTGGGCACGCTGTAGACGGTTTTCCAGGGGCGGCCGTTGTAGTCCAGCGGCAGCGAGGTCGAGAAGATGTCGTCCCCCTGCGCCAGGGCGGGCCTGGGAACGGTAGCGGTGCCCCTGCTGTCGAACAGTGTCATGACGGGAGCGTTGAGTACCCGGCCTTCCGCATCCAGTTGCAGTCCCGTGTCGAACAAGGTCATGCGCATGCCCGTCAGCGGAATTTCGTCCATGGCGCCGTGCAGCAGCTTGGGCACGCTGAAGGCGATCCCGATCGAGCCGGTATAGGCCGCACGGCGCTGGGCCACCGTATCCCGCGGCATGCCGTGGCGGTAGACGGGCAGGCGCATGCCGAGATAGATGTCGTTCGGCCTGGACAGCAATGGAATCGGCGAGCCGGACACCAGTATGGTGCCCTGGTCGCGCGATTGCAGCAATTGCGTGCCGAAATAGCCGTTGGCAAGCAGGTCGATGCCGAACAGCTGGGGATACACGGGATCGGGCTCGAAATAGGTGACGACCAGGTATTCCTGGCGGATGCCGGGGGGCGAAATGCCGAGGGGGGCATCGTCGCGCCCGAGATGCCGATGGATGTTCTCCCGCCAGTGCTCCATCAGCGCGGAACGGTCGGACTCGCTCACATGGAGCGCGAAATTGATGCTGTCGATCGCCGGGAAATGCCTGTTCAGCTCGACGCCGCGCACGTACTCGTGGAACTCCTCATGATCGATGTGGTTGGAGCTCTGCAGCACGCTGGCCGTGTTGCGCAGCAGGTCCGTGTACGACTTGATGCGCACCTCGATCACGCTCTGGGCGTAGCGCGCATGGTTGTTAAAGCGCTCGCGCGCATCGCTCTCGATCGAACGGTGGGTGAAGATGTACAGCGAGCTGCCGATCAGCGAGGACAGCAGCGCGCCGATCCAGAACGAGACCTTCGTGATGGAAAAGGCATCCCGCAGCACCGTAGACATGGCAATCCCCGACGGACGTATTTATCCATCGCAACTTACTTAAGTTGGGTGCGGGGGTGACCTAGCAGATCAGACGGGTTGTGGGCGGAAATAAGCAGGGATATGCACGTTGTTTCCCGGGAGGCGTGAAGAATGCCGGTGGCATTCTTCACCCGGACGTCGCGCGATGCGATGGACATCGGACCCCTGCCAGGGCAGGGGTGACGGTGGCGGATTGCCCGCCACGGTCGCTTACTTGGCCCAGCTGTCCTTGAGCGTGGTGACGCGGTTGAACACCGGCTTGCCCGGCAGGGAATCGACGCGGTCGGCCACGAAGTAGCCGTGGCGCTCGAACTGGAAGCGCTGGTCGGCCACGGCGTCCTTCAGGCCCGGCTCCAGGTAGGCCGTGACGGTTTCCAGCGCGTTCGGGTTCAGCACCGACTTGAAGTCGCGGCCGCCCGCATCCGGCTGCGGTTCCGTGAACAGGCGGTCGTACAGGCGCACCTCGGCTTGCAGCGCGTGCGAGGCGCTGACCCAGGTGATGTTGCCCTTGACCTTGTAGTTGTCGGCGCCCGGCGTGCCCGATTTCGAATCCTCGAAATAGTTCACGTGGACGGCCGTCACGTTGCCCTGCTCGTCCTTGTCGAAGCCCGTGCACTCGACCACGAAGCCGTACTTCAGGCGCACGCGCGCGCCCGGCTTGTCGGCCGTGGGCGGGGTGAAGCGGTGGTAGCCCTTGGTCGGCACTTCCATGAAGTCTTCCTGCTCGATCCACAGTTCCTTGGTGAACGGGAAGGAACGGCTGCCCAGTTCCGGATGGTGCGGGTGGACCGGCGCGCTGCACTCGACGACTTCGCCTTCGGGGAAGTTATCGACGATCAGCTTCAGCGGACGCAGCACGGCGATCGCGCGCGGGGCCTTCGGATCGAGGTCGTCGCGCAGCGCGCCTTCCAGCGTGCTCATGTCGATCCAGCCATCGACCTTGGACACGCCAATGCGCTCGCAGAACAGCTGGATCGATTCCGGCGTGTAGCCGCGGCGGCGCAGGCCGACGATGGTGGGCATGCGCGGGTCGTCCCAGCCCGTGACGATCTTTTCGTCGACCAGCTGGCGCAGCTTGCGCTTGGAGGTGACGACATAGGTCAGGTTCAGGCGCGAGAATTCGTACTGGCGCGGCACCGGACGGGTGAAGAAGCCGCCGTCGGCCAGTGTCTCCACGAGCCAGTCGTAGAAGGGGCGGTGGTCGGTGAATTCCAGCGTGCACAGCGAATGGGTGATGTCTTCCAGCGCATCCGAGATCGGGTGCGTGTAGTCGTACATCGGGTAGATGCACCATTTGTCGCCCGTGCGGTGGTGGTGCGCATGGCGGATGCGGTACAGGGCCGGGTCGCGGTTGGTCATGATGGGCGAGGCCATCGCGTCCTCGCTCATCTTGGCGCGCAGGATGTGTTCGCCGTCCTTGTACTTGCCGGCCTTCATGTCGCGGAACAGTTGCAGCGATTCCTCGACCGGGCGGTTGCGGAACGGCGAGTTGGTGCCCGGCGTGCCGAAGTTGCCGCGGTTCTTCGCCATTTCCTCGGCACTCTGGCTGTCGACGTAGGCCTTGCCTTCCTTGATCAGGTACTCGGCCATCTCGTACAGCTTGTCGAAGTAGTCGCTGGCGTAGTGCAGGTATTCCTGGCCGCCTTGTTCCCAGGTGAAGCCCAGCCACTTGACGCTGTCCATGATGGTGTCGACGTACTCCTGGTCTTCCTTTTCGGGATTGGTGTCGTCGAAGCGCAGGTGGCAGCGGCCGGCGTAGTCGCGCGCCAGGCCGAAGTTCAGGCAGATCGATTTGGCATGGCCCACGTGCAGGTAGCCGTTCGGCTCCGGCGGGAAGCGCGTGATGACCGGGGGCATGCCTGCGCGGGCGTGGGTGCCCGCCGCGAGATCGGATTCGACGATCGCGCGTACGAAATTCGACGACGGCGCAGGTGCCGCCGCGGAGTTCTTGTCGTTGCTCATGGAGACTAGTTCTGGATAGGTAATATCCAGGCATTTTACCGTAGATACACGGGACCGGGCCGCCTATGTGGGCAAGCGCACGGTTTGGCGCGCCACCCAGGACGGATACTGGACGCGCCTTGCCTTCCGGCGGGCGAAGCGGCCATGGCGAACCTGTCAAGATGGCGCTTTCTATAGCATAATCTCGGATTGACATTTTTTTTTCGGCATAGCCGGAGAGTTCCAAGTGGAAAATCTATATGCGATCCTCGGCGTCGCGCCGAACGCCACCGACGACGACATCAAGAAGGTTTATCGCTCGCTGGCGATGCGCTACCACCCGGACCGCAACCAGGCGCCGGGCGCGGAAGCGCGTTTCAAGGCCGTCACCAAGGCTTACGAGGTCCTGTCCGATCCGGCCCGGCGGGCCGAGTACGACCAGAGCGTGAACCACCGCATCGTGCTCGATGCCGAGGCGGAAGCGTTCGAGTTGTGGCGCTCGCTGTTCGCGCTGAACGGCGTCAACATCGCGGCGTGACCGCGCAGGGCCGGCCCCGCGCCCCCACACCCCAACAGAATACGAGTCGAACATGAAAAAAGTACATCCGGAATTCGCTTTCCAGTCGCGCGAACTGGAAGGCCAGATCGAAGGCACGCTGGGCGATCCGCCCAACCGCAAGAACTACGACATGATGGTGCAGGCCCTTGTGTCCGAATATGCCAGCGGCGACGGCCTGGACGACGTCAACATGATGGCGTTCGCCCTGGTCGACCGCATCCGCTTCACCGATCCCAAGGGCCTGATCCGCGAAGCCTATGACTACGAGGGCGGCGACCCGGCCCACGTGTTCTCGATGGCCAATTGCGACGGCGACGAGGAAGGCAAGGCCATGTACGAGGCGATCTGCGCCAACCATCCGGAACTGGCGCGCCAGGCCATCGTCACCGCCTTCCTGTACAAGAACCAGGCGCGCTGGGAAGACGATGACCAGTCGCTCGACCAGCTGGCGCGCGACGACGAGGGCGACGACGACGAGCTCGACGAAACGGCAGCCGGCGCCGCCGGCGACGACTTCGTCGACCTGTTCGACCAGGATGGAGGCGAACGCGAATGAGCGACGAGAACAAATCCAACCTGCCCGCGCTGACCAAGCAGGTCGGCGACCTGGTGCTGGCCGGTTCGCTGCAGCACGCCGAGGAAGCGCTGTCACAGGCGGCCGACGAGCACGGCGACTACGCCGTGGCCGAAGTGCTGTCGACGCTCCCGCCGCAGGTGACCGCGCTGCACCTGGCCGGCTTCGACGGCGCCAAGACCTCGCTGGCGACGCTGCTGGTGCCGCCCAAGGCCTGGGCCGAGAGCCTGGCCTACCTGGCTGCGACCTGGCCGGACGACATGATCGAGGACGATCCCGAGCGCATCGCCGAGGGCCTGTTCAACCACCTGCACGGCGTCGTCTACGCGACGGACGACGAGGACCGCCGCCACGAGCTGCTCGCCGAGGCCTCGGCCACCGACTACGGCGCCACCGCGTTCGCCATCGTGTGGTCGCTGGCGCCGCGCGAGATCCTCGAGGTGGCCGGCGAGATCAACAACCGCGGCCCGCACATCAACGTGCACACGACGTCCGACAGCGACATCGTGCCGCTGGCCGTCGACCTGGCCAAGGCCAGCGAGGACGGCTGGCAGCGTTCGCTGCTCGAGCTGTTCCCGGAGTACCGCAACACGGCCGACCTGGCCGACGTCGAGCTGCCGGACGACCCGGACGAGGAGCCGGAATTCCAGCAGCGCACGACGCGCGAACTGCTGTACCGCCTGCGCAAGCAGGTGCCGTCCGTGCGCAGCCAGCCGCGCCGCAGCGGCCGCCGCAGCATGGGCACGGACATCTTCTCGTGAGCGGGGTACAAGCGAGCATGCTGCCAGCGATCGTCATCGAGAAACTGCCGCGCCTGGTGCGCGCGATCCGCCTGATCCCGGGCCGGGCCAGCGCCGAGGAAGCGGCCGGCCTGGCCGACGAGCTGGCGGGCATCACCGCCATGGTCGCGGAAAAATTCACCAACGACCGCACGGCCGAGGGCATCGGCCGCGCCCAGCTGCTCACCATCGGCTGCGTGTCGCTGGGCCTGGAAGACCTGGTCGGCGACGAGCCGGACGAGGTGGGCGACGAAGCCGCCGTCGGCGTGCTGGTGAGCGAGGGGGCGGAGCTCGTGTTCCAGGCGGGTTTCCGCATGATCCGCGAACTGGCCGCGCTGCCGGAAGACACGCTGCTGGGCGAGTTCGACAACGATCCCGTGTACGCGCAGCGCCGCCTGAAGGAGCTGTTCGTCGACATCTGCACCGCCGACCCGGGCGAGACCTGGACCGGTCACCAGCGCTACCTGGGCCAGCTCAAGCAGCGCCAGGAAACCCAGGCCGTCGTGCGCACCGCCCAGTGGCTGCGCCGCCACCACTGGGAAGGCGCCGTCCAGGATCCGGACCTGAACGCCGAGGGCGTGATCGCGCTGGCGATCGTGTTCGGCATCGACGGCAGCGGCCGCATCGTGGCGCGCACGGGGCAGAAGGAGTTCGAGCGCTTCGTGAACGCGGTGAGGAAGGCCCAGCCGGACTTCCAGGCCGGCTGGGCCAGGCTGCTGGAGAACATCCCGGCGCCGCAGCAGGCCATCATCGCCAAGCGCATCGAGGCCTACCGCGACAGCACCTTCCTGAAGAACATCGCAGGCAAGGTGCCGCTGGCGCAGCTGTTCGTCGAGCTGGAAAACTACGCCGGTTCCGAGATCGACGCCGAGTATCCGTAGTCCAGGGGTCAGGGTCCGGTGTTGATGGTTGGACGCTGACCCCGGTGTTCCGCCGCGCCATCGTTCCCTGCCCGTATGGACATGCCGATCCCCGTTTGCGGCTATGATTGGCCGTAAAAAGGATCCATCCGCATGTCCCATCCCCCCATCACCACCGGCAGCGCCGAATTCAAGCGCATCAACCGCGCCATGGTCTTCGGCGGCTTTTCCACCTTCGCCCTGCTGTACTGCGTGCAGCCACTGATGCCGCTGCTGGCGCGCGATTTTTCCCTCACGCCGGCGCAGAGCAGCCTCGCGCTGTCCGTCGCCACCGCCGCGCTGGCGGTATCGCTGCTGGTCTCCAGCGTGCTGTCCGAGCGCCATGGCAGGAAGCCCCTCATGGCCGGCTCGATGTTCGCCGGCGGCGTGCTCACGCTGCTGGCCGCGTTCGCCCACAGCTATCCGCAGCTGCTGGCGCTGCGCGCGCTGCTCGGCCTGCTGCTGGGCGGGATGCCGGCGCTGGCGATGGCCTACCTCAGCGAAGAGATCGACGGTCCCTCGCTGGGCCATTCGATGGGCCTGTACATCGGCGGCAGCGCGTTCGGCGGCATGGCCGGCCGCGTGCTGTCGTCCTTCATCAGCGATTTCTACGACTGGCGCGTCGCCATGGGCGTGATGGGCGTGGCGGGCCTGTACGCCGCGTTCGAATTCAACCGCAGCCTGCCGGCGTCGCGCCGCTTCCGCCAGGGGCAGGGCGGCTTCGCTGCCCTGTTCCACGGCACGATCCGGCACCTGCGCGACGAGGGCCTGCCCTGGCTGTTCTGCCTGTCCTTCCTGCTGATGGGTTCTTTCGTCAGCATGTACAACTATATCGGCTACCGCCTGCTGGCGCCGCCGTACGCCTTGCGCCAGAGCGCCGTCGGCGCCTTGTCGGTGCTGTACCTGCTGGGCATCTTCAGTTCCGTCTGGGCCGGCAAATTGGCCGACCGCCTGGGGCGGCGCAACGTGCTGTGGCTGGTGATGGGCGTGATGCTGGCGGGCCTGCTGCTGACGCTGGCCGCGCCGCTGGCCTTCGTCGTCGTCGGGATGGGCCTGTTCACCTTCGGCTTCTTTGCCTCCCATTCGGTGGCCAGCAGCTGGGTCGGGCGGCGCGCGCGGCCGCCGCAGGCGCTGGCCTCGGCCCTGTACCTGTTCTTCTACTACCTGGGTTCGAGCGTCGTCGGCTGGCTTGCCGGCATCCTGTGGGCGCATGGCGGCTGGGCTGGCGTCGTCACGCTGCTGGGTGCGATCCTGGCGGCCGCGGTGGGCGTCGCGCTGCGCCTGCGCGGCCTTGCGCCGCTGGCGCCGCTGCCCGCCAAGCCTGTGTCCGAAGCGCAATAGTCAATCAAATCCGGTAAATATACGGGCACATTATTGCTGAGTTTCCCCACTCTTCCGTATGTTTCGTGCGCCAGCTTTGCTGTAAAAAGCTTAATATGACGATTCCAGGCCCGCACTTCACGCAGTGCGGACACTCACCATCCATGCGAAGGAGTACGTCATGTTGCAAGCAAACGAAATCCAGCAGCGATTCACGCATATTCAGCAAACCATCGGCGAAGCGCAGCAGGCGCTGGGCGACGCGCCGAACGAAATCCGCGACTGCATCGAGAAGCTGTCGCGCGAAGCGCAGCAGGCGAAGGACGTGGTGCAATCGAACGACCAGCAGCGCGTGATCGAATACGTCGACCGCCTGGAAGACATGGGCGACGAAGCCAAGCGCATCAGCCGCTCGCTGCCGCAGATGCCTGCCCACTTGGAAGCGGCAGTGACCCGCGTGCACGCCGAGCTGTCGGACCTGAAGCACAAGCTGCACTAAGAACTCTGTGGGCGGCAATGCCGTCCGCTTGAATCGACAGCGCGTCGCCCCTGCGCAGGCAGGGGCCCAATTCTGTTCGCCGCACGCGAACTTGGGCCCCTGCCTGCGCAGGGGCGACGGCGTTTCTGTGCGAGGTTCTCAGACGACGTTGCGCGCCCGCAGGGCGGCGATCTCCTCGCCGTTCTTGCCCAGCACCTCGCGCAGCACCTCGTCCGTATGCTGGCCCAGCAGCGGCGGTGCCATGTCGCTCGTCGCCGGCGTCGCCGACAGCTTCATCGGGCTGCGCACCAGTTTCACCTTGCCCGCGGCGGGGTGCGGCAATGCGATCTCCATGCCGCGCGCGCGCACCTGCTCGTTGGCGAACACCTCGTCCAGCTCGTTGATCGGTCCGCACGGCACGCCCTGTTCCTCCAGCAGCGCGATCCATTCGTCGCGGCGTTTTTCCAGCACCATCTCGGCCAGCAGCGGCACCAGCGCATCGCGGTTCTGCACGCGCAGCGGATTGGTGGCGAAGCGCGCGTCGTGCGCCAGTTCCGGCCGGCCGCCCGCCTCGACGAACTTGCGGTACTGGCCGTCGTTGCCGGCGGCGACGATGAGGTGGCCGTCCAGGCAGGCAAAGGTCTGGTAGGGCACGATGCTGGCGTGGGCATTGCCCCAGCGGCGCGGACGCTTGCCGCTGGCGAGGTAGCTGCTGCCGACATTGGCCAGCATGGCGACCTGCGTGTCGAGCAGCGACATGTCGATGTGCTGGCCTTCGCCCGTGCGGTCGCGGTGCGTGAGCGCGGCCAGGATCGCCACGGTCGCATACATGCCCGTCATGAGGTCCGTCAGGGCGACGCCGGCCTTCTGCGGGCCGCCGCCGGGCAGGTCGTCGCGCTCGCCCGTGACCGACATCAGCCCGCCCATGCCCTGGACCAGGAAGTCGTAGCCGGCGCGGCCGGCGTAGGGGCCGTCCTGGCCGAAGCCCGTGATCGAGCAGTACACGAGGTCAGGCTTGAGCGCGCGCAGCGATGCGTAGTCCAGGCCATAGCGCGCCAGGTGGCCGACCTTGAAGTTTTCCAGCACGACGTCGCAATGGAGGACCAGTTCGCGCAGCAGCGCCTGGCCGGCCGGGCTGGCGATATCGACGGTGACGGAGCGCTTGCCGCGGTTGGCGGACAGGTAGTAGGCCGCTTCCGTGGTCGGCGCGCCCGCGGCATCCGGCGCGTAGGGCGGACCCCAGGCGCGGGTGTCGTCGCCGGCGCCGGGACGTTCGATCTTGATGACGTCGGCGCCCAGGTCGGCCAGGTTCTGCGCGCACCAGGGACCGGCCAGCACGCGCGACAGGTCCAGGACCCTGATGTGGCCCAATGCCTTCATATTGTCTCCTCGTTTTGTCGTTGTATGGCTCGGCGGATTATAGTCCGGCCTCTGCCTCCAGCGACGCCGCGAACAGGCTGCGCTCGTTGTCGACGGCCACGTCGACGCTGTGCGCGTCCAGGCCCAGGGAGCCGAGCACGAAGGCCGACAGCTGCAGGCTCGCTTCCAGCGTCTCCGGCACCACTACGCTGGCGCCCGCGCGCTTCAGGGTGCGCGCATGCTTTTCGTCGCGCGAGCGGGCGAACAGGCGCGCGTGCGGGAATTCGCGCCGGATGCCGCGCACGGCCTGCAATGCCGCCGCCGGATTGTCCATCGTGAGCACGATGGCCGGCGCCTCGCCCGCATGCACGCGGCGCAGCAGTTCGGCGCGCGCCGCATTGCCGAAATAGACGGGCGCGCCGGCCCCATGCTGCTGCGCCACCAGCTTGGCGTCGGTCTCGAACGCGATCCATGGGATGCCCTGGCTGGCGAGCAGCTTGGCGAGCTGCTGGCCCACGCGCCCGAAGCCGGCGATGATCACGCGGCCGCCCGCCGACGGCGGCAGCGCATCCGCCTGCGGCAGGGTGTGCGCGCGTGCGCGCGCTTCCCAGCGCTCGCCGATGGCGCGTCCCAGTTTCGCCAGCAGCGGCGTGATGAACAGCGACAGGCCGACGGCCAGCATCACGCGCCCGCCCAGCGCCGCGTCGAGCAGCCGGCTGGCGACGGCGTAGCCGATCACGATGAAGGCGAACTCGCCGCCCTGGCCCAGCAGCAGTCCACCCTCGACGGCGCGGCCCCACGACAGGCCGCCCGCGCGCAGCAGCGGCGCGATCACGGCCGTCTTGCACAGCACCAGTCCCAGCACCGCGCCGGCCAGCCACACGGGCGCCTGCACGACCTGCAGCACGTCCATGCCCATCCCGACCGTCATGAAGAACAGGCCCATCAGCAGGCCCTTGAACGGTTCGATCATCAGCTCGACCTCGTGCTTGAACTCCGTCTCCGCCAGCAGCAGGCCCGCGATCAGCGCGCCCAGCGCCATCGACAGTCCGGCCATCCAGCACAGGCCTGCGATGCCGAAGGTCGACAGCAGGATCAGGGCCATGAACACGTCCGGCTGGCGGTTGCGGGCGAATGCGCGGAACAGCGGACGGACCACGCGGCCGCCGACCAGGTAGATGAGGGCGATGGCGACGGCCGCCTTGGCCATTGCGATCAGCACCTGCAGCGCGATGTCCGCGCCGCCGGCTGCCCCACCGCCGGCCAGCGCGCCGATCAGGATCAGGATCGGCACCACGGCCAGGTCCTGGAACATCAGCACGGCGAACGTGGCCTGGCCCAGGGGCGAGCCGGTGTCGTGGCGCTCGCCCAGCAACTGCATGACGACGGCCGTCGAGGACAGCGACAGCACCAGGCCCAGCACGAGGGCCGCATCCATGCCGGGTGCCAGCAGCAGGGCCACGGCGCCGCCGACCAGCGCGGCGCACAGCACGACCTGGGCGGCGCCGATGCCGAACACCCAGCGCCGCATCGCCCACAGCCGCGCGGCCGACAGCTCCAGGCCGATCATGAACATCAGGAACAGCACGCCCAGCTCGGCGAGCATCGCGACGTCCTCGTTGTTGGGGAAGGTGAACCAGCCGAGCCAGTGCAGGTCCTCGGCCATGCGCCCGAGACCGAAGGGGCCGAGCAGGGCGCCGACGGCAAGGAAGCCCAGCACCGGGTTGATGCGCAGGCGCTGCAGCGTGGGGATCAGGATGCCGGACAGGGTCAGGAACAGGAGGATTTCCCGTAGGAAGGGGAAGGCGTGTTGCTCTTGCACGGGCGGCTTGGCACAGGAAATGGTGGCGCTTGCCATTGTAAACATGATGGCGGTGGGGGCGCAAACCATGGGTAGCCGGATCGGTTGTCAAGCGCGGAACGCAAGCAATATGTCGGACTTTTTTACACCGGCCCTACTGGCTGACCAAAATGTGTTTCTAAGCAATTGTTAAAAAAGGAAAATATTTCTCGGGCATGTTATTTGCTTAACAAACTAGCCTCGTGATTCATCGTAGAAAACCATGCATCTCGCCCCTGATATCGCGAAACGTATTTCGATCCTGCGCACGGTGCTTATCCTGTTCGTCGTGTTGCTGCACATCGGTACGCCCAACGTAAAGGCCCTGGACGGCAACGACCTGCTGCAGCTGGCCAGGTTTTTCTTCCAGGACGAACTGGGAAGGCTGGCCGTGCCGACATTGACGATGGTGTCCGGCTACCTGCTATTTGCCAGCGGACTCGACCTGGCACCGCTCAAGCTGTACGCGAAGAAGATCCGGACGCTGCTGGTACCGTTCTTTTTCTTCAATATCGTCTATTTCGCCGTGCAGTACGGGATCGAATACACGACGGGATGGGCGCCGCTGTACCTGCTGGTCAGCAAGCCGGATCATCAGATTCTCAATTACCTGTTCAACTACGATGGCATCCCGCTGAACGGGGCATTGCACTTCCTGCGCGACCTGTTCGTCCTGGTCCTCCTGGCGCCGCTGTTCGGCTACTTCATGCGGCGCATGCCGACGCTGGGCCTCATCCTCGTCATCGCCGTCTTCATGAACGACCTGGACGGCCACCTGGTCAACTGCAATACGATGGCAGTGCTGTTCTACATCGGCGGCATGGCGGCGACGGGCCGCTGGGACGTCAGGCGCCTGGACCGTTTCGCGGTGCCCGCGCTGGCGCTGCTGGCGGCCGTCTGCATCGGCACGATCTACTTCAGGGTCGACGATTACGTCTACATCTACCTGACGGCCCCGCTGGCGGTCTGGCCGGCATCGTCGCTACTGCTCGGCACACGCTTCGGCGACTGGGCGGCGAACTACAGCAAATACAGCTTCCTGCTGTTCCTGACGCATACACCCTTGATCCGCCTGGCGGAAAACCTGTGCGCCCACTATGGGGCCAGCGTGCTCGATATCGGCTACGCGGCGCCGACCTTCCTGGTGCTCGTCGGGATCACGCCGCTCGCCTACGCGGTGGCCATGCGCGCGATGCCGAGGACGTTCTGCGTTCTCGTGGGCGGACGCGCGCGCAAGCCGGAGGCGCCCGCCGGCGTGGAACCGGTGGGCGCCGTGCCGGCGCGCTGAACGGGGGACGGCGCTGCCGCCCGCATGCGGCGATGGCCCGGGTAGCCCGGGCGGCATGCCGGCGACTTCCTGCGGCGGTCCGCCTTGCGGGCCTTTACTTCAGCTGCGCTTGACCTGCAGCGCGTCCACCGGGGTTTGTTCGAGCTGGCGCTCGCCCGCCTGCGGCTGGCGGCTTTCCGCCGTGCGGATCAGCTCTTCCATCTCCGGATCGTCCTGATTGCGCAGCTCAAGGTAGCGCGCGATGGCGTTGTCCAGCGGCGGCAGCAGGATGCCGCGTTCGCTCGTCATGGCGGCGTAGCGCGGGCGCGCCGCGGCCATGCCCAGTTCGGCTGCGGGCACGGCCTGCAACGTGGCGGCATCGATGCCGGCGGCGTCGGCGGCCTTGCGCGCCAGCTCGGCCCAGGTGACGGCGCCCGCGTTGGCCAGGTGCCAGATGCCCGCTTCCGCGTCGATGGCGAGATCGAGGCAGGTATGCACCAGGTCCGGCACGTAGGTGGGCGAGACGGTCAGGTCGGACGCGGCGCGGAAGGTCTCGCCGCGCTCCAGCGCCTGCAGCGCCAGGGTGACGAAGTTGTGCCGGTCCCAGGGGCCGAAGAAGGCGCTGGTGCGCACGACGAGGGCGCCCGGGTGCGCTTCCAGCACGCGCCGTTCCGCGTCCTGCTTGCTGCGGCCGTAGACGTTCAGCGGCGCGGCGGCATCGCTTTCGACGTAGGGCGTGTCCTTGGCGCCGTCGAACACGAGGTCGCTGGAGAACGTGGTCAGGTGCACGCCGTGGCGCGCGCAGGCGGCGGCCAGGTTGGCGGCGCCGTCGGCGTTCTCGCGCATGCAGCGTTCGCGTTCGCCATCGCGCTCGGCATCGTCCACGCGCACGTAGCCGGCCGTGTTGATCACGGCCCAGGGACGGTACTGCGCCAGCGCGCGCTCGATGGAGTCGGCATCGCCAATGTCCATGTCCTGGCGCGACAGCAGGCGGCAGGCGATGCGGCGGCGGTGGCAGGCGAGGGCGAAGGCGCGGCCCAGCGTGCCGGTGGCGCCCGTGATCAGCACGGGGCGCACGTCGCCGGGGACCTGGACGTGGCCGTCGGCCGTGATCGACGTGATGGCGTCGGGCGTGGCGACCGGCTGGCACAGGAAGCGCCCCGGGCGGCGCCACCAGCCCTGGGCGCGCAGCACCGGGTGCGACAGCGGCGTGCCGGACGACAGTTCGCGCATCATGCGCGCCACCGCGGTCGGGCGCGGCGGCTGCGAGCGCACGTCGAAGGCGCCCGACTCGTAGTAGCCGCGGGCCTGGGTGACGAGGCTGTTCCAGTCGAAGGCGCCCAGCAGCGACCAGACGGTGACGGCGCGCACGTCGGCGCCGCCCCCGCGCGCTTCCTTGGCGCCTTCCCAGATCTCGAGCAGCCAGCGCAGCTGGTCCTCGCGGTTGGCGTCGATGTGGGCTTCGGTGATGGCCAGCGGGATGCCGTAGCGTTCCCAGGCTTCCATCAGCAGCGGCGCGATGCCGGCCGTCGGCGTGGCCAGTGCGCGCGAGGCTTCGATGTCGGCGCAGGGGATGCCGTCGGCCACGCCGCGGTGGTGCTCGGGGTAGCGTTCCGGACGGTGGTCGAGCCAGCGCTCGCTCGTCACGTAGTAATTGACGCCCATGACGTCCGGCGGGCAGGGATTGTCCTTGAACCACAGGAATTCCTCGGCCGGGATGCCGGTCTTGAGCAAGTAGTTCCACAAGGCGTGCCCTTCGTCGACCATGCCGCACAGCAGGTCCCAGCCGAGCCAGCGGCGCTCGTTGTAGAACTCGACGATGCGGCCCATCTCGGGCGTGCCGTAGGTCTTGCCCAAGTCGTCCGTCTGCACCAGTTTTGCTTGCGGGTTGACGGCGCGGATCGCGCGCATCGACAGCACGGTGGCGCGGCACTGGTTCAGCAGCGCCTGGATGAAAGTGCGGTCGTCGCGGCCGTGCGGATACCAGACGCCGTACAGGCCGGCGAAGCGGGCCGTCGTGCAGATCTCGTTGACGGGCGTGTAGTACTCGAGCCATGGATAGCGCGCGGCGACGGCGCCGGCGTACTCGGCCAGCTGCCCGGCGAAGGCGGGATCGACGAGGCTCGTGTGGCGCGGGCCGCTGCCGTGGTGGATCAGGCCGGCGATCGGCGTCACGCCGTGTTCGCGCAGGGCGGGCAGGCGCTCGTCCGGCCAGGTCCAGTCGGCTTTGTCGATGCCGTCGGGGGCCGTGCGTTCCCACAGGACGGGATAGCGGATGGCGCGGATGCCGGTGGCGGCGAAGCGTTCGATGTCGTCGGCACGGTCGTGGTGGCCGTTGCGTTCGAGCTGCTGGTGATAGTCGTCGCGGACGCGATTGACGGTGCATTCGAGGCCGCCCCACAGTTCGAGGGGACGGGCGTGGCTGTTCGTGCTCTTTGTCGTAGTCATAATTCACCAATCTTGTTAATTTTGTTGCAACAAAAAATCCAGCACCTTCCCGCGTCATGAAAAAAGGCGATGCGGGACGGGGGCCATGTCGCGTGGCGGTTGACAGCGCTGCGTCAACCTGCAACCATGCAGCCCATGAATTTTTCGTATCCACAATCCGTACAGTCCTGGTGGCGCCGCTGACAGCGCGCGGCCAGGGTATGGATGTGTATCTCGACTAAACGCCGCCTCGATTCAGGTGGCGTTTTTTTACGCGCGGATCGAGGCTTGAAACACCGTTTTTAAGGAAACTCGATGAGTCAGCAAACCTCGAACGCTCCCGCGCCTGTCATCCTGACCGGCGATCGTCCCACCGGGCCGCTGCACCTGGGCCACTTCGTCGGCAGCCTCCGCAATCGCGTCACTTACCAGGATCAATACCGTCAGTACATCATGCTCGCGGACGCCCAGGCGCTCACCGACAACATGGATGACATCGGTAAGGTACACCGGAACGTGGTGGAAGTGGCGCTCGATTACCTTGCCGTGGGGATCGACCCGGCCAAGTCGACGATCCTCGTGCAGTCGCAGATCCCGGAGCTGGCCGAGCTGACCTTCTACTACCTGAACCTGGTGACGGTGTCGCGCCTGGAGCGCAACCCCACCGTCAAGCAGGAAATCATCCTGCGCGGCTTCGAGCGCGACATCCCGGCCGGCTTCCTCGTCTACCCGGCCAGCCAGGCCGCCGACATCACGGCGTTCAAGGCCTCGATCGTGCCGGTGGGCGAAGACCAGATCCCGATGATCGAGCAGTGCAACGAGATCGTGCGCCGCTTCAACCGCGACGCCGGCCGCGACATCCTCGTCGAGTGCAAGGCGATCGTGCCGGAAGTGGGCCGCCTGCCGGGCATCGACGGCAAGGCCAAGATGAGCAAGTCGCTGGGCAATACGATCAACCTGGGCGCGACTGCCGACGAGATCCGCGCCGCCGTCAAGATGGTCTACACGGACCCGCTGCACCTGAAGGTCTCGGACCCGGGCCACATCGAAGGCAACGTCGCCTTCCTGTACCTGGACGCGTTCGACACGGACAAGGAAGGCTTGGCCGAGATGAAGGCGCACTACCAGCGCGGCGGCCTGGGCGACTCCGTCGTCAAGAAGCGCCTGGAAGGCATCCTGCAGGAACTGATCGAGCCGATCCGCACGCGCCGCGAGGAACTGGCCAAGGACAAGGGCCAGGTGCTGCAGATCCTCAAGGAAGGCACGCTCAAGGCGCGCGAAGTGGCGGCGCAGACCATGGATGAAGTGCGCAAGGCGCTGGGCCTGAGCTACTTCTAATTCGTCTGAGGTAGCACGGTGCGGCACCTGCGGTAGCGCAAAGCAGGTGTCCGAGACTTCTTTATTTACCCGCTAGTTGTTTGATGACAACCTGTGATTTTCAATCATGGGAGCCGTCGAATGAACAAGGGTTTGCGCTTGACCGAGCAGTGGATGCGGCGGGCCTTGTGGCTCGTCGCCATCGTGTTTGCCGGTTTCCTGATCGGGCTGGGCGGCAAGATCGTCGGCAACATGGCCGACCTCGAGACGCTGCCATCGGCCGAGCAATTGATCGATGCTTCCCGCGGCGCCGCATTGCGCGCCGACATCGAACGCGCCCGCAGGGCGCACGATGCGGCGAGCCAGGCCCTGGCACAGGCGCGCCAGAAGCACGAGGTGGCGCAGGCCAACACGCGCAGCGCGCGCCAGGCCTTCGGCAACTGGATCGCGACGCGCCAGACGACGGCGCGGCCGGACCAGGACCGCGAACTTGTCGAGCGTACCCGCCAGCTGGACGGCCTCGTCGCCGCCGAACGCGCGGCGCTGGCCGCCGTCCAGGACCAGCAGCAGGTCGCCCTCGATGCCAGTCAGGCGCAACGCCGCGCCACCAACGCCTACGAGGCACTGCTGGCACCGGCGCGCAAGGCGGCCGCCGATGCCGCCGAACGGGCACAGCGCAAGGTCTTTCTGTACCGCCTCGCGCTGACGCTGCCGCTGCTGCTGGCGGCCGGCTGGCTGTTCAAGCACAAGCGCAACAGCACCTACTGGCCGTTCGCCTGGGGCTTCATCTTCTTCGCGCTGTTCGCCTTCTTCGTCGAGCTGGTCCCGTACCTGCCCAGCTACGGTGGCTATGTGCGCTACGGCGTCGGGATCGTCGTCACCGTCCTCGTCGGGCGCTACGCGATCCGCTGGCTCAATGCCTGGCTGGCCCGGCAGAAGGCGGCCGAGGCGCTGCCGGAACAGGAGCGGCGCACGACGATGCGCTACGACGTGGCGCTGGAACGCATCCGCAAGAACGTCTGCCCGTCGTGCGAGCGCGTCACGGATTTCCGCGACGGCACGCTGAACAACTGTCCCCATTGCGGCATCGGCCTGTTCGACCGCTGCGCCGGGTGCGGCACGCGCAAGAACGCGTTCATGCGCTACTGTTTCTCGTGCGGGACGGCGGCGAATGCGAGCCTGGCCGATTGAGGACCTGAAACGCCGTCGTCCCTGCGCAGGCAGGGACCCAATCTTGTGTGCGCAGCGACAGCGCCAGCAGAAATTGGGTCCCTGCCTGCGCAGGGACGACGTTCTTATGCCATCAATGGCGCCGGACTCAGTCCTTCAGATCCGCCGGCACCTTGCCGCCATTGGCCGCCAGCTTGTTCATGACCTGGCGGTGCAGCCAGATGTTCATGCTGGCCGAGTCGTTGGTATCGCCGGTGTAGTGCAGCTCGGCCGCCAGTTCCTTGCGCGCCTGCAGGCTGCTGTCCAGGCCCAGCAGCTTGAGCAGGTCGACGATCGACGTGCGCCAGTTCAGCTGCTGGCCGGATTGCTGCTGCATCGTGGCCAGCACCTGTTCCACGTCCACCTGCGGCACCGCGGCGGCCGGGGCGGGGGCCGGGGCGGGCGCTGCCTGGGGGACCGGCTGTGGCGCGGCCGGCGCCGGGGCGGGCGCGGCTTGTGTCGGGGCCGGTTGGGCCGGGGTGGTGTTGGCCGGATGCTTGGCCGGGAAGATCTTGTGGAAGATGTCGCCGAGGATGCCCATGTTTGCTCCTTTGTCGGTGGTTGCGGGTTGGTTGGTGGTGTCGTTGCCGCGGTTCTGCAGTCCCTTGGCCATATAGCCCAGCGCGACCGCCAGCGCGGCGCCGCCGATGGTCTTCACCAGCGTCGGGTGTTCGGCGTAGAAGTCGCCCATGCGTTCGACGATGCCGGGGTTGTCCTGTTCCGCGCGGGCCGCCAGTTCCTGGACCGTCTGCGGCGACAGCTGCGCCGCCTGCTCCGGCGAGATGTGGCCCTGCTCGGCGCCTTTCAGGTTGCCCAGCACGCCGCCGGCGACGGTCGCCAGCACGGACGGGTTGATGTTCGAGATCAGGCGGTTGAGCATGCCGGCACGCTGGTCCGGGCTGCCGTTGCTGAACAGCTGGCCGACGAGCTGCGCGAACGGCGGCGTCTGGCCGGAACGCAGCGCTTCCGTCACGCCCTGCGCCAGCGAGGCGCGCGGCGCGTTCTGCGCGACGTTGTCGAAATCGTTCTCGGCCTGGGCCGGATTGGCATTGCCGCCGAGGTAGTGCTGCAGCAGGTTTCCGAAATCAAAACCCATCTTGTCCTCCTTGAATAATCCATCGAAGGTCGAGCGTAGGCCACGCACGGGAGATGCTCCGTTCGTTGCCGAACCCAGCGCGGGTATCGAGATTTCCATATGGACATGAGAGACGGGCGCACGTAAGCTCCTGCCATGACTTCCCTGCATTCCATCGCATCGCTGCTCGCGCTCGCCTACCTGGGCCTGAGCGTCGTCTGCTTCGCCGTCTACGCGAACGACAAGGCCGCGGCCCGGCGCGGCGGCCGGCGCACGCCCGAACGCACGCTGCTGGCGCTGGCCCTGCTGGGCGGCTGGCCGGGTGCCTTGATTGCCCAGCGCCGGCTGCGCCACAAGACGTCCAAGGCGGCGTTCCAGCGCGTGTTCTGGCTGACGGTCGCGCTGAACGTGGCCGCCTGCGCCTGGCTGGTGTGGGCCTTGCCGATCTGGACCTGAATGGAGATGACCATGTGGCCCTATCCCAGGATTCTCGCCCACCGCGGCGGCGGTACGCTGGCCCCGGAAAACACGCTGGCCGGCGTCCGGCGCGGCATGGTGGCGGGCTTCCGGGCGATCGAATACGACGTGATGCTGGCGCGCGACGGCGTGCCCGTGGTGCTGCACGATCCGGTGCTGGGCCGCACGGTGGCGGCGCCGGGCAGCGTGACCGATTACGACGCGCTGGCGCTGGCGGCGCTGGATGCGGGCAGCTGGTTCGGTCCCGGCTACGCGGGCGAGCCGGTGCCGCTGTTCGCCGAGTTCGCCCAGTACTGCAAGGCGCACGGCGTCTGGATGAACATCGAGCTCAAGCCCGCACCCGGCTTCGACGCCGCCACCGGCACGACGGTCGCGCGCATGACGGCGGCGCTGTTCGCCGAGGAGTTAGACCATGCGCCGGCGAGCGGGCAGGCGGCGCGCGTGCCCTTGCTGTCCTCGTTCAGCGAGGCGGCCCTGCAAGCGGCCCGCGTGGCCGCGCCGCGGCTGCCGCGCGCGCTGCTGGTCGACGCCTTGCCCCCGGACTGGCGCGAACGGGCGGCCGCGCTCGACGTCGCCGCGCTGCACGTCGACCACCTGGCGCTGACGGCGGCGCAGGCGGCGGACGTCAAGGCCGCCGGCCTGGGCCTGTTCTGCTATACCGTCAACGAGCCGGCGCGCGCCCGCGAACTGCTGGGCTGGGGCGTGGACGCGTTCTGCACGGACCGCATCGACCTGATCGGACCGGGTTTTCGCTAAAAACCTTTCAAGAAAATCCGGCGCCTACCGTTACCGGTACATGAACGCGCCAATCGATCCGACCTTCCTGCCTCACGATCCGCCCGTGCACATCGTGCAGGCGGCCCTGTTGTTCGCCCGCCTGACCGGGAAGGCGCCTGGCGATGGCAGCCACGGCACCATCCTGCCGGCCATGACGCGCGCACAGATCCTGCAGCAGGCGGCAGCGGCGGTCATGAGGCAGGCGAACGGGCAGCCGACGGCGGTGCCGGCATTGCTGCGTTAGGGGGAAACGTCAGGGCATGACGTCAGTGTTGCGGATTTGGCAATGGCGAATGGGTGCAATGCCGATATAGGCCTTGCTGTATTCGCTGACACGCTATAATCATTTTCTTTATAAGCATGCTGCCCTCATTCGCCCTTACGACATGAAATCCTCCGAAATTCGCGAGAAGTTCCTCAAGTTCTTTGAATCCAAAGGCCATACCATCGTCCGCTCCAGCCCGCTCGTGCCGGGCAACGACCCGACGATGCTGCTGACCAACAGCGGCATGGTGCAGTTCAAGGACGTATTCCTGGGCCTGGACACGCGTCCGTACAAGCGCGCCACCACCGTGCAGCGCTGCGTGCGCGCCGGCGGCAAGCACAACGACCTGGAAAACGTCGGCTATACCGCGCGCCACCACACCTTCTTCGAAATGCTGGGCAACTTCAGCTTCGGCGACTATTTCAAGCGCGACGCGATCAACTTTGCCTGGGAACTGCTGACCAAGGTCTATAACCTGCCCGCCGAGAAGCTGACGATCACCGTCTATTTCGAGGACGACGAGGCCTACGACATCTGGGCCAACGAAATCGGCGTGCCGAAGGAACGCATCATCCGCATCGGCGACAACAAGGGCGCGCGCTACGCATCGGACAATTTCTGGCAGATGGCCGACACCGGTCCCTGCGGCCCGTGCACGGAGATCTTCTACGACCACGGCGCCGACATCTGGGGCGGCCCCCCGGGTTCGGCCGAGGAAGACGGCGACCGCTTCATCGAGATCTGGAACCTCGTGTTCATGCAGTTCAACCGCGACGAACAGGGCGTCCTGACCCCGCTGCCGAAGCCGTCGATCGACACGGGCATGGGCCTGGAGCGCCTGGCCGCCGTGCTGCAGCACGTGCACTCGAACTACGAGATCGACCTGTTCCAGAACCTGATCAAGGCCGCCGCCCGCGAAACCGGCGCGACCGACCTGAACAACAACTCGCTGAAGGTCATCGCCGACCACATCCGCGCGGCCAGCTTCCTGATCGTCGACGGCATCATCCCCAGCAGCGAAGGCCACGGCTACGTCCTGCGCCGCATCATCCGCCGCGCGCTGCGCCACGGCCACAAGCTGGGCCAGACCAAGCCGTTCTTCTACAAGCTGGTGGAAGACCTCGACATCGAGATGGGCAGCGCCTATCCGGAACTGCACGAGGCGAAAGAGCGCGTCATGCAGACCTTGAAGGCCGAGGAAGAGCGTTTCGGCGAGACGCTGGAAAACGGCATGAAGATCCTCGAAGCCCAGCTGCAGAAGGATCCCAAGAACCTGGACGGCGCCACCGCCTTCACGCTGTACGACACCTACGGCTTCCCGCTCGACCTGACCGCGGACATCTGCCGCGAGCGCGGCGTCACGCTGGACGAGGAGGGCTTCGCCGCCGCCATGGAGCAGCAGAAGAAGACCGCGCGCGCGGCCGGCAAGTTCAAAATGGCCGCCAACGTCGAGTACGCGGGCGAGAAGACCAAGTTCGTCGGCTACGAATCGCTGGTGCACAACACCCACGTGCTGGCCCTGTACGCGGGCGGCGTGTCGGTGCAGGAACTGAAAGCCGGCCAGGACGGCATCGTCGTGCTGGACACCACTCCGTTCTATGCGGAATCGGGCGGCCAGGTCGGCGACAAGGGCGTGATCAAGGCGGCCGGCGGCGTGTTCGAGGTCGAGGACACGCTGAAGATCCAGGCCGAGGTGTTCGGCCACCACGGCGTGCTGCAGTCGGGCTCGCTGAAAGTGGGCGACACGGTCGACGCGCAAGTCGATGAAGTCAAGCGCGCGCGCACCATCCGCAACCACTCGGCCACCCACCTGATGCACAAGGCCCTGCGCGAAGTCCTGGGCAGCCACGTGCAGCAGAAGGGCTCGCTGGTCGATCCGGACAAGACCCGCTTCGACTTCTCGCACAACGCGCCCATGACGGCCGAGCAGATCGCGCAAGTGGAAGCGATCGTCAACCGCGAGATCCTGGAAAACCACGCGACCCAGGCACAGCACATGTCGATGGACGACGCCATCAAGCACGGCGCCATGGCCCTGTTCGGCGAGAAGTACGGCGACACCGTGCGCGTGCTGGACATCGGCTCGTCGAAGGAACTGTGCGGCGGCGTGCACGTCACCCGCACGGGCGACATCGGCCTGTTCAAGATCGTGTCCGAATCGGGCGTGGCCGCCGGCATCCGCCGCGTCGAAGCCGTGACGGGAGAGGGCGCACTGGCCCTGGTGCAGTCGATCAACCGCAAGCTGAACGACGCGGCCGGCGCCCTCAAGACGAGCCCGGACGAACTGCCGTCGCGCATCGCCCAGGTGCAGGACCAGGTGAAGTCGCTGGAAAAGGAAATCGCCGCGCTGAAGTCGAAACTGGCCGCCGGCCAGGTCGACGAGATGCTGGCCAAGGCCATCGACGTGAACGGCATCAAGGTGCTGGCCGCGACGATGGAAGGCGCCGACGTCGGCACGCTGCGCGAGACCATGGACAAGCTGAAGGACAAGCTCAAGACGGCGGCCATCGTGCTGGCGTCGGTATCCGACGGCAAGGTCAGCCTGATCGCCGGCGTCACCAAGGACGCCACGGGCAAGGTCAAGGCGGGCGAGCTCGTCAACTTCGTCGCCCAGCAGGTGGGCGGCAAGGGCGGCGGCCGTCCTGACATGGCGCAAGCCGGCGGTACCGATCCTTCGGGCCTGCCGCAGGCGCTGGCCGGCGTGGCCGGCTGGGTCGGCGAGCGCGTCTCGGCGTAATCGGCATGCATGGTGGGCACGTGGTGCCCACCATGCCGTCAACAAACCCTTCCTTCCGGTCGCTCGACCGTTGATCCCGTCTGTCAAGTTCTTGCTGTTGTTGCAACACAACACGGATACCAAAATTTGGTGCGCCGCGTCATAATCCCGTAATTGGAGTAGTATTCGGGCGTAGGCCCACAACCCGCAGGCAAATCGATGACTGAAACCATAATCGACACCGGCACCATCGAGGTCCAGAAGGACCTGGATGCGCGTGGCTTGAATTGCCCGTTGCCGATCCTCAAGGCCAAGAAGGCGTTGGCGGAACTGGCCAGCGGCGAAGTGCTGCGCATCGTCGCGACCGATACCGGTTCCGTGCGCGACTTCCAGGCGTTCGCCAAGCAAACCGGCAATGCGCTGCTGGCGCACACCCACATCAACGGCGAATTCACCTTCTGGCTGCGCCGTAAGTAATCCTTCCTCGTATGTCCCTGGCGGGGCGGCAACATGGCCCCGTCGCACGCTTCCCACCCGTTTTCCCACCGAGCAAAAATGCAGGGCGCGCACGATTAGGGCAGTTCCTCTAGCCAGAAATCGCACGATCGTGCTTTAATTCTGTCTCGAACGGTATTTGCTTTTATAATTCAGAGCATTTTTAGAGCCACAATCACCATATTTTTCAAAGGCACACTATGAAAGTCCTGGTACCCGTCAAGCGCGTGGTCGACTACAACGTCAAGGTCCGCGTCAAGTCCGACGGTAGCGGCGTCGATATCGCCAACGTCAAAATGTCGATGAACCCGTTCGACGAGATCGCGATGGAAGAAGCCACGCGCCTGAAGGAAGCCGGCAAGGTCACCGAGATCGTGGCCGTGACCTGCGGCGTCACCCAGGCCCAGGAAACCCTGCGCACCGGCATGGCCATCGGCGCCGACCGCGGCATCCTGGTCGAGACCGATGCCGCCATCGAGCCGCTGGCCGTGGCCAAGGTGCTCAAGGCGCTGGCCGACAAGGAGCAGCCGCAGCTGATCATCCTCGGCAAGCAGGCGATCGACGACGATTCGAACCAGACCGGCCAGATGCTGGCGGCCCTGCTGGGCTGGCCGCAGGCGACCTTCGCCTCGAAGGTGGTGCTGGAAGACGGCAAGGTCACCGTGACCCGCGAAGTGGACGGCGGCCTGGAAACCGTGGCGCTGTCGCTGCCGGCCATCGTCACCACCGACCTGCGCCTGAACGAGCCGCGCTACGTGACGCTGCCGAACATCATGAAGGCCAAGAAGAAGCCGCTGGAAACCATCAAGCCGGAAGACCTGGGCGTCGACGTGACCCCGCGCCTGAAGACCATCAAGGTCGCCGAGCCGGCCAAGCGCTCGGCCGGCGTGAAGGTGCCGGACGTCGCGACGCTGGTGGCGAAGCTGCGCACCGAAGCCAAGGTCATCTGATAGAACAAACGGACAAGGAACATCATGGTCGCACTCGTCATTGCAGAACACGACAACGCCTCGCTGAAGGCCGTCACCCTGAACACCGTCACCGCGGCCGCCCAGTGCGGCGGTGACGTCCACGTGCTCGTCGCCGGCAGCAACTGCGGCGCCGTCGCCGAAGCGGCCGCCAAGGTCGCCGGCGTCGCCAAAGTGCTGGTCGCCGACGCGCCGTACTTCGCCGACGGCCTGGCCGAGAACGTCGCCGAGCAGGTGCTGGCAATTGCCGGTTCGTACTCGCACATCCTGGCCCCGGCCTCGGCCTTCGGCAAGAACATCCTGCCGCGCGTCGCCGCCAAGCTGGACGTGGCCCAGATCTCGGAAATCACCAAGGTCGATTCGCCGGACACCTTCGAGCGCCCGATCTACGCCGGCAACGCCATCGCCACCGTGCAGTCGACGGACAGCGTGAAGGTCATCACCGTGCGCGGCACCGGCTTCGACGCCGCCGCCGCCGAGGGTGGCTCCGCTGACGTGGAAACGGTCGCCGCCGCCGCCGACTTCGGCAAGTCGTCCTTCGTGGGCCGCGAACTGGCCAAGTCGGATCGTCCGGAACTGACGGGCGCCAAGATCGTCGTCTCCGGCGGCCGCGGCATGGGCTCGGGCGACAACTTCAAGATCCTGGAACCGCTGGCCGACAAGCTGGGCGCCGCCATGGGCGCCTCGCGCGCCGCCGTCGACGCCGGCTACGTGCCGAACGACTGGCAGGTCGGCCAGACCGGCAAGATCGTCGCCCCGCAGCTGTACATCGCCGTCGGCATCTCCGGCGCGATCCAGCACCTGGCCGGCATGAAGGATTCGAAGACCATCGTCGCCATCAACAAGGATCCG
This sequence comes from Massilia paldalensis, assembly GCF_044901715.1. Taxonomy (NCBI): domain Bacteria; kingdom Pseudomonadati; phylum Pseudomonadota; class Betaproteobacteria; order Burkholderiales; family Oxalobacteraceae; genus Massilia; species Massilia paldalensis. The sequence continues at coordinate 478,523 of NZ_JBJCIU010000002.1, forward strand.
GAAGCGCCGATCTTCTCGGTGGCCGACTACGGCATCGTGGGCGACCTGTTCGAGGTAGTGCCGGCGCTGGTCAAGGAACTGGGCTGACAACGCCGAAGGTGGATGGCGTGAATGTCCACCTGCAAAAACCTACGTCGTTCCCGCGCAGGCGGGAACCCAAGTTCTACGCATGTCGACAGCGTCCGCCGTCGTGGCTGCGCTGAGGAATTGGGTTCCTGCCTTCGCAGGAACGACGTTTTTATTTTGACGATATAAAAAAGTAGGAGACAACGGTGAGCTACAACGCCCCCCTGAAAGACATGCTGTTCGTCGTGAACGAACTGGCGAACCTGTCCGCCGTCCACGCGCTGCCCGGCTGCGAGGACGCGACGCCGGACACGGTCGAAGCCGTGCTGGAAGAAAACGCCAAGTTCTGCGGCGAAGTCATCGCCCCGCTGAACCACCCGGCCGACAAGGAGCCGAGCTTCTGGCACGACGGCCAGGTGACGACCTCGAAGGGCTTCAAGGAAGCCTTCCGCGCCTTCGCCGACGCCGGCTGGCAGGGCGTGCAGCACCCCACCGAATTCGGCGGCCAGGGCTTGCCGAAACTGGTGGCGACCCCGTGCATCGAGATGCTGCATGGATCCAACCTGTCGTTCGCACTGGTCGCGCTGCTGACCGACGGCGCCGTCGAAGCGCTGCTGACGGCGGGCAGCGACGCCCAGAAGGCCCTCTACATCGAGCCCCTCCTGACCGGCAAGTGGACCGGCACGATGAACCTGACCGAGCCGCAGGCCGGTTCCGACCTGGCCGCCGTGCGCACCCGCGCCGTGCCCCAGGGCGATGGCACCTACAAGATTTCCGGCACCAAGATCTACATCACCTACGGCGAGCACGACATGGCCGAGAACATCATCCACCTGGTGCTGGCGCGCACGCCGGACGCGCCGCCGGGCGTGAAGGGGATCTCGCTGTTCATCGTGCCGAAGTTCATGGTGAACGAGGACGGTTCGCTGGGCGAGCGCAACGACGTGCATTGCGTGTCGATCGAGCACAAGCTGGGCATCAAGGCCAGCCCGACGGCCGTGCTGCAGTTCGGCGACCACGGCGGTGCCATCGGCACGCTGGTGGGCGAGGAGAACCGCGGCCTCGAATACATGTTCATCATGATGAACGCGGCCCGCTTCGGCGTCGGCATGCAGGGCATCGGCTTGGCCGAGCGCGCCTACCAGCAGGCGGCCGCGTTCGCCAAGGAGCGCGTGCAATCGCGCGCCGTCGAGGGTTCCAGCGGCCCCGTGGCCATCATCAACCACCCGGACGTGCGCCGCATGCTGATGTCGATGCGCGCCCAGACGGAAGCCGCGCGCGCGCTGGCCTACGTCGGCGCCGGCCTGTCGGACCTGGCGCACCACCATCCGGATGCGGCGACGCGCGCGGCCAACCTGGCCGTCTACGAATACCTGGTCCCCATCATCAAGGGCTGGTCGACGGAGATGAGCGAACAGGTCGCGCGCGACGGCGTGCAGGTGCATGGCGGCATGGGCTTCATCGAAGAAACCGGCGCGGCCCAGCACTACCGCGACGCCAAGATCCTGTCGATCTACGAAGGCACGACGGCGATCCAGGCCAACGACCTGGTCGGCCGCAAGACCGTGCGCGACGGCGGCGCGGTGGCCAAGTCCATCCTCGCGCAAGTGCGCGCCACGGCCGACCAGCTGGGCGATGCCCAGGGCCCGGATGCCGCCGCCATCCGCACGCAACTGGCGCGCGGCGCCGATGCGCTGGACGCCGTCGTCGACTTCGTGGTGGCCAATGCCAAGGCGGATCCGCGCGCCGTGTTCGCGGGCAGCGTCACCTACCTGAAGCTGGCCGGCATCGTGCTGGGCGGCTGGCAGATGGCGCGCGCGGCCCTCGTCGCGCAAGCGAAACTGGCCGCGGGCGACGGCGATGCGACGTTCTACCGCGCCAAGATCGCCACCGCGCGCTTCTTCGCCGACCACATCCTGTCGCAGGCGGAGGGCATGCGCCACGCGATCGTGGAGGGCAGCGCGGGCGTGCTGGCGCTGGACGTCGAGCAGTTCTGATATGCCGTCGCCCCTGCGCAGGCAGGGGCCCAGGTTCGCGTGCAGCGAGCACAATCGGGCCCCTGCCTGGGCAGGGGCGACGTTGCTTTGCAGGGCGGTTGTTCAACCGTACGCGCCTCCGGTATACAAAAGATCGAACAGGCGCGAAATCGTCGCGATCAGCGCCGTCGTCCCCACCAGCATCGTCAGCACCAGCAGCACGGCCAGCACCCAGTGCGAGCGCGACGTCGTTCCCGAGGCGGCGTTGTGCCGCGCATCCCATTTCTCGTCCGGCGTCAGGCCGATGACGAGCGCTTCGATGAACCCCACCAGCCACGACACGATCAGCGGCAACAGCACCCAGAAGGGATTCGGGGCCCGTCCGGCACCGTACACGATGCCGGCGATTGGAATGCTGCAGACGTGCAGCAGGCCGAGCCTGTCGACGGGGCCGCGTAGGTAGAAGCGGTGGACGCCCAGGCCGCCGAGGAAGAAGGCGAGGGCGGTGGCGACGGTCTTGTTCTTGTGCGGCGTGCTCGGCATGCGGACTCGGAAATTGTTGGCAGGAAAGCCATCAGTATCGGGCAAAACGCGGGGCCGGGCACGTGTTTTCATGCGCGCGTACGGGGGAAGTCGCCATTACAGGTAGCGCTTCGATGCGAAATAGGCCATAATGCTGGATTCCGCCGGGACTGCGCGTCCTTTGTCTCAGCAGGCTTTAGTACTTGCTGCTGTACGGTATTGCGCGCTATAATCGTCGGCTTTCTCCGTCCAGCACAATTTTTTGGAAATATTATGGTCGTTATTCGTTTAGCTCGCGGTGGTGCCAAGAAGCGCCCGTTCTACAACATCGTTGCAACCGATTCGCGCAACCGTCGCGATGGCCGTTTCATCGAGCGCATCGGCTTCTACAACCCGATGGCATCGGGCCAGGAAGTCGGCCTGAACATCACCGCCGACCGTCTGGCTTACTGGCAAGGCGTTGGCGCACAACTGTCGCCGACCGTTGCTCGCCTGGTCGCTTCGCAAAAGGCCGCTGCCTAATCAGGCACGGTAGACCGGTTTGACCGCTTCAGCAGCAACCCCGGCAACGGGGAACGTCCCGGACGACCTCATCGAGGTCGGGTATATCTCGGGTGCCTACGGGCTGCGCGGCGGCGTCCGCGTGACGCCGCACTCCACGGATGCGGATGCGCTGCTGAACGTCAAGACCTGGTGGCTCGACAAGCCGGCACTGCGCGCCGTCCAGGTGCGCAATGCGAAATTCCACAGTGGCGATGTCACTGCCACGCTGGTGGACTTGTCCGATCGCGATGCGGCGGAAGCGCTGAAAGGCGCGGTCGTGCGCGTGTCGCGCGCGGACTTCCCTGCGCTGTCGGAAGACGAGTACTACTGGACCGACCTGATCGGCATGGATGCCGTGAACCTGCAGGGCGAGGCCCTGGGCAAGGTGACCGACATGATGCACAACGGCGCGCAATCGATCCTGCGCATCACGCCCGCTGCCGATCCGACCGCCGCACAGGATGCGAAAGCGTCCGAGCGGCTGGTGCCGTTCGTGGACCAGTTCGTCCGTACCGTCGACCTGCAAGCCAGGCTGATTACCCTGGATTGGGGCCTGGATTATTGACCCCCAGGATGTTTGATCCGATTCGATCGAGACGAGGTCCCGATGCAGTTTGACGTCGTGAGCTTGTTTCCCGAGATGTTTGCCGCATTGACGCAGTCGGGCGTGACCCGGCGGGCGCACGAGCAGGGCCTGTGGCAGCTGTCGATCTGGAATCCGCGCGATTTCACGAGCGACCGCCACCGTACCGTGGACGACCGGCCGTATGGCGGCGGTCCCGGCATGGTGATGCTGGCCAGGCCGCTCGATGCGACCATCGCCGCGGCGAAGCAGCGCCAGGTCGATCTGGGCCTGCCGGCGCCGCGCGTGATCTACCTGTCGCCGCAGGGCAAGCCCCTGACGCACGAACGCGTGATGAAGTTGAAGGACGAGCCGGGCCTCGTGCTGCTGTGCGGCCGCTACGAAGCGGTCGACCAGCGCCTGTTGGACCGGGTCGTCGACGAGGAAATCTCGCTGGGCGACTTCGTGCTGTCGGGCGGGGAATTGCCGGCGATGGCGCTGATGGATGCCGTCGTGCGCCACATCCCCGGCGTGCTGGGCGACGATGCGTCGGCGGTCGAGGACAGCTTCGTCAACGGCCTGCTCGACTCGCCGCACTACACGCGTCCGGAAGTGTACGAAGGCGTGGCCGTGCCCCCCGTGCTGATGGGCGGCAACCACGCGGAAATCATGAAGTGGCGCCGCCAGCGCATGCTGGAAGCGACCGCGAAGAAACGGCCCGATCTGCTGGACAAGGCGCGCAGCGCCGGTCAGCTGAGCAAGGCCGACGAAAAGTTTCTGGCGAGTCTCGACGATGTCGAGCCGCCGCAGGATTCGCAGCAGTAGGCGAAAAACGCGGGCAACCGCATGTTCAACCCCATCCTCTACCGGGCCTTTCACCGTACAGCGCCGGCAAGATGGTTACAGGAGTCATCCATGGATCTGATCCAGCAACTCGAGCAAGAAGAAATTGCGCGCCTCGGCCGCAACATCCCTGATTTCGCACCGGGCGACACCGTCGTCGTCAGCGTCAACGTCGTCGAAGGCAACCGCAAGCGCGCCCAGGCATACGAAGGCGTCGTGATCTCGCGCCGCAACCGCGGCCTGAACTCGAACTTCATCGTTCGCAAGATCTCGTCGGGCGAAGGCGTCGAGCGTACGTTCCAGCTGTACTCGCCGCTGATCGCTTCGATCGAAGTGAAACGCCGCGGTGACGTCCGTCGCGCCAAGCTGTACTACCTGCGTGAGCGTTCGGGCAAATCGGCACGTATCAAAGAAAAGCTGCCGAACCGCAAGGCCGCTGCTGCTACCGCTGAGTAATAGCACGTGTAGTATGAAAAAGGCATCCACGCGGATGCCTTTTTCTTTTTGGAGAAGCCGTTGGCAAAAGTACACATCGATCCCCAGCGCCTGCCCGTCGACGCCATCGCCGGCGAACCCGCGCTGCCGCCGGAGCGGCTGCAGGCGGACTGGCTGCGCGCGCGCCTGGCCCATCCGGCGCCCTGGGAGCCGGAATTGCCCGACGATATACGCCAACGCTTTCCGGAATTGCGCCGCGCCGCCGTCCTGATCCCGCTGGTGCGGCGCGAGGAGGGCCTCACCGTGCTGCTCACGCAGCGCACGGCGCACCTGGCCAACCATGGCGGCCAGGTCAGTTTCCCGGGCGGCCGCGCCGAGGAGGCCGATTCCTCGGCCATCGAGACGGCGCTGCGCGAAACGGAAGAAGAGATCGGCCTGGGGCGCCGCCACATCGAGATCGTGGGCGTGCTGCCCGACCACGTGACGGCGTCGGCCTATGTGGTGACGCCCGTCGTGGCGCTGGTGACCCCGCCGTTCGACCTGGTCGCGGAATCGAACGAGGTCGCCGAGATCTTCGAGGTGCCGCTGGGCTTCCTGATGGACGGCATGCACCACCAGCGCATGTCCTTCGACCTGCCGGACGGGACCGGGCGGCGCAGCTTCTACGCGATGCCCTACGAGCGCTTCTTCATCTGGGGCGCGACGGCGGGAATGCTGCGCAACTTGTTCCACCTGCTGCGCGCATAGCGACGTCACCCCTGCGAAGGCAGGGGCCCAAGTTTGCTGGCGCTTATTTGCTGGCGCTTATTTGCTGATGACCGCAGCGCACGCGGAAATTGGACCCCTGGCTGCGCAGGGGCGACGGTATCGAGGCTGCCGTTCATTGCGTCTACCGTCCCTCTGCGCTATCGTAGCGGGCAATGAAGTGTGGCAACAATAGCGGGGACCCTGAATGACATTCTTTTCCATCCTGTGCGCGCTGCTCATCGAGCAACTCAAGCCGCTGCGCGCGGATAACCAGATCTACGCCGAGATCAAGCGCATGGCCATGCGCATCGAGGCCTGGTTCAATGCCGGCCAGGTCAGCCATGGCCGCATGGGCTGGTTCCTGATGATGGGCGCACTGATGCTGCCGACGGGGCTCATCTACTGGACGCTGCTGCACTACGGCTGGGTGTTCGCCGCCTTCGCCTGGAACGTGCTGATCGTCTACCTGACGCTCGGCTTCCGCCACTACAGCCATTACTTCACCTCGATCCAGTTCGCGCTGAACGCGGGCGACGAGGCGACGGCGCGCACGCTGCTGGCCGAATGGGCACGCATCGACACGGTGGGCATGGACGCCGGCGAGATCGCCCGCATCGCCGTCGAGAAATCCCTGATCACCACGCACCGCAACGTGTTCGGCGTGTTCTTCTGGTTCCTGATGCCGCTGGGCCCGGCCGGCGCCGTCATGTACCGCGTGTCGGAATACCTGGCGCGCGCCTGGAACGAGCCGGACCACATGCGCAACGAAGCGTTCGGCGAATTCGCCGCGCGCGCCTTCTACTGGATCGACTGGGTTCCCGTGCGCCTGACGGCCATCGCCTTTGCCGTGGTCGGCAATTTCGAGGATGCCATCTACGCCTGGCGCAATTTCGCCGACCGCTGGACGGACGAGTCGCGCGGCATCATCCTGGCCGCCGGCGGCGGCGCCATGGGCGTGCGCCTCGGCTCCCCGGCCGAGAACGCGCCGCGCTTCGTGCCGGCGGACGCGGCCGCCGTCGATTTGTCCGACAGCGAAGCGGATGAATTGCCCGGCGAGGAGCCGAGCGTGCGGGCATTGCAGAGCACGGTCGGCCTGGTTTGGCGCGCGCTGCTATTATGGATGCTGCTTCTGCTGTTACTGTCCGGCGCCGTATTGCTGGGCTGAGCTGGCACGGACGTCTGGCGGGGGATTTTGCCCGCCGGATGATTCCCGACTGTCAAGTCTCGTCCGCAAGTCTTCTATAAGATATAATACCGGCGTTGTTCTCATCCACGCTTCATGTTTCAGTAAGCCGCACTATGGCCGAGTTACCGCAAACCGGGAAAGAACACGCCGACGAGTTCGTCATCCTCGGCGTTACGAGCAAGGGCAGGCAGTTCCGCCCGTCCGACTGGGCCGAGCGCCTGTGCGGCGTCATGTCGTGCTTCAAGCCGCCCGGCAGCAGCCGCGGACCGAACGCCCACATCCGCTATTCCCCCTACGTCTATCCCACGCTCGTCAACGGCGTCAAGGCCGTCGTCGTGAACAATGCCATCCGCAATATCGAACCGCTGGCGTACCACTTCGTGGTCAATTTCGCCAAGGACAACGATCTGCAAGTCGTGGACGCGAACGCCGTCCAGCCCGCTGACGACAGCGCCAAAAAATCCTGATCATCCCCGACGCAGCTTTGAGTCAGCTCAAAGTTGCCATCGTCCTGCAGGCTAGCGTGGTTGCTTGACCTGGGGGATACCATGAATGTCGGGAAACTCTGCACCGTCGACACCGTCTGCTGCGCCCGCGGCGAAACGATCCAGGCCGCGGCCCTGCTCATGCGCAAGCACCACGTGGGCGACGTGGTCGTCGTCGACGATCCGGACGGCGAGCGCACTCCCGTCGGCATCCTCACGGACCGCGACATCGTCGTCTCCGTCGTCGCCCTCGGCCTAGACCCGCTGGGCCTGCTGGCCGGCGACGTGATGAGCGACGACCTGCTGCTCGCCGAGGCAGGCGACGACGTCGACGCCACCATCGAACGCATGCGCCTGCGCGGCATCCGGCGCGTCCCCGTGGTGGGAGAGGGCGGCCGCCTGGTCGGCATCGTCAGCGCCGACGACCTGCTGGGCTGGCTGGCCGAGGAGATGAACGAACTCGCCCGCATCAGCCCGCACCAGCAGCAGCACGAGCGCCAGGCACGCCGCTAGCCGGTCGTGAAACGTTTCACCATACAAACTTTGCTAAGCCCCGGCTAAGCCTCGGTCTGTTACCATGAATCATTGTCGCCGCAACAAATAATGGCGGCGGCTTCGATCATCGACAGATACAGACGAGGTGACATGAACTTGAAGTTCTTCCAGCGCGGCCTGGCCGCCTATGCGGTCGTCGGCGGCCTTTCCTTCGTGACGTGCGGCGCGGCCTGGGCCGCCGACCTGCCCAAGGGCGTGGTCCAGGGCCCGTCGGTCGAGGGCATCACGGAATACCGCCTGCCCAACGGCCTGAAGGTGCTGCTGTTCCCGGACGCCTCGCGCCCGACGATCACCGTCAACGTCACCTACCTGGTCGGCTCGCGCCACGAGAACTACGGCGAGACCGGCATGGCCCACCTGCTCGAGCACCTGATGTTCAAGGGGAGCAAGGGGCACCCGGACATCACGCGCCAGTTCTCCGACCGCGGCATGCAGTTCAACGGTACTACCTCGTTCGACCGCACCAACTACTACGAGGTGTTCCAGGCATCGCAGGACAACCTGGACTGGGCGCTGCGGATGGAGGCGGACCGCATGACGCATTCCTTCATCGCCAAGAAGGACCTCGATTCCGAGATGACGGTGGTGCGCAACGAATACGAGAACGGCGAGAACTCCCCGACCAATGTGCTCATGAAGCGCATGCAGAGCGTCGCCTTCGACTGGCATGCGTACTCGCGCATGCCGATCGGTAACAAGAGCGATATCGAGAACGTCAAGATCGAGAACCTGCAGGCGTTCTACCGCACCTACTACCAGCCCGACAATGCCGTGCTGCTCGTCGCCGGCAAGTTCGACGCCGGCAAGACGCTGGCATCGATCACGACGTTGTTCGGCGCGATCCCGAAACCCAAGCGCACGCTGCCGCAGTTCTGGACCGTCGAGCCGACCCAGGACGGCGAGCGCTCGTTCACCGTGCGGCGCCAGGGGGATATGCAGGTCGTGATGCTCGGCTACAAGATCCCGGCCAGCCTGCACGCCGACAGCAATGCGCTGAACTACGCCTCCACCATCCTGGGCGATACGCCGACGGGCCGCCTGCACAAGCTGCTGGTCGACTCCGGCAAGGCCAGCCAGGTATTCGCCTTCCCGTTCACCGGCTACGCGCCGGGCCTGGAATACGTGGGGGCCGTCGTCAAGAAGGACGAGGACCTCGCGCCCGTGCGTGAAGCGCTGACGCAGGCCGTCGAAGGCTTCGCCAAGAACCCGCCCACGCCGGAAGAGATGGAACGCGCCAAGCGCGCCTACCTGAACGAGGTCGAGCGCAACCTGGCCGATCCGGCCCAGGTCGGCCTGGCGCTGTCGGAAACCATCGCGCTGGGCGACTGGCGCCTGTTCTTCGCCGAGCGCGACAGCATGGCGAAGGTGACGTCGGAACAGGTGGCGTCGGCGGCCAGCCGCTACTTCCGCCGCGACAACCGCGTCACGGGCAGCTTCATCCCCGACGAGGATCCGCAGCGCGCCGTCGTGCCGCCGGCGCCCAGCCTGCAGAGCGTGCTGAAGGACTTCAAGCCGCAGGTCGGCGCCTCGAACGCCGAGGACTTCGACCCCAGCCAGGCCAACATCATGAAGCGCACCACGGTGGTCACGGCCGGCGGCGTCAAGCTGGCGCTGCTGCCGAAGAAGAACCGCGGCCAGACCGTGACCGTCAGCCTGCGCCAGCACATGGGCGACGAAAAGAACCTGTTCGGCAAGGCGACGGCGCAGGGCCTGAGCATGGCGATGCTGACGCGCGGTACCAGCAAGTACAGCCGCACGGAGCTGGCCGATGCGTTCGAGAAGCTGAAGTTCGCCGGCGACCTGCACCAGTTCCAGACCACGCGCGAAAACCTGCCGGAAGCGCTGAAGCTGGTCGCCCACGTGCTGCGCGAAGCGAACTTCCCCGCGGCCGAGTTCGAGCAGATGCGCAAGCAGGCCCTGGTCGGCCTGGAGGCGAGCCGCAACGAACCGCCGAGCGTGGCGACGCGGGCCCTGAACCAGCATTTCAACACCTATCCGAAGGGCGATCCGCGCTATACCCCGTCGCTGGACGAGACGATCGCCGAGATCAAGGCGGCCACGCTGGACGACGTCAAGGCCTTCCACCGCGACTACTACGGCACCGTACCGGCCGAGATCGCCATCGTCGGCGATTTCGACGCCAAGGCCGTCGAGCCCCTCGTCGACCAGCTGTTCGGCGCCTGGAAAGCGCCGATGGCGGTGGCCCCCGTGCTGGAGAAACCTGCGGACATCCAGCCCATCCACGAGGTGCTGAACACCCCGGAAAAGGAAAACGGCTTCTATGTGGCGCGCCTGAACCTGGACCTGAACATCGACGATCCGGACTACCCGGCGCTGATGCTGGCCGACTACATCTTCGGCGGCGGCGGATTGAAATCGCGCCTGATGGACCGCATCCGCCAGAAGGATGGCCTGTCCTATGGCGGGAGCTCCTACCTGGCGCCTGGCGACCTCGACCGTGCCGGCAAGTTCGGCATCCAGGCGATCGCCGCGCCGCAGAACCTGGCCAAGGTCGACGCGGCCGTGCGCGAGGAGCTGGAGCGGGTGCGCAAGGACGGCTTCACGGCGGCCGAACTGGCCGGCGCCAAGTCGGGCCTGCTGCAGCAGCGCATCCAGACCCGCGCCACCGACGATGGCCTGGCCTCGGGCTGGACCAACTACCTGTACCTGGGCCGCACCTTCACCTGGTCGGCCGAGTTCGAGAAGCGCCTGGCCGCGGTGACGCTGCCCGAGTTGAACGCCGCGTTCCGCAAGGCGATCGACCCGGCCAAGCTGTCGGTCGTGATGGCCGGCGACCGCTCGAAAATGGGGACCGCAACGAAACCTGCACCCTGATTGCAACACTCACGACGAGGAATGGTCGAGAAGCTTGGTCAATGCCCGCATGAGCGCTATGATGTTGCCCTATAGAAGTATTGCTCATAGGAAGCAAACATTGCATCATGTTATTGTAAAGGAAGCATCATGAAGGGCATGACCAAGCAACCGCCGAGTGGGATCTCCTACGCCGGCAAGGTTGTGCTGGTGACGGGCGCCGCCAGCGGCATCGGCCGCGCCATGGCGCTGGCATTCGGACGCGCAGGGGCCTGCGTCGTCGTGGCCGACACGTCGGTCGACGGCGGCCACATGACGGCCGCGCTGATCGTGGAAGCGGGCGGCAAGGCCCTGTTCGTGAAGACGAACGTCACTGTCGCCCACGAGGTCGAGGCGCTGCTGGAGAAGGCCGTGTCGCACTACGGCCGCATCGACGTCGCCGTGAACGGCGCCGCCGTCGAGGACGAATACCTGCCGCTGGCCGAGGGCGAGGACGAGCAGTTCGACCGCATCATGGACGTCAACGTCAAGGGCGTCTGGCTGTGCATGAAGGGCCAGCTGCGCCAGATGCTCAAGCAGGAAGGCGGCGGCACGATCCTGAACGTGGCCGACGCCGGCGGCCTGGTGGCCGCGCCGAACCGCGCCATCTACGCGGCATCCAAGCATGCCGTGATCGGCCTGACGAAGACGGCCGCCGTCGAATACGCCAAGTCGGGCATCCGCGTGAACAGCCTGTGCCCGGGCGCCGTCAAGACGCCGATGCTGGCGCGCATGCTGGAACGCGATCCGGGCCGCGACAAGAAGCTCAAGTCGGCGCACCCGATGGGACGCATCGCCGACCCCTACGAAATCGCCACGGCGGCGCTGTGGATCTGCTCGGAGCAGGCTTCGTTCGTCACGGGGCACCAGCTGGCGATCGATGGCGGGTTGACGGCGATCTGAGCGAGTCCCTTGTGGTGGGCATGTGATGCCCACCCTACCGCGTCGTAGTGTGGGCACCACGTGCCCACCACGGCATCAACGCGGCGGACGGCTCTTGCGGTGCACGCTGCGCTGCTGTTTCTGCTGCGTCTGCACGCGGTTCTGGCGCGCCTTGAACAGCGTCGCGGCATCCTGTTTCGCGCGCTCGAGCGTGCGCATGTCCTCGTGGTCGTCGTGCGGCGAGAAGTACTCGGCTTCCTGGGCATCGACCACCAGCTTGATCGCCGTGTTGTCGTCGAGGTCGTAGATCTCGGTGAGCAGGGTGGCGACTTCGTCGAGGTAGGCTTCGTAGGTCAAGTAATTCATCGGGGTCCTGGATAAGGTTTCAAACGGCACTCAGCTCCGCGACGAAATCATACATGTCGCCGCGGAAGTAGGAGCGGCAGAATTCTACCGCCTGCCCGTCCGGCAGGAAACCCAGGCGCTCCACGCACAGGCCGGCATCGCCTTCCTTCGATTGCAGCAAGCGCGCCTGCTCGGCCGTCAGCAGCAGGGCCGACAGCCGCTGCAGCGCCCGCACGGGGCGCTTGCCGGCCGCTTCCAGCGCTTCGTACATCGACACGTCGACCGCGTCCAGCGAGGGCAGGGCGGTGGCGCTGATGGTCGCGTACTCGACGCACATGGGCATGTCGTCGGCGTAGCGGATGCGGTTGAAGCGGTACACGGCCGCGCCCGGCGACAGGCGCAGGCGCAGCGCCTCTTCCGGCGTGACGGTGCCTTCCGACCGCTTGAGCCAGACACTGCGCGGCGTGCGGCCGCGCGAGCGCATGTCCTCGGAAAACGAGGTCAGCTTGGCAAAGTTCTTTTCGATGCGGGTATTGATGAAGTTGCCGGACCCGGCGCGGCGCACCAGCAGGCCTTCCTCGACGAGGCCGTCGATCGCCTTGCGCACGGTGATGCGCGAGATGTCCAGTTCCGAGGCCAGCTGGCGTTCGGCCGGCAGGGCCTCGGCGGGGCCGTAGATGCCGCGCTCGATGGCCTCGCGCAGCGCCCGCTGCAGCTGCTGGTACAGCGGCAGGTTGCTGGTGGCGCCCAGGTGCTGCATCAGTTGCGCGAGAGTGGACATGCGGTGGACCGTTGGCGTCGAAGTGCGCCGATGATACCAAAAACAGACCGCCTGTCCAGCGCCGGCCCCACAGGGAATTATTTCGGGCGCGGATTGGTCAGCTTGCGGTCCGGCTGCAGCAGCTTGCCGGAGCGGATCGCCGCGACGGCCGCCGACACCGAGCGCGCCACGTTCTTCACTTCCTCCTGGAACGCCGTGTCCTTGTCGAGCGTCTCGTGGCTGTCCGCATACGACTCGTAGTAGCCGACGTAGCGGTCGAGCAGGGCGGTCGGACCCGCGTCGATCAGGCCCATCCAGTCGAGCCAGTCGGACAGCGACCGGCGCGTCGATTCGATGCCGGCCACGTCGCCGTGCACGACGACGCCATAGGCGCGGCCGGCGAGGTGCTTCGGATAGTCCCAGTCCTGCTCGAGCGCCTTGGCTTCCTCGGCTTCCTTGCCGTGCGTGGAGCTGGGATCCGGGTTGCCGCCGTCGGCGCAGACGAGGCGGTCGATCATCAGTTTCAGCACGGACGGCGACTGGTACCAGTAGGTCGGCGTGAACAGGATGACACCGTGTGCCGAGACCCATTTCTCGTAGATCTCGTTCATCCAGTCATTGTTCTGGTGCAGGGAGTGGTTCGGGTAGCAGCTGCAGGGCCAGTGGCACAGCGGCATCGCCGTCGACACGCAGCCCTTGCAGGGGTGGATGTGGCGGTCATAGTCCGAGATCAGGCGCGACAGGTCGAGCACGTCGGTGTCGATGCCTTCCTGGGTCAGCAATTCCTCGCACATCTTGACCAGGCGCCAGGTCTTCGAGATCTCTCCGGGGCAGCTGCCGTCGTTGCGGGCCGAGCCGTTGATGAGCAGGATGCGGTTGCGCGTCGCCGGGTCCTTCTGGCGCGCCTCGGCCGCCTTCAGCTTGTCGCTGGCCTCCTTCCACTCGACGGACAGGTCGTAGTCGGGGTCGGCGAAGCCGGGGCCCGCCTTCACGGTCACGGGCGATTTCTCGGAATCGACATAGGATTGCCAGGCGACTTCCTCGACGGCGGCGAGTTCCTTGCCGACGGCCTCGTAGGCCGGGCCGAAGAAGTTGCGGGAAAATACCAGGCGGAACTCGTCGCGGTTCAGTTTCGCGGGCGCCTGTCCTTTGCGTACGGTAGTCATGCTGCGGCCTTTTCGTGGGGGTTCCCGACGATTATCGGCAAGCAGGGGAGCCCAGCCGGTACGGCACATAACATTGATCATAAAAAAACGGTGCGGGCCGCAAGGCCCGCACCGTTTTCCGATGCGCCGGTAGGGACGGCGATTACTTGACGACGGTGGTCACGCCGCTCGGGTGCTTCAGCAGCAGGATCCAGTACTTGGCCGTGTCCGACAGGCCGCCGCCCGCCTTCACGCTTTCGAAGGTCGAGATCGCCTGGTCCTTCTTGCCGGCGCGGGCCTGGGCCATGCCCAGGCGCAGCTTGGCTTCGTCCGGCGACTTCAGGCCGCCCTTGGCGATACCCTGCTCGATGAAGCCGATGCCTTTGTCGAACTGGTCCATGGTGACGTAGGCCCAGCCCAGGTTGACGAGGCCGGCGCCGTTCTTGGCCTTGCTGGCGCTCGCTTCGCCGGCGGCGATGTTCTTGGCGTCGTCGGCCGCGCCCTTGGTGGCGCGGTCCCGCAGCTGGCGGTGCTGGGCGGCGCCGCTGCCGGTGCCGAGCACGCCGGCGGCGAAGCCCGCGTCGACGACCTTCTTCGCCTCGGTCGGGAAGCCGTCCTTCAGCGCCAGTTCGGCCAGTTCGGTATAGCCTTCCGGCGACAGCTGCTTGACGGCGGCGAACTGCAGGCGCAGCACGTTGGTCACGTTGGCTTCCTGGAAGCCCGGCTTGCGCACGATGCCGCGGCTGATCAGGTCGGTCCAGAAGTCGTCGCTCGGGTAGAACGAGGCCAGCTTTTCCAGGCCGTTCAGGTAGGCGGTGTCATCCTTGGCCTTGTTGGCGGCCGAGGCGTACAGGCGCAGGTCTTCCTGGGTCGGGGTCTTGCCGGCCTGTTCCATCGCATCCAGCACCGGACGCTGCAGCTTCAGCGCGGTGGCGTAGTCGCCGCTCAGGTAGTAGGAACGGATCATGGCCGAATTGACGGCGTCCGTGGCCTTGCCCGATGCCTGGATCTGCTTGTACAGCTCGATCGCCTTCGGATAGTTCTTGGCGTTGTAGTAGTAGGTCGCCAGCGCCTGGGTGAAGTTGGCCTTGTCGGCTTCCGGCAGCTTGCCGGTGGCCAGGATCGCTTCCAGCGCCTGGGTCGCCATCGCATCGTTGTTGGTGCTGGTGGCCAGCGTCAGCTTCATGCGGTTCAGGACGTAGTCCTCGTACGGCGTACGGTTCGGGACGGCTTCGGCCTGGGTGACGCGGTTCTGGATTTCGCCGTAGTTCTTGGCATCCATCAGCGGCTTGATCTGGGCCGGGTCGAGCAGCTTGAACAACTCGGGACGGACGGCGTCCGCCGGGGCGGCTGCCGGTGCGGCACCCTTGTTCTGCGCATGGGCGCCATGCATCAACGCCGGAGCGGCGTTCAGGCCGATCGCGGCCAGCATCAGTGCCACGCGGGCAAAACGGAACTGGGACATGAATAATCCTCTCTTGATGACTAGTGAATGCACCGGCCGGAGCTCGGACAGTGTCGTTGTGCCAATACGGACAAGTCGTGCATTGTCCCACAAAGTGCCATTTCGGGCGCGTCCATTGTGCCTCAGCCGTGCAGGGGGAGGGGGCACCGTTACATCGCGTTACCCGGCCGGGATGGAAGGCGTGTGTTCAACGTGATCACGACGTCCCTGCGAAGGCAGGGCCCCGATCTTGCAAGCGTCATGGCGACGCATGCAGCAATTGGGCCCCTGCCTCCGCAGGGGCGACGGTATTCAGGCTGGCATCAGAAACCCGGCACCGGGCAGCGTCCTTCGGCTTCGATCTCGCCCGCCAGCCAGGCATTCACGGCGTCCAGCGCCGGCGGCGCGAAGCCGTAGGTCATCAGCGCGGGCGCGTCGATGTCCAGCGCCTGGTAGGGGTTCCACAGCGCCAGGTGCAGGTCGGGGCGCCAGCTCGTGCGCGCGTACGCGCCGTAGCGGCGGCGCGAGGTCGAGGCCAGCACGGTGAAGCGGCCGTCCTGCGGCAGCGCGCTCCAGTCGAAGGTGTCGGCATCGGCAAAGGTGACCAGGTCGACGTCGTACAGCCGGCCCAGCGAGGCGGCGATGGCGGCGGCCGGCACGCCGGCCTCGGACACGCCGTCGCTGACCACGTCCTGGCGCGCCACCAGGCGCACGCGGCTGCCCGGCGCGGGGCGGCGCGGCGCCGCCTGGGCGGTGCTGCGCGCGGTGAGGCCGCGGCCCCAGGCGCGCGCCATCAGCGCGCGGTCTTCCTCGTCGGTGGCGTAAGCGCCGCCGGCGGCAGGGTGGCGCGCGGCCAGTGCGTCCAGCCGCGCCAGGCGCGCTTCCACTTCGTGCACGGGCAGGCGGCCGTCGGCGATGGCGGCGGCGATGGCGTCGAGCGTCTCTTCCTGGGTGGCGCGACTGCCGATCGCCATCACCATGTCGGCGCCGGCCAGCAGCGCGTTGACGGCCGCTTCGCCGGCCGGCCAGCGCTGGGCGATCGCATGCATGTCCATGCCGTCCGTGATGATGACGCCCGCGTAGCCCCAGCGCTCGCGCAGCAGGCCGTGCAGGATGGGGCGCGACATCGTCGCCGGACGCTCGGGGTCGAGTGCCGGATACACGATGTGGGCCGTCATCATCGCCGGCGCGCCGGCCTGGGCGGCCGTGCGGAACGGGGCGAACTCGAAGCGTTCCAGTTCGTCGACGGACTTGGCGACGGTCGGCAGGTCGCGGTGCGAATCGACGTGGGTGTCGCCGTGGCCGGGGAAGTGCTTGACGCAGCAGGCCACGCCCTCGCCCTCGCTGCCGGCCATCCAGGCCAGCGCCAGGCGGCTCGCCGTCTGCGGGTCGGCGCCGAACGAGCGCTCGGCGATGACGGGATTGCGCGGATTGTTGTTCAGGTCCAGCACCGGCGCGAAGTTCCAGTTGAACCCCAGCGCGCGGATCGCCCGCGCCACCGCCGCGCCGACGTCGCGCGCCAGGTCCGCGTCGGCGGCCGCGCCCAGGGCCATCGCCGACGGCGGCGGCGGCACCCACAGCGCGCGCACGACGGCGCCGCCTTCCTGGTCGATGGCGATCAGTGCACGTTCTCCCATCGCGGCGCGCAGGCCGCCCGTGAACGCGGTCAGCTGGGCGGCATCCGTCATGTTCTGGCGGAACAGGCAGGCGCCGCGGATGGCGTTGGCGCGGATGAAGGCGTCCGTGTCGGCATCGAGCTGCGTGCCGAACAGGCGGATCATGATCAGGCGGCCGGCCAGGCGGCGGTAAGCTTCGTTCGTCATGCGTGCGTCTTCAGTTCGTCTTCAGTTCGTCTTCGTGACCTTGCTCAGGTGGCGCGGCTTGTCCGGGTCGAGCCCGCGCGCCTTCGACAGCCGCGCGGCCATCACGTAGAACGCCTGGATCGCGACGACCGGGTCGAGGTCGGGGTGGGGCGCCACCGGCAGGTCGAGGTCGCGCGAGGGCACGTCCTCGGGCGCGGCCAGCAGCACGCGCGCGCCGCGGCCGCGCATTTCCTCGGCCAGCGCCACCAGGCCGGCCTGGGTGGGGCCGCGGGTGGCGAAGATCAGCAGCGGATAGCCTTCGTCGATCAGCGCCATCGGGCCGTGCTTGATCTCGGCGCCGGAAAACGCCTCGGCCTGCAGCGCCGAGGTTTCCTTGAATTTCAGCGCCGCCTCCAGCGCGATGGGGAAGCCGATGCCGCGGCCCACGACCATGATGTTGCGCGCCGGGGCCAGCACGTCCAGCGCGGCCGACCAGTCCACGTCCGCCGCGCGGCGCAGCGCGTCGGGCAGGGCGGCCAGGCCGGCCTTCAGTTCGGCATCCTCCTGCCATTCGGCGACCAGGCGGGCGCCGGCCGTCAGGCTCGTGATGAAGCTCTTGGTGGCGGCCACGCTCTGCTCCTTGCCGGCGCGCAGCGGCAACGCCCACTCGGCCGCCTCCGCCAGCGGCGAATCGATGGCGTTCACCAGCGCGACCGTGGTGGCGCCGCCGGCGCGGAAGTAGCGCATCGGCTCGACCACGTCCGGGCTCTGGCCCGACTGCGACACGGAGATCGCCAGCACGCCGTCGGCGCGCAGGGGCGCCTTATACAGCGTGACCAGCGACATCGGCAGCGACGTCACCAGGCGGCCCATGCGCGACATGATCAGGTAGGCCAGGTAGTTCGACGCATGGTCCGAGCTGCCGCGCGCCACGGTCACGGCGTTGTGGAAGGCGCCGGCGCGCAGCACGCGGCCCAGTTCCGCGTAGCGCTCGACGTCGTTGGCCAGTTGCAGGGCGACGCAGTCGGCGGCGGACCGGGCTTCCTGCAGCATCAGGGAGTCGGTAGTGGAATCAGCTGCGCAGGTCAATCGCTTCTCCTTCGATGTGGACGGCTTTGAGGTTCAGGTTGCGGTCGAGGACGACCAGGTCGGCATGGCAGCCCGGCGCCAGCCGGCCGCGGCGCGTCTCGCCCAGGTAGTCGGCGGCATTGGTGGACACGCGGCGCGAGGCGTCGGCGAGGTCCAGGCCGATCTTGACGAGGTTGCGCAGCGCGCCGTCCATGGTGAGCGTGCTGCCGGCCAGCGTGCCGTCGGCCAGGCGCACGCCGCCCATGCATTTGTGGACGACCTGGCGGCCCAGCATGTACTGGCCGTCCGGCATGCCGGCGGCGGCCGTCGAATCGGTCACGCAGTACAGGTGCGGGATCGCGCGCAGCGCCACCTTGATGGCGCCCGGGTGCACGTGCAGCAGGTCGGGGATGATCTCGGCGTACTGCGCGTGCGCGAGCGCCGCGCCGACCATGCCGGGGTCGCGGTGGTGCAGGCCGGGCATGGCGTTGAACAGGTGGGTGAAGCCGGCCGCGCCGTGTTCGAGCGCCTTGACGCCGTCCTCGTAGGAACCCGTGGTGTGGCCGATCTGCACGCGGATGCCGGCGTCGGCCATCTCGCGCACCAGGGCCAGGTGGCCGTCGATCTCGGGCGCCACGGTGATCAGGCGCATCGGCGCCTGGGCGTCGAAGCGCTTCACCTCGGCCATGCTCGCTTCGCGCGCGTACGGCGGCTGGGCGCCCAGCTTGCCGGAATTGATGTACGGGCCTTCCAGGTGCACGCCCAGGATGCGCGCCTCGCCGGCGCCGCGCTCGCGGCACGCCTGTCCGATGGCGGACAGGGCGCGGTCGATGTCCTCGAGCGGCGCCGTCATCGTCGTCGCCAGCAGGCTCGTGGTGCCGTGGCGCGCATGCAGGCGCGCGATGGTGCGGGCGGCGTCGCCGCCTTCCATCATGTCGCGTCCGGCGCCGCCATGCACGTGCAGGTCGATGAAGCCGGGCAGGATGTAGTCGTCGCCGTTGGCGGCCGGATCGACGGGCGTGCCGTCGATGGCGGCAATGGTGCCGTCGGCATCCGCGTGCAGCGTGCCGCGGATCCAGCCGCCGGGAGTCAGGATATTGCCTTGCATGCGCAGCCTCTGTGAAGGAAAACTCATTGGACCGGGTGGTAGGCCAGGTACTGCGCGATCACGCACAGCGCGCCGGCGGCGGAATCGCCCGCGGGAGCGACGGCGCGCGCGGCAAGTTCCGCCGGCATCCAGGGACGCAGGGCCTGGCCCAGGCTGCCGCACAGCGCCAGCGGCAGCGTGCCTTGCGGGTCGAGGGCGCGCGCGATGGCGGCCGCTTCGCGCCCCGCGTCGCGCAGGATGGCGGCGGCGACGGGATCGTCGGCATGGCGCAGCACCAGCGGCGCCAGGCTGGCGTAGGCGGTCTGGGTGGCGCCGCCGAGCCAGGCCTGGACCGTGTCGCGGTGGCCGCCGCAGGCATGGACGACGGCGTCGGCCAGGGCGCCGCGCGGCTGGCGGCCGTCCAGCACCTGCTGGACGTGGTTGATGGCGCGCAGGCCGATCCAGGCGCCGCCCGCCTCGTCGCCGGCCGGGAAGCCCCAGCCGCCCACTTCGCGCCGCGTGCCGTCGGCCAGCAGCACCTCGCCGACGCTGCCCGTGCCGATGGCGACGATGGCGCCGGGATGGCCGCCGTGCGCACCCATCAGGGTCGTGAAGGCGTCGGTCTCGAGCACCAGGGCCGGATAGCCGGGATTCGCCGCCGTGAATGCCTGCGCCCACTGCTTGTTGTGCACGCCCGCCAGGCCGAGGCCGATCGCGGTGCGCGCGGGACCGGGCCGTTCGAGGCCGGCGGCGTCGAAGGCCTGGGCGATGGCGTCACCGACCGCGGCCCAGGCATTGGCGATGCCCAGCCCCAGGCCCGACGGGCCGGCGCTGCCCTGGGCCAGTTCGGTGTAGCCGCGCGGCGCGGCAGGCTGGTTGGAGCGGGGCGCGGCACGGGCGAGGCGCACGCGGGTGCCGGTGCCGCCGCCGTCGACGCCGATGAGAAAGTCGATCATGGGAGAGTGTGCCGGTGGAGGTCAGCGCACTATAGGAGGGGCCGCCAGGCTTGTCAACAGGTATGCAAGTGGTATTGCCTGCTGCTGATATGGTGCGGGAAACTGGTACGTTCCGTCTGGGAGCGAGAAAGGCGGGACGGTGGGAATTGGTATTGAAAGTGGTATTTTGCGGCCCCGCCGCATGGACGGGGCCGCAACTCTGCATCAGCCGCGCTGCAGGGCGGCGATGCGCTGCTCGGTCGACGGGTGGCTGGAGAACAGCGACAGCACGCCGCCGCCTGCGATGCCCGACGCCGTCAGGTTCTTCGGCAGGTCGACCTGGGCGATGCCGCCGAGGCGCTGCAGGGCCGCGATCATCGGACGCGGGGTGCCCATGATCCTGGCCGCGCCGCGGTCGGCGCGGTATTCGCGCTGGCGCGAGAACCAGGCCACGATGATGCTCGCCAGGATGCCGAACAGGATGTCGCAGACGATCGAGGTCACGTAGTAGGCGATGCCCGGACCGCTGCTTTCTTCCTCGTCCTTGCGCAGGAACTGGTCGACCCCGTAGGCGACGACGCGCGCCAGGAAGATCACGAAGGTGTTGACCACGCCCTGGATCAGCGTCAGCGTGACCATGTCGCCGTTGGCGATGTGCGCCACCTCGTGGGCCAGCACGGCCTCCACTTCATCGTGCGTCATCGATTCCAGCAGGCCCGTGGACACGGCGACGAGCGAGGCATTCTTGGTCGCGCCGGTCGCGAACGCGTTCGGTTCGCCCGGATAGACGGCGACTTCGGGCATGGCGATGCCGGCCTTCTGCGCCTGGGCGGCCACGGTGTTCATCAGCCAGGCTTCGGTGGCGTTGGACGGCTGCGTGATGACGCGGGCGCCGGTCGACCACTTGGCGATCGGCTTGGACATCCACAGCGAAATGAAGGCGCCGCCGAAACCCATCAGCGCGGCGAAGCCCAGCAGCATGCCGAGATTCAGGCCGTTGGCCGTCAGGAATTTGTTAACGCCGAGCAGGCTCGCCGAAATGCCCAGCACGAGCATGATGGCGAGGTTGGTAGCGAGAAAAAGGACGATGCGTTTCATGATGACTTTCCGTCATGGTTGGTAATGAATGATGGAAAGTCTAATTGATCTGCAACATCGGGAAAAGCGAAGTTATTCGAAGTATATATTCGGAAAATCGGAAGGTTGGAGATAAATCACCGTCGCCCCTGCGAAGGCAGAGGCCCAATTTTCTGCGAGTAGCCACGCATGCGACATTGGATCCCTGCCTTCGCAGGGACGACGGGTTGGAGGTCACGGATATCGTGAGCGCTCGCTTACGGGCCTGCCTGCACCACCGGCAATTCGACGAAGCTGCCATGGTAGACGCGCTGCGTGGCCTTCTTGTAGTCGCCCGGCCTGGCGAAGAAGATGTTCGGCACGAAGGTCTGCGGATTGCGGTCGTACAGGGGGAACCAGCTCGACTGCACCTGCACCATGATGCGGTGGCCCGGCAGGAATACGTGGTTCGCCGTGGGCAGGCCGAAGCGGTAGGCCAGGGGCTTGTTTGGTACCAGCGCCTTCGGCTTGTCGTAGCCCTCGCGGTAGCGGCCGCGCAGGATGTCGCCGGCCACCATCAGCTGGTAGCCGCCCATCGCCGGCTGGCTGCCCACCTGGTCCGGATAGACGTCGATCAGCTTGACGACCCAGTCACTGTCCGTGCCGCTCGTCGACGCGACGAGGTGGGCGACCGGTTCGCCGGCGATGCGCACGGGCGCCGTCAGCACGTCCGACGTGAACGTGACCACGTCCGTGCGTCCGGAGGCCTCGCGCTGGTCGTCGACGAGCCAGCGCGGCCAGCTCTGGCCCTTGGCCTCGTCGTAGCCGTAGGGAGGAATCGGGCGCTGGCGGAACGGCACCGGCTTGGCCGGGTCGGACACCCATTCGTCGAACGTCCGGTCGTCGGCCGCGCCGCCCAGCACCGCCTTTGCGCCGGCCGCCAGGCGCAGGGCGACGGGACGGATCGGCTGGGTGCCGGCGCTGGGCCAGGACGGCAGGTCGCGCCAGCGGTTGCTGCCCGTCTCGAAGGCGGTGACGGGCGCGATCGCGGGCGCGGCCGCATCGTCCTTCAGGTAGCGGTCGAGGAAGGGCTTGAGCACGGCGCGGCGCCAGTGCAGCGAGGTGTCGCTGCCGAACTTCAGCGCGCCCAGGCTGCTGCCGTCCTCGATCGCGCCGCCATGCGCCCACGGTCCGATCGACAGGAATACCTTGCCGTCCTTGTCGTTCGGCTTGATCGCCTTGTACACGGCGATGGGGCCATAGATGTCCTCGGCATCCCACAGGCTGTGCACCAGCAGCGTGGGCACGGAGACGCCCTGGCGCGCAAGGATCCGGTCCATCGCCTGCTGCTGCCAGAAGGCGTCGTAGTCAGGGTGCGCGACGAGCTTGTTCCAGAACCCGCTCTGCGTCAGGCCGCGCTGGCGCCCCAGCTCGCCGGCCGAGCCGGCGCCCAGGTACATGTCGTAGTCGTCGTAGTGCGAGGTGAACCATTTCGCCGTATTGCCGCGCGTGACCACCTGCTCGAGGATGTAGGACATATTGATCTGGCGGAAGGCGCCGTGGTGGAACCAGTCGTCGCCCATCCAGCCGTCCACCATCGGGTTCATGGGCACGGCCGCCTTCAGCGCGGGGTGCGGGTTCACGAGCGCCATCAGGGGCAGGAAGCCGTCGTAGGAAATGCCGATGATGCCCACGCGGCCGTTCGCTTCCGGCACGTTGCGCACGAGCCAGTCGATCGTGTCCCAGGTGTCGGTCGCATGGTCGACGGGCGTCGGGTTCAGCGGGCCGGACAGCGGGCGGTTCATCACGTAGTCGCCTTCGGATCCGTACTTGCCGCGCACGTCCTGCACGACGCGGATGTAGCCGCCCTCGACGATCACGTCGGCGGCATTGTCGTAGCCGGTGAGGATGGTTTCCAGGTCCGAGCTCTCGGCGTGGTTCGTCATGCCGGCGGCGTCGTAGGGCGTGCGCGTGAGCAGGATCGGCGCCTTGCGGGCGCTCGTGGCGCCCTTGGGGACGATGATGACCGTGTTCAGGCGCGTGCCGTCGCGCATGGGGATCATCACGCTGCGCTTGACGTAGTTGTAGCCGGGCGTGGGGGCGCTGAACTCGGCCGGGGTCTCGGAGGGGAGGGCCGGGTACTGCGGCGCGGCGGTCTGGGCGTGGGCGAGGCTGGCCGACAGCGCAGCGGCGGCGATGGCGGCGACGGCAGCGGCGGCCGCGCGCAGGCGGGCGGGAGAGAGGGGCATGGACTTCCTTGCTGGTTGTTCTTGTCGTCAATTGCGCCGTAACCTTAGCACAAGGACAAGCCGGGTCCGGCGCGCTGCCGCCCATGTGGTTCGAGGACAACGCGGGCGCGGTCCGTCCCCTCCGCGCCATCCCGGCATGACAAAGGGAAACGCCCGTTTCCTGGCTTGCGGATGGCCCCGGTGTCATAATGGGCCGTTCGATCGGAGGGAAGCGTGACGCGCGACGCAGGAACAGGAAGGTTCGGTAAGTACGCTGCGGCCATCGTGCTGGCGGCCGCGTGCGGCGCCATCGGTGCCGGGCCCGCGCACGCCCAGGCCGGCGAGAAACCGCCGTCGACGTTCAGCGCCGTCATCGGCAGCGCGCTGCTGTGCCGCGACCAGATCGACAACGCCTATTTCCACGCCTGGCTGACCCGCCTCTTCGGTCCCGCCTACAAGCACGAGGGCGGCGCCTACTGGTTCCGCACGAACGACGCGTCGCTGTGGGGCACGCCGGTGAGCGAGGTCATGGTCAGCGACGACACGAGCGAACTCGCCTTCGTCGCGGCGGTCTCAGAAGTGCCGCCGGACGAGCTGGAGGGGGCGATCCGCAAGGCGGTGGGCATCCGCTACCTGGCCGCCGATGCGTCGCCGTATCCCGTGCGCGTCTCCAATCCCGGCAGCAAGATCGCTTACTACAATACCAAAAGCAAAATATACTGCGCGAAGTTCAAATCGTTGCCGCCACGTCCCTGACCGGCGGCGGGAACCCATGTACACGAATTACTTTCACCTGAAGCAGGCGCCGTTTTCCATCGCGCCCGATCCCCGCTACCTGTTCATGAGCGAGCGCCACCGCGAGGCGCTGGCGCACCTGCTGTACGGCATCGGCAGCGGCGGCGGCTTCGTGCTGCTCACCGGGGAAATCGGCGCCGGCAAGACCACCGTCTGCCGCTGCTTCATCGAGCAGATTCCCGACAACTGCCGCCTCGCCTACATCTTCAATCCGAAGCTGACGGTCGAGGAATTGCTGCTGACGATCTGCGACGAGTTCCGAATCGACCTGCCGCCGGCCGCGGCGGGGAGCCTCGGCGTGAAAGGCTACGTCGACGCCATCAATGCCTACCTGCTGGCCAGCCATGCCCAGGGCAACAACAACGTGCTCGTCATCGACGAGGCGCAGAATCTGTCGCCCCAGGTGCTGGAACAGCTGCGCCTGCTGACGAACCTCGAGACCAGCGAGCGCAAGCTGCTGCAGATCATCCTGATCGGCCAGCCGGAACTGCGCACGATGCTGGCCCGGCCCGAACTGGAACAACTGGCCCAGCGCGTGATCGCGCGCTACCACCTGGGACCGCTGTCCGTGGCCGAGACGGGCGCCTACGTCGCGCACCGCCTGGCCGTCGCCGGCGTGCAGGCCGGCACGCCGATTCCGCCGTCGCTGGCGGCGCTCGTGCACCGCCTGACGGGCGGGGTGCCGCGCCGCATCAACCTGCTGTGCGACCGCGCGCTACTCGGCGCCTACGTCGAGAATGCGCGCGAGGTGACGCCGAAGATCCTGCGCCGCGCCGCGCGCGAGGTGTTCGCGGGCGAAACCCCGCTGCAGGATGGCCGCCGGTCCCCGCGCTGGCCGCTGGTGGCGGGCGGCGTGCTGGCCGGCGCGGCGCTCAGCGCCGCGGCCTGGCAGGCGGTGCCGCGCGTGGCGCCGGCGCCGGCCGCGCAGGTCGCCGCGGCTGGCCTGCCGGCGCGTGCACCCGCACCTGCGCCGGCGCCCATGGCGGCACCGGCGGCGCCTTCGAAGCCGCTCGAGCTGGCCACGGAGGAAGAAGCGCTGCGCGAACTGGGAGAATTGTGGGGCCAGAAGCTGCCGGCCGGCACCCCGTGCGCCGGTGCGCCGCGCCTGGGGCTGCGCTGCTACCAGGGCCGCGGCGGCCTGTACGAACTGCGCCTGCTGGACCGGCCCGCCATCGTCGCGCTGCACGACGGCCAGCGTGTCGGCTATGCCGTGCTGACGGGCATGGACGGGCAGGGCGCCACGCTGGCCATCAACGGCCAGCGCCAGAAGGTGAGCCTGGGCGCGCTGGCCACGCGGTTCGACGGCGCCTTCACCACGCTGTGGAAGGCGCCGCGCGCGTTCCGCGACGAGGTCCATCCGGGCGACACGGGCGCCGACGTCGACTGGATCGCGGCACAGCTGGCAAGCCTGGACAAGCATCCGGCGCCGCCGGGTGGCCAGCCGTTCGACGCCGCCACCCGGCGCCTGCTGCGCGCCTTCCAGGAAAAACAGAACCTCAAGGCGGACGGCGTGACCGGCCCGCGTACCTGGATGCGCCTGAACCAGCTGGGCGGCGTGGACGAACCGCGCCTGCTCGCTGCCGTGGACAAGAAAGCTGAAAAGTAGAACAAGAAGGATCCCATGTCATACATCCTCGAAGCCTTGAAGAAGGCCCAGGCCGAACGCCAGCTCGGCGACGCGCCGACGATCCACGCGCCGCAGGCCGCGCAGGCCGCCCCGGCCCGTGCGACGGCGCGCAAGCCGCTGTTGCTCGGCCTGTGCGCGGGCGCGCTGGTCGTGGCGGCGGGCGCGCTGCTGTTCTGGCGTGCGGGCTCCGCTCCTGCTCCTGCCTCCGCTCCCGCTGCCACGCCGGCACCCGCCGCTGCCGTGGCGCCGGCCGCGCCGGCCGCACCCATCGCCAAGACGCCGCCGGCCGCATCCCCGACGCTCGACGTGAGCGCGCCACCGGCACCGCCTGCCGCACCATCTGCCGCACCATCGGCACCGCCGCCTGCCGCACCAACCGCACCGCCGCCTGCCGCACCGGTTGCGGCGCCCGCGGCGACGGCAACGGCACGGACGCCGGCAACGGCAGCCCCCGTGTCGCCGGCGCCGTCCCCGGCCGCCGCCCAGCCGGCGCCGCGCGCGGCTGTCCCCACAGCGGCGCCCGAAGACAGCCTGCCGTTCCTGCAGCAGCTGCCCGAGCCGCTGCGCAGCGAGGTGCCGCGCCCGGCCTTCGGCGGCTATATGTACTCGGCCAATCCGGCCGACCGCCTGCTGATCGTCGACAAGGTGCTGCGCCGCGAAGGCGAGGAAGTCGCGCCCGGCCTGGTGCTGGAAAAACTGCTGCCGAAGACGGCCGTCATGAACTACCGTGGGACCCGCTACCGTGTCCCGTACTGATCGCGTCGACGGCAAGGCGGCGCCGGCCCCGTCGACCCCGGAGCGCCTGCAGGAGGCGGCTGGCGGCAAGGTGATGGGCGTGATCGGCTGGTCCGGCAGCGGCAAGACGACGCTGCTGGAATTCCTCGTCGGCCGCCTGGCGGGCGAGGGGGTGCGCGTCAACGTCATCAAGCACAGCCACCACGACATCGTGCTGGAGCCGCCGCACAAGGACAGCGCGCGCATGCGCACTGCCGGCGCGGCCGAGGTGATGATCGCCTCGCCGTACCGCACGGCGATCATGCGCGAGCTGCGCGGCAGCGAGGAGCCGCCGCTGGCCGAGCACCTGCGACGCCTGTCGCCCGCCGACCTGACCCTCGTCGAGGGCTACAAATGGGAGCCGCTGCCCAAGCTGGAGGTCTACCGTCCCGAGGTCGGCAAGCCGCCCGTGTACCCGGACGACCCGCACATCGTCGCCGTGGCCTCGAGCGCGCCCGCGCCGAATGCGCTGGCGCCGCACGTCGCCTGGCTCGACCTCGACGACCCGGAGGGCGTGCTGGACTGGATGAAGGCCTATCTCGGCCTGGCGGCAAGATCGGCCTAAAGTTAAATGATGCGTTGCCGTTAATGGTAGATAGCCCATACCGGGCCGACCACACAGGAGAAGACCATGGATGCAATGGGTATCGCCAAACTCGCCACCAGCCTCGCCGATACCGGCCTGCGTCAGGAAGTCGGCATGACCATGCTCAAGAAAGCACAGGACATCCAGGCATCGTCCGCCGCCCAGCTGCTGGAAGCCGTCCAGGCGTCCGCGCCCGCACCGAACCTGCCGCCGCACCTGGGCAACCACGTCAATACGACGGCCTGAATCCCGGCCTGCGTGACCATCTGACCAGGACCCGGTTCGTCGACGGAGATTTTCGACCGGTCGCTGTCAACGGACCGGCGGCCCGCGCGTTATCGGCTGACGTACCCGGCGCGTTGGGCAGGCCATCACAATATAGTCCGCTCGAGCCCCGCCATGCCGTGCCCGGCCCATGTTCCATCATTGGCCGCCACGGCGCACAAAGGCCGCCCCCGCCGGCGTACGCATTTCGTTCCACTTTCCGTTTCCGTTTTTCACTATCGCCGCTTTTCCCCTTCAATATCCGCCCCGCATTCGCTAGAATCGGCTGGCGTATATTGACGCGTGCCTGAATGGAGATCTACATGAACAAACGTCAAGCCCTGGTGGCCGCGGCGCTCGCGGGCGTGTGCGCCGCCAATGCGTCGGCATCGGGCCAGATGGGGACGGCCGCCGCCGACCAGGAAAAATGCTTTGGCATCGCCAAGGCCGGCCAGAACGATTGCGGCACGTCCGTGCACGGCTGCGCGGGCCAGGCCGCCGTCGACAACGATCCGGCCGAATGGAAGATGGTGCCCAAGGGCAGTTGCGAAAAAGCGGGCGGAAAACTGACCGAACCGAAGGCCCAGCAGCCCAGGCAGGACAAGTAATCCCATGGCGCAGGCCCCCCATCCCGCGGCGAGCGGCGTGGGCATCGGCCTGCGCGCACCGCACTACCGCGCCTTCCTCGACCGGCGTCCCGGCGTCGGCTTCATCGAAGTCCATACCGAGAATTACCTGGCGCGGTCGGGCCGCGACTGGCACGTGCTCGACACGTTGCGGCGCGACTATCCCGTCAGCCTGCACGGCGTCGGCCTCGGGCTCGGCTCGGCCGCCGGCTTTTCCGAAGAACACCTGCGCCGCGTGGCCGACCTGGTGCGCGCGGTCGAGCCGGCCCTCGTCTCGGAACACCTGAGCTGGGGCGCGCTCGGGGACCGCCAGCTGAACGACCTGCTGCCGCTGCAGCTCGACGATGCGGCGCTGGCCCTCGTGGCCGGCCGCGTCGCGCACGTGCAGGACGCGCTGGGGCGCCGCATCCTCGTCGAGAATGTCTCCACCTACCTGCGGTTCACCGTCGATGCCGTCAGCGAGGCGGAATTCCTGGCCGAACTGGTGCGTCGCACGGGTTGCGGCATCCTGCTCGACGTGAACAACCTGTACGTCAATCAGCGCAACCACGGCGAGGATGCGCTGGCTGCCCTGGCCGCCCTGGCCGCGCTGCCGCCGGGCAGCGTTGGCGAGCTGCACCTGGGCGGCCACCTGGACACGGGATCGCTGCTGATCGACCACCATGGCGACCGCGTCGCCGCGCCCGTCTGGGCGCTGTACCGCGCGGCGCTGGCGCGCTTCGGCGCGGTGCCGACGCTGGTCGAGTGGGATACGGACATCCCGGCGCTGGACGTGCTGCTGGAAGAAGCGGAAACGGCGCGGCTGATCGCACGGGACGGCGGGGCGCCGGCCTTGTCCGTGGACGGCCACGCAGCGGTGCGGCAAACCGTTCCGATCCGCGTCCCTGCCGCCGCCGACCTGGCCACGGTCCAGCACGCGTTCGGCGCCGCGCTGTTCGACCGTGCCCGGGATGCCGCCATCGCCCCCTGGCTGAAGGGCGACCCGGACCGGCTCGGCATCTACCGCGGCAACCTGGCGGCCAACTGGCAGCGCGCGCTGTCGAATGCCTATCCCGTGCTGCGCCGACTGGTCGGCGACGACTTTTTCGCGGGACTGGCGCGTGTCTACGGCCGCGCCCACCCGTCGCTCGATCCCGACCTCAACCGTTTCGGCGCCACGCTGCCGGCCTTCCTGGACGGATTCGCACCGGCCGCCGATCATCCTTACCTGCCGGACGTGGCGCGCCTCGAATGGCTGGTGCACGAGGCGCATTACGCGCCCGCTGCCGACGACAATAAGGAAGCGGATGCGGATGCGGCGCCGGCCGTGGAGGGGCTCGATCCGGTCCGCTTCGAGGCCAGCCGTGCACGCCTGCATCCCGCGCTGCGCCTGCACGCCTCGCCCTGGGCGACGCCGGCCGTGTGGCTGGCGCACCAGGACGGCGCGACTGACATGCCGGCCGCGCTGCAGTGCGCCGGCCACGCACTGGTGCGGCGGCGCGGCTGGCACGTGGAAGTGGTGCCCCTCGCTGCGGCCGAGCACGCGGCGCTCGCCTGCCTGCGGCACGGCGGCACGTTCGGCCAGGCGCTGGACGCGGCGTTCGGGATGGACGAGGGATTCGACGTGGGCGCGGCCCTGCGGCGCTGGCTGGCGCCCGGCTGCGTGACGGCGATCGTGGACGGGGAAATCTAGGAGGAAGAACGGCGCCGCGAGCGCGGCGCCGGCAGGGTGCTCAGTGGTAGAAGGCGCGCAGGATGCGTGCTTCGCCGCTGTCGTCGTGGTGCAGTTCGTTTGCGGCGCGCGTCGCTTCCATCATGCGGTTCAGCTGATCCTCCTCGAAACGGGCCAGTTCCTCGTTTGCTGCGGTGAGCGCCGTGGCCAGCTTCGCGCGGGCGTTCTGGTACACCATGCCGGTGTAGTGATCGGTGTTCTTGAGCAGTTCTTCCGCGTTCTCGATGACGAGACGCAGGTCGCCGATCAGTCGTTGCTGCGTCGTTGGGCTGTAGTCCGGGGTATCCATCTTCTTCACCTTTGGCGAATGTTACGTATTCAATATAAAGAAGGAGGTCTGCCCAAGTTTGTCTGCGCGCAAACCGGCAATTTCCAGCCGGGGACGGCTAGTCCGGCGCCCCCACCGGGCGCATCGGACAAGCCGCAAGCGCAGCCATCAGCGCACGTCGATCCGGATGTCGCCCAGCGTCACGACCTGGCCGGCGCGGATCTTGGCCGTCTTGCGCAATTCCTTCTTGCCGTCGACCGACACCGCGCCGCTCGCGACCACGTGCTTGCCGGCGCCGCCGCTATCGACCACGCCCGCGAGCTTGAGCAGCTGGTTGAGTTCGATGAACTCCGATGTCAGTTCAAATGTTGTCTTTTGCATATTGTATCCCTGGTTTTTATCGGGCGGCGTACTGTTGAGCCTGCCCATTTGGGCAGGCGGAAAATGCGTCGTCCCCGCGCAGGCGGGGACCCAATTCAGCATCTGCCATCGACATGCATGCAGAACTTGGGCCCCCGCCTGCGCGGGGACGACGGGGCAGGGCGATCTGGCCTCAGGCCTGTTCGGGCCGGGTCATCTCGATCGGCACGATCCACTGGTCGAACTGCGCCTCGTCGACGAAGCCGGACTGCAGCGCGGCCTGGCGCAGCGTCAGGCCGTTGTGCTGGGCCGTCTTGGCGATTTGCGCGGCGCGATCATACCCGATATGCGGGGCCAGCGCGGTCACCAGCATCAGCGACTGTTCCATCAGCTCGCCGATGCGCTTGCGGTTCGGCTCGATGCCCTTGGCGCAGTGCTCGTCGAAGGAACGCATGCCGTCGGCCAGCAGGCGCGCGCTCTGCAGGAAGTTATGGGCGATCATCGGCTTGAACACGTTCAGCTCGAAATTGCCCTGGGCGCCGCCGACGGTGATGGCGACGTCGTTGCCGAACACCTGGCAGCACAGCATCGTCAGCGCCTCGCACTGGGTCGGATTGACCTTGCCCGGCATGATCGAGCTGCCCGGTTCGTTCTCGGGAATCGTGATCTCGCCCAGGCCCGAGCGCGGGCCGGACGCCATCCAGCGCACGTCATTGGCAATCTTCATGAGGGCCGTGGCCAGCGTCTTGAAGGCGCCGTGCGCCGCGACGATGGCGTCGTGGCCGGCCAGCGCCATGAACTTGTTGGGCGCCGACTTGAACTGCAGGCCGGTGCGCGAGGAGATCTCGGCGGCGATGCGGTTGGCGAATTCCGGATGCGCGTTCAGGCCCGTGCCCACGGCGGTGCCGCCGGCGGCCAGCAGCAGCAGGCCGGGCAGGGCGGCCTTGATCGCGTGCTCGGAGAATTCCAGCTGGGCCACGTAGCCGGAGAATTCCTGGCCCAGCGTCAGCGGCGTCGCGTCCTGCAGGTGGGTGCGGCCGATCTTGACGATGTCGGCGAAGTCGCGCGACTTGATCTCCAGCGTGCCGCGCAGGCGGGCCAGCGCCGGCAGCACGTCCTTGGCGACGGCGATGGCGGCCGCCACGTGCATCGCGGTGGGGAACATGTCGTTCGACGACTGGCCCATGTTCACGTGGTCGTTCGGGTGCAGCAGGCGCGCCTCGCCCCGTTCGCCGCCGAGGATCTCGGAGGCGCGGTTGGCCAGCACCTCGTTCATGTTCATATTGCTCTGGGTGCCCGAGCCGGTCTGCCACACGGACAGCGGGAATTCGCCCGGATGACGGCCTTCGAGCACTTCGTCGGCGGCCTTGATGATGGCGTCGGCCTTGTCCTGCGGGAGCTTGTGCAGCGAGCGGTTGACGGCGGCGGCGGCGCGCTTGACCTGGGCCAGCGCGGCCACCAGCTCCGGCGCCATCTTCTCGCTGGAGATGTGGAAGTGGTGCAGCGAGCGCTGGGTTTGCGCGCCCCAGAGTTGACCGCTCGGTACTTCGATCGGTCCAAAACTGTCCTTCTCGATCCTGTTTTCCATAGACGTGTCCTGTTTTGCGGAGTTGGCAGAAATGTCGTTAAAGAGTGTACCGCAACAGCCGTTAATGACGGTGAAGCCCCTACTTTTTGCATGCCCATGGCCCGCCGCCCCCGCCGCTCGATCTCCACCCTCCTGACCGCCGTCGCCGTCGCCGTCGCGGGTATCCTTCCCGCATCCGCCGGTGCCGCCGAGCTGGGCGACGCCCGGGTCGCGTCACACATCGGCCAGCAGCTCGTCGCCGACGTCGAACTGACGATGATCGACGATACGTCGGCGCCCGTGCAGGTGCGCCTGGCCAGCCCGGAGGTGTACCGCGGCGCCGGCATCGCCGTGCCGCCGGCGCTGTCCGGCCTGACCCTGTCGGTGATGCGCCGCGATGGCCGCCAGTTCCTGCATGCGACCACGCTGCGCCCCGTCGACGCCGACCACCTGCACCTGTACGTGGAACTCATCGACAAGGGCCAGCGCGCGGTGCGCCTCGTGACGCTGTGGCTGACGCCCGATCCGAATCCGGCCCCGCCGCCCGCGCCGGCACCGGCCCCCGCGCCCATCGTCCTGCCGCCGACGGCGGCGCGGCCCGCGGTCCCTGTCGCTGCTCCTGTTCCTGTCCCGGCAACCGCGGCGGAAGCGGCGCCGAAGCGCGCCGTCAAGCCCGAGGTCAAACCCGAGGTCAAACCAGAGACGAAGCCGGAAGCGCCGGCCGCCGCCGCCGTCGCGAAGCCGCGCCCCGTCCCCGCTTTCAAGCTGCCGGCGGCAAGCCATGCCGAGGCCAGGCCGGCCGCCTGTTCGGCCCAGGCCGACGAAGCGAAGGCGTGCACGGCGCTGGGCGCCAAGAACGATGAACTGCGCGCCCAGCTGGGCAAGCTGGAAGAAAAGGTCAGGACCTTGCAGGCGAAGCTGGGCGTCGTGCCGGCTGCACCCGCGCACGGCGCGCCGCACGAGAAGGAGCAGGTTCACGCCAAGGAGGGAATCCACGCGGACAAGGCGGCCGGGGAAACGCAGCAGCCGGCCGCGAAGCAGGACGAGCAGCTCGCGGAGAAGCACGCGCAGCCGCACGAGGCCAAGCAAGAAGCGCAGCACGAGCAGCAGGCCGAAGCGCATCACGAAGAGAAGCAGGAAGAGAAGCAGGAAGAGAAGCACGAGGCCGCGCCGAAGGAAGAGAGCAAGCCGGCCGTGCCCAAGCCCATTTCCGCAATCAAGCCGCTGGTGCCGCGCAAGCCCAAGGCCAAGGAACCGCCGCCCGACGAGGGGGGACTGCCGTGGGGCTGGATCGGCGGCGCCGTCGCCGTGCTGGCGCTGGCCGGCGGCGCCGGCGTGGCGCTGCTGCGGCGCCGGAAGCGGGGAGGGGATGCCGACCTGCCCGCCGCCCCGGGTGCCCTCGCCAAGCTGAAGGCGCGCTTCGCCGCCCGCAACAAGCCGGCGCAGCCGACCGACGAGCCGGCCGCGCAGCCGCAACGCGAGGCCGAACCCAGCGTCGAATAATCTTATAAAGAAATTATCTATACAAGCTAGTTATTTCCGTTATACTAGTTCCCGTCGATCTACACGATCACGAACGGACCAGGATCCGGCGCAGCCACCACCGATAGCGTGGCGCGACCACCGGATGACCGCTGAGGAAGCGCCTGGTTCCGGAAGCGGTCCGCCTGCCGGCAGTGTGCAGGTGGACGCCGGATGCAACCGGCACGAGGCGATGCCAGGGGATGCCTGGTACTCGCTCTCCCTCTTCCGGCTGGTCGGCCATGCCGACCGCCACCCGCAAACCCGCGCAGGCCGTACGCCGCGCGGGTTTTTTCTTGGATCGTGCTTGAGCCGTAGGGTGGGCACCATGTGCCCACCAAATGCCTGCGTCACGCCGGCGCGCGCGGTGGGCACGGGACTAGGCTTTACTCCAATGCCGTCGCTACCGATGCCGCCAGCGGCGTGGTCGGCCGACCGATCAGCTTGCTCAACTGGCGCCCATCGTCGAACAGCCCGCCCTGCGCCGCGCCCGCATCGGAACCCGACACCAGTTCCGCCAGTCCTTCCGGCAGGCCGATCTGCAGCAGCACCGCCTTGTACTCATGCCGCGGCAGGTCACGGTAGGCGAGGGACCGGCCGGACTGGCGCGCGATCTCGGCCGCCAGTTCTGCCAGCGTATAGGCATCGTCGCCGGCCAGCTCGTAGACCTTGCCGGCCTGGTCGTCGCGCGCCGCCAGCACGGCGGCCGCGGCCGCGGCATAGTCGGCGCGGGCGGCCGAGGCGATGCGGCCGGTGCCGGCGCCGCCAAGGAGGGCGCCATGCTGCAGCGCGGGCTCGACGGCGCCCAGGTAGTTTTCCGTGTACCAGCCATTGCGCAGCAGGACGAAGGGCACGCCGGACGCGTGCAGCAGCGCCTCCGTTTCCTTGTGCTCGGCCGCGAGCGGCAGCGGCGACGTGTCCGCATGCAGCAGGCTCGTGTAGGCGATCAGCCTGGCGCCGGCAGCCTTGGCGGCGTCGATGACGGCGCGGTGCTGCGGCACGCGCTGGCCGACGGCATTGCTCGAGACGAGCAGCACCTTGTCGGCGCCGGCGAAGGCGGCGGCCAGCGTGTCCGGCCGGTCGTAGTCGGCCTGGCGGACCTGCACGCCGCGGGCGGCCAGGTCCTGGACCTTGGCCGGATCGCGCACGGCGGCGACGATCTCGCCGGCCGGGACGCTGTCCAGCAGCGATGCGATGACGAGACGGCCGAGTTGGCCGGAAGCTCCGGTGACGACGAGCATTGCGCACTCCTTGTTCAAAATGGATGAAAATGCATCATAGGGCTTATGCTCACTTTTGGTAAGTACGCACTTTCTGGTAAGTATTAGGGGATAATCCATTCCATCACACCGAAGGGGAAGAAATGAGCGAATCGCTGACCGACCGCGTCCGACGCGGCGACCTGTTTTCCGAGTACTGCCCGTCGCGCGAAGTGCTGAAGCACGTCACCAGCCGCTGGGGCGTACTGCTGCTGGTGGCGCTGATGGACGGCACCCAGCGCTTCAGCGAACTGCGGCGCAAGGTGGGCGGCATCAGCGAGAAGATGCTGGCCCAGACGCTGCAGTGGCTGGAACAGGACGGTTTCGTGCAGCGCATCGCCCACCCCGTCGTGCCGCCCCATGTCGAATACCGCCTGACGCCGCTGGGCCGGGAGATCGGCCGCAAGGTCGGCGAGCTGGCCGACTGGATCGAGGGGAATATGGACGGCATCCAGGCCGCCCAGCGCAAGGTCGCGGCCAGCGAAACGTCGGCCGCTCACTGAAGTACAGGCAAGAAAAAGCCCCTCGGATCGTGGATCGGGAGGGGCTGTCGCTGCCGGCAGGGCCGGCGGGGGAGGGAGGGATCAGTGGGCGGCGCTCATGGCGCGGTCCAGCTGGCCCATCCAGGGTTCGGTCACGTCGCGCACGGCGCGGTCGTTGGCCATGATCTGCTTGAGCAGGTCGATCTTGCGCTTGCGCTGGTCGCCTTCCAGCTTCGGCACGCCGTTGCGGGCGGCGGCGGACTGGATGGCGCACTGGGTTTCCAGGCGCGCCAGCGCTTCCATGTCCCCCTCGATGGCGGCAGCCGCCATGCGGCCCGTCAGGGCGGCGATGTTTTCGTACATTGCGAGGACTTCGTTGGACGTCATGGCTGTTTCCAGTATCTGAAACTCCGGCCGGATTGCCGGTTCTCAGGTTGTTTACGGATGAGCTGCGGAGAACTTTAGGGTTTTTTTAAATATTTTTTGAAATTTTTTTCTGACAAGCCAATTTTGCCTGCCATCGTATTTAGATGGCGCACGCAATGCAACGGGAACTTCGCGGCCCCGTGCCGGTCCAAGTCCCCGGACGACCACATCCGTGGCGATACCGGAGGAACAGTTTGGTGCGTGGCAAGCGTTCTTGCGTCCCATTACAATGGGGAGATCCCATTCATCACCGAAGGAAACCAATGAAGACCAGCTGGACGCCGATCAAGACCGCCATCGTCCTGGGCCTGTGCTCCGCCACGTTCGCCGCGATGCCCGCGTCGGCCGGCGGGCAAGCGACGCCGCAATCCGCGCCGGCGGCGCAATCCGCCAACCCTGCGCCGGCGGCGCAACCCGCCAACGCCGCGCCGGCCGCGCAGCCCGCTGCGGCAGCGCTGCGCCCGGGCGACGATTTCTTCGCCTGGGCCAACGGCGACTGGCTGGCCAAGACGGAGATCCCGGCCGACCGCAGCAGCTGGGGCGAAATGGCGAGCCTGGCGGAAAATACTAACCAGCGCATCGTCAAGCTGATCGAGGACACGGGCGCCGACAAGCGCGCCAAGGGCGAGGCGCGCAAGGTCGCGGACTACTACGCCGCCTACATGGACGAGGCCGCCATCGAGAAGAAGGGCGCCGCGCCTCTGAAGCCCCTGCTGGACAAGATCGGCGCCATCAAGGACAAGGCCGCGCTGGCGGGCGCGCTGGGCGCGTCGCTGCGTGCCGACGTCGACCCGCTGAACAATACCGATTTCGCCACCGAGAACCTGTTCGGCCTGTGGGTGTCGCCCGGCCTGCACGAGCCGGAGCGCAACCGCCCCTACCTGCTGCAGGGCGGCCTGGGCATGCCCGACCGCGCCTACTACCTGGACGCGAGCGAGCGCATGGCGGGCCTGCGCACCCAGTATCAAAAACACATCGCCGCCATGCTGAAGCTGGCCGGCTACGCGGACGCGGATGCCGACGCGCGCGCCGCCAAGGTGTTCGCGCTGGAAGTGGACATCGCCAACGTCCACGCCAGCCGCGCCGACTCGGCCGACGTCCTGAAGGCCGACAACACCTGGACCCGCAAGGACTTCCAGGCCAAGGCCCCGGGCCTGGACTGGGATGCCTTCTTCAAGGCCGCGCGCCTGTCGGACCAGGACAAGTTCATCGTCTGGCACCCGGGCGCCGTCACGGGCGAAGCGGCCCTCGTCGACAAGATCGACCTGGCCACCTGGAAGGATTATCTGGCCTTCCACCGCATCAACCAGATGGCCGGCGTGCTGCCCAAGGCCTTCGTCGACCAGCGTTTCGACTTCTACGGCAAGGGCTTGAGCGGCACCCCGCAGCAGTCGCTGCGCTGGAAGCGCGCGCTGGGCGCCACCAACGAGGCGATGGACGAGGCGGTCGGCAAGCTGTACGTCGCCAAGTACTTCCCGGCCGAGAACAAGGCGCGCCTGCAGGCGATGGTTGCCAATATCGTGGCCGCCTTCGGCAAGCGCATCGAGAAACTGGACTGGATGGCGCCGGAAACCCGCGCCCAGGCGCAGCAGAAGCTCAAGACGCTGTACGTGGGCGTGGGCTACCCGGACAAATGGAAGTCCTACGACGGCCTCAAGGTGGCCGCCGGCGACGCCTTCGGCAACGCGTTGCGCGCCGAGGAATTCCATTACTCCCAGGAGATCGCCCAGCTGCACGGAAAGCCGGACCGCAAGGCCTGGTCGATGCCGCCGCAGCTCGTCAACGCCGTCAACCTGCCGCTGCAGAACGCGCTGAACTTCCCGGCCGCCATCCTGCAGCCGCCGTTCTTCGACCCGAAGGCGTCGGATGCGTCGAACTACGGCTCGATCGGCGCCATCATCGGCCACGAGATCAGCCACAGCTTCGACGACCAGGGCGCCCAGTTCGACGCCCAGGGCCGCCTGCGCGACTGGTGGACCAAGGCCGACCTGGAGCACTTCCAGGCCGCCTCGCAAAAGCTGGTCGCCCAGTACAACGGCTATAAACCGTTCCCGGACTTGGCCGTCAACGGCCAGCTGACGCTGTCGGAAAACCTGGCCGACCTGGCCGGCCTGTCGGCCGCCTACGACGCCTACAGGGCTGCCGATAACAAAACAAGCGAGAAAGCCAACGAAGACGGCGACCGCCAGTTCTTCACCGGCTTCGCCAACAGCTGGCGCAACAAGGCGCGCGAAGCGGCCGAGCGCCGCGGCATCCTGACCGACGGCCACGCGCCGCCGCAGTACCGCGCCGCCACCGTGCGCAATATCGACGCCTGGTACAAGGCGTTCGACGTGCAGCCGGGCCAGAAGCTGTACCTGGCGCCGGAACAGCGCGTACGCGTCTGGTAAGACGGGCAGGGATGTCCGCGCGGTAACGTGCGGCAAACGGGTAGATGACGGGGCTAGCATGGCCTCGTCATCCACTTTCATTTTGTCTCCATGAA
This sequence comes from Massilia paldalensis, assembly GCF_044901715.1. NCBI lineage: Bacteria > Pseudomonadati > Pseudomonadota > Betaproteobacteria > Burkholderiales > Oxalobacteraceae > Massilia > Massilia paldalensis. The sequence goes on from NZ_JBJCIU010000002.1 coordinate 516,799, forward strand.
CGAGGACTTCCACGACATCGCCCGGCGCACGCTGCATCACTACGACCGCGTCGCGCGCCGCTTCTTCTTCGGCACCATCGACCACGACGTCAGCCAGAACATCGATGCCCTGCTCGATGCGATCGAGGCCCCGGCGCCGTGCACCATCCTCGACTTCGGCTGCGGCCCTGGACGCGACCTGCGCACCTTTGCCGACCTCGGCCACCACGCCATCGGCCTGGACGGCAGCGCCAAGTTCGTGGCCATGGCGCGGGACTACAGCCATTGCGAGGTCTGGCACCAGAACTTCCTGGAACTGCGTCTGCCCAAGGGACTGTTCGACGGCATCTATGCGAATGCCTCGCTGTTCCACGTGCCGCGCGCCTTCCTGCCGAAGGTGCTGGGCGAACTGCACGCGGCGCTGAAACCCGGTGGCGTGCTGTTCAGTTCCAACCCGCGCGGCAACAACGAGGAAGGCTGGAATGGACCGCGCTGGGGCAGCTTTCACGACTATCCGGCCTGGGAAAGCCATCTCGTCGCGGCCGGCTTCCAGGCGCTGCACCATTACTACCGGCCCGAGGGATTGCCCCGCGAGCAGCAGCCCTGGCTCGCCAGCGTCTGGCGAAAAGGATAAAAAATGCAGAAACCTTGTTACAAGGAAATGTGGCGGGTTTGTTAAGTTGCGAACAGAATGATAGTCGTCATTGTCCTATGATGGATCCATGCCGCTTCACCACCGAAGCAGCACTTCACTGACGAAAGAAAGGAGTTCACCATGAACGACGATCAAATCAAAGGTAAAGCAAAAGACATCGGCGGCAAGATCCAGGAAGAAGCCGGCAAGCTGGTCGGCAGCAGCGAGCAGCAAGCCAAGGGCCTGTCCAAGCAGGTCGAAGGCAAGACCCAGGAAAAGGTCGGCGACCTGAAGGACGCCATCGACAAGGGCAATCGCTGATTGCCTGATCATTGCGATCATCGCGGACGCTGCGGCGTCCAGTAGACCGAACGGCCGCTCCATGCGGCCGTTTTCCATTATGCGGCGGCGTGCAATACCCGGCCTGCACGTGCTTGCGCAGGGCGGGCACCCGGTGCCCGCCGTTCGGACCTCAACCGGTCTTCGCATCCGGCTTGTCGCCGAGAATATCTTCCACGTACAGCATATTCACCAGCACCATCAGCACGGCCGTCAGCGGCGTCGCCAGCGCCACACCGGCAAAACCCAGCAGCGTGGCGAAGACCAGCTGCATGACGATGGTCAGCGCCGGCGGAAGCTCGACGGCGCGCGCCTCCACCAGCGGCTGCAGCACATAGCCCTCGATCGTCTGCACGACGAGGAACAGCAGGATCACGTACAGCGCCATGTCCGGCCCCATCGACAGGGCGATCAGCACGGCCGGCACGCCCGCGATGATGGGGCCGACGTAGGGAATGAAGTCGAGCAGGCCGGCGATGATGCCGAGGATCAGGCCCAGCGGCACGCCCAGCATCGTCAGCCCGGCGGCCGTGGCCACGCCCACGATGATCATCGAGATCGTCTTGCCCACCAGCCAGCGCGCCAGGTTGTCGCCCAGCGTGTCCAGCACCTGCGTCGCGCGCTCGCGCTTGGCGGGCGGCACGAGGCGCACGAAGCCCCTCTTGTAGATGCCCGGCGAAAAGGCGAAATAGATGCCGACGAAGATGATGATGACGACGTTGCCCAGCGCCCCCAGCACGCCGCCGAAGAACAGGCCTGCGTTCGGCACCATCTGGCTCATCTGCTGCGTCATTTCCTTGGGATCGGGCAGTTCGCTGGTGATTTTCTTCAGCAGCGGGTGACGCTGCACTTCCTGCTGCAGGCGTTCGATCGAGGCCGGGATTTCCTTGGCCAGCTGCGTGGACTGTTCCGAGATCTGCGGCGCCATGGCCCAGCCGCCCAGGCCGATGATCGCGGCGAGGGCCAGCACGACGGCCACCAGCGCCACCTTGCGGTTCCAGCCGAAGCGGCGCTGCAGCACGGCGCTGAGCTTGTACAGCAGGATGGCGAACAGGATGCAGGCGAACACGAGCATCAGCGCATCCGCGGCGAGGACGACGGCGGCCGCCAGCGCGAGGAACAGCACGGCCATGCCGTCGATCAGGGCGTGGCGGCGCATCAGCCGCCGCTGCGACGGCGAGGGCTTCGCTGCGGGCGGAGAGGGCGGATAAGCGGACTGTTCTTCTGGCATGGCGTGGACGTGCTCCTCAGTTTCGTAACAAAATGTTATCAGCTGGGGCCTGCGGCCGTCGCGCGCATGCGCTGTGTGCGTGCGCTAACTGAGCAGTATCGCTGCACTGGATAAGATGGCATCCAGACATCGCCACACGGCGCATGCATTACGCAAAGGAGAACACCATGAACAAGGACCAGATCAACGGCAAACTGCAAGACATCGGCGGCAAGATCCAGGAAGAAGCTGGCAAGCTGGTGGGTAGCGAAGAACAGCAGGCCAAGGGCCTGAAGAACCAGGTCGAAGGCAAGACCCAGGAAAAGATGGGCGACCTGAAGGAAAAGATCCACGACGCGACCAAATAATTGGTGTGCGTGATGGTGGGCATGTGATGCCCACCCTACGAAAAAGGCCGCGGGGGATTCACCCCGCGGCCTTTTTGTTGGACGTAGGGTGGGCACCATGTGCCCACCAGTGCATCGCTGAACAGAATTACTTCTGTTCCGGCATCAGGTTCTTCTTCATGAAGGCCTCGATCATGCCGTACACGTGGCGCTGGCCGGCACGCGAGGAAATGCCGTGCTTGGCGCCCGGATAGGTCATCAGCTCGAACTGGACGTTGCGGTTCACGAGCGCGTCGATCATGCGCGTCGTGTTGGTGAACAGCACGTTGTCGTCGGCCATGCCGTGCACCAGCAGCAGCTTGGACTTCAGGCCGTCCAGGTGGGCGAACACGCCGCTCTGCTTGTACGCTTCCGGATTGCTCTTGGGCGTGGAGCCCATGAACTGCTCCGTGTAGTGGGTGTCGTACAGCGACCAGTCGGTCACCGGCGCCACCGACACGCCCGCCGCGATCTTGTCCGAGGCCGCCGCCAGCAGGCGCAGCGTCATGAAGCCGCCGTAGCTCCAGCCGAACACGCCGATGCGCTTGCTGTCCACGAAGCTCTGCTTGGCCAGCCAGTCGATGCCCGTGACCTGGTCCTCGACTTCATGCTTGCCCAGTTCGCCGTAGATGACGTCGGTGAACTTGCGCTCGCGGCGCGAGGAGCCGCGGTTGTCCAGCGTGAACACGACGAAGCCCTGCTGCGCCATGTACTGCTTGAACATATTGCCCCAGCCGCGCGTGACCTGCTGCGAGTGCGGGCCGCCGTAGACGGTCAGGAACACGGGGTAGCGCTTGGCCGGGTCGAAGTTGGCCGGCTTGATCATCGCGTAGACCATGTCCTGGCCATCCTTGGACTTGATCGTGCCGAACTCGGTCGGCAGCAGGTCCGGCATGTACTTCGCGAACGGGTGGTCGCCCTTGACTTCGTTACGCTCGAGCCACTCGACCATGCTGCCGTCGGCGCGTCGGATCGATACCTGGGCCGGGGTCTTCGGATCCGAGAAGGTGTCGACGAAGATCTTGCCGTTCTTGGCGAAGGTGTCGTCGTGCCAGCCGTCGGTCTTGGTGATGCGCACCGGCTTGGCGGCATTGCTGCCGTCCAGGTTCAGCGCATAGGTCTGCTTGTCCGTCAGCGCATCCTTGTTCGAGGCGATATAGACCTTGCCCGCGTCCTCGTCGACGGCCAGCACGTTGTCCACGCCCCATTCGCCGCTCGAGATCGGGTGCAGCAGCTTGCCGTTCAAATCGTACAGGTACAGGTGGTTGCGGCCGCTGCGCTCGGACGCCCAGATGAACGCCTTCTTCTTCGACAGGAAGCGCAGGTCGTCGTGGATGGCGACCCAGGTGGTCGACGTCTCGGTCAGCAGCGGACGCTGGGACAGCGTGGCGGCATCGACGGCGACGAGGTCCAGGCGCTTCTGGTCGCGCGACTGGCGCTGGTAGACGAGGGTCTTGCTGTCCGCGCTCCAGTCGGCGCGCACCAGGTAGATGTCCTTCTCGCTGCCCAGGTCGACTTTCTTCTGCGCGCCCGTGGCCGGGTTCACGACCATCAGGTCGATGACCACGTTCGGGTCGCCGGCGGCCGGGTAGCGCTGGTCGATGACCTCGGTGCGGTCGGCGAAGATCTCGAAGCGGCGCGCCACCGGCACCGGCGCCTCGTCATAGCGGCGGTAGGCGATGGCGGAGTCGTCCGGCGCCCAGTAGTAGCCCGTCTTCTGGTCCATCTCTTCCTGCGCGACGAATTCGGCCTCGCCGTTGTGGATGGTGTCCTTGCCGTCCGTCGTCAACTGGCGTTCCTGGCCCGTCGACAGGTCGATCACGTAGAGGTTCTGGTCGCGCACGAAGGAGACGTAGCGGCCCTTCGGCGAGATCTTCGGATCGATCACGTTGCCCGAGGCGACCTTGCGCGCCGCTTCCGGATGCGCCGCGTCCACCAGGTACAGGTCGCCCGCGATCGGCACCAGCAGCTGCTTGCCGTCCGGCGACCAGCTGTAGCTCAGGATGCCCGACAGGCTGGCCGTGCGCATGCGCTCGCGGCGCGCCTTTTCTTCCAGCGACAGGTTTTCGTTGGGAACCAGCTTCTTGGAGTCGACCAGGCGGTGCGTGGTCTTGTCCTTCATATTGTATTCCCACAGGTCCAGCTGGAACTGGTTGTCGGGACGGCCACGCAGGAAGGTCACACGCTCGCCGTCGGGCGAAACGCGCAGGGCACGTACGCCAGGACCGGACAACGCCGGGTCGGCGTGGATGCGGTCCAGCGTCAGGCGCTCCGCGGATGCGGGAGCGGCCGCGAGAAAGGCGGCGAGGAGGCAGAAGAGAAGGCGCATTGGATGGTCTCGGGTGATAAATTAATTATGTGCAACGGCCGAGACGATACCAGACTCATTCGGGAAAAGCTGTAAATATGGGGTCCTGGGGCGGCAGGCGTACGACGCGACGAACCACCGGCACGATACGTAAAACTGTGACGTCATTCCGGCCCAACATCGACGATCGTCCCGACATGCCACCCGATTCCCCGCTCCCGCCCGCCAACCCCGCAAGCAGTGCCGGCCCGGAGAAGCGTTTCAGCGAACTCTTCGAGCTGGCCCCGTTCAGCATCCAGATCCTGGCCCCCGACGGGCGCACGCTGCGCGTCACGCGCGGCCTGATCCAGCTCGACCGCACGGTGCTGGACCCGATGGCCATCGTGGCCGGCGCCGTCGAGCAGGCCAGGCCGCTGGTCGAGGCCCGCCGGCACGTGCTGTGCGTCGACGGCGATGCGGGCGGCGCCAGGATCGTGGGCGACGCCAACCGCCTGGTCCAGGCGCTCGTCAACCTGCTGAACAATGCCGCCAAGTACACGCCGCCGGGCGGCAGCATCGACCTGTCGGTCGCGCGCCAGGGGACGACGCTGTCGATCCGCGTGCGCGACAACGGCCTGGGCATCGACGCGGCCCTGCTGCCCCATGTGTTCGACCTGTTCACCCAGGCGGAACGTTCGCCCGACCGTGCCCAGGGCGGGCTGGGCATCGGCCTGGCGCTGGTGAAGACCATCGTCACGCTGCATGGCGGACAGGTCGTGGCCAGCAGCGACGGCCCCGGGGCCGGCAGCGAATTCACCGTCACGCTGCCCTGCGTTGTGCAGTGACCGGCGCCGCCGCGCAAGAGGGAATCGGATTTACCTGGTCATCAGCCAGCAGGCGATGCACAGCATGAGCATGCCCGCGGCCTTGGCCGGCGACACTGCCTCGCCGAGGAACTGCATGCCGAACACGGCCACCGTCACGATGGTGAAGGCCGTCATGATGGGGTAGGCGAGGGTCATCTCGAGGCGGCTGAGCGCCTGGCCGTAGCAGAAGAAGCCCAGCACGTAGCTGCCGGCGGCGCAGGCCAGCCATCCGAGCTTGGCGATCTCCGCGAAGCTGGCGTAGCCCGACGATTTCTTGAGCAGGAAGGTCGCGGTGGCGCTGAACAGCGAGGCGACGGCGCACCAGAGGTAGCCGTAGAGGGCGGGCGTGGCAATCATGGGCGGACGCGGGCGAACACGGCGATCGGGATCAGGAACGGATACAGGCTCCAGATGGCGCGGCCTTCGATCCGGACGGACAGCGCGGCGTACAGCGGCGGGAGCGCCATCATCAGGAGGATGCCCTTGAGCGGCTTGATCCTCTCCGGCACGTGCTTCCAGCCGAGGCAGGCCAGCGGAATAACGAGGATGCCGGCGCCGAGCAGCGACAGCAGCGAACGCACGTCGCGCAGGGCCGTCACGACGGTGCCGATGTTCGGCGCCCAGACGTACGACGGCAGTCCCGGGAACACGTACCAGCGCACGACGACGAGCCAGGCGGCGGCCAGCGCGAGCACGACGCCGCCGCGCACGATGCCCACCCGCCCGAACGCCAGCAGCCAGGCAAGCAGCAGGATGTTCTCTTCCCTGACCGTCGTCGCGAACAGGCCGCCGGCCAGCGCCAGCCACGGCTGGGACAGCACGACGCCCAGCGCGAAGACGGAGCGTCCCAGGATCGCACCGGGGTCGGTGAGCAGGTAGGGCGCGTACCAGAATGTCGGTACGGAGACGATCGCGAGCAGGCCGGCGGCGACGACGCGGCGCCGGTCGCCGCCGGCGGCATGGACGAGACAGGCGAGCACCGTCGCGCTGGCGGCCGTTGCCAGCCAGTTCAGCGTCGCGAAACCGTTGCGCAGGTCGCCGGGCCAGAGCGCGGCCAGGCCCGGCATGGCCAGCCGGTAGGGGAACGGCGCGCGCAGCGCGGAGAACGGCACTTCGCCGCGCAGGAAGCGGGCGGTGTTGAAGTAGGCGAGCGAATCCTCGACCGTGCCGCCCCAGCGCTGCCACATGACGGCCAGCGACAGGGCAGCGAACGCGAGGGCAAGCAGCACCCAGTGCAGGGGGCGCCACTTGCCGTCGGCGGAAAAGGGATCGTGCGTGCTGCCCGTGGTCTGCATCGTTGTGCGCGTGAAAGTGTCAACTTTGCAATTATGACAGCGTTACAGTAGCGATGTCGATATGCAAGGGACGTTCGGACCGTGTCGACGGCGGCACCGGCCTCGCGTCCCGGCGGACCGGATCAGGGGCGCAGCGCCTCCCGCACCCGCAGCGCCGACAGCTTGTGCAGCGACCACGACAGCAACAGCGCCGCCACCGTCAGCCCCAGGACGAGGCCGATCCAGAATCCCGTCGCCGCCATCGGCACGGCCGGCGACCAAGGGAACCAGGCGGGCGCCAGGCCGAGGATCCAGCCGACGGGCAGCGCCACGCCCCAGAACGCGATCATCTGGATGATCATCGGCGCGCGCGTCACCTGGTAGCCGCGCATGGCCGAGGCGGCCGCCACCTGGGTCGAGTCGGACAGCTGGAACAGGGCGGCGAACAGCAGCAGCATGGCGCACGTGGCCTGCACGGCGGCATCCGACGTGTACATGGCGACGATCTGCCAGCGGAACACGAGGATGAACAGGGCGGACAGCACGCCGAAGGCAATGCACATGCCGGTGCCGGTCCAGGCCACGAAGCGGGCGCGCTCCGGGTTGCCTTCGCCCATCGCCTGGCCCACGCGGGTCAGGGCGCCGATGCCGAAGCTGAGTGGCACCATGAACACGAGCGAGACGAAGTTCAGCGCGATCTGGTGCGCCGACACCTCCACCACGCCGAAGCGCGCGACCAGCAGGCTGACGATGCCGAAGGCGCTGACCTCGGCGAAGTGGGTGACGCCGATCGGCAGGCCCAGGCGCAGCATCGCGCCGATCTCGGGCCAGTTCGGGCCTTCCCAGTGGGTGAACGGATAGGTCATGCGGTAGGCGCTCGACACCCTGATCCAGGCGACCATCGCCGCCAGCATCAGCCACACGCCGCTGGCCGTCGAGACGGCGCAGCCGAGCGCGCCCAGCCGCGGGAAGCCGAGGTTGCCGAACACGAGCAGCCAGTTCATGAGCACGTTGTACAGCAGGCCGAGGATGGCGATGACCATGATCGGCTTGGTCTGGTTGATGCTGGTCGTGTAGCCGTACAGCGCGCGGTAGCAGGCGAAAGCGGGCATGCCGAGGCTGATGATGTGCAGGAAGATCTTGGCGCGGTCGGCGACGTCCGGCGCCAGGCCGATGTGGTCGAACAGCAGGGCGCAGGCGTTCGCCGCCAGGCAGCCGGCAATGCCGACGATGGCGCCCATCCACAGCGATTCGCGCACCGAATGGGAGATGCGCTCGTAGCGGCCGGCGCCCATCTCGTGCGCCACCACGGAGTTCACGGCCATCATGACGCCCATCACCGTCACGAGGACGATCGACCACACCGAGGTGCCGAGCGACACGGCGGCCAGCTCGGCCGCGCTGACGTGGCCCGTCATGGCGACGTCCGCCACGCCCATGCCGACGGTGGCCAGCTGGCCGACCAGCATCGGCCACGACAGGCGCCACAAGGTGGCGATCTCGGCGCGGACGGGGTGGGCTTGATGCTCGGGGGATACAGTAGACGTCATGGTACGGGCGATGGGCGAAACCCGTGATTTTACTGATTGTTGGACAACACCGCGAGGCGGACGCGCCCGATGCGATGCCATCGGGGTCATCCGGGATCGTCCGTGCACCGCGCCGCCCGCCACGGACGGCTAGCGCGCCTTCTTCAACAGGCCCAGGAACTGGGGCCGCACCGTTGCGCCGAAGTCGCGCCAGGGGATGGCGATCTCGATGTCGCCGCGTCCCAGGCCGTAGTTTTCGGCCTGGCCGGTAATGGTGAGCTGGTCCGCCGAGAATCCCCAGTTGTCGGGATCCACTGCCTCGGCATCCGTGTCCGGCGACCCGGTCGCGCCTTCCTTCGCGAGGTAGCGCCGCGCGCCCTTGCGCAGCACGTCGCGGTAGCCGGCGGCGGCGAACATGTCGTCCGGGCCCACCTTGCCCGGCCTGGACAGCCACCGGTTCAGGTGCCGGCTGCTGTTCGACGGGTGGGCGGCACCCCACGTCATCTCCATCTCCGTCTCCTGCACGCTCAGCAGGTCGGGCGATACGAAGTCGACCTTGTAGTAGCGGCCGGTCGTGGTCAGGCCGTCGCACTCGGCGAGCTTCCTGCGCGTGGCGGGATCCGGTGTGTCGGCGCCACGGGCCTCCTGCAGCCGGTCGCATTCGCCGACGCGCAGGGCGGCGGCGGCGTCCTGCTGCGCGGCGTTCCAGATCGCGTCCACCTCGCGGTTGTAGGCCGCTGCCCCCGGCAACGGCGAGAGCACGTAGGGTGGCATGTGCTGGCCATCGATTTCCAGTAGCATGACCCCGTTCACCGTCGACAGCGCGGTCTTCAGGCGGTCCAGGCGGGTACGCAGCGCCGGTGCGAGGTCGCCGCCGTCGGGCCGGCTCTTGAGCCAGTTGCGTTGCGATTGCTGGAGCTTGGGCTGGTAGGGGGCCGGGACCTTGGCCAGCAGCGTGCGATAGGCCTGGCTGATTTCTTCGTCGAGGCGGCCCAGTTCAGGATTGGCGCAGATCGCCTTCTCGCTGCCGGTGCGGGCCTTGGCGCAATCGAAGCTGGCCGCCTGCGCGCTGCCTTGCCACAGGCAGGCGACGAGGAGGAGCAGGGGAATGTTCTGGTGTTTCATCATGGTTGAAAAGCAAGGTTTTCGCCATCATATCGTGGATAATTTCATTTCACCATTGGGAGCAAGCTTGTGGAATACAAGGATTACTACCAAGTACTTGGTGTCGACAAGACGGCATCCCAGGCCGACATCAAGAAGGCGTACCGCAAGCTGGTGCGCCAGTACCACCCCGACGTCAGCACCCACAAGGACGCGGACGCGAAGACCAAGGAACTCAACGAAGCCTACGACGTGCTGGGCGACGCCGAGAAGCGCGCCGCCTACGACGAACTGGGCAACATGCCGAGGGGCGGACCGGGTGGCCAGGGCGGTTTCCAGCCGCCGCCGGACTGGGGCACGCAGTTCGACTTCAACGGCGCCGATTCCGACGATTTCTTCAACGACCTGTTCGCCCACGTAGGCCGGCGTTCGCGCGCGGGCGGCGGCGCGGGCGGGTTCGGCGGCGGGTCGTTCCGCATGCAGGGCGAGGACATCCACGCATCGATCACCATCGACCTGCGCGACGCCTACCAGGGCACGACGCGCACGATCAGCCTGCGCGTGCCCCAGCACGACGAGCAGGGCCGTACGACGATGCAGGAAAAGACGCTCAGCGTGACCATCCCGAAAGGCGTCACGCCGGGCCAGCAGCTGCGCCTGGCGGGCCAGGGACAGCCGGGCATCGGCGGCGGCCCCAACGGCGACCTGTACCTCGAGATCCAGTTCAACCCGGATCCCCGCTACCGCGTCGAGGGCACGAACGTCTACGAGAACGTGCCGGTGGCGCCGTGGGAGGCGGCGCTGGGCGCCTCGGTGTCGGTGCAGACGCCGTCGGGCACGGTCGAGGTGACGGTGCCGAAGGGATCGCAATCCGGCCGCAAGCTGCGCCTGAAGGGGCGCGGCATTCCCGCGGCGACGCCGGGCGACCTGTACCTGATCCTGGACGTCGTGCTGCCGCCCGCGGACAGCGACAAGGCGCGCGCCCTGTACGAGCAGATGGCGCGCGAGCTGGCCTTCAATCCCCGTGAACGAGTAGGAGCGTAAACGATGCAAGCGAACATGAGTCTTACCGGCGTGCTGCTGGATGATGCGGCGCTGACCGTGGAGGAACTGGCGCGCGCCTGCGACGTGGAGCCGGACTGGGTGGTGCGGCACGTGCAGGCCGGCGTGCTGGGCAGCGGCGAAGCCTTCGTCAGCACCGTGCAGGTGACGGGCTGGCGCTTCCGCAGCGGCGACCTGGCACGGGCCCGCCGCCTGCTGCGGGTGGAACGGGATTTCGATGCCAACGAAGACCTGGCGGCCCTCGTGGTCGACATGGGCGACGAGATCCGGCGCCTGCGGGCGCGTTTGCACGTGCTGGGGATAAGCTGACGGCGAAGGTGGGCACGCGGTGCCCACCCATGACACGGGCAGGCGGTAGGGTGGGCACCTCGTGCCCACCATGCAGACTATGCGGTGCGCGTACCCACCTTTCTGGCGGCAAACGAAGCCGGGCTTTGCGATAGAATCGATTCATCTAGCGCAAAGTCTTATGTTCAAGTTACCCACCACCGCCACCGCCCCGTTCTGTCCTTCCGAAGTGTCCGGCACCGTCACCGTCCCCGAGCACTACCCGTTCTGGAAGAAAGTCATCCGCTATGCGGGCCCCGGCCTGCTCGTCTCGGTCGGCTACATGGACCCGGGCAACTGGGCCACGGCCATCCAGGGCGGTTCCCAGTTCGGCTACAACCTGCTGTTCGTCGTCGTGCTGTCGAGCCTTGCCGCCATCGTGCTGCAATGCCTGTGCGCGCGCCTGGGCATCGTCACCGGCAAGGACCTCGCCGTGCATTGCCGCGAACAGTATTCGCCGGCCACGGCCAAGGGCTTGTGGGTGTTCGCGGAGCTATCGATCATCGCCTGCGACCTGGCCGAAGTGCTGGGCTGCGCGCTCGCCTTCCACCTGCTTCTGGGCGTGTCGCTGCCCGTCGGGGTGGCGCTGACGGCGCTCGACACGCTGATCGTGCTGGGCCTGAAGGGCAAGGGCTTCCGCCAGCTGGAAGCGATCGTGCTGGGCCTGATCGCCACCATCGGCGTATGCCTGTTCGCCGAGCTCGTGCTGGTGAAGCCGGACCTGCATGCCGTCGTGGCGGGCCTGGTGCCGTCGCTGCAGAAGCTGGCCGACCGCGACGCGCTATACCTTGCCATCGGCATCCTGGGCGCCACCGTCATGCCGCACAACCTGTACCTGCATTCCTCGGTCGTGCAGACGCGCGTGGTGCGCCTGGGCGCCGTCAGCGGCCAGGCGCTGCGCCTGAAGGAAGCCATCGGCATGTCGCGCATCGACACCATCGTCTCGCTGGGCATCGCGCTGTTCATCAACGGCGCGATCCTGGTGCTGGCCGCGGCCGCATTCTACAAGCCGGGCGGCGGCAACGTGATGGAGATCGACCAGGCCTACGAACTGCTGGCCCCGGTGGCCGGCACGGCGCTGGCCGCCTTCCTGTTCGGCCTGGCGCTGCTGGCTTCCGGCCAGAGCTCGACGTTCACCGGCACCATCGCCGGCCAGGTGATCATGGAAGGTTTTCTCAAGCTGAAGATCCCGTGCTGGCAGCGGCGCCTGATCACGCGCGGCCTGGCGCTGGCGCCGGCCATGGTCGGCGTGCTGACGCTGGGCGACCATGCGATCGGCCGGATGCTGGTCGCCAGCCAGGTCGTGCTGAGCATGCAGCTGCCGTTCGCCATGTACCCGTTGATCCGCCTGACGGGACGGCGCGACCTGATGGGCGAGTTCGTCAACGCCTGGTGGACGTCGGCGCTGGCCTGGTTCCTGTTCGTCGTCATTTCCTCGGCCAACGTCTGGATGGTGTGGCAGGCGTTTTCGGCATGATGCGCGGCCTGGTCTACTGCTGAGTTCCTCTCATCCGCGGAACGTGCATATGCGTTCCGCGCGCCGCGTTTGTCGTTCAAAACCTAGAATCTCCTTTCCATCTAGCTCATTCACCAACGCTAAAAGGAGCATTCCATGGCAAACACCAACACCCAGGCCCTGAAGGGCAAACGCGTCGCCATCCTCATGACGGACGGCGTCGAGCAGGTCGAATACACGGGCCCGCGCAGCTTCCTCGAACAGCAGGGCGCCCAGGTCACGCTGGTTTCGCCGAAACCCACCGGCGACGAGATCCAGGGCTTCGACCACCTGACCCCGGACCAGAAATTCAAGGTCGAGCTGGACGTGCGCGATGCCCGTCCGGCCGACTTCGACGCCCTCGTGCTGCCGGGCGGCGTGGCCAATCCCGACCAGTTGCGCCTGTCGATGGAAGCGATCACCTTCATCCGCGAATTCGGCCGCGAGGACAAGCCCATCGCCGCCATCTGCCACGGCCCGTGGACGCTGATCGACGCTGACCTGGTCGACGGCAAGCGCGTCACCAGCTGGCCCACCTTGCAGCTCGACCTGCAGAACGCCGGCGCCCAGTGGACCGACGAACAGGTCGTCGTCGACGGCAGGCTCGTCACCAGCCGCAAGCCGGACGACATTCCCGCCTTCAACCAGGCCATCCTGTCCGAGCTGCAGTCGCAGACCAAGCACTGAACGGCCGGTTGCGCCACTGCGTCGCGCCGTGCGACGCATCGGCCGCCTCCTGCCTAGAATGGCGCGATCCTTGATCAATCGACGGCAGGAGGTGGTATGGAGCAGCAGATTTCCGGCAGGCCCCTGGAGGGCAAGCGCATCGCCATGCTGATGGCGGACGGCGTGGAGCAGATCGAATACACGAGCCCCCGCGCCTTCCTGGAAGGGCAGGGCGCGACGGTCGTGCTGCTGGCGCCCAAGGCCGCCGGCGAGGACATCCAGGGCGTCGACCACGACCGGCCAGGCGCCAGGTTCCGCGTCGAACTGGACGTGGATGGCGCCAATCCCGACGACTTCGATGCGCTGGTGCTGCCGGGCGGCGTGGAGAATCCGCGCCACCTGCGCGCGAGCCCTGCGGCCATCGACTTCATCCGCGGCTTCGACATCGAGGCGAAGATGGTGGCGGCGATCTGCCACGGCCCGCTGTCACTGATCGACGCGGGCATCGCCACGGCCAAGCACGTCACCAGCGCACCCGACGCCAGGCAGGAATTGCAGGCGGCCGGCGCTGAGTGGACGGACGACCCCGTCGTCATCGACGCGCGGCTCGTTACCAGCCGCACACCGGACGACCTGGCGGCGTTCAACGATTCCATGCTGAAGGAATTGCTGGTGGCGGAAGGGACGGATCCGGGGCCGACGTCCTGACCCTTTATACCCAAACACAAGTAGTTTGCTCAACGCATTGGTTGAGCAGAATCAAGCGTCCTTCAAGTAATTGCAAAGCTGGTCCGGATATGATGGATCGATCCATCCACCAGACCAGGAGGGCGAATGGTTGGCGTGCTGCTCGCGGAGCCGAACTGCGTGTTGCGGCTCGGGTTCCGGTCCGTGCTGGCGAACGAGGCGTCGGTTGCCATCGCCGCCGAGGCCGTCGACACGCTGCAGTTCTTGCGTGCCTTCATGGCCATCCCGCACGAGGTCGTCCTGGTCTCGCTCGTGCTGCTGCAGGACATCGGATTGCGCACGCTGAACCAGCTGCGCCATGCGAGGCCTACGAGCCGGCTGCTGGTGCACGGCTACGATACGGATGTGGGCTATGCGGCCGAGGCGATGCGCTTCGGCGCGTCCGGCTTCCTGTCGAACGGCGCGGGCGTGGCGGAGCTGGGCGTGGCGATTGCCACGGTGGCGACGGGGCAGGCCTATATCGGGGAGGCGATGGGTGAAGAACTTGCCGCGCATGTCTGTTTCCACGCCGATCATGTCGAGCAGGCGGACCTGAGCGGGACGGAGTCACAGGTCGCGAAGCTGCTAGCGACCGGCCTGGACTTGCACGGCATTGCATTGCGGCTCGATATGCGTCCGGCCGGAGTGGCCCTGCACAAGGCCAGCATCCTGCGCAAGATGTGCCGGCCGGGAATGAACGAACTCCTGCGCTGCGCCGTTTCCAAGAGCCTGTGATTGCCGTCCAGGGCGCTTTTGCTGCGTTCTGTCACAAAACCGTGTCCGTTAAGGAATTCATTCTCTACAATGAATTCAACTTAACGAACAGGAAACGCCATGTCCAGGATCGCCCTTGCTCTCGCCATCTCCCTTGCCTGCCTCGGTAGCGCCCACGCCGCCGACCAGCCGCGTAGTGTCCCGCCGTTCACGTCGATCAGCGTACAGGGGCCGTTCAACGTCATCGTGGAGGGCGGCAAGGGCCAGTCGCTGCTGGTGCGCGGCAGCGACAAGTTCGTCAAGGACGTGGTGACCGAGGTCGTCAATGGCCAACTGGTCGTGCGCATGCGCGACAAGAACTACGGAACGCTGCGCGGCGACCAGCACATCGTCGTCTCGATGCCGCAGCTGCGCGCGTTCAGCTCGGAAGGCGCGGGCGAGATCCGGCTGAACCAGATCCGCGGCGACCGCCTCGACGTGAATTTCCGCGGCGCTGGCGAGCTGCGTGTGGGCGGCGAGGTGAAGACCTTCACGATCCAGGCGGAAGGGGCGGGCGAGGTCGATACGAAGGACCTGATTGCCAACGATGTCGACCTCGTGCTGCGCGGGGTGGGGAATGCCCGCGTGACGGCCAGGAACCGGCTCGACGTGCAGGGGCAGGGGATGGGGAGCGTGACGTATTTCGGGAGGCCGAGGACGGTCAACAAGTCGATGCAGGGGCTGGGGTCGGTGAGGCAGGGGGATCGGTGAGTCGGCGATCGCTGCTTTACAGCCAGGTGTCCACGCCGCCATGGTGCGAGCAGGTCCCGCGACGGTGCTGGCTGAAGCTGTAGGTACCGTCCCGGCATTTGGCGCTTGCGTTGGCCGGTACCTGGCCATGCGTTGACGTCGATGGTGAGTGGACTTCACGGCCATCCTTGGTCTTGTAATGGCGGTGCGACAGCAACTCGGTTTCGTCCGGTGCCGCGGGCGTATTCGGCGCTATCGTCGACCGGGAGGCAGGCGTAGGAAATTGGTAGGGCGCGGCGTCCGGCGCGCGCTGGGCATGGACAGAGGTCGAAACGAACAGGGCTACTGCAAGCAGGTGGTGCAACTTCATCGGACTCTTCGGCAAATGAGGCCGGCTTGTGCCGGCCATGGTGTTTATTGTTTTATGGTGGACTGTTCGATATTTGCAGCAGCCATTGCGACGGGCGGTTGCACCGTCGGAGGCTGCGTCGTCGGGGACGTGTCGCCTATTTTGCGCAACATGATGGTTGCAGACGCGGGATAGTCGAAACCTGCTCCGGTATTGCGGTCTACGATGTAGCCAATACCGCCGCCGATCAGGACGTTACCCCACACGGCGCCGTTCGACTTGGACACCAACGTGTGGTTGCCTGCGAACGTCTCTTTCTTGCAATCGACGGCAAGATCGCCGGTGCTCTTGTGCACAGTGACGCTGCCCGGACTGGTCACGAACCAGGAGCCGGCATCGTTGCTGAGCGTGCAGCCGACCCCGGCAATCTCCACGTTGTCATGGACGGTCTTGACGGTGATAGGTTGCATGCGCTCGCCCGAGATGGAAGCACAGCCAGTAAGCAGCGACAGGGCTGCGATGGCGATAACAGTTTTCATTTTCTTTCCCCTAGTTGACGGCATCATATGCGCCGTTTCTATTTGGAATTATAAGGTATCAAAATAGCAAAAAAACTATTCAATTATCACAAATGCCAGCGATTATCGTTTGAGACGGCGACGGGGGAAGACGGGGGAACACGGCGCGATATTTTGAAGTGACCCGGTTGAAGGATTCAATCTGCGGTTTGAGGGGGCGGAAGCAAAGGCAGAAAATCGCTGCGCAATTTTCCTTGAAGTGGCGAATTGAAGAGGCCTTGCGCTTGCAAGCGCAAGGCCGCTCCGCCGGCCCGTCGCGGTGCGACGGGAAACCCCGGCTCCGCCCCTCGTCCGTGCCGGACGAGGTCTCAATTCCCTCCGCCCAAAACGCAATATTCAAAAACAAAGCCCCCTTGGCTTGCGCCAAGGGGGCTTTGTTTTTGAATATTGGTGGAGGCGGAGGCTAACGAATAAAGGCTGGGAGGCGGCTATTCTGCTGAGTCTGCTTCTGATGAGTTGCTTTGTTACCCCCAAACCTACCCCGATTTACTTGGCGTAGGGCGACAGCGGCTCATGCCGCCAGGCCAGCGCACGGTCGCCCCCGGCTTGAGCATCTGGTGTCCATCGCCGCCGTGTCTGCGACCATTTGCTGAAAACCATTTGCTGATTAAAAATTTGAAAAAGGGATTTTTTTCCGCGCGTGGGAGGGAGCGTGGTGTCCTGCGGCGCGCCGTCCGGACTTTCGCCCCCCCCTGGGGTGTCCGTCGACGCGGGCGGCGCCAGGCGGGCCGGAACTGGCCTACGCTACCAGCTCGACGGAATTCGCCTGCTTTCCTCGCGCGCGAAATGGTCTCAGGGCGCTGCCTGGGCGCGGTGCACCAGCTCGAAGAAGCCACTCTCTGCTGCTGGAAAAAAAAGTTTCATTTCGCGGGTGTGCACAAACAGGTCCAGTGCGGTCCCTATCTGCGGGCCGTCCAAGCTTTTGACATCCCCCCCCCAGATCGCCGATATTGACCGCCACGAGTTCGTTTGTTACGCGCGCGTGCGCGCACAACAGGCCGGCGACACCAGGTCGGCGTTTTGTGGGTTAGCGTTGATTCGAAGGGTCATAGCGGTCCCTGTTGTGCGATGCCACAGACATTTGGTGCCCCCTGGGGCGGTGCCAGTCGTGTCGATCAGGTGCGCGCCGCTGCAGTGCTGGGATGGGTGAGCCGGTGGGTGCGTGCCGCGCGACGAAAGGTAGGTCTCCGCACGCTCTCGGGGTTTGGATGATGAGCGGGCCACTCGCCGAGTAACGCCCTGCTTGCAACTGTTTATATCGTTTGAAGGGTGCAGAACCGATGATCACTGATAATCTGCACATGCTGGATTTACGGGCGGCGTTCGATGGCGCGCGCCACTTTCGCGCCACCGAAACGCGACTTAGCGCACGCCAGTGATGACGGCGATGGCTTTCGGGTACATCACGGCGACGTCGGCGCGCACATGGCAGATGAAGCCGACTTCGCCAGTGCCGGCGAACAGCTCGCGGGCGATCTGGATGCTGACTTGCTCGCGCATCATGAAGTTGACCTTGCTGAAGTCGCCCACGTAGATCTCGCTGCAGTCGCTCGACGTGCCCACGGACAGGTTGTTCGGGATCTGGCTGGTGGAGAGCATCTTCCAGTTCTCGAGCATGCGCGGTGGTGCCAGCGGTTGCTTGTTGCCGTCGACCAGGCCGGCCAGGCGGATCAGCGAGCGGGGCGACATGATCGCCGCCAGCGGCGCCGGCGCATCGGCCTGCAGGATCGTTTCGGCGGCGCTCAGGAAGTTGGCGTAGTCGGCCAGAGCTTTACCGTTGGCGCCGTTGCCCATGGTCTGAATGCCGGACGTGGTGAGGATGCCGTGCGGTTCGGGTGCGGTGCCGGACCCACGCAGCCCGACGCGATCCAGTTCTTTCGCGAACGCCTGGCCGATCGCCACATTGAGCGCGGCCGCCATGTTTGGCGCGTCGGCCAACAGCTCGCGGCTCACCTTGAACATGAAGGCTAGGCTCTTGGGCGCGGCGACCACCGCACGGAACGTTGCTTCGGAGGTAGCGATCTGGCCCGACTCCAAGCGCCATTGCGCGGTGGGGATGGTGTCGATGGCGGCGGTGGTGAAGTTCCTGGCACCAGCGTCCAGCGGCACGATGCCGGCGCCGGCCGACAGCAGGGAGGATGCAGGAACGAGCGCTTCCAGGATGCCGGGCATGACGACGGACGGCAGCAGGTAGCCGCCAGCGGTGTCGGTACCAGTGGACAGCGCATTCTGTACGGCGGTCGATGACTTCATGCCGGCGACGCCGCGCAGGAAGTCATCGATGCGGATTTCTTCGCCTGGCCGGCCCGTGTTATTCATGGCCGCGTAGTGGGCCCGGATGTCTGCACTGTTGCGCAGCACCTTCACGTCGCCGCCGCTCTGGTTCTTCCAGGGCGACGAATTCGCCGCGTTTTTGAGTGCAGTGTCCTGGGCGGCGAATTCGCCTTTCAGCTGCTCGGCGCGGTTCATCAGCGTGTCCCATTCGGTTTGCTGCTTCGGTCCCCAACTGGCGCCGGGGAAATCTTCGAGCAGCTGTTTGGTGCGGGCTTCGATGCGGTCGTTTTCGGCGCGGAGTTCTGCGAGTGTGGGCATTTCGATCCTTCGTGGTTAGTGTGCCGAAAGGATCGCTCAGGCGCGCCACGCGCCGCAATCGGGCATCCGGTCGCGGCGCGGTGCAGCAGGGAGTATCGAGGCTCAGCCCTGGGCTGTAAGGGCAGCGTGGCGCTTCATGCGCAGCCAGTGTTCGAAGTCGGCGCGGGCGATGACAGTGATGCCTGGCGTGATCTCGAAGAACCGGGGAAACGTCGCGTCCGTCTTGAGCATCCGCGCCAGAGTGTGACGGCTGATGCCGAGTTCGTAGGCAACGGCCTGGCGGCGCATGTATTGGCTGATGATCGCCGTCATTGTGTAGCTCCTTCAAAGTAGGTGGCCGGCCGAGCGTACGTCCGCCGTGGGGCCGGGGGGATGGGCGCGGGCGCCCGGTCCAGGTCTGCCGGCTGAAACGCCCTGCAGCGCTGCAGGATCACTGGCAGCTCGCGAGGAAGCTGGGGACCGCCAAGCCTGGCCTGGCGCCATTGCGCGCAGCGACAGGCGTCTGTCGTGCCGAGGAAGTGGACGCACTCCAAGCACAGCCGCCGCTCATCGTGCCGCGCATCACGCACGTCCAGGCGCCGCGCCAGCGCATAGGCAGCCCCGGCTTCGACGCCGCGCGCGGTAAAAGCCGTTGCGCGGCGCTGCGTGCCGGCGGTGGTGCGCGTCATCATTTCTATCAATTCCGGCTTTAGCGAACGTAGCAGCGGGCGCCACTCGTCCAGGGCGGTTTGTTCGCCGGCGATGATTAGTTTCCCGCCGACGAGTACCACCGTGACGCCTTCGGCCGCGCATCGATCGAGCACGGCACCAAGCATCGAATCGAGGCTCATAGTTCCTCCGTGACAATTCCAGTGACCGGATTTATCCCCGGTACAGGCGCCGAAGGGAGCGAAGGGAGCGAAGGGAGCGCGTTTTTTTCTCTATACTCTTCGGCACCCTTCGCGCTCCCTTCGTCTGCCGCCTTCGGATTTTGGGGGAGTCGCCAGACCCACGGCCCGCCCATGCTCATCTTGACGGACTCGATACCCAGCTCTTTTTTCAGGCGCTTGGCAACGTCCCACGAGTGCCCTGCGTCCCTTACTTCGGCCTGCAGCGCCTTCGTCGGCATCGCTCCGCCGGCGTCTCGCAGGATATCGGCCAGCATGCGCTTGAGTTCGACGCGTGAATCCCCGTCCTCGGTTTCGTCAATTTCAACGTCGCCAAGGATTTCCCGCGCCGTGCCTTCGATCACGCCGTCCCACATGGCGCGCGTGGTTTCGATGCCGCCGTCGATCGATGTCGGTTCGATCGAATAGGCCATGCCGCCGTCGTCGCGCGCGATGTTGGACTTGGCGCGGGCCAGCACCCGCCGCGTGCTGTCCTTTTCCTTCGCGGTGACCAGGACCATGCGCGCGAGCGCGCCGAACGCCTGGGAACCGATCACGCGGTCTTGCGGCTCGCGACCGGCGCCGCCCTTGGCGAAGTGCGTGATGCCGATGACAGCGCAGCCGTGTGCATCCGCGAAGTCGACCACCGCCTGCAGGCTGCGCCGGACATCGTTCGCCTTGTGCATGTCGCCGGCCACCGCCGACACGATGGGGTCGATCAGCAGCAGGCTGACGCCGCCCATGGCCTGGGCCGCGCGGTGCAGCTCGATAATGTCCTGGGACGGATCGAACGGCACGCTCTCCCCATTCTGCGCGATGCCCTCGATGAAGTGGCAGCGCGACAGGTCGGCGCCGGCCGCGATCAGCCGCGGCACCAGCGTGTCGTCGGCCACGTCCTCGCTTGACCAGATCAGCACGTTGCCCTTGGCCTTGCTTACCGTGCCGTCCGGCCAGCGGCCACCGGCTGTGATGACGGAGGCCAGCGCCAGCGCGAGCGTGGTCTTGCCCGTGCCGGCCGCGCCGGCCAAGATGGTCAGCTTGCCGGCAGGGAGCCAGCCAGGCCACAGCCAAGTGATGGCCTGGGGCTTGATGTCGGCGCCGCAGCGGATCTTCACCACGCGGCTCGGGGCCGGCGCTGCTGGGCGCTCGCTCGACGGCTTGGCCGGGCTGGCCAGCTCGGCTGCTGGCGGGGCGACGCACACCGCCCTGCAGAAAGCGTCGATCACCGCGTTGCCGCCCTGGCGCTGGGCCAGGTCGTTGAAGTCGGTTGGGCTTCCCTCGTCGGAGTCGAACTCCGGCACTGCCAGCCAGCCGCCGACCGCGC
Source organism: Massilia paldalensis (assembly GCF_044901715.1). Taxonomy (NCBI): domain Bacteria; kingdom Pseudomonadati; phylum Pseudomonadota; class Betaproteobacteria; order Burkholderiales; family Oxalobacteraceae; genus Massilia; species Massilia paldalensis. The sequence goes on from NZ_JBJCIU010000002.1 coordinate 537,835, forward strand.
GCGCCGCAGCCGTGGCGCGCTCCACCCCCACGTTGCCGGCGGCGTTGAAGCGGTCGTTGTCGGCGCACACGACGATCTGCACGTCAGGGAACTTGCCGCGCAGCGCCAGCGCCACCGCCTCCAGGTTGCCGGCGTTGAAGGCGACCGCCACCGGATGGCCGAGAGCGGCAAACAGGCTGGCGCCAGTGGCGAAGCCCTCGCAGACCAGCACCGTGTCGACCGGGCGGCCGCCGAAGCTGTAGTAGGCGCCCTGCACGCGGCCGTTGGACTTGAAGCGCTTCGTTCCATCGGCATAGATGAACTGCAGGCTGCACATCGCGCCCTGGGCGTCGCGCAGCGGCACCAGCAGCGTGCGCTTGTCCTTGAACTCCTTGAGGCCGTACGGCTTGATGCCCTTGCGGACGCAGTACGGGTTGTCGTCGGTGGCGTCCAGGGCGCCGGCGAAGATGCGCGCGCACGCGGCGGCGGCCTCGTCCTCCAGCTGCAGGCGCGTGGCCTCCGCGTCCGTGCGCGCCTGGGCGATCTTGGCCAGGTAGTCGGCGCGCTCGGGCGGCGTTAGCGCCTGGTCCGACTTGCCGCACCACTTTTCCGACAGGCCGGTTTTCCAATTACCGAAGGCGCCGGCCGGCACGCCGTCGCCGTGCAGGATGTACCAGGCGGATTTCTTGCCGCGCTTGTCGTCGTCGGCGTCGAAGCGCCGGCGCACGCCGTCCGCGATCACTTCGGGTGGGTTCAGGTCAAAAGAGCGCAGGACAGCGGCAAACTGCGCTTCGATGTTTTGTGGCGCGTTCATGACTGATTTCCTCCGCTACGTTTTACCCTTTTGAATTCGTTGATCCAGTCGACCATCTCGCTAGAGTGAAGGCGCAACATCTTGCTCGTTGCAATGGCGAACCTGAGAAGGTTGTGGCGTTCGATCATGCCAAGCGTAGGAGGCGATTCTTCGCCCTCGGCGCAACTATCGTTGGCCAGGTGCTCCAATTCGCTCGCATGAACAAGGCCGAGACAGGTTTCGAGGCCCGTAGAAATATCGACAGTCATGTCGACAAAGTCGATGAGCGGAGATTTTTCAACGTCCTGGTGGATCCAGGTGAAAGGCTTATGGGCGCCGGCCACGCGATCGAACGGGGCTTTCTTCGGGGTGCGGCTCATACGGCCTCCCCACGTTGGCTGTGCTGCACAAGCGTCAGCGGCGGGCGGTGGCGCGGGGCCTGTTCGGCAACAGATTGCATTACCGGCAGCATGTCAGCGCGCGCACGGTCGTCCATTGCACGGTACGCGGCCAGCAGCGCGGCTTCGTTCTTCGTGTGGATAGATGCGGTTGCGGTCAGCACTTGCTGAGCGTTAAGGCACAGGCGGAACAGCTCGATTGAGCCAGTGCGCGCGGTGGCCTCGCCGATGTCGCGCAGCAGCTGCGAAACGTCGATGCCGTCGATGCGGCGGGTGAATGCGGATGGGGAAAGTACGGGCGAGTTGAAGCCAGGCATAGTGCCTCCGTTGGTGTGTGAGATCACACCGCGCCCCACGGCCAAGTGGGGTGAGCGGCGAGTAACAGGGTTGGCCGACTGGTACACCAAAGGAAACCAGCACGCCCGAAGGCGTCCCTGCCACCGCCGCCCATAGGAGACGAACAGAGGCATACGCACGAAAAAAAACCGCATTGCGCGGTCCGTGCGCCTCAGTGTATTCAGGCGGCCAAGCCTGGTTCCCTTTTTCTCGGGAACGTGGCCAGTATCGGGCCAGGCGGCGCGCGCCGTCAAGCGATTGCGTGCATTCGGCTGCAAATTCTGCTCGTCAGGCTGGTGAAGGGAGCGCGAAGAGGGTGGAAGAGCGTAGAGAAAAAAATGCGCTCCCTTCGCTCCCTTCGGGGTTTTTCTGCTCCCTTCGGGGAAGCGATTCGTTGCCTCAAACGACATGAGCCGTCCCTTGCTGGGCCACGTATGCGCGGATGTCCTCGACTCGCCAGGCCGTCGTGCGCGGCCCAAGTTTGACGGCTGCCGGAAAGCGGCCCGACCGAACGCCGGCCCACCAGGTGGACTTGCGGACGGGGATGATGGCTGGGATGGGTGGGACGGCTTTAGAATCCCCGATGATCTGCGGCAGGCGCAGAAAGCCCGTTTCTGGGAGTTGATGCATTTAGACCGCTCCTGTGTGAATACGTCCAAAGTGGACCGATGGAGCAATCTTGAATTCAGTGTTCCTTCTAGAAAACCTGAGTGCTAGTAGAGTGAGCAGGATTCTGCACGGTGCTCACTCTACTAGCAGACTAATTATTATTTATTTTCTTTTTCCCATAGACGGCACCAATCCTCGATTACTTTCTGGCTTTCTAGGTTCTCACATTTGCTCAACATGTCGCGAGCAAACGCCGCTTTGCTTTTATATACCTCTGGCTTTTGACGCCAGTTGCACCAGCATTCAAACACAAAACGCCTTTCAGCCTGCTTAGGGTCCTGAGCATGTCTTTTCTTTGCCGCACGCACAGCCATCTCCGACAGAAAATCTTTATGCGATACGTCGCCCTTTATCAGATCGCTTAGTCTATGAGATTCTGACGATTCAAAAAGAAATTCAATGGCAGCTTTCGTCTGTCCTGTTGCGGTAGCGACAGATGCTGAGATCAGGTAGAAAAGAACCATGAAGTCTAAGAAATCAACTACTTCATCCTGTTCCATTGATGGCTTAAAGAAGCTAGATTCGATCGATCCGTCCAGTACCGCCACAACCGCTCGCCAAGCCATCGAAAGATCATTGGGTAGTCCAACCCACGCCATCATTGTAATTCCAATTACTCGCCTACATTCAGACAGGAGTAATGGAACTTGATCGCCGTATATTTCAGTAAGTTCGTATAGATACCCTTGCCCCAATGCGTCGGTCTTTCCGCCTAATGGTGTAAAGCTCGTATAGCTAACTGGCATTGGTTCGATGCAAGAGTTGCTTTTCTCAAAATGGATTATTGCGTCTTTAAAATTCGGTTTGGCGTGTTCGATGTTTTCGCTCATACATTATTTTCTTCGAATGGTAAATAAAGGACGGGTTTAAAGGTTTCGAATCTTGTCGAGATAGTTAGCCCATTCCTGCATCATTTCTCGGCGCGCCGGCAGGTGTGCTGTACGGTTGTAGGCCCGGCCGTTCGCATCGCGCACGGCGTGTGCCAGCTGATGCTCGATCAGGTCCGGACGAACGCCCAGGACTTCGTCCAGGATCGTGCGCGCCATCGCCCGGAAACCGTGGCCGCTCATCTCGTCCTTGGCGATGCCCATGCGCCGCAGCGCCGCCAGGACGGCGTTGTCGCTCATCGGCCGCGCCGCGGTACGCGCGCTGGGGAACACGTAGCGGCCGCCGCCGGTCAGGCCGTGAATCTCCTGCAGGACCGCCACGGCCTGCGCCGACAGGGGGACGATGTGGTCGAGACCCAGCTTCATGCGCGCGCCAGGGATGCGCCACTCGGCCGCGACCAGATCAATCTCGGCCCACTCGGCACCGCGAAGCTCACCAGGTCGCACGAAGACAAGCGGCGCGAGGCGCAGGGCACAGGACACGACGGCCGATCCCTTGTACTCCGCGATCGCGCGCAGGATCTGCGCGGCCTGGTCCGGATCCGTCACCGCGGCGAAGTGTTCGCCCTTGACCGGGGGCAGGGCGCCGCGCAGGTCGCCCGATGGGTCGCGTATGGCGCGGCCGGTCGCCACGGCATAGCGGAACACCTGGCCGCAGTTGCCGAGGGCACGGTGGGCCGTCTCAAGTGCACCCCGCGCTTCGATTTTACGGATGACGAGCAGCAATTCGGGCGCCGTGATGTCGGCAATGGGCCTGGCGCCCAGGTCGGGGAAGATGTCGCGCTCGAGCCGGCGAATGATCCGGCTACCATGCGCCTCGACCCAGTTGGGTGAGTGCTTCTCGTACCACTCGCGGGCAGTTAGCTCGAAACTGTTTGCGGCCTGCACCTGGCGCATCGCCTTCTGGGCCTTGCGGCTGTGGCTCGGGTCAATGCCGTCGACCAGCTGCTTGCGCGCGTCATCGCGCCGCTCGCGCGCGTCCTTGAGGCTGACATCGGGGTAGGTGCCGAGCGACAGCAGCTTTTCCTTACCCTCGAAACGGTACTTGAAGCGCCACCATTTACCGCCGGCCGGCGTAACGAGGAGGAAGAGCCCGCGCTCGTCGAATAGCTTGGTTGGCTTGGCGCCAGGCTTGGCGGTGCGTATGGTCGTGTCAGTCAGGGGCATGAGCGGGGTATCTTGGGGGTAGCAGTTTCCGGGGTACGCGATCTACCCCAGGACATACCCCCACATAGGTTCGGATGTCGTTGGACTATGTTAGCCCAAGATATACGACTCCCCATAGTAAAAAACCCGCCAGGAGGCGGGTTCTTGGACGTGGATAAACCACGTTGGATCGAATTTTGGTGGAGGCGGAGGGAATTGAACCCTCGTCCGCAAGCACTCTACAGACAGTTCTACATACTTAGCACTATCATTTAATTTAACCGGTACAACGGGGATGTGCACCCTGTGTACAAGCGAGTTACCTTAAGTTTCGGAATCAACACGGTAACCCAGTCGATTCCTAGCCTCTGTAAATGACTCTACTTGCCTTGCGGCCCACCCCAGAGGCGAGGTAGTGTAGAGCTAGCAGCGATTAAGCTGCGAGTGCGTACGAGTTATCGTTTGCAGTTATTGATTTCTGGATGTATTTACGAGGTAACCAGTCCTCGGTATGCCCTGCGCTGCTTTGCAACCCACGTCGAAACCAGGTCGCCCCCAGCTGAGGAAACTCCATTGTACTCCATAGCGGGCGCAAGTCCAGTCCTGCGGGCGTTCGAGATGTAACCAATCGTGATGATTGCGAACGCCCAGGGCCGGATGCGCGCCGTTCAGCGGTTCTGGTTGGCGATCTGGTTGCCCAGCATGCCGCCGCCGATGACGCCGGCGATCGTCGCCAGCTTGCGGCCGTTGCCGCTGCCGACCTGGTTGCCCAGCAGGCCGCCGACCACGGCGCCGGTGCCGATCGCCACGTAGTTCGGCTGGGCGGCGGGGCGGGGTTCGGCGTAGACCGGTGCGTCGTTCCGCACGTAGGTCGGCTGGTGGTAAGCGGGGCGCGGCTTCGGCGCGGTCTTGACCGGCACTTCCTTGATCACGGTTTCCTTGATGATCACCGGAGCCGGGGCCGGCTGGACGTTTGCCACCACCGGTTGGGCATAGCCCGCCGGCTGGGCATAAGCTGCCGGCTGGACATAGCCCGCAGGCTGCACGGCCTGCGGTGCGACGCCGGCGGCGGCGAGCGGCAGGGCAGGGGCCAGCTGTGCGGCGGCGACCGGGGTCTCGTTGGCGCCGCGCGAATTCGGCAGCAGGCCGGTGATCGCCGCGGTGCCGGCCAGGCTGACGACGATGACGGAGACGGCGGCGGCTGCCATCAGCGGGTGGATACGGGCGGTGGTCTTGATCGCTTCCATGTTCTGCTCCAGTTGCGGTGTGTTGTCGTGTGCAGCCAGATTAACGGTGACCACTTTGAAGAGCTAGACGATGGGCTGTATCAATCGTAAAGATGTGTAAGCTGGTTCGAAGACCGGTGCATACGACGGCGTGCGGTACAGCTCGTTCGCACGCACCCAAGCCAAAAATATGCAACTAATCGACAAGGGGAGCGACAGATAACGAAAAACGCGCCCACGGTGGGGCGCGCATCTGCAATCGGCTCAGGGAGAGAATGACGGGCTCGAGCCGCCGCTTACGCCACCCGCACCGCCTGCGCCACCTCGCGCAGCGTCGCCAGCAAGTGCTGCGGCGTGTCGAGCTGGTAGTCGGCGCCCCAAGTCGCCGGATCGATGGAACCGCAATAGCCCCAGTTGCAGGCCACCGTCACCATGCCGGCCGCGCGGCCCGCTTCGATATCGCGCAGGTCGTCGCCCACGTACCAGCACTGCGACGGCTCCAGATTCAGGCGGCGTGCTCCCTCCAGCAGCGGGGCGGGGTGGGGCTTCGGATGTGGCGTGGTGTCGCCGGACACGATGCAGCCGGCGTGCGCCAGGCCGATCTGCGGCACCAGGGGATTGGTGAAGCGTTCCGGCTTGTTGGTGACGATACCCCAGGCCATGCCGGCGGCGGCGATGCCGTCCAGCAGTTCGCCGATGCCGTCGAACAGCGTGCTGTGCACGGCCATCGCCGACTGGTAGCGGTCGAACCACGCGAGGCGCAGTTCTTCGTAGCCCTCGTCGCCCGGCGCCAGGCCGAAGGCGGCGCCGATCATGCCGCGCGCGCCGGCGGATGCCGTCGGGCGCAGGATCTCGTAGGGCGTCGGGTCCAGGCCGCGCTCGGTGCGCAGCCAGTTGACGGCGGCCGCGAGGTCGGGCGCGGTGTCGGCCAGCGTGCCGTCCAGGTCGAACAGGACGGCGCGTGGCGCCGGAAAGCGGGCAGGAAAGGTCATGAAGAAACGAGGTCAGAGCGGCTTGGAGCAGGCCACCATGTAGTTCACGCTGGTGTCCTGGTTGAGCGAGTAGATCTTGGTCAGCGGATTGTAGGTCAGGCCCTTCAAGCCGTCCACCAGCAAGCCCGCATCGCGCACGAAGCCGGACAATTCGGCCGGCGTGATGAACTTGGCGTAGTCGTGGGTCCCGCGCGGCAGCATGCGCAGCACGTATTCGGCGCCGATAACGGCGAACAGGTAGGACTTCGGATTGCGGTTCAGCGTCGAGAAGAACACCTTGCCGCCCGGCTTGGCCAGCGTGGCGGCGGCGCGCACGATCGCGGCGGGATCCGGCACGTGTTCCAGCATCTCCATGCAGGTGACGACGTCGTACTGGCCCGCTTCCTCGGCCGCCATGTCCTCGGCGGCGATCAGTTTGTAGCGCACCTCGACGCCCGATTCCAGGCTATGCAGGTCGGCCACTTTCAGCGCCTTCTTCGACAGGTCGATGCCCGTGACCTTGGCGCCCTTGCGCGCCATCGATTCGGCCAGGATGCCGCCGCCGCAACCGATGTCGATCACGTTCTTGCCGGCCAGCGGCGCGCGCGCGTTGATCCATTCCAGGCGCAGGGGGTTGATGTCGTGCAGCGGACGGAACTCGGACGTCGGGTCCCACCAGCGGTGGGCCAGCTCGCTGAATTTCTGGATCTCTAAAGGATCGGCGTTGGTAGTCGTAGTCATAGGTCAAATAATAGCGGAATTGCTGTGGAGCGAACGCGGGAATTTGTGAGAAGAACCGAGGCCCACCGTCGCCCCTGCGCAGGCAGGGGCCCAATGTCGCGAGCATGTTCGCAAACTTGGACCCCTGCCTGCGCAGGGGTGACGTAGTCGGGCAATAAAAAAACCCCGCCGCAGCGGGGTTTCGTTCGGCGAGGCCGGGATTACTTCTGGGTGCTGCGGGTACCGACGACTTCGATTTCCACGCGGCGGTTCTTGGCGCGGCCTTCGGCGGTCTTGTTGTCCGCGACCGGCTGGCTTTCACCCTTGCCTTCGGTGTAGATGCGGCTCGATTCCACGCCCTTGCCCTGCAGGTAGGCCTTGACGGCTTCGGCGCGGCGCACCGACAGCTTCTGGTTGTAGGCATCGGTGCCCACCGAGTCGGTGTGGCCGACGGCGATGATCACTTCCAGGTTGATGTCTTTCAGCTTCGAGACCAGGTCGTCCAGCGACGCCTGGCCGGCCGGCTTCAGGACGGCCTTGTCGAAGTCGAAGAAGGCGTCAGCCGAGTAGCTCACTTTTTCCGAGGTCGGGACCGGAGCCGGTGCGGTGACCGGAGCCGGGGCTTCCGGAGCCGGTGCTGCCGGCGGCGGCGGGGCGACGCACTTGCCGTTTTCCAGGCGTTCCGGCTCGACGCACAGCGGCGCGTCGCAGCCCGGGACCGCGTCGGCCGGGGTCCAGTAGCCGGTGCGCACGCACAGACCGAAAGGAGTGCGGACGATCACGCCGCGGGCGTCCTGCACGTAGGCGCTGTACGGCTTGTTGGCCTGGATGTCGGTCGACAGAGGCGCGTACGGCGGTGCGCTCTGCGCGTAGACGCTGCCGGCCATCGCTGCCGTGGCTGCGAACACGAGGGTTGCCAATTTATTCATATTTTTTCTTCCTTTCGGTAAAATCTTCGCGATGCGAAACCGCACGTCAGTAGTTGTCGATCATGTCGACGCCATTACGCGAGCGCATTGTGTGAGCAGAATATTAACATCTGCCCGGGCCGGTTTGTTTCGCATTGTGAAACAAGCAATTAACTTCTCGGCCATTTTGCCACACACACACCATCCGTACGACCAACGCCTGCTTAATTACGGTGCACGCGTTTGGCCTCGTTGTTTCTGCGCAACAACGTGTTGTGAACAGCGTGCAAGCTTGACGAAGGTTTATGACAAGCATGTGTCAAACCGTTAATTGTGCGCTTTCGGTATCGGGCGGGGCTTGCCTGGAAAATGTGCTGCTGGTATAGCGCGCGTGGTAAAATCATGGGCTTGAAATCCACAATCACAGCCTGAAAGCAGTCGACCCGCCAATGGATCAATTCGCAAAAGAAACAGTTCCAATTTCCCTGGAAGAAGAGATGCGCAAGAGCTACCTCGATTACGCGATGAGCGTGATCGTGGGCCGTGCTCTGCCGGATGTGCGCGACGGCCTGAAGCCCGTGCACCGCCGCGTGCTCTACGCCATGCACGAGATGAACAACGTGTGGAACCGGCCTTACCTGAAGTGCGCCCGCGTGGTCGGCGACACGATGGGTAAGTACCACCCGCACGGCGACGCGTCGATCTATGACACCCTGGTGCGCATGGCCCAGGACTTTTCGCTGCGCTACACCCTGGTCGACGGGCAGGGCAACTTCGGTTCGATCGACGGCGACTCCGCCGCCGCGATGCGTTACACCGAGTGCCGCCTGGACAAGATCTCGAATGAACTGCTGGCCGACATCGACAAGGACACCGTCGACTTCCAGCCGAACTACGACGGCAAGGAAAAGGAGCCGACGGTCCTGCCGACCAAGATCCCGAACCTGCTGATTAACGGCTCGTCCGGCATCGCGGTCGGCATGGCCACCAACATCCCGCCGCACAACCTGTCCGAAGTCATCGCCGGCGCGCTGCACGTGCTCGCGAACCCGGACTGCACCATCGACGAACTGATCGAGCTGATCCCGGCCCCGGACTTCCCGACCGCCGGCATCATCTATGGCGTCTCGGGCGTGCGCGACGGTTATCGCACGGGCCGCGGCCGCGTGGTGATGCGCGCCAAGACCCACTTCGAGGAGTACGGCAAGGACGGCGGCCGCATCGCGATCATCGTCGACGAGCTGCCGTACCAGGTCAACAAGAAGTCGCTGCTCGAGCGCATCGCCGAGAACGTGCGCGACAAGAAGCTCGAAGGCATTTCCGATATCCGCGACGAGTCCGATAAATCGGGCATGCGCGTCGTCATCGAACTGAAGCGCGGCGAAGTGCCGGAAGTGGTGCTGAACAACCTGTACAAGCAGACCCAGCTGCAGGACACCTTCGGCATGAACATGGTCGCGCTCGTGAACGGCCAGCCCAAGCTGCTGAACCTGAAGCAGATGCTGGAAGCGTTCCTGTCGCACCGCCGCGAAGTGGTCACGCGCCGCACCGTGTTCGAACTGCGCAAGGCGCGCGAACGCGGCCACATGCTGGAAGGCCTGGCCGTCGCGCTGGCGAACATCGACGACTTCATCGCCATCATCAAGGCCGCGCCGACCCCGCCGGTCGCCAAGACGGAACTGATGCAGCGCGCCTGGGATTCGTCCCTGGTGCGCGAGATGCTGACCCGTACCGAGATGGGCGCCTCCGGCGGCATCGAGGCCTTCCGTCCGGAGCACTTGCCGAAGCACTACGGCATGCAGGCCGACGGCCTGTACAAGCTGTCCGACGAGCAGGCCCAGGAAATCCTGCAGATGCGCCTGCAGCGCCTGACCGGCCTGGAGCAGGACAAGATCGTCAACGAGTACAAGGAAGTGATGGCCCACATCGCCGACTTGCTCGACATCCTGGCCCGCCCGGAACGCGTCACCAGCATCATCACGGACGAGATGGGCCAGATCCGTGCCGACTACACCGAGAACGGCAAGGACACGCGCCGCTCGGCCATCGAGCACAACGCGTCCGACCTCGATACGGAAGACCTGATCACGCCGCAGGACATGGTGGTCACGCTGTCGCACACGGGCTACATGAAGTCGCAGCCGATCTCCGAGTACCGCGCCCAGAAGCGCGGCGGCCGCGGCAAGCAGGCCATGGCGACCAAGGACGAGGACTGGATCGACCAGCTGTTCATCGCCAACACGCACGACTACATGCTGTGCTTCAGCAACCGCGGCCGCATGTACTGGCTGAAGGTGTGGGAAGTGCCGCAGGGTTCGCGCAACTCGCGCGGCAAGCCGATCGTGAACATGTTCCCGCTGCAGGACGGCGAGAAGATCACCGTGATCCTGCCGCTGTCGGGCGAGAACTCGAGCTTCCCGGAAGACCACTACGTGTTCATGTCGACGAGCCTGGGCACCGTCAAGAAGACGCCGCTGAAGGACTTCAGCAACCCGCGCAAGGCCGGCATCATCGCCGTCGACCTGGACGAGGGCGACTTCCTGATCGGCGCCGCGCTCACCGACGGCAAGCACGACGTGATGCTGTTCTCGGACGCCGGCAAGGCCGTGCGCTTTGACGAGAACGACGTGCGCCCGATGGGCCGTACTGCGCGCGGCGTGCGCGGCATGAACCTGGACGAAGGCCAGAACGTGATCGCGCTGCTGGTGGCCGAGAACGAGCACCAGTCGGTGCTCACCGCCACCGAGAACGGCTTCGGCAAGCGCACCCCGATCGCCGAGTACACCCGCCACGGCCGCGGCACCAAGGGCATGATCGCGATCCAGACGACGGAGCGCAACGGCAAGGTCGTCGCCGCCACGCTGGTCGAGGAAGCCGACGAGATCATGCTGATCACGACCGGCGGCGTGCTGATCCGCACCCGCGTGGCCGAGATCCGCGAGATGGGCCGCGCCACCCAGGGCGTGACGCTGATCGCGGTCGAGGACGGCACCAAGCTGTCCGGCCTGCAGCGCGTGGTCGAGACCGACCTCGAGGAAACCGAGCTGGAGCCGGCGCCGGAATAAGCGCCGTCATCTTCCTCCCCAAAGCCGCGGAGCGCGCCAGCGCCTGCGGCTTTTTTCGTTTTCGGCAGATGCGTTTATTCGGTCCGCATGGAGGGTGGCCGCCGAAAAACGCACCAGGAAGAGGATTTTTTGCAAGTTTCGTGCGAAAATCGGAGTTCCCCGCACCGCCACCTCCAAGGACATCCGTGAAAAACGCCATCGTCGCCATCGCTTCCGCCATCCTCGTGACCTGCGCTCCCGCGTTCGCGCAGACCGGCGCGCCGCTGCCGTCCGCCGATCCGCAAGTGGTCGAGGCGACCAAGAAGATGCTGGAGACGATGCGCGTGCGCGAGACGATGGCCACCGCCTTCCAGCAGGTCGAGCAGCGCATGCCGGCGCAGATGGCGCAATCGGTCGCCGCCGCCGTCAAGAACAATCCCAAGCTGGACGAGAAGCAGAAGGCCGAGGCGCTCAAGAAGTTCCAGCAGGACGCGCCGAAGATGCAGGCGCGCCTGCACGCCGTCTTCGCCGATCCGACCCTGATCGACGACATGGTGAACGAGATGGTGCCCGTGTACGCGGAGACCTATACGCTCGACGAGATCCGCCAGCTGACCGCCTTCTACGCGTCGCCGCTGGGCCAGAAGATGCTGGCCAAGATGCCCCAGCTGATGGGCCGCAGCATGGAGATCGGCAACCGCGTGATGGCGCCGCGCATGGAGAAATTCATGGCCGAGAGCATGCAAGACGTCACCGGCAAGTAAGGAAGCAGCTTTGACGAACCAGGTATTCAATTTTTCCGCCGGCCCCGCCGTCCTGCCCAAGGAAGTGCTGCGGCAGGCCGCCGACGAGATGCTCGACTGGCACGGCAGCGGCATGTCCGTGATGGAGATGAGCCACCGCGGCCCCGAATTCATCGCCATCCACCGCCAGGCCGAAGCGGACCTGCGCGAACTCCTCGCCATCCCGTCCAACTACAAGGTGCTGTTCCTGCAGGGCGGGGGACTGGGCCAGAATTCCCTCGTGCCCCTGAACTTGCTGGGCCGCAAGCCCCAGCCCGCGACGATCGACGTCGTCCACACGGGCTCGTGGTCGGGCAAGTCGATCCAGGAAGCGCGGCGCTACGCCAACGTCAACGTCGCCGCGTCGGGCGAGGCGAACGGCTTCACGGCCGTGCCGGCGCAGGACGAATGGCAGTTGACGCCCGACGCCGCCTACCTGCACGTGTGCACCAACGAGACCATCGACGGCGTCGAGTTCGACTTCGTGCCGACCGCACAAGGCGACGTGCCCCTCGTAGCCGACATGTCCTCCCACATCCTGTCGCGCGCCGTCGACGTGGCGAAGTACGGCGTGATCTTCGCCGGCGCCCAGAAGAACATCGGCCCGGCGGGCCTGACGCTGGCGATCGTGCGCGACGACCTGCTCGACAGCGCGCTGCCCATCTGCCCCGGCGTGTTCAACTGGCGTGCCGTGGCCGACGCCGACTCCATGCTCAACACGCCGCCGACCTATGCGATCTACATCGCCGGCCTCGTGTTCGCGCACCTGAAGAAAATGGGCGGCGTGGCCGAGATGGAGCGCCGCAATATCGAGAAGGCGCGCCTGCTGTACGCGGCGCTGGATGCCGACGATTTCTACGAGAACCGCGTGGCGCCGGCCAACCGGTCGCGCATGAACGTACCGTTCTACCTGCGCGACGAATCCCTGAACGACCAATTCCTGGCCGGCGCCAAGGCGCGCGGGCTGCTGCAACTGAAGGGCCACAAGTCCGTCGGCGGTATGCGGGCATCGATCTACAACGCGATGCCGATCGAGGGCGTGCAAGCCCTGGTCGATTATTTGAACGAATTCGCGGGCCGTTGATATCAACGGTGCGGTGGGCACGTAGTGCCCACCCTACGCAATAGGTCAACGCCAGTAGGGTGGGCACTACGTGCCCACCATGCATGCATCAATACATACCATGACAGACAAACTGAAACCCCTGCGCGACCGGATCGATGCGATCGACGCGCAAATCCTCGATCTCCTGTCCCAGCGCGGCAAGGTCGCCCAGGAAGTCGGCCACGTCAAGGCCGAGACGAAGGCACCCGTGTTCCGTCCCGAACGCGAAGCGCAGGTGCTGCGCGGCGTCGCCGAGCGCAATCCCGGCCCGCTGCACGACCGCGACGTGCAGACCATCTTCCGCGAGATCATGTCGTCCTGCCGCGCGCTGGAAAAGCGCGTCACCGTCGCCTACCTCGGCCCCACCGGCACCTTCAGCGAGCAGGCCGTGTTCCAGCAGTTCGGCAGCGCCGTCGAAGGCTTGCCCTGCATCTCGATCGACGAGGTGTTCCGCGCCACCGAGGCCGGCACCGCCGACTACGGCGTCGTGCCCGTCGAGAATTCCTCGGAAGGCGCGATCAACCGCACGCTCGACCTGATGCTGGCCACCACGAGCATCATCAGCGGCGAAGTGTCGATCCCCGTGCACCACAGCCTCATGACCAGCACGGGCAGCATGGATGGCGTGACCGTCGTGTGCGCCCATTCGCAGGCGCTGGCCCAGTGCCAGGTGTGGTTGAACCAGCATTATCCGCACCTCGAGCGCCGCGCCGTGGCGTCGAACGCGGAAGCGGCCGTGCTCGCGAGCCAGGACCCGACCGTCGCCGCGATCGCCAGCGAGATGGCGGGCGAGCAGTACAAGCTGGGCGTCGTCCAGGCCCACATCCAGGACGACCCGCACAACCGCACCCGCTTCGTCGTGATCGGGCGCCAGGCCACGGGCCGCTCGGGCCAGGACCGCACCTCGATCGTGCTGGCCGTGCCGAACAAGGCGGGCGCCGTGTACAACCTGCTGGCGCCGCTGGCCAGGCACGGCGTGTCGATGACGCGCTTCGAATCGCGCCCGGCCCGCGTCGGTACGTGGGAGTACTACTTCTACGTCGACATCGAAGGCCACCTCGACGATGCACCGGTCGGCCTCGCGCTGGGCGAGCTGAAAGCGAATGCCGCCTTCTTCAAAGTGCTCGGCTCCTATCCGGTCGGCCTGTAAGCTTCACGAACCATTTTCAGAAAACGCTAGAGAGCATCCCATGTCGCAATTCGGTCCAGACTACATCCGTGCCATCGCCCCCTACCAGGCAGGCAAGCCCATTTCCGAAACCGCCCGCGAATACGGGCTCGAGGAAGCCAGCATCGTCAAGCTGGCGTCCAACGAGAATCCGTTCGGCATGCCGGAATCGGCCAAGGCCGCGATGATCGCGGCGGCCGCGGAGCTCGGCCGCTATCCGGACGCCAACGGCTTCGAGCTGAAGGCCGCGCTGGCCAAGCGCTACGACGTGCCGGCCGAGTGGATCACGCTCGGCAACGGCTCCAACGACATCCTCGAGATCGCCGCGCACGCCTTCGTGCGCACGGGCGAATCGGTCGTGTTCTCGCAATACGCGTTCGCCATCTACGCGCTGGCCGCGCAGGGCGTCGGCGCGCGCGGCATCGCCGCCCCGGCGAAAGGCTTCGGCCACGACCTGGACGCCATGCTGGCCGCCATCGCGCCGGATACGCGCCTCGTCTACGTCGCCAACCCCAACAACCCGACCGGCACCTTCATTCCCGCCGCCGAGATCCAGGCCTTCCTGGACAAGGTGCCGGCCCATGTCGTCGTCGTGCTGGACGAGGCCTACAACGAATACCTGGAAGCGAAGGACCAGTTCGAGTCGACCCAGTGGGTGCGCAAGTACCCGAACCTGATCGTCTCGCGCACCTTCTCCAAGGCCTACGGCCTGGCCGGCCTGCGCGTGGGCTTCGCCATCGCGCAGCCGGGCGTGACGGACCTGATGAACCGCGTGCGCCAGCCGTTCAACGTCAACTCGCTGGCCCAGGCGGCCGCCATCGCCGCGCTGAACGACAAGGCCTTCCTGCAAAAGGGTTTCGAGAACAACCGCGTCGGCTACGCGCAGCTGGTCGCCGCGTTCGAAGAGCTCAAGCTGGAGTACGTGCCGTCCTACGGCAACTTCGTGCTTGTGAAGGTGGGCGACGACGATGGGGCCGGCAGCCGCGTCAACGTGGCGCTGCTCAAGCAGGGCGTCATCGTGCGTCCGGTCGGCGCCTACGGCCTGCCGCAATGGCTGCGCATCTCGATCGGCTTGCCGGAAGAGAACGCGGCGCTGATTGCGGCACTGAAGAAGGCGCTGGCCTGAATGTTCGATAAAGTCGTCATCGTCGGCGCCGGCCTGATCGGCGGGTCGTTCGCGCTGGGCCTGAAGGCGGCCGGCGCCGTGCGCACCGTCGTCGGCCTGGAGCGCTCGCCGCAGGCGCTGGCCCGTGCCCTGGAGCTCGGCATCGTCGACGAGGCCGCGACCGATCCCGGCGCCGCGCTGGCCGGCGCCGACCTGGTGCTGGTGGCGGCGCCCGTGGCGCAGACGGCGGCCATCCTGGCATCCCTGCTGCCGCATCTCGATGCCCACACCATCGTCACCGACGCCGGCAGCACCAAGTCGGACGTGGTCGCGGCCGCGCGCGCCGTGCTGGGCGAACGCATCGGCCAGTTCGTGCCGGGCCACCCGATCGCCGGGCGCGAGTCGAACGGGCCGGACGCCGCCATCCCCGACCTCTACCGCGGCAAGAAGGTGGTCTTGAGCGCGCTGCCCGAGAATGACGGGGCCGTCGTGGCGCGCGTGGCCGAGGCCTGGCGCCGCTGCGGGGCGATCATCCACATGCTGTCGGCCAAGGAGCACGACCGCGTGTTCGCCGCCGTCAGCCACCTGCCGCACCTGCTCGCCTATGCGCTGGTGGATGACATCGCGAACAAGCCCCACGCCGAGCTGCTGTTCCAGTACGCGGCCAGCGGCTTTCGCGACTTCACCCGCATCGCCGGCTCATCGCCCGAGATGTGGCGCGACATCAGCCTCGCCAACCGCGATGCGCTGCTGGGGGAACTCGATGCCTACGTGGCCCAACTAAGCAATCTGCGCACCCATCTCGCCGCGGCCGACGGCCCGGCGCTGGAAGCGGTGTACGCCAATGCCCAGCGTGCCCGTTGCGCGTGGATCGAAGCGATCGAAGCCGCGGAGCAGCCGCCGGCCGCCGCACAAGAATCAGGACAATGAGTCGCCAAATGACACAAGCAAAACACTACCCGCAGCACATCGACCTGGAACCCGTCATGCGCGTGGCCGGCACGGTGCGCCTGCCGGGTTCGAAGAGCATCTCCAACCGCACGCTGCTGCTGGCGGCGCTGGCCGAAGGCACGACCACGATCCACGACCTGCTGGCCTCGGACGATACCCTCGTCATGCTGCAGGCGCTGCACGCGCTCGGCATCCGCTGGGAGCAGCTGGACGAGCGCACCCACGTCGTGCACGGCGCCGGCGGCAAGCTGCCCGTGCACGAGGCCGACCTCTTCATGGGCAATGCCGGGACCGCGATCCGTCCGCTGACGGCGGCGCTGGCCGTGATCGGCGGCGACTACACGCTGCACGGCGTGGAGCGCATGCACGAGCGCCCGATCGGCGACTTGGTCGACGCGCTGAACGAGGTCGGCGCCCAGATCGAGTACACGGGCAACCCCGGCTATCCGCCGCTGCGCATCCGCCGCGGCCACATCGTCGCCAACCGCATGGCCGTGCGCGGCAACGTGTCGAGCCAGTTCCTGACGGCCCTGCTGATGGCGGCGCCGCTGATGGCGAAGGACCACGCGATCACCATCGACGTGGTCGGCGAACTGATCTCCAAGCCGTACATCGAGATCACGCTGAACCTCATGCGCCGCTTCGGCGTGACGGTCGACCAGGACGGCTGGTCCTCGTTCACCGTGCAGCCGGGCCAGCAGTACCGGACGCCGGGCAGCATCCACGTCGAGGGCGACGCCTCGTCCGCCTCCTACTTCCTGGCCGCGGGCGCCATCGCCGGCGGCCCCGTGCGCGTGGAAGGCGTGGGCAAGGACTCGATCCAGGGCGACGTGCGCTTCGCCGACGCGCTCGAGCGCATGGGCGCCACCATCACCCGTGGCGACAACTGGATCGAGGCGACGTCGAATGGCGTGCTGAAGGCCATCGACGCCGACTTCAACCACATCCCGGATGCCGCCATGACGATCGCCGTGGCCGCGCTGTACGCCGGCGGTACGAGCACGCTGCGCAATATCGCCAGCTGGCGCGTGAAGGAAACGGACCGCCTGGCGGCGATGGCGACGGAACTGCGCAAGGTGGGCGCGACGGTGGAGGAGGGGCTGGACTACATCAGCGTCACGCCGCCGGAAGAACTGCTGCCGGCCACCATCGACACCTACGACGACCACCGCATGGCGATGTGCTTCTCGCTGGCGTCGCTGGACGGCAAGGCGCGGCGCGGCAACGCGATGCGCATCAACGACCCGAAATGCGTGGCCAAGACCTTCCCGGATTATTTCGAAACGTTTGCCGGGATCGCCAAGGACGAATTATTCTGACGGGGGCGATCGATGCCGGGGGCATCGATCACAATGCCGCCACCGTATCCGTATGACCAAATCGGTCAATCAACCATAAACACATGCCGAATTCGAACATTCCCGTCATTACCATCGACGGCCCGACCGCCTCGGGCAAGGGCACGGTGGCCCACAAGGTCGCCGACCACCTGGGCTTCCACCTGCTGGATTCCGGCGCCCTGTACCGCCTGACGGCGCTGTCCGCCATCCGCCGCGGCATCGACCTGGCCGACGAGCATGCCGTCTCCAAGGTGGCCGAACACCTGCAGGTGCGCTTCAACGGCACCCACATCTACCTGGGCACGGAAGACGTCGCCCATGCGATCCGCGCCGAGCAGGTCGGCAATACGGCGTCCAGGATCGCGGCGCTGCCGGCCGTGCGCCAGGCGCTGTATGGCCTGCAACTGAGCTTCCGCCAGACCCCCGGCCTGGTGGCCGACGGGCGCGACATGGGCACCGTGATCTTTCCTACTGCCCAGCTGAAAGTGTTCCTGACAGCAAGTGTTGAGGCACGTGCGCAACGCCGGTATAAGCAATTGATTGACAAAGGTTTTTCTGCTAATATGGACGATCTGCTGGAAGATTTGCAGTCCCGCGATGCGCGCGATACCCAGCGCGCCGTGGCACCGCTGGTCCCGGCAGAAGGGGCGCACATCCTCGATACATCGGCCATGACGGCCGACGCAGCGGTCGAACAGGTCCTTGCCTGGTACCGCGCGCTCGGGGGCTGACGCTCCGCAGATGGTGCCCCGGAACGGTTTCCGGGGCGTGTTTCAACCTGACCCAGTTCAGATCGCGTTTAGTCGGTCTGCTGGCTAACCTTTCAAAATCTCATGGCTACTGCAGCAAATCAAGATACCGGCATGGAAAGCTTTGCAGCACTCTTCGAAGAGTCGCTGTCGCGTCAAGACATGCGTTCGGGCGAAGTCATCTCCGCCGAAGTCGTACGTCTGGATCACAACTTCGTGATCGTCAACGCCGGCCTGAAATCGGAAGCCTTCATCCCCATCGAAGAATTCAAGAATGACCAGGGCGAACTGGAAGTCAACGTTGGTGACTTCGTTTCCGTGGCCATCGAATCGCTGGAAAACGGTTTCGGCGATACCATCCTGTCGCGCGACAAGGCCAAGCGCCTGGCATCGTGGCTGGCTCTGGAAAAAGCAATGGAATCGGGCGAGATCGTCACCGGTACCGTGAACGGCAAGGTCAAGGGCGGCCTGACCGTCCTGACCAACGGCATCCGCGCATTCCTGCCGGGTTCGCTGGTCGACACCCGTCCGGTCAAGGACACCACCCCGTTCGAAGGCAAGACCCTGGAATTCAAGGTCATCAAGCTGGACCGCAAGCGTAACAACGTCGTGCTGTCGCGTCGCGCCGTCATCGAAGCATCGATGGGCGAAGAGCGTGCGAAGCTGATGGAAACGCTGAAGGAAGGCACCGTCGTCACCGGCGTCGTCAAGAACATCACCGACTACGGTGCGTTCGTCGACCTGGGCGGCATCGACGGCCTGCTGCACATCACCGACCTGGCATGGCGTCGTGTGCGTCACCCGTCGGAAGTGCTGACCGTCGGCCAGGAAATCACCGCCAAGGTCCTGAAGTACGATCAAGAGAAGAACCGCGTCTCGCTGGGCGTCAAGCAACTGGGCGACGATCCGTGGACCGGCCTGTCGCGTCGCTACCCGCAAGGCACCCGCCTGTTCGGCAAGGTCACCAACCTGACCGACTACGGTGCGTTCGTGGAAGTCGAGCAGGGCATCGAAGGCCTGGTGCACGTCTCGGAAATGGACTGGACCAACAAGAACGTGGCTCCGAACAAGGTTGTCCAGCTGGGCGACGAAGTCGAAGTCATGGTCCTGGAAATCGACGAAGAGCGTCGTCGTATCTCGCTGGGCATGAAGCAGTGCAAGGCGAATCCGTGGGACGACTTCGGCATGACCCACAAGAAGGGCGACAAGGTCAAGGGCCTGATCAAGTCGATCACCGACTTCGGCGTGTTCATCGGCCTGCCGGGCAACATCGACGGCCTGGTGCACCTGTCGGACCTGTCGTGGACCGAAGCCGGCGAAGAAGCCGTGCGCAAGTTCAAGAAGGGCGACGAGCTGGAAGCCGTGGTCCTGGCCATCGACGTCGAGCGCGAGCGTGTTTCGCTGGGCGTGAAGCAGCTGGAAGGCGACCCGTTCAACAACTTCGCTTCGCTGAACGACAAGGGCACCCTGGTCACCGGCACCGTGAAGTCGGTTGAGCCGAAAGGCGCCGTCATCGCGCTGAACGACGAAGTCGAAGGCTACCTGCGCGCTTCGGAAATCTCGCGCGACCGCGTGGAAGATGCCGGCACCCACCTGAAAGTGGGCGACAAGGTCGAAGCCCTGGTCATCAACATCGATCGTAAAGCGCGCAGCATCCAGCTGTCGATCAAGGCCAAGGACAACGCCGACACCCAGGAAGCCATGCAGAAGCTGGCTTCGGACAACAGCGCTGCCACCGGCACCACCTCGCTGGGCGCACTGCTGAAGGCCAAGTTCGACAAGCAATAAGCTAACCCGAGTGTGAGCAGATGACCAAGTCCGAGCTGATCAACCGACTGGCTGAGCGTTATTCCCAGTTGGTGGCAAAAGATGCCGAGTTTGCCGTGAAAACGATACTCGACGCGATGACCGGCGCCCTGGCGAGCGGCCAGCGCATCGAGATCCGCGGTTTCGGCAGCTTTGCCCTGAACAGCCGGCCGCCCCGCATCGGACGCAATCCGAAGTCCGGCGACAAGGTGATGGTCCCCGAAAAACGGGTACCCCACTTCAAGCCGGGCAAGCAGTTGCGCGAACGGGTCGACGCGATGGTCGGGCAACCGATCATCGAAGACTGAAGTCGTCTGCCTCGTGCGGACCGAAACGGCGTCCCTTGGGATGCCGTTTTTTTTATGCCCGCACCGTTCGTACGTCGCCCCTGCGAAGGCAGGTGCCCAAGCTCACGTGCCAAAGTCGTTACATCAAGAAACTACCGCACCCCCATGGCCCTGCGGCGAAACGCTTATAATCTGCTCGGCGAAATCGGACCCCTGCCTTCGCAGGGGCGACGGTTTGCCGCCGGTATTCAATAATGGTTTCGAATATGCGACACTGCGCCTTTAGTCTCCCTGACAGGATTTGCCGATGAAACTCGTCTCTACCATCGTTGGATGCATCCTGTTCGTCCTGTTCTTCGGCTTCGCCCTCAAGAATACCCACCAGGTGGACCTGAACTTCTTCCTCGGCTACGAGCTGCGCGGTCCGCTGGTGCTGATGCTGCTGGCCTTCTTCGTGGCCGGCGCCTTCCTCGGCATCCTGGCCGTGACCCCGACCGTCTTCCGCCACCGCCGCGAAAGCTCGCAGCACAAGGACACGATCCAGGCCCTGCAGACCGCCGCCGGCACCGCGGCCAGCGCACCGCCGCCGGATGGCGTGGCGCCGCGCGGCTAATACGAACACACTAATAACAATACAAGCACATGGAATTTGAAATCTGGTGGCTGCTCGGCATCCCCGTCTTCTTCGCGCTCGGATGGATCGCCGCCCGGGTCGACATCAAGCAACTCGTCTCCGAATCGCGCAGCCTGCCGCGCGGCTACTTCAAGGGCCTGAACTTCCTGCTCAACGAGCAGCCGGACAAGGCGATCGATGCCTTCATCGAGATCGTCACGCTGGACCCGGAAACGGCCGACATGCACTTTGCCCTGGGTAACCTGTTCCGCCGCCGCGGCGAGACGGAGCGCGCCATCCGCGTCCACCAGAACCTGCTGTCGCGTCCCGACCTGCCGATCGAGCAGCAGGTGCATGCCCAGTACGAGCTGGGCATGGACTACCTGAAGGCGGGCCTGCTCGACCGCGCCGAGGAAACCTTCAACCTCCTCGTCGACACGCAGTACGGCGTGCAGGCGCGGCGCGCGCTGCTGGAAATCTTCCAGCGCGAAAAGGAATGGCGCCGCGCGATCGCCGCCGCCGAGGGCCTGCAGGAGTCCGGCGCCGGCGCGATGAACCGCGAGATCGCCCAGTTCTATTGCGAGCTGGCTCAGGACGCGCTGGTGCAGCTGCATCCGGACGAGGCCAAGGCCCTGCTCGACAAGGCGCTGCAGGCCGATCGCAAGAGCGTGCGCGCCACGATGCTGTACGGCGACGCCCTCGTCGCCCAGAACGACATCGAAGGCGCGCTCAAGATGTGGCGCCGCGTGGAGCAGCAGAGCGTGCCGCACGCGGCCCTCGTCGCCACCCGCCTGATGGACGGCTACCGCAAGGTCGGCCGCCCGCAAGAAGGCGTGAACCTGCTGCGCTCCTACCTCGAGGAAGCGTCGTCCATTGATCTGATCGAGGTCGTGTTCAAGGCCGTCATCGAACTCGATGGCGTGGAAGCGGCCAAACAGCTGGTCGTGGAAGAGCTGCGCCGCAATCCGACGCTGCTGGGCCTGGACAAGCTGCTCGAGGCGCGCATGATGGATGCGCCGGCCGACGTATGGGAAGAGCTGTCGATGGTGAAGAACCTCGTGCACGGCTATACCCAGAAGCTGGCGCGCTACCAGTGCAGCCACTGCGGCTTCAAGGCGCGCCAGTACTACTGGCATTGCCCGGGCTGCAACAAGTGGGAAACCTACCCGCCGCGCCGCACGGAAGAACTGAATGTCATGAACTGAGCCGAAGATGAGCAATAACGCATCCAATCACCCATCCAACATCGTCCCCAGCCGCCTCCTGCCGGCCGACAGCTACCGCCAGGCCGAGGCGCCGCACCTCGAGGGCGTGCGCATGCTCGTCGTCGGCGACGTCATGCTCGACCGCTACTGGTTCGGCGACGTCTCGCGCATCTCGCCGGAAGCACCGGTGCCCGTCGTGCGCATCGAGCGCCGCGAGGAACGCCTGGGCGGCGCCGCCAACGTGGCACGCAACGCCGCCGCCCTCGGCACCCGCTGCGGCCTGCTGGGCGTCGTCGGCAGCGACGAGGCCGGCGACTCGGTCGAGCAGATCCTGCACGAATCGAGCATCGACAGCTACCTCAAGCGCGACGCCGCGATTTCCACCATCATCAAGCTGCGCGTCATCGGCCGCCAGCAGCAGATGGTGCGCATCGATTTCGAGGACACGCCCACGGAAACCGTGTTGCGCGACAAGCTGACCCAGTTCAAGGCGCTGCTGCCGGACTACGACGTGATCATCCTGTCCGACTACAACAAGGGCAGCCTCGTCAACGTGGCCGAGATGATCGCCGCCGCGCGCGCGGCCGGCAAGATCGTCATGGTCGACCCGAAGGGCGACGACTTCACGCCCTACCGCGGCGCCACCATGCTGACCCCGAACAAGTCGGAACTGAAGCGCATCGTCGGCAACTGGAAGAGCGAGGAGCAGCTCACCGAGAAGGCCCAGCAGATGCGCGAGGAACTGGGCCTGCAGGCGCTGCTGCTGACCCGGTCGGAAGAGGGCATGAGCCTGTACACGGCCGACGAGGTGCTGCACGTGCACGCCGACGCGCGCGAGGTGTTCGACGTCTCCGGCGCCGGCGACACCGTGATCGCGACCATGGCCGCCATGCTGGGCGCGGGCGCCCCGCTGGACGAGGCGCTGGCCACCGCCAACCGCGCCGGCG
The DNA here is from genome assembly GCF_044901715.1 of Massilia paldalensis. Taxonomy (NCBI): domain Bacteria; kingdom Pseudomonadati; phylum Pseudomonadota; class Betaproteobacteria; order Burkholderiales; family Oxalobacteraceae; genus Massilia; species Massilia paldalensis. The sequence continues at coordinate 560,970 of NZ_JBJCIU010000002.1, forward strand.
GCATCGTCGTCGGCAAGCTGGGCACGGCGACCGTCACCCGCGACGAGCTGTTCGCGCAACGCCGCCGCAGCAACGACGGCGGCGCCTGAAGGGCGTCAACGTCCGGTTCGCTCAACGCGTTATCGTGGCGGGCGGCATTTGCCGCCTCAACCACGCTAACGGAGAAAACCAGATGATCAAGAAACTGCTGCTTGCCGTCGCCATGCTCGTCGCATCGACGGGGTTCGCGTTCGCCCAGGTGGACGTCAACAAGGCCGACGCGGCCGCCCTGGACGGCGTCAAGGGCATCGGCCCGAGCATGTCGAAGACGATCCTCGACGAACGCGCCAAGTCGGGTCCCTTCAAGGATTGGGCCGACTTCCAGAAGCGCGTCAAGGGCGTGGGCGACAAGCGCGCCGCCAAGCTGTCCGAAGCCGGCCTGCAGGTCAACGGCGTGGCCAAGGAAGGCGCCGCCATGAAGGCCGACGGGGCGAAGGCCGCCGCAGCGAAGCCGGAAGACAAGGCAGCCAAGCCGAAGACGGCGGCCAAGCCGGACGCGGCCAAGTCCGCGACCTGAGCGGCGCCCGCGCCATGACGACGACCCCGCCCAGGCGGGGTTTTTTGTTGGCGGTTTGTGCTCGTATGTTTGTGCTCGTATTTGTGTCCGTAAATACTGCATGTCGTCCATCATGCATGAGAAGATGGCAAGGCTCCCCCGAGCTGATGACAACGACAACGAGCCCAAGGAAACCATGACGCAGCATCTTTCCCCCTCCCGCCTGGCCTTCTTCCTGTCTTGCGCCTTCGCCGCGCAGGTGGCGGTGGCGCAGAACCAGCCGACGCAGTCCCAGCCGGCGCAGCCGGATACCGCGCGCCGCCAGCCCGACGTCGACAGGATCGTGGCCGAGATCTCGCCGCAGCGCATCGAGGGGTATATCCGCAAGCTGGTGAGCTTCCAGACCCGCCACACGATGTCCGACACGACCTCGGACAAGACCGGCATCGGCGCCGCGCGCCGCTGGATCAAGTCCGAGCTGGAGCGCTGCGGCGCCGGCACCCGCATGACGGTCGCCTTCGACAGCCACGTGGCGCCCGTGTCGGCACGCATCTCGCGCCCGACCGAGATCGTCAACGTCGTGGCGACGCTGCCCGGCAGGCAGGCGGCGTCCAAGGACCGCATGTACGTGGTCAGCGGCCACTACGACACCCGCGTCAATGACGTGATGGACACGACGACGTTCCAGCCGGGCGCCAACGACGATGCGTCCGGCACGGCGGCCGTGATGGAAATGGCCTGCGTGATGGCGAAGCACGACTTCGACGCGACGCTCGTGTTCATGACGGTGGCGGCGGAAGAGCAGGGCCTGCTGGGCGCCGCCCACTTCGCCAAGACGGCGAAGGAAAAGAACCTGAACATCGCCGGCATGTTCACCAACGACATCATCGGCAGCTCGCGCAGTGACGACGGCCGCGTCGACGACACCCAGGTGCGCCTGTTCGCCGAAGGCATCCCCTCGGCCAAGGAGTTGAGCGAAGCCAACCGCGCGCTGGTGCGTACGGGCGGCGAGAACGATTCGATCTCGCGCCAGCTGGCGCGCCACGTGAAGGAGCAGGGCGAGCGCTACGTGCCGAACTTCAAGGTGTCCGTGATCCAGCGCGCCGACCGCTACCTGCGCGGCGGCGACCACATGCCGTTCCTGGAACAGGGCTTCGCGGCGCTGCGCTTCACGGAGCCGAACGAGGACTTCGACCACCAGCACCAGGTCGTGCGCAAGGAGGGCGCCAAGCAGATCGGCGACCTGCCGGAATTCGTCGACTTCAAGTACACGGCCCAGGTGGCGCGCGTAAACGCGGCCGCGCTGGCGACGCTGGCGCTGGGCCCGGCCGCCCCGCAGCAGGTCAGGATGATGACGACCAAGCTGGAGAACGACTCGACGATGCGCTGGGCGCCGAATCCGGAACCGGACGTCGTCGGCTACCGCATCGTCTGGCGCGACACGACGGCCGCGCAATGGCAGGGATCACAATGGGTCGGCAACGTCACGGAAGCGACGGTGAAACTGTCGAAGGACAATGTGTTCTTCGGCGTGCAGGCCGTGGACAAGGACGGCAACGTCAGCGTCGCGTCGTACCCGTCGCCGCAACGCTGACGGTCCGCCGACGGCATGGTGCGCATGTTATGCCCGCCCTACGGAATGCATCCGATCGTAGGGTGGGCGCGGCCGGCGTAGGCGCCACGTGCCCACCATGCCCGCCCGATACGTCCGATCCCGTCCCGGTTTAGAATGGCGCTTTACGCATATCGCAAAGAGCAAGCAATGGCATACAAGACCATCGAAGACACGATCGGCAATACCCCGCTGGTGCAGCTGGTGCGCATCCCGGGAGCGGATGCCGCGGCCCGCAACAACATCATCCTCGGCAAGCTCGAAGGGAACAATCCGGCCGGCTCCGTGAAGGACCGCGCCGCCATGTCGATGCTGCGCGGCGCCGAGGCGCGCGGGCAGATCAAGCCGGGCGATACGCTGATCGAGGCGACCAGCGGCAACACGGGCATCGCGCTGGCGATGGCGGCCGCGATCCGCGGCTACAAGATGGTGCTGGTCATGCCGGACAACCTGTCGATCGAGCGCCGCCAGAGCATGGCTGCCTACGGCGCCCAGATCATCCTGACGCCCAAGACGGGCGGCATGGAATACGCGCGCGACCTGGCCGAGCAGATGCAGAAGGATGGCCAGGGCATCATCCTGGACCAGTTCGCCAACGAGGACAATCCGCGCGCCCACTACGAGAGCACGGGTCCCGAGATCTGGCGCGACACCGAGGGGCGCATCACGCACTTCGTCAGCGCCATGGGCACCACGGGCACCATCATGGGCGTGTCGCACTACCTGAAGGAGCAGAACCCGGCGATCCAGATCATCGGCGCCCAGCCGGAAGAAGGCTCGTCGATCCCGGGCATCCGCAAATGGCCGGAAGCCTACCTGCCCAAGATCTTCGACAAGGCCCGCGTGGACCAGGTCGAAAGCGTGACCCAGGCCGCGGCCGAGCAGATGGCGCGCCGCCTGGCCGCCGAGGAAGGCATCTTCTGCGGCATTTCGGCCGCCGGCGCCTGCGAGATCGCCCTGCGCATTTCACAGACGGTGGAGAATGCGACGATCGTGTTCATCGTCTGCGACCGCGGCGACCGTTACCTGTCGACGGGCGTGTTCCCGGCCTGATGGAATAAGGGAGAAATGCCCGGCGCGAGGTTCAGGCGCTGGGATGCTCGGCGCAGAGCGATCGCTCTCGAGCGTGAAGCCGGCCGCTCATGCGTGGACCGCGATGTCGGCGGACATGAAGCGTACGGCAGGCGTACGGTATTGCGGCAAGATGGTACGGTGCTGCAGGACGGTGCGGCGGCGCGAAGCCGCCGTCCGGTCCGGTGCCACGATTACTGCTCGGCGCCGGCGCCGCCGTTGTCCTTGTCCTTCGGCTTGAACTGCTTGTCGCTGATGCGGAACTTGGCGCGGCGGTCGCCCATCAGGTAACGCAGGTCGCGGATCGACAGGTCCGACACTTCGTGCATGCGGATCAGCAGCGAAGCACCGACCGGCAGGCGGTGGTGGCGGATCTTGGAGATCACCGGCGGCGCCACTTCCAGCGCGCGCGACAGGGCGGCGTCGTTCTTCAAACGCAGGTTCTCGATCAGGGTGTCGAGCAGGCGGTTCGGGTTGTATTGCAGCAGTTCGTCGTTTTCCGAATCGCTGTTCATGTCAATACCCACTTGATTGGTCATGATTCACTATTCCTAAGTTGGTTGTCGGAGCTCAAGCGACTTTCGAATCAGGAAAGATTTCGAAAATTTCTACTAAATTATACAAGTCTTTTCTAATTTAGTACTTAAGAGCAATAGGATACTGCGCGATTGTCTGTGGTCGTTGTCTGACTGCAACAATAGCTACAGTGCAATTCTCTCACAAAGTCACTGAAAAAATAATTGTTTTTTATTTAAACTTAATTCTAAAGCAATTAGAAATGCAGCGCCGCACACTAAGGAATTGGGTGTAGGAATGACAATTTGCAAGGGGGTATTTGGATGTTTCCTCTATTTCCTCGTAGAACTGACAAAACGGAAATAGGGATACACCCGGGGAGTATAACGTTGTCACCGCTGCATCAAAGTGCGGATTTCACCGGCGAATCGGTTACAAACTGATACAAAGTTTCTGCGGCAGCAAGGTCAAATCCCGCGTGCCGCCTTCACAGCACGGCCCAGTTCAAGGACTGACATGGCATAGAAGTAACTCCGATTGTATTGGGTGATAGCAAAGAAGTTACTGTTCGCGACCCAATACTCCGTCGGGTCTGCGCCATTCTGCAGGTCGACGAGTCCATACAGGCGCTCTTCCGGCAAGGGCGTGCGGGGTGCGACGCCGGCGCTGGCCAGCTCGGCCGGACGATAGCGGGCGGACAGGCCGCCGCCCAGCAGCGGCTGCCATGCCATGCTCGGGGCGACGTCGGCCGCGAACACGGCCGGTCCCTTGTTGTCCGGCTCCCAGCCGTGCTCGACCAGGAAGCGGGCCACGCTGCCGATGGCGTCCTGGGCGGAATTGCGCAAGTCGACGATGCCGTCGCCGTCGAAGTCCACCCCGTATTTCAGGATATTGCCCGGCATGAATTGCGGCATGCCGACGGCGCCCGCGAAGGAGCCCAGCAGCGAGAACGGGTCGATGCCTTCCTTGCGCGCCAGCAGCAGCGTGTTTTCCAGTTCGCCGCGGAAGAAGGCCATGCGGTCGGCGCGGTTCGGCGCTTCCGGATAGGCGAAGGCGAGGGTGGTGAGCACGTCGACGATGCGGAAGCGGCCCGTGTCGCGGCCATAGATCGTTTCCACGCCGATGATGCCGACGATGACCTCGGCCGGCACGCCGTAGGTGGCCTCGGCGCGCGCGAGCGTGTCGGCGTTCTCGTTCCAGAAGCGCACGCCGGCATTGATGCGGATCGGCTCGATGAAGCGGCTGCTGTAGGCCTGCCAGTTCTTCGGCTTGCCCGGCGGCGCCGGTTTCACGAGCTGGACGGCGGAATCGATGAAGCGGGCCTGCTTGACGAGGTCTTGCAGGGCGCCCCGCTCGAAGCCGTTGCGCTCGACCATCTCGTCCTCGAACTCGCGCACGGCCTGCCATTCGCTGAAATTGACCTGTTCGCCGTCGTAGTCGATGCGCGGACGGGCCGCCGCTGCCTTGGCGGCCTTCGCGCTTTTAGCGGCGGATTTGCTGCCAGCCTTGGCATGTTTGGTGGACGCGGTGGCGGTCGTGGATGGCGAGGAAGCGGCAAGCGCATCGGCTGCCGGCCCGGCACCGATGGCCAGGGCGAGCAACAGCGGTAAGGAGGATTTCATCGAACTCGTGACAGCAACTCTTTCAGGATCGGAACAAGTGCGGTGCCCGCCGACGCCGTGCCTGCCGCGGCGTAGCGGTAAGCGCTGTAGCGTTGCAGGAATTCGCCGGCGGCCTGCTGCGCCCGGGGCGCCAGCGGCGCGGCCGCGAGGCGCGCGGCATAGGCGCTCGGGCCTTCGTCCGGCGCGCGCGGCAGGCCGAGCTGGCCCAGGCGCCTGCACAGCGCCGAGTATAGCGCATCGACCGGGTCCGCCCGCCGCCGGGCCGAGAATTTTCCGACTACTAACAACACAAGAGAAAGAATGACAATGACGGCAACGGCTTGCCATCGGAACAAGTCATTCTGCAGGCGCGACATCAGGTCTTGCTGGCGCCGCGGCGTGTAGTTCAGCACCCACTGGTTCCAGCCATTGTTGGCGGCGGCGATCGCATAGCGCACCCGGCCCAGCAGCGAATCGGGAGCGGGCTGCAGGAAGCGGCCCAGGCCCGCCAGGCCGAAGGGCGCCGGCGGGGGCAGCGCGCGCGCCAGGCTGCGCTGCACGCGTTCCGGCGCCACCATCGCCGTCGGGTCGACGCGCACCCAGCCCCGTTCGGCCAGCCAGACCTCGGCCCAGGCATGGGCATCGGACTGGCGCACCGTCAGCCAGCCGTCGAGCGGGTTCATGTCGCCGCCCTGGTAGCCCGTCACGACGCGCGCCGGCACGCCGGCCGCGCGCATCAGGAACACGAAGGCGCCCGCGTAGTGCTCGCAGAAGCCCGCGCGGCTGCCGTACAGGAAATCGTCGATGGAATGGGGACCGGGCAGCAGCGGCGGTTGCAGCGTGTAGACGTAGCTGCCCTTTGAAAAAGTCTCCAGCACGGCGCGCACGCGGCCGGCCGGGTCCAGCCGGTCGCGCAGGCGCCGGCCCTCGGCCAGCGCGCGCGGATTGCGGCCCCAGGGCAGCAGCAGCCAGCGTTCGCTGTCGGGCAGGCTGGCGGCCCCCTGCAGCCGGTAGCGCACGAAGGACGCCAGCTCGTAGCGCACGCGCTCGGTGATGGGCGCGGCAGCCTGGATCTCCAGTTCGCCGCTCACGCCGACGGGGCGGTCCGGCAGCTGCGGCAGCGCGCGCGGCACTTCCAGCGCGAACAGCCAGCGCGCATTCGACGGCTCCTGCGTGACCTGGTAGCGCAGCGGCGCGCCGGCCACCGAGATGGCCAGCGGCTGCGCCCGGTCGCGGGGCGGCAGCGGATGCACGCGGGTCCAGGTCCTGCCGTCGTAGCTGCCCAGCACGGGGCCGCGCCAGTACAGCTGGGGCTGGGGCGGCGGCGGGCCGTCGAACTTGACGCGGAACGCGACGTCTTCGGATTGGGCGAGGTCGGCCATCTGGCCCGGCGCCATCGTGTCGGACAGGCCTGTCTTGCCGCTGCGCGCATCGTCCGGCAAGCCCCACAGCGGCCCTTCCACACGGGGAAACAGGACGAAGGCGGCCGCCGCCAGCGGCACCGCGAACGCCAGCATGCGCGCGCTCTTCGCCAGCCGCGCTGACAGCGGCGGCACCTTGCCCGTGAGCTGGAATGACATCTGCGTGGCCAGCAGGAACCCGATCGAGACGAGCATCAGGATGGCCGTGCCGATGCCCTGCGAATAGAAGAAATTGGTCAGCACGAGGAAGAAGCACAGGAACACGACCACGAACAGGTCGCGCCGCGCATGCATCTCCAGCATCTTGAAGGCGACCAGCAGCACGAGCATCGCGACGCCCGCGTCGCGCCCCAGCACCGTGGCGTAGCTCTGCTGCACCCCGGCCATCGCGACGGCGGCGATGGGCACCAGCACCAGGTTGCGCGGCAGGCGCCGGCCCAGCACCGTCAGCGCGGCGCGCCAGGCCAGGATGGCGCCGCACACCAGGCTGACCCACAGGGGCAGGTGCAGCGCGTGCGGGGCCAGCACCAGCAGGCTGCTGGCGATCAAGAGCAGGGTATCGCGCTTGTCGCGCGATAGCGTGGCGAACTGGGTGGCGAACTGCGTGCCGAAGGCGGCCTTCATGGCGCCTCCGGCGTGCCGTACAGGGCCAACGCGCGCAGGCACGCGGCCTGGTGGGCGGCGCCGAGCGCGGGTTCGATCTCGCTGCGGCCGGCCCGCAGCGCGTAGGGGAGGGGGCGGCCTTCCGCTTCCAGCACCCAGCGCGCCAGGCGCGACAGGCGCAGCTCCACGTCCAGGCGGGTCGGCAAGGCATCGAAGTCGAGCAGCAGTTCGTCCGCGCTGCCGCCTTCGAAATGCTTGGTGAGGAGCTGGCCGCCCAGCGCCGGATCGAGGCGCGCGATCTGGCGCCAGGCCAGGCGGCGCAGCGGATCGCCGGCCTGGTAGCTGCGCACGCCGGCGAAATCGTCGCTGCCCGCGCTGCCGCTGCCTTCCGGCCCGGGACGGCCGTCGGCGGGCAGCGGCGGCGCATCGGCTTCCGGATACGGATAGACGAGGGCGCGGCTGTCCGGCTGCCACCAGCTCCAGGCGCGGAACAGGCCGAGCGGGAATTGCGTGGAGACGCGCACGCGCGGCGCCGCCAGCCAGCCGCGCTTGGTGCTCGCCGCGCCCAGCACGACGGCCGCGCTGCCGCCCGCGTCGACGTCGATCGCATGGCGCGGCGTGGCCGCATCTTCGAAGTCGATCCAGACGGCGTAGCGGTCCAGGCGCGAGCCGTTCAGCACGTGCAGCTCGAACGGCGCTTCCTCGCCCGCGAACACGTCCGGGGCGCGGCCCGCGCGCAGGGTGAGGCCGGCCAGGTTGCGCCAGGTGGCCAGCATGTCCGCCACGGCGCAGCCGGCCGCGACGAACGTCAGGCCGAAGCCCAGCCCGAGGTTGTAGTTGACGGAGCCGATCAGCAGGACCAGCAGCAGCACGCCGAAGCCCAGCCCCGCGCGCGTGGGCAGGATGTAGACGCGGCGCTGGCCCAGCAGCACGTCGCCGCGGTCGCGCGCCGTGGCCCTGGCGCGCCAGGCGCTGCGGCGGCGCCCGAGCCAGCCGGTTCCCGTGTCGGCAGCGGCGTCGGCCATCGCTAGACGGGGACCGATTTCTGCAGCTGCAGCACGAGGTCGCGGCTGGCGACCGCCGTGCCGTGCACGGACTTCAGCGGCCGCAGCCGGTGCGCGCACACGGGGACCAGCAGCGCCTGGATGTCTTCCGGGATCACGTGGTCGCGGCCTTCCAGCGCGGCCCAGGCCCTGGCCGCCTGCAGCAGCGCCAGCGTGGCGCGCGGCGACAGGCCTTCGGCGAACAGCTTGCCCGAGCGCGAGGCCTGCGCCAGCGCCTGCAGGTAGTCGACGAGGGCGCCGGACGCGTGGATCGCGCGCAGCGCCTGCCGGGCTTCCATCAGCTGGTCCGGCTGCATGACGGGCTGCAGCGTCTTGAGCATCGCACGGCGGTCTTCTCCCATCAGCAGCGCCCGCTCGGCGGCGGCATCCGGGTAGCCCAGCGACAGGCACATCAGGAAGCGGTCGAGCTGGGACTCGGGCAGGGGAAAGGTGCCGACCTGGTGCGCCGGGTTCTGGGTGGCGATGACGAAGAACGGTTCCGGCAGCGGCCGGGTGACGCCGTCGGCCGTGACCTGGCGCTCCTCCATCGCTTCCAGCAGGCCGGACTGGGTCTTGGGCGTGGCGCGGTTGATCTCGTCGGCCAGCAATACCTGGGTGAAGATGGGGCCGGGGTGGAAGGAAAAGCCGTTCTTTTCGCGCTCGTAGACGGAGATGCCGGCCACGTCGGCGGGCAGCAAATCGCTGGTGAATTGCACGCGGTTGAACTTCAGGCCCAGCGTGAGAGCCAGCGCATGGGCCAGCGTGGTCTTGCCGACGCCGGGGACGTCGTCGATGAGGAGGTGGCCGCCGGCCAGCAGGCAGGTCAGCGCCAGGCGCACCTGCTGGTCCTTGCCGACCACGACCTGGCTGACCTGGCGCGCTGCGGCATGCAATTGCTTGAACATGGAAAGCTTCCTGTCTGGTTCGGCGCCCGCAGGTGCGCGGAGCGGGTGCACATGGTAGATTAGCGTCATCGGTAATCTTTATTCGAATACCATGCGTCTGCGCGATTCTAAGCGAGAACGGCATGGCTGGGGACTTGACGGATGAGCGCAGCACGAAGCGAACTACGAAGCGAACCACGAAGCGAACTACAGAGCGGACGAGCATGAGCACAGCGATCTACAGCCACCCGGACTGTTCGCTGCACGAGATGGGCGACTGGCATCCGGAATCGCCCGCGCGGCTGCGCGCCATCGAGGACCAGCTGATCTCGGCGCGCCTGGACGGCCTCGTCGAACACGTCAGTGCCCCGCTGGCCGACGAAGCCGCCATCCTGCGCAACCACAGCCAGGGCGCCATCGACCTGGTGCGCGACAACCTGCCCGCCGCCGCCGGCGAACATTACCCGCTCGACGGCGACACGCTGCTGTGCAAGGACAGCTACCGCGCCGCCCTGCGCGCGGCCGGCGCCGCCGTGGCCGCCACCGACGCCGTCATCGCGGGCACCATCGACAACGCCTTCTGTTCCGTGCGCCCGCCCGGCCACCATGCGCGTCCGAACGAGCCGATGGGCTTCTGCCTGTTCAACAACGTCGCCATCGCGGCCCGCCACGCGCTCGACGTGCACGGCCTGGAGCGGGTCGCCATCATCGATTTCGACGTCCACCACGGCAACGGCACGGCGGAATCCTTCCGCGACGACCCGCGCGTGCTGATGGCCAGCTTCTTCCGCCACCCGTTCTACCCGTATTGCGAGCCGGAAGCCGTGACCGCCACCAGCGTCAACATCCCCGTGCCGGCCTACAGCGGCAGCGACGTTGTGAGGAAGCTGGTCGACGAGCAGTGGATGCCGGCGCTGCACGCCTTCCGCCCGCAGATGGTGTTCATCTCGGCCGGCTTCGACGCCCACAAGGAAGACGACATGGGCGGCATGGCCCTGGTCGAGGCGGACTACGTGTGGATGACGCACAAGGCGATCGAGATCGCGAAGCAGTATGCAGAGGGCCGCATCGTCAGCGTGCTCGAGGGCGGCTACGCCCTGTCCGCGCTGGGCCGCAGCGTCGTGGCCCACGTCAAGGCGCTGGCCGAGCTCGACTGACGGGCTCGGCCGGTCCCGCGCTGCCGGACCACGAGCAGGATCAAGCCTTCTTTCCGATGTGCCCTCGGGCGCGAACCACCGCGCTCCGGCGCCGTCCAACGCTGGCATGGGGCGATGGAGGAGGGGATATGGGACTGCTGCGCGCGTTCGCCGCGCTCTGCCTGCTCGCGGCTGCGGGGCTGGCGTCGGCGACCAACTACACGCTGTGGATCAACGGCCGCACGGGCGGCGGCATCGTCGGCAACTACGACAGCTTCACCTACTGGGGCCCGGCCTCGACGCCGGCCGGCGTCAACAAGAAGGCCGTCAACTGGGACGGGCGCAGCAGCATCGCGGCGGCCAGCCCGCGCATCCGCGACGCCCTCGACTGCTTCTGCACGGGCGCCAACTGGTGCTATGTCGCCACGCACAGCGCCGGCGACCTGCTGTTCGGCTACACGCTCGCGAACTATGGCGGCTCCACGCGCGTGAAGAAGAACGCGGTGGCGAACGGCGCCGGCGTCTGCGGCAACCTGGACGGCAGCACGCAGACAGGCTGGAACATCAGGTGGGTGCGCGCGGCGGCCGGCTCCGGCGGCGGCTCCGAGCTGGCCGACATCGGTTCCTGGACGACGTCCGAATCGCTCGTGCAGGACCTGCGCACGACGACCGCGCGCGCGATGTACGACCACAACGCCACGCGCGGCATCTGGTTCTACATGTATGCGGGTGCCCGGGGGACGGTGTACTCGAGCATCCTGCCGGGCCAGGACGACGAGGTCGAGGCCTACCACAGCGCCGGCGGCGTGTCGGGCAGGTCGGGCGCGGCCTTCTGCAACCCGGGCGACTGGTTCTGCAACGACCTTACGCTGGGCGCAGGGCCGAACCAGGGCGGCCGCGCCAAGTGGGCCTACCACGAGGTCGTCTTCCGCGACGACGGCGAGGACTACCGCCACTACACGGAAGGCAACTGGGGCGGCGTCGTGTCCCTGGTCAGGGAGGCGATGGTCGACAGTGCGCGCTAGACCCCTCGTCGCCGCGGCGCTGGCGCTGGGCGCGGCGCTGTGGCTGACGGCGGACCGCGACGCGCCTTCCGCCGGAGCGGCCCAGGCGCGCGCGCCGGCCGCACCGCCGGCCACGCCGCTGTCGCCGATTCCGCCCGCGCCTCAGGTGCCCGAGGCACGCGACGCTCAGCGCCGCCGCCTGCTGGCGCAATGGCAGCTGGCCGACCGCACGTATTGCAGCTATGCGGCGGCGACCCGCTATCCGCCGGAATCGCGCCCCATCGCCGAGCGCGCGGACCAGGACCGGCCCAACGACCCGGTGATGTCGGCGGGCGCGCTGCGGCTGGACGGCGGCGGCGCCGACGAGCGCGTGCAGGTGCGCACGTCGCAGTCGCGCGTCTACCTGGCCAGCGGCGAATCGGCCACGCTCGCGCTGCAGGCCGCCGACGCAGGCGGCAACGTGCTGCCGCTGGTGGTCACCCGTGCCGTGGCGCAGGGTGTCACGATCGTCGGCACGCGTCCGAACGGCCAGTTGGCGATCCCGTTCGCCGACGACGGCGCGGCGCCCGATGCGAGGGCGGAGGACGGCGTCTTCACGGGCATGCTGGCGCCGGGCCACGGGCCGCTGGCTGGGTTCGACGGCACCATCCGCACCGAGGTGCGCTTCAACGCCGGCGGCAGGAGCGGCGTGGTGCAGTTCGACGTCGTGTATTCGCCGCAGCTGCCGGCCGTGTGGACGGGCCCCGCGCGCGAGGTGGTCGAAGACGGCGCGCTGGCCTTCCGCCTGCCGCTGGACGTGCGCCAGGCCGGCCGCTACATCGTCAGCGGCCGCGTCGACGACGCGCTCGGCCGGCCATTCGCGCTCCTGACCTTCAACGAGGTGCTGGGCCCGGGGCCGAACGAGGTCCTGCTGCCCGCGTTCGGCAAGCTGGTGCGCGACGGCCAGGCCGCGCTGCCGCTCACGCTGCGCGACGTGGAAGGCTACCTGCTCAGGGAAGACCGCGACCCGGACCGCGCGCTGCTGCCGCGCCTGCAGGGCAGGGTGGCGACGGGGACCGTGCGCGATCCCGGCGGCCTGTCCGACGCCGAATGGCAGAGCGAGGAAAGGACGCGCTATCTCACCGAGTTCGCCCGCGAACTCAAGGAGACACGTTCCCGTCTGGCCGCCTTCGACCCCACCGCGCCCCTGCCGCCGAGCGCCTGCGCATCGCCTTGACGATGCCGCACAGTGGTCGCACAGTGGTCCCACGGTGGCCGCCCGGCGCCGTTGTTTCCCGTCCCGTCGACCGTGCTTTCCCGCCATCTGCCGCCGTTCATTGTCTCGCGCCAGCGTAAAATAGCGGTTTGAAGCAGAATTTTAGAGATCAAGCATGTCGATACAATGGTTCCCGGGCCACATGGCCGCCGCCCGCAAGCAGGCCGCGGAGCAGATGGAAAACACCGATGTGGTCATCGAGGTACTGGATGCGCGCCTGCCGCAGGCGAGCAGCAACCCGATGGTCGAGGAACTGCGCAAGTTCCGCAACAAGCCCTGCCTGAAGGTATTGAACAAGACCGACCTGGCCGACCCCGCCGCCACCGCCGCCTGGGCCGCCTGGTACGACGCCCAGGACGGCGTCACCGCGTATCCGATGACGACCAAGAAGCCGGCCGACGTGGCGAAGATTCCCGAGTTGTGCAAGGCGCTGGCGCCACACCGCGGCGTGCCGACCAAGCCGCTGCGCATCATGATCATGGGCATTCCCAACGTGGGCAAGTCGACGCTGATGAACGCCCTGCTGAAGAAGCGCGTGGCCAAGGTCGGCGACGAGCCGGCCGTCACCAAGGCCCAGCAAAAGCTCTACCTGGACAAGAACACGGTGCTGGTCGACACCCCGGGCATGCTGTGGCCGAAGATCGCGATGGAGAGCGACGGCCTGATGCTGGCCGCCAGCCACGCCGTCGGCACCAATGCCGTGATCGAGGAAGAAGTGGCGGAATTCCTGGGCGGCTTCCTGCTCGAGCGCTATCCGCAGCTGCTGACCGCCCGCTACGGCTTCAAGACCGAGGGCCTGGACGGCTTCGGCGTGATCGAAGGCGTGGCCCAGAAGCGCGCCTTCCGCGTGCGCGGCGGCGACTACGACTATGAAAAGGCGGCGCACACGCTGCTGGTCGACTACCGCAGCGGCGCGCTGGGCCGCATCAGCCTGGAAACCCCGAGCAGCCGCGCCGAGGCGCTGGAACGCCACCGCATCGAGATGGAAGAAAAGGCGCGCATCGCGGCGGAGAAGGCGGCGCGCAAGGCCGAGGAAGCGGCGCGCGGCAAGCGCGGCACTTGATATCCCGGGTGCCGGTTCGTCGCCGGCTCCGGGCACCGTACCTCATTTCTCCGGCGCTGCCCCGAACCTGAAACTCGACACCGTCAATCCGCCGAAGAAATGCTCTTCGTGGTACACGCACGCCGTCTCTTCCCGTTCGGCGGCACCCAGCACCACCCACAGCGGCACCAGGTGATCCTCGCGCGGATGCGCGTGGCGGGCGTACGGGGCCTCGCTCCAGTGCAGCAGGGCCTGCTCGCGGTCCTCGGGCGACAATTCCAGCAGCACGTGCTGCAGCCAGGTGTCGAAGGCGCTGGAGGCGAGGGCGCCGCCCTGGCCGAACAGGCGCAGGTTGTGGAAGGACAGGCCGCTGCCCAGGATCAGCACGCCCTCGTCGCGCAGCGGCGCCAGGGCGCGGCCGACGGCCAGGTGGGTGGCGGGGTCGTAGTCGCGGCGGATCGACAGCTGCACGACGGGGACGTCCGCATCCGGATAGATCGGGGCCAGCATCGAGAAGGTGCCGTGGTCGAAACCGCGCTCGGCGTCGAGCGTGGTCGGCTGGCCGGCGTCGTTCAGCAATTGCGCCACGCGCGCCGCCAGTTGCGGGTCGCCCGGCGCCGGGTAGCGGATCTCGTAGGTGTGCGGCGGGAAGCCGCCGTAGTCGTAGATCATGCCGGGCGCGGCGCCGGACGAGACCTTGAACCCGCCCTCCGTTTCCCAGTGCGCCGTCACGACGAGGATCGCCTTCGGGCGCTGGCCGACCTGGCGGCGGATGTCGACCAGGGAGGCGGCCAGCTTGTCGTAGGTGGGGCCGTACTGCTCCTTCATCCATGGCCACGGGCCGCCTCCGTGCGAGACGAAATAGGTGGGCAGGTGGGACATGGCGGCTCCTTCGACGGCTTGAAAGCGTCCATGGTAGCCGATCCGCGGGGCGTGCGTTGGGCGGTGGGCATGTGATGCCCATCCTACGGGGCCGCGGGAGGAAATTGGGCCCCCGCCTGCGCGGGGGCGACGGTTTTTCGGTCGAGCTTCCTAACGCGCCAGTGCCATCAGCGCCGCCAGGCGCGCGCCGCGCATGCATCCCAGCACGACCACGCCCAGCTGCGTCAGCAGGAAGGCCGCCACGGTGCCGCCCGCGCCCAGCGCCGGCACGTGCATGCGGGCCAGCAGCAGCGCGGCGGCGACGGCCAGGCCGATGGCCGTGACGACGACGTAGCTGCCCAGCACGGACACGGGGCGGCGCAGCAGCAGCTTCACGCCGCCCCACCAGGCCAGGAACGCGGAGCGGCGCTGCGGCGCGTTGCCGAGGATGGCGCGGCCGGCATCGATGCTGGCGTGGACGAGGACCAGCAGGATCACGGTCGCCACCATGGCCAGGTGCGAGGCGTGGCTGGCGTCCGCTTCCAGGATCGCCGTCTCGGCCGTCTTGCCGGCGGCATTGAAGGCCATGCCGGCGACGGCACCCGCGATCCCCAGCGGCACCACGGCCCACACCAGCATGCGCAGCAGGCGGCCGTAGTGGGCGGCGCCGGCGGACAGCAAGGGTACGAAGCGCAGGCGCTGTGGTGCCTGTTGCTGGGCCTGTACGGCGGCCATGGTCATGCCCGTCAGCAGCGGGGACAGCAGCAGCGTCAGCGCCAGCGCGACGATGCCGCCGCTGCCCAGCGCGGCGCCGTGGCGTTCGCGGCCGACCACCAGCAGGTCCGAGATGGCCAGCATGTCGAGCTTCTCGGCCAGGCGCGCGGCGTGGACCGAGTGGTCGAGGCTGGCGGACAGCAACTGCCACAGGGGCAGGGCGGCCACGATGGTCGGCAGCAGCAGCAGGATCGCCCACCACAGCAGCAGGCGCCATTGCAGGGCGGCGCCCGTGCTGCGCAGGGCGGTGGCGAAGCCGGCGCGGCGCGGCAGCGTGGCGTGGTGGGAGGCCAGCGAAGGGGCTTCCAGGGTCGAATGGGTGCTCATCATACGTTCGCGACCAGGGAAAGAAGGTACTGGACGACGCTGGCGACATCCATGCTCCAGCGCCGGCTGGCGCTGCCGTCGGCCTCGATGGTGCGGCTGTCGTCCAGCTTGCTCGTGTCGAGGTAGTGGACGCGCTGCGGGTCGAGCTCGGCCGAGACGGCCCTGGTCGGCCTGGTCCAGCTGAACTTGTGCCATTTTTCGTTGGCGTCCCAGCGCACCGTCTCGCTGCTGCCGTCGGCGAATTTCACGACCAGCGTCTGCGGCACGGCGGCGCCGTAGCGGCGCACCAGCACCTCGGTGCGGTAGGGGTAGGGGCCCGTGCCTTCCCTGGCCTTCGGATGCGCCTTCTTCCATTGCGCGCGGGTGTCTTCGATGCGCTTGTCGAGGTCGGCCTGCTTGTCCTCGACCCAGTTGGCGCCGGCCTGGCGCGTGCCCGGGACCGGCAGCACTTCGCGGCTCGTGAGTTCGCCGATGCGGTCGTCGATCCGCGCGCTCGCATACACCTGCTGGTCGAACATGGCGTCGATGGCGGCGCGCTGGCCCGTCACCTCGGCCAGCGTCTCGCGCAGGTCGGCCGCGCTCGGGTGGCGGAACTTCCAGCGCCGGTAGTATTCCTTGAAGGCGCGTTCGGTGGCTTCCTTGCCGATCCGCGCTTCCAGGTCGCGCATCAGGATGGCGGTGCGCGTGTAGACGGGGCCGATGTCCTGCAGGCGGTCGTAGGCGTTCTGGCCGACGGGGTCGGCCGGGTCGTTGCGCGGCGCGGCCAGGCGCTCGACGTCGAACACGGGGAAGCTCGGCGCGAAGCCCAGCTTGCGCAGGCGCGGCGTGGTGGCGAAGATCGCCTGGCCACGGTCGCGCAGCATGCGGTCGTCCCAGAATTCGTTCAGGCCTTCGTCCAGCATCGGTTCCTCGAATTCGTTCGAGGCCAGGATGCCGTAGAAATAGCCGTGGCCGAATTCGTGGATGGTGACGAAGTCCAGGCCGTACTGGTTGATGGTGCCGGGATCGACGTTGGCGTAGCCCTCGGCCGTGAAGAAGGTCGGGTATTCCATGCCGCCCGCTTCCTCGGCGTTGTGCGGCGGGATCACGACGGTCAGCGTCTTGTACGGATAGGGCCCCAGCGTGTTCGAGAAATAGGTCAGCGAATCCTTGGACGCCTTCAGCGCCGGTTTCGCGCTCGCCTCGTATTCGGGCGGATAGAGCACGGTGATGGTCACGGGCGGGCTGCCCGGACCGGTCCAGGTGTCGACCAGCGGTTTCGCGGTGCGCTTGTCGGCCGTCCAGGCGAAGTCATGGACGTCGCCCTGCACGTAGCGATGGGTCAGCATGCCGTTCTTTTCCACCGGCGCGCCCTGGCGTTCGCCGGTGGCGCCGACGGTATAGGCCTTGGGCGCCGTGATGCGCACGTCGTAGCTGCCGAAGTCGGCGTAGAACTCGGAATTCAGGTGGAACTCGTGGACGTTCCAGCGCGGCGCGGTGGCGCCCCGTTCGCCCGGCAGTTCCAGCACGCCGATCTTCGGGAACCACTGGCCCACCAGGTGGAAACTGCCGAAGTAGCCGGTGCGCGCCATCACGCGCGGCAGCTTGGTTAGGAAGTCGATGTCCAGCGTCGTGGACGCGCCCGGCGCCACGGCGGCGGGCAGGTCGAAGCGCACGACGGTGTGGTCGGTGGCGGGGCCGTTGTCCGGGTGGACGAAGGTCCAGGGCACCCTGGCGCCGGCCTGGGCCACCGATTGCAGCGCGATGTGGCCCCATTCGCCTTCCTTGATGTCGACGCCGGAGCGGAACGCGGCGTCGCGCTGCAGCTTCTCGGTGAAGAAGGTGCTGCCGCTGCCTTCGAAGGCATTCATGTACAGGTGCAGGTAAACGCTTTTCACGGCCACCTGGCTCCGGTTGCGCCAGGTGAGCTTCTGGCGGCCTGTCACCGTGTGCTTGTCCGGGTCGAGGGTGGCGTCGATGTCGTAGTGGACGACGCGGTCGGACAGCGTCGCTTCCGTGCCCGTGCGGATCCCGCCCCAGGCATCCGGGCTGCTCGCCACACGCACGGCGGCGGCGTCCGGTGCGGCCAGCGCGATGCCGTCGGCGGACGGGGCCGGCGCCGCGGGAACGGCGGCGGACGCGGCCGATGGTGTCGCGGGCGCGGCCAGGTGGTTGGCGGCGATGGTGACGCCCACGGCGCCCGCTGCCAGCAATACGCCGATGGCGCCGGCGCGCAGCCAGCCTCCGGGCGTCGGGTTGAAACGCAAACGCATGCAAGAACCCCTTCGTATCATGTTGTTGTGACGACTATAGAGGAGTTGCCGGGCGAACAGGCGGTTTTTGCGATGGAATGCGCGAAACCCTGGCTGGAATGCATGGGAGGACGGCGAATGGGCAGGTATAATTCGCCGGTTCTGGTGCTCCCGCGCGTCTCGCGCAAGTTAAACGGGAAACATGGAGCGCGTCCGCCCCCGGCGACGCGCCAACCTGTGCTGCCCCCGCAACGGTAAGCAAGCATCGCCGCATGGCCCCATGCCGCGACAAGCCACCCCGACAGCCACCGCGCCGCGCGCACGGGAAGGCGGGGCGGTCCGTCTTGCCAGCCCGGATACCGGCCAGACGAGGGGGAAGCCGGCCGTGCGCCGCCGCTTCCATGCTTGCCGGCGTGCGGGGACGCGCGCCGGTGCAAACGACCGAATTCGAACAATACTCAATGAACCAAGCTGCCTCCTCCGGTAGCGCGCCGGCCGTCAAGCCGCTCGCGCTGGCCTGCGCCTTCGCCCTGTCCGCCCTGCTGGGCGCCTCCGCCATGGCCCAGTCCGATCCGTCCACCGTCGTCATCACGGGCGCCCGCTTCCCGAGCGTCGACCAGCTCCAGCCGATCGGCGCCACCGTCATCACCCAGGACGACATCCGCCGCGCCGGCGTCAACGACGTCAATGCCGCCATCCGCAAGATCGGCGGCGTGTTCGGCCGCCAGAGCCTGGATTCCTCGCCCGACTTCGCGCTCGACCTGCGCGGCTTCGGCACCAACAGCGCGCAGAACATGGTGATCATGGTCGACGGCGTGCGCCTGAACGAGAACGAACTCGCCAATACCGTGCTGTCGACGATTCCCATCGACACCGTCGAACGCATCGAGATCGTGCGCGGCGGCGGCAGCGTGCTGTACGGCGAAGGCGCCACCGGCGGCGTGATCCAGATCCATACGCGCCGCGCGCGCGAGCAGGGCTTGCACGGTTCCGTGTTCGCCGAGGCCGGGCAGTTCCGCGAGCACGACGTACGCGCCTCGCTGTCGGCCGTCACCGGCCCCGTCGGCGCCGACCTGAGCATCGCGCGCCAGGGCAGCAATAACTACCGCGACAACAGCGACTTCGACCAGACCACGTTCTCGCTGGGCGTGCAGACCCGCTTCGACGGCGGCCGCGCCGGCCTGCGCGTGGAAAGCGCGCGCCAGGATTCGCGCCTGCCGGGCTCGCTGACGCTGGAACAGTTCGACGACAATCCGCGTCAGTCGCTGACGCAGAAGGACTTCGGCTCGCTCGACACCGACCGCGTCAGCGCCTTCGGCGAATACCGCATCGGCAACGTCGACCTGGCCGCCGAACTGTCGCATCGCGAGCGCAGGGTGCGTTCCAACTACCTCACCGACTACACCTCGATCAGCGCCTACGACGGCCGCCAGGACCAGTTCTCGCCGCGCGCGCGCTGGGTCGGCGCCGTCGGCGGCATGCTCGACGAGCTGGTGGTCGGCGTCGACGCGATCCGCTGGAAGCGCGAGACGACATCCGACTTCTCCAGCGCGGACGCGAGCCAGACCTCGAAGGCCGTGTACTTCCGCAACGAGCTGCGCTTCGACCCGGCCCACGACGGCCGCATCGCCATCGGCGCGCGCCACGAGACCTTCGACAAGGACTACGCCGACGTGCTGGCGGGCGCGGCGGCGGAAGACCGCTCGCAGTCGCAGAACGCCTGGGAAGCGCAGGCCAGCTACCGCGTGCAGCCGCTGCTGGAACTGTATGTCAAGGCGGGGCAGAGCTACCGCGTGGCCAACGTCGACGAGAACGGCTACCGCGACAGCGCCGACATCCTCGAGGCGCAGACCTCGCACGACCTGGAATTCGGCGCGACCCTGGGCGACGCCCGGCGCAAGCTGACGGCGCGCGCCTTCCGCCACAAGCTGAACAACGAGATCTTCTACGACCCGACGCTGCTGGGCGGCTGGGGCGCCAACACCAACCTCGACCCGACCCGCCGCGAAGGCGTCGAGATCGACGCCGAGGCCGCCATCGCCCGCGACTGGCGCGCCAGCGCCCACCTGCAGCACGTGGTCGCCAAGTTCACCGACGGTCCGAACGCGGGCCGCGAGCTGGTGCTGGTGCCGAAGAACGTGCTGACGGCACGCGTTTCCTGGGTGCCGGGCAATGGCCAGTCGGCCGATGCCGGCGTGCAGTGGGTCGACAGCCAGCGCTACGGCAGCGACTTCACCAACGCCTGCGCCGCACGCATCCCGTCCTACGCCACCGTCGACGCGCGCTACGCGATCAAGCTGGGCGCCTGGGAACTGGCGGCGGCGGGGCTGAACCTGGCCGACCGCCACTACTTCAGCAACGCCTTCGGCTGCCGCTCCGGCATCTACCCGAGCGACGGCCGCCAGCTGAAACTGTCGGCGCGCTACGACTTCTAACCCCTAATTCGGGGTCAGAGCACAATATCGGGAAAATTCGGGGTCAGAGCACTTTAAGCTAAAGGTTGCATCTTGCGACTTGGTTGGCTGCCCGTCCGCTGATGGCATATCAGGAATCGAACGGCGATACGAAAGTGGCCACAGAACTATTGTCCAAAAATGTGCTCTGACCCCGAATTTGGCCAGAAATGTGCTCTGACCCCGAATGTTGGTTACTTCGGTAAGCAAATGCAAAAATAAGCCCCGGCTAAGGCTGGGCCGCGAAAAAGTGGTAATCTCCGGTCGTTCGATCAACTCACCCTAGAAGGATAACTATGCGTTCCCTGCGTTTTGCCCTGATTGCCGCCAGCCTCGTCGCCAGCACCGCGTTTGCCTCGCCGACGGCGCCGACGAACGGCGTCGAGTACGTGACGCTCGCCCAGCCGCAACCGGTGCAGGCCAGCGGCAAGAAGGTCGAGGTGATCGAGTTCTTCATGTACCACTGCCCGCACTGCAATGCGCTGGAACCGATGTTCGAACAGTGGGTCAAAAAGCAGGGTGACAATATCGTGCTGCGCCGCATCCACATCCCGGCCGGCGGTCCCGCCGATCCGGAAGCGCACCTGTACCTGACGCTCGAGGCAATGGGCAAGGTCGACCAGATGCATGCCAAGGTGTTCAAGGCGATCCACGTCGACCGCGTGCGCCTGAACCGCGACGACACGATCATCGACTGGGCCGCCAAGAACGGCCTGGACCGCAAGGCCTTTACCGACGCCTGGAACTCGTTCGGCGTGACGACCAAGCTGCGCCGCCTGCAGCAGCTCACCACCGACTACAAGGTCGACGGCGCGCCGACCATCGTCATCGACGGCAAGTACCAGACCTCGCCGGCGCAGGTGTACAACTCCACCAAGTCCGGCAACGAGCAGCAGCTGTTCCAGGAAACCCTGCAGGTCATGGACGCGCTCGTCGCCAAGGCTGCAAAAACGAAGTAATGAGCGAAACGATCGAATGAGCGATATCGAAGGCAAGATCCTGAGGATCTACGACAAGTCCAAGCCGGAAGACGAGGACTTGTACGAGTCCAGCCATGTCAACCATGTGGCCTGGGGCCTCGTGGTGGTGCTCGCCGGCCTGGTGTTCTGGCTGGCCATTGCGCTCATCAATGCGGAGAACCAGCGCAATGCGCTGGCGTCGAAGCAGTGCCGGGATCCGCTGTTCAAGGCCGAGATCGACCGCCAGTGCCTGCTCACCGTGCAATCGCGCGAGCACTGGTGGGAGCACCTGTGGTACGGCTTCACCCACGTGAGGCCGGACGATCCGAATGCGGGCCACCGCTACGACCGCCGCAGGGCACCGGCGCAGCAGCAGACGCAGCCACAGACGCGGCCACAGGGCCAGCCTCGGGCCCAGCCTTAAAGATTGCTTAAGTAATATTTCCCGTAGTGAATGGTACGCTTCGGGTTCCTACAAGAATCCGAAGGAACCCCATGCGTCTGCTGCGTACCGCCGTCCTCGGCGCCTGCCTGTCCCTCTCCATCCTCGCGCTGGCGTCGCCGAGCGCGCCCCAGAACGGCGTCGACTACGTCACGCTGGCCCAGCCGCAGCCCGTGCAGGCGGCCGGCAAGAAGGTCGAGGTCATCGAATTCTTCATGTACCACTGCCCGGTGTGCAATGCGCTGGAGCCGGGACTGGAGGTCTGGGTGCGCCAGCAGGGCGACCGCATCGTGCTGCGCCGCGTCCACTTCCCGTTCACGGGACCGGCCGATCCGGAAGCCCGCCTGTACCTGACGCTGGAAGCGCTCGGCAAGCTCGACCAGATGCACGCCAAGGTGTTCAAGGCCGTGCACGTCGACCGCGTGCGCCTGAACACGGATGCCGCCATCATCGACTGGGCCAGCAAGAACGGCATCGACCGCGCCGCCTTCCTGAGCGCCTGGAATTCCTTTGGCGTGACGATGAAGCTGCGCCAGTTGTCCAAGATCGTGGCGGACTACAAGATCGATTCGGCACCGACGCTGGTCATCGACGGCCGCTACGTGACCTCGCCGTCCATCGTCAACAAGGACCTCAAGACGAGCGACCGCAACACGCTGTTCAATGCCACGCTCGAGGTGGCGAGCAAGCTGGTCGACCAGGCCGCCAAGGCGAAGTGATCAGCCGATCGCGCCGTCCGGCAGGCTGATCACGAAGCGCGCCCCGCCCATGGACGCGCGTTCGGCGACCAGCGTGCCGCCGTGCAGGGCGACCGCCTTGCGCGCGATCGACAGGCCCAGGCCGAAGCCGCCGGTGGCGCGGTCGCGGCTGCGGTCGAGGCGGAAGAACGGTTCGAAGATGCGCTCGCGGTCCTCGTCGGGGATGCCGGGACCGTCGTCCTCGATGGCGATCTCGAGCCGGCCGCCGTTGCGGTGCGCGTGCAGCGCCACGCGGGCGGCCGCGTATTTCTGCGCATTGCGCAGCAGGTTGCCGACGGCGCGCCCCAGCAGGCGGCGGTCGCCGTCGACGCTGCCCAGGCGTTCGCCCAGGTCCAGCACCAGGTGCTGCGGACGCGGATGCAGGCCGTCGGCGCACTCGCGCAGCAGCGGCTCGACGTCGAACGGCACGCGCTGCGGTTCCTTCGCGTTGTCCAGCTTGCTCATCGACAGCAGCTCGTTGACGAGCTCGTTCAGCTCGATGACGTCGCCTTCCATCGCCGCGATGCGCTTGACGAGGGCGGCGCCGTCGATCTCCGGCCCGGCGGCGCGGTCGGCCAGCAGTTCCAGCGCGAACTCGAGGCGCGCGATCGGCGTGCGCAGCTCGTGCGATACGGAGTGCAGCAGGTTCTTCTGCGCTTCCAGCAAGTCCTGGATGCGCCCGGCCATCGCATTGATGCGTTCGGCCAGCGGATACACGGCATCCGTGGGCGCCAGGCGGGCGCGCGCCGACAGCTGGCCGGCGCCGAAGTCGTCGGCCACGCGCGACAGCGTCTGCAGCGCCTGCCAGTGCTTGCGCGACCACAGGGCGATCGGCACCAGCAGCGCCAGCGCCACCACCACGTAGCGCACCACTTCCATCAACAGGGCCTGGCCGAGGTCGATCGGCAATCGCTCGGCACGGATCACCTCTTCGTCGCTGCCGATATAGCGCTCGCCCGTCAGGTCGACGCGCCGGTAGAACGCCTTGTTGGCCGGATCGAGGACCAGCCGCCCCGCATCGAGCGCGGCGCGCTGGCGGCCGGGCAGGGCGCTCCTGGCCTGGGCCAGGGAAATCAGGTCGAAGCGCGCCTCGGAGACCTCGCGCACCTTGTTCAGGCGGCCCAGCCATTCGTCGGCCGGGGCCTGGTCCACGTATTGCTGGAGCAGGAAGATCTGGGCCGAAGCCTGGCGCCGCGCGATGTCATCGAGGGGATCGCCGAACAGGCGCGCGAACACGAAATAGATGACGAACGTCGCCGCCGTGATCGACAGCATCACCAGGACGAAGAAGCGGAAGAACAAACGGTTCACGTCGCTCCCGGCTTACTGGTGGATGGTCGTCAGATCTTGCATGTATGAAATTGTATAGGACGTCAGCGCCGGAGAACCGGGTTTTACAAATTGACGACAAATGGGCGACATGTAGAGGATGAAAGACTTGTGTCCCGTGCGTACGATACATGGCATCAGGTTTTCCGTTTGGCCCACCTGATGCGCGAGCGATGGTGGGCCTTTTTTGATCGCCGGGACGCCTCCCCGTCCGCCCGCCACGCTGACCCGCCCCGACCTTGGTCGATTCACCATGGAAACGACAACGCCGTAAGGAAGTATTGAGAGGAGGGAAACCATGCACGTAGAATGTTGGTTTTCCGAATCATCCGCCCGACCATGAACAAGCTTCTCTTCCTCGCGTTGACCGCCGGCTGCGGCGCTGCCTGGGCGCAGACGCCGGCGACCAATCCGATGCCGGACGGCAGCCGCGACATGTACGTCGGGCTGGGCGTGCAATCGGCACCGCGCTACGAGGGGGCGGATAGCCACAAGGTGTCAGCACTGCCGGTGCTCCAGGTCCAATGGAGCAACGGCCTTTTTATTTCGGGGATGAGCGCAGGCTGGCACCTGACGGATGATCCGACCTTCGAGGTCGGCCCGCTGGTGGCCGTGCATCCGAGCCGCGACGACGAGGGTGCCGGCACCGAGATCGGCGGCGTCGGCGTCACCGATTTCGCCAGCGGCATTCCATCGCCCATCGACAAGCGCCAGCTCCCCGCCGCGCCGCTGAGCGGCATGGACCGGATCGGCGCGCGCCTGCAGGCGGGCGCCTTTGCCAATTACTACCTGAATCCGCGCTGGCGCGTGACCAGCAGCGTGCTGTTCGGCGCCGGCAAGGAGCGCGACGGCGCGCGCCTCGAACTGGGCGTGCAGCGCCTGGGCGTCGTCGACAACGCGCGCCACCGCATGTCGCTGTCTGCCGGGGTGACGGTCGTGAACCGTCGCTACGACGACAGCTATCTCGGCGTCTCGCTCGAGGAATCGCTGCGCAGCCGCTTCCCCGCCTACGAGGCGGCCGGCGGCTTGCATGACGCCCACGCCGGCGTGCGCTGGAACTGGGCGCTGTCGCCGTCCTGGATGCTGACGACCAATGTACAGACGACGCGCCTGCTCGGCAGCGCGCGCCATAGCCCGCTCGTCGAGCGGTCCACCGACACGACGGTTTCGACCGCCATCGCCCTCCGGTTCTGACGATGCGCCCGGTTCGCCCCTTCCTCATCCACATCGCCCTGCTGCTGGCGGCCATTCCGGCCGGCGCACAGGTGCGCGATGGCGAGTGGGCGAGCTACCGCGACGCGTATCGCGCCATGGTCCGCTTCGAGAAATTCGGCGGGCCGAAGAACCTGCTCGTGAGCCAGCTGCAGGTACAGGCGGGCGAGCGCGGCGCGCTGGGCGAGGGCGCCCAGCTGACCGTGAGCGGCAAGACCACCCAGCTGAACCTGCCGCTCGACGCGCTGGGCCGCACCGTATTCCCGCTGCAGAAATCGTCCTACGACGAGAATGCCGTGCTGCAGCTGAACCGCAAGGTGCCGTTCAGCGTGCGCCCGCTGGTGACGATCGCGCTGCGCCCGGACGGCCAGTACGACAGCACCGAGCTGCGCATCGCCTGCGGCCAGGCGCTGGGCTTCGCGCGCTGGCTCGATGCGTCGCGCCAGTCCCAGCAATGCGCGGGCGTGCGCTTCGTGTTCGCGAAACGGGAGCAGTCGGGCGTGCGGGTGCGCCGCGCGGACGGCCAGGAAGTGGCGCTGCCGGTGGCGGCGGGCGATGCGGAAGATGGCTTGCCGGTCGCGACCTGGCGCTTCGGCAGCGAACGGGCGCAGGTGACCACGTATCACGCGCCGCTGGCGATCGTGCCGGTGTTCGATTAATCAGGAAGCAAAAACGACGTCGTCCCTGCGCAGGCAGGGACCCAAGGTGTTCGCGCCGCCGCAACGCACGCGAAATCGGGTCCCTGCCTGCGCAGGGACGACGGTCTTTGCATTAGCGGTTGTTTAGTTCCACGCCGACGGCGAGAACAGATAACCTTCCCCCCACACCGTCTTGATCTTTTCCGACAGCGTATCGTCGAACTTGCGGCGCAGCTTGGAGATGCAGTTGTCGATGCTGCGGTCGAGGCCGTCGAATTCGATGCCGCGCATCTTCTTGAGCAGTTCGTCGCGCGACAGCACCCGCCCCGATGCTTCGGCCAGCACCAGCAGCAGCTTGTATTCGGTATTGCTGAGCACGCAAGGCTGGCCGCGCCAGGTCACGCTGCGGTCGTTGGTCATGATGCGCAGCTGGCCGAACTCGAGCATGCGGGTATCGGGCGCGGCCTTGGTCTGGGTGCGGCGCAGCAGGGCGCGCAGGCGGGCCAGCAGCACGCGCGGCTGGACGGGCTTGTTGACGAAGTCGTCCGCACCCTGTTCCAGGCCCGACACCTCGTCATAGGTATCCTCGCGCGCCGTCAGGATCAGGATCGGCACCTCGGACACGTCGCGGATCTGCCGGCACACCACCATCCCGTCCATGCCCGGCAACATCAGGTCCAGCACCACGATATCGGGAGGATTGGCCTTGAAGTGCTCCAGCGCGGCATCGCCCCGCGTCACGAGGTCGACCGAGAATTCGTAGCCCGACAAATATTCCGTCACGAGATCCGCGAGGCGCGGATCGTCTTCCACCAGCAGTACGCGATACATGAATTTCTCCTTGAGGCCGACATTCTATAAGAGGGGGCGACAAAGCAGCATGTTGGCTGGGTAAAGGTGACAAAATCCTACACTTTCACGACAAATGGAAGAGCTGCTCCCGCTGGTGTTAGTATCCGAGAGATTTTATTTCTGTCTGGTAAGTATGATATCGAATCTTCGATATCAGGATCCTGCCGCCATGCTCCGTATTTCGACTCTATTGGCCACTGCCTGCCTGGCGTGGGCCGTGCCCCTCCCTTCCATCGCGGCGGCTTCCCAGCCCGTGCCGCCTCCCGTCAAGGATTTCTTCACATCGCCACGGTTCGCCGGCGCCCTCCTGTCGCCGGACGGCAGGAACGTCGCCTTGCTGCTCCGTGGGCCGGAAGGCAATATCGTCCTGGCGAACATGTCGGCGGCCGGCGGCCCGGCGCACGTCATCGCCGGCGTGCGCGGCATGGACGTGGTCGGCGTCCACTGGATCAACGACCGGCGCCTCGTGTACTCGGCCGTCCGTCCGGACCTGGAGGACGACGAGCGCGCGCGCAGCCCGGGGCTGCATGCCGTGAACCTCGACGGTAGCAAGCACGTGCTGCTGGTCGGCCATGCCTTGAACACGCAGACGCGCGATCCCGCCTTGCCGCCGAACACGCATTTCCTGAGCAGCACGCACGATGGGTCGGACGACGTCTACGTGGTGCGCTACAACGTTTTCGACGAGGACTTCAAGGGCTACCGGCTGTTTCGGCTGAATACGCACACCGTCAACCTGACCGCCGTCGACGCGCCCAACGGCGTCTCCAGCGTCCTGATCGACGCCGGCGGGGTGCCACGCGTGGCCGCCCGGCGCGAAGCGGGGCAGGTGCAGCTGATGATCAACGACCCCGCGACCAAGGCCTGGCGCGAGCTGGTGGCCTATCCGGGCAACGCGCCGACGACGCTGACGCCGCGCTTCGTGACGCGCTCGGGCGAGGTCTATGTCAGCAGCCGCAACGGCCGCAACACGGTGGGCCTGTACCGCCTCGATACCCGCACCGGCAAGCTCGATCCGGAACCGATGGTGGGGCTGAAGAACTTCGACTTCGACGGCACCCTGATCCTCGCGCCTGACCACGACCGCGTGCTGGGCGTACGCTACGAGACGAGCGAACCCATGACGGCCTGGGCGGACGAGGGCATGCAGCAGGTGCAGCAGCGGGTCGACGCCTTGCTGCCGTCCACGATCAACGAACTGCAGGTGGCCGCCGACGCTGTGGCGGATGCCGTCGTGGTGCGCTCGTATTCCGATACCGAGCCCGGCTTCTGGCAGCTGTACCACATCGGCAGCGGCAAGCTGACCCCGCTGGGAACCAGCATGCCGCAAATCAATCCCTTGCAGATGGGCGAAACCTCCTTCGTGCACATCAAGGCGCGCGACGGCCGCGACGTGCCGGCCTACCTGACGCTGCCGCGTGGAGAACGCAAGAACCTGCCGATGGTCGTGCTGGTGCACGGCGGACCGTGGATGCGCGGCGGGCACTTCGCCTGGAACCCGCAAGTGCAATTCCTCGCCACGCGCGGCTACGCCGTGCTGCAGCCGGAATTCCGCGGTAGCGAAGGTTATGGCTACGACCACTTCATGGCCGGCTGGAAGCAATGGGGCAGGGCGATGCAGGACGATGTGGCAGACGCGGCGCGCTGGGCCATCGGCCAGGGCGTGGCGGACGCGAAGCGCGTGTGCATCGCCGGCGCCAGTTACGGCGGCTATGCCACGCTGATGGGCCTGATCCGCGACCCCGCGCTGTTCCGCTGCGGCGTCGACTGGGCCGGCGTCACGGACATCAACCTGATCTACGACGAACGATTTACCAGCACGTCCCAGGACGCCAAGACCTACACCTTGCCGGTGCTGGTCGGCGACCAGGAAAAGGACGCGGCCATGCTGAAAGCCGTGTCGCCGCTGGAGAACGCCACCGCCGTCACCCAGCCCCTGCTGCTGGCCTATGGCGGCAAGGACCGCACGGTGCCCATCGAGCAGGGAAGGAAGTTCTACGCGGCGGTCAAACGCACCAATCCGCAGGTCGAGTGGATCGAGTACGAGGACGAAGGCCACGGCTGGCGCTACGAGCGCACGCGGATCGATTTCTGGACGCGCGTGGAGGCATTCCTGGCCAGGCAGCTCGGTCCCCGCTAGGCACGGGACAAAAGCAAACGGCCCGCATGCGGGCCGTTTGCCGGGGCGTTCCGGACCTGCCGGAACGGGGTATTACGCGAAGTTCTGGTTCACGAAGTCCCAGTTGACGGTGTTCCACCATGCCTCGACGAACTTCGGACGGGCATTGCGGTAGTCGATGTAGTAGGCGTGCTCCCAGACGTCGCAGGTCAGCAGGGCCTTGTTCTCGGTGGTCAGCGGGGTGCCGGCGTTCGAGGTGTTGGCGATGTCGACGGTGCCGTCCGGCTTTTTCACCAGCCAGGTCCAGCCCGAACCGAAGTTGCCGACGGCCGACTTCTGGAATTCTTCCTTGAACTTGTCGAACGAACCCCATTTGGCATTGATCGCGTCGGCGACCGGGCCGGTCGGCGCGCCGCCGCCGTTCGGGCTCATGCAGTTCCAGAAGAAGGTGTGGTTCCAGACCTGGGCCGAGTTATTGAACACGCCACCCTGGGACTTCTTGATGATGTCTTCCAGCGGCATGTTTTCGAACTCGGTACCCTTGATCAGGTTGTTCAGGTTCGTCACGTAGGCCTGGTGGTGCTTGCCGTAGTGGTATTCCAGGGTCTCGGCCGAGATATGCGGCTGCAGGGCATCCTTGGCGTACGGCAGCGGGGGCAGGGTGTGTTCCATGTCTTGTTTCCTTTATGGGTTGGCAACGAGATGAATCTTGCAAAACGGCCGCTATTGTAATCCGGAACAAAGGATGCTGCTCATCCTTTGCGAAAACGGCAAGATGCGCATTCCGCCAACGTATTCCAGCCTTATTCCAGCAAATCCTGGACGCCATTCACGTTCACTTCGACGCTGCCTTCGGCCAGGCGTACGCGCAGGACGTCGCGCGGCTTGATCTGGCCAGGGGACGTCAACGCCTTGCCCTTGGCATTGCTGACGATCGCATAGCCGCGTTCCAGCGTGCGCTGCGGGTTCAGCAGTTCGAGCTGGGCGGCCAGCGCGCCCAGGGCTTCGCGCCGTCCGCGCAACTGGCCCAGCATGCTGGCCACCAGGTGGCGCTGCTCGGACGCCAGCCGGGCGTGCAGCGAGCGTACGTCCGGGCGGTGGCGCGCCCAGCGCTGCTGCAGCTGGGCCAGCAGCACGCCGTTGCGGTTGATGGGCGCGCGGACTGCATGGGTCAGACCGCTGGCCATGCCCAGAAGTTTCAGGCGCTGATGGGCAAGTTGGCTCGACGGGCTTTGCAGGCGGCGGCTCAGGCCGTCCAATCCCTGGCTGGCGTCGGACAGGATGCGCGCCATCGCCCGGCGCAGGTCGGTGCTGTCCGCGCGCAGGGAAGCGAGCCAGTCGGCGCGCGGCGTGGCGGCCAGCTCGGCGGCGGCGGTCGGCGTGGCGGCGCGCAGGTCGGCGGCGAAGTCGGCGATGGTGAAGTCGGTCTCGTGGCCGACGCCGGAGATCACGGGCATCGAACAGGCGGCGATGGCGCGCGCGACGATTTCCTCGTTGAAGCTCCACAGGTCTTCGATCGAGCCGCCGCCGCGGCACACGAGCAGCACGTCCGCCTCGGCACGGCGCGATGCCGTGGCGATCGCGTCGGCGATGCGCTCGGCGGCGGCCTGGCCCTGCACGGGCGCCGGATACAGCACCACGCGCACGTGCGGCACGCGCCGCCGCAGCGCCGTCAGCACGTCGCGCAGCGCCGCCGCCTGCGGGCTCGTGACGATGCCGATGGTGCGGGCGAACAGCGGCAGGGGACGCTTGCGGTCCTCGTCGAACAGGCCCTCCGCGCCCAGTTTTTCCTTCAGGCGCATGAAGGCTTCGTACAACTGGCCCACGCCGGCACGCCGGATCGCCTCGACGTTGATCTGGTAGTCGCCGCGCGCGCCGTACAGCGTGACGAGGGCACGCACCTCGACCTTGTCGCCTTCGCGCGGCACGAAGCCCGCGTATTGGGCACGGCCGCGGAACATGACGGCGCGCACCTGGGCCGCATTGTCCTTCAGCGTGAAATACCAGTGGCCGGAGGCGGCGCGGGTGAAGTTCGAGATCTCGCCGCCGATCCAGACCAGGGGGAAACTGCGTTCCAGCAGGCGCGCGACCTGCTGGTTGAGGGCCGTGACGGTCAGGACAGGGGGCGCGGCATAGGCCGGGTCGGCGGCGTCGGTGTCGAACATATGGATGAGCTGGACAATCTGTCCACAAAAAAGGTTATGCGAGCTGCGTAAAAAACAGCTCTCCCAAACTAGCAAGTCTCGATGGTAAGCGCCTGATTCTTAACGAAATTTAGCGTTGCCTGATTTCGATGCAGAAATAAAATTTCCTTACAGATCAAACACTTCCGATGCATGGAGGGTAGTTGGCCACAATCTTATCCACAGAAACTGTGAGGAAGTGGACAAGTCGTTCCTGCAGGTTCGTTTGCTCGAAAAACCTGCTCAAAAATTAGTCATGAAGAACTTTTCTCAAAGGAATCAACAACTTGTTGAGCATGGCTAAAGCTTGCGCACATTGTTTTCCACAGTTTGTGTGCACAGCCGGTCAGCCAGGCACCAGACTGCCCAAAAAAGCCGCATGGACTTTTTTCCCTTGCCGATCAAGGACTTCGCTATTCCGAAACGGCCTTGCTCACAATCTTTTCCACACAATCTGTGAAGAAACGCAGGCACGCCGAGCCAGCCCTGCCATGGCATCGAGGGCAAGACTATACCGCAAGCGCAACGCCGGGTGCCTGGCGCGTTGCCGCGGGAGGAGGGCGCGCCATAGTGGCCCGGCTTGCTTAAAATTTAGGCTTGCATTGCTGTTGCCAATGAAATCAATGACTTGGATCCCCGGTGCGCAGTTTGCACACATTGTTTTCCACAGTTTGTGTGCAAAGTCGCGCAGCAACTGGCGACCACGGCCTGTACGTCATATCGACGCTGGATGCTTAAAATTAGTGCAGGAGAGGTTTTCCCTTATAAATCAAGCGACTTGCATACGCTGCGTGCGTTTGCGCACAATTTTGTCCACACAAAATGTGCAGAAGCCAGGGAGCCGACCGGGCTGTCACAGCGTATCCCGCTGCCTCATTTTTCATCTTCAAAATTTATTCTTTAAAAATCAAGGGCTTGTCGACATCAGAAAGGTTTGGACACAATTTTATCCACAGAAATTGTGAGCAACTCTGGGGCGAGCTTGCAAACGGTTCGACGGGGGCGGATGTCGGGGGATGCCTGCCATTCTTTTGGGCAATCGGAAATTTCTCTTAAGAATCAACGTCCTTCACATGCATACGTCGGATTGCGCACATTTTTATCCACAGAAAGTGTGTAGAACTCCACTTGCCGCAATCTTGGCAACACGTTACATTGCGCAATTCCCTTGTCATGTTGTTTTTTACCTATCCAGGAGTTCCATTTGCTCGCCATTCTCCAAGCTGCCGGCTGGCCCATCTGGCTGTTGTTGATTGCCTCGATCATCGCACTGGCGCTGATCATCGAACGCCTGATCTACTTGCGCCGTGAAAAGATCCTGCCACGCCAGTTGCTCGACGAAGTCATCCAGGTCTATCGCGGCGGCAAGGTCACTCCTGACATCATCGACAAACTGCAAACCAATTCTCCGCTTGGCGCCGTCCTGGCGTCCGCGCTGAAGAACGTCGACGCGCCGCGCGACGTGATGAAGGAATCGATCGAGGAAGCGGGCAGGGGCGTCGCCCACCAGCTGGAGCGCTTCCTCACCACGCTGGGGACAATCGCCTCGCTGGCTCCGCTGATGGGCCTGTTCGGTACCGTGGTCGGCATGATCGAGATCTTCGGCGCCCAGAATGCCAGCGGCACCAACCCGGCCCAGCTCGCGCACGGCATCTCGGTGGCGCTGTACAACACGGGCTTCGGCCTGGCGATCGCGATGCCCGCGCTGGTGGCCTACCGTCACTTCCGCGCCCTCGTCGACAGCTTCATCATCGACATGGAACTGCAGGCCGTGAAATTCGTCGACGTCGTCCACGGAGCACGCAAATGATGAACTTCCGCCGCGGCCAGAAACGCGAGGATCCGGAAATCAACCTGATCCCGTTCATCGACGTGCTGCTGGTGGTGCTGATCTTCCTGATGGTGTCCACCACCTACAGCAAGTTCACGGAGCTGCAGATCACGCTGCCGACGGCCGATGCCGAGAAGGCGCTGGACAAGCCGTTCGAGATCAACGTCACGGTCGATGCGAAAGGCAACTACACGGTCAACAACGTGCCCGTGTCCTTCCACGGCGTGGCCGGCCTGGCCGACGACCTCAAGCGCGCGGCCAGCACCGGACCCGACGGCCAGCGCCTGGCGACCCCGGTCGCCGATCCCGTCATCATCGTCAATGCCGACCAGTTCGCGATGCACCAGATGGTGATCAACGTGCTGGAAGCGGCGCGCGTGGCCGGCTACGACAAGCTCACCTTCGCGGCCCAGACCGGCGGCGGGCAGAAATAAGCCGGCAGCAATCCTTCCTTGAGTGCCTCCCTCGAATCGATCCTGACCCGCGCCTGGCTGGCGCGCGGTCCCCTGGCGCTGGCGTTGTGGCCCGTGTCCGTGCCGTTCCGCCTGCTGGCCGCGCTGCGGCGCGCCTGCTTCCGCCTCGGCCTGCTGAAGTCGGAACGCCTGCCCGTGCCCGTCGTGGTGGTCGGCAATATCTTCATCGGCGGTACCGGCAAGACGCCGCTGACGATCTGGCTGGCCCAGCAGTTGCGCGCGGCCGGGCTGCGTCCCGGCGTGATCTCGCGCGGCCACGGCGGGGCGGAAGAGGCGCCGCGTGAAGTGCTCAGCAGCTCGAGCGCGCGCGACGTGGGCGACGAACCCCTGTTGATCGCGGCGCGCGCCGGCTGCCCGGTCGTCGTGGGCCGGCGCCGCGCGCAGGCGGGCCGCCACCTGCTGGCGCTGCACCCGAGCGTGGACGTGCTCATCGCCGACGACGGCCTGCAGCACTATGCCTTGCAGCGCGACGTCGAGATCCTGTTGTTCGACGGGCGCGGCGTGGGCAACGGCTTCACGCTGCCGGCCGGGCCGCTGCGCGAACCGCCGTCGCGGCGCCGCGACGTCACCGTGGTGAATACGCCCGAGCTCACGCCCGCGCTGGCGCAGGCGGTCGGCGGCAGGCCCCGGCAGATGCGCCTCGCGGGCGACGTGGCCGAGCGCCTGATGGACGGCGCCGAGCGCCTGCCGCTGGCCGCCTTCGCCGGCCGACGCATCCTGGCCGCGGCCGGCATCGGCAATCCGGGCCGCTTCTTCGCCATGCTGCGCGACGCCGGCCTGGACGTCATGGAAATGCCGCTGCCGGACCACCACGACTTCCGCGACGACCCGTTCCAGGGCGTCGAGGCCGATGTCATCCTGGTCACGGAGAAGGATGCAGTAAAATGTCGGCAACTTGAAAACATCAACGGCGATCCACGCGTGTGGGTCGTCCCGGTCAGCGCGCAGATCGATGCCGCGCTGGCCGCAACTATCGTGGAGAAATGTCGTGGACGCCCGACTGCTTGATATCCTGGTCTGCCCGCTGTGCAAGGGACCGCTCGACTATGACAAAAAGGCGCAGGAACTGACCTGCCGCCCGGACCGGCTCGCTTACCCGATCCGCGACGGCATCCCGATCATGTGGGCCGACCAGGCCCGCAAGGTCGAGCCGACGCTGTGACCGGCGCATGAGCTTCGTCGTCATCATCCCCGCGCGCCTGGCCTCGACCCGGCTGCCGAACAAGCCGCTGGCCGACCTGGGCGGCAAGCCGATGGTCGTGCGCGTCGCCGAGCGCGCGCGCGCATCCGGCGCCGCCCGCGTCATCGTGGCCACCGACCATGCCGACATCCTGGCGGCCTGCGCCGCGCACGGCGTCGAAGCCTGCATGACGCGCGCCGACCACCCATCCGGCACCGACCGCATCGCGGAAGTGGCGCAGGTGCTGGGCCTGGCGGACGACGCCGTGGTCGTCAACCTGCAGGGCGACGAGCCGCTGATCGACCCGGCGCTGCTGTCGGCCTGCGCGGCGCGCATCGGCGCCGACGTGCCGATGGCCACCTGCGCCCATCCGCTGCACAGTGCCGAGGACGCGTTCAACCCCAACGTGGTCAAATTGTCCCTCGACAAGAGTGGACGGGCATTGTATTTTTCGCGTGCCACCATTCCCTGGCATCGCGACGGTTTTGCGCACGACCGCTCGAAGTTGCCAGAAGGGTATGTCCCGCTGCGCCATATCGGCCTGTACGCCTACCGTAACGACTTCCTGCAGCGCTACCCGCGGCTGGAGGCGTCGCCGCTGGAGTCCATCGAAGCGCTGGAACAGCTGCGCGTGCTCTGGCACGGCTATCCGATCGCCGTGCACGTGACCGACGAGGCGCCGCAAGCGGGCGTGGATACCCCGGAAGACCTGGCACGAGTACAACTTTACTACGCGTCTTGATCCATACGGAAACGGTCTCATACGCCGTCTGCGCAAAGTCAATAGGCTGATAGAACGTCCCCACGAAGTGGCGTCTGGCGCAGCTTTTGTGGTAAGTTTCGTATCGACTTAATTATATTTGCATCAATCTCGGCCATCTGCACAAGGCATCTCGAAGGCGGTGGCCGTCTTCAAAACTATTAGGAAAATCCTTCATGCGTCTCATTCTGTTAGGAGCCCCCGGCGCCGGCAAAGGCACTCAGGCCAACTTCATCAAAGAAAAGTACAACATCCCCCAGATCTCCACCGGCGACATGCTGCGCGCGGCGATCAAGGCCGGCACCGAACTCGGCCTGGCGGCGAAACAAGTGATGGACGCGGGTCAGCTGGTGTCGGACGACATCATCATCGGCCTGGTGAAGGAGCGCCTGAAGGATGCGGACTGCGCCAACGGCTACCTGTTCGACGGCTTCCCGCGCACCGTGGCGCAGGCCGACGCCATGAAGGACAGCGGCGTCGCCATCGACTACGTGCTGGAAATCGACGTGCCGGACGAGATGATCCTCGAGCGCATGACGGGCCGCCGCACGCACCAGCAGTCCGGCCGCGTCTACCACGTGAAGTTCAACCCGCCCAAGACCGAAGGCGTCGACGATGTCACCGGCGAGCCGCTGGTGCAGCGTGACGACGACAAGGAAGAAACCGTCAAGAAACGCCTGGCCGTGTACCACAACCAGACCGAAGTGTTGCTGGACTACTACGGCAAGTGGGCCAAGTCCGGCCTGCCGGGCGCGCCGAAGTACCGCAAGATCTCGGGCGTGGGCCCGGTCGAGCAGGTACGCGACGCGGCGTTCGCGGCGCTGTCGGAGTAATGTTGGAATAAGAAATGCCGGGGCGCTTGCCGCGTCCCGTGGCTCCGGATGTCAGCGCCATCCGTCCAGTTTTCCAGATCGACGTTCAGCAGCATGCAGCAAGGCCGCTCCGGCGGCCGTTCAGCCTGTGGTGTGACTTGATCCGAAGACGAGGAGGGACGACATGGCATCCGCGCAGCTCATCTTCGCCGTCGCGTGCGGCATCGTCGCAGTCGGCTACGGCATGTGGTCGCGCAGCTGGATCCTGCAACAGGATGCCGGCAGCGGCCGCATGCAGGACATCTCGCTGGCCATCCAGCAGGGGCCCTCGGCCTACCTGGCGCGCCAGTACCGCACCATCGGCATCGTCGGCATCGTCCTGCTGGCGCTCATCTGGTTCCTCCTCGGCAGCATCATGGCGGCCGGCTTCCTGGTCGGGGCCGTGCTGTCCGGCGTGTGCGGCTTCATCGGCATGAACGTCTCGGTGCGCGCCAACGTGCGCACCGCCCAGGCCGCCACGCGCGGGCTGGCCGAGGCGCTGCACGTCGCCTTCCGCGGCGGCGCCATCACGGGCATGCTGGTGGTCGGCCTGGGCCTCCTGGGCGTGGCGCTCTTTCACTCCTACCTGCTGGCCACGGGCGATCCCGCGCTGTCCCTGCACGACCGGCTGCGCCCGCTCGTGGGCCTGGCCTTCGGCGCATCCCTGATCTCGATCTTCGCGCGCCTGGGCGGCGGCATCTTCACCAAGGGCGCCGACGTCGGCGCCGACCTCGTCGGCAAGGTCGAGGCCGGCATTCCGGAGGACGATCCGCGCAACCCCGCCGTCATCGCCGACAACGTGGGCGACAACGTCGGCGATTGCGCCGGCATGGCCGCCGACCTGTTCGAGACCTACGTGGTCACGCTGGTGGCGACGATGCTGCTGGGCGCCCTGGTCCTGCCCGGGACGGGGAGCGGTGCGGGCGCCGCCTATCCGCTGCTGCTGGGCGGCGTTTCCATCATCGCGTCCATCGTCGGCTGCTCGCTCGTCAAGGCGCGCCCGGGCCGCAAGATCATGGCGGCCCTGTACACGGGCCTGTGGTGGTCGGCCGGCCTGTCGCTGGCCGGCTTCGCCGTCGTCACCTGGCTGGCCTGGAGCGACGCCGGCATGCGCTGGCGCATGCTGGGCTGCGCCGCCGTCGGCATCGGGCTCACCGCGCTGATGGTCCATATCACCGAGTACTACACGGGCACGGAATTCAAGCCCGTGCGCCGCATCGCCGAGGCGTCGACCACGGGCCACGGCACCAACATCATCGCCGGCCTCGGCGTGTCGATGAAGTCGACGGCCTATCCGGTGCTGGCCGTGTGCGCGGCGATCCTGCTCGCCTATGCGCTGGGCGGCCTGTACGGCCTGGCGATCGCGGCGACGGCGATGCTGTCGATGGCCGGCATCATCGTCGCGCTCGACGCCTACGGGCCCATCACCGACAACGCCGGCGGCATCGCCGAGATGAGCGGGATGCCCGACGGCGTGCGCGCCGTCACCGATCCGCTGGACGCCGTGGGCAACACGACCAAGGCCGTCACCAAGGGCTATGCGATCGGCTCGGCGGGCCTGGCCGCGCTGGTGCTGTTCGCCGACTACGCCCACGCGCTGGAGGCGGCCGGCAAGGGCATGCGCTTCGAGTTGTCCGACCCGATGGTGATCGTCGGCCTGTTCATCGGCGGCCTCGTGCCCTACCTGTTCGGGGCGCTGGCCATGGAAGCGGTGGGGCGGGCGGCGGGCGCCGTCGTGGTCGAGGTGCGGCGCCAGTTCCGCGACATCGCCGGCATCATGGCCGGCACCGGCCGGCCGGAATACGACCGCGCGGTGGACATGCTGACGGCGTCGGCGATCCGCGAGATGGTGCTGCCCTCGCTGCTGCCGGTGCTGATGCCGATCGTCGTCGGCATGCTGCTGGGACCGACGGCCTTGGGCGGCATGCTGATGGGTACCATCGTCACGGGCCTGTTCGTCGCCATCTCGATGACGACGGGCGGCGGCGCCTGGGACAACGCCAAGAAATACATCGAGGACGGCAAGTTCGGCGGCAAGGGATCGGACGCGCACAAGGCCGCCGTCACGGGCGATACGGTGGGCGACCCGTACAAGGACACGGCCGGGCCCGCCGTGAATCCCCTGATCAAGATCATCAATATCGTGGCCTTGCTGCTCGTGCCGCTGCTGCCCGCGGGCGGCTGGCTGGCCGTGTCCGCGCCGGACGCCGTGGTCGCACCGGCGCCGCAGACGACGGCGCAACGGGCGGACGATGGCAGGGCAGGCGGCGGGGGAGGAGGCAACACCGGCCCCGATGGAACGACCATGCCCCCAGTGCCGCCTGCGCGGTGATGCGCGCCGCCCGCGCCGTCGTGCGCGCCGCCCGCGCCGTCGTGCGCGGGCGCGCAGCCGCTTGGCGCACCGGCGTGGCGTCTATCGTTTCTGCAGCGCCGCCGTCAAGGCCTCGCGCAGGGAATCGCGGTCCGAATCGCCCTCGTAGGGCACGCCGTTGATGAAGAAGGTCGGCGTGCGGCTGGCGCCGTGCTCGCTGGCGCGGGCCAGGTCGGCCTGCACGCGCGGACGGTGGCGGCGCGCGGCGAGTTCGCTGCGCACGCGCTCGGCGTCGAGTTCCAGGTCCTCGGCCAGGTCGGCGAGGTCGCCGTCGTCCATAAGCTCGAACTGGTTCTCGAACAGCGCATCGTGCATGTCCCAGAAACGTCCCTGGCTGGCGGCCGACTCCGCCGTCTCGGCCGCCAGCTCGGCCAGCGGATGCAGGTCCGACAGGGGCAGGTGGCGGAACACGAGCCGGATGCCGCCGACTTCGTCCTCCAGTTCCTGCAGGGCCTGGTGCGCCCGCGCGCAATACGGGCATTGGAAGTCGCCGTATTCGATGAGTGTCAGCGCGGCATCTTCCGAGCCGCGCACGTGGTCGTCCTTGCCGATCTGTGCTGCTTGCTGCATGGGGTTCTCCTGTGGTGGGCGCGGCGCCTGTCCGTTCTTGCCGCGCCGCTGTCGAACCCATGATGGCATGGCGGCGTCATTCGTGCCGCAAGGTTCAGCTTGGCAAAACCCTGCAGGAAATACCGCCGGAACCACTGTTGATATTCCCCGTGCATGTGTGGTGCGCCGCAGCGCAATCGCGCCAACTGCGGTAGAGTTCAACCATCAGCGCCGGCCAGCACCGGGCGCGCCATCTTACCAACCAAACGGAGCATGACCATGTCCCACACCGAAGCACAAGCGGGCGCCGACGCCCGCATCCTCGCCCCGGATCGCGTCCAGATGCAGCAGGGCGCCAGCCCGGCCGCGCAAGCCGATGCCGATCTTGCTGCACTGCAACGTCAACTGCTGATCTACGGTACCGCCGGCAAGCCGGCGCATACCGAGCAGGCCAGCTAGCTGAACACGCACATCCGGTCCGCCTCCTCGCGCAGCCAGGAGCGGAAATCCGGATGGGCGATGGCGATCAGCGCCTGCGCGCGCTGCTTCGCCGACTTGCCGCGCAGCTGGGCCACGCCCCATTCGGTGACGACGTAGTTGACGTCGTTCTTGCTGGTGGTGGCGTGGGTTCCCGGCGCCAGCGTCGGCACGATGCGCGAAATGCTGCCGTCCTTGGCCGTCGAAGGCAGCACGATGAAGGATTGGCCGCCGCGCGAGCGGTTCGCGGCCCGCACGAAATCGACCTGGCCTCCCGTGCCGGAATAGGGCAGGTGGCCGATGCTCTCGCTGCCGCACTGGCCCAGCAAATCGACCTGCAGGCTCGCATTGATCGTCACCAATTTTTCGTTCTGGCCCGCGATGTACGGGTCGTTGGTGAAATTCGACGGATGCATCTCCAGCATCGGGTTCTGATGCATGAACTCGTACAGCCGGCGCGATCCCAGCGCGAAGGTCGCGACCATCTTCCCCGGCAGCAGCGTCTTCCTGCTGTTGTTCACCGCCCCCGATTCCACCAGCGTCAGGATGCCGTCGCCGATCATCTCGGTATGGATGCCGAGGTCGCGCTTGCCCGTCAATTGCATTACCACGGCATCGGGAATGCCGCCATAGCCGATCTGCAGCGTCGAGCCGTCCTCGATCCGTTCGGCGACCAGGTGGCCGATCGCTTCCTGCACGGGACCGATCGCGGGCAGGCCCACTTCCAGGATCGGTTCCTCGCTCTCGACCAGCGCCGTTACCTGCGACACGTGCACGTGGCACTGGCCGTGCGTGAACGGCACGTTGGGATTCACTTCCAGCACCACGGCGCGCGCCTTGGCCACGGCCGCCATCGTGTAGTCCGTACCCAGGCTCAGCGCGAAATGGCCGGACGCGCTCATGGGCGAGGCCATCGCGAACACGACGTCGGCCGGCATCAGGCCGCGCTCGATCAGCGTGGGGATCTCGGAAAAATAATTGGGGATGAAGTCGCACCAGCCGCCCTGGCCGCCGGCACGGGAGGCGCCGCCGAAGAACAGCGCCGCGTGGCGCACGTGGGGACGGCAGGCCTGGTCGAAGTAGCCGTACTTGCGCATGGCCAGGATCTGGGCGACCTGGACGTCGGTGAAGCGCTTGCATTGGTCGGACAGCGCGGCCAGCAGCGTGGGCGGCTCGCCGACGCCGGTGGGAACGACGATCATGTCCCCGTTGCGCACGTGGTCGAGGGCGCCGGCGGCGCTGGTGCGCCGGGCCCGGTACAGTTCCTGCATCGTCTGCATGATGTCTCCGTGATGTTGTCCATGGTCCTGGTCTGTGCCGGATCCTTTGTTGTCCAGCATAGCGTAAGAACCCAGGCTGACAACAGCTTGACGTGCAGCCGCGCGCCGGGAGCCTGTGGCGCGGCCGATAATCGGTACTCAAACAACGGTTCCGATACGAGTCGTCGATACGAGGTGAAGCATGCAAACGAAGCGAATCGCCAGTGCGCTGGCGCTGACCCTGGCGCTGCCGCTTTGCGCCGCCGCGCAGGCGCAGACGGCCAGTCCGCGCCAGGCGGAACAGGCCCGGCGCGATGCCGCCGTCGCGGACGAAACCCAGGCGAAGCAGCCGGCGGCCCCGTCCTATGGCCCCGTGCTGACGCGGCGCGATGCGCCGGGCACGCGCGAGGCGCCGGCCCAGGCGGTGCCCGGACGCAAGGACCCGGCCGAGGTGCACGACGAGGCCGATACGCTGATGCGCCAGGACCCGCAGGCCACGCCGCCGCAGCCGAACACGCAGCAGAACACGCAGCAGAAGACGCAACAGAAGACGCAGGCGCCCGCGCCCCGGCGTCCAGGCGCACAGGCCACCGGCCCGATGGCGCCCCGTCCGCTGCGCGCCCCGCAGGCCGTGCCGCCGGCCGGCGTGCCCGTGCCGCCGCCCGCGGCAGCGCCGCAGCCGGTCGTGCCCAGCTCGACGGCCGTGCGCGGCTGCCAGGGCAGCTTCTGCACGGATGCCGGCGGCAACAGTTTCTCGACGGGCGCCGGCGCGGCGGGCGTCAACAGCAGCGGGCGGCTGTGCACGCGCAGCGGGGCGACGGTCCAATGTTTTTGAGGGCGGGAAGCGAAATTGGTACAATTCCTATGTTGACGTTAACGTAAACGTAAACAAGCACAACAACGGAGGAGACCATGCAATTCCAGGACAATGTATTCATCGTGACGGGCGGCGCGTCCGGCCTGGGTGCCGCCACCGCGCGCACCATCGTGGCCGCCGGCGGCAAGGCAGTGCTGGCCGACGTGCAGGAGGAGGCCGGCCGTGCGCTGGCCGAGGAGCTCGGCGCGCAGTTCGGCGCCACCGTCCGCTTCGTCAAGTGCGACGTGACGTCGGAAGCCGACGGCCAGGCCGTGGTCGCCGCGGCCCTGCAGATGGGCAGCCTGCGCGGCCTCGTCAACTGCGCCGGCATCGCGCCGGCCGTCAAGACC
Organism: Massilia paldalensis; assembly: GCF_044901715.1. Taxonomy (NCBI): domain Bacteria; kingdom Pseudomonadati; phylum Pseudomonadota; class Betaproteobacteria; order Burkholderiales; family Oxalobacteraceae; genus Massilia; species Massilia paldalensis. Next base: position 602,767 of record NZ_JBJCIU010000002.1, read on the forward strand.
GTCGGCAAGGACGGCCCGCACCCGCTCGACCAGTTCCGCCGCGCGATCGACATCAACCTGATCGGCACCTTCAATATGTGCCGCCTGGCGGCCGATGCGATGGGCCGGGAAGCCCCGCTGGAACACGGCGAGCGCGGCGTCATCATCAACACGGCCTCGGTGGCCGCCTTCGACGGCCAGATCGGCCAGGCCGCCTATGCCGCCTCAAAGGCGGGCGTGGCCGGCATGACGCTGCCGATGGCGCGCGACCTGTCCCGCAGCGGCATCCGCGTGATGACGATCGCCCCCGGCATCTTCGAGACGCCGATGCTGATGAACATGCCGCAGGAAGTGCGCGACTCGCTCGGCAGGATGGTGCCGTTCCCGCCGCGCCTGGGCATGCCGATGGAGTATGCGCACCTGGCCAAGGCCATCATCGAGAACGTGATGCTGAACGGCGAGACGATCCGTCTGGACGGCGCGATCCGCATGCAGCCGAAGTGAGCGGATAGTCCACTACCGTCCACTACCAGCGCGTCGCCCCTGCGACGGCAGGGGCCAATGTGCACGCGTAGCCGCAACGCGTACACACCTGGGCCCCTGCCTCCGCAGGGGCGACGGCTTTGGGGCCGGCAAACCAGGTCAGAGCGTGCCCACCTTGCGCGCCGCGCGCAGCGCCTGCGTATTGGCCGGCGCGATGCCGTCGGTCGTCACGCTGAGCACCGTCGTGACCGGGTTGGCGCCCGTGTCGTCGGTCAGGCGCACGCCGCCCACGTAGCGCTTGCCCTGCTGCAGGCCGGACCAGCTCAGGCCCACCGTCGCCGTGCTGCCGCCATACACCTTGCTGGGCAGCGCCACTTTCAGGTTGGATCCCTGGCCGGCACCGACCAGGGCCGAGGACAGCACCGCCCCGGTGGGCGCGCCGCCGGCCAGGTCGTAGCCGATCACGCACAGCTGGTAGTTGCCCGCCGGCGGGCTGCCCAGCACGATGGCCTCGTTGCTGCCCACGTGCATGCTGTAGTCGACCAGCGTCGCGTCCTTCATCAGCACCAGATCGAGGTCCTGCATGCCCGTGTCGCCGCCGGCGACGTCGCGGTCGAGCAGTTCGAAGCGCGCCGCCAGCGTGCCGGCCGGCACCGTCACGCCGACCAGCGTGGTGCCCGGCGCCCCGGCGCGGCAGGCGGCCTTGGCCTGGTCCAGCGTGTCCGCCGTGCCCGCGGGAGCCTGCTCGACCTGCAGCGCCGTGCGCTCCATTTCCTTCAGGCCGGACTGGGTCGACAGCAGCTTGCCGCTGTAGCCGGCCGCGATGCTCATCAGGCGCATGCCGCTGTCGCGTTCGGCCTGGACCTGGGTCGGCGCCGTCAGGATCGGCGTGGGCGAACGTGCCTGCAGCGCGCTGCGCACCACGTGCACGCCGTCGCGCCATTCGAGCGTGCCGTACTGCCAGGGCACGGAAGCGGTCGTGCGCTTCAGGGTCACGCTGAACGCGCCGCTCTCGCCCGGCGCCAGCGTCAGCGTGGACGGCGTCACCTGCACCGTGTAGCCGCCGTCGATGACGGCCCTGGCCGTGTAGGTGGCGCGGGTCGTGCCGACGTTGGTCACGCTGCGCTTGACGGTCTGGCTGCCCGTCACGTTGGCGAGCGTGATCGTGGGCAGGTTCAGGTCGGCGCTGGACAGCGTGCCGTTGCCGCATTCGTCGGAAAGGCCCAGGAAGCACAGGTACTTCAGGTAGTCGGCCGGGGCGATGTCGTACACCAGGCCCGGGTCGGCCGCCGCATTCGGCGCGACCTGGCCGGCGCCCTGGGCCCAGGGCATGGTGCCGGCGGTGTCGCCCTGCAGCTTGTCGGGCAGGGTCTGGGTCGCCGTCGTCATCAGCGCCGACTTGATCGCCGCCGGCGACCAGTCCGGATGGCGCTGGCGCAGCAGGGCCGCGAGGCCGGCCACGTGCGGCGTGGCCATCGACGTGCCCTGCATGAAGGTCCAGGCCGCGGGTGGCACGAGGGTGCCGCCGGCGACGGCGTCGCGCTGCTCCTGTGTCAGCACGGGCGAGACGCCGGCCAGGATCTCGACGCCGGGCGCCGCCAGGTCGGGCTTGAGCTGGCTCGGCTCGGCGACGCTGGGTCCGCGCGAGGAAAAGGCCGCGACCACGGGCGCCGCCACCCGTCCCTTGACGGCGGCGAACGCCGAGATGCCGCCGCGGGCCTCGGCCTGGGCCGCGTAGGCGGTGATGCGCGCGCCGTCTTCCATGCTCACGTGCACGGTGGGCACCGAGTGCACTTCCGCGACGGGGCCGTTGCCGTCGTCCACCAGCACCATGCCGGCGCCGCCGGCCTCCTTGACGGCCAGGCTCTTGGCGATGCGCGGGGTGAGGCCGCGCACGCACACGACGATCTTGCCGGCGACCTTGTCCGGATCGAGCAGGGCCTGGCCGGCGTCCGCCTTGCCGTAGCAGGCGTCCAGCATGGCCGGGTCGGCGCCGGCCACGCCGGCGTTGCGGGCCAGCACCAGCGGCGTGGCCGGCAGCACGTCGGTATTCAGCGAGGCGCCGCTGTACTTGGCGCCGCTGGCCAGGGTCAGGTCGGCCAGGTACTGGCGGTCGTGGGTCGTCGCGGCCACCGTCGCCAGCCAGGGACCGACGTGGTTCAAGGTCGGCTGCGGGCCGCCGTTGCCGGCGGCGGCGGCCACGAACACGCCCGCGTTGGCGGCGTTCAGGAAGGCCATCTCGACCATGTCGTCGGGCGTCTCGCCGCCGCCGATCGAGTAGCTCAGCACGTCCACGCCGTCCTGCACGGCCTGCTCGATCGCGGCCACGCTGTCGGCGCCGTAGCAGCCGTTGCTGCCGGCCGGGTCGTCGTCGCGCTGGGCGGTCCAGCACACCTTGTAGGCGGCGATGCGGGCGCGCGGCGCGATGCCCGAGGTGCCGCCCATCGCGACGCCGTTCACCGTCGCCGCCACGTTGCCGTTGCCGGCCGCCGTGGTCGATGTATGGGTGCCGTGGCCGCCCTGGCCGACCGGCTCGGCGATCGAGTCGCGCGCCGAGCGGAACTCGCTCCAGTGCAGCGGGCCGTCGAAGGCGAGGAAGGCCTCGTTGAAGTAGCGCGCGCCGATCAGCTTGTTGTTGCACATGGCGGCCGTGAAGCCTTCGCCCGTCTGGCACTGGCCCTTCCACTTGGCCGGCGGGGCGCCGTAGGCCGGCTGCCCGCCTTCGAACACGGGCACGCCCTTGGCGTCGACGCGGTCGGCGTAGGACGGGTCTTCCGGCCAGATGCCCGTGTCGAGGATGCCGACGATGACGTTCTCGCCCGCGTGTTCCTTGCCGCCCAGCTGGCTCCACAGGCCGCCGGGCTGGTCCAGGCCGAGGAAGGTCGGGGTGTAGCTGGTGAGGACGCGCCGGCGCACGTCCGGCACGATGGCGGCCACGGTGCCGCTGGCCTTCAGCTGCGCGACCTCGGCGCTCGTGAGCAGGGCGGCGAAGCCGTTGAACACGATCCGGTATTCGTACTGCACGGGCGCCGCGGCGACCAGGGAACGGGCCTGGGCGCGGCGTCCGTCGAGGTAGGCGCCATAGGCCTGCACGTCGGCCGAGCGCAGGTCGAGCATCTTGCCGGGCGCTGGCTGGGTGGCGCGCAACGCGCCCGCGCCGCCCGTGTAGGAAGCAACCGGCTTGTCGAGCAGGCGCACGATGTAGGGCCGGCGCGCCTCGTCGGCGTTCGCCTGCGCGCACGCGGCGAGGCACAGCAGCGCCAGCGCCGCCGCGATGGAATGTCGTTTCATGGGGTCTCCGAAAAAGCTCAGGCGGAACGGCGGCGCTGGCCGGCGCGCAGCAGCGCGTAGCCGAGACCGAAGAGGAGGGCGGTGCCCGGTTCCGGCACTTCGCCGGACGGCGGCGCGTCGGCGCTGGCGACCACATCGTCCAGGGCGAACTGGCCCTGGTTGGCTTCGGACGGGCGGCAGAACCCGGTCAGGTCGCAGGCAAAGCCGCGGAACTGGACGGAGACGAAGGCGCTCGCGGCGAATTCGCCATCGGTGAGGTAGTGCTGGAAGCCGTACAGCGGATCGAACAGGTCGAACACGACGTCGAGCTGGGTGCCGTCGGCACGCAGGCCGGTCAGCTGCAGCAACCCGGCGACATAGCCGTCGCCCAGCAGGTCATGGCCGAGGAAGGCGGCATCGAAACCGGCCAGGTAGAACGGCGAGGCATCGCCGGCGCGCATGGTCACCACGCCGTCGTCGAATGCGCCGAGGAACGTCGACGTGTTGCTGGTCGGGCAGGAGAAATTGGCGCACAGGCCCGTGTCGCTGCCGTCCAGCACGGCACCCACGAGGCCGCCGCCGTCGGCCGGATCGCCGCCGAAGGAGGCGGTGAAGCGGTAGCCGCCGTGCGCGACGCTGTCCCCGTCCATCAGGAAGCCGGGCGCCTGGCCCTCGAAGTCGATGATGCCGGCTTGTGCCGCCGGGCCCACCAGCGCCGCGCCGACGGCCAGGCTTGCCGCCGCCAGGCAGCGGCGCCAGCCGGACATCCCCATGCCTTGCCGCGCGTTTCCTCGATATTTTTCTGATAATCCGTGCATCTCTCTTCCTTGTAATAAATATATGAATGGTCGTGGCGGGAGGGTCAGGTACGACGGCGCCGGCGCAGCACGCCGGCCAGCAGCGCCAGGCCACCGCCCATGCTCATCCAGCTGGCCGGCTCGGGCACGTCGGCGGCCTTGGCGGTCGTGGCGGTGCCGAGCGTCAGTTCCATCAGCGAGCGGCCGGTGCCGTTGATATAGATGCCGTCGGAGGACGCTGTGGACGGCAGGGCGTTCAGCGTCTGGTTGGTGAAGCCGATCAGGAAGAAGTGGTCGGTGGCGCCGTTGACGTCGGCCAGCGCGCGGCCGTTCAGCGCGATGTCGAGCGGCTGGTCGTACAGCGTGGCGGCGGCGTACTGGCGCCCGCTGCCGAGGTCCTTGAAGACGTCGGTGCCCGGGTGGAAGGTATTGGCGAAGCCGGAATACGGCGTGGTGACGTCGAACAGGCCGATCACGGACGGACCCGGCTCGCCGTAATAGCTCGGCGTGATCGACAGCGTCGCCGACGTGTAGCTCCCGGCCGGCACGTAGAACGCCACCCAGCTGTTGTAGCGCATGCCGAGTTCGTTGCCCGTGAACGTGTTGTTGACGGGAGCGGCCTCGTTGCTGCCGCCCCGGCTGTTGACCCAGCCTTCGCCCACCGACGACAGGATGACGTCCGCGAACGCGGGTGCGGCGCCGAGGCCCAGTGCCGCGGCCAGCAGCCACGGGGCCGTGCGCCGCGCGCCGCGGCCTGCGACGCCGGCTGCGGGTACTTGTCTACTACGACTCCAACCTTCCATCTTCGACCTCCTGGTGTTGTAAAAATGAAACCAAGGGTCATCATAAAATCTTAAAAATTTCCTAATTGTGGAATTTATGAAACTGTTTGTATGAAGTCTGGTGAATTTGTATGCATGTGTCGCGCCTGCCCGCCGCCGGTGCGCCGGATGCGCGGGAGGCACGCCGCGGGTGCGGGCCGGCGCGGCCCGTGCCCGGAAAACGTGCGCCCGCGCCAGGGCACCTGGCCGTCTGGCAGGGGGAGGAAAGCGTTGCGCAATTGCCTCACGCGGCGCTGCCGCCGGTCCGGGGCGCCGGCCGTGAATGCCTCGGCCATTTGCTGTACGATGTCCCGTTGGCCATAGGGAGCGGCCCGGTCGCTCCCGTATTTACCGGAGAATCCATGACGTCCACGCCGTTCGCCCCCCGCCTGACCCTGTCCCTGCTGCTTGCCGGCCTCCTCGCGAGCGGCGCCGCGCCGGCCCAGGACGCCGGACGTCCGGCCCTGCAGCAGCAACCGGAAAGCGCGAGCGGCTGGACCGAGAAGGCGGGATGGCCGGCGCGCAAGTACATGGTGGCGGCCGCCAATCCCCTCGCGGTGGAAGCGGGCTACGAGATGCTCAAGCACGGCGGCACGGCGATCGATGCCGGCATCGCCACGCAACTGGTGCTGACCCTCGTCGAGCCGCAATCGTCCGGCATCGGCGGCGGCGCCTTCCTCGTCTACTACGACGGCAAGAAGACCCATGCCTACGACGGCCGCGAGACGGCGCCGTCGAAGGCGACCGAACACCTGTTCCAGCATCCGGACGGCACGCCGCTGTCGCGTACCGAAGGCGTCGTCGGCGGCCGCTCGACGGGCGCGCCGGGCGTGCTGCGCATGCTGGCGCTGGCCCACAAGGAACACGGCAAGCTGCCCTGGAAGACGCTGTTCGCCCCGGCGATCCGCCTGTCGGAGGGGGGCTTCAAGGTCAGCCCGCGCCTGCACGCCCTGCTGGCCGGCGATGCCCACATCCGCAAGGACCCGACGGCGCGCGCCTATTTCTACGGCCCGGACGGCCAGCCCTGGCCCGTCGGCCACCTGCTGAAGAACCCGGAACTGGCGAAGACGCTGCACGAGATCGCCGACGGCGGCGCCGAGGTGTTCTACACGGGCCGCATCGCGCGCGACATCGAGGCCAAGGTCAGGAGCCACCCGACCAATCCCGGCCTGCTGACGGCCGCCGACATCGCCGCCTACCGGCCCAAGGAACGGGATCCGGTCTGCAGCGATTACCGGAGCTACGTCATTTGCGGCATGCCGCCGCCGTCCTCCGGCGGCATCGCCGTGGCGCAGATGCTGGGCATGTTCGAGACGCGCAATATGAAGGCGCTGGCGCCGACCAACGGCGTGCCGTCCGCCGACGCCGTCCACGTGTTCTCGGAGGTGGGGCGCCTCGCCTACGCCGACCGCGACCGCTACGCCGCCGACACCGACTTCGTGCCGCTGCCGGGCCGCGGCCTGCCGGCGCTGCTCGACAAGACCTACCTGGCCCAGCGCGCCAGCCTGGTCAGGGACGACCGCTCGATGGGCAAGGCGCCGCCGGGCAATCCGCCGGGCGTGGACATGGCCTGGAACTGGGGCTTGGACAATTCGATCGAGGCCCATTCGACCTCGCACGTGGTGGCCGTGGACGGGTACGGCGCCGGCCTGTCGATGACGACCAGCGTCGAGGATGCGTTCGGCTCGCGCCAGATGGTCGACGGCTTCATCCTGAACAACCAGCTGACCGACTTCTCGTTCGATTCGCAGGATGCCAACGGCCCCATCGCCAACCGCGTCGAGCCGGGCAAGCGTCCGCGCAGCGCCATGAGCCCGACGATCGTGTTCGACAAGAAGACGGGCCGGTTCGTCGAGGCGATCGGTTCGCCGGGCGGTCCCCTGATCATCAACTACGTGGCCAAGGTGCTGGTCGGCACGCTGGACTGGGACTTGAACATGCAGCAGGCGATCGCGCTGCCGAACTTCGGCAGCCGCAACGGCCCGACGGAGCTCGAAGCGGGCCGCTTCCCCGCGTCCGAGATCGCGGCGCTGAAGGCGCGCGGCCACACGATCCGCATCGGCGACCAGACGTCCGGCCTGCAGGGCATTGAACGCATCGAGGTGGGCGGCGTGCCGCTGTGGTTCGGCGGCGCCGATCCGCGCCGCGAAGGTGTGGCAAAAGGCGACTAAAACGCGCCGAAGTTGTTGATCGAAGGGTAATTATTCGACCCAAGCGCGGCGGGATTTGTTAATCTTGCCGCGTGGACATTGAACGTACGTGGGGTGCAATCCCCGGCCCCGGAGCGGGCGCATGGACGAGGCGGCTCTTGCCGGCGCTGCAGCTGCTGCGCTCGCTCGCGCTCGCCTGCCTGCTGGCCGCGCTGGTCCCGCTGCTTCCGGCTGCGGCGGCGCCGAACCCGACGCTGCGCTTCGAGCACCTGTCGGTGGACGACGGCCTGGCGCAGGAATCCGTGCTGGCCATCGTCCAGGATCCGGACGGCTTCATGTGGTTCGGCACCCAGTCCGGCCTGTCGCGCTACGACGGCTACCGCTTCACCAATTACCGCAACGCCGTCGGCGATCCGCGCACGCTGGCCAACAACTGGGTGCGCGTGCTCTACGTCGACCGCAAGGGACGGCTGTGGATCGGCACCGACGGCGGCCTCGACCGCTATGAGCCCAGCAGCGGCACCTTCACCCATTTCCTGCCCGACGAGCCCGTCAAGCGGGGCAACGGCAACCGCCACATCCGCGCCATCCTCGACGACGGCAAGGACGGGCTGTGGCTGGCCACCGCCGACGGCCTGCAGCACTTCGACATCGAGACGGGCCGCTTCGCCGTCTGGCACCACGTGCCGGGCGTGGCCGACAGCCTGTCCTCGGACAAGGTCAACGCGCTGGCGCTGGGGCGCGACGGGCGCCTGTGGGTCGGCACCGCGGCCGGCCTGGACAGCCTCGATCCGGACCTGATGCATTTCCGCCACCACCCGTCGCCGACGGGCGGCAAGTTCGACGTGATCCAGGCGCTGCTGGTCGACGCCGGCGAGCACCTGTGGGTCGGCAGCATGGCCGGACTGGAACGCCTGCCGATCGGCCAGAAGGGGGACTTGCGCCGCTTCGGCCCGGCCGAGGGCATCCCCGCCGGCGAGATCAGCGTGCTGTACCAGGACGCCGAGCGCCAGGTCTGGGTGGGCTCGCACGACCGCGGCCTGTACCGCTGGATGCCGTCGCGCAACCGCTTCGAGAGCCATCCGCACCGCATCACGGACGGCTACAGCCTGGGCGACAACCAGGTCTCGGCCCTGTATGGCGACCGCGTCGGCACGTTCTGGGTGGGCACCTGGTACGGCGGGGTGTCGCGCGCGGACATGGGCAGCGGCGGCTTCGCGCGCATCGTGCGCGGATCCGATTCGGCGATCGCGGTGGAAGACAACAAGGTGCGCGGCATGGCCGGCGACGGCGCCGGCGCGCTGTGGCTGGCGACCAATGGCGGCCTGCACCACTACGACCCCGTCAGCGGGATCGACCGACCGTACCGGCTGGCGCCGGTGGAGGGCGGGATCTCGGGCGACGCCATGGCCACCGCCGTGGCGCGCGGCCGCGACGGCACCGTCTGGGTCGGCGCCCGCAACGGCCTGGCGCGCCTCGATCCCGCCAGCGGCAAGCTCGAACGGCGCGTGCTCGCGCCCACCGGCGATGTCGATGCCAACTTCGTGCGCAACCTGTTCGTCACGCGCGACGGCATGCTGTGGATCGCCACCCGCGGCGGCTTGCACCGGCTCGACCCGGCCAGCGGCAAGCTGTCCAGCTGGCACCACGATCCGGCGTCGAGCTCCAGCCTGGCCGACAATATCGTGCGGCCCATGCTGGAAGACCGCCACGGCCGCTTCTGGGTCGGCACCTTCGACGGCCTCGACCTGCTCGACCGCGCCACCGGCAAGTTCCGCCACTTCCGCCACGATCCGTCCGACCCGGCCAGCCTGAGCCACGACGAGGTCCACTACCTGCTGGAAGACCGCAACGGCACGCTGTGGGTCGGCACCGCCGTGGGCTTGAACAAGATGGTCATCGGCCCGGACGGCACCCCGCGCTTCCAGCGCTACACGACGCGCGACGGCCTGGCCGACGACGCCGTGGCGGCGATGCTGGAAGACCCGGACGGATTCATCTGGGTCAGCAGTTCCAGCGGCCTGCACCGGCTCGACCCGGCCAGCGGCGGCTGGCGCAACTACAACTCGGCCGACGGCACCATCGAGGGCGCCTATTTCGACGCCTCGGCGCTGCGCGCGCCGGACGGCACGCTGTACTTCGGCGGCAACAACGGCATGACGGCGTTCGACCCGCGCGCGCTGCACGACAACCTGATCGCGCCGCGCGCCGTCATCACGGGCCTGCAGATCTTCGGGCGTCCGTGGCAGGATGCGCATCCGGGCCTGCTGCCGGGCCCCATCGAGCGCCTGTCCGGCATCACGCTGACGCCGGCCGATTCCGTGTTCTCGCTGGAATTCTCGGCGCTGCACTTCGCCGCGCCGGGCCGCAACCGCTTCGCCTACCGCCTGGCCGGCTTCGACCAGGACTGGATCGGCGTCGACGCGGGCAAGCGCTTCGCCACCTACACGAACCTGGATCCGGGCAAGTACACCTTCCAGGTGCGGGCCGCCAACAAGGACGGCGTGTGGAGCGATTCCGCGGCCAGCCTGGAGGTCACCGTGCTGCCGCCGTACTGGAAGACCTGGTGGTTCCGCACGCTGTGCGGCCTGCTGGTGCTGGGCATCGGCTACGGCCTGTTCCGCGTGCGCGTGGACGGGCTGCGGCGCCAGAAGGACCTGCTCGAACAGCAGGTTGGCGCGCGCACGGAAAAGATCGAGCAGCAGAACCGCCTGCTGGAGCGCCAGACCGAGGAATTGCGCGACCAGCAGCGCCAGGTCCGGCGCCGCACCGACGAGCTGGCGCTGGCCAACGCGGCGCTGCAGGAAAACGAGGAGCGGCTGTACCAGGCCAAGCAGCGCGCCGAGGATGCGACGCGCCAGAAGTCCGAGTTCCTGGCGAACATGAGCCACGAGATGCGCACCCCGCTGGCCGGCGTGATCGGCATGCTGGGCTTCGCGCTGCGCGACGGCATGCTGAAGGAGTCGACGCGCGAGCAGATCCTGCGCGGCCAGGCGAACGCCCAGTCGCTGCTGGCCATCATCAACGACCTGCTCGACTTTTCCAAGATCGAGGCGGGCAAGCTGACCATCGAGAACATCGACTTCGCGCTGGACGACGCGATCGAGCAGGTGGTCACGCTGTTCGAGGAACAGGCCGGTGCCCACAGCGTGGGCTTCGCCGTGCACCTGGACGACGACCTGCCGCGCTTCGTGGTGGGCGATCCCACGCGCCTGCGCCAGGTCCTCGTCAACCTGGTCGGCAACGCCTTCAAGTTCACCGACAGCGGCACCGTCACCGTGCGCGTGGAGCGCCGCCGCGCCGACCAGCTCGACGCCGACGGCCGCAACATGATCCGCTTCTCGGTCGAGGACACGGGCATCGGCATCGAACCGGACGCCTTGCCGCGCCTGTTCCAGCAGTTCGAGCAGGCCGACGCGACCACCACGCGGCGCTACGGCGGCACGGGCCTGGGCCTGGCGATCTGCCGCCAGCTGGTCGAGCTGATGGGCGGCACCATCGCCGCCGCCAGCACGCCGAACGTCGGCTCCACCTTCAGCTTCGTGCTGCCGCTGGCCGACGGCGAGCAGCCGCCGGTGGTGCAGGACGCCCCGCGCGAGCCGCACACGCACCGCCTGCGCGTGCTGTGCGCCGAGGACTACCCGACCAACCAGATCATCGTGCGCATGCTGCTGGAAGAACTGGGCCACCAGGTCGACGTGGTCGAAAACGGCATGCTGGCCGTGGCGGCCTGCGCGCGCACCCGCTACGACCTGATCCTGATGGACGGGCGCATGCCGGAGATGGACGGCGCCAGCGCCACGCGCCTGATCCGCGCCGGCGGCCCGCTGGAGGCGCCCGTGCTGGACCAGCACCTGATGATCGTCGCATTGACCGCCAACGTCAGCGAGGAAGACCGCAACCGCTACCTGGCCTGCGGCATGGACGCCTTCCTCACCAAGCCGATCGACGACACCCAGCTGCACTACCACCTGACGCGCGCGATCGAGCGCCAGCTGCAACGCGGCATCGTGCTGCCGCCGATGCCCGTGCGCACGGCGCCGGCCGTGTCCGCGGCGGCCCCCAGCACGGCCGACCTCGATGCAATGTTCGGCGTGCTGACGGGCGCCCCGGCCGTGCCCGCGGCGCCGAACGCGGGCCGGCGCGCAAGCGACCTGAAGGACAAGCTGCGCCATACCTTCGCGGCCGACCTGCCGCGCCGCCGCGCGGAACTGGCGGCGGCGCTGGACGCGTCCGACGCCGAAGCGGCGGGGCGCCTGCTGCATGGCCTGCGCGGCAGTGCCGGCTACCTGGACGAGCCGGTGCTGTCCACGCTGTGCGGCGAGCTGGAGGCCGACGCCGACGCGGGCCGCCTGGATGCCGTGCGCCAGCGCCTGCCGCAGTTGCTGGCGCTGCTGGCGCGCTTCGATGCGGCGACGGCGTGAACCGGATTCGGCAGCGTGTGCGCCAGCGTAAAATCTGTATAATTTCTATTTAACAAGATTGCTGGAGCGGCAATGAAAGTCCTGATAGTCGACGACGATGTGGTAGCGCGCATGATGCTGATGCACATGATCGACGGCGCCGGCATGGCCGCGGGCGCCGCCGCCATCGACGTGCAGGAAGCGGAGGATGGCGAGGACGCCTGGGGCCGGCTGGAAGCGGGCCTGGCGCCCAGCATCCTGTTCTGCGACCTGCGCATGCCGCGCCTGTCCGGCATGGAATTGCTGGCCCGGGTCAAGGCCGATGCGCGCTTCACGGGCTTGCCCTTCGTGCTGGTCTCGGCCGCCAACGATGCCGCCACGATGGAGCAGGCGCTGGGCCTGGGCGCGGCCGGCTTCATTGTGAAACCCTTCGACGGCGACAAGGTCGCGCAGCACCTGGCCAACGTGTTGCCGACGCGCGGCTCGGACGCTGCAGCGGCGCCCGACCACGGCGCCGAACCGCCCGACGCCGTCACGCGGCGCCTGGGCATCGACGTGGCCCGCCTCGTCATCTACCTGGGCGGCCTGCAGCGCCAGCTGCACGACGCGGCGCCCGAACTGGAACGCCTGCTGGCCGCCAGCGACATCGACGCGGCGCGCCTGCGCCTGGCGCGCCTGGCCGAAGGCTGCCGCACGCTGGGGCTGGAAGGGGCCGGCGCCAGCCTGGAAGCGCAGGCGGCGGCCGCCACGCTCGAGCGGGCCGCCGTCGCGCGGGCACTGGACGCGGCCGGCGCCGCCACGCAGCACCAGACCGAGGCCGCGCACCGCCTGCTGCACTGATCGTCCCTCGGCCGCCAAAGGACGGTCCGCTTGTCAAGGCGCGATCCGCTACGACGTTGTAAATCCACCCATCGCGAACGGCATGTTTTTGGCATACTGATCCGGTCGCACACGCCGGACGCCGCCAACCGACGGCCGCCCCCGGCATCGAAACGGACGCGCCGTGCGGGAGCGCGCCGGCGCGTTCTCGTACGCGTAGTGCGCGCCGTCCGCACGACGATTCTCATTAAAATGGTCGACTTTGCAAGGTACTTGGCATCCGCGGATGGCGGGCCCCGGCAGGGACGACAGCCAAGGGATGGCGAGCGGACATGACGACGACGATGCTGGGTTCCGACCCGACTTTCAGCCCCACTTACAGCCCCACTTACAGCGCCGCATCCGGCCCCGCCCCGGGGCCTGCCTTCCTTGCCTGCGGCGGCCGCATGGCGGCGCACATCGGCGCGCATGACTGGTCCGCCACCCGGTTCGGGCCCCTCGCGGCCTGGCCGGACTGCCTGCGCGGCGCGCTGGGCATCGCCCTCGGCTGCGGCTTCCCGTCTATCCTGTGCTGGGGCGTCCAGCTGGCCGCCTTCCCCAACGATGCCTGCCTGCCGCTGCTGGGCGAACGCGCGCCCGGAACCCCGTTGCCGGAGGCCTGGCCCGCGGCCTGGAACGCGCTCGGCCCGCTCGTGCTGCGCGCCCGCGGCGGCGTGGCCTGCCACGCCGACGACGTGCCCGTGCTGCTGGAGCGCCACGGCTATCCCGAACCGGCCTGGTACAGCTTTTCCTGCACCCCCGTGCACGACGGCGCCGGCGCCGTCGCGGGCGTGCTGTGCACGATGACGGACACCACGGCCAAGGTGCGCGCCCAGGCGGCCCTGCGCCGGCGCGACCAGCGCCAGCAGCGCCTGGGCGAGATCCTGTCGCACCAGGTGACGACGCATGCGATCGACCGCGACCGCCTGTGGCGCATCTCGCGCGACGTGATGGCGGCGGCGTCGCTGACGACGGGACGGTTCCTGACCGTGAATCCCGCGTTCACCGACGTGCTGGGCTGGAGCGCGGCCGAAGCGACCGTGCGCCCGTTCATGCAGATGGTCCACCCGGACGATTGCGCCGACGTGCTGGAAAAGCTGCAGATGCTGGCCGCCGGTACCCCGCTGGTCGGCTACGAGATGCGCATGCTGCACCGCGACGGCTCGCCGCGCTGGCTGTCCTGGACCATCTCGCCGGAGGGCGAGCTGCTGTACGGCGTGGCGCGCGACGTGAGCAGCGAGAAGCAGCAGGCCGACGCGCTGCGCCAGGCCGAGGAAGCGCTGCGCCAGTCGCAGAAGATGGAGGCGGTGGGCCAGCTGACGGGCGGCCTGGCGCACGACTTCAACAATATGCTGGCCGGCGTCACGGGCCACCTGGAGCTCATGAAGCTGCGCCTGCGCATGGGCCAGAGCGGCGACCTGCCGGCGCGCATCGACGCGGCGCTCGGCGTGACCCAGCGCGCGGCGGCGCTGACGCACCGCCTGCTGGCCTTCTCGCGGCGCCAGGCGCTCGACCCCAGGCCGACCAGCGTGAATGCGCTGGTGATGTCGATGACGGAACTGATCGAGCGCGCCGCCGGCCCGTCGATCGCGCTGCGCACGCGCCTGCAGCCGGCCGTGTGGACGACGCTGTGCGACCCCAACCAGCTGGAAAGCGCCTTGCTGAACCTGGCCAACAATGCCCGCGACGCCATGCCGGAGGGCGGCCTGATCGACGTCGAGACGGGCAACGTGGCATTGACGCCGGCGCAGGCGCGCCGCCACGGCGACCTGCGTCCCGGCGACTACGTGCAGGTGATCGTGCGCGACAACGGCGCCGGCATGCCGCCCGACGTGGCGGCGCGCGCCTTCGACCCCTTCTTCACCACCAAGCCGATGGGGCAGGGCACGGGCCTGGGCCTGTCAATGGTGTACGGCTTCGCGCAGCAGTCGGGCGGCCATGTACGCATCGACTCGCGCGCCGGCCACGGCACCGAGGTGCGCCTGCTGCTGCCGCGCCACGTGGCCGAGCCGCAGCAGGCCGCCTGTACCGACCAGGACGCGACGCTGCAGGAAGGCCACCGCAAGGGCCTAGTGCTGGTGGTCGACGACGAGGATGATATCCGCGCCGTGATGAGCGAGGTGCTGCAGCTGCAGGGCTACACGGTGCTGGCCGCGGCCGACGCGCCGCAGGCGCTGCGCCTGCTGCAGGACCAGCGCGGCGAGGTGCGGCCGGACATGCTCGTCACCGACGTGGGCCTGCCCAACGGCATGAACGGCCGCCAGCTGGCCGACCAGGTGCGGGTGCGCTGGCCGCAGCTGCCCGTGCTGCTGGTGACGGGCTACGCGGAGGGCACCGTGATGAAGAACGAGACGCTGCCCGTGCAGATGGAATTGCTGACCAAGCCGTTCGCCATGCACGCGCTGGTCGACAAGGTGTGCGCCATGCTGGCGCAGGCCGCGTCCACCGATCCCGTGCAGCCCGACCTGCCGTACATTCCGCATCTCCCGGACATGCCGCACGTGCCGCACATGCCGCCCACCCCGCATGGCCCGCACCGGATCGGCGCGTGAGCGCGCGGGTGCGCGAGCGCGGCATCCTGTTCTCGCGGCCGATGGTCGAGGCGCTGCTGGCCGGCCGCAAGACCCAGACCCGCCGCGCCGTGCGTGGCCACGGGGCGGCGGAGCCCGATCCGCGTTCCAATCCCTTCGGCGCGCCCGGCGACCGCCTGTGGGTGCGCGAGACGTACGCCGCCTTCGGCCATTGGACGAGGCGTTGGAACCCCGCGAAGGAACGCGAGGAATGGGCGTTCGCCGACCTGACGCCGGCGACGGGTCGCCGCTGGCGCTTCGACCATGACGCGCCGGACGTGGACGGCACCCGCGACGCCACGGCGCCGCCGCGCTGGCACAAGCGCCCGGCACTGTTCATGCCGCGCGCCGCCAGCCGCATCCTGCTGGAGATCGTCGCCGTGCGCAGCGAGCGCCTGCTGCAGGTGAGCGCTGCCGATGCGCTGGCCGAAGGCGTGGCGCCGTCCGCCGATCCCGTCGCGGCCTACCGCGCCGTGTGGGAAGGCATCAACGGAGCGGGCAGCTGGGAGGCCGATCCGCTGGTGTGGGTGGTCACGTTCCGGCGCTACGACAGGTGAATGCGCGGCGCCTCCGGATCGTCCGGCACGGACACCACCGGTCCCGCCGCCGTCGCGGCCGGCCTCGTCCAGCGTGCGGACAATGCGGCACCGATGGCGATGAGGGGGCGTTCGATGTGGCGATACGACAGGTGCGCCACGACGAAGACCAGTACGATCAACAGGAAGGTGGGAAGCGGCGATGCGAGGCCAAGGTTGCCGGTGCTTGCCTGCTGCCACAGGTACACCGTATACGAGATCTTGCCGAGGTACGCGAGGCGCTGGTTACCGAACGCCGCGCCCACGATGCGATTGCGCATCGGCGTACCGAAGACGGCGATACAGATGGCGAGCGGCGCAACGGTGGGATAGACCATGGTGGCGACTCCGTACGACTTCGCGGCCGTGTACGCCGCCAGGACCAGCAGCGCGACCGCCGCCCACGCGGCGACCGGCAGGCGTTCCAGCAGGGGCCGCAGCTCCTTCTCGTAGAACGCGAACACGCACCCCCACGCCATGAAGGTGAACGTGGACAAGTAGGTCGCCAGCGCCGGCCGGTCGAGCAGGTGCAGGGCAATGGCCGCCGCAGCCAGTACCAGTACGATGATCGGCAAGCGAGCGCGGTGCCGTCCGAGCGCCAGTACGGAGAACACGAGCGGGAACACGAGATAGAACTGCTCTTCGTAGGCAAGGCTCCAGGTGTGGCCGAGCAGCCAGCCGCATTGTCCGACCGAACTGAAATTGCAGAGGAATGCGACGGATTGCGCGACCTGGGCGCCTGTGACGGAGGCGACACCCGCGGCTGTCAGCAGCAGGATGAACACGCAATAGATGGCAAGCGGCGGCAAGATGCGGAATGCACGACGCACGTAAAAGCCGCGCATGTTGACGGCCCCATGCAGCTGGCTTTCGCGGATCATGCCGCGGCAGATGACGTAGCCACTGATGCAGAAGAAAACTTGTACGCCGAGTGTTCCGAGCCCGCGGGCACGCCAGAACAATCCGGGAACCGCCGTCTCGTAGATCGGGTGGCTGTATTCGATGATGTGCGAACACAGTACCAGCAGGATCGCCAGAAAGCGCCAGGTGTCGATGTATGAGATGCGCGGATCAGCCTTCATTTCTTGCTGGGAGTTGACTAAATGTCAAATGCTAAGCAGAAAACGGCTCGTCGGGAAGTTTGATAATAGAAATGCCACACATCATATCAAGTAGTGGCGTATGTACATTAATTGCGCTAAGGAATTATTTCGACCGTCGGGAAGGAGCACGGCGAAGCATGCCGTGGGCGGGAGGGCTACCGCCTGCGAGACCCCGATCCTGTATCAGGAACGTCCCGTCGGCTGGCGTTGCGGTTTCCAGGTGACGACCCGGTACAGGTAAGCACTGAGCAGCACGCCCAGCACGGCCTTCGACACGGGATCGACGAACTCGGCCACGTGCTCGTACTGGTCCTTCAGCACGAAGCCGGTGGACGCCAGCAGGGCGGTCCAGGCGAGCGAGCCGAGCGCCGACAGCAGCAGGAAGGTCGGCAGCTTCATGGCCGCGACGCCGGCCGGCAGCGACACCAGCGTGCGCAGCGCCGGCACCAGGCGGCCGAACAGCACGGCCTTGCCGCCGTGGCGTTCGAACGCATGCAGGGACTTGTCGATGTCCTGGCAGCTCATCGCCAGCCAGCGGCCGTGGCGCGCCGCCGCCCGCTTCAGGCGCGTGGCCCCGTAGGCGCGCGCGGCGTAGTACCAGGGCAGGGCGCCGACCACGGAGCCGAGGGTGCCGGCCAGCAGCACGCCGGCCAGGTGCAGTTCGCCGTGCGCCGCCACGAAGCCGGCGAAGGGCACGATCACTTCCGAGGGGATCGGCGGGAACACGTTTTCCAGCACCATCAGCGCGAACAGGCCCAGGTAGCCGTGCTCTTTCAGTAAGTCGGTGATGAAGTCGAACATGCGGGGCCTCGTCGGATGGAATGGCCACAGCATAGCCGGCGCCGCCGAGCCGCGGCGCCGGGTTGCGCGGCCGGCCCGGATCAGGCGGCGACGCTGGGCACGGGCACGCGGTAGTCGTCGATGGCGTCGGGCTTGACCAGTTCGCCGAAGTGCACGGTGCGCTCGGCGATGTCGTGGTAAGCGCCGACCAGGCCCATCTCGCCGCGCGCGATGCAGCCGCGCAGGAATTCGCTGCCGGCGACGATGTCGGCCAGCGAATTCTCGATGTTCTGGCGCGTCACCTGTTCCAGCAGGGCAGCGTCGCCAGCGTCGCCGTGGGAGGCGCCGCAATTGCACTGGCGGACCGCCTTCTGGATCTTGCCGGTTATGGCGCCGACGCTGTGCGCCTGCTCGTCCTTCAGCGCCAGGCCGACCGCGCCGCAGCGCGAATGGCCCTTCACGACGATCAGCTTGGCGCCCAGCTTGTGGGCGATTTCCAGGCTGCCGATGATGTCGCGGTTGATGACGTTGCCGGCGATGCGGATCGTCAGGAGGTCGCCCAGGCCGGCGTCGAAGATGATTTCCGGCGACGTGCGCGAGTCGATGCAGTTGACGACGACCGCCATCGGATGCTGGCCGGAGGCCGTCGCGTCGACCTGGTCCAGGTAGTATTTCTTGGTGAAACGGCCGGCGCGGAAGCGTTCATTGCCGTCGCGCAGCAGGTGCAGCACATCTTGCGGATGCAGGCGGTCGCGCGTCTCCTTGTCGAGGGCGGGCACGAACTGGATCGGATCGCTCAGCTGGTATTGTTCGCGCAGGCCGACGACGTTCAGGCGGATGCCCCGTTCGGCGGCGACGACGCGGAAGTCGTGGATGATCTCGAGCACGTCGTTGTCGATGTAGTCGGCATTGCTGGCGTCGATCAGCACGTTGGCGCCGTTCGGGATCTCCCACAGCGTGCTCTTGATCGTGGCCTTGTTCAGGAACGAGACCTGGTTCGGCAGCTCCATCTTGATGACGTCGCCGATGTGCATGCGGTACTGCTCGATCGAGTACGGATTGCGGAAGTGGCTGCGCATCAGGTAGAACAGGCTGGCGAACAGGCCCACCAGCACGCCGGTCAGCAGGTCGGTGAACACGATGGCGGCGATGGTGATCGCGAACGGCAGGAACTGCGACCAGCCCTTGCGGTACATGTCGCGGAACAGCGAGACCTTGGCCAGCTTGTAGCCGGTGACGATGAGGATGGCGGCCAGCGCGGCCAGCGGGATCTGGTTCAGCAGGGGGCTGAGCGCGACCACGGCGACGAGCAGCAGCACGCCGTGCAGCACGGCCGAGGCCTTGGTGCGGTTGCCGGACTGGACGTTCACGGAGCTGCGCACGATCACCGACGTGACGGGCAGTCCGCCCAGCAGGCCGGCGCAGATATTGCCGATGCCTTGCGCCACCAGCTCGCGGTTGGGCGGCGTTTCGCGCTTGTGCGGGTCGAGCTTGTCGACCGCCTCGACGTTCAGGAGCGTCTCCAGCGAGGCGACGACGGCGATGGTGAAGGCGACCAGCCAGACGTCGTGGTTGCCGAAGTGGGCCAGGTCGGGCAGTTGCACGTAGGCGCCGAGGTTGCCCACGTCCAGCGGCGGGATGTCGACGAGGTGCATGGGTTCCACGCTCAGCGCCGGGAAGTAACGGGCGAACAGCAGGTTCATGCCGATGCCCAGTGCCACGACGAACAGGGGCGCCGGGAACAATTTCAGCCGCGCCAGCGGCGTCTTGTCCCAATTGACCAGGATCAGCATCGATACCAGCGTGATGAGGACGGCGCCGGGCGTGATCACGGCGAATGCATTGGCGATCGCCGACAGCGTATTTTCGCCATTCGCCTGCCAGAACGATAATTCGTCGGCATTATTCGCGTCATAGCCGATTGCGTGCGGAATCTGCTTGAGAATTAATAGTATGCCGATCGCCGCCAATAATCCCTTGATGACATTCGACGGCACGTAATTCGCAATGAAACCGGCGCGCAGGCAGCCCATGGCCACTTGTAAAACGCCGGCGATCGAAATCGCCACCAGCAGGATATCGAATGCGCCCAGTTTGCCGATGGACGCGAGGACGACGGCGGCCAGGCCGGCCGCCGGTCCGCTGACGCTCGTATGGGAACCGCTGATCATGCCGACGACGATGCCGCCGATAATGCCGGAAATAATCCCGGAAAACAGGGGCGCGCCCGAGGCCAGGGCAATGCCAAGGCACAGGGGCAGGGCGACGAGGAAGACCACCATGCCCGCGGGCAGATCGTACTTGAGGGTATGCATATTCATGGGCTCTCGCTTGAGGACGACGGTTGGCGACAAGGATGCCGAGGCGCTTTCGCTTCATGCGAAAAGAGTGACGTCGGCAATTAAATCAGCATGCGGATGGATATGTCATCAATAAATTCGCGATGGGGCGTTATTGATTGGGGTGAATCAAATAAAAGAAAATGCGGCGGCTTTACGCAATTGTTTATTGCGCGGATTTACATACGGAGAGCAAAAAATATAGCATGCATATGGCAACTTTTGTGCAGTGCGCCATACGATTGTTACAAAAAAATGTAAAGGAAATTACAATTGTAAATAAGAAAGTTTCATTCTCTTGTTGAGCGATTTCTTCGATCCAATGCATTTGATCGTTCTGGAAATGGACGGGAAACGATGATGCGCGCAGTGGCACGCGCCGGTGAAGACGCGCCGGCGCCGGAGGAAGATCGGGGTGGGGAGGGAGACGGAGATGACGTCGCGCGATTGTGGGCGCGACGGCGGTAGGGTAGAATACCTGGCTGCAACATGCGTGTGTCGCCATAGTACAATGGATAGTACAAGGTCCTCCTAAGACTTAGATGCAGGTTCGATTCCTGCTGGCGACACCACTTCCCCCCGTTCCCGCATTCCGCACGCATTTCCATCCGCGCTTTACCGCGATCTCTGGGTCGAACGCCGTCCCAGTCGGTACAATGCTCGCTTCTTCGACCCTTTCGTCCGCCGCCCTCGCGCGCCGCGGCTTCGCTTACAGAACATGGCAGTCATCTCCCTCTCTTCCGCGCAACTGGCATTCGGCCACGTCGCGCTGCTCGACCATGCGGACTTTTCGCTGGAAACGGGCGAACGCGTCGGTCTCATCGGCCGTAACGGTACCGGCAAGTCCTCGCTGCTGAAAATCATTTCCGGCCGCTCCAGGCTGGACGACGGCCTGCTCGTCATGCAGCAGGGCCTCAAGATCGCCTACGTCGAGCAGGAGCCCGTGTTCGATCCCGCCATGAGCGTGTTCGACGCCGTTGCCGCCGGCATGGGCGAGCAGAAGGCGATGCTGGCCGAGTACGAGTCGCTGACGGGCCAGTTTGGACAGGGCAATGACGATGCGCTGATGGAGCGAATGCACGAGCTGCAGGTCAAGCTCGACGCCACCGATGCCTGGAACCTCGGCAACAAGGTCGAGACGACGCTGGGCCGCCTGGGCCTCGCGGGCGAGGCGGCAATGGGCACCCTGTCCGGCGGCATGCAGAAGCGCGTGGCGCTCGCAGTCGCCCTCGTGTCCGGGCCGGACGTGCTGCTGCTCGACGAACCGACCAACCACCTCGACTTCACGTCGATCCAGTGGCTGGAAGGCTTGCTGCGCGAATTCCGCGGCTCCGTGCTGTTCATTACCCACGACCGCCGCTTCCTCGACAACGTGGCGACCCGCATCGTCGAACTGGACCGCGGCAAGCTGCTGTCCTTCCCCGGCAACTTCAGCAAGTACCAGGAACGCAAGGCCGAGCTGCTGGCCAACGAGGAAGTCGAGAACGCCAAGTTCGACAAGGTGCTGGCCCAGGAAGAAGTGTGGATCCGCAAGGGCGTGCAGGCCCGCCGTACCCGCGACGAAGGCCGTGTACGCCGCCTGGAAGCGCTACGCCTCGTGCGTGCCGCGCGCCGCGAGCAGCAGGGCCAGGTCAAGCTCGACATCGGCACCGGCGAGCGTTCCGGCAAGATCGTGGCGGAGCTGGACAACGTCTCCAAGCGCTACGGCGACAAGGTGATCGTCAGCGACTTCACGGGCACGGTGCTGCGTGGCGACAAGGTCGGCCTGATCGGGCCGAACGGCGCCGGCAAGACGACCTTGCTGAAAATCATCCTGGGCGAGGAAACGGCGGACAGCGGCACCGTCAAGCTCGGCACCAAGTTGAACGTCGCCTACTTCGACCAGATGCGCGCCCAGCTGAACGAGGAAGCGACGCTGGCCGACACCATTTCGCCAGGCAGCGACTGGGTCGAGGTCAACGGCCAGCGCAAGCACGTGATGAGCTACCTGGGCGACTTCCTGTTCGCGCCCGAGCGCGCCCGTTCGCCCGTGAAATCGCTGTCCGGTGGCGAGCGCAACCGCCTGCTGCTGGCGCGCCTGTTCGCCAAGCCGGCCAACTGCCTGGTGCTGGACGAACCGACCAACGACCTCGACATCGACACGCTCGAATTGCTGGAAGAGCTGCTCACGGATTACGCGGGCACGGTGTTTCTCGTCAGCCACGACCGTACCTTCCTGGACAACGTCGTTACCCAGGTCATCGTGTCGGAAGGGCAGGGCCAGTGGCGCGAGTATGTCGGCGGCTACAGCGATTGGGAACGCGTGAAATCGGCCACGCCGGCCAGCGCGCCAGCGCCGGCGCCGGCGCCCGCCGCGAAGAACAGCTCAACAAAAAGCGGGGATATGTCATCCAGCGCACAGAACGTGGTTAGCAAAAAGGTAAAGTTGAGCTACAAGGAGCAGCGCGAGCTGGAGGAGTTGCCACAGCTCATCGCCAGCCTTGAAGACGAGCAGTCGGCGATCACGCTCCAGCTGAATTCGCCGGACTTCTACAAAACGCATCCCGCCGACGCGCGCCGAATCAACGCGCGCTTCGCGGAGATCGAGGATCTGTTGCTCGACGCCCTGGAGCGCTGGGAGCGGCTTGAAGCGCGCACCAGGGGCGAGTAGCCTATGAACTAGGGATGCGGGCCAGGTGCCCGCCGATGGAGGAACATGACCGAGCATGACGATCGTTACGCCGTGCCCAGCGCGGCTGCCTTGCCCGCCGACGCTCCCATGTTCAACCGCGCGGCCTGGATCCGCATCCTGCCCTTCGCGGCCTACCTGGCCTTCATCGTCATCGGCGACGTGCTCGAACGCATCGGCATGTCGCAGGACGCGCTCGTGTGGCTTTACCCGGCCAAGATCGCCGTCGTGGGCGGCCTGCTGGCGCTGTTCTGGCGCAATTACGAGGAACTGCGCGAGGGACTGCGTTTTTCCTCTTCCCCCTTCCGCCTGACCCCCGCCGCCATCCTCGCCGCGATCGCCGTCGGCGTCGTCGTGCTGGTGCTGTGGATCCAGCTGTCCAGTGGCTGGATGGTGGTCGGTTCCCCGGCCGGCTACGATCCGCGCACGGACGGCAGCATCGACTGGCTGCTCGTCACCATCCGCATCGCAGGCGCGGCCCTCGTCGTGCCCGTGATGGAAGAATTGTTCTGGCGCTCCTTCCTGATGCGCTGGATCGCCGCCCCCGATTTCCAGGCCGTCGCGCCGTCCCGTGCCGGCCTCAAGAGTTTCGTCATCACTGTCGTGCTGTTCGGCTTCGAGCACAACCTCTGGCTGGCCGGCATCGTTGCGGGCGTTGCGTACAGCCTGCTGTACATGCGCTACTGCAATCTTTGGTCGCCCATCCTCGCCCATGCCGTGACCAACGGCCTGCTCGGGCTGTGGGTGGTGCGGACCGGCAGCTGGTCCTTCTGGTAAGCCGTCCGGCGTTTCATTAAGAAGATAAACAATATGTTCAAACCCCGCGTGCGTCCCCTCGTTCCACTGATCTGTGCAATGTTCGCCATCCCGGCCGGTGCCGGTCCGAGCGATGCGCTGCACGTCTACGGTGGCGTTGCCTACGGTCATGACGACAACTTGTTGCGCGTGCCCGAGGGCCAGCCCGGCTACGATGGCCAGCTATCGGATTCCTGGTGGACGCGCGAGGGTGGCTTGATCTTCGATAAGACTTATAGCCGCCAGCGCATCTCCATCATCGCCAAGTTGTCCAAGACCGACTTCGACCACTTCCAGCAGCTGAACTACGACGGCAAGGACATGCAGGCGAACTGGTTCTGGCAGCTGGGCAACCACCTCGAAGGCAAGGTCGGCGCGACCTACCAGCAGGTGCTGGCGCCGTACACCGACTTCCAGAGCGACGAGCGCAACCTGCGCACCAGCCGCAGCCAGTACGCCGAAGGCGCCTGGCGCTTCCACTCCTATTGGCGCGTGCGCACGGGCTTCCAGCGCGACAAGTACGACTACGAGCTGCTCAGCCAGCGCTTCAACAACCGCACCGAGGACGCGACCGAGCTGGAGCTGGACTACCTGGCGCGCAGCAACAACACCGTCGGCCTGGTGGCGCGCAAGGTCAAGGGCAAGTACCCGTACGCGCGCCTGATCAACGGCGCCTTCCTGAGCAATAACTTCGACCAGGACGAACTCAAGGTCCGCGTGAAGTGGCAGGCGACCGGCTCGACCGGCTTCGATGCCCTCGTCGGTTACACGCAGCGCGACCAGCCTTCCTTCAGCAAGGACAAGACCAAGGGCGTGGCCGGCAAGGTCAAGGCGACCTACCAGCCGCGCGGCAAGATGACCTACAACGCGTCCGTGTGGCGCGACTTCGCCCCGCTCGAAAGCACGCTGGTCAGCTACACGCTGAACAAGGGCGCCAGCGTGGGCGCCCAGTACGACGCGACGGCCAAGATCAAGGTCAATGCGGACGCCATCTACGAGCGCCGCAACTACAACGCGCGCAACGAGTTCGCCGGTTCCGACGACCTGCGCGACTCGATCCGCACGGCCAGCCTGCGCGCCACCTGGACGCCGCGGCCGACCATCCAGGTATCGGCCGGCGTCGCGCACCAGCAGCGCAGCGGCTCGCCGGTCCTGGGCACAGGCAGTTTCAAGTCGAACAGCATGACGCTGTCGGCCAATGCGCAGTTCTGATCGCAAGCTATGACCGTCAATGACATACCACTGATTTCATTCTTCCAGCGCGTGCTCGATCCCCTGATCGTGATGGGGACGCTGTACCTGTCGGCCCTGCTGTTCCACGAGCCGTTCTCGGGCTACCTGCTGGTCCTGATGATCCTGGCCTTCTTCATCTCGTCGGCCGTGTACCAGCACGTCGACCCGTACCGCACCTGGCGCAGCGGACGCATGTGGGCGTATGCGCGCGACGTCGTGTTCGGCTGGGGCGTGACGATCGCCGTGCTCTGGTTCCTGGGCTCGTCCAGCGGCCTGAAATATTATTTCGACGAGCGCGTGGTCCTGGTCTGGTTCATCGCCACGCCCGTGATCCTGCTCACCAGCCACATCGCGGCGCGCATCGCCAAGCGGCCCGGCCACGACAAGGAAGTGCGCTCCGTGCTGGTGGTGGGCGCCAACGACGTGGGCCTGAAGTTCGCCGGCATCTGCGACCGTCATCCGAACCTGTTCATGCAGGTGCGCGGCTTCTTCGACGACCGCGGCGAGGAGCGCCGCCCGCCGGACATGCAGCACCCGATGCTGGGCAAGACGAGCGAGCTGGTGCAGTACGTGCGCGAGCACGGCATCAAGATGATCTTCATCAGCCAGCCGATCTCGGCCCAGCCGCGCATCCGCAAGCTGATCGACGAGCTGCAGGACACGACGGCCTCGGTTTATTTCTTGCCGGACGTGTACATCTTCGACCTCATGCAGGCGCGCTTCGACAACGTCGGCGGCATGCCCGTCATCGCGATCTGCGAGACGCCGTTCATGGGCATCAACAGCATGATCAAGCGCGCGTCCGACATCGTGCTGTCGAGCTTCATCCTCGTGCTGCTGGCGCCGCTCCTGCTCGTGATTGCCCTGGCCGTCAAGATGAGTTCGCCCGGCCCCGTGATCTTCCGCCAGCGCCGCTACGGCCTGTACGGCGAGGAGATCATCGTCTACAAGTTCCGTTCGATGACGGTGATGGAAAACGGCGGCACCGTCACCCAGGCCAGCAGGAACGACCAGCGGGTCACGAAGATCGGCGGCTTCCTGCGCCGCACGTCGCTCGATGAATTGCCCCAGTTTATCAACGTCTTGCAGGGCCGCATGAGCATCGTCGGGCCGCGTCCCCACGCGGTCGCGCATAACGAGCAGTATCGCAAGCTGATCAAGGGATACATGCTGCGCCACAAGGTCAAACCGGGTATCACCGGCTGGGCCCAGGTCAACGGCCTGCGTGGCGAAACGGCCACGCTCGACAAGATGGAGGCGCGCATCCAGTACGACCTGGATTACCTGCGCAACTGGTCGCTGTGGCTCGATCTGTGGATCGTCGTCAAGACGGTCAAAGTCGTACTCACCCGAGAAAATGCTTTTTAGAAGCATTCTGACAGGAAATAACTGTACTTAGGGCTGACTTAAAGGTGCGCGTTCAATCGAAGCGCCGCTTGCGGCATCCGATGGGCTGCGTAGAATAATTGATGAGATTGCAATTTTTTAAGGGTTTGGACTAGATAAGGTCTTTTCCCTGGAAAGCAAGGCACATGAAAAAAGCATTGATCACCGGGGTGACGGGCCAGGATGGTTCCTATCTGGCCGAGCTGCTGCTGGAGAAAGGCTATGAAGTCCATGGCATCAAGCGGCGCGCCTCCATGTTCAACACGGGGCGCATCGACCACATCTACCAGGATCCCCACGTCGACAATCCGCATTTCTTCCTGCACTACGGCGATTTGTCGGACACGTCGAACCTGAACCGCATCATGTGCGAGATCAAGCCCGACGAGGTCTACAACCTCGGGGCCATGAGCCACGTGGCCGTGTCCTTCGAGTCGCCCGAATACACGGCCGACGTCGACGGAATCGGCACGCTGCGCCTGCTGGAGGCGATCCGCTTCCTCGGGCTGGAAAAGACCACGCGCTTCTACCAGGCGTCGACCTCGGAGCTGTACGGCCTGGTGCAGGAAGTGCCGCAGCGCGAGACGACGCCGTTCTATCCGCGCAGCCCGTACGCCGTGGCCAAGCTGTACGCGTACTGGATCACCGTGAATTACCGCGAGGCTTATGGGATGTATGCCTGCAACGGCATCCTGTTCAACCATGAGTCGCCGCGCCGGGGCGAAACCTTCGTGACGCGCAAGATCACGCGCGGCCTCGCGAACATCGCCCAGGGCCTGGAGCAGCAGCTGTTCCTCGGCAATATGGATGCCTTGCGCGACTGGGGGCATGCCCGCGACTACGTCGAGATGCAATGGCTGATGCTGCAGCAGGATACCCCCGAGGACTTCGTCATCGCGACCGGACGCCAGTATTCGGTACGCCAGTTCGTCGAGCTTGCCGCGCGCGAACTGGGCATCGAGATCGCCTGGCAGGGCGAAGGCGTCAACGAGCGGGGCGTCATAGCCTCCGTTACCGGAGACAAGGCGCCTGGGGTGGTGGTGGGTCAACCGATCGTCGCGGTCGACCCCCAATACTTCCGTCCGACGGAAGTCGAAACGCTGCTCGGCGACCCCGGCAAGGCGCGCGAGCGCCTCGGCTGGGAACCCCGTACCAGCTTCGAAGCGATGGTCCAGGAAATGGTGGCGTCCGATCTCGACACGGCGCGCCGCCACAAGCTGCTGGCCTCGCATGGTTACAACGTCGCAATTTCACTGGAGTGAACGTTGAATACGCAACCTCGCATCTACGTCGCCGGCCATAACGGCCTGGTCGGCTCGGCCATCGTGCGCACCCTGCGCGCGCAGGGCCATACCAACATCATTACGCGCAGCCATGCGGAACTCGAACTGACGGACCAGGCCCAGGTCCGCGAATTCTTCCGCAACGAGCGCATCGACCAGGTCTACCTGGCCGCGGCCAAGGTGGGCGGCATCCATGCCAACAATACCTATCCAGCGGACTTTATCTACGACAACATGATGGTGCAGGCCAATGTTGTGCACGAAGCGCGTGCCAACGGCGTGCAGCGCCTGTTGTTCCTCGGCTCGTCCTGCATCTACCCGCGCATGGCCCAGCAGCCGATCAAGGAAGAGTACCTGATGAGCGGCATGCTGGAGCCGACCAACGAACCGTATGCGATGGCCAAGATCGCCGGCATCAAGCTGTGCGAGAGCTACAACCGCCAGTACGGCACCGACTACCGCAGCGTGATGCCGACCAATCTGTACGGCCCGGGCGACAACTACCACCCGGAAAACAGCCACGTGATCCCGGCGCTGCTGCGGCGCTTCCACGAAGCCAAGCTGACCAATGCGCCGGAAGTCGTGATCTGGGGCAGCGGCAAGCCGATGCGCGAGTTCCTGTTCGTCGACGACATGGCCGAGGCCTGCGTGCACGTGATGAACCTGGACCACGCCACCTATGCCAAATACACGGATCCGATGCATTCGCACATCAACGTCGGCACGGGCGAAGACGTGACCATCGCCGACCTGGCGCGCCTGGTGGGCGAGGTGGTGGGCTATCGCGGCCGCATCGGCTTCGATACCAGCAAGCCGGACGGCACTCCGCGCAAGCTGCTCGACGTCTCCAAGCTCAAGGACCTGGGCTGGCAGGCGAAGACGCCGCTGCGCGATGGCCTGCAGATGGCCTACGACGCCTTCGTCGAACTGATGGCCGCGGAGGAGAACCGGGTCGCCGCATGACCGGTCCGCGTGCACCCCGTCCATGGATGAGTTGCATGGAAGAGTGTTAATTGACGAACAGATACTCAGCCGTGCGACTCCCAGAATGGGGAGCGATATAAAAAGAGTTCCGTGGCGGCCTCTTGCCAGGTGAGAGCGCCGCCTTCCATCAACCCAAGGAAACTATCTTGAACAACAACGACAGGCTGCCATGATGACGATTTCCTCTCCCACTACCCCGAAACGCGTGCTGTGCGCCGCACTGATCCTGGTTGCGGCAACCTTGAGTGCGTGCGGCGAAAAAGCCAAGGAGAAAAAGCCCGGCCAGGCATTGGCGAGCGTGAACGGCGAGGAAGTCACCGTGCTGCAGCTCAATGAAGAATTGCAGCGCGCCGGCGTTCAGCCGGCCCAGCAGGATGCCGCCAGCAAGCAATTGCTGCAAGTCCTGATCGACCGCCAACTGCTGCAGGAAGCGGCCGCGAAGGAAAACCTGGATCGCGATCCGAAGGTGATGCAGGCGATCGACCGCGCCCGTTCGCTGATCATCGCCCAGGCCTACCTGCAAAAGCGCATCGGCACCCCGGCCAAGCCGACGCCGGCGGAAGTGGAAACCTATTACAACGCCCACCCCGAATTCTTTTCCAACCGCAAGCAGTTCAGCATGAACGAACTCGTCGTCGCTGCGAATGACCTGACGCCGGAGCTGCGCGCCGCCGCCGACAGCGCCAAGTCGCTCGAGGAAGTGGCCGTCTGGCTGGATGCGCACAAGATCCGCTACGGCCGCACCCAGGTGACGCGCTCGACGGCCGACGTGCCGCCGCAACTGTCGTCCAAGCTGCTGGGCATGCCGAAAGGCCAGCTGTTCGTCGTCAAGGAAGGCCAGCGCGCGATGTTCATCTCGGTGGCCGAAGTCAAGGATGCGCCGGTCTCGCTGCAGGTGGCCCAGGCCCAGATCGAGCAGTTCCTCGTCAAGAAGAAAAACCAGGAACAGGCATCGGGTGAACTGCAGCGCCTGCGCGCCGACGCCAAGATCGAATACCTGAACAAGTCGATGATGCCGGATCCGAAGGCCGCCCCGGGCACGCCGCCGGGTACGCCGACCAGCGCCGTGGCCGGTGCCGATGGCGCGCCCGCGGCAGCGGCGGCAGCGGACGACGCCGCTCCTGCGGCACCCGCCGCCGCTCCGGCGGCCGCCCCGGCCGACGGCAATACCGACAAGGCCGCACTCGACCGCGGCGTCGCCGGCCTGAAGTGATATCCCACGACCTGACGAACAAGAAGGAGAACCCATGAAACGACTCGTACACTGGATGATCGCTGCGACCCTCATGCTGGCAGCGGGGCTGGCCGGCGCGGCCGAGATCCTGCTCGGCCCGGGCGACGTGGTCAAGGCTTCCGTCTACGGCAGCCCGGACCTGGCGGTCGAGACCCGCGTGTCGGAAGGCGGCACGCTGACCTTCCCGCTGCTGGGCGAAGTGCAGGTCGGCGGCCTGACCACCCAGCAGGCCGAGAAGAAGATCGGCGGCCTGCTCGAGAAGGGCGGCTACCTCAAGAAGGCCCAGGTCAACCTCCTGATCACCACGCTGGCCAGCCAGCAGGTGTCGGTGCTGGGCCAGGTGAACCGTCCGGGCCGCTATCCGGTGGACGGCAAGCGCAAGGTGCTCGACCTGCTGGCCCTGGCCGGCGGCATCGGCAACGAAGGCGGCGACATGGTCACCCTGGTGCGCACCCGCGACGGCCAGACCACCCGTGAAACCATCGACGTCGTCGACATGGTGCGCAAGGGCGAACTGAACCGTGACTATGAGGTCGCCGGCGGCGACATCATCTTCGTCGAGCGCGCACCGCGTGCCTACATCACGGGCGAAGTGCAGCGTCCGGGTCCGTTCCGCATCGAACGCGCCATGACCGTGCAGCAGGCGATCTCGGCCGGTGGCGGCCTGAGCCTGCGCGGCACCCAGCGCGGCCTGAAGGTGACCCGCAAGGATGCCAGCGGCGTCGCCAAGACCATCGATGTGAAGACCGATGACGTCCTGCAGCCGGACGACGTGGTCATCGTCAAAGAGTCCTGGTTCTGAAAGATGGCGGGCCTCGATACCGGGGCCCGCTCGTTTGTGCTGTATCCAGTTTCATCTCGCTCGTTTGCGGTTTCCTGAAGTACCTGGTTTCCTGATTTCTGATCCACGCTTAAAAGGTTCATCATGAACGTCCAACAATTCCTGCTGATCTTGCTCGCACGGAAGAAGATCATCCTGGCGACCCTCTTCGTGACGGTCGTGCTGGCGCTCGGCTTCAGCCTGGTGCAAAACAAGACCTACAAGGCGACGGCTTCCGTTCTGTTGAACTACAAGGGCGTGGATCCGTTGACGGGCCTGACCATGCCGGGCCAGCTGCTGCCGGGCTATATGGCGACCCAGATCGACATCATCAGCAGCAAGAACGTGGCGCTGCGCGTCGTCGATGCGCTGCGCCTGGCGAACAGCCCGGCCGTGCAGCAGCAGTTCGCCGAAGGTGGCGGCAAGGGTTCCGTGCGCGACTGGCTGGCCGACCTGCTGCTGAAGAAGCTCGAGATCGTGCCGTCGCGCGAATCGTCCGTCGTCGAGATCAGCTTCAAGGGCGCCGACCCGGCGTTCGCCGCCGCCGTCGCGAATGCCTTCGCCGACGAGTACCAGAAGATCTCGGTCCAGCTCAAGACGGAGCCGGCCAAGAAGGCGTCGAGCTACTTCAACGAACAGACCAAGCAGCTGCGCGACAACGTCGAGGCAGCGCAGGCCCGCCTGTCGAAGTACCAGCAGGAAAAGGGCATCGTCAGCCTGGACAACAACCGGGTGGACGTCGAACTGTCGCGCCTGAACGAACTGTCGAGCCAGCTGGTGGCCGCCCAGAGCGCCACGATGGAAGCGAATTCGCGCCAGGCCGGCGCCAGCGGTTCCGCGCTGGCCTCGCCGGACGTGGCCAACAACGCCCTGATCCAGACCATGCGCGCCAACCTGGCCGTGGCCGAGGGCAAGTTCGCCGATACGGCGCAGCGCTTCGGCCGCAACCACCCGCAATACCAGGCCGCCAAGGCCGAACTGGACAAGGTGCGCGCCGAATTCAACGCCGCCACCGGCACCGTGACGCGCAGCGTGGGCGCCAACGCCCAGGTGTACCGCCAGCGCGAGGCCGACCTGCGCAA
Source organism: Massilia paldalensis (assembly GCF_044901715.1). Lineage (NCBI taxonomy): Bacteria > Pseudomonadati > Pseudomonadota > Betaproteobacteria > Burkholderiales > Oxalobacteraceae > Massilia > Massilia paldalensis. Next base: position 634,380 of record NZ_JBJCIU010000002.1, read on the forward strand.
GGCCGTCGACGAGCAGAAGGCCAAGGTGCTGGAACTGAACCGCGCCCGCGATGAACTGGGCGTGCTGCTGAAGGACCTCGACAGCGCCCAGCGCGCCTTCGACGCCGCCTCGCAGCGCTTCTCGCAGACCCGCATCGAGGCGCAGTCCGAACAGTCCGACATCTCGCTGCTGAACCCGGCCGTCGCACCGACCGAGCCGTCCGGCCCGCGCGTGCTGCTCAACACCCTGGTCGGCTTCCTGGCCGGCACCATCCTGGGCCTGGGCCTGGCACTGCTGCTGGAACTGCTGAACCGCCCGGTGCGCTCCGCGAGCGACGTCAAGGACATGCTGGGCATTCCGGTGCTCGGCACCATCGAGTGGAAATCGCCGCGCGCCAAGGCCGGCGGCATCCGCGCCCTGATGGCGCCGCGTCGCCTGCTCCGTCTGAACTAACCGAATGGATTTACCATGAATTCACCGATCCTCAATGCAATTCCCGAGCGTACCGCCGAATCGAGCATGGGCGCGCTGCTGCTCGATTCGGGCAAGCTGAATCCGGAAGATGCCGAGCGCGTGCTGCGCATGCAGAAGGAAACGGGTATCCGCTTCGGCGAGGCGGCCGTGCGCCTCGGCCTGGTCAGCGAAGACGATATCCAGCAGGTGCTGGCGCGCCAGTTTTCCTATCCCTACCTGCAGAAGGGGCAGGCCGGCCTGTCGCCCAAGCTGATCGCCGCCTACGAGCCGTTCTCGCCCCAGGTGGAGGCGCTGCGCGCCATCCGCAGCCAGCTGATGCTGCGCTGGTTCGCCCGCGGCCGCCGCGCGCTGGCCATCGTCGGCGTCGATCCGGAAGACGGCGCCGCGCTGTTCGCGGCCAACCTGGCGATCGTGTTCTCGCAACTGGGCGAGCAGACGCTGCTGGTGGATGCCAACCTGCGCGCCCCGCGCCAGCAGGATGCGTTCGCGATCAAGCCGCGCCAGGGCCTGTCGGACCTGCTGGCCGGCCGCGCCGACCTCGACGTGATCGCGCGCGTGCCCGCCTTCGTCGACCTGTCGATCATGCCGGCCGGCACCTTGCCGCCGAACCCGCAGGAATTGCTGGCACGCGAAGGCTTCCGCAACCTCAACGTCCAGCTCGAATCGCGCTACGACGTCGTGCTGTACGACGTGCCGCCGTTCCAGGCCGGCGTCGATTCGATCGCCGTGGCCAGCCGCGCCGGCGGCGTGCTGCTCGTGACGCGCAAGAACTACACCCGCATCTCGCACATCGGCCGCGCGGCCGAACAGCTGGCCGACGCCGGCTGCGAAGTGCTTGGTTCGGTGGTGATGGAGTTCTGACATGGGAACCCCAGCCCGCTCCAGCCTTCCGCCAGCCGCTGACGCAGTTCGCGCCGCGCTGCCCGAATGGTGGCCGGTGCTGCTCGGCCTGGCAGTCATGTTCGTGCCGACGTTTTATTACCTGTTCACGGGGCCGTGGATCGGCGAGGAGCAGGGCCATGGCCCGATCATCTTCGGCCTGGCCTTGTGGCTGATCTACCGCAAGTGGCCCGAGATGATGGCCGCCACCACGCCGCCACGCGCGAGCTGGACCGGCTGGCCCGTCCTCGTGCTGGGCCTGCTGGCCTACCTGCTGGGACGCTCGCAGAAGATCCTCATGATGGAAATCGCCTCCATCATCCTCGTGATGGCCGCCGTCCTGCTGATCAAGCGTGGTGGCAAGGCGCTGCGCGTGCTGTGGTTCCCGTTCTTCTTCATGCTGTTCATGGTCCCGCTGCCCAGCGAATTCGTGGCCGCCGTGACGATGCCGATGAAGATGGCCGTGTCCTGGGCCACCGAGCACATCCTGTGGTTCCTCGGCTACCCGATCAGCCGCTCCGGCGTGATCCTGCAGATCGGCCAGTACCAGCTGCTGGTGGCCGACGCCTGCGCCGGCCTGCAGACGCTGCTGACGCTGGAAGCGCTGGGCCTGTTCTACCTGAACCTGATGCGCCACCCCTCGGCATTCCGCAACATCGCGCTGGCGCTGTTCATCGTGCCGATCTCGTTCTCGGCCAACGTGATCCGCGTGATCGTGCTGACCCTGATCACCTATTACTACGGCGACGCGGCGGGGCAGGGCTTCCTGCACGGCTTCGCCGGCATGGTGCTGTTCGTCACGGCCCTCGTGCTGATCCTGTCGGTCGACTCGGCGCTGCAATGGTATGTGCGGCGCCGCCACGGCGACGACGGCAGCGGCCATGGCGGCCCCGGCAGCGGCCAGGCGGCCCCCCTGCGTACGAAGGAGGCGACATGAGCGCGCACATGGATGGAACCACCGACGGAACCATGGGCGGAACCCCGGGCGGGAACGCGAACGGGACGGTACGCCGCAAGCTGGTCGCCAGCATCGTGCTCGGCGCCGCCATGGCGGGAACGGGCGCGCTCACGGCGCTGGCGACGCCGAAGAACAAGGTCGCGGCCGTCCAGGACAAGTTCAACCTGGAACAGATGATCCCGCAACGCTTCGGCAACTGGCGCCTCGACACGAGCATCGTGCCGCTGACGCCGGACGCCACCCAGCAGGAACTGATCGAGGCGCTGTACGACCAGACGCTGGCGCGCACCTACGTCAACGACGCGGGCCAGCGCGTGATGCTGTCGATCGCCTACGGCGGCGACCAGAGCAAGCAGCTGCAGCTGCACCTGCCCGAGGTGTGCTACGTGGCCCAGGGCTTCGACATGGTCGACGAGAAGAAGGGCGAGCTGGCCACGCACTACGGCCCCGTGCCGATCAAGCGCCTGGTGGCGCGCCAGAACGCGCGCAACGAGCCGATCACCTACTGGGTGACGGTGGGCGACAAGGCGGTGTCGTCGGGTCTGGGCCAGAAATACCAGCGCTTCGTGTACGGGCTGACGGGCAAGATCCCCGACGGCATGCTGGTGCGGGTGTCGACCATCGAGGCCGACGCGGGCCACGCCTACGGGGTGCAGGACCGCTTCGTGAACCAGATGCTCGACGCGCTGTCGCCGCACGACCGCGCGCGCCTGGTCGGCCTCGCCACCAACCGGGGTTGACGCCCCGACGCTTTTCGTAGAACGGATTCCGCATGCAGACCTTGCTCCTGTACATCTATACTTCGCTGCCCTTCATCGCCGTCCTCGCCCTCGCGGTGGCGTCGATCTGCGGGGTGGGCGTGGGCTTGGTCTGGCCCCGCTTCCTGGTCTACGGCTACCTGGCGGTCTTCTTCTTCAAGAACTCGACCAGCTACGGCGCGCTGGCCGCGACGGGTCCCGGCATCTACAGCCGCGGCTCCGGCATGCTGCTGTTCCCGCTGCTGTTCTGGTGCATGTTCGGCGCCTGGCTGTGCGCGCGCGTCTCGGCCGGCTTCCAGGGCTTCAAGGCGCCCCAGTGCAACCTGCGGCCCTGGTTCCTGGCCTGGTTCCTGCTGCTCGGCGGCCACGTCGCGATCGCCCTGTTCAGCAACGTGACGCTGGCCGCCGCCGTGGCGCCGTCCGGCTTCTCCAACATCGTGTGGATGGCGCCGCTGGTGTCGCTGATGCTGCTGTCCTTCCGCACCCGCGAGCACGTGATCGAATTCTCGCGCTTCATCCTGCTGGCCGGCTTCCTGCGCGCCTCGTTCGGCCTGGCGCGCTGGGCCTTCCTGGGCGGCGACCCGAACAACGTCTACGCGAACATGAACGCGATCAAGATCAAGCTGACCTTCTTCGACATCAACGACAGCCTGTTGTGCACGGTCGCGTTCGCCATCGCCGCCGTCAACCTGTTCCAGGTCGTCAAGAACAAGCGCTCGCAGTTCTGGACCATGGTCGACTGGGCCACGCTGTGCACGACGGTCGCCTGCATCGTGCTGTCCTACCGCCGCAGCGCCTGGATCGGCTTCCTGCTGGCCTTCCTGATCATCATGATGCGCTTCCCGCTGCAGCGCCGCATCCACCTGATGGTGCTGGGCCTGCCCGTGGTGGGCGCCGGCCTGCTGTACGCGGCCGTCAAGCGCCTGGGCCAGACCAAGGGCGCGGGCGGCGGCCTGTCGAGCCTGTTCTACGACATGGAATCGAAGCGCTTCGGCGCCGAGAGCGAGCGCGTGCTCGAACTGAAATTCGCGCTGGGCGACTTCTTCTCGCATCCGCTGACGGGCATCGGGAGCTGGGGCCGCTATTCCGGCTACCAGCAGATTTCCTGGCAGTCCGGCCAGGACGGCGGCCTGTTCCTGCACAGCGGCGTGCTGCACATCGCCTTGAAGACCGGCATTCCCGGCCTGATCCTGCTGGCCGGCACCATCTGGGCCTTCACCGTCTTCACCCGGCGCGCGCTGCGCACGCTCCCGCCCGAGCTGCTGGGGCTGGCGACGGCGGGTGCCGCCGGACTCGCGTTCATGCTGCCCGACCTGCTGGTCGGCACGCCGTTCCCGCAAGTGCGCACGACGCAGATGCTGGCCATCTGCCTGGCCTTGCCGTATGTCGCGATGGCCGTGTGCCGCGAAGCGAAAGCGGCCGAACCCGCCAAGGCGGCACGCCGCTACGGCATGCCGCCGGCACCATCCCGTCACCCGATCACCGCATGAACACCAACGCATGAATCTCAGTCTCGTTCGCAACGCCGTCTCCAACCTGCTGGGTGCCGCGATTCCCGCGCTGGTCGCGCTGGGCACCGTGCCGCTCGTCGTCAAGGGCCTGGGCGACGCCAGCTACGGCGTGTACTCGCTGGTGACCGCGATCGTCGGCTATTTCGCCGTCATCGACATCAACGTCACCGCGGGTTCCGTCAAGTTCATCGCCGAATCGAACGCCCACCAGAACCGCGACCGCATCAACGAAACCATCTGCTTCGGCATCTCCGTGTACGCGATGCTGGGCCTGCTCGGGGCGTTCGGCCTGTTCTTCGGCGCCCACTTCCTCGTGACCAGCGTGTTCTCCGTGCCGGCAAAGCTGGAGCCGGAAGCCGTCGCCACCCTGAAACTGGCGGCGCTGGGCTTCTTCATCGGGCAATTGCAGAGCTACCTGCAGAGCATCCCGCAGTCGCTGATGCGCTACGACATCGCCAGCCGCATCGAGATGTTCTTCGGCACCGTGGTGCCGCTGCTGACGGTGGGCGTGCTGATGCTGGGCTACGGCCTGTTCGAGGTGATCCTGCTGCGCGTCATCACCAGCACGATCCACTGCTGCGTGCTGTCCTTCTGGATCCGCCGCCTGCTGCCGGGCCTGGCGTGGAAGCGCCCCGGCGCCACCCTCAGGCGCGAACTGCTGGGCTTCTCCGCCTATTCCTTCCTGAGCCGCTTCGCCACGCTGTCGTATGCCTATGCCGACAAGCTGATCATCGGCGCGCTGGTCGGCGTGACGGGCCTGGCCTATTTCACGGTGGCGTCCACGCTCGCGAACCGCATCCTGAGCCTCACCTACCGCCTGTCCGGCGTGTTCTTCCCGGCCGCCAGCGCGCTGGCCGCGCGCGGCGAGATCGAGCGCCTGAACCGCCTGTACCTGAAGGCCAGCCGCTACGTCGTGTTCATCAACGCCTCGGTGCTGGTGCTGGTGGCGGTATTCTCGTACCAGATCCTGTACTACTGGATGGATCCGCAATTCGCGCGCGCCGGCCAGGTGGTGCTCGCCGTGATGGCGCTGTCGCAATTCATCGACTCGCTGACGAGCCTGCCGTCGCTCGTGAACGACGGCATGGGCCACCCGCGCTTTTCCGGCCTGTTCGCGCTGGGCCGCGCCGCGTTCGGCCTGCTCGTGGTCTGGCTCGGCGTGGCGGGGTGGGGCATCGACGGCGCCGCCTGGGGCCACCTGATCGCATCGGTGCTGCTCACCGCCGCCTTCCTCGTCGCCGTGCACGGCCGCACGGTGCCCACGCGCCTCGCCGACCTCGTGCGCAAGGCCTACGTGCCGAGCGCCCTGGGCGTCGTCGTGGTGGCCGTGCTGGCGCATGCGGCCAACCGCCTGTTCGACGGCGGGCCGCTCGACCTGGCCCTGCTGGTGCTGCTGACGGGCGGCCTGCTGCTGGGCTACGGCAGCCTGTTCGTGATCGAAAAGAGCGACAAGGATATGGCCTGGACGCGGGTGAAAGGTTTGTTATCGGTAAGGAAAACGGTTTGAAAATCCTGATGGTTTCGGAAGACTTGCCGGGCACGCAGATCGGCGGCCTGGGCAAGCATGTGGTGACCCTGTCGAACGCCTTGCTGGAACAGGGACATGAAGTCGACATCATGGGACGCAGCGACCGCTTCCACGCAGGTAGTGCGGCCGAGATCGGCTTCAAGGGCCGGCTGCTGCCCGGCTTCGATTTCTCCCGCCCCGGCTGGAAGGAGTCGCAACTGGGCATCTTCAATCCCGTCAAGCGGCCCTGGTTCGCGCGCACCATCGCGCGTGCCCTGATGCGCGAGGCGTCCCGCTACGACGTCGTGCACTACCACGGTCACCTGCCGATGACGGGACGCTACGTGCCGGCCAACGTGAACTTCGTGCAGACCCGCCACGACCAGGGCAGCGAATGCGTGATCCACCTGCGCTTCAAGCAGGACCACGTGTGCACGGTCCTCGACGCGCGCGATTGCGCATCCTGCATCCATCCGGCGCCGAATGCGCTGCGCCGTTCGGTGTCGGGCATGGCGGTGCGGCGCTACCGCTCGGAGACGGCGGACGCCTTCTCGCGCCACAAGACAATCTTCGTGTCCGACTTCCTGCGCCGCGCCTTCCTGCGCGCCGTGCCGGACGCGGACCTGTCGCGCGCGCGGGTGATCCACAACTTCATCCGCTACCCCTTCCTGCGCGAACGCGCGGCGGCGGCGGCCGAGGTGACGCCGGGCGAGATCCTGCTGGTGGGCCGCATCGACTCGGGCAAGGGCTTCGGCGAATTCCTGGCCCAGATCCAGGGCTGGCTGCCGCCGCATGCGCGCGTGTCGATCATCGGCGACGGTCCGCTGCGCCAGACGCTGGAAGCGCGCCATGCGGGGCCGCAGGTGCGCTTCCTGGGCTGGAAGCCCTACGACGAGGTGATCCGCATGTCGGCGCGCAGCCACCTGCTGGTGATCCCGTCGGTGTGGGAAGAGCCCTGCGGCACCACGATCCTGGAAGCGCTGGCGCTGGGCAAGCAGTGCCTGGCATTGGCGCGCGGGGGCACGCCGGAACTGGCGGCCTACCAGTATTACGACGGCCAGCTGCAGCTGGCCGAGACCATGCCGCGCCTGGTGGAGCGCATGGTCGAGCAGCTGGGACGGGCACCAGTGACGGTGCCGCTTCCCGATTCCTTCCCCATGGACGTATTCAATGCGATCCCCCGGATATTGGACTTCTATAAAGAATGACACCATGAGCAAACCTGCATTCTCGATCGTCACCTGCACCTGGAACAGCGCCGCGACGCTGGCCGACACGCTCGCCTCGGTCCAGCGCCAGACCTGCCAGGACGTCGAACACATCTTCGTCGACGGCGGCTCGACCGACGCCACCCTCGACATGATCGCCGCCTACCCGGGCAGGAAGCGCGTGCTGCGCGACGTCGGCGGCGGCATCAGCCGCGCCATGAACCAGGGCATCGAGGCCGCCACCGGCGAGTACGTGGCGCACTTGCATTCGGATGACTACTACGCCAGCGACGACGTGCTGGCCACGGTGGCCGAACGCTTCGCCAGCGAACGCGTCGACTGGGTCTACGGCACCGTGCAGGTGCTCAAGGACGGCGAACTGATCCCGCCTTACCCGATGCTGCCGTTTTCCTACAGCTCGTTTGCCGCCGGCCGCGCCTCGGTGCCGCATCCGGCCGTGTTCATCCGCCGCAGCGCCTTCGGCCGCGTCGGCATGTTCGACGAGAAGCTGAAGTACGCGATGGACATCGACCTGTGGCTGCGCCTGGGCCGCGTGGCGCGCCCGGCCACGGTCGACCGCCCGCTGACGATCTTCCGCGACCATGCGGGCAGCGTGTCCTCCGCCAACAAGATCAAGGCGCGCCAGGAAGAGTTCGAGGTGCGCAAGCGCTACATGGCGCAGGCGCCGCTGGCGTTCGGCGTGTATTGCCTGCGCTATATGAAGCGGATGCGCTCGCTGCGTGCGGAGGCGGCGCACTGAGGGCGTCCACCTTGCGCGGGCAGGCCGCGGCATCTCCGGCCGTCGCCATCCGGCCGCCGGAGTCGGTTCGCCGGAAGCGGGGCACCGGAAGTGGGTCAGCGGAAGCGGGCAGCGTGCGCGCACGGCAGGGTGCCTATCGGACAAGTTTGCCGGCAAGGCCATCGCGATGGCCGATTTGCCATGTTTGCCGGTTCGTCCAGACACTTTCAAGAATGTCTTTCCAGTTAAAAAACGCCCCTTATTTGCCTGTAAAGGCTGCTCTTGACAAGCTGTCCTTACATATGTTGGTTTTGTGCGATCCGTGTTAAAAATCGTTGATTCCTAAGGGATTTTTTCCGCACGTCAATTTTTTTGCGGTACTATGAATCCGAGATGAAGAGTGCTTTCCGGTTACCGGGAGGGGCTCTCGATAGTTACCGCGTTCGGACGCTACGCCGCCGGACCATCCCAGCAAGTTCTGTCCATTTTCTCGGAGCATCAACATGATATTTCCTCGGAAGGCGCTCGTCGTCACGGCTGCCTTGTCCGCGCTGCTTTGCTCGTTCAATGCGCGCGCCGACTGGGCGCAGTCGACCGATCCGCTCGTCGTCCAGCCGAACCCCGCCAACGGCGCGGTGCAGGCGCAGAATCCGCCCGGCTTCTTCTGGGCGCGCTATCCGTCCGGCCCGGCCACGTATGAAATCGAGATCACCAAGTCCGGCGGCTCGCCCGTGAAGGCCACGGTGGACCGCAACTGGTACCTGCCGACCAAGGCCCTGGCGCTGGGCAACTACACCTGGCGCGTGCGCCCGTCCGGCTCGAGCGACTGGTCGAGCGCGCGCTCGTTCTCGATCACGAGCAAGTCGGTCACCTTCGAGGTGCCCGACAACGCCACGCTGCGTTCGCGCATCACGTCCAAGGCGCGTCCCCGTTCGCTGCCGTCGTCGTTCACCGCGTATTCGACCTGGAACACGGCCAAGAAGGGCGACCTCGAACCCTACCTGAGCCGCCTGGCGAACGAAGTCAAGCTGCAGATCACGGCATTGCCGGACCTGAACGACGCGCGCTGGCCGATCGCCATCGCCTCGCCGCTGACCGCCTCGATGGCCTCGCAGCAGACCGACGTGCGCAACCGCATCAACGAAGCCTCGCGCCAGCTCGAAGCGGCCGCCCTGATGTGGCGCCTGAAGGGCGAGCAGCTGTACCTGACCGAAGCGCTCAAGCGCGGCGACCAGCTGGCTTCGCTGAATCCGAAAGGCCCGACCAGCTACGCCAACCAGGACCAGGCGACGCGCCAGATCGCGCTGGCGCTGATCAAGGGCGTGGACCTGCTGGCCGGCGGCATCGACGCCACCCGCAAGACCAAGTGGCTGAACATGGTGGGCGTGCGCGGCAACGATATCTACGGCAACCTGGCCGGCGACAACGGCCGCCTGGACCAGTATCCGTTCGATTCGCACGGCAACACCAGCATGATCTTCATGGCGCTGATCTCGACGCTGGCGCTGGGCGACGTGCCCGATGCGCAGAAGTGGTTCGACTTCTCGTTCCGCGCCTACGTCAACACCCCGTCGCCGTGGTCGGGCGCCGAAGGCGGCTACGCCAACGGCACCGCCTACGCCGAATACGCGGCCGGCTACATGGTCGCGCTGTGGGATCCGATGGTCCAGGCGACCGGCCTGAACCTGTACTCCAAGCCGTGGACGCTGGGCTTCCTCGACTTCGCCACCCAGTTCATCCCGCCGGGCTCGAAGATCCACGCCTTCGGCGACGGTTCCGAGACCAAGCCGGACCAGCGCGTGTTCCGCGCCTTCGCCAACCGCATGGTGTCGCCGCGCGCGGCCTGGTACGTGGCCAACCTGGGCGGCCTGGAAGATTCCATGTCGGTACTGCAGGCGCCGTACCCGATGCCGGTGGCCGCCACGTCGCTGAAGATTCCGCCGTCGAGCTCGGCCTACTACCCGAGCACGGGCTGGGTCGCGATGCACAGCAATATCGGCGACCAGAACCGTACCTCGTTCTACTTCAAGTCCAGCCCGTACGGCTCGTTCAACCACAGCCACGGCGACCAGAACGGCCTGCTGCTGTCGGTCGCCGGCCAGCCGCTGCTGGTCAAGGCCGGCTGGTACGACTGGTACGGCTCGCCCCTGTGGACCGACTGGTACCACCAGACCAAGTCGCAGAACGCGATCACGTTCGATGGCGGCAAGGGCCAGATGGTCGACGGCTACCGCGAGCAGCTGCAGCGTACCGGCCGCATCACGGGCTTCTCGGCCCAGGCCAGCTACGACTACGCGGAAGGCGACGCGACCCCGGCCTACGGCGGCCAGCTGACGATGGCCAAGCGCCAGATCTGGTACCTGCACAACGAGAACGCGATGGTGGTGCGCGACAAGGTCCAGGCGACCGTGCCGCACACCTACGAGTGGAACATGCACGCGCCGGCCGCCATCACGGTCGAGAGCAGCGCGGCGGTCAAGATCGCCGCCGGCGGCCAGTCGGTCTGCCTGCGCGACCTGAACGGCAACGCGCCGTTCGCCAAGTGGAGCGGTCCGTCGCCGAAGTCGGGCGTCACCGAAGACCACGGCGCGTTCTACCTGAAGAACGACGGCAAGTCGGTCGGCGAGTTCCTCGTGCTGGTCGACGTCGGCTGCAAGAAGCCGGCCGTCAAGGTGGCCACGTCGGGCTCGACCCGCACCGTCACCGTCGGCAGCCAGACTGTCACGCTGCCGTAATTCCTGACGAGCTATCGTCCCCAGGCCATCCGGCGCGCCGTGCTACACTCGGCGCACTGGCGAAGTCCTCCCCCGGCTCTGCCGGTGGAGGATTTTTTTTGTTCATGCGGACGACGATGACGACACAGGTATTCCTGATCCAGGCCCACAAGGACATCGGCCAGCTCAACGCCCTCGTCGAGCACCTGCGCGACGACGACTTCCTCGTCTACGTCAACCTCGACCGCAAGTGCGACCTCGATCCGGCCGCCGTCCACCCGGCCGCCCGGCTCGTGCGCGAGCGCATCGACGTGCACTGGGGCACCTTCAGCCAGGTGCAGGCCGTGCTCAACTCGCTGCGCCAGATCCTGGCCGAGGTGCCGGACTTCGACAAGGTGCTGTTCCTCAGCGCCCAGGATTTCCCGCTGCTGTCGAACGGGGCGCTGAAGGAAGAGCTGGCGGCGCTGGCCGACCGCGAACTGCTCGACACGGTCGCCATCGGCCGCGCGCCGGGGCAGTGGGCCGCCGACTACCGCTACCAGTATTTCTATCCGCAAGGGGGCGCCCGCCTGCGCCGCCTGGCCTGTGCGCTCGCCAACCGCGCGATGCGCGCGACCGGCATCAAGCGCCGCATGCCGCAGGGGCTGCAACCCTGGGGCGGCTCGTCCTGGTGGGCGCTGTCGCGCGCGTGCGCGCGCATGCTGCTCGAACGGGCGGACCGCGAGCCGGGCCTGGTGCGTTTCTTCGGGCGGGTCGCCTGTCCGGACGAGATGTTCGTCCAGACGCTGGTCATGAACTCGCCGTTCCGCGAGCGCGTGCTCGGCCGTAATTTCCGCTACGTGCAGTGGCCGGAAAGTGGATCGCGCAATCCGAAGGTGCTCGACGAAGGCGATTTCGAACGCATCGCCGCCTCGCGCGCCCACTTCTGCCGCAAGCTCGACAGCCGTGCCAGCGCCGGGTTGATGCCGCGCCTGCTGGCGCTGCGCGCCGGCGCCGAGCGTACCGCGTAGTCCGTAGGGTGGGCACCACGTGCCCACCGCAACGTGCATGCGGGGCAGGAGCGCATGGCGGGCACGTGGCCGCGCCCGTCGATGCCTCAATGCGGCTGCAGGTGCGCCATCCCGGCGCGGATCCGTTCCAGGCTTTCATCCAGCAAGCGGTGTTGCACGGCCGCGGCCGCATCCAGGCGTGCGCCCTGGCGCCGGGCCTCGCGCAGGTCGTCCTCGCTGGCGAACACGGGGCCCGCGGCGTCGGGTTCCCGTTCGCGCCCGCGCCGCGCCAGCACGAAGATGGTGCGCGCGGCCACGATCCACGCCGCGCGCGCCTGCAGGCCGCGGTGCAGGTGGTCGAGCTGGTGTTGCAGCGAGGCCATCAGCTGGCGCGCCTGCGCCGCGCGCTCGTCCGGCGCCAGGTCTTGCAGCGCCTGGGTGAGCTGGCGCGTGGCGCCCAGCAGCCAGGACTGGATCGCATCCTTGTGCTCCTCGACCAGGGTCTCCAGCGCGGCGATGGCGGCGAGCGAGGCGTCGATGCCGTCCAGCGATGACAGGCGCTCGGCCGTCATTGCCTGTTCCAGCCCGAGGGCCGCCTGGCGCGCGTTGTAGGCCTGGGCCACGGGCAGGGCGCTTTGCTGCAGTTGCAGCGACAGGTGCAGCAGCCGTTGGTGGGCGGTAGAGGTCATGGACGGATGGCGAACAGGCCCGAAACCCCTCAGTGTACGGGCCGAATGTTCAAGAATTATTTCATTCAGGATACAAAATCGGGCGCGACTTGCAATGACAAACGGCGTGTACCTGCAGGCACGCCACCGACGCGCAATTGTGCGCTGCGGCGAGTGCGCTAGAATCGACGCCAGCCGTTGTTTATTCTGCAAGGAATCCATGCGCCAATCGTCCGTCACCGCCGCGTCTCCGGATGCGGGTTCCGTCCTTCCGCATTCCATCCTGTTCGTCGTCCGCGACCCGCTCCCGCCGATCCGTGCCGACGTGCTGACCCTGTTCGGCACCGAAATGCCGCGCTACGGCGTCGCGACCGAGCTGGTGGGGCAGGGCGGCAGCGACGGCGCGTCCTCGCCCTGGCCGGCCGGCGGCATGCACGTCGTCGGTTCGCTGCGCAGCCGCTTCGCCAGCGTGTGCTCGCCCCTGTGGGATCTGCTGGGCCTGCTGCGCGCCTCGCGCGGCCGGCGCGCCGACTGCATCCAGGTGCGCGACAAGATCGCCAGCGGCGTGCTGGGGCGCTTCGTCGCCGCCGTGCGCGGCGTGCCCTTCCTGTACTGGATGTCCTTTCCCATCGTCGAAGGCTTCGAGGTGCGGCGCGACGAATTCCGGCGCCGCCGCGGCCTGGCCAACCGGCTCAAGTGGGCGGCGCACGCGCTGCGCGCCTGGGCGTCGCGGGTCGCCATCTACCGCCTCGTGCTGCCGGGCGCGCGCCACATCTTCGTGCAGAGCGACGCCATGGCGGACTGGCTCGTCGCCAAGGGCTTCGACCGTGCGCGCATGACGGCCGTGCCGATGGGCGTGGATGCGGAACTGTTCGACCGCGCCCGCATCACGCCCGTCGAGGACGCGCGCCTGGACGGGCGCCGCGTGGTGCTGTACCTGGGCCGCATCGCGCAGTCGCGCCGCTCCGACTTCCTCCTCGACGTGGCCGACGTGCTGCGACGCCAGCTGCCCGACGTGCTGCTCGTCATCGCCGGCGACGCGCCGTCGGACGACGAAATGGCCTGGATGCGGCGCGCCATCGCCGAGCGCGGCCTGGCCGACCACGTGCTGCTGACCGGCTGGCTGCCCCAGCGCACGGCGCTCGGCTATGCCGTGCGGGCCGAGGTCGGCCTGTCGCCGATCCCGCGCGGCACGCTGTTCGACGTGTCGTCGCCGACCAAGCTGGTCGAATACCTCGCGCTGGGCATCCCCAGCGTCGCGAACGATATTCCTGACCAGAAACTCGTCGTCGACGAGAGCGGGGCCGGGCTGTGCGTGCCCATGGAGGCGGAACCGTTCGCCGCCGCGACGCTCGAATTGTTAAATAATCCAGCCCTTGCGGAAGAGTTCGCGTTACGTGGTCCAGCGTACGTAAGAAGCCATCGCACCTATGATATTCTCGGCCGAAATGTTGCAAAAACGTATAAGAAAATCCTGACGGAGTGACGGTAAGATGTCGACGTGGACCTACTCGCTGAAGTTCTCGCTGCGCTCGCTCGCCCGCGAACTGGTCCGTAATGTCTGGGGCCGTACCTTCGTCTATCCGGCACTGGCCGCGAACGAACGCTCGCCCGAGGCGCTGGCCCGGTATGCGCAGCGCCGCGCGCGCAAGATCGGCGTCGCGCTCGATGCGGATCCGACCACGCTGGCGCGCCTCGCGCCCGGCAGGGAGTTGCTCACCAAGGCCGACGTGCGCCAGCATCCGGAGCGCCTGGTACGCCCGCGCGGCCCCGGCTCCTGGATCCGCACCACCATCAAGACCAGCGGCACGTCCGGCTCGCCGCTGACCATCGTCCAGTCGATCGGCAACCTCGTGCGCGAGGAAGGCTTCGTGTACCGCCAGCTGCGCTGGATCGGCTACCGCCATGGCCAGCGCCGCGCCTGGATCCGCGGCGACATCGTCTGCGCCGACCACCCGCGCGACGGCGTCTACTGGTGCCGCGACTGGGTCGGCAACATGCTCATGATGTCGTCCTACCACCTGTCGAACGACACGATCGGCCGCTACATCGACGCGCTGGAAGCGTTCGATCCCGTCGTCATCCACGCCTATCCCTCGTCGATCGCGGCGCTGGCCGCCTGGCTGAACGCGGCCGGACGGACCTACCGCGGCCGCGCGCTGCTGGGCGTGATGACCTCGTCGGAAACGCTGGAACCGGCCGTGCGCGCCGCCGTCGAAAAGGCGTTCGGCACCCGCGTCTACGACTGGTACGGCCAGGCCGAGCGGGTCGCCGCCATCGGCACCTGCGAGCGCGGCAGCTACCACGTGCTGACCGACTACAGCGGCGTGGCGCTGCTCGACGCCCAGGACGGCGGCGGCGCCTGTGAGCTGGTCGGCACCACGCTGAACAACGCGGCCATGCCGCTGCAGCACTACCGTACCGGCGACACGGTGCTCGTGCACGACGCGCATGACATGCATGGCGCGGGCGAACCCTGCGCCTGCGGCCGCGTGTTCCCGACCGTCAAGGCGATCGTGGGACGCCAGGAAAAGATCGTCACGCTGCCGGACGGCCGCATGGTCGCGCGCCTGGACCGCATCTTCCAGGGACACGACCGCCACCTGGTCGAGGGCCAGGTGCTGTACCGCGGCAATGCCGAGTTCGTGCTGCGCGTCGTCGTGGCCGAGGGATTCACGGATGCCGATGCCCAGGCCCTCGTCGACAAGTTCCTCTTGCGCGTGCCCGGCGTGCAGGTCCGGGTCGAGCGCGTGGCGGCGATCCCGCGCGGGCCGAACGGAAAATTCGAATTCATCGCCATCGCCGACGGCGCCGCCGCTCGCGCGGGCGCACCGGCGGCAGCGGGCGGACGCTGAAACGTGCGCGGGTCCTGGAAAGTATGATGTACGATCGAAATATTGCCAGTTTATTAATCCATCCATCCTTCCCTTTGTTGAGAGTGCCTACCTTGTGCCAGACGACGATGCCAGCGACGGTGTGGCGGACGACGGGCGTGCCCGCCGGCCGGGTACCGCTTGCCGTGCCGTTTGCCGCGCCGTCGTCCGCTCCATTTGCCGCTCCAGGAGCCGCAGCATGAGGACGCCGGCGCTGCGCGTGCTGATGGTCGGGACCGCCCTCGAAGGGCGAGGCGGGGTGGCCGCCGTCGTGTCCGTGCTGCGCCGCCATGGCCTGTTCGAACGGGAGGCGGTGCGCTATGTCGCCACCCACGCGGAAGGGCCGCGCCTGGCCAAGGTCAAGGGCGCCGTGTCCGGATTCTGGCAGACGGTGCGCGCCTGCCTGGGCCAGCATCCGGCCGTCGTGCACGTGCATTCCGCCTCGCATGCGAGCTTCCTGCGCAAGTCGATCGTGCTGCTGGTCGCGCGCATGGCCGGCAGCAAGACCATCTTCCACCTGCACGGCGGGGGCTTCCGCACGTTCGCCACGCAGGAATCCGGGCCCCTGATGCGGCGCTGGATCCGGCACACGCTGGAACACAGCTCGGTCGTGATCGCGCTGTCGGAAGGGTGGGCGCAATTCGTGCACGAGTTCGCGCCGATGGCCAAGGTGGCCGTGGTGCCGAATTCGGTGCCGCTGCCGGCGCGCGTCGACCGCACGCTGGAAGAGCCGGGCCGCATCCTGTTCCTGGGCCGGCTGGAAGTGGCCAAGGGCGTGTTCGAGCTGCTCGGCGCCGGCGCCCGGCTGGCGCGCGATTTCCCGCAGCTGCGCCTGGTGTTCGGCGGCAACGGCGACATCGACGGCGTGCGCCGCCGCGCGCGCGAACTGGGCATCGAGGACCGCATCGAGCTGCCCGGCTGGATCGGCCCGCAGCAGCGCGATGCCGAGCTGGCCCGCGCCAGCGTGTTCTGCCTGCCCTCGCATGCCGAGGGCTTGCCGATGTCGATGCTGGAAGCGATGGCGGCCGGCAAGGCGGTCGTGGCGACCTGCGTCGGCGGCATTCCGGAAGCGCTGCGCGACGGCAGCGAGGCCGCGAACGGCCTGCTGGTGCCGCCGCGCGACGAGGCGGCGCTGGCCGCGGCGCTGGCCACGCTGCTGGGCGACGCCGCCCTGCGCGAACGGCTGGCGGCCCGCGCGCGCGCCAGCATCGAGCAGCATTACTCAACCGAGGTGGTGTGCGGACAACTGTCCGCGATCTACCGTGAACTGGCAGGGACGGAACGATGAGCGAAGCGACAGGCATGGTGTGGCTGGTCAATCGTCTGCGCTGCATGTCGGTGGCCGAAGTCGGCTACCGCATCCAGCAGGCGGCGGTGAAGGGCGTGGCGAAGCGGGTGCGCCTGCGCACCGCGCCGCCGCTGCCGCACGCGCGCACCTTCGCGGTTCGCGGCGCGCCCCAGCTGGGCCCGGGCGAGCGCGAGGCGCTGCTGGCCGATGCGGACAGCATTTGCGCCGGCCACGTGGTCCTGTTCGCCAACCGCCGCTTCGACGTCGGCATGCCGCCCGTGTGGAACCGCGACCCGGACAGCGGCGTCGTCGGTCCCGCCATCTATGCGGGCGACATCGCCATCACCAACCGCGAACTGGTCGGCGACATCAAGCACGTGTGGGAACTGAACCGCCACCTGCACCTCGTGCGCCTGGCCCAGGCCTGGGCCGCGACGGGCGACGTGGCCTGGCTGCACGCGTTGCACCACCAGTTGCGCAGCTGGCTCGACCAGTGCCCGCCGCTGGTCGGCCCCAACTGGACCAGCTCGCTGGAACTGGGCATCCGCCTGATCAACTGGAGCCTCGTCTGGCAACTGGTGGGTGGGGAGGAGAGCGGCCTGTTCGCCGGGGAGGACGGCCAGCGCCTGCGCGCCGACTGGCTGGAATCGATCCACGCCCACTGCAGCGCGATCGCGCGCCACCTGTCGCGCCATTCCTCGGCCAACAACCACCTGATCGGCGAACTGGCCGGCCTGTACGTGGGCGCCTCCGTGTGGCCGTGCTGGAAGGCGTCCGGCGCCTGGCTGGAGCAGGCGCGCCGCGAACTCGAGCACGAGGCCCAGGCCCAGTTCTCGCGCGACGGCGTGAACCGCGAGCAGGCCTTTGCGTACCACATCTTTTCGAGCGAATTCCTGTTCGTGGCCGGGCTCGTGGGCCAGGCCTGCGACCAGCCGTTCTCGCGCGCCTACTGGACCAGCCTGTCGCGCGCGCTGCGCTTCCTGCGTTCCGTGCGCGACGTCGGCGGCAACGTGCCGATGGTGGGCGACGCCGACGACGGCATCGTGTTCCGCCTGGACGAGGCCGGCAGCGACCGCGCCGCGCAGTTGCTGGCGCTGGGCGATGCCGTGCTGCACCGCCAGCAGCCAGCGCACCCGGGCGTGCGCTGGCTGCTGCATGCGCTGCCGGGCAAGCGCCCCGAGGCCGACCCGCACGAATCCGAGACGGGCTGGTCGTTCCCGGACGGCGGCTACCTGCTGTTCGGCTCGCATTTCGGCGAAGCGGACGAGATCAAGGGCATGGTCGATTGCGGCCCGCTGGGCTACCTGGGCATCGCCGCCCACGGCCACGCCGACGCGCTGGCGCTGACCCTGTCGGTCGGCGGCGAGGAATGCCTGGTCGATCCGGGAACGTACTCCTACTGGCAGGAACACAAGTGGCGCGACTACTTCCGCGGCACCTCGGCCCATAACACGCTGCGCATCGACGGGCTCGACCAGTCGGTGTCGGGCGGCCGCTTCATGTGGCTCAAGAAGGCGCGCGCCAGCATCGAGCGCATGCCGCAGTCGCCGCACGAATTCGATTTCCGCGGCGCCCACGACGGCTACGAGCGCCTGGCCGATCCCGTGCGCCACATGCGCAGCGTGCGCTTCGACGCCGCCACCTCGACGCTGACGGTGCGCGACGAGGTGTCTGCCAAGAAACAGCACCAGGTCGAACTCTTCTGGCATTTCGCGCCCGGTCTCGATGCGCGCCTGAACAGTTCCGGCCTGCACGTGCGCGGCAAGCGCTTCGCGCTGCAGATGCACGCCCATGGCGCCGACCTCAAGCTGGAACTGGTGCGCGGCCACGAAAATCCGCCGCTCGGCTGGTATTCGCGTTGCTACGAATCGCGCCAGCCGTGCGACGTGCTCAAGATCAGCACCGTATCGTCCGCCGTCCCGGTCGAGTGCAGGTTTACAATAACGTTTTTTTAATAATTCTTGCTAGAGAAGGTTGCTTTTATGCTCATCTATCTGGTTGCCGGTGCCCGTCCGAATTTCATGAAGATCGCGCCCATCGTGCGCGCGCTGCAGGCCCAGGATGCCTTGACCTACAAGATCATCCATACGGGCCAGCACTACGACCGCGAGATGAACGACGTGTTCTTCGAAGAACTGGGCATCCCGCAACCGGACGTGTTCATGGCGGCGGGCGGCGGCAGCCACGCCCAGCAGACGGCCAAGATCATGCTGGGCTTCGAGGAACTGTGCCAGAACGAGCGCCCGGCCGCCGTGCTGGTGGTGGGCGACGTGAATTCGACACTGGCCTGCTCGATCGTCGCCAAGAAGCTGAACATCCCCGTCGCCCACGTCGAAGCCGGCCTGCGCTCGGGCGACATGGCGATGCCGGAAGAAATCAACCGCCTCGTCACCGACAGCATCTCGGACTGGTTCTTCGTCACGGAACCGTCGGCCGTGGAGCACCTGCGCCGCGAAGGCAAGCCGGAATCGGCGATCCACTACGTCGGCCACGTGATGGTCGATAACGTGCTGTACCAGGCCGACAAGCTGTCGCGCGCGGATACTTCGGACTTCGAGACGAGCGCCTGGAAGGCGCGGCAGGAAGGCCGGCGCTACGGCGTGGTGACGCTGCACCGTCCCAGCAACGTGGACGACCCGGCAACCTTCACCCGCATCGCCGGCGCGCTCAAGGAGATCGCCGCCGAGCTGCCGCTGATCTTCCCCGTGCACCCGCGTACCCGCGCCAACATCGAGAAATTCGGCATCGACCTGGGCCCGAACATCACGCTGGCGGGCCCGCAAGCCTACATGGCCTTCCTCAACCTGTGGAAGGATGCCGCCGTGGTGCTGACCGACAGCGGCGGCCTGCAGGAAGAGACGACGGCACTGGGCGTGCCCTGCATTACCGTGCGCGAGAACACGGAACGTCCGGTGACCGTGGACGAAGGTTCGAACGTACTGGCAGGTACCGACCCTGCCGCCATCCTCCTCGAGACGCGCAAGGTCCTGCGTGGCGAGGGCAAACTGGGCCGCCGGCCGCACCTGTGGGACGGCCGCGCGGCGGAACGCATCGTCGAGATCCTCGCGAGGGGACTTGACGGTCAATAAACGAGAGGCGATATGAGCGAACGCATCACACTGATGGGATGTAGCATCGACAACCTGTCGATGGAAGAAACGTTGCAGACTGTCGAGGGCTTCATCCATAGCGGTAGGCCCCATCAGCACGTGGTGGTCAATGTCGACAAGCTGGTCAAGGCCAGCCGGGATCCGGAACTGCGACGCATCATCAACGACTGCGCCCTCGTCAATGTGGACGGCATGCCGGTCGTGTGGGCCTCGCGCCTGCTCGGCAAGCCGCTCAAGGAACGGGTGGCCGGCGTCGACCTGTTCGAGGCACTGATGCAGCGTGCCGGCGAAAAGGGCTGGCGCGTGTTCCTGCTCGGCGCGAAGGAAGAAGTGGTGAGCAAGGTGGCGAGCACCTACCAGCACAAGTACCCGCGCCTGGTGCTGGCCGGCTACCGCAACGGCTACTGGAAGGGCGAGGCGGAAGAGGCGGCCGTGGTCGAGCAGATCCGCGCGGCCAAGCCGGACCTGCTGTTCGTGGCGATCAGCTCGCCGAAGAAGGAACAGTTCCTCGGCCGCTACCAGGCCGACATGAAGATCCCGTTCGCGATGGGCGTGGGCGGCACCTTCGACGTGGCGATCGGCCACGTCAAGCGCGCGCCCGTGTGGATGCAGAAGTCCGGGCTGGAGTGGTTCTACCGCTTCCTGCAGGAGCCGCGCCGCATGTTCCGCCGCTACTTCATCGAAGACATGGCCTTCGTCGGATTGTTCATCAAGGAAGCATTGACGAAGCGGCAGCGCCGCTCCGTGTAGACGCAGCAAACTAGGGATGGCGGCTGCGGCCGCCGACGACAATACGAACGACCCGCCAGTCCCCGCGGCATGGCGAGCAACCATCATCAAACAAGAAAGACGCAATATGAAAATTCTGGTTACTGGCGGCATGGGCTATATCGGTTCCCACACGGTGGTGGAACTGCAGAACGCGGGTCACGAGGTGGTGGCGTTCGACAACCTGTCCAACGCCAACCGCTCGGTGCAGGAGCGCGTGCAGCGCATCACCGGCAAACCCTTCGTGTTCGTGGAAGGCGACATCCGCGACCGCGCGGCCATGGAAGCCGTGTTCGGCGCCCACGAGATCGATGCGGTGATCCACTTCGCCGGCCTGAAGGCGGTCGGCGAATCGGTGGCGCAGCCGCTGCGCTACTACGACAACAACGTCTACGGCAGCGTCGCGCTGTTCGAGACGATGGCCAAGTTCGGCTGCAAGACCCTGGTGTTCTCGTCCTCCGCCACCGTGTACGGCGATCCGGCCTCGGTGCCGATCAAGGAAGACTTCCCGCTGTCGGCGACGAATCCCTATGGCCGCAGCAAGCTGATGATCGAAGATATCCTGCGCGACCTGATCAAGGCCGAGCCGGACTGGCGCATCGCACTGCTGCGCTATTTCAACCCGGTCGGCGCGCATGAAAGCGGCCTGATCGGCGAGGAGCCGAACGGCATCCCCAACAACCTGGTGCCTTACATCGCCCAGGTCGCCAACGGGCAGCGCGAGAAGCTGTCCGTGTTCGGCGGCGACTATCCGACCCCGGACGGTACCGGCATGCGCGACTACATCCACGTGGTCGACCTGGCCATCGGCCACGTCAAGACGCTGGACAAGCTGGCGCAGGGCGCCGGCCTCGTCACCTACAACCTCGGTACCGGCAACGGCAACAGCGTGCTGGAAATGGTGCACGCCTTCGAGAAGGCTTGCGGCAAAAAGATTGCCTACCAGATCGTCGACCGCCGTCCCGGCGACATCGCCAAGTGCTATGCCGATCCGACCCGCGCCCGCGAGGAACTCGGATGGACGGCCGAGCGTGACATCGCGCAAATGTGCGCTGATTCCTGGCGCTACCAAACTACTTCAAAATAAGTGTAAGGACACACCAATGAAAGCGATGATTCTTGCAGCAGGCAAAGGTACCCGCGTACGTCCGCTGACCTACGACCTGCCGAAACCCATGATCCCCGTGCTGGGCAAGCCCGTCATGGCCTACCTGATCGAACACCTGCGCAAGCACGGCATTACCGAGATCATGGTCAACGTGAGCCACCTGCACGAGAAGATCGAGGAATACTTCGGCGAAGGCGAGCAGTTCGGCGTCCAGATCGGCTATTCCTTCGAAGGCTATACGAAGGAAGACGGCGAAGTCGTGGCGGTGCCGATCGGCTCGGCCGGCGGCATGAAGAAGATCCAGGAATTCGGCGGCTTCTTCGACGACACCACCATCGTCCTGTGCGGCGACGCGCTGATCGACCTCGACCTGAAGGCCGCGCTGCTCGAGCACCGCCGCACGGGCGCGATGGCCACCGTCATCACCAAGGAAGTCCCGTGGGACAAGGTCTCCAGCTACGGCGTGGTGGTCACCGACAAGGACGGCCGCATCACCCAGTTCCAGGAAAAGCCGAAGCAGGAAGAAGCGCTGTCGAACTTCATCAGCACCGGCATCTACATCTTCGAGCCGGAAGTGATCGACCTGATCCCGTCGGGCGTGGAATTCGACATCGGCTCGCAGCTGTTCCCGCTGCTGGCCGAGAAAGGCATGCCGTTCTACGCCCAGGGCCGCCCGTTCAACTGGCTCGACATCGGCAGCGTGGCCGACTACTGGGAAGTGCTGCAGAACGTGCTGACCGGCGAGGTCAACCACATGGACGTGCCGGGCATCCAGATCGAGCCGGGCCTGTGGACCGGCCTGAACACCAGCATCGACTGGAACGGCACCACGATCAAGGGTCCCGTGTACATCGGTTCGGGCGTCAAGATCGAGGCCGGCTCGACGATCATCGGCCCGACCTGGATCGGCCACGGCAGCCATATCTGCGAAGGTGCCGAAGTCGTCCGCAGCGTGCTTTTCGAATATACTCGCGTGCTGAATGATGTTACCTTGCATGAAATGATCGTATTTAAAGATTACGGCATTAACCGCGCAGGCGAGATGAAGCATGCGTCCGAGTACACCTCGGACGAATGGGTCAACGCCCGCGACCGTCGACGCAGCCGCCGCAAGGACGGTGCCGAAGAGACAGAAACCACATTAGAGAAAGCCAGTGCATGAAGATCTATCCAGTCATCCTCTCCGGCGGTGCCGGTACCCGTCTGTGGCCGCTTTCGCGTGCTGTGATGCCCAAGCAGCTGCTGCCGCTGGTCACCGACAAGACCATGCTGCAGGAAACCGCACTGCGGGTGCGCGGCTGGCCGGGAGTGATGGCACCGCTGGTGGTGTGCGGTAACGAGCACCGTTTCCTGGTGGCCGAGCAGCTGCGCGACGTGGGCATCACGCCGCACGGCATCATGCTGGAACCGGCCGGCCGTAACACGGCCCCGGCCGTGGCTGCGGCCGCCGCCTTCCTGAAGGCGCAGGATCCGGACGCGATGATGCTGGTGCTGCCGGCCGACCACGTCATCGAGAAGAACGAAGCGTTCCGCCTCGCCGTGGAACGTGCCGCGCGCCTCGTCGAAGGCGGTTCGCTGGCGACCTTCGGCATCGTCCCGAGCGCACCGGAAACGGGCTACGGCTACATCCGCCGCGGCGAGCCGCTGCCGGGCTGCGACGACTGCTTCAAGATCGAGCGCTTCGTCGAGAAGCCGGACCGCGACACGGCCGCCGGCTTCGTCGCCGACGGCGGCTTCTACTGGAACAGCGGCATGTTCATGTTCCGCGCCGACCGCTTCCTGGCCGAGATCGAGGCGCATGCGCCGGGCATCGCCAAGGCGGCCACCTCGGCCGTGCAGGAGGCCTACCGCGACCTCGACTTCTGCCGCCTGGATGAAGCGGCGTTCGCCGCCAGCCCGTCCGACTCGATCGACTACGCGGTCATGGAACACACCCGCGACGGCGTGGTCGTGTCGGCAGACATCGGCTGGAGCGACGTCGGTTCCTGGTCGGCGCTGGCCGACGTGCAGGAGCGCGACGCCAACGGCAACGTGCAGCGCGGCGACGTCTACCTGGACAACACCAGCAACACGCTGGTGCGCGCCGAGAGCCGCATCGTGGCCGTGGTCGGCGTGCAGGACCTGGTGGTCGTCGAAACCAACGATGCCGTGCTGGTGGCGCACAAGGACCAGGTCCAGCGCGTCAAGAACATCGTCGAGCACCTGAAAGGGCAGGAGCGCACCGAGCACCTGCACCACACCAAGGTGTACCGTCCGTGGGGCTATTACGAAGGCATCGATGCGGGCGACCGTTTCCAGGTCAAGCGCATCACCGTCAAGCCGGGCGAGAAGCTGTCGCTGCAGATGCACCACCACCGCGCCGAGCACTGGATCGTCGTGTCGGGCACCGCGCGCGTCACCTGCGGCGACAAGGTCGTGCTGCTGGCCGAGAACGAGTCCACCTACATCCCGCTGGGCACCACGCACCGCCTGGAAAACCCGGGCAAGCTGCCGCTGCACCTGATCGAAGTGCAGTCGGGCAGCTACCTGGGCGAAGACGACATCGTGCGCTTCGAGGACGTCTACCAGCGCGCATAATTACTGCAGCACGTTCCACCGTCGCCCCTGCGCAGGCAGGGGCGATTTCTTTTGGCTCGGCAGTTTCCCTAAGTCTACAGTGCGAAGCCGTCCTGACGCCCGTCATACAATGACTCGACGATTACCCTGGGAGGAATCCATGAAGAAGATCATTGCGGCGGGCGGCCTGGCCCTTGCGCTGGCCGGCATCGGCGGCACGGCCAGTGCCGGCGACATCGTCGGCGGCTCTGTCCTGCTGGACGCAGGCAAGCACGCGCAGCTGGAACGCTGGCTCGGCGCCGGCGAGTTCAACCTGAACAATGTGTACACGCTCCAGGACGGCGACACGTCGGCCGATTTCCACGCGGCGGCGGACGGGAAGGGCGCCACCTTCACACTGCTCGAGGTCACCAATTCGGGCGGCGACAGCTTCCTCGTCGGCGGCTACAACCCGCAGAGCTGGTCGACGTCCGGCGGCTGGAACGTCACGGAGCGCGACTGGCAGCGCACGGCATTCCTGTTCAATTTCACCGACCCGGCCGTGTACCGCCAGATCCTGTCCACCTACGTGCTGCCCAGCCAGGGCCAGTACCAGACCTTCAATGCCACCGGCGTCGGCCCCATGTTCGGCGTCGGTCCCGACCTGGTCGTGACCGCCGACCTGGACACGGCCCTGTCCTGGCAGACCAGCTACGGCGATCCGCTGGACGAGGGCAAGAGCATCGTCGACCGCAGCACGAACGGCATGGCGCTGCATATCGACGGCATGGAAGTGTTCTCGATCTCGCCCGTGCCCGAACCCAGGGAGACGGCGATGCTGATCGCCGGCATGGGCGTGCTGGCGCTGATCGGCCGCAAGCGTGCGCGCCGCCGCACCGGTACCGCATAAGCACCGCATAAGTTGCAGGTCTTTCCACCGTGGCATGATAAACGGGAGCATGACGCTCCCGTTTCCTTTCCATGACCACCCCGACGACATCGATGCCCAGATTCCTCCTGCCCATTCTCGTCAGCCTCCTGCTGGCATGCGCCATGCCGGCCCGCGCCCAGTTCACCAGCGCGCCCAGCCTGCAGCCCGAGCAGCTGGCCATCGTCATCAACGACGCGGAGCCGAACAGCGTCCAGATCGGCGAGTACTACCGCAAGCGGCGCGGCATCCCGGCCGCCAACGTCGTCCACGTGCACATCCCCGGCAAGCCGCGCGAGATCAGCGAATCGCGCTTCCAGGCCCTCAAGGAAGAGATCGACGGCCAGTTGAAACCGGAAGTGCAGGCCGTGCTGATGGTCTGGACGGCGCCCTACAAGGTGTCCTGCAATGCCATCACGGGCGCCTACAGCCTCGGCTTCGACCCCGAGCAATGCACGCGCACCTGCGCCGCCGGCCGGCCGAGCCCGTATTTCAACGCGACCACGGCGCGCCCCTATACGGACCTGCACATGCGCCTGTCGATGCTGATGCCGACGGAATCGGTGGAGCAGGCCAAGGCCCTGATCGACCGCGGCGCCGGCGCCGGCTTCAAGACGGTGCCGGCCACCGCCTATTTCCTGCAGACGTCGGAAAAGGCGCGCAATTCGCGCGCCGGCTTCTTCCCGCCGCCCGGCCGCATCGCGGCGCGCCAGCTGGCCACGAAGACGATGCAGGCCGACGTGCTGGAAGGGGCGAAGGACGTCATCATCTACGAGACGGGCATGGCCGAGGTGGCGAAACTCGACACGCTCGGCTTCGTGCCGGGCGCGCTGGCCGACCACCTGACCTCGCTGGGCGGCGACTTGCTGGGCAATTCCCAGATGAGCATCCTGCGCTGGCTGGAGGCGGGCGCCACGGCCAGCTACGGCACGGTGAGCGAGCCCTGCAACCACTGGCAGAAATTCCCGAATCCCGCCGTGTTGCTCAAGCACTATGTACAGGGCAACAGCGCCATCGAAGCCTATTGGAAGAGCGTTGCTTGGCCGACGCAGGGATTGTTCATCGGCGAGCCACTGGCGGCGCCCTACGCACGGCGCCGCTGAGCGCCCCAGCCTGCCATCGCCGGCGGCGTAGCGTTATCGATCGTTCAAGGTCCGGATTGATCCATCCGGACCAACGGGTCGTCATGACGTTGTCAATTTGTGCATTTACTATTCATTTCTGCTAAGTATTTCACTGACAACGCTTGCCATTCCGACCAGGACCACCATGACCCACCGCGTATCCGATTGTGCTTCGCCCCATCTTCCCGTCCGCCTGACGGTGCTCGCCGCACTGCTGGCCGGCCTGTCCGGCACGGCGGCCGCCGCTCCCGGCCCCGTCGTCATCAGCCAGGCCTATGGCGGCGGCGGCAATTCCGGCGCCACCTACAAGAACGATTTCATCGAACTGTTCAACCGCAGCGCCGAGGCCGTCAGCATCAGCGGCTGGAGCGTGCAATACGCGTCCGCGGCGGGCAACAGCTGGACCAACAAGACGGTGATCGGCGACGTGACGCTGCAGCCGGGCCAGTACTACCTGATCCAGGGCGCGGCCGGCAACGGCGGCGGCGATGCACTGCCCAGCCCGGACCTGACCGGCACGATCAATATGAGCGGCACGGCCGGCAAGGTCGTGCTGGTCAAGAGCGCCACCACGATCACCGATCCGCGCGCGGCGAGCGTCGTCGACCTGGTCGGCTTCGGCACCACGGCGACGCCGTTCGAGGGGACCGGCCCGACGGCGGCGCCGACCAATGCGACGGCCGTCCTGCGTAACGGCGGCGGCTGCGACGACAGCGACGACAATGCCGCCGACTTCGTCGTCGGCACGCCGAGCCCGCGCAACAGCGGCAGCGCCTACCACCTGTGCGGCGGCGCGCCGGGCCCGCAACCGATCGTCCCGAGCTGCCCGGCCACGGTGGCAGGCGCCGCCGGCAGCGCCTTCAGCGCGCCGCTCTCGGCCAAGGACGACGACAGCATCGTCGACGGCGCCAGCATCACGGGCGGGGCCGTCGCCGGCATCAGCCTGATCGACGTCGTACGCGCGAACGCTACGGGTGCGAGCGCGACGGCGACGCTGGCCGTGGGCGCGGGCGTGGCCGCGGGTACCTATCCGGTGGTCGTGACCTTCACCAACGATGCCGGCCAGAGCGCCAGCTGCACCGTCAGCGTGGCCGTCTCAGGCCAGCTCTCCATCATGCAGATCCAGGGCAGCGGCAGCGCCAGCCCCTACGCCAACACCGTGCAGACCACGACCGGCGTGATCACCAAGAAGTTCAGCGGCACCGGCTTCTTCATCCAGGACCCGAACGGCGACGGCGACCCGACCACGTCGGACGGCCTGTACGTCTACGACACCACCAGCGCCAACGTCGGCGACCTGGTGCGCGTGACGGGCACCATCAGCGAGTACAAGCCCAGCGGCGCCACCCGCACCTACACGGAGCTGACCAAGGCCACCGTGCAGAACCTGGGCGCGGGCCCGGCGATCGTACCCGCCAATATCGACCTGGGCAGCGAGGACCTGGGCCGCTACGAGGGCATGCTGGTGCGCTTCGTCAAACCGCTGACCGTCAATGGCAACAACTACCTGGGCGACCGCGGCGAGCTGATCCTGTCGAACGGCCGCCGCGAGACCCCGACCAACCGCTACCGCCCTGGCACGCCGGAAGCGCTGGCGCTGGCCGCGGACAATGCGCGCAATATGGTCGTGCTGGACGACAATGTCTTCGTCACGCCGGAGCACATCCCCTACCTGGGCGAGGGCGGCACCGTGCGCAGCGGCGACACCGTCACTGGCCTCACCGGCGTGATCGACTTCGGCGCCACGGGCGGCGGCGGCGCCTGGTACAAGCTGCAGCCGAGCGAGACCCCCGTCTTCAGCCGCAGCAACGTGCGCATGGACAAGCCGCAAGTCGCGCCGGGCAACGTGAAGGTGGCCAGCGCCAACGTGCTGAACTTCTTCACCACCTTCACCAACGGCGCCGACGCCTGGGGCAATACCGGCCGCGGCTGCACCGTGGGCGGCAGCACCAGCAAGAGCAATTGCCGTGGTGCCGACAACCTCGCCGAGTTCCAGCGCCAGCGCGACAAGATCGTCAATGAACTGAAGGCGATGGATGCCGACGCGGTGGGCCTGATGGAAATCGAGAACAATGGCGACACCACCGTGTCCTACCTGGTCGACGCCCTCAACAAGGCGGTCGGCGGCACGGTCTACGCCTACGTGCCGAAACCCCCGGCGACGGGTACCGACGCGATCCGCGTGGCGATGATCTACAAGCCGGCCGTGCTGAGCCTGGTGGGCGGCGCGATGTCGGACGCCGATGCCGTCAACAACCGCCCGCCGATGGCCCAGACCTTCAAGGTCAATGCCAACGGCGCCAAGTTCTCGCTGATCGTGAACCACCTGAAATCGAAAGGCAGCTGCGGCGGCGGCACGGGCAATACCGACAGCGGCGACGGCCAGGGCTGCTGGAACGCCACCCGCGTGCAGCAGGCGCAGCAGCTGGCGAACGTGTTCATCCCGAAGGTCGTCGCGGCCGCGGGCGACCCGGACGTGCTGGCCGTCGGCGACTTCAATTCCTACGGCCACGAAGACCCGATCGCCACCCTGACGAGCCTGGGCATGGTCAACGAGCTCGAGCGCTTCGTGCGGCCGATAACGATCCCGTACTCCTATGTGTTCGACGGCATGAGCGGCTACCTCGACCACGCGCTGGCCAGCGCCTCGCTGGACGGCCAGGTCGCGGGCGTGACCGAATGGCACAACAACGCGGACGAGCCGCCGGCGATCGACTACAACACGGGCGACACGAACGACGACCCGTACGTGAACAATGCCTTCCGCGCCTCCGACCACGATCCCGTCGTCGTGAGCCTGAACCTGGCGCCGGCCGCGGCCGACGTGACGGGGGGCGTGAAGATCGTCCGCTCCGGCTACACGATCAACCGCTTCACCGCCAAGTATGCCGGCACCGTCACGGTGACGAACACGGGCAGCGCCGCGCTGTCCGGTCCGCTGCAGTACGTGCTGCAGGACCTGCCGGCCGGCGTCACGCTCGACAACAAGAGCGGCGAGCAGGGTGGGGCGCCGTACGTGACCCTGCCGGGCACGCTCGCCCCGGGCGCTTCGGTCACCGTCAGCCTGAGCTTCAGCAATCCGAACAAGGTTGCCGTGACGTACACCGCCAAACTCTATAACGGTACTTTCTGATTCCCGAGGATTGCGACATGATGAACTTCAAGACCCTGTTTTCCCGTGCGCTGCTGGCCCTGGCGCTGGTCTCCGGCAGCGTGTTCGCCGGACCGATGTACCACGTCAGCGTCAACACCAAGAGCTTCAGCGGCGACGGCGGCCTGGAGCTGACGTTTGCCGGCGCCGGCGCCGATCTGTCGACGGCGACCCTGAGCAATTTCGGCGGCGCCTTCGGCGAGGTGCTGGACGCTTCCGGCGTGACGGGCGGCGTGGACGGCACGCTGACCATGTCGTCGGCGCAGTCCTGGCTGTGGCAGGCCGTGACCTTCGGCGGCCTGTTCAGCTTCGACATCGCGTTCGACGGTCCGTCGTCCGGCGTCGACGGCACGACCTTCGCCGTCAACCTGACCCAGGGCCAGGACTACCTGTTGGCCGGCGCGGCGCAGATCGAGCTGCTGCCGGGTGCGCAACCCGTCGTCACGGGCAGCGACATCGCCCTCGTCACGCCGTCCGCCGACGTGCCGGAACCGTCGACGCTGCTGAGCGTCTTCACCGGCATGGGCCTGCTGGGCTTCACGCTGCGCCGCCGCGCGCGCTGATCCCGGCGCCGGCCGCACGCCCTGTCCGCCCGCGCGGCCAGGGCGTTTCCCGTAACATGTAGCGTTTATGCAACCCATCCCGGCGGCGCGATCGCGCCGCCCTGCACCCCGCAAACCCGCATCTCCCTAGGCAAGGCGCATAAAAAGGGCAGGCGGGCGATTTATTCGCCAAAGCTCTGAATACCCACGGCAAATCATATTGTTCAGCTGGTTTTCGTTCGTGCATATTAAAATTTCCTCGCCGTGACAGGCCGTCACGGCGGCAACAGCGCCGCACCGATTCACCAGCCCGGATCCACCCATGGCAGCACATATCCTCGTGGTCGACCCCGACCCGGCAGTCCGCCAGCTGCTGGAACTGAACCTGCACTGCGCCGGCCACGACGTCGCCAGCTGCCTCGATGCCGAAGCGGCCCGGCTGGCCATCGACGACGGCTTGCCGGACATGCTGCTGCTGGAGTGGGACTTGCCGGGCGAGTCGGGCGAAGCGCTGATCCGGCGCCTGCGCGCCCGCGA
Organism: Massilia paldalensis; assembly: GCF_044901715.1. Classification (NCBI taxonomy): domain Bacteria; kingdom Pseudomonadati; phylum Pseudomonadota; class Betaproteobacteria; order Burkholderiales; family Oxalobacteraceae; genus Massilia; species Massilia paldalensis. The sequence goes on from NZ_JBJCIU010000002.1 coordinate 664,729, forward strand.
GCGCACGCGCGAGCTGCCGATCATCATGGTGGCAAGCCGGGGCGGCGAGCACGACAAGATCCTGGCGCTGGAATCCGGCGCCGACGACTACCTCACCAAGCCGTTCAATCCGCGCGAACTGCTGGCGCGCATGCAGGCCGTGCTGCGCCGGCGCATACCCTTCGTGGCGCAGCTGTCGCACCCGGCGCACGACGTGGTGCAGATGGCCGGGCTGCGCCTCGATCCCGGCACCCAGCGCGTCACGGCGGGGACGCGCCAGGTGGCGCTGGGCCCCGTCGAATTCCGCTTGCTGAACTTCCTGATGCACCATCCGGAGCGCGTGCACACGCGCTCGCAGTTGCTGGACAAGGTGTGGGGCCGCCATGCCGTGCTGGACGAACGCACGGTCGACACCCACGTCGGGCGCCTGCGCAATGCGCTGCAGGCGAGCGGCCACCAGCAGCACATCGAGACCGTGCGCGGCAGCGGCTACCGTTTCGTCGCCTGGCAGCAGGGGCCGCACGAGCACGGCATCGGCAACATGGGCGCCGCATGAGCCATCCCCGCGCCGACGGGGGCACGGCGCCGGACGCCGTCGTCATCCCGAGCCGCCTGGAGCAGGAATACCTGCTGCGCGCGATCGAGTCCGGCCTGCGCGTGGCGAGCGTGCGCCAGCTGTTCCTGTGGTCGCAGGGACAGCTGCAGGCGCTGCTGCCGCACCAGCTGCTGGCCTGCCTGCGCTTCGGACCCGGCGGCGCCTTGCAGCGGCTGGAATGCCTGCACGGCACGGTGCTCGACGCGCACGCGGCGCAGGCGCTGCGCGATCCGCACGACGGCCTGCTGCTGCGCATCGCGCGCCATTGCATGGGGGGCGGGCGCCTGCCGGCGCTGGCGGATTTCGCCAGCCCGGACGGGGGCGGGGTGCTGCACGCGTTCAGCGGCGAGCTCGGCGTGCTGGGATTCGACAACGTGCTCGTGCATGGCACGGGGCAGACGAGCGAAGGCGGCAGCGTGTTCGTGCTGTTCGGCCTGCCGACGCGCCCGGACGGGCGGCACGCCTATTTCCTGGAGCTGCTGGTGCCGCACCTGCACCTGGCGCTGGCGCGCCTGCCGGCGCCGCGCACGGACGGCCTGGGCGCGCCCGCGCGCAGCCTGAGCGCGCGCGAGACGGAAATCGTCGGCTGGCTCAGGGAAGGCAAGAGCAATGAAGAGATGGGACGGATCCTGGGGATCAGCGCGCTGACCGTCAAGAATCACTTGCAGCGGATCTACCGGACCCTGGGGGTCACCAACCGGGCGCATGCGCTGGCCCGCTGCATGGAATTGCGGCTGCTGGACAACGTGCAGCCATGGCGCCTCGAACCGGAGTCGGCCGGGCGCCGCGGTGATCAGCCTTGCGGCTCGTTGGCGGCGCGGCGCATCGCTTCGTAGCGGTACACCTCGGCATTGGCGTCGATGATGCGCAGGCCCTTGCAGCCATCGGCGGCGCAATCGGGGGCCGGGCTGTTCTCTGCGGCGACGGCGACGTTGGCCTGCACGGCAGCGGCGGTCTGGAGCTGCTGGGCATCCTCGACACCCGAACCGCAAGCTGCGAGGGAAGCGGCGAAGGTGAAACCGAAGACAAGGCGAAGAGCGAAGTTTTTCATGATTCAGGGAAAGGCGGCGTTCACAGATGAGCTATTGTAGGCATCGATTTTTCCTAAGAGAATTTTTTTTTCGTTAATTTCGTGCAAATGTTATCTTTTCGAAAGACATTTGAATACAGTTGAGTACAAATGCGCGACGTTGGATGAAGTATCCTCAAAGAAATTTTTGATGTATTGAGGCAACACCGTGGCGCTGTCGCGACATGCCCGAAGGATTCGCCGAATTTGATGGGAAAAGGCTTGCTTGGAGGCGGGATTGTGTTAGCGATCCGGAAAATGCGCGAATTTACATATTTTCCGAAATGCAATTAAAAACGCGATGCTTGCTTATCAGAATGTTCATGTGGGCATCGCGCAGTCGCCTACTGTTGCGCCAGCACGCGGAGTAGCATGAGTGAAATGCGACAATGGTTTTCTGCGACAATGGTTTTCTGATTGCATAAAAACATTGTGGGCATCTTCCCGCGCATGGTAGCCTGTGCTGGAGCTTTACATTAGGGCAATAAGGAGCAGTTTGATGTATCGAATGCAGAATCAGCGCGTCGCCGCCCGTTCCCACCACGCAGGCTTCACGCTGCTCGAACTGCTGGTGGTGATCGTGATCATCGGCCTGCTGGCCGCCTACGTCGGACCGAAGTACTTCTCCCAGCTCGGCAAGTCCGAAGTCACCGTGGCACGCGCGCAGATCGAGGCATTCGAGAAGTCGCTGGACACCTTCCGCCTCGACGTCGGCCGCTATCCCACGACCGAGGAAGGCCTGAACGCGCTGATGACGGCCCCGCCGACGGCCGCCGCCAAGTGGAATGGCCCCTATCTGAAGAAAGGCGTGCCCGTCGATCCCTGGGGCCATACTTATCAGTATCGCGCCCCGGGCACGAAGGCCGAGTACGAAGTGCTCTCGCTCGGCAAGGATGGCCAGCCGGGCGGCGAAGGCGACAACGCCGACATCAGCTCCCAGTAACCGTCCCCGGTCGATCGCTCCCGGTAAGCAGCCTTTGCCCTCATCCATCTCCCTCGGGTTTTCCTTCCCATGCAGTTTGCGGTACGTACCCTCGCACCCGACATGAGCATCGCCAGCGTGCTGGTCGACGCCGCCGACGAGGCGGACGCGCGCCGCCAGGTCGAGGCGCGCGGCCTGTACGTCAGCGCCATCGCCCCGGCGCGCGCCCCCTTGCTGCGCGGCGCCGGCGGCAAGGGCAAGCTGTCGCTGGTGCTGTTCAGCCAGGAATTGCTGGCCCTGCTGACGGCGGGCCTGGGCATCGTCGAGGGCCTGGAGGCGCTGCTGGAAAAGGAAGCGGCGCCGGCCACCCGCGGCGTGCTGGAACGCCTGCTCGCCGGCCTGCGCGAAGGCAAGCGCTTTTCCGGCGTGCTGGCCGAGCAGCCGGCGCTGTTCCCGCCGCTGTACGTCGGCATCGTGCGCGCCGCCGAAGGCACCAGCGACCTGCCGCGCGCGCTCGAACGCTATATCGAATACCAGCAGCGCATCGACACGGTGCGCGCCAAGATCGTCAGCGCCTCCATCTATCCTGTGATCCTGCTGTGCGTGGGCGGCGGCGTCAGCCTGTTCCTGATGTCGTATGTCGTGCCGCGCTTCGCCGAGGTCTACCAGGGCGCGGGCCGCAGCCTGCCGCTGATGTCGCGCCTGATGCTGGAATGGGGCCAGTTCGCCGCCAGCCACACGGGACCGCTGCTGCTGGGCTTTGCCGCCGTGGCCGCGGGCGTCGCATGGTCGGTGCGGCGCACGCTGCGGCAGGGCGGCGCGGCGCGCCTGCTGGCGCGCCTGCCCGGCATCGGCGAACGCGCGCGCATCTATGAATTGTCGCGCCTGTACCTGACGCTGGGCATGCTGAGCGAAGGCGGCATCACGATCGTCTCCGCCATCGACACGGTGCAGGGCATGGTGTCGCCGGGCCTGGCCGCCGGCTTGCGCGCGGCGCGCGCGGCGATCGAGTCGGGCCGTCCGCTGTCGGATGCGTTCGAGGCCAACGGCCTGACCACGCCGATCTCGCTGCGCATGCTGCGCGTGGGCGAGCGCACCGGCGACATGGGGCCCATGCTGACCCGCTCCGCCGCCTTCTACGACGGCGAGATCGGGCGCTGGATCGACCGCTTCACGCGCACCTTCGAACCCCTCCTGATGGCGGCCATCGGGCTGGTGGTGGGCGCCATCGTGGTCCTGCTGTACATGCCGATCTTCGACCTTGCTGGAGACATGTCGTGAACGATATCGCGAGTGCGCCGCTCGACGCATCGGTCCTCGTGCAGGCGCGCGAGCGCAGCCGCCTGTCGCACCGTTCGCTGGTGGACGAGCTGCAGGCCCTGACGGGCCAGGAGCCGCGCCAGGTACTGCGCCAGCTGGCCGCGCCGTTCGGGCTAGACGTGATGGAGACGCTCGAGATGTTCGGCCAGCAGCCGGCCTTCGACCTGCTGCCGCTGGCGCAGGCGCTGGCGCGCCACTGCGTGCTGCTGCGCGACGGGGCGGGGCGCCTGACCGGCGTGATCGCCGACCCGTTCGACCTCGACCTGCAGACCTGGCTGCACGCGCGCGCTGGCGCCACCATGGCCGCGCCGCTGCACCTGCGCCTGGCGCTGCAGTCGGACATCCAGGCCTACCTCGGCAAGCACGAGGAATCGGCGCGCGCCGTCGACAACCTGGGCGGGGACGGCGGCGCGGGCAGCCAGGAGCAGCGCGACGGCAAGAGTGCGACGGTGCTGTCGTTCGCCTCCGTGTCGGAAGCGGCCAGTCCCGCTGTCAAGCTGGTCAACTCGACGCTGTACGACGCCCTCAAGGCCGGCGCCTCGGACATCCACCTGGAGAGCACGGCCGGCGGCCTGGCCGTCAAGTACCGCGTGGACGGGGTGCTCGACCACGCGGCGACGGTGGGCGGCATCGAACTGGCGGAGCACATCATCTCGCGCCTGAAGGTATTGGCCGAACTCGACATCGCCGAGCGCCGCATCCCGCAGGACGGCAGCTTCCGCGTGCAGGCGGGCGGGCGCGACATCGATTTGCGCGTCTCGATCATGCCCAGCATCCACGGCGAGGATGCCGTGATCCGCGTGCTCGACAAGCGCGCCATGATCGAGTCCTACGGCGCGCTGACGCTGGAGGCGCTGGGCTTCGACGCGGACTCGCTGGTGACGCTGCGCGCGCTGGCCCAGGAAGCCTACGGCATGCTGCTGGTGACGGGGCCGACCGGTTCCGGCAAGACCACCACGCTGTACGCGGCCCTCACCGAGATCCACAACGGGCGCGAGAAGATCATCACCATCGAGGACCCCGTCGAATACCAGCTGCCCGGAATCCTGCAGATCCCCGTCAACGAAAAGAAGGGGCTGACCTTCGCCAAGGGCCTGCGCTCGATCCTGCGCCACGACCCGGACAAGATCATGGTCGGCGAGATCCGCGACCGCGAGACCGCCGAGATCGCGGTGCAGTCGGCGCTGACGGGCCACCTGGTGCTGACCACGGTGCACGCCAACAACGTGTTCGACGTGTTCGGCCGCTTCACCCACATGGGCATCGACCCGTATGCCTTCGTGTCGGCCCTGAACGGCATCTGGGCCCAGCGCCTGATCCGCATGAACTGCCCGCACTGCGCCGCGCCCTACGATCCGGAGCCGGCCGAACTGTCCTCGGTGCACCTGACCCGCACCGAGGCATCGGAATACCTGTTCATGCGCGGCGTGGGCTGCGGCGACTGCCGCGGCACCGGCTACAAGGGGCGCCGCTCGATCGCCGAGATCCTGACGCTGAACGACGAGATCCGCGAGCTGATCGTCGACAAGCAGCCGATCCGCCGCATCAAGGCCGCCGCCGCCGCCAACGGCACGCGCAGCCTGCGCCACGCGGCGCTCGACCTGGTCAAGCGCGGCGCCACCACGATCGAGGAAATCAAGCGGGTGACCCTGCATGCCTAGCCCCTTTTCCTCCCTGCTCAAGCCCCTGCGCGGCCGGGCGCTGCGCCTGGGCATCGCGCCCGACGGCCTGGCCCTCGTGCGCACCAGCGCCTGGCGCCACGAGCGCGCGCTGCTGCTCGGCCAGGTGCGCGCCGGCGGCGCCGATCCCGCCGCCATCGGCGTGGCATTGTCAGTGCTGCTGGGCGAGCACGAGGTCGGCGGCATGACCATGTCGGTCGTGCTGTCGGACGACCTGGTGCGCCTGTGGCAGGTGGCGCCGCCGCAGGGCGCGACCCGCATGGCCGACCTGGAAGGGGCGGCGGCGCTGCGCTTCCAGGCGCTGTTCGGCGCCAGCCCCGCAGGCTGGCGCATCGGCGCCGACTGGGATGCCGCGCACCCGTTCCTGGCCGCGGCCGTGCCGCAGGCGCTGCTGGACCAGCTGGCGCAGGCGGCCGCCACCCACGGTTTCGTCCTGGTCGAGGTCGTGCCGCAATTCGTCGCCGCGCTGAACCAGTACCGCAAGCTGCGCCGCCCGAACGCCTGGTTCGGCGTCGTCCACGGCGGCGTGCTGAGCGTGGCCGCCTTCGACGGGCGCCAGCTCGCGGCCGTGCGCACCGCGCCGATCCCGGCGGGCGCCGACCGCGACTGGCTCGAAGGCCACGTGGCGCGCGAGGCGCTGCGCGTGGGTCTGGGCCGGCCCGAGCGCCTGCAGATCTGCGGCCCGGCGCCGCGCGGCTGGGCCAGCAGCGCCGGGCGCCTCAAGTTCGCCTGTACGCTGTTCGAGGACGAGACCGATCCGCTGTGGCCGGACAGCGCGCGCCTGGCGCTGACGGGGAGGGCGCCGTGAAGAAGGTCCGCATCGATTTCGCGCCGCCCGGCCTGCGCCGCGCGCTGCTGCGCGCGCCGCATGCCTGGAGCGCCATCGTCGCCGCGCTGGTCCTCGTCGTGCCGTTGACGACGTCCGTGCTGCACTACCGCGAGGAGTTGCGCGAACATGCGAGCCGCGTCGAACGCGTCGAGGCGCGCGCCCGCGCCGAGGCGCCGCGGCCGAAGGCACCGCCCACGCCCGTGCCGGCCGCCCAGGCGGGCGCCGTGAATGCCGCCGTGCTGCAGCTGAACCTGCCGTGGCGCGGCCTGCACGACGCCGTCCAGGCGGCCACGCCGCCGACCGTGGCGCTGCTGGCGCTGGAACCGGACGCGAAGAAATGCAGCCTGCGCATCACGGCCGAAGCCAAGGGCAGCGACGACATGATCGCCTACGTCGAGGCGCTGCAGCGGCTCGACTGGTTCGATGCCGTCGCCCTGGTGCGCCATGAGATCAACGAACAGGATCCGAACCGGCCGATCCGCTTCCAGGTCGATGCCCAGTGGAGGGCCGCGCCATGAGCCTGCAACAGCGTAGCGGCGCCGCGCCCGGCCTGCGCCTGCGCCTCGCCCTGATGCGCATCCATCCGCTCGTCGCCGGCGCCTGGCTGCTGGTGGCCGTGCTGGCCGGCGCCCTGCAATGGGTGACGATGGCGCGCGCCGACCTGGAGGTCGAACGCGCGGCCTTCCAGGCGCGCAGCGAGGCGCAGGCCGCCGCACGCGCCACGGCGGCCGCCGCCGCCGCGCGTGCCGCGCGCGATGAAGACGCGGCCGCCGCCGCGCGGCATGCGCAGGCGGCGCCGGAGCAGGACAACCTGGCCGCCTTCTACGGCACGCTGGGCGAGCGCCGCCATGCCGAGCAGCAGGTCAGGACGCTGTTCGCGCTGGCGCAGCAAGCCGGCCTGACGCTGCGCCAGGGCGAATACAAGTCGGCGCGCGACCGCAACGCGGGGGTGACGACCTACCAGGTCAACCTGCCCGTCAAGGGCAGCTATGCGGCGATCTGGCAGTTCGCCATGGCGGCGCTGCGCGCCATCCCGTTCGCGGCGCTGGACGACATCAGCTTCCGCCGCGAGGCGATCAACGACACGGCCGTGGAAGCACGCCTGCGCCTGACGCTGTACCTGCGCGACGGCGACGCCGCCACTGCCGGCGCGGCCGGCCCGGCCACTGCGGGAGCGGCGCCGTGAGCCCGCGCGTGCGCCACGTCGCGCTGGGCGCGGCCCTGGTCGGCGCCGTGCTGCTGGTGGCCTTCGGCGACCGCAGTCCGGACGGCGAGGTGGCCGAGGCCGTTGAGCGTCCCGCCCGTCCGGCGGCGCCCGCCACGCCAGTCTCCGCGCCGGTTCCGGCTGCAACGCCCGCGGCACCGGCGCAGGCACGGGCTGGCGCGGATGGCGCGAATAATGTGAACAATGCGAACAATGCGAATGGCGCCAGCGCGGCCCAGCCGATCCTGGCGCTGGTCCCGCGCGAGACCCTGATCGGCGACAGCGACGCGCGCTTCGGCGTGGGCGACAATGGCGCCGGCCCGTTCGGGCGCCAGGACTGGACGCCGCCGCCACCCCCGCCGCCGCCGCCCGCGGCCCCACCGCCGCCGGTCGCGCCGGCGCTGCCGTTCTCCTTCATCGGCAAGTCGGTCGGCGACGGCATCTGGGAAGTCTACCTGGCGCGCGGCGAGCGTACCTACGTCGTGCGCGACAAGGATGTCATCGACGGCACCTGGCGCGTGGAGGCGATCGCGCCGCCCGTCATGACCCTGACCTACCTGCCGCTGAACCAGGTTCAGCAGCTCAATATTGGAGTATTCGATTGATCGCTCGTGATCCGGCCGGCAAGCGCCGCCCGACCCCGTTCCGCCTGCTGGCCCCGGCGCTGTTGTCGCTGCTGCTGGCCGGCTGCGCGGCCCAGCAGGCCTACCGCGAAGGCAACGAACTGGTCGCCCAGGACCGCATCGAAGCGGGCCTCGCCAAGTACCAGGAAGCGCTGGCCGCCGACCCCCAGAACGTCGTCTACAAGGCGGCCTGGCTGCGCGCGCGCGACGGCGCCGTCAACCGCCTGCTGACCCAGGCCGACCGCTCGCTGGCCGAGGGCAAGGCGGAGCTGGCGCAGCAGGACTACCGCCGCGTGCTGGCCGTCGACCCCGTCAACGACCGCGCCCGCGCGGGCCTGCGCCAGGTCGAGGCCGACCGCCGCCACGCGCTGCTGCTGGACGAGGCGCGCGCCGCGCTGGCGCGCAAGGACCTGGAGCCGGCGCGCCAGAAGGTGGGGGCCGTGCTGGCCGAGCGGCCGTCGTCCGAGCCGGCGCGCGTGCTGCTGGCCGAGATCGACGCCGTCGCCGCGGCCCAGCCGAGCGCCGACGCCGCGCTGGCGGCCGCCTTCCGCAAGCCGATCAGCCTGGAATTCCGCGACGCCCCGATCAAGCAGATCTTCGAGGTGATCGCGCGCCACTCGGGCTTGAACTTCCTGTTCGACAAGGACGTCAAGACGGACCAGCGCGCCTCCGTGTTCCTGAAGAACAGCACGGTGGAAGCGGCCGTGTTCTACCTCCTGATGAGCAACCAGCTGGAGCGCCAGGTCATGGACGGCAACACGATCCTGATCTACCCGAACGTGGCGGCCAAGCAGAAGGAATACCAGGAGATGACGGTCAAGACCTTCTACCTGGCCAATGCGGAGGCGAAGACCATCGCCAACACGCTCAAGACGATCCTGAAGTCGCGCGACGTCGTCGTCGACGAAAAGCTCAACCTCGTGATCCTGCGCGACACGCCGGAAGCGGTGAAGCTGGCGTCCCAGCTGATCGCGCTGCAGGACGTGCCCGAGGCCGAGGTGATGCTCGACGTCGAAGTGCTCGAGGTGCAGCGCAACCGCCTGCTCGACCTGGGCATCGACTGGCCCACCAGCCTCGGTTTCGCGCCGCTGCTGAACAGCACCGGCGGCGCCCTCACGATCGACCAGCTGCGCCTGTTCAACAGCAGCAATATCGGCGTCACGGGCATCTCCGCCACGGCGACGGCGGCCAAGACGGACGGCGATTCGCAGACGCTGGCGAATCCGCGCATCCGCGTGCGCAACAAGGAAAAGGCCAAGGTCGTCATCGGCGACAAGCTGCCGACCATCACCACCACCATCTCGTCGGGCGTGGGCGGCTTCGCATCGGAGTCCGTTAACTACGTCGACGTGGGCCTGACGCTGAACGTGGAGCCCACGATCTACCTGAACAACGAGGTCGGCATCCGCATCTCGCTGGAGGTCAGCAACCTGATCGACCAGATCGAGACCAAGAGCGGCACCACCGCCTACCGCATCGGCACGCGCTCGGCCACGACCATGCTGCAGCTGAAGGATGGCGAGAACCAGGTGCTGGCGGGCCTGATCAAGAACGAGGACCGCAGCAGCGGCACCAAGCTGCCGGGCGTGGGCGACGTGCCCGTGCTGGGGCGCTTGTTCGGCAGCAGCCGCGACGAGCGCAACAAGACGGAGGTGGTGCTGTCGATCACGCCGCACCTGATCCGCACGCTGCAGCGCCCGCCCGCGGCGAACGCCGAATTCAGCGCCGGTACCGAGGCCAACTTCCGCCGCCGTCCGGACCCGGCACCGCGCGCCGCCGCCCAGCTGCCTGGGGCCCGCAGCCCGGCCGGCCCTGCCACCCCGGGCCAGGCCGTGCAGTCCCAGGCCGCGCCGGCCGGCGCGCCGGTACAGGACCTGGCCGGCGGCCGTGGCGGGCCGCCCGGATGGAATGCGCCGGCCGCCCAGGGTGCCCAGGGCAACCAGGGCGGCATGGTGCCGGCCACCAGCGTCAGCGCCGGCGGCACGCTGCCCGAGGCGCCGCCGTCCGTGCCGGCCACGTCGCTGCCGGCCACGCCCTCCGTCGAGACGATCCCGCTGCCGGAACGCGACGTGTCGGCGCCGCGCGAGGTCGCGCCCAGCGCGCCGGTGCGCGCGACGATTCCCAGCGCGGGCACGCCGGCGCAGCAATGACCATGCGGCGCCGCGGCTTCACCCTGATCGAGCTGCTGGTCACGCTGGCGATCCTGGCGCTGCTGGGCACGCTGGTGGTGCCGGTGACGCAGGTCGTGGCGCAGCGCCGCCACGAGCAGGAGCTGCGCACGGCGCTGCGCGAGATCCGCGCCGGCATCGACGCCTACAAGAAGGCCGGCGACGAGGGCCGCATCGCCAAGGTGGCGGGCGCCAGCGGCTATCCGCCGCGTTTGGAGCTGCTGGTGGAAGGGGCGGTCGACCTGCGCAGCCCGAAGAAGACCAAGATGTACTTCATGCGCCGCCTGCCGCGCGACCCGTTCAACGACGATCCCGCGCTGAGCGAGGCCCAGACCTGGGGCAAGCGCAGCTACGCCAGCGAGGCGGCCGAGCCGCGCGAAGGCGACGACGTCTACGACGTGTACTCGACGTCGGGCAAGGTCGGCCTGAACGGCATTCCCTACGCCAGATGGTGACCCCATGAGAACGACACACGGGCCGCGTGGCTTCACGCTGATCGAACTGCTGGTGGTGCTGGGCATCGTGGCGCTGCTGCTGACGCTCGCCGTGCCGCGCTTCTTCCCCAGCGTCGACGGGGCGAAGGAAACCATCCTGGCCGACAACCTGCGCAATACCCGCGCCGTCATCGACCAGTTCTACGCCGACACGGGACGCTATCCGGATTCGCTGGAACAGCTGGTCGAGAAAAAATATCTGCCCACGCTGCCGTTCGACCCCGTGGCCGACAGCGACAGCGCCTGGACCATCGTGCCGCCCGAGGACACGACGCGCGGCGCCGTGCAGGACCTGCACAGCGGCGCCCCGGGCAAGGGGCGCAACGGCAAGCCGTATGCGGAGTGGTAAGAAGCGCGTGGTCCGCGAGGCCGGCTTCACCTACCTGGGCCTGATCGTCACGCTGGCGATCATCGGCCTGGTGGGGGCCGCCACGCTGAAGGTCGAGGCGCTGCTGCGCCGCGCCGCCGCCGAACAGGAATTGCTGGAAACGGGAGCGGCCTTCAGCGCCGCCCTCAAGAGCTATGCCGACGCCACGCCGCGCGGCCAGCCCACGCAGCCGCCGTCGCTGAAGGACTTACTGAAGGACCCGCGCTTTCCCGGCGTGCGCCGCCACCTGCGCAAGATGTTCGTCGATCCGGTCACGGGCAAGGCCGAGTGGGGCATCGTCTGGGCCAATCCGGGCAACGAGACGGGCGTGCTGGCCGTCTACAGCCTGTCGCAGGCGCAGCCCCTGAAGCAGGCGAACTTCGATGCGCGCTTCGCCAACCTGGAGGGCAAGGAACACCTGTCGGAGTGGAAGTTCGCCGCGCTGGGGCAGACCATCGCGCAGCCGGGGCAGCAGGGGCAGCAGCCAGGTCAGCAAGCGGGCCAGCAGCCCGGGCAGCCCTCGCTGTTCCCGGCGCCGGCGCCGGCGGCGGGCCAGGCCGCGCCCGGGCAGGGTTCGCTGTTCCCGGCGCCGCAGCCTGCGCCGGCCCAGCCGGCAGCGCCTGAGCCGGCCGCACCGGTGGACGAAGGGGCGCCCGCCGAGGGCAAGGACAATGCCGCGGTGCCGGCGCCGGCCGACGCGAAGGACGGCAGCAAGGAAGACGGCAGGGAGGATGGCAGGGAAGGCGCGAACGAGTCCGAAGAAAAGGACGGCAAGGACATCCGCGCGACCGGCCGGCGCTAGGCCGGCCACCGCTCGACGCCCGCCGCGCGGACGGGACGCCTTATTTGGCGCGGCGCATGAAGTCGCGCGGGCGGAAGCCCAGCGCGAACAGTACGGCGAAATACACGGCCGCGCTGGCGGCGATGATCGCCAGCAGCACGCCCAGGCGCAGCAGCGGCTGGCTGCGCAGGCCGGCCCAGTCGAACTGCGCCTGCAGGAACCAGGCCACGGCGCCCATCAGCGCGACGCCCACGACGACCTTCAGGAAGAAACGGAGCCAGCCCGCGTGCGGCACGTAGATGCGGCGCCGGCGCAGTCCCGCGAACAGGAAGCTCGCATTGATGCAGGCGCCCATGCCGATCGACAGCGCCAGGCCGGCCACGCCGAGCAGCGGCACGAACACGATATTCATCAGCTGCGTGGCGACGAGTACGCCGACGGCGATGCGCACGGGGGTGCGGATGTCCTGGCGCGCATAGAAGGCGGGCGCGAGGATCTTGACGAGGATGATGCCCAGCAGGCCCACCGCATACGCCATCAGCGGGGCCGAGGCGGCGGCGACGGCGCTGGCCTTGAATTCGCCGTAGTTGAACAGGGCGGCGATCAGGGGCTCGGCCAGCGCCGCCAGGCCGACGGCGGCCGGCAGCGCGAGCAGGAAGGTCAGGCGCAGGCCCCAGTCGAGCAGGGCGGAGTATTCGGCCGTGTCGCCCTCGGCGTTTGCCTTGGACAGGCTGGGCAGCAGGATCGTGCCCAGCGCCACGCCCAGCATCCCGGTCGGGAATTCCATCAGGCGGTCCGCGTACTGCAGCACGGACACGCTGCCGGCGCCCAGGCGCGAAGCGATGCCCGTATTGATCAGGAGGCTCACCTGGGCCGCGGAGACGGCGAACACGGCGGGCCCCATCTTCTTGAGGATGCGGCGCACGCCCGGGTCCTTCATGCCGGCGAAGGGATTCGGGGACAGGCGCGGCAGCATGCCGATGCGCTTCAACGCGGGGATCTGGATGCCCACCTGCAGCAGGCCGCCCACCATCACCGCCACCGCCATCGAATAGATCGGGACGTCGAAGTACTGCACGAGGAACAGCGAGAAGAAGATCGACGACAGGTTCCACAGCACGGGCGTGAAGGCCGGGATCTTGAATTCGCGCCAGGTATTGAGCACGCCGCCGGCCAGCGCCACGAAGGACATGCAGACGATGTAGGGGAACATCATGCGCGTCATGAACACGGACGCGTCGAAGGCCTTCCCGTCCAGGCCGCCCGCGATGGCCATCAGGATCAGCGGCGCGGCGACGATGCCGACCAGGCTCGTGATCAGCGTCGCCCAGACCAGCGTGTTGGTGACGTGGTCGACCAGCGTGCGGGAAGCCTCGTGGCCGTGCTGGGTCTTGTACTCGGACAGGATCGGCACGAAGGCTTGCGAGAACGCGCCTTCGCCGAACAGGCGGCGCAGCAGGTTGGGCAGGCGGAACGCGATGTTGAAGGCGTCGGAAAAGGCGTCGGCGCCGAAGGCGCGCGCGAACAGCGTGTCGCGCAGCAGGCCGGTGAGGCGGGACAGCATCGTCATGCTCGAGATGGCTGCCAGGGTTCGGAGTAGGTTCATAGCCCGCGATTATAGCGGGGCAATTGATGACAGAACGTTACGCACGGAGCAAGAGGCGCGGATGTCGCGCCCGGCGACCCGTGCCGCATCGCCAGGCGGGCTTTTTTCACGGATGGATGGGAAAACAAGACATTCGAATTGCCCTGCGATGAAACCTTCGCTATAATCGAGGGCTGTATTGAAATCTGTTAGCAGACACACCGTTTGACAGGCACTGGAATGGGCCGGTTTGACTGACAATTGTTGTTTGCAAACGCAACTTGACCCAGATTAGGAAATTCCATGGCAAATACCGCACAAGCACGCAAGCGCGCTCGTCAAGCAGTTAAGCAAAACGCACACAACTCGGCTCAGCGCTCGACCCTGCGCACCGCCATCAAGGCAGTCCGCAAGGCCATCCAGGCTGGCGACAAGGCCGCTGCGACCACCATCTTCCAGCAGTCGGTGTCGACCATCGACAGCATCGCTGACAAGAAAATCATCCACAAGAACAAGGCCGCTCGCCACAAGAGCCGCCTGGCTGCTGCCCTGAAGGCCCTGTCGGCCTGATACCGGCACGGCAGGCGCGGCACGTCCGCGCAGGCAGATGGATGAAACCCGCCCGACGCAAGTCCGGCGGGTTTTTTCGTTGCGTTGACAATTCGGGGTCAGAGCACATTTCCGCCGAAATTCAGGGTCAGAGCACATTAATTCGCATTTGTTTTCTTGTAACAAACTGGCCGTCTTCCGGACTTTTCCGCGCCATTCCCCCTCATTGCGCGCCAGATTGTTTCGAAAGATAGTTCTTCGAAAAGTGCTCTGACCCCGAATTTCGGGGTTAGCGGGGGCGCTTGCCCAGCTCGGCGGTCGGGACTTCCATCCATTCGCCCGGCATCAGGGGATGGGTCGCGAGCGAGAACGGGCCGATGCTCGCGCGGACCAGGCGCAGCGTCGGCAGGCCGACGGCGGCCGTCATGCGACGGACCTGGCGGTTCTTGCCTTCTTCCAGCGTGATGGCGAGCCAGTCGGTCGGCTTGTCCTGGCGGACGCGGATCGGCGGGTTGCGCGGCCACAGCCAGTCCGGCTCGGCGATCCGCACGGCCCGGCAGGGCTTGGTGACGAAGTCGCCCAGGTCGAGCGGCGCCTGCAGGCGCGCCAGCGCGGCAGCGTCCGCATGGCCGTCGACCTGCACCAGGTAGGTCTTCGCTTCCTTGTGGTTCGGGTGCGCGATCTGGTGCTGCAGGCGGCCGTCGTCGGTCAGCAGCATCAGGCCTTCGCTGTCGGCATCCAGCCGGCCGGCCGGATAGATGTTCGGGATCGCCAGGTAGTCGGCCAGCGATGCGCGGCCGTCCTCGCGCGAGAACTGGCACAGGACCTGGAAGGGTTTGTTGAACAGGATGAGGGGCATCGGGATAGCTTCTGGCGCAAAATGGCGCACCGGCAGTGTGGCCGCGCGCATGCCTGGCGCGCTCCGGTATACTGGTGCATAATGACAAATATTGCGTCTTGTATCTTATATAAGACTCGCTGACAGCAGAGCGAACGCAACACAGGCTCTATTGTAATGGAGATCGCAGGTCCCGCCGGTCGGCGCTGCCGCGATCGACTCGCGTCCAACCGGAGACCACGATGGCTCAACATATCCAAGTTCCTGGCGACGGCCAGAAAATCACCCTCAATGCCGACGGCACCCTGAACGTGCCGGACCAGCCGATCATCCCGTTCATCGAAGGCGACGGGACGGGCATCGACATCACGCCCGTGATGCGCAAGGTGGTGGATGCGGCCGTGGCCAAGGCCTACGAAGGCAAGCGCAAGATCGCCTGGATGGAAGTGTATGCGGGCGAGAAGTCGATCCGCCTGTACGGGGAAGGGGTGTCGCTGCCCGAGGAGACGCTGGCCGCCGTGCGCGAGCACGTCGTCTCGATCAAGGGCCCGCTGACGACGCCGGTCGGCGGCGGCATCCGTTCGCTGAACGTCACGCTGCGCCAGGAACTCGACCTGTACGTCTGCCTGCGTCCGGTACGCTATTTCCAGGGCGTGCCGTCGCCGCTGCGCGAGCCGCACAAGACCGACATGGTGATCTTCCGCGAGAACTCCGAGGACATCTACGCCGGCATCGAATGGGCCGGCGGCACGCCGGAAGCGAAGAAGGTGATTGCCTTCCTGACGCAAGAAATGGGCAGCCGCAAGATCCGCTTCCCGGACAGTTCCGCGATCGGCATCAAGCCTGTCTCGCGCGAGGGCAGCGAGCGCCTGGTGCGCAAGGCGATCCAGTATGCGATCGACCACGACAAGCCGTCCGTGACCCTGGTCCACAAGGGCAATATCATGAAGTACACGGAAGGCGGCTTCCGCGATTGGGGCTATGCGCTGGCGCAAAGTGAATTCGGTGCCGAATTGATCGACGGTGGTCCATGGTGCAAATTCAAGAATCCCAAGACGGGCCGCGACATCGTCATCAAGGATTCGATCGCCGACGCCTTCATGCAGCAGATCCTGCTGCGTCCGGCCGAATACAGCGTGATCGCCACGCTGAACCTGAATGGCGACTATATCTCGGACGCTCTGGCGGCCCAGGTCGGCGGCATCGGCATCGCGCCGGGCGCGAACATGTCCGATTCGGTGGCCATGTTCGAAGCCACCCACGGTACCTCGCCCAAGTACGCGGGCAAGGATTACGTCAATCCCGGCTCCCTGATCCTGTCGGCCGAGATGATGCTGCGCCACATGGGCTGGACTGAAGCGGCGGGCCTCATCATCCGCTCCATGGAGCAGGCGATCCAGTCCAAGCGCGTCACCTACGACTTTGCGCGGCTGATGGAAGGCGCGACCCAGGTATCGTGCTCGGGCTTCGGCGATGCGATGATCGACTATATGGAAAGCGCATGAAGTAACGCGCATGAAGTGACGCGCATGCGACGGTCCGCAACCGTCGCGCATGCAGGCCCCGTGCGCAGGTGACGGGGCTTTTTTATTGGGAGGGGAGGGCAGTAAACGAAAAACCCCGCCGTAGCGGGGTTGGAGCTTCCGGAGGCGGGATTTAGGCGCCGACGATGTTGGAAGCTTGCTTGCCTTTAGGGCCTTGCGTGACTTCGAACTGGACTTTTTGACCTTCTTTGAGGGTTTTGAAGCCGGGCATATTGATTGCGGAGAAGTGTGCGAACAAATCTTCGCCGCCGTCATCCGGCGTGATGAAACCAAAACCTTTGGAATCATTGAACCATTTCACAGTACCTGTTGCCATAAAAGAACTTTCAAATGAAAACAAATCACACGAGCCATAAAAGCAAGAAGCTTTTGCCCCCTCCTCAGCCTGCTCACTTCTTATCAACAAACACATAAGTACATGTCAATAACTGCATTGTTGGTGCAATAATCCTGTAAGTCAAGCGCTTTTGAGAGCGGCTTGTAAAAATTCTCAGGCATGCGTGTTCAATGTCTCGAAAACAAGTCTTGATTTTCGCAATCGCACCGCCATCTGCGCACAGAACGGAAAACGCGTAAGATGGAAAACAAATGGGATTGGCTTGAACGTTAGTTTCCGCACACACGAAGATTGAAAGCATTCTAGAATACCCCTATGGCAACCAAGCACGATACTGAACAGCTGCTGGAGCGGCAGACCGTCAAGCCACCCCCTCTGTACCAGGTGGCGCTGCTGAATGACGACTACACGCCGATGGAGTTTGTGGTCGCCATCATCCAGGAGTACTTCAACAAGGATCGCGAGACGGCCACGCAGATCATGCTTTCCGTACACCGCCATGGGAAGGGTGTGTGCGGTGTGTTTTCCAAAGATATCGCGTGTACCAAGGTGGAGTTTGTATTAACGCATGCGCGCAAGGCAGGCCACCCCCTGCAGTGCGTGATGGAGGAAGTATGATTGCGCAGGAATTAGAAGTATCTCTACACATGGCCTTTGTCGAAGCGCGGCAGGCTCGGCACGAGTTCATCACGGTCGAACACCTGCTGCTGGCGCTGCTCGACAACCCGTCGGCCGCTGAAGTCCTGCGTGCGTGCGCGGTCAATATCGACGACTTGCGCAAGACCCTGACGAATTTCATCGGCGACAACACACCGACCGTGCCGGGCACCGGCGAGGTCGACACCCAACCGACGCTCGGCTTCCAGCGCGTGATCCAGCGCGCGATCATGCACGTGCAGTCGGCCTCGAACGGCAAGAAGGAAGTTACCGGCGCCAACGTGCTGGTGGCGATCTTCGGCGAGAAGGATTCGCACGCCGTCTACTACCTGCACCAGCAGGGCGTGACCCGCCTCGACGTGGTCAATTTCATCTCGCACGGCGTGCGCAAGGACCAGCAGATCGACAGCCAGAAGGCGTCGGAAGGCGTGGAAGAAGCGCAGGTCGAGGGCCAGACGAAGGAAAGCCCGCTGGACCAGTTCACGCAGAACCTGAACAAGGCTGCCGCCGACGGCCGCATCGATCCGCTGATCGGGCGCGAGGAAGAAGTCGAGCGCGTCATCCAGATCCTGTGCCGCCGCCGCAAGAACAATCCGCTGCTGGTGGGCGAGGCCGGTGTCGGCAAGACCGCCATCGCCGAAGGCCTGGCATGGCGCATCGTCCAGGAAGACGTCCCCGAGATCCTGCAGAATGCCGTCGTGTATTCGCTGGACATGGGCGCGCTGCTGGCCGGCACCAAGTACCGCGGCGATTTCGAGCAGCGCCTGAAGGCCGTCCTCAAGCAATTGAAGGACACCCCGAACGGCATCCTGTTCATCGACGAGATCCACACGATCATCGGCGCCGGTTCCGCCTCGGGCGGCACCCTGGACGCATCGAACCTGCTGAAACCGGCACTGGCCAACGGCCAGCTGAAGTGCATCGGCGCGACCACGTTCACGGAATTCCGCGGCGTGTTCGAGAAGGACCATGCACTGTCCCGCCGCTTCCAGAAGGTCGACGTCAACGAGCCGTCGGTCGAGCAGACCGTGCAGATCCTGCGCGGCCTGAAGTCGCGCTTCGAAGAGCACCACGGCGTGAAGTACTCGGCGTCGGCGCTGTCGACGGCGGCCGAACTGGCGGCCCGCTTCATCAACGACCGTCACCTGCCGGACAAGGCGATCGACGTGATCGACGAAGCCGGTGCGGCCCAGCGCGTGCTGCCGAAGTCGAAGCAGAAGAAGACCATCGGCAAGACCGAGATCGAGGACATCATCGCGAAGATCGCGCGGATTCCACCGCAGAGCGTCAACCAGGACGACCGCAGCAAGCTGCAGACCATCGACCGCGACCTGCGCAACGTCGTGTTCGGGCAAGACCCGGCCATCGATGCGCTGGCGTCCGCGATCAAGATGGCCCGCGCCGGCCTGGGCAAGCAGGACAAGCCGATCGGCTCCTTCCTGTTCTCCGGTCCGACCGGTGTCGGCAAGACCGAGGTGGCCAAGCAACTGGCCTTCATCCTCGGCATCGAGCTGGTGCGCTTCGACATGTCGGAGTACATGGAACGCCATGCCGTGTCGCGCCTGATCGGTGCGCCGCCGGGCTACGTGGGCTTCGACCAGGGCGGCCTGCTGACGGAAGCCATCACCAAGAAGCCGCATGCGGTGTTGCTGCTGGATGAGATCGAAAAGGCCCATCCGGACATCTTCAACATCCTGCTGCAGGTGATGGACCACGGCACGCTGACCGACAACAACGGACGCAAGGCGGACTTCCGCAACGTGATCATCATCATGACCACGAATGCGGGTGCCGAAAGCCTGACCAAGCGCTCGGTGGGCTTCGTGGATTCGAAGGCGGCAGGCGACGAGATGGCCGACATCAAGCGCATGTTCACGCCGGAGTTCCGCAACCGCCTGGATGCGATCATCAGCTTCCGCGCGCTGGACGAGGAGATCATCCTGCGCGTCGTGGACAAGTTCCTGATGCAGCTGGAAGAACAGCTGCACGAGAAGAAGGTGGAAGCCGTCTTCACGGAGAAGCTGCGCAAGTTCCTCGGCGCGAAGGGCTTCGATCCGCAGATGGGTGCCCGTCCGATGTCGCGCCTGATCCAGGACATGATCCGCAAGGCGCTGGCCGACGAGCTGCTGTTCGGCCGCCTGGTCAACGGCGGACGCGTCACGGTGGACCTGAACGAGAAGGACGACGTCGTCCTCGAGTTCCCGGAAGGCGACGTGCCGCCGCCGCCGGAGCCGGTCGAGACGGTCGAGATCGAGTAAGCGCTGCTCATGCAAGAACACGCGATCTCCGGATCGCGCGGCCCCCAGGCCGCTACGAAAGCCCGCCCCGTGCGGGCTTTTTTTCGTCCATGCAATGCGATGTTGTCTTGTCGTAAATTATTGTTTCTAAATAACATTTTCTTCATGAGGGCGTCACAAAGACTTCCTATACTGCGCACATCCCTTGAACCCAGACCTTGTTCAACATGCGCAACATGCGTTTCGACAACCTCCGTACCGGCACCAAGATCCTCGGCGCCTTCGCCGTCGTCTCCCTGGCCATCATCCTGATTTCCATCGTGTCCCTGTGGCGCATGGGCGCGGCCGACAGCACCACCCGCGACCTGGTCGACAACAAGCTGGCGCGCCAGCAGGCGACGTCGGAGCTGCTGGGCGTGACGCGCCTGAACGGCGTGCGCACCGTCAGCATCGCGCGCAGCGACAGCCTCGAACTGTCCGACTATTTCCAGGCCCAGCTCGCGCAGGGCGAAAAAGACGTCGCGGCCATCGAGGGGCGCCTGGCGAAACTGCCCGCCGGTCCCGGCGAAGTGCAGCTGGCCGCGCGCGCGGCGGCGGCACGTGCCGCCTACCTGGACGTGCGCAAGCGCGTGTTCCAGGCCAAGGAATTCGGCAAGACCCAGGAAGTCGAGCAACTGGCCGCCAACGAACTGGCCAAGACCTTCGATGCCTACACGGGCGCGCTGGAAGCGCTGCTGGCCTCCCAGACCAGCCAGGCGCATGCGCTGGCCGACGCCTCGGCGCAGGACTTCGTCACCAGCCGCAACGTGCTGCTCGCGTTCGGCGCGGCCGCGCTGCTGGTCGGCTGCGGCGCCGCCTGGCTGCTCACGCGCGGCATCGTCACGCCGCTGCGCGAAGCCGTGCGCCTGGCCGAGCGGGTGGCCGAGGGCGACCTGTGCGCGACCATCGCGCACCGCCGCGGCGACGAGATCGGCCGCATGTTCGATGCGCTGAACCACATGACGCACGGGATGTCCGCCACCGTCGTGCGCGTGCTGGACAGCGCGCGCATGATCGACCAGGCCTCTGCCGAGATGGCCGAAGGCAACCGCGACCTGTCCGACCGCACCGAGGAACAGGCCAGCAGCCTGCACGAGACGGTGCGCTCGATGGTCGAGCTGACCGACGCCGTCGAACAGAACCACGCGAATGCCAGCGATGCCAACGCGCTGGCGCTGGCCGCATCCAGCGTGGCGCGCGAAGGGGCCGATGCCGTGGCCCAGATGGTCGAGCGGATGGAGACCATCCGCGAATCGGCCGCGCGGATCGGCGACATCACGTCGATGATCGACGGGATCGCCTTCCAGACCAATATCCTGGCGCTGAACGCGGCGGTGGAGGCGGCGCGCGCCGGCGCCGAAGGACGCGGCTTCGCCGTGGTGGCCAACGAGGTGCGCAACCTGGCCCAGCACTCGGCCTCGGCGGCCAAGGAAATCAAGGCGCTGATCGGCGCCTCGACGGGCGCCATCGAGTCGGGCGCCGGCATCGCCGGTGCGGCCGGCGGCACCATGCGCCAGATCCTGGAGCGCGTGCAGCAGGTGGCCGACCTGCTGCAGAAGATCCATGCGGCCAGCGCCGAGCAGGCCACCGGCATCGCCCAGGTGCGCCGCGTGATCGACGAGATGGACCACGCGACCCAGCGCAACGCCGCCATGGTGGAAGAGGCGGCGGCGTCGGCGGATGCGATGCGGATGCAGGCGGAGCAGCTGACGGACGTGGTGGCCACGTTCAAGGTAAAGGAGGGCGTGGCGGAGGAGATGGTCGCGAACGACGCGGCGGTGAACAGGATGCCGGCGCTGGCCTTCAACTAACGCGTCGCCCCTGCGCAGGCAGGGGCCCAATTGTTCAAGCGCTGACATGACGCATGCAACATTGGGCCCCTGCCTGCGCAGGGGCGACGGTCTTTTCAGATCGCGTCCAACGCGCGCATCAGATCCGCCCTCTGGTCCTCCACATGCTCGATGCCGACCGACAGCCGGATCAAGCCATCGCCGATCCCCAGCGCCGCCCGCTGCTCCGCCGGAATCGTCGCATGCGTCATGATGGCCGGATGCTCGATCAGGCTTTCCACCCCGCCCAGGCTCTCGGCCAGCGTGAACACCTCGCACTGTTCCAGGAAGCGGCGCGCGCCGGCCAGGTCGGTGTCCAGGTCGATGGAGATGATGCCGCCGTAGCCGTGCATCTGGCGCCGCGCCAGTTCGTGCTGCGGGTGCGAGGCCAGGCCCGGGTAGTGCACCCGCTTCACCTTCGGCTGCCGTTCGAGCCAGGCCGCCAGGTCGAGGGCGTTGGCGTTGCTGCGCTCGACGCGCAGCGCCAGGGTCTTGATCCCGCGTAGCACGAGGAAGCTGTCGAACGGGCCCTGGATGGCGCCCACCGCGTTCTGGATGAAGCCCAGGCGCTCGCGCAGGGGCTGGTGGCGGTCTTCGCGGCCGACGACGGCCACGCCGCCGATCACGTCCGAGTGGCCGTTCATGTACTTGGTCGTGGAGTGCACGACGATGTCGACGCCCAGCTCGAGCGGCCGCTGGTTGATGGGGCTGGCGAAGGTGTTGTCGCACACGGTGAGCGCGCCGTGCAGGCGGCACTGGGCGGCGATGGCGCGCAGGTCGGCGAGCTTGAGCATCGGGTTGGTCGGCGTCTCGATCCACACGAGCTTCGTTTCCGGCCGCAGCGCGCCGGCCAGCGCCAGCGGGTCGGTCAGGTCGACATAGGTGAACTCGTGGCCGCTGCTCGCGCGCCGCACCCGCTCGAACAGGCGGTAGGTGCCGCCGTACATGTCGTCGCCGGCCACGATGTGGGAGCCGGCCGGCAGCAGTTCCAGCACGGCCGCGATGGCCGCCAGGCCCGAGGCGAAGGCGAAGGCCGCGCTGCCGCCCTCGATGTCGGCCACGCAGCGTTCCAGTGCCCAGCGCGTGGGGTTGTGCGAGCGGCCGTAGTCGAGGCCCTTGTGCACGCCCGGGCTGTCCTGGACGAAGGTCGAGGTCGCGTAGATGGGCGGCATGACGGCGCCCGTGCTGGGATCTGGCGCCTGGCCGCCGTGGATGACGCGGGTGGCGATGTGTTTCTTGGTGGTGTCTCGGGAATCGGTCACGTCAGAGTCCTGCGCAGGTGGTTGAGAAGGTCGAAGCGGGTGATCAGGCCGTAGAAGCGGTCGCCCTCGGCGATGACGGCGGTCAGGCCGCGGTCGAGGATGTCGCGCAGCTGCTGCATGCCGGCGGACGGCGCGAGCGTCTGCAGGTCGGATGTCATCGTGTGCGCGACCGGGGTCTGGAAGCGTTCGCGTTCGCTCGTCACATGGAGCAGGATGTCGGACTCGTCGATCAGGCCGACGAGGCGCCCCTTGTCGATCACGGGCAGCTGCGCGAGGTCGGCCGCGCGCATGCGGTTGAAGGCGGTCAGCAGCGTGTCCGTCGGCGCCACGGTGACGACTTCGCCGTCGTCGAAACGGCGCCCGATCAGGTCGCGCAGATCGCCCGTCTTCGGCCGCTGCAGCAGGCCCTGGTCGACCATCCAGCCGTCGCTGTACACCTTGGTGAGGTAGCGCGTGCCCGTATCGCACACGAAGGTGACGACGCGCTTCGGTTCGGTCTAGGCGCGGCACCACTTGAGGGCGGCCGCCAGCAGCGTGCCGGTGGAGGAGCCGGCCAGGATGCCTTCCTGGCGCAGCAGTTCGCGCGCCGTGTTGAAGCTTTCCTCGTCGCTGATGGAATAGGCGCTCTTCACGCGCGACAGGTCGGCGATGGCGGGAATGAAGTCCTCGCCGATGCCTTCCACGGCCCAGGAGCCGGACACCTCGGCCACCTTGCCCGTCTTGATGTAGTCGGCCAGGATCGAGCCCTGGGGGTCGGCCAGCACGAATTCCAGGTCCGGCTGCACCCGCGCGAAGAAGCGCGACAGGCCGGTGAGCGTCCCGGACGAGCCCACGCCGACGACGATGGCATCGATCTCGTGGCGCATCTGGTCCCAGATCTCGGGGCCGGTCGTCGTCTCGTGGGCCTGCGGGTTGGCCGGGTTGTTGAACTGGTCGGCGAACCAGGCGCCGGGGATTTCCTTGACGAGGCGGGCGGCCAGGTCCTGGTAGTACTCCGGGTGGCCCTTGCCGACGTCCGAGCGGGTCAGGTGGATCTCGGCGCCCAGCGCCTTCAGGTGCAGGATCTTTTCGGACGCCATCTTGTCCGGCACGACGAGCACGACGCGGTAGCCCTTGATGCGGGCGATGAGGGCCAGGCCCAGGCCCGTGTTGCCCGCGGTGGCTTCGACCACCGTGCCGCCGGGCTGCAGGCGGCCATCACGCTCGGCCGCCTCGATCATGGCGCGGCCGACGCGGTCCTTGATGGAGCCGCCGGGATTCTGGGATTCGAGCTTGAGGAACAGGCGGCAGGGACCGGTGTCCATGCGCGTGACCTCGACCAGCGGGGTATTGCCGATCAACGAGAACAATGCGGCTTGCGACAAGTCTTGCATGGTGCCTCCGAAAAAGCGCTGCGCTTCATGGGCGCAGCAGGCGTGCCCCGGACGCCGGATGGGCGCCCGGTCATGATGAAAAAACATGATACGGCTTTTCGGAGAGGCGTGTTTGCACGGCGTCCAGCGCCGTTCGCTCCCGGCTCAGAACATGTGGCGCATGCCGAGCGAGACCACGGAGACGTCGGCGCCGCGGTTGGTGGCCGCGGGGGCCACGGTGTTCGAGGACGAGGCGATGCCGAACACGCCCAGGCGGTTGTTGTCCACGCCGCCGTAGGTCGCGTACAGGTTGGTGCGCTTGGACATCGTGTAGGTATAGGCCAGGCCCCAGGCATTGCCGGCGGCGTCGCCCTGTTCGAAACGCTGCAGGTTCACGTACACCTTGTGCGGGCCGAACGGCATGGCGCCGCCGAGGCTGAGCTGGCGGAACTTGTCGAAGCCGACGCGATCGGTTTGCATCCAGCTGCCCTTGAGTTCCAGCTTGTGCAGGCTGTCGAAGGTGTAGCCGGCGCCGGCCGCGCTTTCCTTGTCGTCGTCGGCCGCCACGCGCCGGATCGCATGGAATGCCGCGCCCAGGTACAGGTTGTCGTGGCGGAATTCCAGGCCGGCGGCGCGGGTGTCGCCGGAGGGCGCATTCGGGGTGGCAGGCGTGACTCCCTCGCCGGCGCCATAGGCCAGCAGCAGGTTCAGGCCATGCCAGCTGGCGCTCTTGTAGTTGACCGAGTTCGCCAGGCGCCGGGTCAGGCGGTTGGCGGAGAACGCCGTCAGGTTGGTGCCGTAGAAGCCCTGGCCGGAGACGTCGCTGGCTAGCGACACGATGCCGATCGGCGAATAGTCGCGGCCCAGCGTCAGGCTGCCGAAATCGCCTTCCAGGCCGACCACGGAGCGGCGGCTGAACAGGGCGGAATCGGTCGTGCCGGTGTCGATCCCCATATTGCCTTCGAGGTTGAAAATGACTTTCAGACCATTGCCGAGGTCCTCGGTGCCGCGCAGGCCGAAGCGGCTGGCGGTCTGCTCGCCCGAGTTCAGGGCGGTCTGGCGGCCTTCCGGTCCCCCGGTGTCGCGCGAGGAAATGGCGGCGTCCAGGACGCCGTAGATCGTCACGGCGGTCTGGGCCGAGGCGAACGATGGATGGCTAGCGAGCAGGGTGGCGGCCAGGGCGGCCCCGAGGTATTTGGATTGCATGACGATTCTCCGGTAAGGGCGACGAGAGCCGGAGCGTTGGGCCAGCGAGGGCGACGCGCTCCGAACAACCGGCCATATTACCTATCCGTCGGGGAAAGTCGATTAAATATGGGCAACACTGGTCCCTTGGCAGGGGCCGCGGGCGCCACACCCCGGCCCGTGGATCAGGCCTGCGCTTTCAGGCGGCGCCACAGCGTCGTGCGGCTGATGCCCAGGTGGCGCGCGGCGGCGTCGCGCTGGCCGCCGAAGCGCGCCAGCACCTCGGCCAGGCTTTCCGGATGCGCCGCCGCGGGAGCGGCTGCGGCTGCGGTGGCCGCAGCCGGCGTCACGGCGCGGCCCAGTTCCGGCGCCAGCGACGCCAGGAAGGCCGGCGTGAGCGCCTGCAGGGGCTCGGCGGCCAGGAACAGCGCCAGGCGCTCGGCCAGGTTGCGCAGCTCGCGCACGTTGCCGGGCCAGGCATAGCCCTGCAGCAGCGGGGCGCAGGCGGCGATCTCGGCCGCCAGGTTCGGGTGGGGCCGCGCGCTCAGCGCCGCCAGCGCATTCTTCAGCGCCCATTCCGCCAGCATCGGGATGTCCTCGGCGCGCTCGCGCAGCGGCGGCAGCGCCAGGCGCAGCACGGCCAGGCGGTAGAACAGGTCGGCGCGAAAGCGTCCCTCGCGCACGCGCGCCTCCAGGTCGCAGTGGGTGGCGCTGACCACGCGCACGTCGACCGGCACGGGCCGGGTGCCGCCCACGCGCATCACTTCGCGCTCCTCGAGCACGCGCAACAGGCGCGTCTGCAGGGCCAGCGGCATTTCCCCGATCTCGTCGAGGAACAGCGTGCCGCCGTCGGCCGCCTCGAACAGGCCCGCATGGCCGCCGCGGCGCGCCCCCGTGAACGCGCCTTCCTCGTGGCCGAACAGCTCCGATTCCAGCAGCGATTCCGCGATCGCCCCGCAATTGACGGCCACGAACGGGCGGTTCGCCGCGCGGCGCGGGCTTTCGCGGTGGATCGCCTGCGCCACCAGTTCCTTGCCGGTGCCCGTCTCGCCCTGGATCAGCACCGTCGCCGGCGAGCGCGCGTACAGCACGACGGCCTGGCGCAGCGTTTCCATGGCCGCCGAATCGCCGCGCAGGTCGTTCAGGCCGCGGCGGGCGCGGCGCGCATCGCCCGCCGCGGCGTCGGCGCGGCGGCCCCGTCCCCGGCCCGCCTCCAGCCGCGTCTGGCGCGCCATCTCGAGCGCATCGTCGAAGGCGCGCCGGATCGACTCGGCCGAGTATACGAACACGGCCTGCAGGCCCGCTTCCTCGGCCAGGTCCGTGATCAAGCCGGCCCCCACCACGACCTCGATGCCGGACGCCTTCAGCTCCGCCACGGCGGCGCGCGCGTCTTCTTCCGTGACGTAGGTGCGCTGCTCGATCACGAGGCCGAACGTGGCGGCGAACTCGGCCAGTTCCGCCATCGGCTTCTGGTAATTGACGACGCCGATCCTGGCCGACAGCCGGCGCGCCCGTGCCAGCGCCTGCATCACGTCGAAGCCGCTGGCCTGGGCGACCACCAGTGGTACCGACACGCGGCCCTTCAGGTAGGCGGCATTCGAACCGGCCGCGATCACCACATCGCAGCCTTCGCTGGCCATGCGTTCGCGGATATGGCGCGCGGCCTCGTCGAAGCCCAGGTGCAGGGCCTCGATGCGGGCCAGGTGGTCGTACTCGGGCGTGATGTGGCGGAACAGTTCGGACAGGCGCGAGACGGAGACGGTCCAGATCACCGGCTTGCCGGCGTCGTCCTGGCCGGCCGCGGCGGGAAGGCGGGGGAGGGGGCTCATGTGCGCCAGTGTAATCGATCGGCACGCCGCCGTGTTTCAGCACGTTTCAGGGTGAAACACGTGAATTAGGCATTTTCCGGGCCGCCGTAAGAATCGGGTAAGGGGGCGCCACTAGGATCGACCTTAGCCATCGGCATCAGCTGGGCATACATAGATAGAATGATTGGAGACAAAGTGGACCAAGACATCGTTCAGCGGGTCAAGAACGACCCCAATTACCAACAACTCAAGGAGACGCGTTCCCGCTACGGCTGGATGCTCACCTGGGCCGTGATGATCGTGTATTACGGCTTCACCTGCCTGAATGCCTTCGACAAGCCGTTCATGGCTTCCAAGATCGGTTCCGGCGTCATGTCCTGGGGCGTGCCCCTGGGCCTGTTCGTGATCCTGTTCACCGTGGCCGTCACCGCCATCTACGTGCGCCGCGCCAATCGGGAATTCGACGCGCTGACCGAGGCGATCCAGAACAACGTCGCCGCCGTCCCGGCGCAGGCAGCCCAGCCGGTCAAGGTGCGCGCATGATGGCCCGCCTCCGACACGCCGCCCCGCTGGCGCTGCTCGCGGCCAGCAACCTCGCCCTGGCCGCGCCGGACCTCGGCCAGTCCGCCAAGCAGGCCACCAACTGGACCGCGATCATCATGTTCGCCGTGTTCGTGGTGCTGACCCTGTTCATCACCAAGTGGGCCGCGGCCAAGACCCGTTCCGCTTCCGACTTCTACACGGCCGGCGGCGGCATCTCCGGCTTCCAGAACGGCCTGGCCATCGCCGGCGACTTCATGTCGGCCGCGTCCTTCCTCGGCATCTCGGCGGCCGTGTTCGCCAACGGCTTCGACGGCCTGATCTACGCGATCGGCTTCCTGGTCGGCTGGCCCGTGCTCACGTTCCTGATGGCCGAGCGCCTGCGCAACCTGGGCCGCTTCACCTTCGCCGACGTCGCCGCCTACCGCTTCGCCCAGAAGCCGGTGCGCATGTTCGCCGCTTCCGGCACCCTCGTCACCGTGCTGTTCTACCTGATCGCCCAGATGGTCGGCGCCGGCCAGCTGATCAAGCTGCTGTTCGGCCTGGACTACTGGATCGCCGTCGTGCTGGTGGGCGTGCTGATGATGGTCTACGTGCTGTTCGGCGGCATGACCGCCACCACCTGGGTGCAGATCATCAAGGCCGTCATGCTGCTGGCCGGTACCACCTTCATGGCCTTCTCCGTGCTGGCCCTGTACAACTTCAGCCCGGAAGCGCTGTTCGCCAAGGCCGTCGAAGTGCATGCCAAGGGTGATGCCATCATGGGTCCGGGGGGCTTCATCAAGGATCCGATATCCGGCATCTCGTTCGGCATGGCGCTGATGTTCGGCACGGCTGGCCTGCCGCACATCCTGATGCGCTTCTTCACCGTCCCGAGCGCCAAGGAAGCGCGCAAGTCGGTCCTGTGGGCCACTACCTGGATCGGCTACTTCTACGTGCTCGTGTTCATCATCGGCTTCGGCGCCATCGTGCTGGTCGGCACCAATGCCGGCTTCAAGGACGCGGCCGGCAAGCTGCTGGGCGGCGACAACATGGCGGCCGTGCACCTGGCCAAGGCCGTGGGCGGCGACATCTTCCTCGGCTTCATCTCGGCCGTGGCCTTCGCGACCATCCTGGCCGTCGTGGCCGGCCTGACGCTGTCGGGCGCCTCGGCCGTGTCGCACGACCTGTACGCCACCGTCATCAAGAAGGGCCAGCCGGCCCCGGGCAGCGAGTTGCGCGTGTCGAAGATGACCACCATGGTGCTGGGCGTGATCGCCGTGCTGCTCGGTATCGTGTTCGAGAAGCAGAACGTCGCCTTCATGGTGTCGCTGGCCTTCGCCATCGCCGCGTCGGCCAACTTCCCGGTGCTGTTCATGTCGGTCCTGTGGAGCAAGTGCACGACCCGCGGCGCCACCGTCGGCGGCTTCCTGGGCCTGGCCACCGCCGTCGGCCTGACCGTGCTGTCGAAGTCCGTGTGGGTCGACGTGTTCCACAACGACGCCGCGATCTTCCCGTACACCTCGCCGGCGCTGTTCTCGATGATCGTCGGCTTCGTGGGCGTGTGGCTGTTCTCGGTCACCGACAAGAGCCCGCGCGCGGCCATCGACAAGGCCGGCTTCGAGGCGCAGGAAGTGCGTTCGGAAACGGGCATCGGCGCGTCGGCGGCATCGGCCCACTAAATCGCACCATCACCACGTCGTCCCCGCGCAGGCGGGGATCCAATTTGCGAGCGCAGCGTCAATGCCTGCATAAATTGGGTCCCCGCCTTCGCGGGGACGACGCTTTTGGGGTTGCAATCATCCCTGGTGTTTCACGTTGAAACGCATTTGAAACGCCGTCGCTGTTCCAGCGCATCCCGTTCGGCACGCAAGTGCTTGAAAATCCACCAAATCCCTGGTTCCCATGCGTTGGCACGCTACTTGCGATGTCATGGTCAAGTACCGTGCATAACCGCGTTCCACGAAAGGACACCATGACCATCCGCTCCGCTGGCGCCGCCTTCCGCCGCGCCGTCCAGGAAGAACATCCGCTGCAAGTCCCCGGCGCCATCAACGCCAACCATGCGCTGCTCGCCCAGCGCGCCGGCTACCGTGCCATCTACCTGTCCGGCGGCGGCGTCGCCGCCGGTTCGCTGGGGCTGCCCGACCTGGGCATCTCGGGCCTGGAAGACGTGCTGATCGACGTGCGCCGCATCACCGACGTGTGCGACCTGCCGCTGCTGGTCGACGTCGACACGGGCTTCGGCGCCTCCGCCTTCAACGTCGCGCGCACCGTGCGTTCGCTGATCAAGGCCGGCGCCGGCGCCTGCCACATCGAGGACCAGGTCGGCGCCAAGCGCTGCGGCCACCGTCCGGGCAAGGAGATCGTCAGCCAGGACGAGATGGTCGACCGCATCAAGGCCGCGGCCGATGCGCGCACGGACGAGGACTTTGTGATCATGGCGCGCACCGACGCGCTCGCGGTCGAGGGCCTGGACAAGGCCGTCGAGCGCGCCGTCGCCTGCGTGGAGGCGGGCGCCGACATGATCTTCCCGGAGGCGATCACGAGCTTGGACATGTACAAGCGCTTCAAGGAAGCCGTCAAGGTGCCGATCCTGGCCAACATCACGGAATTCGGCGCGACGCCGCTGTTCACGGTCGAGGAGCTGAAGGGCGCCGACGTCGACATCGTGCTGTACCCGCTGTCCGCCTTCCGCGCCATGAACAAGGCGGCGGAGCACGTGTACGGGGCGATCCGCCGCGACGGCACCCAGCAGGGCGTCGTCGACACCATGCAGACGCGCGCCGAACTGTACGATCGCATCGACTACCACCGCTACGAACAGAAGCTCGACGCGCTGTTCGCCCAGAACAAAGCCAAATAAAGGAGACGAACGATGACCGAAGCAACCTTCAAGCCGAAGAAATCGGTGGCCCTGTCCGGCGTCGCCGCCGGCAATACCGCCCTGTGCTCGGTGGGCCGTTCCGGCAACGATCTGCACTACCGGGGCTACGACATCCTGGACATCGCCGACGCCTGCGAATTCGAGGAGATCGCCTACCTGCTCGTGCACGGCAAGCTGCCCAATAGCGGCGAGCTGCGCGGCTACAAGGCCAAGCTGAAGTCGCTGCGGGGACTGCCGCAGGCCGTCAAGGCCGCGCTGGAAGCGCTGCCGGCCGGCGCGCACCCGATGGACGTGATGCGCACGGGCGTCTCCGCCCTCGGCTGCGTGCTGCCGGAAAAGGACGACCACAACGTGGCCGGCGCGCGCGACATCGCCGACCGCCTGATGGCCTCGTTCGGCTCGATGCTGCTGTACTGGTACCACTTCAGCCACAACGGCAAGCGCATCGAGGTCGAGACGGACGACGATTCGATCGGCGGCCATTTCCTGCACCTGCTGCACGGCCACGCGCCGCAGCAGGAGTGGGTCAAGGCGATGCACACCTCGCTGATCCTGTACGCCGAGCACGAGTTCAATGCCTCGACGTTCACGGCGCGCGTGATCGCCGGCACCGGCTCCGACATGCACTCGGCCATCACGGGCGCGATCGGCGCGCTGCGCGGGCCGAAGCACGGCGGCGCCAACGAGGTGGCGCTGGACATCCAGAAGCGCTACGAGAACGCGGACGAGGCGGAAGCCGACATCCGCAACCGCGTGGCCAACAAGGAAGTCGTGATCGGCTTCGGCCACCCCGTGTACACGATCTCGGACCCGCGCAACAAGGTGATCAAGGAAGTGGCGCGCACGCTGTCCCAGCAGGGTGGCTCGATGAAGATGTTCGACATCGCCGAGCGGCTGGAATCCGTGATGTGGGAAGTGAAGAAGATGTTCCCGAACCTGGACTGGTTCTCGGCCGTCTCCTACCACATGATGGGCGTGCCGACGGCCATGTTCACGCCGCTGTTCGTGATCTCGCGTACCTCCGGCTGGGCCGCGCACGTGATCGAGCAGCGCATCGACAACAAGATCATCCGCCCGAGCGCGAACTACGTGGGGCCGGAAGACCTCGCGTTCGTGCCGCTGGCGGAACGGAAGTAATCACACGGAATATTAAAACACCGTCGCCCCCGCGCAGGCGGGGACGACGGGGAGCAAGCAACCATGAACATCGCCTACCGCAAACCTCTCCCGGGCACCGATCTCGCCTACTTCGACGCGCGCAGCGCCGTCGAGGACATCGAGGCGGGCGCCTGGGACAAGCTTCCCTATACCTCGCGCGTGCTGGCCGAGAACCTCGTGCGCCGCTGCGAGCCGCAGGCCCTGGTGCCGTCGCTCAGGCAGCTCGTCGAGCGCAAGCGCGACCTCGACTTCCCCTGGTTCCCCGCGCGCGTCGTGTGCCACGACATCCTGGGCCAGACTGCCCTCGTCGACCTGGCCGGCCTGCGCGACGCCATCGCCGCCCAGGGCGGCGACCCACGCCTCGTCAATCCCGTCGTGCCGACCCAGCTCGTGGTCGACCATTCGCTGGCCGTCGAATGCGGCGGCTTCGACCCGGACGCGTTCGCGAAGAACCGCGCCATCGAGGACCGCCGCAACGAGGACCGCTTCCACTTCATCGACTGGACGAAGAAGGCGTTCCAGAACGTCGACGTGATCCCGCCGGGGAACGGTATCCTGCACCAGATCAACCTGGAGCGCATGAGCCCCGTCGTGCAGGTGCAGGACGGCGTCGCCTTCCCGGACACGCTGGTGGGCACCGACTCGCACACGCCGATGGTCGACGCGCTGGGCGTGATCGCCATCGGCGTGGGCGGCCTGGAAGCGGAAAGCGTGATGCTGGGCCGCGCTTCCTGGATGCGCCTGCCGGACATCGTCGGCGTGGAGCTGACGGGCAAGCCGCAGCCGGGCATCACGGCCACCGACATCGTGCTGGCGCTGACGGAATTCCTGCGCAAGTCCAAGGTCGTGTCGAGCTACCTGGAGTTTTACGGCGCGGGCGCCGCCAGCCTGACGCTGGGCGACCGCGCGACGATCTCGAACATGGCCCCGGAATACGGCGCCACCGCCGCCATGTTCGCCATCGACGAGCAGACCATCAAGTACCTGAAGCTCACGGGCCGCGACGACGAGCTGGTGCGCCTGGTGGAGCTGTACGCGAAGGAAGCGGGCCTGTGGGCCGACACGCTGCACCACGCCGAGTACGAGCGCGTGCTGCGCTTCGACCTGTCGAGCGTGGTGCGCAACATCGCCGGCCCCTCGAATCCGCACCGGCGCGTGCCGACGTCCGAGCTGGCCGCGCAGGGCATCGCCGGCGTCGTCGAGAACGAGCCGGGCCGCATGCCGGACGGCGCCGTCATCATCGCCGCCATCACCAGCTGCACCAATACGAACAATCCGCGCAATATGGTCGCGGCCGGCCTGCTGGCCAAGAAGGCGAACGAGAAGGGCCTGCTGCGCAAGCCCTGGGTGAAGTCCTCGCTGGCGCCCGGCTCCAAGGCCGTGGCGCTGTACATGGAAGAGGCGGGCCTGCAGCAGGAACTCGACAAGCTGGGCTTCGGCATCGTCGCCTTTGCCTGCACCACCTGCAACGGCATGTCGGGCGCGCTCGACCCCGCGATCCAGCAGGAGATCGTGGCGCGCGACCTGTATGCGACGGCCGTCCTGTCCGGCAACCGCAACTTCGACGGCCGCATCCACCCGTATGCGAAACAGGCTTTCCTCGCCTCGCCTGCGCTGGTGGTGGCCTATGCCATCGCGGGCACGATCCGCTTCGACATCGAGAAGGACGTGCTGGGCCTGGACGGCGCCGGCAACCCGGTGCGCCTGGCCGACCTCTGGCCCAGCGACGAGGAGATCGACGCGGTGGTCGAGCGGGCCGTCCAGCCGCAGCAGTTCCGCAAGGTCTACGACATCATGTTCGCGCGCCGCGAACAGGCGCAAGAGGCGGTGTCGCCGCTGTACGACTGGCGTCCCCAGAGCACCTACATCCGCCGTCCGCCGTACTGGGAAGGCGCGCTGGCCAGCGCCTGCACGCTGACCGGCATGCGCCCGCTCGCGGTACTGGGCGACAACATCACGACCGACCACCTGTCGCCATCGAACGCCATCCTGCCCGACAGCGCGGCCGGCGAATACCTGGCCAGGATGGGCTTGCCGGAAGAAGACTTCAATTCGTATGCGACGCACCGCGGCGACCACCTGACGGCGCAGCGCGCCACGTTCGCCAACCCGACGCTGAAGAACGAGATGGTGCGCGGCGCCGACGGCCACGTGCTGGCCGGTTCGCTGGCCCGCATCGAGCCGGAAGGCGAGGTCACCCGCATGTGGGAAGCGATCGAGATGTATATGGAGCGCAAGCAGCCGCTGATCGTGATCGCCGGCGCCGACTACGGCCAGGGTTCCTCGCGCGACTGGGCCGCCAAGGGTGTGCGCCTGGCCGGCGTGGAAGCGATCGTGGCCGAGGGCTTCGAACGCATCCACCGGACGAACCTGGTCGGCATGGGCGTGCTGCCGCTGGAATTCCAGCCGGGTACCACGCGCATCACGCTGGGCATCGACGGCACCGAGACCTTCGACGTGGTGGGCGAACGCCTGCCGCGCGCCACGCTCACGCTCGTCATCCACCGCAAGAGCGGCGAGACGGTCGAGGTGCCGGTGACGTGCCGGCTCGACACGGCGGAAGAGGTGTCGATCTACGAAGCGGGCGGCGTGCTGCAGCGCTTCGCGCAGGATTTCCTCGCGTCGAACAAGGCGGCCGCGTGACCACCGCTGCGCGATTGAAACGATAACCTTTGAACGTCGTCCCTGCGCAGGCAGGGACCCAATGTCGCGTGCGCCGTCGGCCTGCGTGCAACTTGGGTCCCTGCCTGCGCAGGGACGACGGGTGGAGCCAACGCTTATGACCTACGTACCTCAGATTAAAATTCCCGCTACCTATATGCGCGGCGGCACCAGCAAGGGCGTGTTCTTCCGCCTGCAGGACCTGCCCGAGGCCGCGCAGGTGCCGGGCGAGGCGCGCGACCGCCTCCTGCTGCGCGTGATCGGCAGCCCCGACCCCTACGGCAAGCAGATCGACGGCATGGGCGGTGGCACGTCCAGCACCAGCAAGACCGTGATCGCATCGCAGAGCACGCGCGCGGGCCATGACGTCGACTACCTGTTCGGCCAGGTCGCCATCGACAAGCCCTTTGTCGACTGGAGCGGCAATTGCGGCAACCTGTCGGCCGCCATCGGCCCGTTCGCCATCGCCGCCGGGTTCATTGCGCCCGAGCGCATCCCGCGCGACGGCACCGCCACCATCCGCATCTGGCAGGCGAACATCGGCAAGACCATCGTCGCCCACGTGCCGATCGCCGATGGGCAGGTGCAGGAGACGGGCGACTTCGAGCTCGACGGCGTGACCTTCCCGGCGGCCGAGGTGCGGCTGGAATTCATGGACCCGGCCGCGGAAGAAGGAGAGGGAGGTGGCGCCATGTTCCCGACCGGGAACCTGGTCGACGACCTGGAGGTGCCGGGCATCGGCACGCTCAAGGCGACCCTGATCAATGCCGGCATCCCGACCATCTTCGTCAACGCGGCCGACATCGGCTACACGGGCACGGAGCTGCAGGACGCCATCAACGGCGACCCGAAGGCGCTGGCGATGTTCGAGGCGATCCGCGCCCACGGCGCGCTGCGCATGGGTCTGATCGCCCACGTCGAGGAGGCGGCGCGGCGCCAGCACACGCCCAAGGTCGCCTTCGTGGCGCCGCCGGCAGGCTATACGGCGTCGAGCGGCAAGCGGGTCGAGGCGGGCGACGTCGACCTGCTGGTGCGCGCGCTCTCGATGGGCAAGCTGCACCACGCGATGATGGGCACGGCGGCGGTGGCGATCGGCACCGCCGCGGCGATCCCCGGCACGCTGGTCAGCCTGGCGGCGGGCGGGCGCGCCCGCGACGCGGTGCGTTTCGGCCATCCTTCCGGCACCTTGCGCGTGGGCGCGGAGGCGCGCCAGGAAGGGGGCGACTGGATCGTCACCAAGGCCGCGATGAGCCGCAGCGCGCGCGTGCTGATGGAAGGCTGGGTGCGGGTGCCGGGCGATGCCTGACGCCCTGCGTCGTGGTCTTGCGTCGGCCAGGAAAGTTTATTTTCACTTTGATAAATTGAACTGAATGTAAGTTATCATCTATTCCATACGAACAAGGCTTCTGCAGAAGCCCCTGAATGGGACGAGGGATGGATGGCGTAAGGAGCAAACCGGCCTTCGTGGCCGAGGCATTGGCGCTGATCGCGGCGCCGGCCTGCGCCTGCGACGGGCAGGGCATGGTGTGGGCGGCCAATGCGGCGCTGGCAAGCCTGGTCGGGGTCGACCGCGCCCGCCTCGAAGGGCGGCCGATGCTGTCCCTGTTCGCCGCCCGCACGGCGGGCGCGGCGGCGGCCCAGATGCGCCGCTCGCTGTCCGGAGAACGGCGCTGGCATGCGCTGCTCGACTGCGCCGGGCAGGACCTGGCCGTGGAAGTGCGGGCCCGGCCCTTGTCCGCCGCCGCGCGCATCCAGGGCGCCACCTTCGTGTTTCACGACGCGCCCGATCCCTGCGCCAGGGCCTGCCCCGGCCAGGTGCTGCCCGCGCCCGCGGCGACGCTCGCGACGGCGCTCGAGCATGCGGCCGTGCTGGCGCACGCGCCGGTCGGCATCGTCGTCACGCTGCCGGACCTGGTCAAGTCCTGCAATCCGCGCATCGCCGAGATGCTGGGCCTGGCGCCGGGAGAAATGATCGGCCGCAGCCCGTCCGAGGTATTCGTCTCGCGCGCCGACTACGACGCCTTCAAGGCCGAGGCGATTCCCGAGCTCATGGCCGGCCGCCGGTTCGAAAAGGCCGAAGTGCCATTGCGCCGGCGCGACGGCACGACGATCTGGTGCCGCATCCGCGCCAAGGCCGTCGACACCCGCAATCGCGAAGCGGGTACCGTGTGGATCCTGGAAGACGTGACCGAGGCGCGCCAGGCCTCGATCGAGGTGCAGGCCATCATGACCAACGCGTCGATCGCCATCTTCTTCACCCGCGGCCGCGTGATCGGCCGCCACAACGGCTGCTTTTCCGCGATGTTCGGCTATGCGCCGGGCGCGGCGGCCGGCTTGTCCACGCGCGTGCTGTACGCGGGCGAGGAAGCGTTCCGCGCGCTGGGCCTGAAGGCCTATGCCGCGCTCGGCGAGGGCCGCTCGTTCAAGACCGAGACCACGATGGTGCGCAGCGACGGCCGGCCCATGTGGGTCAGCATGATCGGCTACGCGGTCAATCCGGGCGAGCGCGGCCAGGGCACCATCATCTGGATGGTCGAGGACCGCACGGCCCAGCGCGACGCGGCCGACGCGCTGCGCTACGCACGCGACGAGCTGGAGTTGCGGGTGCAGGAGCGCACCGCTGAGCTGCAGGCCGAGATCGCCGAGCGGCGCCAGGCGGAGGCGCGCGTGCACCACATGGCCTATCACGATGCGCTGACGGGATTGCCCAACCGGGCGCTGCTGGGCGAACGGATCGAGCGCGCGCTGCACGACGCGCGCGACCATGGGCGCAAGCTGGCGCTGATGTTCATCGACCTGGACCGCTTCAAGACGATCAACGATTCGCTCGGCCACCTGGCCGGCGACCACCTGCTGAAGGAAGTGGCCGGGCGCCTGTGCCGCGTGGTGCGCGCGACCGACACCGTGGCGCGCCTGGGCGGCGACGAGTTCGTCGTGCTGGTGCCGGGCGTGGGCGGCACCGACCAGTGCAGCCTGCTGGGCGAAAAGATCATCGAGGTGCTGGCCGATCCCGTCATGTTCGAAGGCCGCGGCCTGCACGTCTCGCCGTCGATCGGCATCTGCCTGTACCCGGACCACGGCGCCGACGTGGCCAGCCTGATGCGCAAGGCCGATACCGCCATGTACCAGGCCAAGGCGGCCGGGCGCAACAACTACCAGTTCTACGCCGAGCGCATGAACAGCGCCGCCGAGCGCCGGTTCGAGCTGGAGACCCGTTTGCGCGGCGCCCAGCTGCGCCGCGAGTTCCAGCTCGTCTACCAGCCCATCGTGGCGACCGGCGACGGCCGCGTGCAGGGCCTGGAAGTGCTGCTGCGCTGGCGCGACGCCGAGCAGGGCATGGTATCGCCCGACGAGTTCATTCCCATCCTCGAGGAAAACGGCTTGATCGTGCCGGTGGGCGAGTGGGTGGTCCGGGCCGCCTGCGAACAGGCGGTGGCCTGGCAGCGTGCCGGCATGCGGGCGCTGCCGCTGGCGATCAACCTGTCGGCGCGCCAGTTCATGCACCGCGGCCTGGTCGGGGCGATCCGCCGCATCGTCGACGAAACGGGCATCGACCCGGCGCTGCTGGAGTTCGAGATCACCGAGACGACGCTGATGCAGCACGGCGGCCTCACGCTGGATACGCTGGGCCAGATCCACGCCATGGGCATCCGCCTGTCCATCGACGATTTCGGCACCGGCTATTCGAGCCTGGCCTACCTGAAGCGCTTCCCGGTGCGCAAGATCAAGATCGATCGCGCCTTCGTGCGCGACCTCGAGGCCAGCGGCGAGGACCAGGCCATCGTCGCGGCCATCATGGCGCTGGCGGGGAGTTTGCAGATGGCGGTGGTGGCGGAAGGCGTGGAGACGGCGGGCCAACTCGACGTGCTGCGCGCCCATGGCTGCCACTATGCGCAGGGCTACCTGTTCGCGCGGCCGATGGATGGCGAACGGGTCCCCGCGTTCCTGGCGGACGGCGGCCGCGCCGGATGACGCGGCCGCGGGCATGCGCCGCCCGCCTCCGGTGCAGCGGGCTCAGTCGATGACGGCGACGACCGGCGCGTGGTCCGACGGTTGCTCCCACTTGCGCGTCTCGCGGTCGATCGTGCACGCCTTGCAGCGCTGCGCCAGCGCCGGCGACAGCAGGATGTGGTCGATGCGCAGGCCGCGGTTGCGGCGGAACGCCATCTGGCGGTAATCCCACCAGCTGTACTGTTTCTCGGGCTGCTCGAACAGGCGGAACGCATCGGCCAGGCCCTGGCCGAACAGCGCGCGCAGCGCCTCGCGCTCCGGCTCCGAGCAATGGATCTGGCCGGCCCATTCGGCCGGGTCGTGCACGTCGCGGTCTTCCGGCGCGATATTGTAGTCGCCCAGGATCGCGAACTGCGGGTGGGCCGCCATCTCGGCGCGCACCCAGTCCTGCAGTGCCGCCAGCCAGGCCAGCTTGTACGCATACTTGTCCGAGCCCACCGCCTGCCCGTTCGGCACGTAGGCGCAGATGAAGCGCACGCCGCCGATGGTGGCGGCCAGCAGGCGCTGCTGCTCGTCCGGATAATGCGGATTGTTGCGCACGACGTCGGCGATCGGCAGGCGCGACAGGATGGCCACGCCGTTGTAGGTCTTCTGGCCGCTGAATGCGACCTCGTAGCCGGCCGCCTGGAGGGCGGCAAGCGGGAATTTGTCGTCGGTCAGCTTCGTCTCTTGAATGCAGAGCACATCGACGGGATTGGTGTCCAACCACTGCAGCAGGTGCGGCAGGCGCACTTTCAGCGAGTTGACGTTCCAGGTGGCTATTTTCATGGTCGTGTTCGTTCAGGTGCCGGACCGTCCGGCAAACGGCGTGCAGTATCCCGTCTGTATGGGATTACTGCAACATGACGCGCGACCCCGATGTCAGCACGATTGCATAGAATTTGCTCTAATTGCAACAAAGATGTCGTAAAATAATTGCTCTGCAAATAAAGAATGTGAGTGAAGACTAGCCAATCGGCCCGAACTGTGACAATATGTAACATTCGCAGCAATACAATAGGCGTTTACGTATTGTTTCCTTCTCGGTAGAAAAAAATTGCAGTAGGCCAACTTAGCTTGTACTATTGGCATATTTCCTTGGGATCAAGAATTCGTCCTTGATTCCTTGCTTTGCATAAACCTGGGAACAGGTTGCGATGGGTTGCCCAGGCCGGCTCTGCCGACTGGCCTGTGGCAGTGTGTAATGATCGCGGATCCGCAGCAGGATTTGCACCAGCTTTAGTAAAGGACAACAATGCGCCAAGCATTTGAAGCATGGGCCGCACGCGATGGCCACATTGTCCGGCGTCGTGAAGACAAGCCGGAAGAATATCTGGTGTTCGAAACCCAGCGCCGCTGGCTGATCTGGCAAGCCGCGCTGGCCCACGGCCAGAAGGCCGCCGCCGAAGCGCCGCAAAAAGCGGCCCAGGCCGACGGCCAGCCGCAAAAGATGCTGGCGGACGAAGCCGCCGTGCGCAATCGCGTGCTCAATGAGGTGCTGGACGCATTCAGCGAGCTCGACGATAACGCAGGCATCGAGGGCATCGTCAAGGTCATCCAGAGCCTGAAGAAGAAAAGCCGCGCCGCGACCGAAGAAAAGGTCTGATGCGCTACCGCCACTACAAGGGCGGCATCTATGAGCTGGTGTGCGAAGCCATGCTCGAGGCGGACCATACGCCCGTGATCGTGTATCGCGGGCAGGACGGCACGACCTGGGTCCGGCCCAGGGACGTCTTTTTCGAGATGGTCGCGCCCGAGGGCGGCGGCATTCCAGTCCCCCGTTTTGCGCCGGCCGACCAGGCCTGAAGCGTTTCCCCATTCCCGTCCGTGCGGCGGCCCCGGCGATCCCGGCGGCCCGCGCGGACTCGGTTTATCTGTGCTTCCTCAAACCGGGGTCAGAGCCGGGGTCAGAGCCGGGCTCTGACCCCGGTTTGAGGCAACGCATCGGTTGGCGATGTTCGTCTTGTGCAATCGTCTCTCATGTCCGCAGCGATCCTGCCGTAAACTGGGGAACGCTTCACAGTTCCCGAGAGACATGTCCCAGATTCTAATTCGGAGTGCCTGCACGGCGGCCTTGCTCGTCATGGCGGCCGGCTGCGCGACGCTCAGCGATTCTCCCCAGCAGCAGCTGGAAGTCCACGCCATCCTCGACAACCGCGAGCTGGCCGGTGTCGGCTGCGTGCTGGAAAACGATGCCGGCCGCTGGTTCGTGGTGGCGCCCGGACGCGTGACGGTCGACCGCAGCAGCCAGCCGCTGCGCATCGATTGCCGGCGCCAGGGCGTCGCCGCGCGCGAGGAGGTGCGTTCGCGCTTCGATACCGACAAGCTGATCGGCAACACCGTCATCAGCGCCGGCCTCGGCTACTACGTCGACCGCCGCTCCGGCGCCGGCTTTTCCTATCCGGCCATCCTCACCGTGCTGATGCGTCCGTCCGACGGCGCGACCGGCGAGGCCGCCGCGCCGGCCAATCCGGGCAACGTCGTGTTCTGACGCCGTTTGCAAGCGCCAACGAGAAACGGACGCCGCGGCGTCCGTTTTTGTTGCCGTGCCCTCGATAAAGGGCAGGGCAAGTAGGGGCAGGGCGATTACACGCGATTCATCAGGAACGTGGTCAGCAGGGGCACCGGACGGCCGGTGGCGCCCTTGGCCGCGCCGCTCTTCCAGGCGGTGCCGGCGATGTCGACGTGGGCCCAGGTGTAGTTGCGGGTGAAGTTCTCCAGGAAGCAGGCCGCCGTGATCGAGGCGCCGCCCGGGGTGCCGATATTGGCCAGGTCGGCGAAGTTCGACTTCAGCTGCTCGTTGTACTGCTCGCCGATCGGCAGGCGCCAGGCGGTGTCGCCCGCCTGCTTGCCGGCGTCGAGGAGTTCCTCGGCCAGCGCGTCGTGGGCGTCGTCGTGGCGGGTGAAGATGCCCGAGTTGTGGTGGCCCAGCGAGACGATGACGGCGCCCGTCAGCGTGGCGATGTCGACGACGGCGGCCGGCTTGAAGCGCTCGGCGTAGGTCAGCGCGTCGCACAGGATCAGGCGGCCTTCGGCGTCCGTATTCAGGATCTCGATGGTGGTGCCGTTCATCGCCGTGACGATGTCGCCCGGCTTGGTGGCGCGGCCCGACGGCATGTTCTCGCAGGCGGCCACGATGCCGACCACGTTCAGCTTCAGGCCCATCTCGCCGATCGCGCGGAAGGTGCCCAGCACGGAGCCGGCGCCGCACATATCGTATTTCATCTCGTCCATGCCGGGACCCGGCTTGAGCGAGATGCCGCCCGTGTCGAAGGTGATGCCCTTGCCGACCAGGACGACGGGCGCGTCGTTCTTCTTGCCGCCGTTGTGCTTCAGGACGATGAACTTAGGCGGTTCCTCGCTGCCGCGGGTGACCGACAGGAAGCTGCCCATCTTCAGGGCCTCGAGCTGCTTGCGCTCCAGGACTTCGACGTCGAAGCCGAAGTCGGCGGCCAGCTTCTTGGCCGTGTTGGCGAGGTAGGTCGGGGTGCAGACGTTCGGCGACAGGTTGCCCAGTTCCTTGGTCAGGTTCATGCCGTTGGCGACGGCGATCGACTGCGCCAGCGCGGTCTTCAGCTGCGGCGTCGACACGGAGACGGCGATGGCCAGCTTGCGCACGCCGGCGACGACGGGATCCTTCTTGCTCTTCTGGCCGTCGGTACGGAACTCGGCCTCGTTGGCGGCGACCACGATGGCGCGCACGCCCCAGGCCACGTCGCGGCCTTTCACATTCTCCAGCGGGAATGCGATAATGGCATCCTGCGCGCCCAGCGAGGCGAAGACCTTCAGCGTAGCGGACACGGCAGTGGACAGGGTTTTCTCGGTCGCGACGTCATCGGCGCCCATGCCGACCAGCAGCACGCGCGCCGCGCTCACGCCGGCCACGCCGCGCAGCAGCAGGGTCGAGCCGGGTTTGCCGGAGATGTCACCCGACTTGACGGCGGCGGCAATCGCGCCGCTCGCATCGAGGGCTTTCGCTGCCTCCGACAGTTTCTTGTTTTCGTACACCGCGACTGCGACGCAGCCCGATTTGGCTGCGGCCAGCGTGTTTTTTGTGTCGAATGCTTTTATGCTAAAGTCCATTTGATTCTCCGTTTCGTGTTTGCGACGCGTACTGCCTAACCTGCAATTATAACTATCGAATGATTTTCCGACGCGCCCTACAGCGTGAATTGGCCAGCGTGGCCGGCGCCACCTTCACCGTCCTGTTCTCGATCTTCGTCACCTGGACCCTGATCTCCATCCTCGGCAAGGCCGCAGGCGGCAAGGTCGCATCGAGCGACGTGCTGGCGCTGATCGGTTTTTCCGTGCTGAATTATCTGCCAACCATCCTCATCCTGACCAGCTTTATCGCCGTGATCGCGACCATCACGCGCAGCTACCGCGATTCGGAAATGGTGGTGTG
Source organism: Massilia paldalensis (assembly GCF_044901715.1). NCBI lineage: Bacteria > Pseudomonadati > Pseudomonadota > Betaproteobacteria > Burkholderiales > Oxalobacteraceae > Massilia > Massilia paldalensis. Next base: position 707,601 of record NZ_JBJCIU010000002.1, read on the forward strand.
GTTCGCCACCGGCCAGTCGCTGGCGCGCTGGATCGCGCCCGTGCTGACGGCCGGCCTGCCGGTCGTGGTGGCAGTCGGCCTGCTGACGTTCTACGCCACGCCCTGGGCCAAGAGCAAGAGCGTGGAATACATCCAGCGTTTCGAGAAGCGCGAGGACTTGAAGCGCGTCGCGCCGGGCCAGTTCCGCGAATCGACCTCGGCCAACCGCGTGTTCTTCGTCGAGGGCAGCACGGGCGGTTCCACCGTCGTGCAGAACGTGTTCGTCAACAGCGTCGAGCAGAACGGCAATTCCGTCGTCGTCGCCAAGGAAGGCGTGATCGAGCCGGACGGCAAGGGCGGGCAATACCTGGTCCTCAGCAATGGCCGGCGCTACCTGGGCCAGCCCGGCCAGGCCGATTTCCAGTCGATGGAATTCGAGCGCTACCGCATGCGCGTGAACAGCTCGGTGCCGGCGACGCTGGACGCCGATACGCCCGCCGCCGCGATGCCGACGGCCTTGCTGCTGGCCGCCAAGGACAACCGCTTCGCCGACGCCGAACTGGTCTACCGCGTCTCGGCACCCCTCAGCTGCGTCGTGCTGATGCTGCTCGCCATCCCGCTCGGCTTCGTCAACCCGCGTGCCGGCAGTTCCGCCAACCTGATCCTCGCCTTGCTGATCTTCTTCACCTATAACAACCTGACCAAGCTGTTCGAGAACAGCGTCAAGCAGGAAAAACTGTCGTTGGCGATGGCCTGGTGGCCCTTGCACCTGTTCGCCCTGGTGACCGTGATCGTGCTGTTCGCGTGGCGCCTGAACGTCAACCACCGCTGGCATCCGGCCACCTTGTGGAGCGCCTACAAGCGCCGGCGCCTGCTGTCCAGCGGCGCGGTGCAGGAGGGCGTGCAATGAAGATCCTGCAACGCTATTTCCTGGTCAATATCTCGCAGGCCGTGGTGTTCGTGCTGGTCGCGCTGCTGGGCCTGATCGCCTTCATGGACCTGACCAGCGAGCTGCCCGCGGTGGGCAAGGGCGGCTACATGATGCAGCACGCGGTCCTGTACGTGCTGCTGCTGGTGCCCGGCCACGTGTACGAGGTGATGCCGGTGGCCGCGCTGATCGGCACCATCTATACGCTGGCGCAGTTCGCCCAGAGTTCGGAATTCACGATCATGCGCGCGTCCTCGATGTCGACCCGCATGGCGGCTGCCATGCTGGCGAAGATCGGCGTCATGTTCGTCGTCATCACCTTCATCTTCGGCGAACTGATCACGCCGCGCACGGCGCCGCTGGCCGAGCGCGTGCGCCTGTCCGCCAAGGGCGCCACGCTGTCGGCCGAATTCCGTTCCGGCATGTGGACCAAGGACACCGTGCACAGCGGCGGCCCGCGCGGCCCCGTGACGGGATCGCGCTTCTTCAACGCGCGCCAGATCCGTCCGGACGGCCGCCTGGTCGACGTGCGCCTGTACGAGTTCGACACCAATATGCGCATGCGCGCCCTGATCACGGCGGCCGGCGCCACCTTCAGTGGCAACGGCACCTGGCGCCTGGAGGACGTCACCGAGACGCTGTTCACCAACAGCCGCACGCTGCCGGTGCCGGGCGCGCCGGCCCCGCGCGGCCAGAGCATCCAGAACACCTTCGGCCAGGACACGTCGGCCGTCGCCACCCGCAAGGTGGCCTACCTCGACCTGGTCTCGGAGATCACGCCGAAGATCCTGTCGGTGTCGCGCTCGGATCCGGAACGCATGTCGGCCAACGAACTGGCCGTGTACACGCGCCACCTGGCCGAGAACCGCCAGGAGACGGAACGCTTCAAGATCGCGTTCTGGAAGAAGCTGGTCGACCCGCTGTCGATCTTCGTGCTGATGGCGCTGGCGCTGCCGTTCGGCTACCTGCACACGCGCAGCGGCGGGATCAGCCTCAAGATCTTCGTCGGCATCATGATCGGCGTGAGCTTCCTGCTCATCAACGCGCTGTTCTCGCACATCGGCATGCTGTCGACCTGGCCGGCCTTCCTGACGGCCGTGGCGCCGAGCCTGCTGTTCCTGCTGCTGGCGATCGGCGCGCTACGATGGGTGGAGCGGCATTGATGGAGACCACCATGGACCAGAACAAAGACAAGGACAAGGACAAGGACAAGGACAAGGCGCTGGTGCTGTTCGCGCACGGCGCCCGCGCGCCGGGCTGGGCGGCGCCGTTCCAGCGCCTGCGCGAACTGACGGCCGCGCAGCGCCCCGATTGCACCGTCGCGCTGGCCTTCCTCGAACTGATGACGCCGAGCCTGCCCGACGTGGTCGCGCAGCTTCCCGCCGGCGTGCGCCAGGTCACCATCGTGCCCGTGTTCCTGGGGCAGGGCGGGCATTTGCTGCGCGACCTGCCGGAACTGGTCGACGCGCTGCGCGCCACCCATCCTGCCATCCGTTTCACCACCGTCCCCGCTGTCGGCGAAGACCCCTCCGTGCTGGCCGCCATGGCCGCCTACTGCAGCGCCGCTGCCGCCTGATCCCGCGTGGCCAGCCCTCCCTGGGCTGGCCGGATCGTCTGCTTTGTTCATTAACTGTGTTGCATCCGATGCATTTTTAGTTGCCAATACAGTTGAACTCGCAGAAATGTTTCGTTGGTTTTTAGTGATATTGCCGTACGAAAAGTAATTTCTCTGTTGCATTTGCAGTTTCCGTAGGGAATCATGGTGTTCATCCATGCGGCAGCGCGCCCGCGCCGCCGCCAGCGCCTTTGCGAACGACCATCCCATGCCTACCCCTTCGTCTCTCTTCTACGTCCGTCCGGGCTCGACCAGCTATGCCTGGAGTTATGCCGGAACTTCCATGGCGACAGGCGGCGCGAACTTGAACGTGCTCCAAGTCGCCTTCGACGCGTCCAGCCTGCTGGGCCAGCACACCGCGCGCGGCGACCTGCAATACAGTGTCGACGCCGGCAAGACCTGGACCACGTACACGATTCCCGTCGACGGCGAGGGCGCCTATGTCGCCGCCGCCGGCACGCTATGGCGTTTCCAGGACAAGCAGAGCGGTGATTCGGTGACCCCGGACGGCTTCACGGCGCGCTACAAGCTGGCCGACGGCAGCATCGTCGCGGAGGATGCCACGGTCGTGCCCGACACCCAGCCGGTCGGCCTGCAGGGTGCGAACGACACCGTGTTCTCGACGATGGCGGCGGGCAACGTGGTCGACGTGCTGTCCCCGGTCGACACGGGCTCCCAGGTCGGCGGACGCTGGGTGATCGACAGCCAGTCCGTGTCCGGCCTGTTCTCGATCGCCTACGATCCCCTGACCGACACCAGCGCGCGCCTCGTGGTGGCCGATCCGGCCCGGATCCCGGAGACGGGCCTGGCCGCGTCGGTGACCATCCACTACTACGACCGCTACCAGATCGATGCCGCCACCGGCAAGCCGTTCAACAGCACGTCCGGCGTGACGCGCACGCTGAACTACACGATCAAGGACGGCAATACGGATTCGCTCCCGGGCCTGTCCAACGAATCCAAGCTGGGCGCCGCGAGCGGCAGCTACAGCGCCAGCCCGGCCCTGGCGACCCTGTCGACGGGCGGCTTCGTCGCCGTCTGGCAGGGCGTTGACAAGGCGGCCGGCGGCGCCGGCTACGGCCTGTGGGCGCAGCTGCGCGATGCCGGCGGCACGGCGCTGGGCAGCGCCTTCGCGCTGACCCCGGACGGCGACGCCAGCATCGAGGGCCAGCCGGCCGTGGCCGCGCTGGCGGGCGGCCGCTTCGTCGTGGCCTATGCGGTGACCACCGGCGGCGTGGACAAGATCGCCTACCGCGTGGTGGAAGCCAACGGCACGGCCGGCGCCGAGCGCGTGGTCGATGCCGGGGCGGCGGGCGACGCCGCCATGCCGGCGCTGACCGCCTTGTCCGACGGCAGCGTCGCGCTGGCCTGGCGCAGCGGCGGCATCGTGCACGTGCAGCAGGTCGGCCGTGACGGCGCCCTCATCGGCGCGCAGCAGGACATCGGCATGCTGGCCTCGGCCAACAGCCCGAGCATCGCGGCGCTGCCGAACGGCGGCTGGGTCGTGTCCTGGGGCGAGATGAACGACGGTAACGTATACGCGGCGCTGAAGGGCGGCGCCGCCTTCCTGGCCAGCGGCGACGGCTATGCGGCCAGCTACACCACGGTGGCCCCGCTGCCGCACGTGACGGTGCTGGCCGGCGGCGGCTTCGTCGTGGCCTGGGACAGCTATTACAACGACCAGCGCGGCTTCTCGATCAGCGACATCTTCTTCCAGCGCTTCGACGCCGCCGGCCGTCCATTGGACGGCATGGTGCAGGCCAACGTGGCATCGGGCGGCGGCCGCTATGATGCCGCCGTCACGGCGCTGTCCGACGGCGGCTTCCTGGTCGCCTGGCAGGGCGACGACGGCGCCGGCAACGGCATCTACGGCCGCCGCTTCGGCGCCGACGGCAGCGCGATCGACCTGGAAGAGTTCTCGCTGAACCAGCTGCGCGCCGGCGAGCAGACCAGCCCGGACGTGACGGCGCTGCCCGGCGGCGGCTTCGCGGCCGCGTGGGTCGACACGGGTGACGATGGCCATGCCAGCATCGAAGTGCGCGTGCTGCCCGGCAGCGCGAACACGGCAACCGGCGGCGCCGGCCAGAGCGGCGGCACGAGCGACGTCTCGGCGCCCGTTGCAACGAAGCCCGTCGCCACGCCCGGCACCCCGGTGACGACGGCGCCCGCGCCGGCGGTCAGCACCCCGGCACCGAGCACGCCGACACCCAGCACGCCGACACCCAGCACGCCCGTCGGCAGCGGGTCCAGCACATCTGCCGGCACGTCGCCGTCCAAGGTCGTCGGTTCCGTCGGCGCCGACAAGCTGGCGGCGCCGACGGGCACCATGACGCTGAACGGCATGGAAGGCCTGGACACCGTCGTTTATGGCGGCAAGGCCTCGGCCTATACGGTCGGCAAGAGCGGTGGCAGCTTCGTGGTCAAGGCCCTCGACGGCAGCGCCACGACCACGCTGACCAATGTCGAGCGCGTCCAGTTCAGCGACAAGACGGTGGCGCTGGACATTCAGGGCGATGCCGGCGAAGCCTATCGCCTGTACCAGGCCGCCTTCAACCGTACGCCGGACAAGGCGGGACTGGGATACTGGATCGATTCGCTCGACAAGGGCAACGACCTGCACCAGGTGGCGCAGGCCTTCGTCACCAGCGCCGAATTCGTCGGCTTGTACGGCGCGAACGCGAGCGATGCGCAGTTCGTGGACGCCCTCTACCAGAACGTGCTGCACCGTACTCCCGATGCGGCGGGCTACGATTTCTGGGTCGACGCAATGCACCGCGCCAGCCGTGCCGACGTGCTCGTCGAATTCAGTGAAAGTGCGGAGAACCAGGCGCAGGTGATCGGCAGCATCCAGAACGGGATCGAGTTCACGCCCTGGGCGTGATACGGATGCCGTCGCCGCGCAGGGTGCCTCATGCAAGAAATTGGGCCCCTGCCTTCGCAGGGGTGACGGATTGCGCAGCTGGGCTGGTCAATCCGACAGCTGTTGCGGCCGTCGCTGCAAGGCTTCGCCGATCATCACCAGCACGGGGCCGTGCGCCATCTCGAGGCCGTGGGCCAGGGTGGACAGCGTCAGGCGCAGGATGCGCTGGTCCGGGCGGCTGCAGTTCTCGACCACGACGACGGGCAGGTCGGGGCGGCGGCCTTCGGCCAGCAGGCGCTCGGCGGTGGCGGCGGCTTCGCGGCCGCCCATGTACTGCACCAGGGTGTCGGTTTCGGGCAGGGCAGGGTGGTCCGGCTGGTCGGGCGCGGTACTGGACGTGAAGAAGGCGACGCTGCGCGCCACGCCGCGCTTGGTGAGCGGCTGGCGGGTGGCGGCCGCCGCGGCGACGGCCGTGGTGATGCCGGGGACGATGTCGACGGCGATGCCTTCCGCTTCCAGCGCGCGCAATTCCTCGTCGGCGCGGCCGAACAGCATCGGGTCGCCGCCCTTCAGGCGCACCACGCGCGCGTAGCGGCGCGCGCAATCGACCAGCTGCTGGTTGATGACGGCCTGCGCCGTCGAGCGCTGGCCGGAGCGCTTGCCCACCGAGATCAGCTCGGCCTGCGGGCACAGCGCCAGCATCTCGGGCGTGACGAGGGCGTCGTACAGCACGACCTCGGCCTCGGCGAGCAGGCGCGCGCCGCGTACGGTGATGAGGTCAGCCGCGCCGGGTCCGGCTCCGATCAAATACACTTTCCCCAGCGCCGACATACATCCCCTTCGTTCGATTGCGTCAAAGCCGAATCATACCGGCTGCAACGGTCTGGTGGGTAACTTCGTCGATGAGGATGAAGGCCCCGGTGGCGCGGATGGCGTCGTAGGCGTCGGCCGCCAGCGGCTGCTGGACGGTGAGCCGGATGCGCGCGATGTCGTTCAGCTTGAGCCCTTCCGCCGCATTGTCCGGCGCGCGGCGCTGCTGGGTATTGACGTCCAGGATGCTGTCGACGCCCGTCACCTTGGCCATGGTCTGGCGCGTGCCGTGCTTGATCCAGTACTTGCGGCGCAGGTCGAGCGGCTCGTCGGCCATCCAGCACACGTCGGCCTCCACCTGCTTGAGCAGCGTGGCCGGCTGGGCCGCTCCCGCGAGCACGTCGCCGCGCGAGATGTCCACGTACTCGTCCAGCAGCAGCGTGATCGACTGGCCGGCGACGGCCTGCTGCAGCGGACCGTCGAAGGTCAGGATCTCCTTGACGGTGGCGCCGTGGCCCGACGGCTGGACGACGAGCTTGTCGCCGACGGCGACCTTGCCCGATTCCACGCGGCCCATGTAGCCGCGGAAGTCGTTGGCTTCGTGGCCGTTGTGGCGCGCCACCAGCTGCACGGGGAAGCGGAACGGGGCCGCATGGGCTTCGTCGTAGACCGACAGGCCTTCGAGCAGTTCGATCAGCGTCGGGCCTTCGTACCAGGGCATGTTGCCGCCGTGCTCGACGACGTTGTCGCCGGCCAGCGCCGACAGCGGGATCGCCGTGATGTCCTTCAGGCCCAGGCTCTGCGCGAAGGCGCCGTAGGCGGCCACGATGCGGTCGTACACGCCGCGGTCGTAGTTCACCAGGTCCATCTTGTTGACGGCCACGATCACGTGTTCGATCTGCAGCAGCCTGGCGATGGTCGAGTGGCGTTTCGTCTGCGTCAGCAGTTCCACCGAGCCGTCATCGCCCAGTTTTACTTTCGACACGTCGACGAGGATGATGACGGCATCCGCCGTCGACGCGCCCGTCACCATGTTGCGGGTGTACTGCTCGTGGCCCGGCGTGTCGGCGATGATGAACTTGCGCTTGGGCGTGGCGAAGTAGCGGTAGGCGACGTCGATCGTGATGCCCTGTTCGCGCTCCGCTTCCAGGCCGTCCGTCAGCAGCGACAGGTCGATGGTGTCGCCCACGGTGCGCTTGTGCCTGGAGCGCGACACGGCGGCCAGCTGGTCGGCGAAGATGCCCTTGCTGTCGTACAGCAGGCGGCCGATCAGCGTGCTCTTGCCGTCGTCGACGGAACCGGCGGTGATGAAGCGCAGCAGGCCGGCCTGGCCGTCGTGCTGGTCGTCGAGTTGTTCGGTCAGTGCGTTCATCAGAAATATCCTTGCTTCTTGCGTTTTTCCATCGACGCTTCCGAGGTCTGGTCGTCCATCCGGGTCGCGCCGCGTTCCGTCACCTGCGTGATCGCCGTCTCGGCGATGATCGCGCCGACGGTCGATGCATCCGAGGCCACCGGACAGGTGCAGGAGATGTCGCCCACGGTACGGAAGCGCACGGTCTGCGTCTCGACCTGCTCGCCCTCGCGCGCCGGGGTCAGCGGGGTCAGCGGCACCAGCAGGCCGTTGCGGGGGATGACGTCGCGCTGGTGGGCGAAATAAATCGAGGGCAGGGCCAGCTTTTCGCGGGCGATGTACTGCCACACGTCCAGCTCGGTCCAGTTCGAGATGGGGAACACGCGCATGTTCTCGCCCGGGTGCACGCGGGTGTTATACAAGTCCCACAGCTCGGGACGCTGGGCCTTCGGGTCCCACTGGCCGAATTCGTCGCGGAACGAGAAGATGCGCTCCTTGGCGCGGGCCTTTTCCTCGTCGCGGCGGGCGCCGCCGATGCAGGCGTCGAAGCCGTACTCGGCGATGGTCTCCAGCAGCGTGACGGCTTGCGCGGCATTGCGCGAGTCCGTCTGCGGATTGCGCAGGCGTACGGTGCCCTTCTTGATCGATTCCTCGACCGAGCCCACGATCAGGCGCTCGCCCAGCTCGGCCACGCGGGCGTCGCGGAAGGCGATGACTTCGTCGAAGTTGTGGCCCGTGTCGATGTGCACGAGGGGAAAGGGGAATTTGCCGGGGCGGAAGGCCTTCTCGGCGAGGCGCAGCAGCACCACCGAGTCCTTGCCGCCCGAGAACAGCAGCGCCGGATTCGTGCATTCGGCCGCCACCTCGCGCAGGATGTGGATCGCTTCCGATTCCAGGGCGTCGAGGTGGCGCGCGTTGACCTTGCTTATTTTGTCGTCGCGCAGCGTATCCGGGTTGTCAGTGATAGTCGTCATGGGGCTTGCCTGTCTGTGTGCGGCCGCGTCAGGCGGCCACGGATTTGATACGGATGAGTTTGCCGTCCACGAGGTGCAGTCCGCATTCCTTCGATTCCGGGTTTTCCCACCACCAGCGACCGGCGCGCACGTCCTCGCCCGGCTGGACCGCGCGGGTGCAGGGCTCGCAGCCGATCGATGGATAGCCGCGGTCGTGCAGGGCGTTGTAGGGCACGCCTTCGGCGCGGATGTAGTTCCACACGTCTTCTTCGGACCAGTCGGCCAGCGGATTGAATTTCTCCATGCCGTGGGCGGCGTCGTGTTCCTGCACGGCCAGCTCGGCGCGCGTGCTCGACTGGGCGCGGCGCTGGCCCGTGATCCAGGCTTTCTTGCCCGCCAGGGCGCGGCCCAGAGGCTCGACCTTGCGCACGTAGCAGCAGCCCTTGCGCAGCTCGACGCTGTCGTAGAAGGCGTTCAGGCCGTTCTTGCCGACGTACTCGTCGACCAGCGCCGCCTGCGGGCGGTACAGGGCGATCTCGTGGCCGTAGCGTTCCTTGACCTTGTCCAGCACGGCCAGCGTTTCCGCGTGCAGGCGGCCCGTCTCCAGCGAAAAGATGGAGATCGGCAGGCCCGCCTTCAGGATCAGGTCCGTCAGGACCATGTCCTCGGCGGCCAGGCTGGAGGCGAAGGTGGCGGGCGAGAACTCGGCGGCGATGCGTTCCAGGATGGCGCGGGTCGCGGCCACGCGCGCGTTCAGGTCGCTCATGGCTGGTCCTGGGCGCCGCTCGGCCCGACACCGCGGTGGGCCCGGCGGAACAGGGGCAGCGGCGTGTCGACGGACGCCTGGTAGGTCTGCGAGAACACGGTCAGGCCCTTGAGTGCCTCGTGGATGTCGCGGTCCGGGCGCGTGGCGTAGGCGTCGAAGCCGCAGCGCTGCATCTGGAACAGCTGGTCGCGCAGCACGTCGCCGATGGCGCGCAGCTCGCCCTGATACCCCAAACGACGCCGCAGGTTGTAGGCGATCGAATAGCCGCGGCCGTCCGTGAATTTCGGGAAGTCGACGGCGACCACGCCGAAGCGGCCGAGGTCGTCCTTGACCGTGTGGGCCAGCTCGTCCGGCGCGAACCAGATGCCGATGTCGGCGCGCTGCAGCAATTGCTCGCGCTGGGCTTGCCACACGGCGAGGGGAACGATGATCTTGCCGGCCGGGACGTCGACGGTGTCGGGCGCCTGGCCCTCGTCGAGGGTCAGGACGCTCCAGTCGTCGGCGACCACGTCGCGGCCCTTGATGATGTGGGGGTGCTGATTAAGCATGCTGCTCTTCTCCGGCGGTTGCTGCGGCCACGATCGGCGTGGCGTACACGTGTTCCTTGAACGGCGCGATGCCCAGGCGCTGCGCCACGTCGACGAAGCGCTCGCCCTCGACGCGTTCGCGCACATAGACGTCGAGCAGGCGCTGCACGACTTCCGGCATCTGCGGCGCCGAGAACGAGGGGCCGATGATCTTGCCGATGGCCGACTGGTTGCCCTGGGCGCCGCCGATCGACACCTGGTACCACTCGGCACCGTCCTTGTCGACGCCGAGGATGCCGATGTGGCCCACGTGGTGGTGGCCGCAGGCGTTGATGCAGCCGGAGATGTTCAGCTCGATGTCGCCGATGTCGTGCTGGTAGTCGAGGTCGTCGAAGCGCTGGGCGATGGCGGCCGCGATCGGGATCGATTTCGCGTTGGCCAGCGAGCAGTAATCGCCGCCCGGGCAGGAAATGATGTCGGTCAAGAGGCCGATGTTCGGCGTGGCCATGCCGTGCGCCCTGGCCTGCTGCCACACCTCGTACAGCTGCGACTGCTCGACGTCGGCCAGCACGAGGTTCTGCTCGTGCGTCACGCGCAGTTCGCCGAAGCTGTAGCGGTCGGCCAGGTCGGCGACGACGTCCATCTGGTCGGCCGAGGCATCGCCCGGCGGCACGCCCGTCTTCTTCAGCGACAGCACGACCGAGGCATAGCCCGGCACCTTGTGCGGCTTGACGTTGCGCTGCAGCCAGTTGGCGAAGGCGCGGTCGCCCGCGTGGTCCGCCAGCGGATCGACGGCGGCCAGCGTTCGATAGGGCTTCGGATTGAACCAGACGGCCACGCGGTCCAGTTCTTCCCTGGTCAGCGTTTCCGGGCCGCCCTTGAGGTCGGCGAACTCCTGCTCGACCATGCGCGCGAATTCCTCGGCGCCCACGGCCTTCACGAGGATCTTGATGCGGGCCTTGTACTTGTTGTCGCGGCGGCCGAACTGGTTGTACACGCGCATCACGGCTTCCGTGTAGGTCAGCAGGTCGGTCCAATGGACGAACTCGTTGATGACGCTGCCCAGGATCGGGGTACGGCCCATGCCGCCTCCGACCATGAACTTGAAGCCGACTTCGCCCGCCGCATTGCGCACGGCGGTCAGGCCGATGTCGTGCACGGCGATGGCGGCGCGGTCCTCGACGGCACCGTTGATGGCGATCTTGAACTTGCGCGGCAGCGCGATGAACTCGGGGTGGAAGGTGCTCCACTGGCGCAGGATCTCGGCGAACGGGCGCGGGTCGACGAGCTCGTCGGCCGCGGTGCCCGCGTATTCGTCGGTCGTGATGTTGCGGATGCAATTGCCCGAAGTCTGGATCGCATGCATCTCGACGGAGGCCAGGTCCGTCAGGATGTCCGGGGTCTGTTCCAGTTCGATCCAGTTGAACTGGATGTTCTGGCGCGTGGTGAAGTGGCCGTAGCCACGGTCGTAGGTGCGGGCGATGTGGGCGAACATGCGCATCTGCGCCGTCGACAGCAGGCCGTACGGCACCGCGATGCGCAGCATGTAGGCATGGCGCTGCAGGTACAGGCCGTTCTGCAGGCGCAGCGGGAGGAATTCTTCTTCCGTCAGTTCGTCGGCGAGGCGGCGCCGTACCTGGTCACGGTACTGGGCGATGCGTTCGCGGACGATGAGGTGGTCGTACTGGTCGTAGCGATACATGGCGATTCCTGGGGGCGTTCCTGTGGGGGCGGGCCAAGTCCTGACCCAAACTACCTGGAATATTAATAAAATGACGCTTTATTCCAAACTACCGAGAATTTATTTGCTTATATGAGCCTGCGGCATAAGCAAGCTTGTAAAATGCTGGTCAGGGATTGATAACCAGACAAAATGAACCTTCACCAATTACGCTTCGTACGTGAAGCGGTCCGCCAGAATTTCAACCTGACCGACGCCGCCAAGGCGCTGTTCACGTCGCAACCGGGCGTCTCCAAGGCCATCATCGAGCTGGAGGAAGAGCTCGGCGTCGACATCTTCACGCGCCACGGCAAGCGCATCCGCGGACTGACGGAACCGGGCCGCCTGGTGCTGAACTCGGTCGAGCTGATCATGCAGGAGATCGACAGCCTCAAGCGCATCGGCAAGGAATACGCGGCCCAGGACAGCGGCAGCTTCACCATCGCCACCACCCACACGCAGGCGCGCTACATGCTGCCGAAGGTGGTGCAGGGCTTCATGCAGCGCTTTCCCAAGGTGCGCCTGTCGCTGCTGCAGGGCAATCCGCGCCAGATCGCCGACATGGTCAAGAACGACCAGGCCGACCTGGCCATCGCGACCGAGTCGATCGCCGCCGTCGACGGCCTGATCACGCTGCCGTGCTACCAGTGGGAGCACGTGCTGGTGGTGCCGCACGAGCATCCGCTGACCCGTTCGAAGGCGATTTCGCTGGAAGAGATCGCGGAATACCCGCTGATCACGTACGATGCCGCCTTCGCCGGCCGCAGCAAGGTGGATCACGCCTTCGAGCTGCGCCACCTGAAGCCGGACGTGCTGCTGGAAGCGATCGACGCCGACGTCATCAAGACCTATGTGGAGCTGGGCATGGGCGTCGGCATCATCGCCGGCATGGCCTTCGACCCGGAGCGCGACCGCAACCTGCGCGCGATCCCCGTGGGCCAGCTGTTCGGCATGAACGTCTCGCGCGTGGCCGTCAAGCATGGCGCCTACCTGCGCAGCTATGTGTACACCTTCATCGAGCTGCTGGCACCGACCCTCAACCGCAAGATGGTCGAGGCCGCGATGCGCGGCAGCAGCGAAACCTATGAGCTATAAAGAAGCAAGCAATGACTGATTCGACCGACAAGGACCGCGACGCCGTCGCCCGCTACTACGCCGCCATCGCGGCGGACTACGACGCCATCGAGGAAGACGAGGAGCGCAGCGAAGACATCGAGGAAGTGGCCGACGGCGTCGCCGGCCTGGTGGAAGGCATGACGGTGCTGGAACTGGCCTGCGGCACGGGCCGCTTCACGGAGATCCTGGCCGACGTGGCCGGCCACGTGATCGCCGTCGACAGCGAGCCGGCGATGCTGGAACAGGCCCGCGAGCGCGGCCTGGACGAGGACCTCGTCACTTTCGTGCAGGCCGACGCGCTGGACCTGCCGGCCGACCTGGTGCCGGACGGCGTCGATCCCGTGAAGGCCGTGTTCACGGGTTTCTGGTGGTCGCACCTGACGCGCGCGCACCAGGAGCAGCTGCTGGCGACGCTGCGCAAGCGCCTGGGCAAGGACGTGCTGCTGATCGTACTGGACGAAAACTACATCGAAGGCATGAGCCTGCCCGTGGCGCGCACCGATGCCCAGGGCAATACCTGGCAGATCGTGAACACCCCGGACGGCGAGCGCATCGAGCTGCCGAAGAACTACCCGACCGACAGCAGCCTCAAGAAGCGGCTGGCGAACGTGGCGCGCGAGATCCGCGTGGCGCGCTGGGATACGGTGTGGGTGCTGACCTGCCGCTTGAAATAGCGGGCGTGGCATCGGTGGCACGTGGTGCCCACCCTACGTGAATTGTGAGGCGTTAATTGAAAACGGCGGTGGGGATTGCTCCCTCACCGCCGTTTTTCGCAGGGTGGGCATCGTGATTGATGCCCCCGGCATCAATCACCCCACCACATGGTCACCCGATTAGAAGGTGTGACGGACGCCCAGCGACAGCACTTTCGGATCCGCGCCCAGCGAGGTGGCCGGCGGAGCGATGGTGACCGACGACGAGGTCAGGCCGAACACGCTGATGCGGTTGTTGTCCAGGTCGGCGTACGACGCGTACAGGTTGGTACGCTTCGACAGCGAGTAGGTGTAGGCCAGTGCCCAGGTGTTGCCCTTGGCGTCGCCTTGTTTCTGCTGCTGGAAGTTGGCGTACACGCGGTGCATGCCGAACGGCATCGAGCCGCCCAGGTTGTACTGCTTGTACTTGGCCGGGGTGCCGGCGCGGTCGGCCTGCATCCAGTTGCCTTTCAGTTCGAAGCCGCCCAGTTGGTCGAACTTGTAGGCGGCGCCGATCGTCGATTCCTTGTCATCGTCGGTCGCCAGGCGCTTGATGGTGTGGTAAGCACCGCCAACGTACAGGCCGCCCAGCGTGTATTCCAGGCCGACGCCTTTCAGGTCGCCGTTCGGCACGTTCGGGGTAGTTGCGGTCTTGGCTTCGCCGGCGGCGTAGGCGGCCAGCAGCTTCAGGCCGCCGAACGATGCGCTCTTGTAGCTCACCGAGTTGTTCATGCGGCGGGTCAGGCGGTTCGTGGTGAACGCCGACAGGTTCGAGCCGTAGAAGCCCTGGCCGAAGGCGTCGGTGGCAGCGGCGACCGAGGCGATCGGCGAGTATTCGCGGCCCAGGGTGATGGCGCCGAAGTCGCCTTCCAGGCCCACCACTGCGCGGCGCTGGAACAGGTTCGAGTCGGCGGCGCCGGTATCGATCGAGGCGCCGGCTTCCAGGTTGAAGATGGCTTTCAGGCCATTGCCCAGGTCTTCCGAGCCTTTGAAGCCGAAGCGGCTGCTCGACTGGTTGCCCGAGTTGACCACGGTGGTGCGGCCTTCCGGACCGCCGGTGTCCTGGGACGAGATGGCAGCGTCCAGGATACCGTACAGGGTCACGTTGGATTGGGCGGCGGCGAACAGCGGGGTAGCGGCTACCAGGGCGGCAACCAGGCGTTTGGCTTGCATTCAGGATTCTCCAATTAGATGTCGTTCGAGTCAGGGGGTCTTTCCTTTTTGGAACGACCTCAGTGATCGGGGGGCATCTTATCGGAGCAGTATGTCGTTTTGATGACAAAACGAAACGTTGCTATTACACCACATACTATTGTCTTTTTGCCGCTTGCGCCATCGCCTTATGCCAGGTGACCAGCCACGGGCAGCACGATGTCGATCCGGGTGCCGACCGGTTCGTCGGCACCGATGGTGATATCGCCGTGCATGGCCCAGACCCGCTCGCGCATGCCGATCAGGCCCAGCGACTCGGCCTTTTCCATGTCTTCCGGGCGGATGCCGCGGCCATCGTCGCGGATCGTGATCAGGAGTTCATCGTTCAGCCGGAACAAATTCATCGTCACGCTGGTGGCCTCGGCGTGGCGGGCGATGTTGGTCAGCGCTTCCTGGACGATGCGGAAGATCGCCGTGCTGGCGGCATCGTCCAGGCGCAGCTCGGCCTCGTCGGCCAGCAGCGTGCAGGGAATCGCATGGCGCTCGACGAAGTCGTCGCGCAGGCCCTGCAGCGCGAAGAACAGGCCGCCCTCGTCGAGGGCGCGCGGGCGCAGGTTGCTGGCGATGCGGCGCAGCGAGGTGATGGCGGTGAGCAGGTTCGCTTCCATGCCCTGCATCAGGCGCAGGCCGGCCGGGGTGGCGTCGGGCGATTGCTGCAGCAGCGTCAGGTCCATGCGCAGCGAGGCCAGCAGCTGGCCCAGGTCGTCGTGCAGCTCGCGCGCGATGTGCGTGCGCTCCTCCTCGCGGATCGTCTGCAGCGCGGCCGAGAGCTGGCGCAGCTGGTCGTGCGACTGGCTCAGCTTGTCCTGCACGCGGCGCCGCTCCGAGACGTCGCGCATGACCACCGTATAGAACGGCGCCCCTTCGTTGGCGCGCGAAACGGAGCCTTCGATGGGGAAGCGGCGGCCGTCGCTGCGCTTGCCGGTGACGGCATAGTCGGTGGAGCGGCGCCCCGCGCGGCCGCTGCCGGCGCGGAAGAAGTCGGCCGGCTCCTGGATCAGGTCGGCGGGCGCCTCGATATAGCGGCCCAGCGGACTGCCGACCATCTGTTCGACGCTGGTGTCGAACAACTGGGCGGCGGCCGGGTTGGCCATGACGATGATGTTGGACAGGTCGGCCGAGATGATGGCTTCGCTGGCATGGTTGAGGAACTGGCGGCTGGCCGGCACGGTATGGGGCTCCTGGCGTCGGCGCCGGCCCAGCAGGCGGCCGGCGGCGAATCCCAGGGCAACACCGGTTGCGAGCATGGCCGTGCGGGGCAGGCGGCGCGGTGCTGGGGAGCGGGATGCGGGCCAGCCGGAGGAGCGGGGGCGGCGCGGTCGGTTCATGGGAAGGCGACCCTGTCGGGATCAGGCATTACCTTACGCGCTGCGCAGGACGGCTGGCTTGACGCCCGACAATCGTGCCGGGCGCCGCGGCAGCCACTTACATTTGCTTAAACAGGTGCAGGAAGCTGCGGCTGACTTCGAGTTTTTCCGAGCGGCCCTTGACCAGGACCAGGTGGCGGCCGCGGATGTCGCGCGTCACCCCTTCGATGGCATTCACGTTCACCAGCGTGGCGCGGTGGATCTGCCAGAACAGCGCCGGGTCCAGTTCCTCGGCCAGGTCGCGCACGGGCTTGCGGATCAGCGCTTCGAATTTCTCGGTCTGGACGCAGGTATATTTTTCGTCCGACCGGAAGAACAGGATTTCCTCGACGGGGATCATGCGCAGGTCCTGGCCGATGCTGGCCTGGATCCACTGCAGGTATTTCGGCTTGGGCGCGGCGATCTTCTCGGCCAGCTGGCTCAGCATGGCGGTCACCGTGTCGTTGACGTTCGCCGCCTGCGCCTGGGTCGCCGCCGGCGCGGCCAGGCGCTCCTTGAGGCGGTCGACGGTGATCTTGAGGCGCTCGGGCTCGGGCGGCTTCAGCACGTAGTCGATGGCGCCGCGCTCGAACGCCTCGACGGCGTACTCGTCGTAGGCGGTGACGAACACGACCCGGCTGGCGTCGCCGATGTCGCGCGCCGCGTCCATGCCCGTCTTGCCCGGCATGCGGATGTCGAGGAAGGTGAGGTCGGGCTTGAGCTCGGCCACCAGCTGCACGGCTTCGTCGCCGTTCTTGGCCTCGCCCACGATCTGCAGTTCCGGCCATACCTGGGACAGTCGGGTGCGCAGCAGGTCGCGCATCAGTCTTTCGTCATCGGCAATGATTGCGGTAGGCATGGTCGGATCGGATGGGTTGGATTATGTCGATTATTCAATGAAATGCGCCGGCAGGCAATACCCGGGCTGCTTACTTGTCCGCCAGCTGGTAGGGGACTTCGATGGTGGCGATGACGCCGCTGGGGCTGTTCGCGGCGATGTGCAATTGCCCGGCTTCGCCATGCAGCAGCTTCAGGCGCTCGCGGATGTTCGACAGGCCCAGGCCCGTGCCCTTGCTGGGCATGACGCCGAAACCGACGCCGTCGTCGGTGACGGTGACGCGCAGCTTGCTGTCGACGATCTCCGCATTCACGTCCAGGTGGCCGCCCTCGGGCTTGCATTCGAGGCCGTGCTTGATCGCGTTTTCCACCATCGACTGCAGCATCATCGGCGGGAAGGCGGCGCTGCGCAGGCCGGCAGGCACCCGCAGCGTCACGGTCAGGCGTTCCTCCATGCGCATCTTGAGCAGGTCGAGGTAGGCGTTGACCATGTCGAGCTCGCGCCCCAGGTTCGTCGAGAGGTTGGCGTCGCGCATCTGCGGGATCACGGCGCGCAGGTACTGGATCAGCGTGCGCTGCATGGCCGAGGCGCGCGGCGGGTCCGTCTCGATCAGGTGCTCGACCGAGGCCAGCGTATTGAACAGGAAGTGCGGCTCGACCTGGGCCTGCATGGCCTGCATCTTCGCCTCGGACAGCTGGCGCTGCATCGATTCGCGCTCGGCCGCGGCGGTCGCCGTCTGCATCTCCGCCTCGGCGCGCTTCTTGCCGCCCACCAGCGCCTTGGTGCCGAACAGTGCCAGCACCAGCAGCCAGACGAAGCTGGTGAACCAGGTCGATGCCTGCTTGTGGTAGCTGCGCGCCTTGGCTTCGGCCGCATCGTCGACGGCGGCCTCGATCGCATCGGACAGTTCCTCGCCGATCTGCGGCGGCAGGTCGATATGGACTTCGCCGCCGTTGGGACCGCGCACGGTCTTGGCGACCGGATGGCCGTCGGCCGACCGGGCCGGGGTGGCCGGTGTCGCCGGTGTCGCCGGGGCGGCCGGTGTCGCTGGCGCCGCTGGGGTGGCCGGGGTGGCGGGCGTGGCACCGTCCCCACGGCTCGCCGCTTCCTCGCGCATGGCCTCGGCCGCATCGCGGGCGGCCTGGGTGCGGTCGACGGCGCCTTCTACCTCGGCCGCGTGCCCTGCGGCCTCCTTGGCCGCCTGCTCGGCCTTGGCGGCCTCGGCATCGGGATCGATTGTGACGGGGCGCTGCCCCTTGCGCGGGCTGATGCGGATGCCGTTGTCGTCGATGATGATGCTGGGCTCGTTGCGGCGGGCATTGTGCTCGACGCGCGCCATGTCGTCATCGTGGCTGGAGAACAATTCGTCCTGCAGGATCTGGCCGGCGATCAGCATCAGCGCGGCGAACAGGAAAAACTTCCACCAGGACAGTTGCGTCACCCACGTCGCCACGGCGTCGAACGCGCGATAGGCGGAGGACAGCGTGTGGCTGAGCGTTTGCTGGGTGGAAGAGGGACGGTTCGGCATGAAGCGGTGGCGTGAGCGTGGTGGAGAGCGTGATCGGTGGGCGAAACCGCATGCCCGCATCCCCCAAGCATATTGCTGTCATTGGGATGTTGCAACTTTAGTGCAGTGCGCGCCGTCGTGCCAGCGCCATGCGACAGCCTGCAGGATTCGCGTCCTGGACTGCATCGGACGGAAAAAATAGTGCCGTATAGAAAGACTGTCAATTGGAAATTTTGCGGCGTATGATGGATGAGGTCCTGGCCGCGCCAGCCCATCGTTCCTTGTTTCTCGCCATGAAAGGGGTATGCCGATGTCTGCCGTTCCGAAACGTTACCGCCTAGTCACCCGCAGCGACTTCGATGGCCTGGTCTGCGCGGTCCTGCTCAAGCATCTCGACCTCATCGACGACATCCTGTTCGTCCATCCGAAGGACATGCAGGACGGAAAGATCGCGATTGATGCGGGCGACATCACGACCAATCTGCCCTACGTGGCCGGTGCCCACCTGGCCTTCGACCACCACGCGTCCGAGACCCTGCGCGCCGGCGCCGGCAACAGCCGCGAGAACCACGTGATCGATCCGCGCGCCCCGTCCGCCGCGCGCGTCGTCTACGACTACTACGGCGCCACGCGCGCCTTCCCGGCCGCCTGGCGCGACATGATGGATGCCGTCGACAAGGGCGACGCGGCGCGGTTCTCGCGCGAGGAAGTGCTCGAGCCGCAGGGCTGGAACCTGCTCAATTTCCTGATGGATGCGCGCACGGGCCTGGGACGTTTCCACGACTTCCGCATCTCGAACTACCAGCTCATGATGAGCCTCATCGACGCCTGCCGCAACTACACGATCGACCAGATCATGGCGCTGCCGGACGTGCAGGAGCGGGTCAAGCTGTACTTCGAGCACGATGCGCTGTGCAAGGAGCAGATCCGGCGCTGCGCCCGGGTGCACGGCAACCTGGTCGTGCTCGACCTGCGCGAGGAGCCCGTGATCTATGCGGGCAACCGCTTCATCATCTATGCGCTGTTCCCGGAAACGAACATCTCGATCCACGTGCTGTGGGGCCTGAAGCAGCAGAACACGGTGTTCGCGACCGGCAAGTCGATCCTGAACCGCACGTCGAACACGCATATCGGCGCGCTGATGCTCGAATACGGCGGCGGCGGCCACGAGAATGCGGGCACCTGCCAGGTCTCGAACGACATGGCCGAGGACGTGCTGGGCGCGCTGGTCAAGCGCATCACCAGCGAGGGTTGAGGGACGGCCCTACGCCGGCTGGTGTTCGCGCAACAGTTTTCTTGCTTCTTCCTCCTCGAGCGGCTGGCTGAACCAGGTGCCCTGCACCTGGTCGCAGCCGTGCGACTTCAGGAAGGCCGCCTGCGGCTCGGTCTCGACCGCTTCGCCGACGACTTCCATGTCCAGGTTGTGCCCGATGTCGATCAGGCTCTTGGCCACCGCCGCGCCGCCGTCGGCGAGCGCGTGCACGGTGCCGTGCGCCAGCTTGACCTGGCTCGCGGACAGCTGCTGCAGGTAGCCCAGGTCGCACAGGCCGGCGCCGAAGCCATCCACCGACACGTCCACGCCGAGTCCGCGCAGCTGCTCGGCCAGCTCGCGCCCCAGCGCCGGGTTGCGGATCAGTTCGTCGATGCGCAGGTCCAGCTGCAGGCTGTGCGGCGCCAGCTGCCAGCGCGCCAGCCGCTCCGCCAGCCCGTCCAGGAAACCCGGCTGGGTGTACTCGCGGTAGGATACGTTGACCGTCACCGGCACGTCGCCATGGCCCTGGTCGCGCAGCGAAGCGGCGAAGGCGCAGGCGTGGTCCAGCACCTGCTGGCCGATCTGCACGATGGTTCCGCTTTCCTCGGCCTCGGACAGGAAGCGCGCCGGCGCCAGCACGCCCTGTTCCGGATGGCGCCAGCGCAGCAGCGCCTCGAAGCCGCTGACCTTGCCGGTGGCGACCGCCATGCGCGGCTGGTACAACAGGAACATTTCATCGTTGTCCAGCGCCTCGCGCAGCGCCACTTCGATGCGCTGCTTGGCCTCGTTGCTGGACTTCATATCGCTGGAAAAGAAGTGGACGTCGTTGCGGCCGTTGGCCTTGCCGTGGTACATGGCCAGGTCGGCCGAGCGCACCAGCTCGGCCGCCGTGGCGCCGTCGTGCGGGTACAGCGCGACGCCAACGCTGGCGCCGACGGGGATCTCCCTGCCGTTGAACGAGACGGGGATGACGAAGCTCTGGCGCAGCCGCTCGACCATGCGCAGCGTGAAGCGCAGCGACGGCTGGTTGGCCAAAATCAGCACGAATTCGTCGCCCGACATGCGCGCCACCGTGTCGCTGTCGCGCACCGAGGCCTGCAGGCGCCGCGCCACCACCTTCAGCACCACGTCGCCGGCCTCGTGGCCATAGGTGTCGTTGATCAGCTTGAACTTGTCGAGGTCGATCAGCACCGTGGCTACCAGCGCGTTCTGGCGCTGGGCCAGGTGCAGCGCCTGTTCCAGCCGGTCCCACAGCAGGTTGCGGTTGGCCAGTCCCGTCAACGGGTCGTGGTTGACCTCGTGCTCCAGGTGGGCCGTGCGCAGCTTGGTCGCCGTGACGTCGAGCAGCACGCCGATGTAGTGCGTGACGACGCCATGCTCGTCGTGCACGGGCGTGATGCTCAGGTCGGTCCAGTACAGCTCCCCGTTCTTGCGCAGGTTGCGCATGACCACATGGGCGCTGTGGTGGGCGACGATCGCCTCGCGCAGCGCGCCGCGCTCGGCGGCGTCCATGCCGGGCGCGCCCATCAGGCGCGGGTCGCGGCCGAGGACGTCGCCGGCGGCATAGCCGGTGATGCGCTCGAAGGCCGGGTTGACGTATTCGATGAGGTTGCGCCGGCCTTCGCAGCGGGTGATCAGGATGCCGTTGCTGGCGGCGTGCAGCGCCCGCTCGCGCAGGCGCAACTGCTGTTCGCGAGCGCGCCGCACATCGATGTTGATGCCCATGCCGAACAGGTAGTCGTTGCCGTCGACGTCGACGCGCGCGCCGGACAGCAGCAGCGCCGTCGTGCGCCCGCTGCGGGACACGTAGTCGAGTTCGAAACTGAATTCGCCGCCGTCCTCGAACACGCGGCGCATCGCATCGGCCCAGGTGGGGCGCTGGGGCAGTTCCAGCATCTGGGGCACGCGCGTCACCGCGAGCTCGTCCGGTGTCAGCTCCGTCACGCGCTCGAAATTGCGGTTCCACAACACCAGCCGGCCTTCCCGATCGACGACGTAGAACGTGCCCGGAAACATGTGCACGATGGACGAGAGGGGCGTGCGCGCCACCCGCGTGATCTCCGACGCATCGCGGTCGCCGTCGGTGGCGACGGCCACGGCCCAGCCGAGCAGGCTGCCGTCGCGGTCGAGCTGCGGTGCCAGCACCAGGACGGCGGCCACGGCCCGTCCGGCGCAGTCGAGGTCGACGCGGACCTCGGCATCGCGGTGCGCGTCCCGGTTGCGCATGAGTGCGGCCCAGCCCACGCTCCAGGCATCGCGGCCGGCGGGCGAAAACAGGGTGGTGACGGTGCGTCCGAGGATGCGGGTGGCGTCCAGGCCGAACAGGGCGGCGCAGGCGGCATTCCAGGTGAGGATGTTGCCGGCCTCGTCCGTCATGAAGACGACCCGGGCCGGGTGTTCGGTCTCGGACATGCGCGCACTCCCTCTGGGTCAACTGCCATTGGACAGCAGAAGGTGGCGTCGCGTTCCATCCGAAAACAACAACGGCGTGCCGCAGCACGCCGTCGTCATCGCCGCGACCTGGCTCAGGCCGCCGCTTCGTCCTGGCGCGGGGGCAGGGCGATCTGGTTGTCGACGCTGAACTGGTAATCCTTGAACACGTGCTCGGCGGACAGGATCTGGTAGCTGCCGTCGGCCAGCTTGTGGGTCGTGTCCTTCAGGCGGTAGGTGGTCGAACCGCAGGTCCAGCAATTGAAGTTGCGCATGTGCGTGCACAGGCAGGTCTTGTCGAAGACCTGGATGTTCTTCGATCCGGGGTTGGCCATCACTTCGCGGTTGTACGAATTGATGTAGGCGCAGTTGCCGGTGGCGTCCAGCAGGTAGCCGTAGGATTCGCAACCGGGGCGGATGCCGGAGCCGATCGCCGGCGTCTGCTTGAGCATGCGCATCGGATAGCCGGTCGGCGACACGCCGTTGACGATGATGTCGTCCTCGGTGGCACGGATGTATTCCTGCTTGACCTCGTCCGGCAGGCCGCATTCGTGGGTGATCGTGAAGCGGGTCGCCACCTGCACGCCGGCCACGCCTTTTTCCAGGAAGCCGACGGCGTCGCTGCCCGTGAAGATGCCGCCCGCGGCGATCAGGGGGATGTCCAGCTGCTCGGCCTTCATGAAGGCCAGCAGTTCGTCGACGATCGTGTGCAGGTCGTAGTCCTGCCAGTCGTCGATGCCGAAGCCCAGGTGGCCGCCGGCCAGCGGACCTTCGACGACGAGGAAGTCGGGCAGGCGGTCCAGGCGCGAGACCTTGCGCAGGAACAGCTGCAGCGCGCGCACGGAAGAGACGATGGTGCCCAGCTTGGCATCGCGGAAGCGCGGGTGGTCCTTGATCAGCTCGAAGGAACCGAGGTGCAGGCCGGCCGACATGGTGATGCCGTCGATGCCCGCGTCGAGCGCGGCCGACAGGCGCGTGCGCAGCGTTTCCTTCGGCGCGTTCATGGTCAGCTTTTCCATGCAGTTCACGAAGATCAGGCCATCGCCCTTCTTCGCCGCCATGGTCGCGCCCACGTGCAGGCGCGTCGCCTCGGCCAGGCGGTCGAGGTCGAATTTCACGGACGACTTGTCCATGTTGTTGATGTTGGCCTTGTAGAGCTTGGTCTTTTCCTTGACGAAGCTGGTATCGAACTTGCGGTCCGACACGTCCGGCACCATGGCGTCGGAAATGTGGCCGATGCCGCCGAGGCGGGCCGCTTCGAGGGCGAGCTCGGACGTCGAAATATCCACGCCCATTCCGCCGATCATGATGGGCACGTATTCCTTGTTGCCCATACGCAGGCGGAAATCATCAACACGTTTCATTGCTATCCTTAAACTACCGAACTATCGACCTGGCGCGCGTCGCCGGAACCGGCGTGCCGGCGCAACCCGCATTCTACCTCAGTGCAGGCGTGGCCCGAGAGGGCTTTTTGTCCCATCGAGCGAGCACGACCGTGCGAAAACAGGCCGTGCCGCGCCGTGCCGGACTGGAGCAGGGTGCCGGACGCTCAGTCGCGGAAATTGTTGAATTCCAGCGGCAGGTCCTTGACATCCTTGCGCAGCAGGGCGATCGCTTCCTGCAGGGTGTCGCGGTCCTTGCCCGTCACGCGCACGGTCTCGCCCTGGATCGAGGCCTGCACCTTCATCTTGCTTTCCTTGATGATCTTGGTGATCTTCTTGGCGTCCTCGGTCTCGATGCCGTTGCGCACCTTCAGCACCTGCTTGACCTTGTCGCCGCCGATCTTCTCGATCTTGCCTTCGTCCAGGAAGCGGACGTCGACCTTGCGCTTGGTCATCTTGCCCAGCAGGACGTCGCGTACCTGGCCCAGCTGGAAGTCGGCGTCGCCGAACAGGGTGATCTCGCGTTCCTTCTGCTCGACCTTGGCCGAGCTGCCCTTGAAGTCGAAACGGGTGCCGATTTCCTTGTTGGATTGCTCGACGGCGTTCTTGACTTCGACCATGTCTGCTTCGCAGACCACATCAAACGATGGCATCGTGTTATTCCTTTATTCGTAGCTTGCCCTTGGGGATGGCAGTATTTTAACGGACAACGCCACCGTGAGCCTACCCGGGGCGGGATCGCCTTATAATCTCGGCAAACTTCCAGCCCCAGCCATGCAAGCCGACCTGCTTTCCTCCGACGTCCAGCTCCAGAGCTTCAACACCTTCGGCATCCCCGCCCGCGCGCGCCATTACCTGCGCGTGACCGATCCCGGCCAGCTCGCCGCCATCGCCGCCGACCCGGCCCTGGCCGCACTGCCGCGCCTCGTGTTGGGCGGCGGCAGCAACCTCCTGATCACGGCGGATACCGTCGAGCGCCTCGTGCTGCACATGGGCCTGATGGGCAAGGAGATCGTCGGCGAGACGGCCGATGCGATCCTGGTGCGCGCCCGCGCCGGCGAATCCTGGCACGGCTTCGTCGAATGGACCATCGCCCAGGGCCTGGGCGGGCTGGAGAACATGGCGCTGATCCCGGGCACCGTGGGCGCCTCGCCGATCCAGAACATCGGGGCCTACGGCGCCGAGGTGAAGGACCGCTTCCATGCGCTGACGGTGTTCGACTTCGCCACCGGCGCCACGCGCGCGATGGACGCCGCCGCCTGCCGCTTCGGCTACCGCGACAGCGTGTTCAAGCACGAAGAGGGCCGCGACCTGGTGGTGCTCGACGTCACCTTCGCGCTGCCGCGCGCCTGGGGGCCGAACCTGCGCTACGCCGAGCTGGCCAACGCCTTGCAGGAGGCCGGCATCGCCGCGCCCACGCCGCGCCAGGTGGCCGACGCCGTCATCGCCGTGCGCCGCCGCAAGCTGCCCGACCCGGCCGTCATCGGCAATGCCGGCAGCTTCTTCAAGAATCCCGTGGTCGGCCCCGAGCACTGCGCGCGGCTGCTGGCGGCGTGGCCGGACCTGGTGCACCACGTGCAGCCCGACGGCACCGAGAAGCTGGCGGCCGGCTGGCTGATCGACCGCTGCGGCTGGAAGGGCAGGTCGCTGGGACGTGCCGGCGTGTACCCGAAGCAGGCGCTGGTGCTGGTGAACAATGGCGGCGCCGACGGCGCGGAAGTGCTGGCGCTGGCGCGGGCGATCCAGCACGACGTGCAGGAACGCTTCGGCGTGCTGCTGGAGCCCGAGCCGGTGATGGTGTAGTCGGCAGCGACATCGTCGTCCCGGCGCAGGCCGGGGCCCAAGTACGAAGTGCCGCCGCCGGCGCATGAATCGGACCCCGGCCTGCGCCGGGGCGACGTATCATCAGCGGGGTGAAAGTTGATCGGTGCGCGCGGCCTGCACCCGGTTTCTCCCGCCGCGCTTGGCCGCGTACAGCGCCGAATCCGCCGCCTCGATCAGGTCTTCCAGCGTCGCGTCGTCGTCCGGCACGGCGCAGGCCACGCCGACCGACATCGTGACGATGCCGCAATCGGCGCGCGGGTGCGGCATGACCTGGCGTTCCAGCTCGGCGCGGCAGGATTCGGCCAGCTGCAGCGCGCCGGCCAGGTCCGTGTCCGGCAGCAGCAGGGCGAATTCCTCGCCGCCGTAGCGCGCCGCCAGGTCGGCCGGGCGCTTCAACTGGGCCGTCAGCACGGCCGCCGCTTTCTTGAGGCACAGGTCGCCGGCCGGATGGCCGAAATGGTCGTTGTACAGCTTGAAGCTGTCGACGTCGCACAGCAGCAGCGCCAGCGGCGAACCGCGCCGGCGGCCGCGCTGCCATTCGAAGCGCGCGGCCTCGTCGAAGCGGCGGCGGTTGGCGATGCCGGTCAGGCCGTCGAGCGCGGCCAGCTTCTGCAATTCCTCGTTGGCCCTGGCCAGCGCTTCCTGGCTCGCGCGCAGCGAGCGGTAGGCGGCGTCGCGCTGCAGCAGGCGGATGTAGCCCGCCGAGTGGTGGCGGATGCGCGCCACCAGTTCCAGGCGGTCGGGCAGCTTGACGAGGTAGTCGTTGGCGCCCAGCTCGAAGCCCTGCGCCTTCAGGCTCGGTTCCTCCTTGGTCGACAGCACGATCACGGGCACGTCGCGCAGCTGCTCCTCGGCGCGGTAGGCGCGGATCAGCGCGAAGCCGTCCGCGTCCGGCATCACCAGGTCCTGCAGGATCACGGTCGGGCGCCACGCGAGCGCGGCGGGCAAGGCCTCGGCCGCCGTCGCCACGGCGTGGAAGGCGATCTCGGGATGGCCGGCCAGCATGCGTCGCACGGCCTCGGCGATGATGCGCTGGTCGTCGACCAGGAGGACACGCATCTGGTCGTCGATGGCGTCGGAAGGGGCGGCGGTGCTGGAACTGTCAGACATGGAAAATTCGGTAAAAACGGAAAATGGCCGCCGTAGTCACGACGGATCGACCATTTTAACTGGTAAAGCTTGCGCGATCTCATCCAGTGGCAGTATCCGTGCGGCGGCGCCGTTCTCGGCGGCGGCGCGCGGCATGCCGTACACGGCGCTGCTGGCTTCGTCCTGGGCGATGGTGGCGTGGCCGGCCTCCCGCATGGCCAGCAGGCCCGCCGCGCCGTCGCGGCCCATGCCGGTCAGGAGGACACCGATGGCGCCGCGCTCCCAGTGGCGCGCGACGGAATGGAAGAACACGTCGATCGACGGCCGGTAGATCTCGTCGCGCGGGTGCTCGTCGTAGCACAGGCGGTGGCCGGGGGCCAGGCGCAGGTGGTCGTTGCTGGCGGCGACCAGCACGACGCCGCCCTCGAGCACGTCGCCGCCGGCGATCGCGCGCACCTTCGTCTTCGATTGCTCGCCCAGCCAGCGCGCCAGGTGCACGGCGAATTCCGGATCGATGTGCTGCACGATGATCGTGGCCGTGTCGGGCGGCGGCCGCCATGCCTTCAGCAGGCGCGCCAGCGCCACCGGGCCGCCGGTCGAGGCGCCGATCGCCACCAGGCGCTTGACGCCGGCCGTGCCGGTCGGCGCGGGCGGCGCGCCGCCCGTGACCAGCTTGCCGATGGTGCGGATCTTCGCGAGCAGCGCTTCCTCGCCTCCCTGGCCCAGCAGCACCGGCGTGGCGGTGACGTCGAGGGCACCGGCGCCGAGCGCGCGGAACACCTGGTGCACGTGGTCCTGCGGCTGCGCCGTCACGACGAGGATCGCGCACGGGCTGTCGCGCATGATGCGGCGGGTGGCCTCGACGCCGTCCAGCAGCGGCATGGCCAGGTCCATCAGCACCAGGTCGGGCGGCAGGTCGGCGCACAGGCGCACGGCGTCGACGCCGTTGCGCGCGATCCACGCGAGCTGGTGCTCGCCGCTCGCCGCGATCGCGCGCCGCAGCGCCTCGGCGGCGGTCGGGCTGTCGTTGGCGATGGCGATCCTCACGGCGCGCCTCCGTGCCGTTCGCCCTGCACATGGCCGTGCGCGTCGCCGACCAGGTCGCGCACGGCGTCCAGCAGCGAGGCGTCGTGGAAGGCGCCCTTGGCCAGGTACCAGTCGGCCCCGGCCTCCAGGCCGCGCGCGCGGTCTTCCGGCCGGTCCTTGTACGACACGATCATCACGGGCAGGCGGTGCAGGCGCGGGTCGCTGCGGATGCGTCCGACGAGGCCGATGCCGTCCAGGCGCGGCATGTCGATGTCCGTGATGACGAGGTCGTAGTCGCCGGCGCGCAGCTGGTTCCAGCCGTCGATGCCGTCCAGCGCCACGTCGACCCGGTAGCCGCGCGCGGCCAGCAGCTTGCGCTGCATCTCGCGCACCGTGAGCGAGTCGTCCACCACCAGCACGCGCCGCGCGGCGGCGCCGAGGCCCGCCGGGCCCACGCCCGTCGCCCCCAGCTGCAGGCGCGCGCCTTCGCCGAGCAGGCGGGCGATCGACAGCAGCAGGTCGGGCACGTCCAGGATCAGCACGGGGGCGCCGTCGTCGAGCAGGGCGGCCGCGGCCACGTCGCGCAGCTTGCCGAACACGGGTTCGAGCGGCTGCACCGTCAGGCCCTGTTCGCCGTGCACGGCGTCGACGACGAGGCCGTAGCGCTCGCGCGCGGCGCCGATCACGACGACGGCCAGCTCGTCGGCGCCCGCCGTCTCGCCCAGGTCGAGCACCTGGCCGGCCGGCACCAGGCCCACGTGCTCGCCGTCCAGCTCCAGGAAGGCCCGGCCTGACAGCGTGCGCACTTCCGCGGCCGGCAGGCGCAGCACGCGCTCCACGCGCGCGATCGGCAGCGCATACGCTTCGCCCAGCACGTCGACGACGAGCGCGCGCACGATCGATTGCGTCAGCGGCAGCGTGACGAGGGTGGCGAAGCCGGCGCCGGGGCGCGACTCGGCGCGCACGCTGCCATTCAGGCGCTGCACGGCGGCGTGCACGATGTCCATGCCGACTCCGCGCCCGGACAGCTCGTTCGGCGTCTCCTTCAGCGAAAAGCCGGGCAGGAACAGGAACTCCATCAGCTCCGCCTGCGACAGGGCCGGCGCGAACGCGGGCGCGGCCAGGCGGCGCGCCACGGCGGCGCTGCGGATGCGTTCGGGATCGATGCCGCGGCCGTCGTCCTCGACTTCCAGCACCAGCATGCCGCCGCGGTGGCGCGCCTCGAGGCGGATGGTGCCGTGGGCCGGCTTGCCCGCCGCCACGCGTTCGGCCGGCAGTTCCATGCCATGGTCGACGGCATTGCGCAGCAGCTGGTTCAGCGGCGCTTCCATCCGGTCCAGCACGGCGCGGTCGACGAGGACGTCGGCGCCGCGGATCTCCACGCGCACGTCCTTGCCCAGGCCGCGCGCCAGGTCGCGCACCATGCGCGGCAGCGCATGCACGCCGTCGCCGAAGCGGCACATGCGCAGCAGCTGCAGTTCGTCGAGCATGCGCGTGGACAGGTTCACGGCCTGCCGTTCGTGCTGCTCGGCGTCGGCGATGTGGCGCCAGGTGGCGTCGCGCAGCGGGCGCATGCGGTCCAGCGCCAGGCGCGCCAGGTCCAGCAGGCGCGTGTCGCCGTGCGCGAGCGCCGCGTCGTGCAGCTGTTCCAGCGTGTCGGACAGCATGCGCTGCTGGCGCTTGTCGCGCTGCAGGGCATCGATCCACGGGCGCAGCCGGCCGGCCTGCAGGCGCGCCTGGCCGGCCAGCGTCAGCAGGTCGTCGCTGGCGGGAGCGGCCGCGTCGGGGACGGGGGGCGGCGTGGACGTGGATGCCGGCGCGGGTGCGGCTTGCGCGGGCGGCGGCACGGGCGTAGGGGCCGGCGCAGGTACAGGTGCGGGTGCCGGTGCAGGTGCGGGTGCCGGTGCCGGTGCAGGCGTCGGTGCGGCGGCAGGAGCCGCGGGACCGCGTCCGCGCAGGCGGCCCAGTGCCGTCACGGTCGCGTCGACGGCGGCGCCCGCGCCTTCGTCCTCGACGGACAGCTTCTGCATCAGGTCGACGGCGCCCAGCAGCGTGTCGATGTCGGCCCCGCCCAGGCGCAGGCGGCCGTGCTGGGCGGCGACGAACACGTCTTCCAGGGCGTGCGCCAGCCTTACGGCCGGCTCCAGGCCGACGATGGCGGCCGCGCCCTTGATCGAGTGGGCCGCGCGCATCAGCGCTTCCAGCGTGGCCGCATCGGCCTCGCCCCGTTCCAGCAGCAGCAGGCCGTCGGTCAACGCGCGCGCCTGGTCCTGCGCCTCCAGGCGGAACAGCTCCGTCATCGAAAAGCCGCTCAGGTCACCGTCCAGGCTCATCGCAGCAATCCTTCCAGTTGGCGCTCCAGGCGCGGGGCGTCGAGCAGGCCCGCCTCGATGGCGCTGTCGGCGACCACGCCGGCCAGCAGCGGCAGCGGCGCATGGTCCACGGTGGCGGCGGCCGGGCGCACGGCGGCGGCGGCGTAGCGCACCACCCCATGCACTTCATCGACCGGCAGCGCGAACGGCTGGGCGCGCGCGCCCGCCGCCAGCACCAGCAGCCGGGCGAACGCATGGCGGCCCAGCGGGGGCGGCACGCCATCGGTATCGATGCCCAGCAGGCGCGCCGGCGACACGGCCGGCACCAGGCGTCCGCCGACGTTGACGATGCCCAGCAGCGCCGAACCCGGACTGCTGCGATGCGGCAGCCGGTGCACGGGCGCCAGCGGCGCGACCGACTGCGCCAGCACCAGCGGCACCGCGAGCCATTCGTGGCCGACGCGGAACGCCATCGCGGCGCTGTCGGTCGCCTGCGCGGGCGGTTCCGGGCGCGCCAGTTCGCGCGCCCACATCTCGCGGTAGGCCGGGTCGACGGGGCGCTGCAGGCTGCGCTGCGCGGCCTCGGCATACTTGCCGCAGTTGCGGCAATGGACGTGCACGGCCAGCTCGGCGCAGCTGGCGTCGCCGGCCACGCCGATGCGGCGCCAGCAATCGTTCAGGACGTGCGCGTTCATGCCGGGCCTCCGCGCCGTTCATAGGCCTGGGCGGCGCGCCGGCGGAAGCTGGCGCCGCGCACGGCATCGCCCAGCTGCTCGTGCAGCAGCGCCAGGCTGCACAAGGCTTCGTAGTGCTGCGGGTCGAGATAGGTGCAGCGGCGCCAGCAGCGTTCGGCGGCGCGGGTGCGGCCGGCCGCTTCGTCGATGGCGCCGAGCAGGAACCAGGCGTCGGCCAGGTCCGGCTGGCGCGCGAGCAGGCCGCGGCACAGCGTTTCCGCTTCCGCCATGCGGCCGGCATCGGCATGGCGCCGCGCCTGGGCCAGCTGGTCCTGCGGCGTGGCGCGCGCACGCACGGGGGCCGCCGCGGGCGCGGTTGGCAGCGGCGCCGGCGGGGCGGGGCGCGCCGGCGGACGCGCCGCCGGCGCCGGAGCCGCCGCCGGCGCGTTGCCTTCCTTGCGCAGCGCGAAGACCTGGCGCGATCCCTGCGAGGTGAAACCGTTGCGGCACAGCGCCGGCGCTTCCGCATAGCCGGACAGCAGCAGGCCGTCGTCGGCCAGCAGCGCGGACAGGACGGCGGCGGCGCGCCGCGTCGCGTCCTCGTCGAAATAGATCAGCAGGTTGCGGCAGAAGACCACGTCGTAGCGTCCGGCCAGCGCGGCGGCATCGATCGACGCGGCGTCCAGGTCGAACAGGTTGGCCTGGGCGAAGCGTACGTAGGCGCGCACGTCGGCGTTCACCGTCCACTGTCCGTCCGCGTGCGTGAAATGGCGTTCGCGGAAGGCGAGGTCGGTGCCGCGGAAGGCGTTGCGGGTGTAGCGGCCGCTCCTGGCGCGCGCGATCGCCGCATGCGACAAATCGAAGGCGTCGATGCGGCAGCGGCGCGGATCGACCCCGGCGCGCATCAGCGACATGGCCATCGAATACGGTTCCTCGCCGCCCGCGCAGGGCAGGGACAGGATGCGCAGCCGGGCGTCCGGACGGGCCGCCAGGCGCGCGCGCACGAAGCGCAGCGCTTCCTCGAACACGGCGGGATCGCGATACATCCACGACTCCGGCACCACCAGCAGGTCGAGCAGGGCGTCGAAGGCGGGCGTGCCCGGGGCCGGCGCATGGGCCGCGCGCGCGGCGGCATCGTGCGGGAACAGCTCGCGCAGGGCGCGCGCGAGGTCGGCCTCGGTGAGGACCAGGCCCGTGGCTTCCTCGATGGTGCGCAGCAGGCTCATGGCGCCGGCTCCCCGAACAGCAGCCGTTCGACCTCGGGGGCCAGCAGGCGCTGCGGATCGAGCAGCTGGACCATGCCGGCGCCGTCGCCGGCGCTGCTGCCCACTGCGACGGGGCCGAGCCAGGGCGCGGCGGCGACGCCGCCGTCGGCCAGCGCGGGGCCGAGGTCGGCGACGCCCGTCACGCGCTCGGCCTTCAGCCCGAGCCGGCGCAGGCGGCCCAGCGCCGGCACCTCGACGAGCAGGAAGCGGGTGTCGTAGCGCACCGCGTCCGGCGGGGTGCCGGCCAGGCGCGACAGGTCGATGACGGGCACCGGCTCGCCATGCAGGTCCAGCAGGCCCGGCACGTAGTGGGGCGCGCCCGGCAGCGCCTTCAGGCGCGCCACCGGCAGCACGCGCTGCACCGCCGCCAGGGGCAGGGCATAGCGTTCGCGCCCGATATGGAACATCATCGCCTTCATCTCATGGCCTCGCCGTCGCCCGCGTCCGCCATCACATGTTCACGGCGAAGGTGGCGACCGACTGCTGCAGGTCGCTGGCGGCGTACTGCAGCTGGTGCACGGCCTCGCTGGTGGCCTTGAGCGAATCGACGGTCTGCTGGCTGGCGTCGGACAGCTGCATCATCGTCTCCGAGATCTGCGAGGCACCCACGGCCTGCGACTGCATCCCCTGCAGCACCAGGTCGAAGCGCGGCGCCAGCTTGCGCACCTGGTCCATCATGCCGGACAGCTGCTCGGCCACGTGGCGCGCTTCTCCCACGCTCCTGCGGATCTCCTCGGAAAACTTGTCCATGCCCATGACGCTGGCCGACACCGCCGACTGCATCTCCTTGAGCATCTGCTCGATGTCCCAGGTCGACACCGAGGTCTGGTCGGCCAGGCGCCGGATCTCGCTCGCGACCACGGAGAAGCCGCGGCCCGCCTCGCCGGCCTTTTCGGCCTCGATCGCCGCGTTCAGCGACAGGATGTTGGTCTGGTCCGCGACCTTGGTGATGGTGGTCAGCACGCCCGTGATGTTGTTGGCCTTCTCGGACAGCGCGGCCAGCTTGGCGCCGATGGAATCGGTCGCCGCCACCATCTGCTGCATGGTCTGGTCCATGCGCTTGAGGTTGTCCTGGGCCTCGGCGGTGGCGGTGGTCGTGTAGTCGGCGACCTCCGTCGCTTCCTCCATCGTGCGCAGCAGCTGCGAGGTGTTGGCCGAGATCTCGCGCGTGGTCGACAGCACCTCGACGCTGGTCTGGGCCTGTTCGATGCCCGTCGCTTCCTGCTGGCGCGCGGAGGCGGCGATCTGGGTCGCCGACGTCGTCACCTGGATGCCGGCGCGTTGCACGTTGGTGAGCAGGCTGCGCAGGTTGCCGAACATGGCGGCCAGGCCTTCGCCCAGGCGCCCGATGGCATCGTCGCCGCGCACGTCGATGGTGCCCGTCAGGTCGCCGCGCGCGGCCTTGGACACGGTGCCCAGCAGCGCGTCGACCTTGGCGCGCAGCTCGCGCGAGACGGCCAGCTCCTTGGCCTGGCTGTCCTCGATGGCCTGGGCCATGCGGTTGAATTCGATCGCCACCTGGCCCAGCTCGTCGCGCGACATCACCTCGGCGCGCGCGCCCGAAGTGCCTGCCGCGATCTGGCGGCTGGCTTCCGTCAGGCTGGCCAGCGGGCGCGAGATGGCGCGCACCAGCAGCATCGACACGAGGATCGCCAGCAGGACGCAGGCCACGCCGCCGCTCGTGATCAAGGTGTTCATCGACTGGCGCAGCGCCGCCGTGTCGTGCTGGCGCTGGGCCAGCAGGCGGTTTTCCTCGCCCTCCACGTCGGCCAGCAGCTGGCGCATGGTCGCCACGGTGGCGGTGCCCGCCATCACGGCCGCCTCGTTGCGCGCGGCGATCGCCGCGAGGCCGCCGTTGCCGCCATTGCCGGCGCTGCGGCGCAGGGCGATCTGGGCGTTGATCGCGCGCTCGATCCACGACGTCATCGTCGTGTCCAGCTGGGACAGGCGGGCCTGTTGCGCGGGATTGTCGGCGGTCAGCTCGACGGCGCGCTTGAGGTGCTTGCGCGCGTTGGCGTATTCGGTGGCGATGGGCGCGACCAGGGTCTCGTTCCCCGTGATCAGGTAGCCGCGCGTGGACGCCTGGACCTGCAGCAGCGAGGTGGCGATCTGGTCGGTCTGCAGCAGCACTTCCAGCGTGTGGCGGTTCCAGCCGTTGGCCTCGGACAGCTTGGCGAAATTGTTATAGGCGAGGATGAGCAGGAACAGGATGATCGCGACGATGGTCGCGAAGCCGGCGATCAGTTTGTTCTTGATGCTCAAGTGCTGGAACATGCGTACTCCGTATCTGGGGGATCTTGCGGGAATTTATCATCCCGCGTGCATGAGCGGAGCAGCCGAAGAGTAAAAAACCTCAGGAAACTAGACGGCGAGCGCCGCCAGCGCCCCCAGGCCATGGCGTAAACGCGCCTTATTGCATTTTTCATCACCGATCTCGACCTCGCTGCAGGGCGAGGGGCGCTGCGCGTACACGGTGCAGAGGACCGCGCCGTCGCTGCCTGTCCGCAGCGCCGCGCAACGCGGTTGGGACGCGTTCGTGCCCGCCATGCAGGCGATATGGGGCGTGACCTGTTCGGTCATGGCCGGCGGCAGGCCGTCCGCTTCGGCCCAATAGAAGGACACGCGGTAGCTCATGCAGCAGGCGCCGCAGGCCAGGCAGGGGTTGGTACCGGTCTCGCTCATCGACAAGGACTCAACGAATGCAGGGTGGGAAATGGTAGCGCGGACGCCACAGACTGCCAAGCCGATCGACGATTGCACGAGATTGATAAAACAAATGAGAATGATTCGCGTTTACTTATCGGGAAATCTTTGATACAGTATTTGCGTTGAGAGAAACATTTCACAAAAACATACCAAGCTGAATGTCCTGACCACCATGAGAGCAATCAAGAGCCGCAAGCATTCCACTCCCTCGCGCCGTCCGGCCGGCGCCGCCCAGCTGGCGCTGTCCATGCTGGTACTGCCACTGGCAGCCCACGCCGCCGATGACGCAGCCGCCGCCGCCGCTGCCGCCGCAGCTAGCGCGCCGGCAAGCGCCGACGCCCGTCCGCTCAGCGACGAGGACCGCGACAATCCGCGCCGCGTGCACATCCGCGGCGACAAGGAAAGCGACTTCAAGGCCGACCACGCGCAATCGCCGAAGTACACGGAGAAGCTGGTCGACACGCCGCAGACCGTCATCGTGATCAAGAAGGAGCTGTTCGAGCAGCAGGGCGCCACCACGCTGACCGAGGCGCTGCGCAACACCCCGGGCGTGGGCACCTTCTTCCTGGGCGAAAACGGCACCACGAACACGGGCGACGCGATCTACATGCGCGGCTTCGACACCTCGGGCAGCCTGTATGTCGACGGCATCCGCGACATCGGCTCGATCTCGCGCGACGTCTTCAACATCGAGCAGATCGACGTGCTCAAGGGCCCGGCCGGCACCGACACGGGCCGCGGCGCGCCGACCGGCTCGATCAACCTGAATTCCAAGCAGCCGCTGATGAAGAGCTCGGCCAATGCCAGCGTCACCGTCGGCGAGGAACACCGCCGCCGCGCCACGGCCGACATCAACCAGGTCATCGACCCGTCCCGTGGCATCGCGTTCCGCCTGAACCTGCTCGACCAGGACAACGGCATTCCGGGCCGCGACGTGGTGCGCGACAAGCGCTGGGGCGTGGCGCCGTCGCTGGCCTTCGGCCTGAACGGCCCGACCCACCTGTACCTGAACTACCTGCACGTCAAGCAGGACAACACGCCCGACGGCGGCGTGCCGACCATCGGCCTGCCGGGCTACACCAGCCCGGATTCGAAGACCGACCCGGCGCTGAACACGGCGGGACGCGTCGATCCGCGCAACTTCTACGGCTCGACGTCCGACTACGACAACGTCAAGGCCGACATGGCGACGGCGATCATCGAGCACGAGTTCGGCCCGAGCATGAAGCTGCGCAACACGACGCGCTACGGCAAGACGCAGCAGGACTACCTGCTCAGCGCCTTCATGGGCACGGCCGCCAACATCGATTCGGCGGGCGACCCGTCGCGCTGGACGCTGGCGCGCACCAACCGTACCATCAAGGACCAGGAAAACACGGTGCTGGCCAACCAGACCACGCTGACCACCGAATTCGCGACGGGCCAGCTGAACCACACGCTGGTGACGGGCCTGGACGTGACCGACGAGAAGCAGAAGAACTTCAGCTATACGGGCGGCGGCGCGCTGGCGCCGGCCAACCTGTACCGCCCGGATCCGTCGATCCAGCCGACCGGCCTGAACCTCGTGCGCAGCGGCGCCCGTACCCAGGGCCAGTCGACCAACCAGTCGTTCTACGTGCTCGATACGATCAAGCTGGGCGACAAGTGGCTGTTCGGCGCCTCGGCCCGCGTCGACCACTTCGACGTCGACTACGACGCCGTCACGCTGTCGACGGCGACGGCCAACCCGACGCTGCCGGTGGGCACCCAGATCCCGACCCACCTGGAACTGTCGGACCACGTGGCCAGCGCCAAGCTGTCGGCGATGTACAAGCCGACCGAGAACAGCAGCATCTACGCGCTGTGGGCCAACTCGAAGCAGCCGCCGGGCTCGAACCTGGTGCTGAGCGGCAGCGCCAACAGCGCGGCCAACCCGAGCTTCGTCCCGCAGGTCAGCAAGACGACCGAGATCGGCGCCAAGATGGAGCTCATGAACCGCAAGCTGGGCCTGAACGCCGCGCTGTACCGCACGGACGTCGAGAACGAGGTCGAGCAGGATCCGGTGGACCTGAAGTACTACCAGACGGGCAAGAAGCGCGTGCAGGGCGTCGAGCTGAGCGTGACGGGCGAGATCACCCGCGAATGGAGCGTCAACGCCGGCTACACCTACATGGACACGAGCATCGAGGCGGGCCGCCTGATCACGGCCGGTGGCGGCAATGCGCTGACCTACACGCCCAAGAGCGCGTTCACCAGCTGGACCACGTACCAGTTCCCGTTCGGCCTGAAGGTGGGCGGCGGCGTGCGCTACCAGGGCAAGCTGCTGCGCGGCACCGACGGCGCCGTCGGCACGCCGGCCTACGCCGACGACTACACGGTCGTGGACCTGATGGCGGCCTACCGCATCAACCGCTACGTCGACCTGCAGCTGAACGTGTACAACGTGGGCGACAAGGAATACGTCGCGGCGATCAACAAGAGCGGCTACCGCTACACGCCGGGCGCGCCGCGCTGGGCCAGCCTGACCGCGAACTTCCACTTCTGACGGGACCGGGTTTCTCGCGTTTTACCGAGGCGGCCCTGCCGCCCACGGATCCGGAAGCGCCCCGTACGCTGTGGGGGCAGTACGAGGCGCTTCCGGCTTCGGGCAGGGTTGGTCCTCGCCGCCCTTTCCCTTCACGGGGGAAGGGCGGTTTTTTTTTGTCGCCGGTATGTAAGAACGTTGTTCCTACCACCCCGTCGTCCCTGCGCAGGCAGAGGCCCAAGTTGAGCGTCAAGAATCGCGACGTCGAAACAGGTTGCGACTTTTCCGACGTACGGGTTTCTGAAACCGAGCTTGGGTCCCTGCCTGCGCAGGGGTGACGAGGGCGAAAAAAAGGGCGCTGTTCGCATTAATTATGTGAACCGGACGCTATCTCTGCGGTCTTACCCACGGTCGAGGTAACTCATGGGGAGACCGCAATGCGCAGCATGCCGTTCGATGACTTGTTCGCTGCCCTGGAGCGCTTGTCACTAGGTATCGACGATCTGGCGCGGCTGCGCCACTGGCTGGCCTCCATCGCGCATCCGGGCGAATGCCTGGCCGTGATCGCGGGCGCGGCCGGCACGCCCCCATGTCCCCATTGCGCGTGCCCCCGCGTACACCGCTGCGGCCACGCCAGCGGCTTGCAACGCTTTCGTTGTTGCCGCTGCCGGCGCAGCTATAACGCCTTGACGGGAACGCCGCTCGCGCGGCTACGCAAGAAGGAGAAATGGCTGCCATATCTGCAGTGCTTGCTGGAGTCGCGCACGGTACGCGATGCCGCCACGGTCACCGGCGTACACCGTACGACCAGCTTTCGCTGGCGTCATCGCTTTCTGCCGGCGGCCATGCACGAGCGACCCGCGCGATTGTCGGCCATCGTCGAAGCGGATGAAACGTACCTGCTCGAATCGCAGAAGGGCTCGCGCCACTTGACTCGGCCGCCGAGGAGACGGGGTGGCGTGGCCCGGCGTCGCGGAATCAATCGCGAGCACGACTGCCTGCTGGTGGCGCGCGACCGCAGCGGCCACACGCTGGAT
Source organism: Massilia paldalensis (assembly GCF_044901715.1). Lineage (NCBI taxonomy): Bacteria > Pseudomonadati > Pseudomonadota > Betaproteobacteria > Burkholderiales > Oxalobacteraceae > Massilia > Massilia paldalensis. Next base: position 745,321 of record NZ_JBJCIU010000002.1, read on the forward strand.
TTTCATACGGGCCGGGGCCCCGTCACGGCAAGCCAGCTGGCGCGGTGCCTCGGACCAGTCCTGGCTCAGGATGTGCTGCTCGTCAGCGATGCGGCGCTGGCCTACCGGACCTTCGCGGCGAGGGCGGGATTGAGCCATGAAGCGGTGAACGTGAAAGCGGGCGTCCGCGCACGCGGCGCGCTCCACATCCAGAACGTGAACGGATGGCACAGCCGCTTCAAGACGTGGCTGCTGCGCTTTCGTGGCGTGGCCAGCCGCTATCTGGTCCATTACTCCGGATGGCAGCGCATCCTGGACGACAGGTGCCTGACGACACCGGCCTTGCTACTGCGCGCGGCGCTGCGCTGCCGCCAGGCTGCCGGCACCTCGCATAACTAACGCGAACAACGCCAAAAAAGCCGCCGGTCCTTGCAGACCGGCGGCTTTTCGTGTCCCGCGTCGGGGCTTACTGGCCGCGCTTGGCGCGTGCCTTCGCCGCGATACGCATGCGCAGCGCGTTCAGCTTGATGAAGCCGCCCGCGTCGGCCTGGTTGTAGGCGCCGCCGTCCTCGTCGAAGGTGGCGATGTTCATGTCGAACAGCGAATCGGTCTTCGAGTCGCGCGACACGACGATCACGTTGCCCTTGTACAGTTTTACGCGGACCCAGCCGTTGACGCTCTTCTGGGTGTGGTCGATCAGCGTCTGCAGCGCGACGCGTTCCGGTGCCCACCAGTAGCCGTTATAGATCAGCGACGCATAGCGCGGCATCAGGTCGTCCTTCAGGTGCGCCACTTCGCGGTCCAGCGTGATCGATTCGATCGCGCGGTGGGCGCGCAGCATGATGGTGCCGCCCGGGGTTTCGTAGCAGCCGCGCGACTTCATGCCGACGTAGCGGTTCTCGACCAGGTCCAGGCGGCCGATGCCGTGCTTGCCGCCCAGGCGGTTCAGCTCGGTCAGCACTTCGGCCGGGCTCATCTTCTTGCCGTTCAGACCGACGATGTCGCCGTGTTCGTACTCGATGTCGAGGTATTCCGCTTCGTTCGGCGCCTGTTCCGGCGACACGGTCCAGCGCCACATCGATTCCTCGGCTTCCGCGCTCGGGTTTTCCAGGTGGCGGCCTTCGAAGGAGATGTGCAGCAGGTTCGCGTCCATCGAGTAGGGCGCGCCGCCGTTCTTGTGCTTCATGTCGATCTCGATGCCGGCATCTTCCGCATACTTCAGCAGCTTCTCGCGCGACAGCAGGTCCCACTCGCGCCACGGGGCGATGATCTTGACGTCCGGCTTGAGCGCATAGGCGCCCAGTTCGAAGCGCACCTGGTCGTTGCCCTTGCCCGTGGCGCCGTGCGAGACGGCGTCGGCGCCGGTCTCGTTGGCGATCTCGATCAGGCGCTTGGCGATCAGCGGACGCGCGATCGAGGTGCCCAGCAGGTATTCGCCTTCGTAGACGGTGTTGGCGCGGAACATCGGGAACACGAAGTCGCGCACGAATTCCTCGCGCACGTCGTCGATATAGATGTTTTCCGGCTTGATGCCGAACTTGATGGCCTTGGCGCGCGCCGGTTCCAGCTCTTCACCCTGGCCGAGGTCGGCGGTGAAGGTGACGATTTCGCACTGGTAGTGATCCTGCAGCCATTTCAGGATGACGGAGGTGTCGAGGCCGCCGGAGTAGGCGAGGACTACTTTTTTGATGTCGCTCATGGAAGTTCCGTTGATATGAACGTGGAGGGGGGAGATGGTCAGCCGGACATGGCTTTCTTCCCGCCGTGGCGGGAAGTCGTCCAGATCCGACGATCAAGCTTGGGGGTGATGAAATCGATACTTAGTTGTCTTCGATACGGCCGAGCAGCAGGTACTCGATCAAGGCTTTCTGCACGTGCAGGCGGTTTTCGGCCTCGTCCCAGACGACCGATTGCGGGCCGTCGATGACTTCGGCCGCGACTTCCTCGCCGCGGTGCGCCGGCAGGCAGTGCATGAACAGGGCGTCCTTGTTGGCGCGCGCCATCTTGGCGCCGTCCACGATGAAGCCGTCGAAGGCCTTCAGGCGCTCGGCGTTTTCCTTTTCGTAGCCCATGCTGGTCCACACGTCCGTGTTGACGAGGTCGGCGCCCGCGCAGGCATCCGACGGGTTCTCGAATACCGTGTAGTTCTTCGTGGCGACCAGCGCCGGGTCGATGTCGTAGCCCTTCGGGGTCGACACGTTCAGGTGGAAGCCGAACACCTCGGCCGCCTGCAGCCACGAGTACAGCATGTTGTTGGCGTCGCCAATCCAGGCCACCGTCTTGCCGGCGATCGAGCCGCGGTGTTCCCAGTAGGTGAAGATGTCGGCCAGCACCTGGCAGGGGTGGTGTTCGTTGGTCAGGCCATTGATCACCGGCACGCGCGAGTGGGCGGCGAAGCGCTCGATGATGTCCTGGCCGAAGGTGCGCACCATGATGATGTCGCACATGCGCGACATGACCTGGCCGGCGTCCTCGACGGGTTCGCCGCGGCCCAGCTGGCTGTCACGCGTGTTCAGGTAGATCGCCGCGCCGCCCAGCTGGTGCATGCCGGCCTCGAAGGACAGGCGGGTACGGGTCGAGCTCTTTTCGAACACCATCACCAGCGTGCGGTCGACCAGCGGGTGGTACACCTCGTAGGCCTTGAACTTGCGCTTGATGACCGTGGCACGTTCGATCAGGTACTCGAACTCGTCGCGGGTGAAGTCGGAAATCTGCAGGAAGTGCTTGATGGGAGTGACAGCCATGTTATGCCTGGGATGCGGTGATCTCTTGAATTATAAGCGGTTTTGCTTGCCTTCCAAGAAATTATGGACCGACAAGTCGATTTTGCTCCGGCGAATTTTCGCCGATATTGGTATCAGTACAGCGTCTGCGCCGACTCGTGCAGCAGCTGCGCATACAGTTCATGGCGCAGCTTCGCGATCTTGCCTTCCTCGACCGCCTGCAGGATCGCGCATTGCGGCTCGGCCAGGTGGCGGCAGTTGTAGTACTTGCAGCCGCCCAGGTAGGGCTTGAAGTCGACGAAGGCGCGCTCCAGCATGCCTTCGGACAGGTGGTACAGGCCGAATTCCTGGAAGCCCGGGGAGTCGATGATGTTGCCGCCGCCGTCACCCGGCAGGCGGTACAGGCGCGTGAACGTGGTCGTGTGCTTGCCCGTGTCGAGCGCTTCCGAGATCTCGCGCACGGCGATGTCGGCATCCGGCACCAGCAGATTGATCAGCGAGGACTTGCCCATGCCGGACTGGCCGATGAAGATCGAGGACTGTCCCTGCAGCAGCGGCATCAAGGTCGCCACCGCTTCCTCGGGCCGGGCCCGCGCCGACACCTCGTGCAGCGGATACCCCATGTTCGTGTACAGCGCCGCCCGTTCGCGCGCGCGCGCCAGCGGTTCCTCGACGTCGACCTTGTTCAGGATCAGGTGGGCCTCGATGCCGGCCGCCTCGCAGGCGACGAGGGCGCGCGAGACGAGGTCGTCGGAAAAGCTCGGTTCCGTCGCGATGACGATGAACAGGCGCGTGATGTTTGCCGCCAGCAGCTTGCTCTTGTACTGGTCGGAGCGGTACAGCAGCGTGGTGCGCTCGGCGATCCGTTCGATGACGGCCTGGTCGGCCGACGTGCGCTGCAGGTGGACGACGTCGCCCACGGCCACGTTGGTCTTCTTGCCGCGCGTGACGCACTGCATCAGCTGGCCGTCGACGTCGACGACGTAGTGGCGGCCGTGGGCCGCGACGACGGTGCCGGCCAGGTCTTCGCCCCCGGCCCGGGCCTGCTTGTGGGCGCGGCTCACGCCTGGCCCCGTTCTGCCAGCAGCGCGTCGATGCGGGCGGCGCAGATGAAGTCGTTCTCGGACAGCGCGTTGCCGGCCGAATGCGTGGTGAAGGCGACCGTGCAGTGCTTGTAGGATACCTGCAGCTCGGGATGGTGGTTCTCGCGGTGCACGATCCAGGCCAGGGCGTTCACGAATTCCATGGTTTCATGGAAGTCGCGGAACGCGAAGCGGCGTTCGAGCCGGTTGCCGGCGGCCTGCCAGCCGGGCACTTGGGCGAGCAGGGCCGGGAGGGCGGCGGCGTCCAGCGCCGCGGCGCCTTCGACGCAATGGCGGTCGATGAGCGTGACGGCCGCGCTCATACGGCCCCCGACGCCTGCAGCTGCCGCACGCGCACCCACGCCGGCGGATGGGAGTCGTAGAAGGCGGAATGGATCGGGTCCGGCGTCAGCGTCGAGGCATTGTCCTCGTACATCTTGACGAGGGCCGAGACCAGGTCGCGCGCATCGCTGTTGGCGGCCGCGAAGGCATCGGCCTCGAATTCGTGCTTGCGCGAGGTGAACGAGGACAGCGGCGAGAACGGGAAGGTGAACACGGGCAGCACCAGCATGAACAGCAGCAGGGCCATCGCATCGTTGGACGCGCCCAGCAGGGGCTCGACGCCCAGGCCCGTGTAGAACCAGGCCTGCTCCTTCAGGTAGCCGAGCACGGCCAGGAACGCCAGCGACAGCGCGAACAGCACGACCATGCGCTTGACGATGTGCTTGAGCTTGAAGTGGCCCAGCTCGTGGGCCAGCACGGCCTCGATCTCGGGCGGGGCGAGGCGCGAGAGCAGGGTGTCGAAGAACACGATGCGCTTGTTGGCGCCGAAGCCGGAGAAATAGGCGTTGCCGTGGGCCGAACGCTTGCTGCCGTCCATCACGAACAGGCCCTTGGAGGCGAAGCCCACGCGCGCCATCAGGCCTTCGATGCGCGCCTTCAGCGACTCGTCGGCGAGCGGCGTGAACTTGTTGAACATGGGGGCGATGACGGTCGGGTACAGCACCATCATCAGCAGCTGGAAGCCGGTCCAGACCAGCCAGGCGTACAGCCACCACAGGCCGCCCGTCTTGTCCATCAGCGTCAGCACGACCCACAGCAGCGGCAGGCCGATGACGGCGCCGACCAGGCCGCCCTTGACCATGTCGGCGATCCACAGGCCGACGCTCATCTTGTTGAAGCCGTAGCGCTGCTCGAGCACGAACTGGCGGTAGTAGGAGAAGGGCAGGTCGAGCGCGCCGGAGACGATGGCGAACGCCACCACCAGCAGGATCTGGTGCAGCATGCCGGGACCGGTGAACTGCAGCACGGCGCTGGACAGCGCCTGCAGGCCGCCCAGCAGCGTGAAGCCGACCAGCACGACGCCGCCCCACAGCGCGCCCAGCAGGCCCAGGCGGGTCTTGGCGACCGTGTAGTCGGCCGCTTTCTGGTGCGCGGCGAGGGGGATCTTCGGGGCGAACTCGGCCGGCACGGCGCCGCGGTGGCGCAGCACGTGGCGGATGTGGCGCGTGGCCAGCCAGGTGCGCAGGGCCAGCGTCAGCAGGAGGAAAAATACGAAAACGAGCGAAAACCCGGATGAAAGCATGCTGTGCCTGTGAGAAAATTCAATTCTTCTGTTTTTGGGGTCAGAGCACGGTTTACACGCTTGTGCTCTGACCCCAACTGACTATATGGGGTTCAAAGCCCCACTGATCAAAGCGTAAAGAGAGAATTATGTCACAAGCCACCCCACGCCCCAACGAGTTCAACCTGATCTGGCTCGACATGGAAATGACGGGCCTCGATCCGGACAACGACCGCATCATCGAAGTCGCCGTCGTCGTCACCGACCCCGACCTGAACGTGCTGGCCGAAGGCCCCGTGCTCGCCATCCACCAGAGCGACGAGACGCTGGACAAGATGGACAACTGGAACAAGGGCACGCACGGCAAGTCCGGCCTGATCGACCGCGTCAAGGCGTCGACCGTGGACGAGGCCCAGGCCGAGCAGGAATTGATCGCCTTCCTCAAGCAATGGGTGCCCGCGAACAAGTCGCCGATGTGCGGCAACTCGATCTGCCAGGACCGCCGCTTCATGGCGCGCGGCATGCCCAAGCTGGAAGCGTTCTTCCACTACCGTAACCTGGACGTCTCGACGCTGAAGGAATTGTGCCGCCGCTGGAAGCCGGAGCTGGCCTCGGGCTTCAAGAAGGCGCAGAAGCACACGGCGCTGGCGGACATCATCGAATCGATCGAAGAGCTGCGCTACTACCGCGAGCACTTCATCAAGCTGTAAATGAAACGGCGTGCCCGCCGGGGCACGCCGCCTTGCTGCGCTACCGTCTCAACGTACCTGGGTGTAGTTCACCGGCACCCAGCGGTAGCCCTTGCCCTGGACCACCAGGTGTCCCAGCCCCGGGAACTGCAGGTGGCCGGCGCCGACCAGTTCGCCTTCCTTGGCCGCCTGGTCGAAATTCTTCTTGCGCGCCGCATAGGCCGCCTTCTCGTCGCTGTCGAAGCCGATCGTCACTTGCGGATTGTCCATCTGGACCGTCGACACGTGGATCAGGTCGCCGATCAGCAGCAGCTTCTGGCCGCGGCTCTGCACCTGGTAGATCGTGTGGCCCGGGGTGTGGCCCGGCGCTGCCAGCGCGGTGATGCCCGGCACCAGTTCGCCGTCGCCCTCGATGGGCTTGAACTTGCCGGCCTGGATGTAGGGCGTGATGGATGCCTGTGCGGGGCCGAAGAAGCCTTTCTTGTCGGCCGGCGCCTTCGCTTCGTTCGCCTTGTTCAGCCAGTAGTCGGCATCCGCCTTGGCGGCGCGCAGCGTGGCGTTCGGGAACACGCGCTTGCCGTCGGCCGCCAGGCCGCCCACGTGGTCCGGGTGCATGTGCGTGATGTAGATCTCGTCCACCTGTTCCGGCTGGTAGCCGGCCGCCTTCAGGTTGTTCAGCAGCTTGCCCAGGGTCGGGCCGAAGTAGGCGCCGGAGCCCGTGTCGACCAGCACCAGCTTGCTGCCCGTGTTGACGAGGAAGGCATTGGTCGACGTTTCCAGCGGCAGTTTCAGGAAGTTCTTCGACAGCGTGGCCCGGGTCGCGTCGGCCGGCTGCTTGAGCAGCTGGTCCATCGGCAGGTCGGCCGTGCCGTCGCTCAGCGGCGTGATCTCGAAGTCGCCCAGCATGACGCGGGCGTAGCCGGGTGCCGGCGTCTTGACCATCGGCGCGGCGGCCTGGGCCGCAGGGAGGATGGCGGCCGTGGCGATGGCGGCGGCCAGCAGGGAGCGGGAGAGTGCAGTGATCATGGTGTCCTCGGTGAAAGTACTTGGATAGGCAAGTAGTTTCATATCGTATATAGCCCACATGTGCATTGATTGAACGCTATGGCCATTTGCCCTATCTCAAGGTAGATGCGCGGGCAAGTGGGGCACGGTGAACACGCCCTGCAAGGCGCGCAGCTCGGCGCGGTGGACGGCGGCCAGGCGCGCGAGGATCGCTTCGCCGGCCGGCAGCAGGTGCACTTCGACGCGGCGGCGGTCTCCGGCATGGGCGCGCCGCTCGACCAGGCCGGCCGCCTCGCAGCGGCTGACCAGCGCCACCACGCCATGCTGCTGCGCCTGCAGGCGCTCGGCCAGCTCACCGATCGTCGCCCATTCGCGGTCCTTGAACCCCTTGATGTGCAACATCAGCAGGTATTGCAGCGGCGTGATGCCCTCGGCCTGCACGGCGCGCTCGGAAAAGCGCTCGTAGCGCCGCATCTGGTAGCGAAATTCGGACAGGGCGGCAAAGTCGGATTGTTGTAGCGCGTCTTGTTCTGGAACAGGTTTTCGTTTCATTCGGCGGCTGACATCATTGGAACTTTCAATATATCATGATGTGATGTAATTGTTCGGAGAGAATTCTGTGGCGACAATGGACAAGGGAATGGAATGGGTGCGGTCCTTCGTGCCGCAGGCGACGACGGCATCGCGCGGCGAACGGCTGCGCGCAGTGGCCGGGGCCATGGTCGGCCTGTTCGTCACCTATCTCCTGAGCGAGATGGCGGGGGCCGGCAGCATGCCGCTGACCCTGGTGGCGCCGATGGGCGCGTCGGCGGTGCTGCTGTTCTGCGTGCCGGCCAGCCCCCTGGCGCAACCGTGGTCGGTCATCGGCGGCAATACGATCTCGGCCCTGGTCGGCATCGCCTGCGCGCGCATCGTGCACGAGCCGCTGCTGGCCGCGCCGCTGGCGGGCGCCGTCGCCATCTTCGTCATGTTCATGCTGCGCTGCCTGCACCCGCCCAGCGGGGCGGTGGCATTGACGGCCGTGATGGGAGGGCCGGCCGTGCACGCGGCCGGCTTCACCTTCGCCCTGCTGCCGGTGGGATTGAATTCGGCGCTGATCGTGCTGGTGGCGCTCGTGTTCAACAACCTGACGGGACGGCGCTATCCGCATACCCAGCAATCGGCGCTGCGCAACGTCCACGCCACGCGCGACCCGGTGCCGACGGCGCGCCTGGGCTTCACGACGGCCGACCTGGACGCGGCGCTGGCGCGCTACGGCCAGGTGCTGGACGTCAGCCGCGACGACCTGGAAGCTATCCTGCTCGAGACCGAGATGCGCGCCTACGCGCGCCGCTTCGGCACCGTCACCTGCGCCGACATCATGTCGACCGATGCCGTGACCGTCGGACCCGCGATGGGCCTGCCGCATGCCTGGCGCCAGCTGCGCCGCCACCGCCTGCGCGCGCTGCCGGTGCTGGACGAGCAGCGGCGCGTGGTCGGCATGATCGGCCAGGACGATTTCCTGCGCCACGTCGGCCTGGACGACTACCTGACGCTGCGCGAACGCCTGCGCGCGCTGCTGGGCCACCTGCTGGGCGTGCGCGCGCCGCAGCCGGCCGCGGTGGCGGACGTGATGCAAAAGGACGTGGCCAGCGTGCGCGCCGACGACACCATCGCCCACCTGGTGCCGCTGATGAGCAACGAGGGCCTGCACCACGTGCCGGTGGTGGACGGAGAGGGGAAATTCGTGGGGATCGTGGGCCAGTCGGACTTGCTGGCGGCACTGGTGGAAAGCCGGCTGACGCAGCCGGCCTGAACGCGGGGTCAGAAATTCGGGGTCAGAGCACCATTTCCGGAAAATTCGGGGTCAGAGCACTTTTTCGCTCAATAGTGCATGGGAAAAGTTCCCTCCTTCGGATGGCCAGCCCACGCGCCTGCAGTCGTGCAGGACACGGGACAGTTTGCCGTCAGAGCAATTTATCGAAAATGTGCTCTGACCCCGAATTCAGGAAACAATGTGCTCTGACCCCGAATTCATCAAGCCTGCTCGGCGCCGCAGCACTTCTTGAACTTCTTGCCGCTGCCGCAAGGGCAGTCGTCGTTGCGGCCGACCTTCGGCGCCTCGTTGCGCACCGTCTCGACGGCGCCCTTGCGGCGCGGCAGCCAGAAGCGGTGGATGGCGGGCAGGTTGGCCTCGATCTCCAGCGCCAGCCGGTGCGCCTTGCGCGGGTCCTCGACCTCGGCCAGTTCGCTCTCGTCGATCTCGTCGGCGCCCAGCAGGTACAGGGGGCGCATCAGCGGGCCCGCCTCGGATTCCCAGATCTCGTCCCAGGAGCCGGGACGCAGGTCCATGCCTTCCCAGAAGCCCCAGCACCAGGCTTCGGCATCGATCAGCGTCTCGCCGTCGACCTCGTGCTCGACGTACAGGGGTTCGAATTCCTTGGGCGCGACTTCGAAGGTGATCAGCACTTCGTTCATGAAGCGCATGATCAGGTTGACGATGCGCTGTTCTTCCTTCGGGTTCTTCCAGTTGGGGACGGCGCCTTCCTCGCCCCATACGCGCGGCAGCCACTCGGCCGGCATGATGGTCTGCGGCCCGATCGCGATGGCGGTCAGGTAGCCGTGCAGCGTGTCCAGCGTCATCGCGCCTTCGGGGCAGCGTTCGGACAGCAGGAAGCCGTCGAGGTCGTCGAATTCTTTGTCGGAGAGGGGTTGCTCGAGTTGCATTGGTACGTGGTTCCTTCACATGAAGGCGCCAGTGTAACGCCTGCGCCTCCCGGCGGGCGAAAAAAAGGCGCGGCCACGGCCGCGCCTGTCGCCTGTCCGCGCACGGCGCCAGGCGTTCGGGGTCAAGCGATCACTTGAACGCCTTCTTCAGCGCGTCGGCCGCATACTGCTCCGCATCCTTGGCCTTCGGCACGATGGCGCCCATGCCGAAGAATTCGTGCGTCACGCCGCTGTATTCCTTGTAGTCGACCTTGACGCCGTCCTTTTTCAGCTTGTCGGCATAGGCCTTGCCCTCGGACAGCAGCGGGTCGATCTCGGCCGCGACGATGGTCGCCGGCGGCAGGCCCTTGAGCGAGGTGGCCTTCATCGGCAGCGCATATGGGTTCGACGGATCGGCGCCGTAGTGCTTGAAGAACCATCCCATCATCGCCTTGTTGAGCGGCTTGGCATTCGCGTTGCGCTGGTAGGACGCGTTGTTCATGTCGTTGTCGACGACGGGGTAGACCAGCAGCTGGTGCACGGGCATCTGCGCCTTCTTGTCGCGCGCCATCATCGACACGACGGTGGCCAGGTTGCCGCCCGCCGATTCGCCGCCCACGGCGACCTTCATCGGGTCGCCGTTGAATTCCTTCGCATGCTGGGTGGTCCAGATATAGGCCGCGTAGGCGTCATTGGGTGCGGTGGGGAATGTGTGTTCCGGCGCCTGGCGGTAGTCGACGGAGACCATGATCGCCTTGGCCATCTTGGCCAGCGCGCGTGGCGAGGCGTCGTAGACCTTGGTGTCGGCGATGACGAAGCCGCCGCCGTGGTAGTAGACCATCACGGGGAAGGGACCCTTGCCTTCCGGCGTATAGATGTGCACCGGCACGCTGCCGCCCTGCACCGGGACGCTCATGTCCTTGACCGTCACGCCCGCTTCCGGCGCCGTGCTCTTGCCGGCGTCCGACAAGACCTTCTTGACGGCGTCGGCCACGGTCGGCTGCTTGCGCGCTTCTTCCGGGCTCAGGGTCTCGATGGGTTTCGGTCCGAGCGCCTTGTGGGCGTCCAGCACCTTCTGCATGGCGGCATCGGCCTTGGGCGGCTGGGCCGCGTCCTGGGCGAAGGCGGCGCCGCACAGCATGGCGGCGGCGAGGGCGGTCAGGGGAAGCGCTTTGTTCTTCATTGTCGTGTTCTCCGATGGGGGCAGCGGGTGCCGGGGTGTCCATGAAACCGCGGCGGTGCCCGTGTGCTCCGTGCGCTCACGCACCTTGCATCGTCAAATCCGTTGTTTATGCCCCTGAAAAAGGCGAGATTACCGCATTCCAGGCCGTGTTCATCCACTGATGGAAACAAATTCGGCAAAGCGGCGGGCAGGTGCGCCGGGCCGCCGCCGGCCTTACAATGGCGGCATGACTATCCAGCACGACCAAGAGGGCGCCGCCGTCCACCCATTCTCCCGTCTCGATCCCGCGACGGTCCTCGATGCCCTCGACAGCGTTGGCCTGTACGGCGACGGCCGCCTGCTGGCGCTGAACAGCTACGAGAACCGCGTCTACCGCGCCGGCTGCGAGGAGGGGCCGCCGGTGGTGGTCAAGTTCTACCGCCCGCAGCGCTGGAGCGACGCGGCCATCCTGGAGGAACACGCCTTCGTCGCCGAACTGGCGGCGCAGGAAGTGCCGGTGGTGCCGGCGCTGGAACTGCAGGGCCGCAGCCTGCACGAGCACGCGGGCTTCCGCTTCGCCGTCTTCCCCAGCCGCGGCGGACGGGCGCCCGAGCTGTCCGACCCGCAGACGCTCGAGTGGATCGGCCGCTTCATCGGCCGCATCCACGCGGTGGGTGCGGCGCGGCCGTTCATGGAGCGCCCCGCCATCGACATCGACACGTTCGGGCGCGCCCCGCGCGACTGGCTGCTGGGCCACGGCTTCATCCCGCCGGAATTGCTGGCCGCGTACACCAGCGTGCTGGACCAGGCGCTGGACGGCGTGGCGCGCTGCTACGCGCGCGCCGGCAGCCTGCCCCAACTGCGCCTGCACGGCGACTGCCACGCCGGCAACGTGCTGTGGACGGCCGACGGCCCGCACTTCGTCGACTTCGACGACAGCCGCATGGGCCCCGCCATCCAGGACCTGTGGATGCTGCTGTCGGGCGAGCGCCAGGACATGGTGCGCCAGCTGGGCGACGTGCTGGCCGGCTACGAGGACTTCTGCGAGTTCGATCCGCGCCAGCTGTACCTGGTCGAAGCCTTGCGCACGCTGCGCCTCGTGCATTATTCCTGCTGGCTGGCGATGCGCTGGGACGATCCGGCCTTCCCGGCGGCCTTTCCCTGGTTTAATACCCAGCGCTACTGGCAGGACCGGATCCTCGAATTGCGCGAGCAGGTGGCATTGATGGACGAGCCGCCGCTGTGGCCCGTCTGACGGCGGCGCCACGCGGTGCGTCAATATGCAGGGAACAGAACGGCGTTCGGCCCCCTGCTCGACGCGACAAGCGGGCCGCGCTTGCGTCATAATGGACGCGAGGCTGGATTGACGCCTCGACAACCCGCGAGACAGCCGCCATGACCGACCAGCACGATCCGTCCGACCAGCCCGACCAGTCCGGCCAGCCCGATCCGCGTGCCCATGCCGACGACGCCGATTTCACCATCGACATGATGCCCGCCGCCCAGGACCACGCGGCGCCGGCATCGGTGCGCGCATCCGCGCCTGCATCGGCTCCCGTGTCGGCGCCGGCGGCGGCAGCCGAGCCGCAGCGCGAGCAGCTGGAGCACCGGGCGATCAAGGAAGGCATCGCGCGGGTGGAGGCGGAAGCCAAGGCGGCGATGGCGGCCGAGAACCGTGCCCACGCCGAGGCGCGCGCCCGCAGCCTGGCCGAGGAGCGCGCCGCGATCGATGCGCAGGCGGCCGCCGCCGCGCTGGCGAATACCCAGGCATCGGAAGAAGCGATCGAGGCCAACCGCGACCGCATCGAGACGCTGCGCGCCGCCGCCAAGGCCGCGGCCGAGCGCCTCGAGGCGATCCGCCAGGAAACCGCCGAGCTGCGCGCCCGCGTCGAGGCCGACACCCAGATCCGCCTGGCGGCCGAGGCCAGGGCCCGCGCCGAGGTCGAGGCGCGCAAGCGCGCCGCGGAGCAGGCCCGCATCGATGCCGAGATCGCCGAACGCGCCCAGCGCGAGGTGGACGAGCTGGCGCAGCAGTCGGAACAGGCGCGCCTGCAGGCGGCCGAGCGCGTCGCCGCCGTGCATGCGGCGCGCGAGGAAGTGCAGCACAGCGCCAGCGCCGACGCCCGCGTGGCGATCCTGGCGCGCGAGCGCGAACGGGCCGAGAAGGCCGCGCGCCAGACGGCCGAGAAGCTGGCCCAGGCCGAGGCCGAGGCGCTCGAGCTGGCGCTGCAGCGCGAGCGCGCCGACCAGGTGGCGCTGGAATCCGCGTTCGCGCGCGCCGCCGCCGAGGCGCGCGCGCTCGAGGAAGCCCGCGCCCTGGCCCACATCGAACAGGAACGCCAGCAGATCGCGCTGGCCCAGGCCGAGTCCGAGCGCACGGCGGCCCAGTCGCTGCGCCTGCGCCTGCAGACGGAGAAGGAATTGCGCGATGCCGCCGTGCACCGCGAACGCCAGGAACAGATGGCCGCCGCCGCCGCCGAGGCGCGGCGCGAGGCGGAGACGCGCATCCTGGCCGCCACCGAGGCGCGCATCGAGGCCGACCGCAAGCTGCGTGACGTGGCGCTGGAGCGCGCCGGCGCCGAGGAAGCCGAGGCCCAGCACGCCCAGGCCCGCCTGGACGCGGAACGCGAAGCGGCCGAGCAGTCGCGCCTGCGCGCCAGCGCCGACGCGCTGGCGCGGGAAGCGGCCCTGCGCGAAGCGGAAGAGCAGCGCCGCGAACGCCGGCTGGCCGAGGAACGCGCGGCGCTGTCCCAGGCCGCGGCGGATGCGCGCGCGGCCGAGAACGCGGCCGAGCAGGAAGCCCAGGCCGCCGTGGCCGCCCAGGCCGAGGCGGCGCAGCAGGCGGCGGCGCTGGCCGAGCGGCGCGCCCATGAAGCGCAGCAGCTGCTGGAGGCCCAGCGCCAGCGCGTGCAAGCCGAACAGGATGCGCTGGCTGCCCAGCAGCAGCGCATCGAGGCGGAGCAGGCCCTGGCCCGCGCCGCCGAGGCGCGCAGCGAGGACCAACGCGCACAGACCGCGCAGCTGGCGGCCCAGCTGGACGCCGAGCGCGCCGGCGAGGCCGCGCGCCAGGCCGCCCTCGACGCCCAGGCCGAAGCGACCCGCCATGCGCAGGCGCAGGCCGCCCACGAGCAGGAGATCGCCGCGGTGCACCAGGCCCAGGCCGGCAAGGCGGCCGAGCTGGCACGGGCCCAGGCCGAACGCGCCGAGCACGAACGGCGCCAGCAGCAGCTGGCCGACGAATTGCTGGCGGCGGAACGCGCCGCCATCGATGCCGCCCACGATGCCCTGATGCTGCTGGAGCAGAAACTGGCCGCGCAGCGCCAGCAGGCGGCCGCCGACACCCGCGCCAACGAGGCCGCGGCCGCCAAGCTGGCCTCCGAGCGGGCCGCCATGGCCGCCGCCGAGGCCCGTGCCGCCGCCGAGGAAGAGCGCACCCGCCTGGCGCGCGCCCGCGAACTGGCGGAGCTGGAAGCGGCCCAAGCCGCGGCCGAGAAGCGCGACGCCCAGCGCAAGCTGCTCGACAGCGCCCAGCAGGCCGCCGAAATGCAGCGCAAGAGTGCCCAGGCGACCCTGGAAATGGACGAGGCGCGGCGCCGCCTGATCGAGCTGGAATCGGCACGCCAGGAAGAGCAGGTGGCCGAGCTGGCCGCGCTGCGCGAGCAGATCGACACGCGCCAGGCCGAGGCCAAGCACCGCGCCGAGTCGGAAGACCTGGCGCGCGAGGTGCTGGGCCGCTTCTCGCAGCAGCCGTCCAAGGCCCAAGCCGTCTCCCGTCTCACCGAAGTCATTGCGCGCCAGCGCAAGGAACTGGAATAACTTCTTCCGCCGTCCCGCCTCCGGGACGGCAAACGCTCCCGACACCGCGATTCGCCACCAGGTGTTGCTGCGCGGCGACGCGCAACTGTCACATCACGACAATATTTTGTGAACTATCGCCCGGATGGCCGTGTGGTTTCTATACTGCAAGTTTCCCGTCGGTTTCAGGCCAAGTGTTGTCATGATTAAAAATATCAGTATCAAAGCCCGTCTCATTTTCGTCATCGCGCTGCTCGGCGTGGAACTGATCGTCGGTGCCGCCATCGGCTTGATCAGTCTGAACCATGCGAACGACCGTTTGCAGTCGCTGTACGCCAACAGCATCGTCTGCCTCGGCCAGCTGGACCAGATCGTGCGCAAGCTCGACCTGAACCAGATGAACATCGCCAAGGCGCTCACTGCCCAGCCCGAGCAGGCCAAGGCGCTGCTCGACGAGGTCGAGCGCAACACCGGCGACATCGACCAGGTCTGGAAGGCCTACCGGGCGACCGAGATGACGGCGCACGAAAACGAGGAAGGCGCCGTGTTCGCCAAGGCGCGCGACAAGTTCGTCGCCGAGGCCCAGCAGCCGGCCGTGGCCGCGCTGCGTGCCGGCGACACCGCCGCCGCCACGGCCATCGTGCACGGCGCCATGAACACGCTGTTCGCCCCGGCCCGCGACGCCATCGACGACCTGATCCAGGTCCAGCTGGGCCAGGCCGACGAGGCGCGAAAGGAATCGCAGTCGACGTACGAAATGGTGCGCGCCGTGTGCCTGACCGGCATGGCGCTGGGCCTGGCGCTGGCCGGTTTCGTCGGCGTCATGCTGATCCGCGGCATCGTGCGTCCGCTGGACGAGGCCGTGCGCGTGGCGGGCGCCGTGGCGTCGGGCGACCTGACGCTGGACATCTCGGTGGGCGCCAACGACGAGACGGGCCGCCTGATGCGTTCGCTGGACGAGATGAACGCGGGCCTGGCCGGCATCGTGGGCCGCGTGCGCAGCGGCACCGACACGATCGCCACGACGGCCAGCCAGATCGCGGCCGGCAACCTGGACCTGTCGGGCCGTACCGAGCAGCAGGCGGCGGCGCTGGAACAGACGGCGTCGTCGATGGAAGAACTGACGTCGACCGTCAAGCAGAACGCCGACAACGCGCGCCAGGCGAACACGCTGGCCGTGTCCGCATCGAGCGTGGCCGAGAAGGGCGGCAGCGTGATGACGGAAGTCGTGTCCACGATGGGCGAGATCAACAGCTCGGCCACGCGCATCGCCGACATCATCAACGTCATCGACGGCATCGCCTTCCAGACCAATATCCTGGCGCTGAACGCGGCCGTGGAAGCGGCGCGGGCAGGCGAGCAGGGCCGCGGCTTCGCCGTCGTGGCCGGCGAGGTGCGCCACCTGGCGCAGCGCTCGGCCGCCGCCGCCAAGGAAATCAAGACACTGATCGACGAGTCCGTCGACAAGGTGAGCCACGGTTCCGAGCTGGTCGACCAGGCCGGCGCGACGATGAGCGAGATCGTCCAGAGCGTGAGCCGCGTGACGGCGATCATGACCGAGATCATGAATGCGAGCCAGGAGCAGACGGCCGGCATCGAGCAGGTGAACCAGGCCATCACCCAGATGGACCAGGCCACGCAGCAGAACGCGGCGCTGGTCGAAGAGGCGTCGGCCGCCGCCCAGGCGCTGCGCGAGGAAGCGGAAAGCCTGGCGCGCACCGTCGGCGTCTTCCACCTCAAGAAGCAGGCCGGCACGGCGGTCACCCAGGCGGCGCCAGGCGTGCGCCGTCCCTCCGGTGCGATCGCGCTGACGGGCCGCGGCTGAACCTGCAGGAATAGCGCAGTAACGATACGTCGTCCGCGCCCGCGCGGGGACGACGTTGTTTAGGTTCCTATTTTGCGCGCAGGGCCAGCCAGGCGCCGTGGTCCGGCATGCGCGCCACGGTCTGCGCGATCAGGTCGCGCAGACCGGCGAAGTGGCCGTGCAGCTGGCGCAGATCGACGTCGTCCATGAAGGGATCGTAGCGCTGGGGCACGACACCCAGGCCCATCAGCATGGCGACGAACGAGGACTCGGCGAAGCCGTCGCGGTCGAGGATCGTCACGCGCCCCGTCTCGCGGAACAGATCGATCTGGTGGCGCAGCGAATCGGGGATCGCCATGGCCGCGCAATGGCGCCAGAACGGCGTGTCGGTGCGCCGCGTGAGCTTGTAGTGCAGCACGATGAAGTCGCGCACGGATTCGTAGCGGATGCCCATCACCCGGTTGAATTCCTCGGCCAGCTCGGGGCGGAAGTCCGCGTCCGGCCACAGCTCGATCAGCTTGCCCACGGCCGTCTCGATCAGGTGGATGCTGGTCGATTCCAGCGGTTCGACGAAGCCGGCCGACAGGCCCACCGCCACGCAGTTCTTGACCCAGGACTTGCGGCGCCGGCCCGTAACGAAGCGCAGCTGGCGCGGGGTGTCCAGCGCTTCGCCGTCGAGGCCGTCGAGGAGGTCGCGGCGCGCCTGCTCGTCCGTCGTGAACGCGTTGCTGTAGACGTGGCCGTTGCCCGTGCGGTGCTGCAGCGGGATGCGCCAGATCCAGCCGGCGCCCTTGGCGGTGGAGCGGGTGAACGGGGTCAGGCCGGGCACGCGCGCGCTGGGGACGGCGAGGGCGCTGTTGCAGGGCAGCCAGTCGCTCCAGTCCTCGTAGCCGGCCTTCAGGGTCTCTTCGATCAGCAGGCCGCGAAAGCCCGAGCAGTCGATGAACAGGTCACCCTCGATGCGGCCGCCGTCGCGCAGGCGCAGCGCCGTGATGAAGCCCGTGTGCGGATGCTGGTCGACGCCGACGACCGTCGCCTCGACGCGCCGGGCACCATGGCCGACGGCGTACTCGCGCAGGTAGGCGGCGTACAGGCCGGCGTCGAAGTGGAAACCATAGGAATAGGCGTCGGTCAGGCCGGGCCGGCTGTTCTCGGGCGGCGTGAATTTCAGCTGGCGCGCCATCACGGTCGGGATCGACCAGTGTGCGATGTCCGGCATCGCGTCGAACGTTTGCGCCAGGCGCAGCCAGGCCATGTGCGGCGGGCGGCCGTCCACGCTGGGGCCGAAGCCACCGAAGCCGTGGAAGAAGCGGTTGCCCAGGTGGCCCCAGTCCTGGAATTCGATGCCGAGCTTGTAGCTGGCCTGGGTCTTGCGCACGAAGTCGGCCTCGTCCAGGCCCAGCGCCGCGTTGTAGAAGCGGATGGTCGGCAGCGTCGCCTCGCCCACGCCGATGGTGCCGATGTCGGGCGATTCCACCACGGTGACCTCGGCGCGCTTGCCCAGGCGGCGCGCCAGCGGCGCGGCGGCCATCCAGCCGGCGGTACCGCCGCCGACGATGACGATCCTGCGGATGGCGCGTGTGGCATGGTGCTGCATCGTATCTCCTGTCATGTCCCCGGTCTTCGGGTGTCAATATCCGCAGGAGTGTAGAGCACGCCGCAGCCAGCCGCAACGACAATGTTTGCGTCGAACATTGCGCTTCCATCAAACCGGGGTCAGAGCCGGGGTCAGAGTCCGGTTTTTGGCAATGGCGCCAAAGAAAAACGGCAGCGCGAGGCTGCCGTCCGATCTTCGACGCGGGAGCGAGCCTACATGCCGCCGCTCGGCGAGACGGGATTGGCGCCGCCGACGATGGCCTTGTCGATGAAGTACGAGGTCTCGCCGAAGCAGCTGGTGGGCAGGCCGGCGTGCTGGGAATAGGTCAGCTGCACGCGCTGGCCCATGGCCGATTGCAGCTGCCGGACGACGTTCTCGTCGCGCACGGTGAAGGCGAAGCGTTCGGGAATCGCGCCCGGCATGCTCGACAGCAGGATCTCGCCTTCCCAGGTCTTGCACAGCCAGCCCTTGCGCGACAGCTTCTGCAGGTAGCCGGCGCGTTCGCCTTCGGAATACGACCAGTTCAGGGCGGCCCAGATGTACAGGGCGAAGAGGGCGGCAACGACGACGATGACGGAGGCCAGGATGGCAGTGGCGCGGCGCGGGAAGGTAGTCGGCATGGGAGACGGAGTGAGTGGTTGAGCCGGGTCGGCACGATGAGCAGGTAATCAAGGCGCGCCCATTCTGCCGATGGGCGCGCGGATTGTCAAAACGTCAGACGTTGACGCCGAACGAGCGGGCCAGGGGGCCGAGGCCGCCGTTGTAGCCCTGGCCGACGGCGCGGAACTTCCATTCGCTGCCGTAGCGGTACAGTTCGCCGAAGATCATCGCCGTCTCGGTCGAGCTGTCCTCCGACAGGTCGTAGCGGGCGATCTCGCGCTCGCCTTCCGCGTTCAGGCAGCGGATGAAGGCGCGCGCCACCTGGCCGAAGTTCTGGCGGCGCTGGTCGGCTTCGTGGATGGTGACGGCGAACGCGATCTTTTCGACGTCGGCCGGCACGCGGGTCAGGTCGACCTGCACGCGCTCGTCGTCGCCTTCGCCCTGGCCGGTACGGTTGTCGCCCGTGTGCTGGACCGAGCCGTCGGTCGACTTCAGGTTGTTGTAGAAGATGAAATCGCTGTCGCCGCGGACCTTGCCGTCGCCGCGCAGCAGGAAGGCGCTGCCGTCGAGGTCGAAGGTGGCGCCGTCGGTCGTGCGCGGATCCCAGCCCAGGCCGATGATGACCTTGCGCAGGGTCGGATCTTCCTTGGACAGGTTGACGTTGCCGCCTTTCTGCAGACTGATTGCCATGTGATTTCCTTTACGCCGATGGAGTGATGGATGAAAAAGCTCAGGCCGCGTGTCCCAGCTGTTCGCGCTTCTTGTAACGCACCGAGGACCACAGCGACACGAGGATGAATGCGACGCCCGACAGGCCCGTGAACCATTCGGGAATATGGTACTGGACGCTGGCGAACATGATCAGCGCCAGGATGCCGATCGCGTAGTGGGCGCCGTGCTCGAGGAAGACGAATTCCTCCAGCGTGCCCTTGTGCACCAGGAACACGGTCAGCGACCGCACGAACATGGCGCCGATGGCCAGGCCCAGCATGATGATGACGACATCCTTGGTGATGGCGAAGGCGCCGATCACGCCGTCGAAGCTGAACGAGGCGTCCAGCACTTCGAGATACAGGAAGCCGCCGATGCTGCCCTGCGAGATCATCTTGCCCACGCCCGGCTCCTCTTCTTCTTCCTCGAGCAGGCCGCTGAACCAGTCCACGCCCACGTACACGAGCACGCCGACGACGCCGGCGACCAGGACGGGCAGCTTGGCCGCTTCCGGCTCCAGGCTCATGCAGCCCATCACGGCGAGCAGGGTCAGCAGGATGGCCAGGCCTTCGCTGCCGTACTGCCCCAGTTTTTCTTCGATCCAGCCCAGCCAGTGCAGTTCCTTTTTCTCGTCGAACAGGAAGTTGAGGAAGACCAGCAACAGGAAGGCGCCGCCGAAGGCCGCCACCTCGGCGTGCTTGGAGGTCAGGTGGCGCGCATACTCGTCCGGGTTGGCGGTGGCCATGTGCCAGACGTCGACGAGGCCCAGGCCCGTCGCCACGGACACGATCAGCAAGGGGAACAGCAGGCGCATGCCGAACACGGCCACCAGCATGCCGACGGTGAGGAACAGCTTGCGCCAGAAGGCGTTCCAGTTGCGCAGCACGGACGCGTTGACGACCGCATTGTCGAAGGACAGCGACACTTCGAGCACGCCCAGCACGGCCGCGATCCACAGCGCCTGCAGCAGTCCGGAGGTGCCGCCGTGCTCGTATCCCCACCATGCCGCCAGCCCCAGCAGGACCATGGTGACGATGAACGACAGCCTGAAATGTTGCATGTAACTCCTCCGTTGACTGAAATGCCACAATAATTTCGCATATTACCTTGTAAGCCGGAATTTCGGGCGCAGCGGATAGCCGCTGTGGGTTGCTTCTGCGATAATGCCGGCCGACAATCCATTCTTCGTATTTCCCTCTCGTCGTAGGACTCGCATGGACTTCACTTATCTGGTCACTCCCGTACTGACCTGGCTGGTCGTCGGCCCGATCAAATTCCTGATCAACAGCGCGCGCCAGCGCCGCTGGGCGTTCAACCTCGTCGGCAACGGCGGTTTTCCCAGCAACCACAGCGCCACCGTCACCAGCATGGCCACGCTGATCGCGCTGCGCGAAGGCATGGGCCACCCGGCCTTCGGCGTGGCGGTCACGCTGTGCTTCATCGTCATGATCGACGCCAACAGCCTGCGCCAGCACGTGGGACGCCAGGCGGCGGCCATCAACCGGCTGGCGGCCGGCCGGGACGGCTTCAAGGTGCTGCGCGAGCGCATGGGGCATACGCTGGTGGAGATCGGGGGCGGGATCGTCACCGGTATCCTGATGGGCAATCTGATCTATCACGTGCTGGTCAAGTAAGCAATTGAGTCCCTGCCTGCGCAGGGACGACGTATCGACTGCCGTGGCCTCGGAAACCACCGTCGCCCCTGCGCAGGCAGGGGCCCCATGTCGCCTGCACTGAGCGCGGACGTCCGCCCCCTGTCCGCGCCGTCCGGTTTGTTGTGCATTCCATACTCCCCCAGCTGCATTTCATCCCCGCCATACGCAGTTCATCCCACCAAAACCGCACTCCGCCGATCCCCGATTGACGCGCCCGGCGGCCTAATCGATACTGCGCGCTGGCTTTTTCCATTCTTATTCCAATAAATCCAGAGTCCACTGGGAGATCCACGACATGCTGCGCAAAACCCTGTTCGTCCTTGCCATCGCCGCCGCCCTCAGCGCCTGCGGCAAAGGCAAGGATGCCCCCAAGCCCGACAGCGCGGCCGCGCAGGCGGACGGCAAGAAGGACGCCAAGGCGGTCCAGCTGCTGGTATCGCCGGAAGACGTGCTGACGGTGCAGAGCGCCGCGCTGGCGTCCGGCCCCGTGATCACGGGCTCGATCCAGCCGGAGCGGCGCGCCGACCTGCGCGCCGAGGTGTCCGCCATCGTGCTGCAGGTGCTCAAGGAGAACGGCGAGCCGGTCAAGCGCGGCGACGCGCTGCTCAAGCTCGACGAGACGTCGATCCGGGACAGCCTGATGTCGGCCGAGGAATCGCAGCGCGCCGCCAACCAGGCGCTGGAACAGTCGCAGCGCGCGCTGGAGCGCCTGAAGACGCTGCGCGCGTCCGGCATGACGTCGGCCCAGGCGCTGGACGACGCCGAAGTGCGCCGTAACAGCGCCCAGAGCGAACTGGCGGCCGCCAAGGCGCGCCTGGTGGCCGCGCGCCAGCAGGTCGACCGCACGATCGTGCGCGCGCCGTTCGACGGCATCGTGTCCGACCGCAAGGTGTCGCCGGGCGACACGGCGTCGATCGGCAAGGAACTCCTGAAAGTGATCGACCCCAAGAGCATGCGTTTCGAAGGCCGCGTCTCGGCCGACAAGGTCGCCTCCGTCAAGGTCGGCCAGGCGGTCATGTTCCGCGTCAACGGCTACGGCCAGCAGCAGTTCGCCGGCGTCGTCAAGCGCATCGACCCGTCGGCCAACGACATCACGCGCCAGGTCGAGGTGCTGGTCAATTTCACGGGCGAGCAGCAGCCGCGCGTGGCCGGCCTGTACGCGGAAGGCCGCATCGACGCCGCCGTGTCCGACGCCATGACGCTGCCGGAATCCGCGATGGTCCGCAACGGCGACAAGACCTATGCCTGGAAAGTCAGGAACGGCGCGCTGGCCAAGGTTGACCTGGGCGTGGGCGCGCGCGACGAGCGCACCGGCAACTTCGAGATCAAGTCGGGCCTGGCCATCGGCGACACCGTGCTGCGCCATCCGAGCTCGAACCTGAAGGACGGCCAGAAGGTCGAGATGGCGGCCGCCAAGGTCGCCACGGCCGGCTCCGGCGCCGTCCAGGGCAAGTAAAAGGAAAATTCCATGTTCCTGTCCAATTTCAGCGTCAAGAAGCCCGTCGCGACGATCGTGCTGATCATCGCGATGATGTGCATGGGCCTGCTCGCGCTCAGCCACCTGCGCGTGAACCAGAACCCCGACGTCGACATCCCCATCATCGTGGTGACGATTCCCTATCCGGGCGCGTCGCCGGAAACCTCGGAGCGCGAACTGATCGAGCGCCTCGAGAAGCAGATGCAGGCGATCACCGGCGTCACCGAAGTCAATTCCTATGCCAACGAAGGCAGCGCGACCATCGTGCTGCGCTTCGACTTCAAGCGCAACCTGATCGAAGCGTCCGACGACGTGCGCAACGCCATCGCCGCCGTGCGCTACAAGCTGCCGATCGAGATGCGCGAACCCGTGCTGCGCCGCGTCGACCCGTCCTCGCAGCCGATCATGAACCTCGCGCTGTCGTCCAGCACCCAGAGCCATGCGGAAATCTCGCGCCTGGCCGAGGACGTGCTGGCCGACCGCCTGCGCGCCATCGACGGCGTGGCCAACGTCAACGTCAACGGCTCGCTGCGGCGCGAACTGTCCGTGCTGCTGCATGCGGAAAAGCTGCGCGAGTACAACGTCTCCGTCAGCGACGTCACGAATGCGCTGTCGCGCCAGAACACCAATGCGCCGGTGGGCAAGGTGAGGAGCGAGCTGGACGAGAAGGGCATCCGCCTCGTCGGCCGCATCGAGCGTCCGGAAGACTTTTCCCAGGTCGTCGTCAAGCGTAACGGCGACACCATCGTGCGCCTGAACCAGGTGGCCGACATCCGCGACGGCTTCGCCGAAGTGGAAAGCCTGTCGAGCAAGAATGGCCATCCGAACGTGAGTATCCAGATCATCCGCTCGCGCGAAGCGTCGACCGTGTCGATCGCCAAGAAGGTGCGCGAGGAAATCAAGCTGATCCAGAAGGAACTGCCGGCCGGCACCAAGCTCGACATTTCCTACGACGGCGGCGAAGACGCCCAGGATAGCCTCAACAACGTGGTCGAATCGCTGATCTTCGGCGCCGTGCTGACCATCTTCGTCGTGTACGCCTTCCTGAATTCGTGGCGCTCGACGCTCATCACGGCGCTGTCGCTGCCGACGTCCGTGCTGGCCGCCTTCATCGCCGTGTGGCTGTGCGGCTTCACGCTGAACTTCATGACGCTGCTGGGCCTGTCGCTCGCGATCGGCGTGCTGATCGACGATGCGATCGTGGTGCGCGAGAACATCGTGCGCCACATGGAAAACGGTTCCGACCGCCGCACGGCCGCCCTCGAAGGCACCGCCGAGATCGGCATGGCCGTGGCCGCCACGACGTTCTCGATCATGGCCGTGTTCATTCCCGTCGCCTTCATGCCGGGCATCTCGGGCGAATGGTTCCGTCCGTTCGCGCTGACCGTGACCTGCTCGGTGATCGTGTCGCTGCTGATCTCGTTCACGCTCGACCCGATGCTGTCGGCCTACTGGGGCGACCCGCCGGGCCACCACCACGCGCCGCGCAAGGGCCTGGAAAAATACCTGGTCCACTTCAATACCTGGTTCGACCACCAGGCCGACCGCTACGGCCGCGTGATCGCCTGGGCCCTGCACCACCGCCGCTGGATGGCCTTCATCGCCGTCGCCAGCCTGGTCGCCGCGCTGACGTTGAACGCCTTCTTCGGCGGCACTTCGTTCCTGCCGAAGATGGACACGGGCCAGCTGCAGATCGAAGTGCGCACCCCGGCCTCGGCCTCCGTGTACTACGCCCAGAAGAAGATGGAAGAGGCGGCCGCGCTGGCGCGCACGCTGCCGGAAACCAAGGACACCAACAGCACGATCAAGGCGAGCGGCGGCAGCGTCTATGTCGACATCGGCAAGCGCAGCGAACGCAAGCGCAGCGCCGCGGACGTCGCCGTCGAGCTGCGCGCCAAGATCGCACGCCTGGTCGGCGCCGAATACACGGTCACGGACGACATGAACGGCAACGGCAAGCCGATCCAGATCGAATTCACGGGTCCGGATTCGCGCAAGCTGATGGAACTGACCAATGCCTACATGGAAAAACTGCGCGAAGTGCCTGGCGCCGTCGACGTCACGCTGTCGCAGCAGGATCCGAAGGACGAGCTGCAGATCGAACTGGACCGCGGCCTGTCGAACATGATGGGCATCTCGGTGGGTGACGCCGCCACCGCGCTGCGCGTCGCGTTCGCCGGCATCGAGGTCGGCGACTGGGTCGACCCGACCGGCGAGACCCGCGACGTGGCCGTGCGCCTGGCGCCGGAAGACCGCGTGGGCACCGAGAACATCGAGCGCCTGCCGATCGCCGTCAGCGGCAGCAATATGATGGTGCCGCTGGACCAGATCGCCAAGATCACGATGGGCAAGGGCCCGTCCGCGATCGAACACAAGGACGGCAAGCGCGTCGTGCGCGTCTCCGCCAACGCCCAGGGCCGTTCGAACGGCGAAGTCATGAACGACGCCATCAAGCTGGCCAAGACCATGGACTTCCCGCCCGGCTACGGCCTGTCGCTGGGTGGCCAGAGCAAGGACCAGCAGGAACTGTTCACCCAGATGGGCATCGCGCTCGTCTCGGGCATCGGCCTCATGTACCTGGTGCTGGTGATGCAGTTCGGCTCGTTCACGGCGCCGCTGGGCGTCATGATGTCGCTGCCGCTGTCGCTGATCGGCGTGGTCGTGGCGCTGCTGCTCACGGGCGGCACGCTCAACCTGATGAGCTTCATCGGCATCATCATGCTGATGGGCCTGGTGGCCAAGAACGCGATCCTGCTGCTGGATGCGGCGCGTAGCCGCGAAGCGGAAGGGATGGACCGCGAGGAAGCGCTGATGGAAGCGGGCCGCGCCCGCCTGCGTCCGATCCTGATGACGACCTTCGCGCTGATTGCCGGCATGCTGCCGGTGGCGCTGGCCCTGGGCGACTCGGGCGAGTTCTACCAGCCGCTCGCCATCGCCATCATCGGCGGCACGATCACCTCGACGCTGCTGACGCTGCTGGTCGTGCCGACCTTCTACGACAGCATCGAGATCGCCCGCGACCGCATGGCGGCCAAGTTCAACGGCCGCATCCCGCGCTTCACCGTGCTGCCGGCGTTCGTGATGACCTTCGTCGAAGCGATCCTCACGCTGACCCTCGTGCGCTTCGCTTACCGCATGATCGTCAAGGCGGGGCGCTTCGTGCTGGGCCTGGGACGCCGTCCGGCGCCTGCCGCCTGATGTAGACCGGTCCCGTACCGGCGCCGCATGTAACAAGGCCCGCGATCGCGGGCCTTTTTTTCGCCGTGGTTGGCGGCGAGGGTGGAAAAGAATGCGGCGCGACGACAGCCGAAGCCGTCGCCGCGCCGGTGAGGCGGCCTGCACTGGAGCCGTATCCGCAGTTATGGTGCATACGGCCACAGTGCATGCGGCCACAGTGCATGCCGTCACAGTGCATGCCGGAATGGGGCATGCCGACAGCGAGCCGGCAAAGGACCGTGGACCGGCCCTTTGCTTGCCTGCCATGCCGATTAACGGCCGGTGTTGGACGTATTGCCGGTCGAACCGGTGTTCGACGTGTCGTTGCCCGCGCCGCTGCCCGAGGTGCCCGACATGCCCGAGGTGCCCGACGAGCCCGAGGTGCCGGTGCCGGTGGTGCCGGTGCCCGAGGTGCCGCCGGTGGTGCCGGTCGCGCCGGTTGCGCCGCCGGTGGTGTCGGTGGTGCCCGTGGTACCGGTTGCGCCGGTGCCCGTTGCGCCTGCGCCGGTGGTGGTGTCGGTACCGGTGGTGCCCGTGGTGCCGGTTGCGCCGGTGGTGGTGTCGGTGCCGGTCGCGCCGGTGGTGCCGCTCGTGCCGGTGCTGGTGCTCGGCGACGTTGCCGTCGTGTCACCCGTGCCGGTGGTGCTGGTGGTGTCGTTCTTCTTGCAGGCAGCCAGACTTGCCATCAGGGCTGCGGCAAACAGAATTTTCGATGCGTTGTTGAGTGCTTTCATTTGTTTTACTCCTCGTTCACGTCTATTACGTGCCGCCGGCTCCAGGTGAGGCGCTGGAGGGATCGGAGGCGCCTATGGGGTTCCCTGCCGGTAGGGCCAAGAAACCAATGCGGAACCGAGAAACGCGGCCCCGTGGGTGCACGAATCCGGGCGTGCATGTTTGACCCGCGTGTTGCGGGCCAGTTCGCCGGATTGCACACCTTTGCTTTTCGAACCCGCCCCGGCCGGCATATCTCCTTGCCGACAAGCGCCGATCCGCATCCGCGATGCTGCTTGCGAATTAAATAAGAGTCGAAGTGTCATCTTTCAACCCTTGAATTGAGTCCGGCATGGCCGGAAGTTCGTGCCGCCACGTCGACGCTGTCGCCGGCGGCCTGTTCGAGCAGGGCAGGAATTTCTTCAGGTAATTCCCGCGCCAGGTAACCCAGCGTGCCCAGGCGTTCCGCCAGTTTCTCGCCCGCACGGGCGTGCAGCGCGACGCCCCAGGCCGCCGCCTGGGCCAAGTCGGCGCCGCGCGCCGCCAGGCCGACGATGATGCCTGCCAGCACGTCGCCGGAGCCGGAAGTGCCGAGGCCGACGTTGCCGCCTTCGTGCTGCCACCGTTCGCCGCTCGGCGCGGCGATCACGGTGCGCGCGCCCTTGAGGGTGACCACGGCATTCCAGCGCTCCGCCGCGTCGCAGGCATGGCGGTCGGGGGCCAGGCAGATCTCTTCCTTGGCGATGCCGGTCAGGTGCGCCATCTCGCCCGCGTGCGGGGTCAGCAGCACCGGCGTGCCGAAGCGGAACGGCCCCGGCGTACCGGCCGGCGCGAACAGCAGCGCGCCCATGGCGTTGGCGTCCAGCAGGACCTTGACGTTGCCGCCTTCCAGGCGCGGCAGCAGCGCGTGCACGAGGCGCGCGGTCGCTTGTTCGTCCTGCATGCCGGGACCGATCAGGATGGCGCTGATCTTGTCCGCGAGCGGGTCGAGCGCGGCCACGGCGTCGACGGCAAAGCCGCCGGCCTCCGTCTCGGCCAGGCCCAGCACGCGCGACTCGGGAATCGCCAGCGCGACCAGCTGGGCTACGCTGCGCCCCGTGGCGATGGTGAGCTTGCCGGCGCCGGCGCGCAGGGCCGCCGTGGCGGCCAGGATCACGGCGCCCGGCATCTCGCGCGAGCCGCCCAGCACCAGCACGTGGCCCCGTTCTTCCTTGTCGCCTTCGCCGGACGGGAAGGGCAGCGCCCAGCTGCGCAGCAGGCTAATATCGACGTCGCGCGGGCGGGCGTGAGTAGGCAGCGTCATGGTCGTGGTAAATGAAGGTCTCAGGCCTTGGCACCGGCCGGCACATCCTTGCCGGCGGTGACCGGCGTGCCGGTTGCTTCGAGGGGGGCGACGAAATTGACCAGGCGCGGCGCCAGCTTGCCGCGCTTGCCGAGGGTCGGATCGAAGGAGTAGGAAGTGACGGAGCAGTTCGGCACGTCGCCGGCGCGGTCGTACGCGAGGATCGTGGCCTCGTCCAGCCGTTCCAGCAGGTAGCGGAAGCAGTTGACGATGACCTGGTGGCCCACGATCAGCACGCGTTCGCGCGGGTATTCGCGGGTGATGGTCTCGAGCACGCCGCGCAGGCGCAGGATCACGTCGCACCAGCTTTCGCCGCCGGGCGGACGGAAATAGAACTTGCCCACGTGGCGGCGCTGTTCGTACAGTTCGGGATACTTGTGGGCGATGCCGTGCGTGGTGAGACGGTCGAGGATGCCGAATTCCTTTTCGCGCAGGCGCTCGTCGGCGTGCACCGCGAGGAGTTCGTCGCGGTCCATGCGCTGCATCAGGATATTGGCCGTCTCGGCGGCGCGTACATAGGGCGAGTGCAGCACCACGTTCGGCTGGCTGCCGGCCGGCATGGCCGCGAACCAGTTGGCCAAGGCCTGCGACTGGCGCACGCCCAGCTCGGACAGCGGCACGTCGACGTCGCGTTCGGCGATGTCGATCGACAGGCCGGCCGCAGCCTCGGCCTCGTCACGTGCGACGTTGCCGGCACTCTGGCCGTGCCTCACCAGCCAAATTTCTTGGGGCCACTTTTGTTCCATAACCCAGCCGCATCCGATAACGATATGACATCATCATAGACGGATTCGGCGGGACGTCTGCGCACGATTCCGGGAGAAAACGTGCGTAGAGAATCAGGAATTCATGCTACCTGCTGGTCGGTGTCGAGGTTCAGCTCGGCGTCGCTCTCGAACACCTTCATGTCGGTCTGTCCCAGCACGCGGCTGGTGAGGGTGCCGGCCGTGATCGAGCCGCTGACGTTGAGCGCCGTGCGGCCCATGTCGATCAGCGGTTCGATCGAGATCAGCAGGCCCGCGAGCGCCACCGGCAGGTTCATGGCCGACAGCACGATCAGCGCCGCGAACGTGGCGCCGCCGCCGACGCCGGCCACGCCCACCGAGCCGATGGTCACGATGCCGACCAGGGTCAGCAGGAAGTGGCTCGTGAATGGGTCGATGCCCACGGTCGGCGCGATCATGACGGCCAGCATGGCCGGATAGATGCCGGCGCAGCCGTTCTGGCCGATCGTCGCGCCGAAGCTGGCGGCGAAGTTGGCGATGCCTTCCGGCGTGCCCAGGCGTGCCGTCTGGGTCTGCACGCTCATCGGGATCGACCCGGCCGAGGTGCGCGAGGTGAAGGCGAAGGCCAGCACGGGGAAGATCTTCTTCACGTAGCGGGCCGGGTTGAGGCCGGCCAGCGCGATCAGGATCAGGTGCACGCCGAACATCAGGATCAGGGCACTGTACGAGGCGGCCACGAAGCCGATCAGGTTCAGGATGTCCTGCAGGCTCGACTTGGCCAGCACTTGGGTGATCAGGGCGAACACGCCGAACGGGGTCAGTCGCAGCACCAGCGTGACCATGCGCATCACGATGGCGTGGGCAACGTGGACGAAGCGGCTGAACGATTCGAACACGTCCGGCTGCTTGCCCGCGATGCCGGTGGCCGCGACGCCGATGAAGATGGAAAACAGCACGACGGCGATGGTCGAGGTATTGCGCACGCCCGTCATGTCGAGGAAGGGATTTTCCGGGATGAAGGACAGGATCATCTTCGGCAGCGAGATCTCCTGCGCCGTGGCCAGCTTGCCTTCCAGGTAGGCGCCGCGCGCGACCTCGGCCGCGCTGGACGTGAGGCCCACCGCCGTCAGGCCGTACAGCTTGGCCATCAGGATGCCGATGGTGGCGGCAACGGCCGTCGTCGCCATCAGCGTGCCGATCGTCAGGGCGCTGATCTTGCCGAGCGAGGAAGCGTTGCGCAGCTTGAGGACGGCCTGGATGATCGACACCATGATGAGGGGCATGACGATCATCTGCAGCAGCTTGACGTAGCCGCTGCCGACGATGCCCAAGTACTCGTTGGTGTCCTTGATGACTTGGGCGCCGTTGCCGTACACGCCCTGGAACGCGGCGCCGAGCACGACCCCGAGGCCGAGGGCCGTGAACACCCGCTTGGTGAAGGAAACGTGGCGCTGCTGCATGAAGTACAGCAGGGCACAGGCGGCGACGGCAATCGCCAGATTCAGGATCAGGAAGAGGCTCATGGGGTCCTTGGTCAGTGCTTCCCGGACATCTTTATGCATCCGTGGAATATAAGAACCGCATTCTATAACCAATCATGCTGGTGTGCATGAGTCAGCTACATTTCCTCGTCATAATATTTTGCTATATGGGCATGCATATGCACGCGCATCGATTCAGGGTGCCTCGACTTTTTCGACCAGCAGTGGCGGCTCCGGGGCCAGCACGGGCAGCGCCGCAAACAGGGGCGAGTCCGAACGGTAGGGAACGCGGCCGGACGGGACATGCTTGGCGGCCGGGTCCAGGTGCAGGTCCTGGTCGTCGAAGAACAGGTGGGCGCGGAAGGCCTTGACGATCTTCGACTTGGATACGCCGCCGAGGAAGAAGATCTCGTTCACGTACACGCCCCAGTGGCGCAGCGTATTGATGACCCGCATCTCCGCCGGCGCGCTGCGCGCCGTGACGATGGCAATGCGCACGGGCGAGACGTCCGCGCCGAACGGCAGGCGTTCCTGCAGGCGCGCGAGCTTGCGCAGCAGGATGGCATAGGGCCCGTCGTTCATCGGCTCGTTGCGCTTTTCGTCCTCCACCGTGTGGAAGCGGTCCAGGCCCTCCGTCTTGTAGACCAGTTCGCTTGCATCGTCGAACAGCACGGCATCGCCGTCGAAGGCGATGCGCACCTGGTCCTCCGGCGGTGCTTCGCCGGACAGTGGCGGCGGTTTCAGGACGGCCGCCGCGCAGGCCTTGGCGTCGATCACGCGCTGGGCATCGTCGACATTCGTGGTCAGGAACAGGTCGACGGCAAACGCGTCCAGGTAGTCGACGACGGATTCCCCGCCCGTGAACGCATGGCGCGCGATCGGCAGGCCGCGCGAGCGGATGTTGTTGAACACGCGCACCCCCGTCTCCGGGCTGTTGCGCGACATGACGACGACCTCGACCAGCGGCTTGCCGTCGGTCGCGTGCCGGTTCAGGCCGAGCAGGGCGCGCACCAGCGCCATGCCGGTGCCGTCGCGCAGCGGTTCGTTCTCGCGTTCCAGCATATAGGCGCGATATTCCTCCAGCGCGTTCTGGGGATTCTTCGCATGTTTCGCCTTGTAGACGGCATCGGCATCGGCCAGGTCGAACAGGGCGGTGGCGGAAATGCCCACCACGAGGGTATCTGAAAGGTCGAAGGACATGGCAAGCTCGGGTGAATGGGTTGCGGACGACCGGCACAGTGTACCGGATGAGCGGGAGACCACGGCGGATAAGAATATTCCTTCGAGAAATGGCTCGGGAAGAAAGCGAACCGTTACTTGACGCCCAGCAACGTCGACAGACGGTGATGTCGCACACCGCAATGCATTTGATAATGATTCTCATTTACATGATGCGCAAGCTGGGTTACATTGGCCCTGTTTTCCTCGTTACCGCATGCCATGACCATTTCCGATTTCGCCTGCCGCCGCATCGTCCTGGCCACTGCCGGCCAGCGCGCCACCTGTCCCGCGTGCGGGACGATCCCCGTCGCCGAGTCCTGAAGGAGGCCACCATGTGCGATCACGACCGCCCCCGTTTCGCCCCGCAGGAAGAGACGTCCGGCTCGCGCCGGCGCCGCCTGTGGGAGCTGGCCGCCAACTGCCACTGCCCGATCATCGGCGTATGCCTGCCGCTGGCGCTGCTGCGCAAGCTGGTGGCAAAGGTGGCCACGATGTCGGTCGAGGGCGACGACTACGACCTGCACGTCTGGGCCGTGCACGAATGCGCGAACCGCAGTCGCATGGCCGAGCTGCTGCAACGCACGCTGGACGAACGCTTCGCCGGCGTGATCCGCAAGTTCAAGGAAGCCCGCGACGGCGATGCCCTGATGGCGCTGTGGCGCCAGGCCGTCGACAGCGGCGACACGGCCGGCAGCTTCTGGGCCGCGCTGTCCCATGCGCGCTGCGACGCCTGGCTGGCGGAAGCCATCGTGCGCGACATGCACATGATCCAGCACCAGGCCGGCGCCAGCGTGCGCGTCGACGTGGCCCGCTTCACGGCATTGCAGAAGCAAAACGCGCAGCTGGCGGCGGAACTGGAGCAGACCCGCGACAAGGCCGCGCGCTCCGCCGACGTCAAGGCAAAGGAAACGGGGCGCCTGGCCGAGCAGAACGTGCAGTTGCGCGCCGACCTGGCCCAGCGCGATGCCGCGATCGAGGCGCTCAAGCGCCAGTTGGAGGCGATCCAGGCCGCGCTGCCCGACATGCGCGACCGCGAACGCCTGCTGCGCCGCGTGGACGAACTGGAGGCGCGCGAACGTGCGCTGAACGACAGGATGGCGCAGCTGCGCCAGCGCCTGGTCCGCGAGCGCCAGGAAGCGGCGGCGTCTTCGTCCCCGGCCGTCGTTGCGGTCCCGGTCGCGCCGCCTGTTACGACGGCCGCGCGTCTGGCCCTGGTCGACAAGACGGTATTGTGCGTCGGCGGGCGCAGCAGCAACGTGCCGAACTACCGCGAACTGCTGGAACGTGAAGGGGCCCGCTTCATGCACCATGACGGCGGCCTGGAGCAGGCCAGCGAACTGCTCGACACGAGCCTGGCGGCCGCCGACCTGGTGATCTGCCAGACCGGCTGCATCAGCCACCAGGCCTACTGGCGTGTGAAGGACTTTTGCAAGCGCACGGGCAAGCGTTGCCTGTTCGTGGACAACCCGAGCACGTCGAGCCTGTCCGTGTGCTTGAGGAAGGTGGTGGAGCCGGCACCGCAGTCGGCCGCTTGAAGGGCCGCTGCGACGGGGCGGCAAAACAAAAAAGGCGTCACGATCACTCGCAACGCCTTCTTTGTTACTGCTGAATTCTGGTAGGCCGTGCTGGGCTCGAACCAGCGACCAACGGATTAAAAGTCCGCTGCTCTACCAACTGAGCTAACGACCCGAAGAAGCAAGATTATAGGGTGCTTCCTGACCCCTGTCAAATACTCATCAAGAGAACGTGCTTACTTCAGCGAGGCGAGACGTTCCTTGGCGGTCTGGGCGGCCGCGGCGTCCGGGTACTTCTTGACCAGCGCCTGCAGGGTCTTCTTGGCGTTCTTGCTGTCCTTCAGCTCGACGTAGTTGCTGGCGATGTTCAGCATGGCGTCCGGCGCCTTGGCGCTGGTGCCGTAGTTCGAGACGACGGCTTCCTGCGCCGCGATCGCATTCTTGTAGTCGCGCTGGGCGTAGTAGGCGTTGCCGAGCCAGTACTGGGCGTTGGCGGCGTAGGCCGATTGCGGGTACTGGCGCACGAAGCTCTGCAGCGAGCCGATGGCGCCCTTGTAGTCGCCGGACTTGAACTGTTCCATGGCGGCGTCGTACGACGCTTTTTCGCTCGGCAGGACTTCGGCGGCCTGGCCGTCGACGACTTCCTGGCGCGGCTCGAGCTTGCGCATGCGTGCGTCGAGGTCGGCGTACAGGTCCTTCTGGTTCTTTTGCGCGGTGGCGACCTGGTTGGCCAGCACCTCGACCTGGCCGCGCAGGCGCGCGATTTCCTGCATCGTCTGCTCGTGCTGGTTCAGCATGTCGAGCGTGGAGCTCTTGTCGGCCTTGGTGTCGAGGCGGCCGTTGACGTCGCGCGTCAGCGCTTCGAGCTTCGCGCGCAGGTCGAGGATCGCGCGGCGGGCTTCGTCGTCGTCGAGCAGGCCGGCGCTCGCGTGCAGGGGGAACCAGGCGGCCAGGGCGAGGGCGACGGCTGCAAGTCGGAGCTGAGGCAGTTTGATCATCTGTAAGCTTTCTAAATCCAAATGGAAACGGGGCGGGATGCAGTCTGCACTGCCTCCCGCCCCGCTGTCAATCGACCGTCACGAACGGTGTCGACAGCGCCAGATTATTGGTAGACGATGTCGGCGCGGCGGTTTTCAGCCCAGGCCGCTTCGTCGTGGCCTTCGGCCTTCGGCTTTTCCTTGCCCAGCGAAACGGCTTCCAGCTGGCCGTCCGACACGCCCAGGGCGGTCATGGCCTTGCGCACGGCTTCGGCGCGCTTCTGGCCCAGGGCCAGGTTGTATTCGGTGCCGCCGCGCTCGTCGGTGTTACCCTGGATCAGGACCTTGCGGCCGGTGTTCTTGGTCAGGTAAGCCGAGTGGTTCTCGACGACCGGCTTGCCATCGGCGCGCACGGCGTAGCTGTCGAAGTCGAAGTAGACGCTGCGGTTGGCCAGCACGCCTTTCGGATCGTTCAGCGGATCGACGTTGCCGGTTTCGACCGGACGGATGTCGCGGCTGGTGTCGGCCGGCGGAGCGGCTTCGGCCACCGGTGCCTTTTCGACGACCGGGGTGTCGTTCAGTTTGGTGGACGAGCACGCCGACAGCAGGGCTGCGGCGGTAGCGATGAAGGCTGCGGTTTTCAGATTGCGCATGGTTTTTCTCCTGGTCAAAAAATTTTTACTTCATGAACGGGCCCCAGCTGGGCTCCCGAATGTTTCCCGCCTGGGTGCTCAAGCGTTGCTTGATGCGCCCGTCAACCGACACCACGGCCAGCGCGGTACGGCCGCCACCCTTGGTTGCATACATGATGTATTTGCCGTTCGGCGAAAAACTCGGTTCGGTGGCCCCGTCGGCCAAGCGTTGTTCCTGGCCGCTGGCCAAGTCCATCGCATACAGAGAAAAACCCCCATCGCGTTGCGAAATCCACGCCAGCGTCTTGCCGTCCGGGGAGAGTCGAGGGCTGATATTGTAGTTGCCTTTGAACGTGACACGGGTGGCCTGGCCGCCGCCCACGCTCATCTTGTAAATCTGCGGACCGCCGCTGCGGTCGCTGGTGAAATAGACGCTCTGGCCGTCGGCCGAGAAGCGCGGCTCGGTGTCGATGCCGTTGCTGGTGGTCAGGCGGCGCATGCCGCTGCCGTCGGCATTGACGATGAAGACCTGGGTATTGCCCGTGCGCGACAGGGCCAGCGCCAGCTTGGTGCCGTCCGGCGACCAGGCGGGCGCCGAGTTGTTCCCCTTTTCGTTGGCGACGACCGTGCGCTGGCCCGTGACCAGGTTCTGCACGTAGATCACCGGCTTGCGCAGTTCGAACGAGACGTAGGCGACCTTGGTGCCGTCCGGCGACCAGGACGGCGAGATGATCGGCTCCTTGCCGTGCGCCGCGACCTGCTCGCCGGCGCCGTCGGCATCCGCCACCACCAGCTTGTAGTCGCGCGGGCCGTCCTGGCGCACATAGGTCAGGCGGGTCGAGAAGATGCCGCGCACGCCGGTCAGCTTTTCGTAGATGTCGTCGGCGATGCGGTGCGCTTCCAGGCGCGTGTTGCGGGCCGAGACGGCATCCGACAGCTGCGACAGGGGCGTCTGCTTGACGGTGTCGAGCAGTTTATAGCGGACCTGGAAACGGCCGTCCGGCATCTTCTGCACCGAGCCCACCACGAGGGCATCGGCGCCGCTGGCCTTGAAGGCGCCCAGGTCGACGCTGGCGCTGTCCGAAATGGCCTGGCGCGCATCGATGACCTTGAACACGCCGCTGCGCTCGAGGTCGGCGCGGATGATGGCGGACACCTGTTCCGGCGCCACCGACTCGTCGGCGAAGGCCGCCACGGCGACCGGGATCTGGTTGCTGCCCACGCCGGCGATCTCCACGCGCAGCTGGGCATGTGCGGCCGTGCCCATCAACAAGGAGGCCGAAAACAGCAGGGTATGTAGTTTCTTCATAAATCTCTCAACTCAGCAATGGTGTGGCTCGGGACCAGATTTCCGCGCTCGTTACTGCAGATCTTTCATGCGGAAATTGATCTCGAGGGTTCTCTCTACCGTACCATCTTTCTTCTTCGGCAGCGGTTCCGATTTACGGATGCCCTTTTCGACGGCGTCGTCGAATGCCGGCACGCCGCTGCTCTTCGTCTTGCGCACCGACAGGATCTCGCCGGTCGGCAATTGGGTGACGATGAACGTCACCGTCGGATTGCCCGGTTCGTCCAGGTCGCCCGCGTACGAGGTATTGCCCTTCACCTTGGCCGTGATGGCCGCCACATAGCCCTTGTCGCGGCCCGGCGCGCTCGATTTCTCGGCGGTGCCGGTGCTGCTCGGCGCGCCGGAACCGGCGGCGCCCGTGATACGGCGCATTTCCTCGGCGCGCGCGGCGTCGCGTTTCTTCTGGTCGGCCGCTTCCTGCTTCTTCTTCTCCGCGTCCGCCTTTTTCTTCTTCTCGGCCTCGTCCTTCTTCTTCTGTTCGGCTTCCTTCTTGGCCGCGTCCTCGCGTGCCTTCTTTTCAAGCGCTTCCTTCTCCTTCTTCGCCTCGAGCTCGCGTTCCTTCTTCTCTGCCAGGGCCTTGGCCTTCTTCTCGTCCTCGCGCTTCTGCTGCTCCAGGCGTTTCTGTTCCTCGCGTTCCTGCTCGCGCTGCTTCTCGCGTTCCTCGCGCTCGCGTTCCAGGCGTGCCTGTTCCTTGCGCTTCAGGTCTTCCTGGCGCTTCTTCTCGCGTTCGAGGGCGATGTCGGGTTGCTTCGGCGGGGCCGGCTGTTCGACCGGGGGCGGCGGCGGTTCGACGGCGCGCGGGGTCGGCTCCGGCGGCGGCGTCTCGGGTTCGGGTTCCGGCTCGGGCTCAGGCGGCGGCGCGGGCGGGGCGGCGATCTTCGTGTCGACGTCCCAGATCTCGGCCTCGACGGCCACCGGGGTATTGCTCTGCCAGTTCACGCCGATCACGAGGAAGGCCAGCAGCAGGGCGTGCACGCCCACCGCCAGGCCGATCGCGGGCCAGCGGTTCGGTTCCGGCGGTACCCGGTAGTGCGGGCCGGCCGTGTCGTTGTCGTTGCGCTTCTCTGCTGCCATCAGTGTGTTATTTCGTGGCCAGGCCGACGCGCTGGATGCCCATCTTCTTGGCTTCCGAGATCAGCTGGATCACGTCGTCGTACTTGCTCTCGCGGTCGCCCGCGA
Source organism: Massilia paldalensis (assembly GCF_044901715.1). Classification (NCBI taxonomy): domain Bacteria; kingdom Pseudomonadati; phylum Pseudomonadota; class Betaproteobacteria; order Burkholderiales; family Oxalobacteraceae; genus Massilia; species Massilia paldalensis. The sequence goes on from NZ_JBJCIU010000002.1 coordinate 782,195, forward strand.
TCAGGACCGGGTAATCCGGATGCTCTTCGTGGATCGCGGCCAGGCGCTGGATCAGGGCCTGGCGGTTCGAGACGTCTTCCAGTCCCTGCGGGGTCTTGCCGTTGATGCCGATCGCCAGCTGGCCCTTGTCCTTGACGGCGATCTGGATGTAGTCGTCCGGCGGCTGGGTCGAACGCTCGGCGCTCGGCAGCTTGATCTCGCTCGGGTTCTGGGCCGGCGGCGTCACCATGAAGATGATGAGCAGCACCAGCATCACGTCGATGTACGGCACGACGTTGATCTCGGACTTGAGCTTGCGGCGCGAGCTGCGCATGCTGCTGTTGAAAGCCATGTCGGTGTCCTCGTGCGTCGGTCAGCGCGACTGGCGCTGCAGGATGTTCGAGAATTCCTCGACGAAGCTCTCGAAGCGGATCGCCAGGCGGTCGATGTCGTGCGTGAAGCGGTTGTACGCGATCACGGCGGGAATCGCGGCGAATAGGCCGATGGCGGTGGCGATCAGCGCCTCGGCGATGCCCGGCGCGACGGCGGCCAGCGTGGCCTGCTGGACGTTGGCCAGGCCGCGGAAGGCGTTCATGATGCCCCACACGGTGCCGAGCAGGCCGATGTACGGCGACACGGAGCCGACCGAGGCCAGGAAGTTCAGGTGCGTGTCCAGATGGTCCAGCTCGCGCTGGAAGGCGGCGCGCATGGCGCGGCGGGCGCCGTCCAGCACGGCGCCGCCGTCGAGCGCATCGCGCGCGGCCTGCTTGCCCTTGATGAACTCGCCCATGCCGGCTTCGAAGATGCGGGCCAGCGGGCCGCTCTGGTCGCGCTGGCTGCTGGCGCTCTGGTGCAGGGTGTGCAGGTTGCCGCCGGCCCAGAAGCTGCGCTCGAACTGCTCGGTCTGGCGGCGCGCGGCGCGCAGCGCGAACATCTTGCGGAAGATATAGGTCCAGCTGGTGAGCGACACGGCGATCAGCAGCACCAGGACCAGTTGCACCAGTACGTGTGCGTGGCGGATCAGTTCAATGAAGGAGAGGTCTTGGGCTGCGCTCATCGTCGTAGGAAGTAGTGTTTGTTCAGGCGGCACGCATTTTAGCAGCGGCAAGGTCGGGAAGGGGGCGCGGACGCATCGTGGCGGCATCCACGCAGCCGACTTTCACGTCGGCGCGCGCCAGCAGGGTCTCGCCGCGCCAGGCTTGCTGGGCGAACTGGACCGATGCGCGGCCCAGCTTTTCCACCGTCAGAGTGAGTCGTACGTCGTCGTCCAGGCGCGCCGCGGCCAGGTAGTCGATGGCGGCGCTGCGCACCACGAATGCCACGCCTTCCCGGGCGAGCAGGTCTTGCTGGTGGATGTCGAGCGAACGCAGCCATTCGGTACGCGCGCGTTCGAAGAACTTCAGGTAGTTGGCGTAATAAACGATGCCGCCCGCGTCCGTATCTTCGTAATAGACCCGGACTGTCCAGGTGAAAAGGGAAGGCATTTCAGCTGCCGTATATGAAATTGGGAAACATTTTACGCCATTTTTGCCGTGCATATGTACGGTAGGGCACGTATACCTGACCTATGGACGGTAATTGCAAGGCAAAACATCAAAAACTCAGCGGCTTTGGCTAAACGTCATTTGTGCTAAGCCAGCAACTTTATCATCGATTCATGCATATTTGGCGCCGCTGTTACAAATCGCAAAAATTTGCGCGGGCGCCATTCCGACGATATGCACTCAGCCGCGCTTGATGGTGAAGGGCGAGAAGCCCTGGCAGGTCGGCATCAGCTCGATCAGGTTGACGTTGACGTGCGGGGGCAGGGTGGCGATCCAGTACGCGGTCTCGGCGATGTCCTCGGCCGTCAGCGGCTGCGTGCCTTCGTAGACCTTGGCGGCGGCCGCGTCGTCGCCCTTGAAGCGCACGTTGGAAAACTCGGTGCCCCCGCACAGGCCCGGCGCCAGGTTCGTGGCGCGCACGCCGGTGCCGACGAGGTCGGCGCGCAGGTTCAGCGTGAACTGTTCGACGAAGGCCTTGGTGGCGCCGTACACGTTGCCGCCCGGGTAGGGGTAGTGGCCGGCCACGGAGCCGAGGTTGATGACGAGGCCGCTGCCGCGCTCGACCATCGAGGGCAGCAGCGCGTGGGTCATCGTCACCAGGCCCTTGACGTTCGTGTCGATCATGGTTTCCCAGTCTTCCAGCGGCACTTCGTGGGCCGGCCGGGTGTTCAGCGCCAGGCCGGCATTGTTGATCAGCACGTCGATCTGGCGCCAGGACTGCGGCAGCATCGACAGCGCTTCCTCGATCGAGGCCTTGTCGGTGACATCCATCGCGATCGGCAGGGCCGACTCGCCCAGTTCCTTGGCCAGTGCCTCCAGGCGTTCCTTGCGGCGTGCGGCCAGCACTACCTGGTGGCCGTTCTTGACGAAGGTGCGCGCCATCGCGGCGCCAAAGCCGGCCGATGCGCCGGTGATGAAAACGATCATGATGGATTCCGGTTGGACTGCGGGGTGAACTGCAATGTCGAATTGCGAGATTGTAGCCGAATTGGCCATATTGAGTACCCGTTCATGCCGCTCGCCTGCCGGGTAATCCCGAGGTTGCGCCCGGGGGTGCCCCTGGGGTTGCCCCGTTTCTTGCTTCGCCGTGGGCTCTTCCCGTACAATCGGGAGTTCCATTACATCTCACGTAACTGGCGAAAGCTGCGCGATACCGCGCCGGTCGAAGACCGGGCAGGCGTGCGGCGAAGGTGGGAATCCACCGGGGAACGTGAGGTTTCCATATGCCGTTCGCCTGGGCAGCCCTTGATTGGTCGCGTGATTGGTCGCGTGAAAAGCGCGGTTGTCTCCTGCCGCCGGCCCCGCCCCTTCAGCGCTACCCATTGCCGGGTTCTCTTATCGATTGGAGTTTTTCATGTTTGCAAAAGATCACACGCTCGCCAAGGTCGACCCGGATCTCTGGGATGCCATCCAGAAGGAAAACAAGCGCCAGCAGGACCACATCGAGCTGATCGCATCCGAGAACTACACGTCGCCGGCCGTGATGCAGGCCCAGGGCTCGCAGCTGACCAACAAATACGCCGAAGGCTATCCGGGCAAGCGCTACTACGGCGGGTGCGAATACGTCGACGTCGCCGAGCAGCTGGCGATCGACCGCGTCAAGCAACTGTTCGGCGCCGAAGCCGCCAACGTGCAGCCGAACTCGGGCTCGCAGGCGAACCAAGGCGTGTTCTTCGCCATGCTCAAGCCGGGCGACACCATCATGGGCATGTCGCTGGCCGAGGGCGGCCACCTGACCCACGGCATGGCGCTGAACATGTCGGGCAAGTGGTTCAACGTGGTCTCCTACGGCCTGACCGAGCAGGAAGACATCGACTACGAGGCGATGGAACGCCTGGCGCGCGAGCACAAGCCGAAGCTGATCATCGCCGGCGCCTCCGCCTTCTCGCTGCGCATCGACTTCGAGCGCTTCGCCCGCGTGGCCAAGGAAGTCGGCGCCTACTTCATGGTCGACATGGCCCACTACGCTGGCCTGATCGCCGCCGGCGAATACCCGAACCCGGTGCCGCACGCCGACTTCGTCACCTCGACCACGCACAAATCGCTGCGCGGCCCGCGCGGTGGCATCATCCTGATGAAGGCCGAGCACGAGAAGGCCATCAACTCGGCCATCTTCCCGGGCATCCAGGGCGGTCCGCTGATGCACGTGATCGCCGGCAAGGCCGTCGCGTTCAAGGAAGCGCTGTCGCCGGAATTCAAGGCTTACCAGCAGCAAGTGGTCAAGAACGCCAAGGCGCTGGCCGCAGCCCTGATCGAGCGCGGCCTGCGCATCGTCTCGGGCGGCACCGAATCGCACGTCATGCTGGTCGACCTGCGCTCGAAGGGCCTGACGGGCAAGGAAGCGGAAGCGATCCTGGGCCAGGCGCACATGACCTGCAACAAGAACGGCATCCCGAACGACCCGCAGAAGCCGTTCGTGACCTCGGGCATTCGCCTGGGCAGCCCGGCCTTCACCACGCGCGGCTTCAAGGAAGCGGACGCGACCAAGGTCGGCCACCTGATCGCCGACGTGCTGGACAACCCGCACGACGCCGCGACCATCGAGCGCGTGAAGGCCGAAGTCAAGCAACTGACCGACAAATATCCGGTCTACGAAGCGTAAGCTTCGACAAGCGCCTCCGGGCGCTCGTGTCACCGGCGCTCCTCGCTCCCTCGCTTCCTTTGGCGGGAGCGCCACGTTCCAGCTTCGCTTCGACGCAGCATCGATGCATCAACCAGCAGTACCGGCGCCCCATGAAATGTCCGTTCTGTCATCATGACGACACCCAGGTCCTCGATACCCGCGTATCCGAGGTGGACGATGCCATCCGGCGCCGGCGCCGCTGCGTCCAGTGCGACAAGCGTTTCACCACCTACGAGCGCATCGAGCTGTCGATGCCGTTCATCGTCAAGAAGAACGGCAGCCGCACCGAGTACGACTCGTCCAAGCTGCGTGGCAGCCTGATGCTGGCGTTGCGCAAGCGTCCCGTGGCCGCCGACGCCATCGACCGGGCCGTCGCCACGATCGAGGAAAAGCTGCTCACCAGCGGCCGCCGCGAAGTGGACTCCGTCCACGTGGGCGAACTGGTGATGCAGGAACTCCAGCGCCTGGACAAGATCGCCTACATCCGCTTTGCCTCCGTCTACAAGAACTTCGAGGACCTGGCCGAGTTCCAGGAAGCGATTGCGGAAGTCGGGCAGCCGCGCAAATGAGCCACGCAAATAAGCCACGCAAGTAATCCTTTAGAGCCGCACCCACCGATTCCGTTGCATCCGCACGCTTGAGGCAGCTCATCGCTGGCCCTGGCTCGGCTGCTACCTTCGCATCTCATGCGAACGGGATGGGGGAGGTGGGCGATGGGTGGCGGCAGATTCGGTGGCGGCGGATTCACTCTGGTCGAAGTGCTGGTGGCCCTGTTCGTGGCCGCCCTCGGCGTCGCCGGCGCCTGCGCGCTGCAGACACTGGCCCTGCGCTCGCAGCAGGAAGCGGCGCGCCTGGCCGACGGCGTGCGCCTGGTCTCCACGCTGGCCGAGCGCATGCGCGCCAACCCGCCGGCCATGTCCCGGCCCGACAGCAGCAATCCCTATTCACGATTCGACTACGACGCCGGTGCCGGTGAACCGGTTGCGGCCGCGCCGTGCTTTGCCGACGGCGATTGCGACGCCGCCCGCCTCGCCGAATGCGACCTGGCCGAAGTGGCCCGGATACTGGCCGAGCGCTTTCCCGGCGGACGTATCCGCGTCTGCCGCGATGCCGGCAACGCATCCGCATGGGCGTGTTCAGCCGAGCCCGGCGCGCCGCTCGTGGCCAAGCTGGGCTGGCGCGAATCCTCTGCCGGCGGCGGGGTCGGCGCACCCAGGCTGCAGATGCCCTTGCCGGGCGGTGCGCCATGATGCCGCCGCGTCCCGCACGTGTCCGCGGCATGACGCTGCCGGAGATGCTGGTGGCGCTGGCCATCGGCCTTGCCGTCCTGCTCGGCGCCGGGCAGTTGCTCGTCCTGGCCAATGGCGCCTACGTGGCCCAGATGGAAGCGGCTGCGATCGACGATGGCGGGCGCTATGCGCTGGAGCTCGTCGCTAGGGCGCTGCGCCAGGCCGCGGCAACCGATCCCGACAGCCTTCTCGCCGCCGATGCGGATTCCGCGGCTGCACGCATTGCCGGACTCGATGCCCGCAGCGTGGGCCGGACGACACCCGGCATCGACGATCCCTCGGCGGATGCCGTCGCCGGCAGCGACGTGCTGGCCGTGCGCTTTCCCGGCAGCGGGCCCATGCCCGCCGGCGACGGCAGCAGCGTCGACTGCGCCGGCTTCACGGTGGCCGATGGCGAGGAGGGGTGGAGCATCTTCTACGTGGCGCGCAACGGCCAGGGCGAGCCGGAACTGCGCTGCAAGTACCGCGGCAACGCCAACTGGAGCGCCGACGCCATCGTGTCCGGCGTCGACGGTTTCCAGCTCCTCTACGGCATCGACACCGACGAGCCGCGCGACGGCGCCCCGAACCGCTACGTGAATGCCGATGCCGTGCGCGCGCTCGACGCGGCACTGGGCCTAGTGGACGAGCGGGAGCTGCACCGGCGCACCTGGTGGAAGCGTGTCGTCAGCGTGCGCATCGGCCTGCTGCTGCACGGTGCGAAGGCGACGCGGACCCGGCCCGGCGCCGCCGCCTATGCGCTGCTCGGCCCGGCGTACGGGGATGGCGAGGGCGGTGCGGCCGGCGATACCGACGCAGGCAGCGTGCTCCGCGAGGACGCGATGACGCCGGCGCTGCGCCTGCGCGAGCGGCGCCTGTTCACGATGACGGTCGCCCTGCCGGCGGCGGCGCCATGACGGCACCACGGTCGACGCGCCCGGCTCTGCAGCGCGGCCTGGCGCTGGCCTGCGTGCTGCTGTTGCTGGCGGCGGCGATGGTCATCGGCGTGGCCGTGGCGCGCGGCGCCTTCGCGCTGCTGGCGTCCGCGCGCAACGAAGGCGACCGCGTGACGGCGCGGCTGGCGGCCGAGGCGGCGCTGCTGGATGCGGAGCGTGATCTCGCCGGCGCCGCTGGCGGTGCCGCTGCCGGTGCCCATGCCGGTGCCGGTGCCGGTGCCGATGCGGATGCCACCGCGCGCGCAGCCGTGATCGCGCAGCCGGACGGGGCGGGATTCGCCGACGGCTGCGGCCATGGCCCGGCCGACCTCGGCCTGTGCCGCGTGGCGGCGCCGCCGGCCTGGCAGGACGTTGACCTGGCCGACCCGGATACCACCGTGCTGGTGCCCTACGGCCGCTACACGGGTGCCGTGCTGCCGCTCGGGGCCGGCACGCTGCCGGCGCGCCTGCCGGGCTACCTCATCGAAAAACTGGAACCCGAGGGCGCCGGTCCGGCGCATGGCAGCTTCTACCGCATCACGGCCATCGGCTTCGGCATGCGCGCGTCGACGCAGGTGGTCCTGCAAACGCTGTACCGCAAGCCGGCCGCGGATGCTGGCGCGCATCCCGAGGCGGATCCCGCGGCGGACGGCCAGGGCGCCCGGCCGCAGGACGAAGAGCAGGGCGAGGGGCAGGACGAAGCGCCGGACGAAGCGCAGGACGAAGAACGCGATGCGGAACAGGAAGCCGGCACCCCTTCGGGACCGGACCCACCCGCGCCGCCACCGCTTCCCACCGGCCGCATCGGCTGGCGCGAGATCGCCAACTGGCCCGCGCTGCACGCCCGCGCCCGACAGTGACCTTACCCGACGAGCACCCCACATGAGCACGCGACCCGAGAGGTTCCCGATGACGCAGTCCCGCCAGGCCGCAGGATTCACCCTGCTCGAAATGCTGATCGTGCTCGCCATCCTGTCGATCCTGGGTGCGCTCGCCTATCCGAACTATGCGGGCTATATCGTGCGCACCAAGCGCACGGAAGGGCAGTTCGCGCTGATCGAGACGATGCAGGCGCAGGAGCGCTACCGGATGCGCCACAACGGCTACCTGGCGTTCGCCGCGGATGCGATGCCGGACGAGGATGCCGGCGAGTTCCGCTGGTGGTCCGGCGCGGCGGCCGCGTCCAGCCACTACGAGCTCGACGCGCACGCTTGTCCGGGCATGGAGATCGCCGATTGCGTCGAGGTGCGGGCGCGTCCCGGCACGGTCCGCGTCGACGCGCGTTTCCGCGATCCGGATTGCGGCGCGCTGACGCTGGACAGCCAGGGGCGCCAGGGCGCGCAGGCGGCGAACGGCGCGCGCTGCTGGCCATGAAGGCGCGGGCCGGGTGCGGGACAAGCGGCGGCTTTTCGCTGGCCGAGCTGGCTATCGTGCTGGCCGTGTGCGCCGTCACGCTGGCGTTCGGCGCCCCCGACCTGGCCGCCATGGTGCGCACCCAGCAGCTCAAGGCCGCCACCGGCGACCTGTTCGGTGCGATCAACCTGGCGCGGGCCCAGGCGCTGGCGCGCGGCCGCCAGGTGGCGCTGGTGCCGCTCGATCCGGCGGGCGTCGACTGGGCCCGCGGCTGGACCGTGTTCCAGGACAACGACGGCGACGGCCGGCCCGGCCCGGGCGACGACGTCATCGCCGCGCACGGGCCGCTGGCGCCGGGCGTCGCCGTCGACTTCGTCTTCACGAGCCCAGCGCCGCCGTTCTATATCGCCTACAATGGCGCCGGGCGCAGCTGCAGCGCGACCAACCCGGCGTCCGCACGCTGGGGCACGCTGTCGCTGTTCCATGGCGACGGCATCCGCCGTATTAAAATCAATATGCTGGGACGGGCGCGCACCTGCGATCCGACACGCGACGATGCCTGCGAAGGCGCCGCGGCGCCGCCGTCCTGACGCCGCCGCGATGTAGCGCCTCCCGCCTGCAGGGACAGGCGCCCGGCACGCAAGCGGCACGAACGAAGCACAGCAAGGAACGAACACACGGTGCAGATACTGAGCGATATCGACGGCATGGCGCTGGCCCTGGAATGGGCGGCGAAAGGCATGAGCATCACGGCGCCCAACCCGCGCATCGGCTGCGTGATCGTGAAGGACGGCGCCGTCATCGGCGCCGGCCACACGCAGCCGGCCGGCCAGGCCCATGCGGAGATCCAGGCCCTGCGCGACGCCCAGGCGCGCGGCAACGACGTGCGCGGCGCCACCGCCTACGTGACGCTGGAGCCGTGCAGCCACTACGGCCGCACGCCACCGTGCTCGAATGCGCTGGTACAAGCGGGGCTGGGACGCGTGGTTGCCGCCATGACCGATCCGAACCCGCTGGTGGCGGGACGGGGCCTGGCGCAGCTGGAGGCGGCCGGCATCGACGTCAGCGCGGGCGTGCTGGCCGACCAGGCCTACGAACTGAACATCGGATTCTTCCAGCGCATGCGCCACGGCCGCCCATGGGTGCGCCTGAAGACGGCCGCCAGCCTGGACGGCGCCACGGCGCTGGAGAGTGGCGAGAGCCAGTGGATCACCAGCCCGCAGGCGCGCACCGACGGCCATGCCTGGCGCGCGCGCGCGAGCGCGATCCTGACCGGCATCGGCACCGTCAAGGCCGACGATCCGCAGCTGACCGTGCGCGGCATCGACCTGCCGGACAATGCCGTGGCCCCGCGCCGCGTGATCGTCGACAGCCGCCTCGACATCGACCTGGACGCGCGCATCCTGCAGGGCGACCCGTGCTGGATCGTGGCCGCGCAACCGGATGCCGCCAAGGAAGGGGCCCTGCGCGCGCGCGGCCACGAAATCCTGATGCTGCCCAACGCGGAGGGCAAGGTCGACCTGCCGGCGCTGATGCTGGAACTGGGCCGGCGCGAGATCAACGAGCTGCACGTCGAGGCCGGATCGAAGCTGAACGCCTCTCTCGTGCGCGAAGGCTGCGTCGACGAATTGCTCGTCTACCTGGCCCCCAGCCTGGTCGGGCCGGGGCAGGGCATGTTCGCGCTGCCGCCGCTGGCGCGCCTGGCCGACAAGCGCCAGCTGCGCTTCCACGGCGTGGCCCAGGTCGGGCCGGACCTGCGCATCGTCGCCCGCTTCGACCGGGACGGGCATCCCGCAGAACATCAACACGCATAAGCATTCAACACGAAGGAACCACCATGTTTACTGGAATCGTCGCTGCCGTGGGCAGCATCAAGACCGTCAAGCCGCTCGAAGGCGGCTCGTTCGCCGGCGTGCGCCTGGACATCGACGCGGGCGGCCTGCCGCTGGCCGACGTCGCGCTGGGCGACTCGATCTCGATCAACGGCGCCTGCATGACGGTGGTCGAGAAGAGCGACAGCGCCTTCGCCGTCGACGTCTCGCGCGAGAGCCTGAACCGCACCGTGGGCCTGGACCAGCCGGGCGAAGTGAACCTGGAAAAGGCGCTGACGCTGGCCGAGCGCCTGGGCGGTCACCTCGTGTCCGGCCACGTCGACGGCCTTGGCACCGTGCACAGCTTCGACAAGGTTGGCGAGTCGTACAAGCTGGTCGTCGACGCGCCCCAGGAACTGGGCAAGTTCCTGGCCTATAAAGGCTCGATTGTCGTCAACGGCGTCTCGCTGACCGTCAACGAGGTCCTGGACGTCCACGCGGAAGGCAGCGCCGCCGCCTGCTGCCGTTTCTCGATCAACCTGATCCCGCACACGATCGCCGTCACCACGCTCAAGCACCTGCATGCCGGCGCCAAGGTCAACCTCGAGATCGACCTGATCGCGCGCTACGTCGAGCGCATGCTGAGCGCGACCAAGGCCTGAGGTCGCGCGGTCAGACGGTGGGAATCGTTCCGCCGTCGATCACGATCTCCGCGCCGTGCACCGAGGCCGCGAGTGGCGACAGCAGGAAGGCGACCAGTTCCGCGACTTCCTGCGGCTGCCCCGGCCGGCCGATCGGAATGCCGCCGAGCGAATCCATGATGGCCTGCCGCGCCTCGTCCATGCTGCTTTCCCGGTGCGTGGCCAGGCGCCGGATGAAGTCCTGTGTCGCTTTCGTCTCGATGAAGCCGGGCGCCACGCAGTTGACCCGGATGCCGCGCGGTCCGAATTCGTTCGCCAGCGACTTGCTGTAGTTGCGCAGCGCCGCTTTCGCAGCCGCATAGGCGACGGTGGATTCGTGCAGGGGCAGCAGGCGCTGGATCGACGTGATGTGGACGATGGCGCCCGCGCCCCGTTCCAGCATGCCGGGCAGGAAGGCGCGGTCCAGCCGCACGGCGGACATCAGGTTCTGCTGGAGCGCGGCATCCCACTCCCCATCGTCGAGCGCCAGCGCGCCCCCTCCGGGCGCCGCGGAGCCGCCGACGTTATTCACCAGGAAGTCGAGGGGGCCGAACTCGCCCAGGACGGCCTCGGCCACCTGAAGTGCGCCTGCGGCCGTGCCGACGTCGGCTTGCAGGTAGCGCACGCCGGCGCACGGTGCCTCCGGTGCGTGGCGCGCCGTGCTGATCACGGTCGCGCCGCGTTGCGCCAGCACGTGGACGAGCGCCTCGCCCATCCCTTTGGTGCCGCCCGTGACCAGCACGTGCTTGCCTTGGAAGGAATGGTCGTTCATACGAGGACCTCCAGCGCGCCGATGCCGTCGGGTTGCAGCGTGAAGCGGAAATCCAGCATCGTGGGGCTGCCCGGGAAATTGCCGCGCACACTGGCACGCAGCACGCACAGGCCCTCGACGTCCATGAGGCTCACGGGATCCATCGTGGCACGGTAGCGCTCGGTACTCTGCTGCGCCCAGGCGAGGATCTCGGCGTGGCCGCGCTTCACGGTGCCGTCGTCGTCGACGATGGCGTCCGCCACGAAGCAGCGGGCGACGCCCGCCGGATCCTGCTGGTTGCTCGCCTCCACGTAGGCGGCAATCTGGGAAGGTAATGGGATCATGAAGGTTCTCCTTGGTTGTGTGGGCACAGTCTAGGACGGTGCAACATGGCGAAAAAGGCATGAAACGGCTATGCTCCATGAACCACAGGTTCACAATTGAAACGATGAGCTCCCTCGAATTGATACGCTTGTTCCTTGCCGTCGCCGAACTGCGCAGCTTCACGCTGGCGGGCCGCAAGCTGGAGGTGAGCCCGACGGCAGTCAGCAAGGGTGTGCGCGCGCTGGAAAGCCGGCATGGCGTGACGCTGTTCACGCGCAATACCCGCCGCGTTTCCCTGACCGATGCGGGCGCGGCACTCCTCGCCTCGCTCGGGCCCGCCGTGGGCCAGATCGACGACGCCTTCGCGGAACTGGCACAGTTCCAGCAGCGCCCCTCGGGCAACCTGCGGGTCACGGCGCCGCGCGCCTTCGGCTTCCTGCTGGCGCGCCACCTGGTGCCGCGCATGCAGGCGCGCTACCCCGACATCACCTTCGACCTCTCGCTCGACGACGGCCTCGTCGACCTGCTGGCGGCCGGCTACGACGCGGGCGTGCGGCTGGGGCAGGCGATCGCCCAGGACATGGTGGCCGTCCGCCTCAGCCGGCCCCTGTCGTGGTCCATCGTGGCATCGCCCCGGTACGTCGAGGAGCATGGCGTCCCCGCCGTGCCGCGCGACCTGCTGGCGCATCGCACCATCCGCTACCGTTTCTCGACGTCCGGCGCGCTGCCGCCGTGGCGGCTGCGGGACGGCGACGGCGAGTTCCAGCTCGATACGCAGGCGGCCCTGTGCGTCAACGACACGCGCATGATCGCCGAGCTCGCTCGCCAGGGACTCGGCATCGCCTACCTGCCGGACATCGAGATCGGCGACGACGTCGCCCACGGCCGTCTCGTGCGCCTGCTCCCCGGCTGCGTGCCGGACACGTCGGGCTTGTACCTGTATTTTCCGATGCGCAGCCAGAACCAGCCGAAGATGCGGGCGCTGGTCGAGCAGGCGTCGATCCTGGCCGGCGAGGGCGTGCTGGACGCGGCCGCAGTGCAGGCGTGACGCCGGCCGAGCCCGGCGCGAAACAAATATTTCTTCCAAAAAGCAATTGGCGTAGACTGCCTGCTGGCAATTCCAGCAATGTAGGCGCCACATCCGCGCGTCCGTATTGACGAGAGAATTGTCACTCTCTACAACGACAACACATCAGGACGCGACATGACCAAGAAGCACACGAAGACGGTGGCACGGGCGGCGACGCTGCTGGCGCTGCTGGCAGCAGCGGGACTGGCCTCGGCCGACCAGAATGGGATGCGGACCTACCGCGCGCTGGCGCTGGACGGCGCGGGCGAGCGCATCGCCGCGATCGAGAGCGTGGACGGCGAGCCGAAGGCGGGTCCGCGCGTCGTCGTGCGCGAGCGCGCCGGCGGCAAGATCGCCACTACCTACCAGTCCGACTGCCAGGGCTGCCGTCTCGATGCCCCGGCCTGGTCGCCGGACGGCACGGCGCTGGCCGTCGTCGGCAGCGATCCGAAGGCCGGCACGGCCACCGTCTACCTGCTCAAGGACGGCAGGATGTCCGCGCTGACCAGCGTGAAGGGCGTGGCCAGCACCGTGCGCTGGTCGCCGGACGGCCGCCAGCTGGCCTTCCTTGCCACCGTCGGCGCGAAGAAACTGACGGGCGCTGTGGAAGCGGGCGCGCGCCAGGTCGGCGAGATCGGCCTGGCCCAGGAAGAGGACGAGCAGCGCATCGCCGTGATTCCGGCCACGGGCGGCGAGGTGCGCCTGGTCTCGCCCGCCGACACCTTCGTCTACGAATACGACTGGACGCCGGACGGCAAGGGCTTCGTCGTCACCAGCGCCAAGGGCAACGGCGACAACAACTGGTGGGTCGCGACCCTCGGCCACGTCGACGCGGCCAGCGGCAAGCTGCGCGTGCTGGCGGCGCCGAAGATGCAGATGAACATGCCGCACGTGTCGCCGGACGGCCGCACGGTCGCCTTCATCGGCGGCCTGATGAGCGACTTCGGCTCCGTCGGCGGCGACGTGTACACGGTCTCCATCGACGGCGGCCAGCCGGTCGATGTCACCCCCAACTACAAGGGCACCTTCAACGGCATCGCCTGGCGCGGCAAGGAGTTGCTGGCCTCCGTGCTGGCGGGGTCGGATGCGGGCGTGGCCGCGATCGACCCGGCCGCGCGCAGCACGCGCATCCTGTGGAAGGGTCCCGTCACCGCCGCGGCCGGCCGCGACGGCCGCTTCGCGTTCAGCGCCGACGGCACGATCGCCGCGTCCGTCCATGAGGACTACGAGCACGCGCCGCGCATCGTCGCCGGCCGGCTGCCGGCGCTGGCGCCCGTCACGCGCGACAACGACGGTTTCGCCGCCCAGGTGTCGGCGCGCAGCGTCGCCTGGACCAACGACGGCTTCGACGTGCAGGGCTGGCTGATCGGCCCGGCGAAGATCGAGTCCGGCAAGAAGTACCCGATGATCGTGCAGGTGCACGGCGGCCCGGCGGCCGCCGTGACGCCGCGCTACGTGGCGGCCGGCGACAGCGGCAATCCGCTGGCGCGCGACCTCGTCAAGGCCGGCTACTTCGTGTTCATGCCGAACCCGCGCGGCAGCTATGGCCAGGGCAGCGCGTTCGGCAGCGCCAACAAGCGCGACTTCGGCGGCGGCGACTGGCGCGACATCCTGGCCGGCGTGGACGCCGCCATCAAGCAGGCGCCGATCGACGGCGAGCGCCTGGGCCTGATGGGCCACTCCTACGGCGGCTTCATGACGATGTGGGGCGTGACGCACAGCCAGCGCTTCAAGGCGGCCGTCGCCGGCGCCGGCATCGCCAACTGGATCAGCTACTACGGCCAGAACGGCATCGACCAGTGGATGGTGCCGTTCTTCGGCGCCACCATGTACGACGACCCGGCCGTGTACCGCGCCGCTTCGCCGATCGAGTCGATCAAGGCGGCGAAGACCCCGACGCTGATCTACGTGGGCGAGCGCGACGTCGAGTGCCCGCCGGCGCAGTCGTTCGAGTTCTGGCACGGCCTGAAGGCGATGGGCACGCCGACGGCGCTGGTGGTGTACGAGGACGAGGGGCACGCGCTGCGCAAGCCGGAGCACCAGAAGGACTTGCGTGCGCGCCAGCTGGCGTGGTTCGCCAAGTATTTGAAGTAATCGGCTCCGTTCAACACCGGGGTCAGAGCCCCTTGAAAAGCAACACCGGGCTCTGACCCCTGCCATCAACGTTGCGACACCGCCTGCTCCCGCTTGGCGGTGGCCGGATTCTCCGGATTCAATACGACCTGCACGTAGTTCTGCGTGTTCAGGTAACGCTGCGCCGCCTGCTTCACGTCCTCCACGCTCAGGGCCGTCACTTCCTTGTCGAAGCGCAGGATGTTGGCCGGGTCCGTTCCCTCGGTCAGCGAGGTCTGCAGCGTCGCCAGCCAGTAGCCGTTGTCCTGCAGCGACTTGCGGTAGGACTGCAGCCAGTTGGTCTTGACCTTGTCCAGTTCCGACTGCTCGGGCCCACGCGTGCGCAGGCGCTCGATCTCGGCGAAGGTGGTGTCGACGACCTTGCCCACGTTCTGCGGGCCCGTCGGCAGCGTCACGCCCACCGTGTAGTGGCTGTAGGGCAGGCGCGTCATCGAGCCTTCCATGCCGCCGCCGTAGATCAGGCCCATCTTTTCGCGCAGCACGTCGATGATGCGCAGGTTCATCACCTCGGTCAGGGCGCCCAGGCGCAGCTCTTCCTTTTCCGTCACGTCGGCCGGACCCGTGAAGGTCAGCGACACGGTGCTGCGGTCTTCCGAGCCGCTGTTCACGACGCGCTTGACGACGCCTTTCACGGGACGGATGCCCAGGTCGCGGTAGGTGGTCGGGATGTCGGGCGTCGGCAGGCTGCCCAGGTAGGTGGCCAGCAGCGGCTTGATGGCGGCCACGTCGAAGCTGCCCACGAAGATGAAGGTCAGGTCCTTGGCGCTGGAAAAGCGCTCGCGGTAGATGGCGATGGCGCGGTCCAGGTCGATGCGCGAGATGTCCTCGGGACGCAGGGCGCGGGGCGCGCGCGGATTGTTGTCGTACAGCGTGGCCAGCACGGCGTCGCCGAACAGCGCGCCCGGCTGGCCCAGGCGGTTGCGCGCCAGTTCCATCTGCTTGCCGATGAAGGATTTGTACAGGTCCTCGTCGCGCCGCACGCCGGCGAACTTCAGCCACACCATCTGCAGCATCGTCTCGACGTCGGTGGCGCCGGCCGTGCCCGCGACCACGTCCGTGTTGCTGCCCAGGCCCGCGCTGACGGCGGCGGCCTTGCCGGCCAGGATCTTGCGCATGTCGACGGGCGTGAAATCCTTCAGGCCCATGGCGGCGACGATGGTGTCGGCATAGCGCGCATTGAAGGTGTCGCGCTCGTCGAACAGGCTCTGGCCGCCGAAGCGTGCCGCGCTCATCAGGACCTGGTCGTTGCGGAAGGTGGTGGGCTTGAGGATGACCTTGACGCCGTTCGACAGCGTCAGGCGCGTCAGGCCCAGGCGCGCGTCCTTTGTTTCCGACGCGATGCTGCCCGGCGCCGGTGGCTTGTCCATCAGGCGCGCGGCGACGGCCTTCTCGTCGAGCTTCTGGACGTCGCGCCGCTCGGCCGCGGCGACGGCGGCCAGCAGCTGGTCGCCCGTCGGGACGGCGGCGCCTTCGCCGGAGGGGCCCGTGTAGATCACGAGCTTGCCCGAGTCCGCGGGAATCGTGCGGCGCGCGTAGGCATTGATCTCGTCCAGCGTGATGCCGGGCACCATCGCGTTGACGAAGCGGTACTCGGCGTCGATGCCCGGGATCGCCTCGCCCTCGAGGAAGTGGCGCATGTATTCGGCCGCGTACTGGGCCGAGTCGGTCTTGTCGCGCTCGTTCCAGGCGAGTTCGTAGGTGCGCAGCAGCGTCTTCTTGACGCGTTCCAGCTCGGCCGCGCCGAAGCCGAACTGGCGCGCCCGCTCGTTTTCCTGCACCAGCGCGTCGATGGCGGGCGTGGGACCGTTCTTGCCCAGCGCGGCCATCGCGTTGTACGAGCGGTAGCGCGGCGTCAGGCGGCCCGGCGCGCTGCTGGCGCCCATGAACGGCGGCGACGCCGTCTGCGCCAGTTCCGCCAGGCGCTGGTTCAGCATGCCGGAGAACAGGCTCTCGACCAGCTGCTCGCGGTAGCCGGCCAGCGTGGCGCGCTCGCGGTAGGGTTGCACGGGATAGCGGATCAGCACGGAGGCCGGCCCCGATTCCTTGTCCGTCACCACGAGCGCCTCCGTGCCGGCGCGCGGGGGAATGGCCGCGTAGTCGCGCTTGCGCTCCGGCACGGGATTCTTCAGGCCGGCGAAGTGGCGCTTGACGAGCTGCTCGATCTGCGCCGGGTCGACGTCGCCGACAGCGACGACGGCCATCAGGTCGGGACGGTACCAGTCGCGGTAGAAGCGGCGGATGGCGTCCGGCTTGAAGTTGCGCAGGATCGTTTCCTGGCCGATCGGCAGGCGGTCCGCGTAGCGCGAGCCGTTGTAGATCTTCGGCATCAGTACCTTCTGCATGCGGTCGCCCGCGCCTTTGCCCAGGCGCAGTTCTTCGAGCACGATGTCGCGTTCCTTGTCGATGTCCTCGGCATTCAGGGTCAGGCCGTGCGCCCAGTCTTCCAGCACGAGGAAGGCCTTGTCGAGGTCCTGCGGCTGCTCGGCCGGCACCGGCAGCACGTAGACGGTCTCGTCGAACGAGGTGTAGGCGTTCAGGTCGGCGCCGAACTTGACGCCGATCGACTGCAGGTAGGACACCAGCTCGTGCTTCTTGAAGTGGGTCGAGCCGTTGAACGCCATGTGCTCGGTGAAGTGGGCCAGGCCCTGCTGGTCTTCATCTTCGAGGATTGAGCCCGCTTTCACGACGAGGCGCAGTTCGAGCTTGTGCTCCGGCTTGCGGTTGCGCTGGATGTAGTAGGTCAGTCCGTTGTCCAGCTTGCCGACCTTGACCTGCGGGCCGATCGGCAGCGGCGCGTTCAGGTCGGGCAGCGCCGCCGCGGCGGTGGCGGCCAGCGCCGGGCCCGGCACCGTGGCGACCAGGGCGAGCAGGAGGAGGGTGAAACGGACGAGGCTGGTGAAACGGGAGATCATGCAGAGGGTGTCCGGTTGGGGCTGGAAACCCATTCTAACCCGCGCGCGGCGCCGCACAGTTACAACACGGCATGATGTATGACACATATTGACAGACATATCGTTGTCATAGTGCAACGAACATGAACATGCCGGCATCGCTCACGAAGTCATGGCAGCAGGAAATGGCCGGGAAGGGCAGTTAAATGGTGCCGAATCCTTTAAAATAGCGGATTTCGTACCAGCCGCCCGAAGCGAGGAAACCCCATGCCCATCTCCACCACCCAGGAAATCGTCGAAGAACTGCGCGCCGGGCGCATGGTGATCCTCGTCGACGAGGAAGACCGCGAGAACGAGGGCGACCTGGTGCTCGCCGCCGAGCACGTCACCCCGGAAGCGATCAACTTCATGATCCGCCACGCGCGCGGCCTCGTGTGCCTGACGCTGTCCGAGGAGATCTGCGACCGCCTCGAACTGCCGATGATGACCAGCCGTAACGGCACCTCGTTCGGCACCAACTTCACGGTGTCGATCGAAGCGGCCGAAGGCGTCACCACGGGCATCTCGGCGGCCGACCGCGCACGCACGATCCAGGTCGCCGTCGCCAAGGACGCGAAGCCGGAAGACCTGGTGCAACCCGGCCACATCTTCCCGCTGCGCGCCGTCAAGGGCGGCGTGCTGATGCGCGCTGGCCATACGGAGGCGGGCTGCGACCTGACGGAGATGGCGGGCTTGACCCCGGCGTCCGTCATCTGCGAGATCATCAAGGAAGACGGCACCATGGCGCGCCTGCCGGACCTGCTGGAATTCGGCAAGGAGCACGGCATCAAGATCGGCACGATCGCCGACCTGATCCACTACCGCAGCCAGAACGAGACGCTCGTCGAGCGCGTGGCCGAGCGCACGCTGTGCACGGCCCACGGCGACTTCCAGCTGATCGCCTTCCGCGACCAGCCGAGCGGCTCGGCCCACCTGGCGCTCGTGCACGGCGAACCGGCGCAGGCAGAGGAATCGCTGGTGCGCGTGCACCAGCCCGTCTCCATCCTGGACGTGCTCGACACCGCCTGCACCTCGCACTCGTGGAACCTGGCGGCGGCGATGCAGGCCGTCAAGGCGTCCGACGCCGGCGTCATCGTGCTGCTCAATTGCGGCGAGACGGCGACCGAGCTGTTCGAGCGCTTCGGCACGATGGACAAGCCGGCCGCACGCCCGGCCGGCCGCGCGGCCAACCTGGACCTGCGTACCTACGGCATCGGCGCGCAGATCCTGCGCCAGCTGGGCGTGCGCAAGATGAAGCTGCTGGCCAATCCGCGCAAGATGCCTTCGATGACGGGTTTCGACCTCGAGGTCACCGGCTACCTGGCCAAGCCGGAAGCGTAATCCGGCCCATTTATACAACGACGGGACGCGTTGCGCACGGGCGTTACGCGTTACCATTCACATCAACGAATCAACAGAACAAGAGGCAGCCATGACGGTAGGAACTTTTGAAAGCAATCTGCAGGGCGAAGGCCTGCGCATCGGTATCGTACAGGCGCGTTTCAACGCGGACGTGGGCCACGGCCTGCTGTCGGCCTGCCTGGCCGAGCTGAAACACCTGGGCGTGGCCGACGAGGACATCCTGCACGTGACCGTGCCGGGCGCCCTGGAAGTCCCGCTGGCGCTGCAGAAGATGGCCGAGACCCAGCAGTTCGACGCGCTGGTCGCGCTGGGCGCCGTGATCCGCGGCGAAACCTACCACTTCGAGCTGGTCTCGAACGAATCCGGCGCCGGCATCACCCGCGTCGGCCTGGACTATGGCATGCCGATCGCCAACGCGATCCTGACCACGGAAAACGACGAGCAGGCGGAAGTCCGCATGGCCGAGAAGGGCACCGACGCGGCTCGCGTGGCCGTCGAGATGGCCAATCTGCTGCTGGGCCTCGAAGAACTGCAGGCCGAAGAAGACTGACGCAATACAGGTATAACATGACTGACAAATCCACGCACGCCAACCCGAACAAGAACCGCACGCCGCGCCACCGCGCCCGCGAGTTCGGCCTCCAGGGTCTGTATCAATGGCTGCTGAACAATGAGCCGGCCGCAACGGTCATCGCCAACATCCGCACCGCCCATGGCTTCGAGAAGGCCGACAGCGAGTACGTGAAGGAACTGCTGCATGGCGCGATCGCCCAGTCGGTCGAGCTGCGCGAGATGCTGCAGCCGACGATCGACCGCCCCGTCGCCGAGCTGTCGCCGATCGAACACGCCGTGCTGCTGCTCGGCGCCTACGAGCTGAAGAACCAGATCGAGATTCCGTACCGCGTCGTGATCAACGAAGCGGTCGAGCTGACCAAGTCCTTCGGCGGCATCGACGGCCACAAATACGTGAACGGCGTGCTCGACCGCCTGGTGGGCAAGCTGCGTCCGGACGAAGTGGCGGCGGACGCGAAGCGCTGATTCGGACGACCCTCTATATATAGTAGAGAGAAGCCGCCCCGGGAGACCGGGGCGGCTTTTTTTATGTGGCGGCCGCGGCCCGTCGTCCCTGCGAAGGCAGGGACCCAATTTTCATGCGCCGAAGATACGCAAACGGAGCTTGGGTCCCTGCCTTCGCAGGGACGACGTGGGGTAGGCGAAGGGACGACGTCGGTTGGCGCAGCGACGACGTTGCTTGGGTACTGGAATGGGAAAAAAGAAAGCCACCGCGGCTTCCGCCAACGGTGGCTTTCGACCAGGGATCGTTACGTGGCTTACAGGCCGGCGACGGTCTCGCCGTTCTGGCTGGCGCCGTGGGCGCTGTCGCTCGCGGCGGCGCTGTCTGCCTTGGCCGGGGCCGGGGCGGATTTCTGGACCAGGACCGCCGTCGGGGCCGGCGGGGTGTTATAGATCGGCACGTTCTTGCCGCCGGCAACCTGCTTCAGGCGGCGGTACTCGGCCAGCACCTTGTTGCCGTAGCCCGAGTCGTCCTCGAAGGCGGCGGCGCCCACGTAGGTCTTCAGGCCGCCTTCGACGGAACCGGTGCGGGTCACGTAATCCTTCAGGATCTGGGCGCCGACACGGATGTTGGCTACCGGATCCAGCGCGGCTTCCTTGCCGCCGACTTCCTCGAACTTGTCGCTGTGTACCTTCGACATCACCTGCATCAGGCCTTGCGCGCCCATCGGGCTCTCGGCGAACGGGTTCAGGCCCGATTCGATCGCCATCACGGCCAGGATCAGCAGCGGATCCAGCTTGATCTCGTGCGCCGTGCTGTAGGCGGTGGAGACCAGCATGTTGGCGGCGTCGCCGGCCACGCGGTAGCGGCGCGACAGCCAGTCCGTCACGTACTTCTGCTGGCGCGTGGTACGTGGGCTCGCCTTGTCCTCGGCCACCTGCACCGGTTCGGCCTCGGCCTTCGGCTGCACGGGAGCGGCCGCGACGGCCACTGGTGCTGCGTGCTGCGGATTGAGCAGTTCCGACACCCGTTTCGCGAAATCGGGGCGGTAGTACAGCAGCGCCATCATGGCCACTGCGGAAAAACCGAATACGGTCATCGTATGTTTTGCGGTGGTAAAGATACCGCGTGCCGTTTTGATCACGGAAGACCACGTGATGGGCTGGCTGGCCGCTTGTTGGACGAGCCTTGCGCTCGTACCGATGAAGCGATGAATCATCGTCTCTCCTTTGTCGCGGAAAAAGTGTCCCCACGGCGGCGCAAGTGCGCTGCTGAAGATGTACTAATGCCGTGCATCAGAAAACCGTCTGTCGCCGCTCGCTGCGGTCGACTAACGCCGTCATTGCTTGCTACAGCTGGGCCGCGCTGACTATGGAGGCGCCCAGTGGCTAACAACTGTCTCGGGGTAAGGTAGGGCAGACGCCCTGGGAAACACTCCTTACAAATGTCATTGGGGCCCCGACCCCGTGAAAGAAGGAGACCGGCTAAAATCACGTCCTGGACGGGCCTGTCTCACTTGGTAGGCGGATTGTAGGTGCCGGTTTATACCAAGTCAATACTAGCACGGCTGCTCTTTATTACTTTTAGATCTAAATCTAGCCGCGGGGCTCATCAATTCTTTGGCAAATCAATCACTTGCCGCCGATTGTTAGCCAAACTCAAAAGATGTAAAAAAGCATTAATAAATCGATGAACTACTCAGATTTGCGTGATTTCCTTGCTAAGTTGCAAGAAATGGATGACTTCAAGCGCGTATCGGTGCCTATTTCCCCAAATCTTGAAATGACGGAGATCTGCGACCGCACCCTACGCGCCGGTGGCCCCGCCTTGCTGTTCGAGAAACCGACGGGGCACACGATTCCCGTGCTGGCCAACCTGTTCGGTACGCCGCGCCGGGTGGCACTGGGCATGGGCGCGGACGACGTCGGCGAGCTGCGCCGCATCGGCCACGTGCTGGCACGGCTGAAGGAACCGGAGCCGCCCAAGGGCTTTAAGGACATCATGGACATGGGTTCCCTGGTCAAGGCCGTGTGGGACATGGCGCCTAAAGAAGTGAAGGGCGCGCCATGCCAGGAAATCGTCTGGGAGGGCAAGGACGTGGACCTGTCGCGCCTGCCGATCCAGCACTGCTGGCCGGGCGACATCGCCCCGCTCATCACCTGGGGCCTGGTGATCACGAAGGGGCCGAACAAGAAGCGCCAGAACCTGGGCATCTACCGCCAGCAGGTGCTGGGGCCGAACAAGGTCATCATGCGCTGGCTGGCGCACCGCGGCGGCGCCCTCGATTTCCGCGAGCACTGCATCGCCAACCCGGGCCAGCCGTATCCGGTGGCCGTGGCGCTGGGCGCGGACCCGGCCACGATCCTGGGCGCCGTCACGCCCGTGCCGGACACGCTGTCCGAATACCAGTTCGCCGGCCTGCTGCGCGGCCAGCGCACGACGCTCACCAAGGCCATCGGCAGCGAGCTGCGCGTGCCCGCATCGGCCGAGATCGTGCTCGAAGGGCATATCTACCCGGACGAGAACCACCCGAGCGGCTTCGAGCATGCGCTGGAAGGGCCGTACGGCGACCACACCGGCTATTACAATGAGCAGGACTGGTTCCCCGTCTTTACCATCGACCGCATCACGATGCGGCGCGACCCGATCTACCACTCGACCTACACGGGCAAGCCGCCCGACGAGCCGGCCGTGCTGGGCGTGGCGCTGAACGAGGTGTTCATTCCCCTGCTGCAGAAACAGTTCACCGAGATCACGGATTTCTACCTGCCGCCGGAAGGCTGCAGCTACCGCATGGCCGTCGTGCAGATGAAGAAGCAGTACGCGGGCCACGCCAAGCGCGTGATGTTCGGCGTGTGGAGCTTCCTGCGCCAGTTCATGTATACGAAATTCATCGTCGTCGTGGACGAGGACGTCGACGTGCGCGACTGGAAGGAAGTGATCTGGGCCATCACGACCCGCGTCGATCCGACCCGCGACACGGTCCTGGTCGACAATACGCCGATCGACTACCTCGACTTCGCCTCGCCCATCAGCGGCCTGGGCAGCAAGATGGGCATCGACGCCACCAACAAGTGGCCGGGCGAGACCAACCGCGAGTGGGGTACGCCGATCGTCATGACGCCGGAAGTGAAGGCGCGCGTGGACGGGATCTGGCAGCAGCTGGGGTTGTAGGCGTGCATGGTGGGCACGTGGTGCCCACCCTACGACTAGGGGTCAGAGTCCGGTGTTGATGGTTGGACTCCGACCCCGTTGTTCTGCCGCGCCGCATGCTCTATATATAGAGTGCATATGCTGCTGAAAAGGCCGGTTTGCCTGCGGCTCCCCCGTCAGGTATAATGGACCTCGGCGGGCCCCTGCGCATTGTGGCATGGTTTACCTGGTCAGGTCGGGAACGAAGCAGCCAAAGCCGTTCACCGCAAGTGCCGCAGATCAGGCTCGCCTTTTACCTTCTTCTTTTCCCCCATCTCATCGATACCGCCGGCGCGCTGCGCTTGGGGATATTGTTCGTCTGTACATCGCACCCGGTGTCGCATCGTCGTCCAATATTGGCCCGGCAAGCCCGGTCTACGGTAAAATCGCGGTATGTCCTATCAAGTCCTCGCCCGCAAATACCGTCCCAAGAACTTCGACACGCTGGTCGGCCAGGAGCACGTGGTACGTGCGCTGACCCATGCGTTGCGGTCCGGACGGCTGCACCACGCCTACCTGTTCACCGGCACGCGCGGCGTGGGCAAGACGACGCTCTCGCGCATCCTGGCCAAGTCGCTCAACTGCGTCGGCCCGGACGGGCAGGGCGGCATCACGGCCGAACCCTGCGGTGAGTGCGAACCCTGCCGCGCCATCGATGCCGGCCGCTTCGTCGACTACATCGAGATGGACGCGGCCTCGAACCGCGGCGTCGACGAGATGGCCCAACTGCTCGAGCAGGCCGTGTACGCCCCCAGCAATGCGCGCTTCAAGGTCTACATGATCGACGAGGTGCACATGCTGACGAACCACGCCTTCAACGCCATGCTGAAGACGCTGGAAGAGCCGCCCGAGCACGTCAAGTTCATCCTGGCGACGACGGACCCGCAGAAGATTCCCGTGACCGTGCTGTCGCGCTGCCTGCAGTTCAACCTGAAACAGATGCCGCCGGGCCACATCGTCGGCCACCTGGAAAACATCCTGGGCCAGGAAGACGTGCAGTTCGAACAACCCGCGCTGCGCCTGCTGGCGCAGGGCGCGCACGGCTCGATGCGCGACGCGCTGTCGCTGACCGACCAGGCCATCGCCTATGCGGCCGGGGCCGTGACGCTCGAGGCCGTGCAGGGCATGCTGGGCGCGCTCGACCAATCCTACCTGGTGCGCCTGCTCGACGCGCTGGCCGAACAGAACGGCGCCGACCTGATGGCGGTGGCCGACGAGATGGCCAGCCGCAGCCTGTCGTACAACGGCGCGCTGCAGGACCTGGGCACGCTGCTGCACCGCATCGCGCTGGCGCAGACGGTGCCGACGGCCGTGCCGCAGGACCTGCCCGAACTGGCTGACATCCAGCGCCTGGCGCTCGCCTTCGATCCGCAGGAAGTGCAGCTGTATTACCAGATCGCCGTGCACGGCCGGCACGAGATCGGCCTCGCGCCGGACGAGTACGCCGGTTTCACGATGACGCTGCTGCGCATGCTCGCGTTCCGTCCGGGGCAGGGCGGCGCCGAGCAGTCCGCCTCTCCGGCGCCGGCCGCGCTGGCGCGTTCGCTGCCGCCGGCCCAGCCCGCGCGTCCGGCGGCGCATGCGGCCGCGCCGGCGCAGGCGCCTGCACGCCCTGCGTCCGGTCCCGGTCCCGCCGCCGCCAGCCACGCCGCACCCGCCGCCCCGGCTGCCCCGGCAGCACCCTCGGCCGGCGGCGCCGCCCCGGCCATGAGCCTGGCCCGCGCGTCGATCAATGCCGCGCTGGAAGCGGCGCGCGCCGCCTCGCGTCCGGGCGCCGCCGGGGTCAAGCGTGCGCCGGCCGGTCCGGCCGAGGCGCCCGCTGCCGCAGCGCCGGCACCTTCCGCTCCCGCATCCGCGCCGGCCCCCGCATCCGCATCGGCTCCTGCATCGGCCCCCGCTTTGGGCCCGCAGTCCAGCGCGACGCCGGCACGTCCGGGTCCGGGCGCGCCGTGGGATGCAGCGCCGGCCGGTGCCGCGCCCGCCGCCGCGGCCCGCCCGCAGGCGATGGCCCAGCCGCAGCCGGCCATGGGCCGTGCCCAGCCGGGCGCCGTGGCCCAGCAGCCGCAGCACATGTCGCAGCCAACCCAGCAACAAGCGCGTGCGCAGGAACAGGCCGTCGCGGACGACGACGTGCCGGCCTGGGTCACCGGGTTTTCCGACGACACGGCCGTCGCTGCGCCGGCCACCGAAGCACCGGCCGTGGCGCCGCCGCCGGCCCGCGTCGCGGCGCCGTCCAGGGCCCCGTATCCCTACGTCGTCACGCCGGTGGATGCCATCGGCTGGGACGGCAACTGGCCCGCGCTGGCCGCATCGCTGCCGCTGCGCGGCGTGGCCCAGCAGCTGGCATTCCAGACCGAATTGATCGAGTGCGTGGCCGATGGCGGCAGCGCGACCTTCCGCCTGCGCGTGCCGGTCGACACGCTGCGCGCCAGCGGCAACAGCGAGAAGCTGTGCGCGGCGTTGCAGGAATGCTTCCCGTCGCTGCGCGTGAACGTCGACACCGAGATCGCACCCGTGTGGTACACGGCCAGCGCCGAAGCGAAGGCGCGCCGCGAGCAGCTGCAGCGCGAAGCCGAGGCCACCGTCGAAGCCGATTCGTTCGTGCAGGAGATGGCGCGCACCTTCGACGCCTTCGTCGTGCCGGGCTCCGTGCGTCCGCTCGGCACCTGAGGCGGCGCGCCTTCGTACCCTTTCACGTATCCTTTTTGTTTTACCCGACCTATTGGAGAACCCACCATGATGAAGAACCAGCTCGCAGGCATGATGAAGCAGGTGCAGGCCATGCAGGACAATATGAAGAAGGCGCAAGACCAGCTGGCCCTCATCGAAGTCGAAGGCCAGTCGGGCGCCGGCCTGGTCAAGGTCGTGATGACCTGCAAGAACGACGTCAAGCGCGTCACCATCGATCCGTCGCTGCTGGGCGACGACCGCGACATGCTGGAAGACCTGGTCGCGGCCGCGTTCAACGATGCGATCCGCAAGGCCGAGACGACCACGCAGGAAAAGATGGCCGGCCTGACCGCCGGCCTGCCGATCCCGCCGGGCTTCAAGATGCCGTTCTGATGTCCCCCGGCGCGGGCGTGCCGAACGCGCCCGCGCCATCGATTCCACCACCGGAAACCTCATGTCCAAATCGCTCGACTTCCTGACCGAGGCCTTGCGGCGCCTGCCGGGCGTCGGGCCGAAGTCGGCGCAGCGCATGGCCTTCCACCTGCTGCAACACGACCGCGAAGGCGCCGCCATGCTGTCGCGCGCCCTGTACCAGGCGGTCGACTCGGTGCACCACTGCGCGATGTGCAATACCTTCTCCGAAACGGAGATCTGCGACCTGTGCGCGAACGAGGAGCGCGACCGCGCGCTGCTGTGCGTGGTCGAGACCCCGGCCGACCAGATGATGATCGAGCAGACCCTGACCTACAAGGGCCTGTACTTCGTGCTGATGGGACGCCTGTCGCCGCTCGACGGCATCGGTCCCAAGGACCTGCACCTGGAAAAGCTGGTCAACCGCGCCAACGACGGCGAGGTCAAGGAAGTGGTGCTGGCCACCAATTTCACCAACGAGGGCGAGGCCACCGCCCACTACATCAGCGAGATGCTCAAGGCGCGCGGCCTGAAGGTCAGCCGCCTCGCGCGCGGCGTTCCCGTGGGAGGCGAACTCGAGTATGTGGACGCCGGCACCATCGCGCGCGCCATGCTCGACAGGCGCAGTGCATAATCGGTCCCTCCCGTGAGGCAGCGGGCATCGCTTTGACGATGCGCAAAATGGGCTCGGCCCGTCCGCTGCTATCGTGGGGTTACTTTGATCGGACCCCAGCATGCACCTCGTCGATATCACGATGTTCTACGCCGCCGAAGGAGGCGGCGTCAGCACCTACCTGAACGCCAAGGCGCACTGGCTGGCACGGCGCAGCAGCGTGCGGCACACGATCATGAGTCCCAACGTCGAGACCTGCGGCGCGCAGGTGCCGGCCCTCGTGCGCATCCCGGCCGCCGGCCTGCCGGGCTTCCACGGCTACCGCATGCCGCTGTCGGTGGCGGGGCCCGCGCGCCTGCTGGCGTCCGCGCACCCCGACCTCGTCGAAGCGGGCGACGCCGGCCACTGCGCCTGGGCCGCGCTGCGCATGCGCCGCCGCCACGGCATCCCGGCCGTCGCCTTCTACCATTCCGACCTGCCGCGCCTCGTGCGGCCGCGCCTGGGAAGCTGGGCCGCGAGCGGCACCTGCAAGTACCTGGCCAGCCTGTATCGCCAGTTCGACCTCGTGCTGGCGCCCAGCCGCGTGATGGTGCAGCAGCTGGAAGCCATGGGCGTGCATGGCGCCGTGCACCAGCCGCTCGGCATCGACAGCGCCGTGTTCCGCCCCTTGCCGGCGCGCGAGCGCGAGGCCGCGCGCGACGCGCTGTGCGCGCGCCTCGGGCTCGCGCCGCAAACGCGCCTGCTGGTCTACGCGGGCCGCTTCACGCCGGAAAAGAAACTCGGCCTGCTGGCCGAGGCGGTGCGCAAGCTGGGACCGCGCTACCACCTGGTGCTGGTGGGCGCCGGCATCGACAGCCCGCCCGACATCCTCAACATGACGCGCATGCCGTACAAGCGCGACCAGCGCCAGCTCGCGCGCCTGCTGGCCAGCTGCGACGTGCTGGTGCACCCCGGCGATTGCGAGACCTTCGGCCTGATCGTGCTGGAAGCGATGGCCTGCGGCCTGCCGGTCGTCGCGGCCAACGGCGGCGGCGTGGCGGAACTGGTCGACGAGGACACGGGCCTGCTGGCCGAACCGGACAGCGTCGACAGCCTCGCCGGCGCCATCGACGCCATCTTCGAGCGCGACCTGGCCCGCATGGGCATGGCGGCGCGCCGCAAGGCCGTCGAGCGTTATGACTGGAACGAGATTTTGCCCCAGGTACTGGGCCGCTATGACGGCCTGCTGGGCCGCCATGCGCGCACGCCGCGCGAACCGGAGCGTATTTGTGTCACTGATTCAAACTAAGATCGAACCCACCGTCGGGCAAACGCCCATCCCTGCTGCCGCCGATACCGGCGCCTTGGCCCCCGCAATACAGAAGCCGATGCTGTGCGTGTCGATCCACGACGTTGCCCCCGCTACCTGGCCCGATTGCCTGCGCCTCGTGCAGGCCGTGCGCGAAGTCGCCGACATCCCGCTGACCTGGCTGGTGGTGCCGCACTACCATTTCCGTCCCGAGCGTTCGCCCGTCATGGAAGCCTGCCTGGACGTCGTGGTGGAACGCGGCGACGAACTGGCGCTGCATGGCTACAGCCACCTGGACACGGAAGCCAACGGCGGCGGCCTCGCCAAGCGCTTCCTGCGCACCGTGTACACGCGCAAGGAGGGCGAGTTCGCCGCGCTGGCGGAAGCCGAGGCGCGGCGTCGCCTGGAGCTGGGCCTGGCCTGGTTCGCGGAGCATGGCTGGCCGACGCATGGCTTCGTCCCGCCGGCCTGGCTGCTGGGCAAGGGTTCGTGGAACGCGCTGCGCGCTTCCCCCTTCGCCTACACGACCACCTTCAGCCACTTCCACTGCCTGCGCGATGCCGACGGCAACCCGATCCGCCACAGCGTGCTCTCGCCATCGCTCGTCTATGCGGCGCGCAACCGCGGCGGACGCCTGCTGTCGCCCCGCGTGGCCGACGCCACCGCGAAGATGCTGGAGAAATCGCCGCTCCTGCGTTTCAGCCTGCACCCGCCCGACGGCCGCTATCCCGACCTGGTGGGGCACATGCAGCGCACCCTGGAGCGCCTGCTGGTGCAGCGCGAAGCCGTGACGAAGGAAGAATGCGCGCGCCGGCTCGTGCAGGCCTACGAGGCCCGCAGCGCCCGCGTCGCTGCCGGTCCGGCTGCAGCGGACCTCGTGATCGTGCAGGACATCGTTGCACCGGTTCGCGCGACACCCGTCGATGCGGCACCTGTCGATGCAGCACCTGCCGACGCGGACAAGCCGGCCGATGCGGAGATCCGTGCAGATGCGCACGCTGCGCAGTCCCGGCTCGGCGATGAGGATGCCGGTGCAGTGAGGACCGATGCAGCGACGGCCGAGGCAGCGACGGCCGAGGCTGCGATGAGCGATGCAGCGGCGACCGACGCAGCAGCGACCGACGCAGCGGCGACCGATGCAGAGAAGACCGGCGCAGCGATGGCCGACGCAGCGGCGACCGATGCGGAGAAGACCGAGGCAGCGACGACCTACGCAGCGGCAACCGATGCAGAGAAGCCCGAGGCAGCGACGACCTACGCAGCAGCAACCGATGCAGCGACGGCCGAGGCAGCGACGGCCGAGGCAGCGACGGCCGAGGCAGCGACGAGCGCAATCACGCAGCCACAAGGCGTGCAGCCTGAAGCGGCGCGGCCTGAGGTCGCCCGGCGTGAAGCAGCCCAGGCTGAGGCAAGCCAGGCTGAAGCAACCCAGGTTGACGCAACTAAGCCTGAGGCAGGACGGAGGAAGGCTGCGCACGTGGACGATGCACGCGCCGATGAATACGCCGATGCATGCCTCGATACGCGTGCCGATGTGGCGCAGTCGCACGCAAGGGGACGCGATCCGGCACCGGTTCCGTCGACGCATGCCCTGGCACGGCAGATCGAAGACGTCCGTCTCGCGACCGCGCGTGCCATCGACGCGCGCGCGATCGATCGGCATATCGCGGACGCGCATGCAATGAAGAAGCATGTGGCGAAGACATACGGCGCCGACGCGGCCGTCATGCCCAAACCTGCCGTTCCCGGCACCAGGCCCGTCAACAAACCGGGGAAGCGCGTCGTCCGCACCTCTGCCCACGAGAGCGTGGCGATGCAGCGGGCTGCTGCCGCATCTTCATCCGGCGCTGCATCGGGCTCAGGATCCGGATCGGTATCCGGCAGCCACGCCGCTCCGGGCCGACAAGAGCGTGTGGACTTCGGCAACCGGCAGGCCATCGTCCCGACCTTCGTCACCAGTACGGACCCCACCAGCCGCCGGGCCAGCGACCGACGCCGTAGCCGGCGTAGTAGTGCGGATAAGGGCCGTAGCGTTCCGCGTCCTCCTTCGCGCTGAGATGCAGGACGCAGCTGCGCCAGGCGTCGGACTGCGTGGCGTAGCCCAGGCGCGCGCAGGCCGGCCCATACACGACCATTGCCTGCTCGATCTCGGCGCGGGCCTGGGCGGCGCGCTGCTCGGGCGTCGTGCAGCCCGCCAGGGCCAGCACCGATGCCAGCGCGAGCGGAAGCATGAGCGCACGCATGGCGGATGATCTCCTTCGATAGCGCGACTGCGGTAGCAAGCGTCATGCGCGCATGCCACCAGCTTAGACAGGCACCTGAAAGCGCTACCGGTATGCCTCAAAGATGCACCGGGAACCGAATCGGGTACCGGAAGTCAGGGACTCGCGAGGCAATGGTTTTTCTGGCAAGATGCGCTTTTTGCGGGGGAGAAAGCGCATGCGGGCACGGCGGTGGTGGACCTGGACGACACGTTTGCTGGCAACGCTCGTGGCGCTTGTGGTACTGGCCCTGGTGGCCGCCTGGCTGACCCTGCGCGCCAGCCTGCCGCAGCTCGACGGCACGCGCCACGCGCCGCTCCTGTCGGGCAAGGTGACGGTGGAGCGTGATGCCGACGGCGTGCCCACGATCAGCGGCCCCAACCGGACCGATCTCGCCTATGCCACCGGCTTCCTGCACGGCCAGGAGCGCTTCTTCCAGATGGACCTGCTGCGCCGCAGCGCCGGCGGCGAACTGGCCGAGCTGTTCGGCCCGCGCGCGCTGCCGCTCGACCGCACGCACCGCCTGCACCGCTTCCGCGCCCGCGCCGCCTCGGTACTGCAGGGTATGGATGCGGCCGACCGCGCCTTCCTCGAGCGCTACGTGGCCGGCGTCAACGACGGCCTGCAGGCGCTGGGCGCCAGGCCGTTCGAGTATGCGCTGAACGGCATCGCGCCGCGGCCCTGGACGGCCGCCGATTCGCTGCTCGTCGTGTGGGCGATGTACTTCGACCTGCAGGGCAACCAGGAAGCGCGCGAGCTGGCGCGCGGCTGGCTGGCGAACGACCTCGATCCGGCCCAGCGCGCCTTCCTGCTGCCCGAGTCGAGCAGGTGGGATGCACCGCTCGACGCGCCGGC
This sequence comes from Massilia paldalensis, assembly GCF_044901715.1. Classification (NCBI taxonomy): domain Bacteria; kingdom Pseudomonadati; phylum Pseudomonadota; class Betaproteobacteria; order Burkholderiales; family Oxalobacteraceae; genus Massilia; species Massilia paldalensis. Next base: position 813,262 of record NZ_JBJCIU010000002.1, read on the forward strand.
GATCACGGCGCCGAAGGAAGCGCCCGTGCCGCCGTCCGCCCCCGTGTGGTGGGGCAGCCTGGGCGCGGTGGCGGCGCGCCAGGTGGCCGGCGTCGGGTTCACCGATGGCGTGGGCAGCAACAACTTCGCGCTGGCCGGCAGCCGCAGCGCGAGCGGCGCGGCCATCGTCTCGGACGACATGCACCTTGGCCTGCAACTGCCGAACATCTGGTACCGGCTGGCGCTGCGCTACACGGACGCGCAGGGACGCGCGCGCCGCATCGTCGGCGTCAGCCTGCCGGGCGCGCCGCCGCTCGTCATCGCGGGCAGCAACGGCCACGTGGCCTGGGGCTTCACCAACAGCTATGCGGACACGCTCGACCTCGTCCGGCTGGACCGCGACGACGCCCATCCGGGCATGCTGCGCACCCAGGCCGGCTGGGAAACGCCGCGCGAGCACGCCGAGACGATCCTCGTGAAGGGCGCGCCGGCCGAGCGCCTGGTCGTGCGCGAGACCAGCCTCGGCCCCGTGCGCCTGGTGGGCCCCGACGCCTACGCCGTGCACTGGGTCGCCCACGCGCCGCAAGCAATCAACCTGAACCACCTGAAGCTCGAAAGCGCGCTCACGCTGGACGAGGCACTGGACGCGGCGGCGGCCGACGGCATCCCGGCCCAGAACATCGTCATCGGCGACGCCAGAGGCAATATCGGCTGGACCATCGCCGGCGCCTTGCCGCAGCGCGTCCAGGGCGGCACCGCCGTGTCGTATCCGCTCGCCGCCGACGGCCAGCTGCCGACCTGGGACGGCCTGCTGCCGCCCGCGCGCCATCCGCGCCTGGTGAATCCGCCGGGCGGGCAGCTGGTCACCGCGAACAGCCGCCAGCTGGCGGGGCCGGATGCCGAGGTGCTGGGCGACGGCGGCTTCGACCTCGGCGCGCGCACGCGCCAGCTGGGCGACGGTTTGCAATCGCTGCAGGGTGGCCGTGCCGACGTGCGCGCGGCCTTCCGCGCCACGCTGGACGACCGCGCGGTCTACGTGGGCGAATGGCGCACGCGCCTGCTGGCCGTGCTCGACGACCGCGCCGTCGCGGGTCATCCGCAGCGCACCGCGTTCAGGCAGCTGCTGCGGCAAAGCTGGGATGGCCATGCGAGCGTGGGCTCGGTCGGCTACCGCCTGGCGCAGCAATACCGCTGGTCGCTGCACGACCTGCTGTTCGCCGGCGCCAACGTGCAGCTGCGCGCGCTCGACCCGAAGGCGACCGTGCAGGCGGCGACCACGCGCTGGCCCGACGTCGTCGCGCGCCTGCTGGACGAACAGCCGTCCGCCTGGCTGCCGTCCGGCTACGCCAGCTGGCAGGACCTGCAGCTGGCCGCCGTCGACCGCACCATCGCTGAAGTCACGCGCGATGGCACGCCGCTCGCCGAGGCCACCTGGGGCCGGCGCAACACGGCGGCGATCACGCATCCGATCGCGATGGCGCTGCCGGCGCTGGCGCGCTGGCTCGGCGCGCCGCCGGACCAGCTGCCGGGCGACGGCAACATGCCGCGCGTGGCGGGGCCGAAGTTCGGGCAGTCGGAACGGATGGTGGTGTCGCCGGGACGTGAGGAAGAAGGGCTGTTCGACATGCCGGGCGGGCAGAGCGGGCACCCGCTGTCGCCGTTCTTCCTGCGCGGGCACGCCGCGTGGGTGAGGGGGGAGCCGAAGGCCTTGTTGCCGGGGGCGGCGAAGTACACGTTGACGTTCACCAGATAAGGCTGCGGGACGCAGGGTGGGCACGCATACCGTCGTCCCTGCGCAGGCAGGGACCCAATGTTGTCGGCGCCGCGTTTCCGCGTGCAGTACTTGGGTCCCTGCCTGCGCAGGGACGACGTCGTGGAAAGCTTATTTGACTCCCACCGGCACCCACAGCTTCTGCAGCATCCCCGTCACCGTCTCCGCCGTCGCCGGCCGGCTCAGGTAGAAGCCCTGCACCATGTCGCAGCCGTATTCCTCCAGCAGCACCAGCTGTTCCCCCGTCTCGACGCCTTCCGCCACCACCACCATCTTGAGGCCGTGCGCCATTGCGATGATGGCGCGCGTGATGGCCGCGTTCTCGGAATCCTGCGGCAGGCCGCTGATGAAGCTGCGGTCGATCTTCAGCGCGCGCACGTCGAAGCGCTTCAGGTAGTTCATCGACGAGTAGCCGGTGCCGAAGTCGTCGATGGACAGGTACACGCCGATGCCGCGCAGCTGTTCCAGCGTCAGCAGGGTCGCCCTGGCGTCGTCCATCAGCGTGCTTTCGGTGAGCTCCAGTTCCAGCAGGCGCGGATCGAGCCCCGTGTCGTTCAGTGCGGACAGCACCATCTGGCTCAGGCTCTCGTCCTTGAACTGCTTGGCCGACAGGTTCACCGCCATGCGCACGGGACGGCGCGCCAGGCGCTGCCAGTGGCGCGCCTGGTTGCAGGCGGTGCGCAGCACCCATTCGCCGATGGGCACGATCAGGCCCGTTTCCTCGGCCAGCGGGATGAATTCGGTCGGCGGGATCACGCCCCGTTCCGCGTGGCGCCAGCGCACCAGCGCCTCGACGCCGACGATCTCGGACGAGCGCACGTCGAGCTGCGGCTGGTACAGCAGGTACAGCTCGTCGTTCTGCAATGCCTTTCGCAGGCCGACTTCGAGCTTCACGTGGCTCATGATCTGCATCGTCAGCGACGACGAGTACAGCTTGGCGTTGTTCTTGCCGCAGTTCTTGGCGTGGTACATCGCCGTGTCCGCGAACTTCAGCAGCGAGGTGCAATCGTCGCCGTCCTCGGGGAACAGCGAGATGCCGATGCTGGCCGTGACGAAGATCTCGTTGCCCTCGATGAGGAAAGGGCGGCCCATCGCGTCCTTCACGCGGTGGGCCACGTTCAGCGCATGCTCGACGCGCTCCAGGTCCGGGATCAGGATCGTGAATTCGTCGCCGCCCAGGCGCGCCAGGTTGGTGCCCTGCTGCGTCTCGAGGTCGGAGGGGGAGCGCGAGATCAGGTCGCTGGGCCGGATCGTCTCGCGCAGGCGTTCGGACACCTGCATCAGCAGCTGGTCGCCGACGTCGTGGCCCAGCGTGTCGTTGATGCGTTTGAAGGCGTCGAGGTCCATGAACAGCACGGCGAACTTCTTGTTGCCGATCTTGGAGCGCTGCAGCTCGCGCTCCAGCATCTCCAGGAAGGCTTGGCGGTTCGGGATGCCCGTCAGGCTGTCGCAGTACGCCAGGCGCCGGATCTGCTCCTCGGCGCGCTTGCGTTCGCTGATATCGCGCACGAGGCCCAGCACCTCGGCCGGACCGGTAGCGACGAGGCGCGCCTCGAAGTGCTGCGCCTCGCCGAAGTGCAGCAGCTCGTACTCCACCGAGCGCACCTGGCGCATCTGCAGCGCCAGCGCCACCTGTTCCAGCAGCCTTTCGGCGATGTCGCGCGGCAGCACCTCCGTGACGTGGCGGCCGATGATCTGCTCGGCCGGCACCGGTTCGCGCAGCGCATGGCCGCGCGCGTTGCGGCCGCCGGCTTCGCGCACCGGGCTCTCCCGCCGGGTGCCCGTACGCCCGGGTTCATAGTCGAGGTAGACGCCGTCGCGCGACATGCGGAAGAAGGTGTCGGGAATGGCGGCCAGCACGGCGCGGTTCTGGGCGTCGGCGATGCGCAGGCGCACGATGGCGTCGCTGGCGCGCAGCACGTACAGCACGCGGTGGCCCAGGATCGGCCAGTTGATCGGCTTGGAGACGAAGTCGGTGGCGCCGGCCTCGTAGGCGTTGGTCACGGCTTCGAGGTCGTCGCCGCCCGTGACCATCACGATCGGCACCATGGCGCCGCCGGCCGAGTCGCGGATCGCGCGGCAGGCGGCGAAGCCGTCCATCCTGGGCATCTCGACGTCCATCAGGATCAGGCTGGGCGAGTGGCTGGCCGCCAGCGCCACGGCTTCGCGGCCGTCGGCCGCCTCGATCGCCGCCAGGCCGACGCTTTCCAGCATCTCGACCATCAGCATGCGCATCGTCGGGTCGTCATCCGCGACGAGGACGACGGCGGGCCCTGAAGCGCGCTGGTTGGAGTGGGGTACCGGCATGTCAGGTTTCCTTCTCGGGCTGGGCGGTGAGCGAACGGCGGACGGCCTGGAACTCCTGTTCCATGTCCACCAGGATGGCATCGGCGCCGACGGTGGTGTCGGCGCGGCCCAGCTGTTCCATGGCCTTGCACATGGCGGCCAGGGCGTCGGCGCCGACATTGGCGCTGGCCGACTTGAGCGTGTGGGCGATGCGGCGCACGCCATCGGCATCCATGCCGTCGATGGCGTCGCGCAGGGTGCGCAGTTGTTGAGGCACGTCGTCGACGTAGGCGGAGATCACCTTCTGCACGAGGGCGTCGCCGCGGTCGCGCGAGAGCGCACGGATCTTGTCGAGGGCGGCCTGGTTGATCACGTCGCGCCGGATCACCTCCACCGATTCCGGCGGCAGGCGCGGGGGCTCGTCGTCGTGGTGCACGGTGGCCGCCAGCGGCAGCGCCATCCAGCGGCCGATCACGGCCGCCAGTTCCTGCTGCGTGAATGGCTTGGAGAGGTAGTCGTCCATGCCGGCGGCCAGGCAGGCTTCGCGGTCGCCCTGCAGCGCGTTGGCCGTGATGGCGATGATGGGCAGCACGCGGCCTCGTCCCGCCTCTCGCTCTTCGCGTCGGATCGCGGAGGTGGCGGCGAAGCCGTCCATCACGGGCATCTGGCAATCCATCAGCACGGCGTCGAAGGCGCCGCTGCGCACCATGGCCAGGGCCTCGGCGCCGTTGCGCGCGCAATCGACCTGCAGGTCCAGGCTTTCCAGCATGGCCTTCGCGACTTCGATGTTGACCGGGTTGTCCTCGGCCAGCAGCACGCGCCGCGCATGGTGCGACGCCGGGCGGCCGGTGCCGGCGCGCAGGGGACGCGGCGGCACGAAGCGGGGCGCCGGCGCCACCTGGCCGCGCGGGCGCGTCGCCAGGCAGGCGAACAGGTCGGCGGCGCGCGCCGGCTTGATGAGCTGGTAGGCCACGCCCGCCTCGCGCCGCTGCACGGGGTCGGCCGCCAGCGGGTCGGGGCTCAGCAGCACGATGCGCGTGGCGCGCGTGGACGGATCGGCCTTGATGCCGGCGGCCAGCAGCAGGCCGCTGGTGCCGGACAATTCCATGTCGAGGATGGCGACGTCGAAGGCACGGCCCTGGCGCGCCGCCTCGTGCAGCAGGTCCAGCGCCTGGTCTGCGCCGTACGTGCCCGCGCAGTCGACGCGCCAGGCGGCCAGGTGCCGTTCCAGGCCGGCGCGCCGCTGGTCCTGCTCGTCCACCAGCAGCACGCGCAGGCCGTCGATCGTATGCTGGTGATCCCCCGGCGCATCGGGGTCGACGCGGCGCTTGTCGAACGACACCGTGAACCAGAAGATCGATCCCTGCGTGGGGCCGTTGTCGACGCCGATGGCGCCGCCCATCAGCTCGACCAGCTGCTTGGAAATCGCCAGGCCCAGGCCCGTGCCGCCGTACTTGCGCGTGGTGGAATCGTCGGCCTGCGAGAACGCCTCGAAGATGCGGCTGCGCGCCTCGCGCGAGATGCCGATGCCGGTGTCGTGCACCTCGAAGCGCAGCATCACGGCCTGGCTGTCCTCGCTGGCGACGCGCACCCGCGCCAGGATGCGGCCCTGGTCCGTGAACTTGAGCGCGTTGCCGAGCAGGTTGGCCATGATCTGGCGCAGCCGGTTCGGGTCGCCGCAGATCGCCACCGGGATGTCGTTGGCGATATCGAAGTACAGCTGGATGCCCTTGGTGGCGGCCTGCGGCGTGTAGACGGTGTGAATGTCGTCGAGCAGGTCCCACAGGTTGAAGTTGATGTACTCGACGGTCAGCTTGCCGGCCTCGATCTTGGAAAAGTCGAGGATGTCGTTGATGATCACGAGCAGGTGCTCGCCCGACTGCTTCACGAGTTGCGTGTAGTTGCGCTGGGTGTCCGAGAGCTCCGTCCCGAGCAGCATTTCCGTCATGCCGAGCACCCCGTTCATCGGCGTGCGGATCTCGTGGCTCATCGTGGCCAGGAAGGCGCTCTTGGCGCGGCTGGCCGCCTCCGCCGCGTTCTTCGCCTTTTCCAGCTGCTCGGTGCGCACGCTGACCTGGCGTTCCAGCTCGTCGCGGTGGTGGACCAGCGCCGCGCCGCGGCCTTCCACCTGCGCCAGCATGTTGTTGAAGCTGTCGATCAGCGCGCCCAGTTCGTCGGTGCGGTTGTGGGCGATGCGCAGCGTGTAGTTCTGGCTGGCCGAGACCTTCTGGGCCGCGTTGATCAGCTTGGCGATGGGGTCGGCCACGCTGCGCCGCAGCCGCCGCGCCATCATCAGGGCGGCCAGCATCGACAGCAGCAGCGCGCCGGCCGTCACGCCCAGGCCGCGCACCAGCGCGCGCCACATGGGACGCAGGTCGGTCTCGATCATGACGACGCCCGCTGCGGGGACATCGTCCGCTGCATTGTCGTCCGCAGCGTCGTCCGCAGCGGCATCGTGCGTGCCCAGCGCGCGGTAGGTGCGCAGCACCGGCATCCACGGGCGGCTGCCGGCCTCGTTCAACGTGCCCAGCGCGGCGGCGTCGGTGTCGGGCAGCGGGACGTCCAGGCCGGCGTCGCTGCGTCCCGGCGCGGTCCAGGTGGCGAAGGGCTGGCCCTTGCGGTCGTACAGCACGGCCGCGGTGACGGTCTCGCGCTCGCGCAGCGCGTCCAGCATCCGCGTGGCGGCGTCCCGGTTGCGCGCCTGCAGGGCGTCCGCGCTGCTGCGCGCCAGTACGCCGGCCAGCGCGGCCGACTGCATGCTCTCCGCGTGGCGCTGGCCGACGACGGTCGCCAGCGCAAAGGCGAGCCAGGCCACCAGCAGGGCGCTGCCGGCCGTGGCGAGGCACATGGACAATAGTTTTCGGTTGAGGCTTGAACGCTCGTGGCTATGCATGGCAGGGGCACATCCGGCGGTCGGCGCGACGAACGAGCCCGGTGCGGAATGGGCTCACCATGCGGAAATGCAAATTCCCGCAAGAAAGGAATATAGGATGTGGCCTAGGAGGTAACTTTGCGGTGCCGCAAGGGGGATGGGTAGATACAAATGCGTCGTCCCCGCGCAGGCGGGGACCCAAGTTCGTAGCGCAGCGTCAGCGCTTGAAAATTGGATCCCCGCCTGCGCGGGGACGACGGTGTGTCAGCGTTTAGTCGGTTCTCAACAGCACTTGCCGTTCCGCCCCGCCCCATACCGCGCTTCCTGGCGTTCGCGGAAGAATTCCTCGTAGCTCATCACGGGCTGGTCCGGATGGGTCCGTTCCATGTGGGCGACATAGGTGTCGTACTCGGGCAGGCCGACCATCAGGCGCATGCTCTGCCCGAGGTAGCGGCCCGCCTGGGCCAGCGATTCTCCCGCCTGGACCAGTGCGCCGAACATCAGTGCACCTCGGCGGCGACGGGCGCCTGCTGGACGTACGGGGTTTCCTTGACCGACGGGCGCGACTCGCGGTTGGCCGCGCGGATGGTGCGGAAGCCGTACAGCAGCACCGCCAGCACCACGATCATGAAGAAGCCGCACAGGCCTGCGTCGAGGTAGTCGTTGAAGATGATGCGGTTCATCTCGTCGACGGTCTTGGCCGGGGCCAGGACCTGGCCGGCGTCGTGCGCGGCCTGGAACTTGCGGGCGTGGGCCAGGAAGCCGACCTTGACGTTGTCATCGAAGATCTTCATCCAGCCAGCCGTCAGCGTGCACAGCAGCAGCCAGATGGTCGGCACGATGGTGACCCAGGCGTACTTGCCGCGCTTCATCTTGAACAGCACGACGGTGCCGAGCGTCAGCGCGATACCGGCCAGCATCTGGTTGGCGATGCCGAACAGCGGCCACAGCGTGTTGATGCCGCCCAGCGGATCGACGACGCCCTGGTACAGGAAGTAGCCCCAGGCCGCCACGCACAGGGCGGTGGCGATCAGGTTCGCCGGCAGCGAATCGGTCTTCTTGAACGACGGGACGAAGGCGCCCAGCAGGTCCTGCAGCATGAAGCGGCCCGCGCGGGTGCCGGCGTCGACGGCGGTGAGGATGAACAGCGCCTCGAACAGGATCGCGAAGTGGTACCAGAAGGCCATCATGGCCTTGCCGCCCACGGCGTTCGACAGGATGTGCGCCATGCCGACGGCCAGCGTCGGTGCGCCGCCGGCGCGCGAGATGATGGTGTGCTCGCCGACGTCGGCGGCCATCTGCGTCAGTTCGCCCGGGGTGATCACGAAGCCCCAGTTCGACACGGCCGCGGCGGCCGATTCGGCCGTGGTGCCCAGCACGGCGGCCGGGCTGTTCATGGCGAAGTAGACGCCCGGCTCGATGGTCGAGGCGGCGACGAGGGCCATGATGGCGACGAACGATTCCATCAGCATGCCGCCGTAGCCGATGAAGCGGGCGTGCTTCTCGTTCTCGATCATCTTCGGCGTGGTGCCCGACGAGATCAGCGCGTGGAAGCCGGACACGGCGCCGCAGGCGATGGTGATGAACAGGAACGGGAACAGCGTGCCGGACCAGGCCGGGCCGGTGCCGTCGATGAAGCGGGTGAACGCCGGCATCTGCAGGTGCGGGGCGACGAACACGATGCCCAGCGCCAGAGCGACGATGGTGCCGATCTTGAGGAAGGTGGACAGGTAGTCGCGCGGCGCCAGCAGCAGCCACACGGGGATGACGGAGGCGACGAAGCCGTAGCCGATCAGCATCCAGGTCAGCTGGGTGCCCGTGAAGGTGAACATCGGGCCCAGGACCGGGGAATCGTGCACCCACTGGCCGCCGACGATGGCGAGCATCAGCAGCACGAAGCCGATCAGCGAGATCTCGCCGATGCGGCCGACGCGGATGTAGCGCGAATAGATGCCCATGAACAGCGCGATGGGGATGGTCGCCATCACGGTGAAGGTGCCCCATGGCGAGCCGGTGAGTGCCTTCACGACGATCAGCGCCAGCACGGCCAGGATGATCACCATGATCATGAAGGTGCCGAACAGGGCGATGACGCCGGGGACCTCGCCCATCTCGGACTTGATGAGGTCACCGAGCGAGCGGCCGTCGCGGCGCATCGACATGAACAGCACCATGAAGTCCTGCACGGCGCCGGCGAACACGACGCCGGCCAGGATCCACATCATGCCGGGCAGATAGCCCATCTGCGCGGCCAGCACGGGGCCGACCAGCGGGCCGGCGCCGGCGATGGCGGCGAAGTGATGGCCGAACAGCACGTAGCGGTTCGTGGGGACGTAGTCGAGGCCGTCGTTGTAGCGGTAGGCCGGGGTCTGGCGCTTGGCATCCAGGCCCATCACCTTCTCGGCGATGTACAGGCTGTAGAAGCGGTAGGCGATCAGGTAGACGCAGACCGCGGCCATGACGACCCAGACCGCGTTGATCGATTCGCCCCGTTTCAGGGCGACGTAGCCGAGGGCGCCTGCGCCCACGAGCGAAAGCGCGGCCCAACCGAGCCGGCTTGCAAGTTTGTTCATTGTGACTCCTCCGAATGGATCGTACTGCTCGCCGGTCTTGCCGGTTGATTTTATGGCAGCATTCTTTTTCAGTATCTTGCACGGGTCGACTGGGGACAAGCGCATGATTACGCAGCCATCTACGTAATCCTACGTAGGGGACCCCGCATCCACGCCATCCACCGATCGGTCGTACAATTTCATGTTACGACGAAATCATGCGCCACGCGCATTCAATATGAAGCTCCGGCAGAAAGTCATCTTCCTGGCGATCGCGCCGCTGATCGTAGCGCTGTGCGCGATCGCCGTGTTCGTGCGCCAGCAGTCCGTGACGCTGGCGCGCCAGCAGCACGCCACCATCCAGCAGGCCTACCTGGCCAGCAAGCAGGCCGAGCTCCAGCACTACGTCGAGCTGGCCTCGCACGCCATCGCCCACCTGACGGCATCCGGCCGCAAGGACCCGGCCACGCTGGAGGAGGCCAAGCGCGTGCTGCAATCGCTCAGCTTCGGCGACGACGGCTATTTCTTCGTCTACGACATGCACGGCCGCAACCTCATGCACCCGCGCCAGCCCGAACTGGTGGGGCGCGACCTGTGGGACATGCGCGACCAGTTCGGCGTGCCCACGATCCAGAACCTGATCGCCGTCGCGCGCGAGGGAGGAGGGCTGGTGCGCTACAACTGGGTCAAGCCGTCCACGCGCAAGTCCGGCCCCAAGCTGGGCTACGTGGTGGCCATCAAGGACTGGGGCTGGATCATGGGCAGCGGCCTGTACCTGGACGACGTCGAGGCCGCGCTGGCCCAGGTGGACGCCCAGCAGTCGCGCAACATCGATGCGACCATGCTGTGGATCATGGGCCTGGCGATCCTGGCGACGCTCGTCATCGCCACGCTGGGCCTGGCGCTGAACATCAGCGAATCGCGCGTGGCCGAGGCCAAGTTGAAGGCGCTGGCCCAGCGCGTCGTCGATTCGCAGGAGCAGGAGCGGGCGCGCCTGTCGCGCGACCTGCACGACGGCATCAGCCAGTGGCTCGTGTCGATCGAGCTGCAGATCGAGGCCGGCATCATCCGCCTGCAGGGCAATGCCGAGCAGCAGGGCAAGGCCCTCGCCAGCTTCGAGCGCACCGCCGGGGAATTGAACGACGTGCTGGGCGAGGTGCGCCGCATCTCGCACAACCTGCGCCCGACGCTGCTGGACGACCTGGGCCTGGCCGCCGCGCTGGACCACCTGGCCCAGGAATTCGCCCAGCACAGCGGCACGCCGGTCGCGTTCTCGGCCAAGGGCAATACGGATAAACTGCCGCCCGTCGTCGGCACGGTGCTGTTCCGCATCGCCCAGGAAGCGCTGACGAACATCGAGCGCCATGCGGGCGCGCGCCACATCGATTTGTCGCTGCAGGCGGTGCGGGGAAGGGTGACACTGGCCATCGTCGACGACGGCGCCGGCTTCGACCCGGAAGGCGTCGAGACGCACCCGCAGCGCGGCATCGGCCTGCGCAATATGCTGGAGCGCCTGGATGCGATCGGCGGCACCCTGGACATCGCTTCATCGGACGCCGGCACCGCCGTGCGCGCCACCGTGGAACTGAAGGACTGAAGGACTGACATGCATACCGAGATCACCCAAGACGTCGTGCGCATCATGCTCGTGGACGACCACCCACTGGTGCGCGACGGCCTGCGCGCGCGCCTGGAAGCCGTGCCGCATTTCCGCGTGGTGGCGGAAGCCGACTCCGGCCCGGAAGCCCTGGGGCTGGCGAACAAGGTGGACGTGGACCTGGTCCTGATGGACATCACCATGCGCGACGGCAGCGGCATCGAAGCCACCGCGCGGTTCACGGAGCAGCACCCGGACATCGCCGTGCTGATGCTGTCCATGCACGACAAGCTCGAATACGTGACGCAAGCCATGCAGGCCGGCGCGCGCGGCTACGTGCTGAAGGATGCGCCGGGCAAGGACATCGTGCTCGCCATCGACACCGTCATCGCCGGCGGCATCTACTACAGCGCCGCGCTGGCGCGCCAGCTGGCCCGGCCGGCACAGGCCCAGGACAACCAGCTCACCACGCGCGAGCAGGAAGTGCTGCGCCACATCGCCAACGGCGAGTCGAACAAGCAGATCGCGCGCGACCTGGACCTGTCCGTGCGCACCGTGGAAACGCACCGCCTGAACATCAAGCGCAAGTTGGGCATCGAAGGGCAGGCGGAGCTGATCAAGTTCGCCGTGCAGCATGCCAAATATGGCGGAACGGCAAGCTGAGTATTTATTCTTGCAAACATGTCTTATTTGCAAGAAAATCAGTTGCTTTCCGAAAACGGGTGCTCTACTATTAGCCCGTTACTATCAATGCATAAACGTTAATGGCTTCGGCATCGTTCCCGTTGGTTGAATTGAGCTCCATCGCCAACGAGCAAAACGAATGGGTTGCCCTGCTGCTGGAGGCCGCGGGACAGCCGACCGACGGCGCCTGCCTGCAGGCGCTGTTTGGCCCACCCGACCTGCTCGAGGCCATCGCGCCGCTGGATTGCGTCGTCCGCATCGACGATCCGGCCATCCTGACCCCACCCGTCCTGAATGTGCTGCCGCCCAGCCGCGTGCTGCTGGCCGTGCGCGCCTCCGCGCTGGCGCGCGAAGGCGCCGGCAAGGCGCTGGCGCAGCTGCAATTGACGGGCTACCGCGTGCTGCTCGACGGCGACCTGCCGCCAGGCGTGCAGCCGCCGTCGGCATTGCGCACCGTGGCGCGCGACTGCAGCGCCGACGCGCCGCGCGCCATTTCGCTGCCGGCGCTGTTCGGACCCCACCTGGCCTACGGCGTGGCGGACATGGAACGTTTCCAGGCTTGCGAAAACGCGGGCTTCTCCTGGTTCGCCGGCGACTACGTCCTCGACAGCGTGGCGCCCGACGACGACGGCACCTCGCGCCGCCGCATGATGACGATGCTGGCGCTGCTGGCGCGCGATGCCGACTCGCACGAACTCGAACAGCAGCTCAAGCAGGATCCGGCGCTGTCGTACCACCTGCTGAAGCTGGTGAATTCGGCCGCGTTCACGTCCGGCGTGCCGATCACGAGTTTTGGACAAGCCATCAACCGCATCGGCCGCCGCCAGCTGCAGCGCTGGCTGCAACTGCTGCTGTACGCGCGCCAGGACCCGGACGGTCCGCCGAACCTGCTGCTGCCTCTGGCCGCCATGCGCGGCGGCGCGCTGGAAGCGCTGTGCAAGCAGGAAGGGGGCGAGCGCGACGCGCAGGACGCCGCCTTCATGGCCGGCGTGTTCTCGCTGCTGGACCGCCTGTTCCGCACGCCGATGGCAGAACTGCTGCAGGAACTGAACCTGCCGGAACCGGTGAGCGCCGCGCTGCTGCGCCGCGAAGGCGTGCTGGGCCAGCGCCTGCTGCTGGCCGAAGCGCAGCAGGCCGACGCGTCCACGCTGGCCGGCGCCGGCATCGATGCGGAAACGTGGTGGAACTGCCAGCTGCAGGCCTTCCACTGGGCCATCCAGGTAGCCCGCCATGTCTAAGCTGCCTGCTGCCGCGCCATTCGATTTTGCCGGCAGCAGCACTGCCGTCTGCGACGCCGTCCTCAAATTGCGCGGCGACGCGCTGCACGCGGAACTGGGCCGTATCGCTGCCTGCCTGCTGGCCAGCCCGGAGGGCGTGTTCCTGATGTGCGACGCCGGTGCCAAGCCGTCCAGCGACGGCCGCCTGGAAAAGGATGTCCACGTGGACGGCCACTGCGTGGGCCGCTACGAAGTGGCGGGCCGCGCCTACACGCTGGACGACTGGCGCCAGCTCGAAGGCCTGGCCGCGCTCACCGGCACGCTGCTGCAGATGCACGGCCTGGCCCAGCGCACGACGCACGCCTACGCCCACATGGAAGCGCAGCTCGCGCACCAGTCGCAGATCCTCGACCAGATCCACGAGTCCGTGCTGACCATGGACCGCATGGGCTACATCACCAGCTGGAACAAGGGCGCGGAGCAGCTGTTCGGCTACACGGCGCTGGAAGCCATCGGCCGCAACATCCTGTTCCTGTACGCCGACGAAGACCCGACCCCGCTCGACGCCTTCCCGGAAGAGGGCGGCCGCATGATGGAAGTGCGGCGCCGGAAGAAGTCGGGAGAAGTGTTCTGGGCCAGCCTGTCGCTGTCGCCGCTGAACGACCTGGAAGACCATCCCGTCGGCCTGATCGCCTACCTGACCGACATCACGGAACGCAAGCTGGCCGAGGAACGCCTGCACCACCTGGCCTACTACCAGGAGCTGACCGGCCTGCCGAACCGGCGCCTGTTCGGCCGCCTGGTCGACCAGTCCCTCACGGTAGCCCAGCGCAACGACACGACGGCCTGCGTGCTCTACGTCGACATCAACCGCTTCCGCCTGATCAACGGCACGCTGGGCCGCCGCGTCGGCGACGAACTGCTGCGCCAGGCCGCCCAGCGCTTCCGCAACGCGCTGCGCGACGAGGACGTGGTAGCGCACCTGGCCGCCGACGAATTCGCCATCGGCCTGTTCGACGTCCGCCAGCACTTCGAAGCGACCACCGTCGCCCAGAAACTGCAGGCCGCGCTGGAAGCGCCGTTCCGCATCGAAGGCCACGACCTGCGCGTGGGCGCCAGCATCGGCATCGCCGTCTACCCGCAGGACGGCCAGGATGCCGAGACGCTGCTGCGCATGGCCGACATCGCGATGGAGCGGGCCAAGGAAAACGCCCAGAACCCGGACAAGAGTGTGGCCTTCTACCGCCTGGACATGAACCAGGGGATGGAGCAGCGCATGAAGATCGAATCCGGCCTGCGCCACGCGCTGGGCCACGGCGAGCTGGTGCTGCACTACCAGCCGAAATTCGAGATCGCGAGCGGCCGCCTGGTCGGCGCCGAAGCCCTGGTGCGCTGGAAGCACCCGACCCGCGGCATGGTCCCGCCCAGCGAATTCATCCCCCTGGCCGAAAGCACGGGCCTGATCGTGCAGGTAGGGGAGTGGGTGCTGGAACAGGCCTGCGCCCAGGCCTCCATCTGGCAACAGGCCGGCCTGCCGCCGTTCCGCCTGGCCGTGAACGTCTCCGCCCGCGAATTCACCCCATCGCTGCCGGACCGCGTGGCCAGCACGCTGCGCCGCTACCGCCTGCCGCCGTACTGGCTGGAACTGGAGATCACGGAAAGCACGCTGATGCACGACATCGAACAGGTGATCGACATCATGGACTGCGTGAACGGCCTGGGCGTGGCGCTGTCGCTGGACGACTTCGGCACCGGCTATTCGAGCCTGTCGTACCTGAAGCGCTTCCCGATCGACACGCTGAAGATCGACCGCTCCTTCACCACGGGCATCCCGCGCGACTCGAGCGATTGCGCGATCGCCAGCACCATCATCAGCATGGGCCGGCGGCTGGGGCATCGCGTGATCGCGGAGGGCGTGGAGACGGTCGACCAGATCGAATTCCTGCGCGAGGCGGGGTGCGACGAGGTGCAGGGCTACCTGTACGGGAAGCCGCTGCCGGCTCTCGAATTCGAGATGGCGCTGAGGGAGAACTGGCTGCAGGTGGCCTGATCATTGCTCGGCCGTGCGCGTTCGGCTGCCCGGCAGGCAATGATTTATGTATAATGCGGTTCCCCAAGGAAGCGTGGCCGAGTGGTTGAAGGCAGCAGTCTTGAAAACTGCCGACGGGGGAACCCGTTCGTGAGTTCGAATCTCACCGCTTCCGCCACTTGTGAGTAAGTCGTTGTTTTTTAAAGAAATGCCTGTATATTCAAGGCTTTCGATGCACTTGGTGTGCCAAAAATGTGTGCCAAAAAGCGAAACGACGACGTGCCAAAATACCTCTTTCTCCGTACTGACGGCCGCAGCCAAAACTGGCAGGTCCGACTGGTTGTACCTTCTGATATTCAAGCTCTTCATCCGGCCTTGCAGCGGGAGATTAAGCGCTCCACTGGAACGCCTGACCGGAAAAAAGCCATGGTGGTCGCCGCAAGGGTGCTGGCTGAGTTCCGCGAAAAATGGCAAGAACTTCGTGAGAATGCAAGAGCACCAGTGCTTGACATTGCTCTTCGACACGTTACGTTGTCCACATCTTTGATTGAACAGATTGCGGGTGCGCGCTTAGCTTCGTGGGCATTTACCGATAATGCTGAGCGTTACGAAGAAGGCCTTGAAGAGAGCGAACTCGTTCAAATTGAACAGTTTTGTTCAATGACAGATGCGTCAATGCGCAGTGTACTTGCACAAGGGCGGCATTCTTTAAGTTGGGAAAGTGTCGTTCAGGTAATTCTTGAGTGGTCAGAAGATTTAGGATATTCATTGGAAGTGACTGACCCGCTTTTTCCTCAACTTGTTCGAAAGTTCGCTCAGGCTGAGAGAGCAGCGTCCACAATAATAAAACAGCGTAATGCTGGCGAGTTTGTAGATTTTCCTAGTGTCGATGAGCGCCCGTTGCTTTCATCCATGGTAAGTCATTACACTAACCATGACCAAGGCAAGGTCAACCGGAAAGTCCTTACCACTAATATTAGCATTTGGAACAGGTTTGTTAAGTTTAATGGGGATGTTGCGTTGGCATCGGTTTTGCCCGGAAATATATATCGCTTTTTAGAGTCTCGTCTGCAAAGTGCAGATGACCCTTGGTCAGAAGAATATACGCTTGGCAGAGCAAAAATTACCCTAAAGAAGATATTTGGTCTTGCACGAACATTGTCATTAACGTCTGAACCGAATCCAGTGTTAGGCATGGAAATCAATCCGCGTCTTAATGCCAAAGAAGCAGAATCGCGCAAGAAACCTCGTTTCCCCTACACGACAAATCACCTTAATGCTATATTTTCCTCGGAATGGTACAACCCATCGTCGAAAAGATTTACTGGTAAGCTCAAAGAAGACTTGGCAATGCGATATTGGGGGCCGCTAATATCTCTATTCCATGGTATGAGAGTAAGGGAGGTAGTACAGCTACACAGTCACGATTTTAGGATTGAAAGTGACGTGCTGTTGATGACATTCCAACTTGACTTAAAAGATACTGCTTCCAGTGCTAGCGCTGACCGCTCTCTCAAAAATGAACCGGCGAAGCGAACGGTGCCGGTTCATCCTATTTTATTAGAGCTTGGGTTCGCAAGTTTTCTTAAAGATGTAGCAACGCGACATCCTGTCGGCTCCCCATTATTTCAATCTGCAATCCCAGACACTAATGATAAAGACCCAAAATGGGGGCGCTCATATGAACAGGCATTCTTGCGTCAAGTGCGTGACCATTTGGGCTTGGGTCACGGTTATGGAAACCATTCATTTCGCCACACAGTAGAGGATGTGATTCGTGACGTCCAATTGACTTCTGGGCTCTGGCCGCCCGGGTTATCACAGTTTTATACTGGCCGGAAGTTGCCACGTGACGCAGATAAATTAGTTTTACGCCTTCAAGGAAGCGAAGTAGACTATGGTTTAGGTTATAACCCTACAAAAATTGTTTCATATATAGAAAAAATTCGCTATCCGGAGGTCGTTTTGCCACCGGCTTTTGCACAATGGATTGGTGAAGGCTAAACTCCCGGCTCTATAGGTCACAGGCAATTTCGCCTTCAACCTAAAGAGCTATCTATGACTAAACCTAGTTTTACTCAACGAACCAACGACCCCTTCTATCCATCCTCGCTCTTCGCAAAGGTCCCAGCGGAAGCACTTGGTTTCCTCGGGCATGGCGGGGACACAGGGATGAGCCATGCAGAGTTTCGTATCTTTGTGGCTCTGTGTCGATTCAGAGGTGCTAAGGGTATCGTTAATCCGACCAGGGAAACGCTTGAACGTATGACAGGTATGACGCCTAACAACGTTTCGCGCGCTACCAAAGCGCTTCAAGATAAAGGCTGGTTGCGAATTCATTACGCCGACCAGAAAAAGCGTAAGGTCGTCAATTACGAGTTGCTGATTGCGCAAGCTAAACGCATTAGTAAGGAAAGTGGTGAACTGAAATCCCAAGCAACGCCGGTTCCTTCAAATCTGAGAGAAACGCCTGACACACAGGCTGAGCAATACGAAAACTACGATGAACCCGAAGTCAACAGCTTGTCAGAGGACGAGCTTGCAATTCTAATGCTGGAACTTGATGAGTGCTAAGACTGCTGATTTTGTGAGTGCGCCAGGCAGCGCATGCTGCCCTTGGTAAGCCGAAAGGGGAGAAAGTACATTGTCTCATGATGAGACTTCTCCCCTTTCTCTATTTTTTGTTCTGATAAAACTTTCTTATTAAGTATTACTTTCTTTTGGTATCGCCATGAGACTATCGTAATGAGCCGTATTTTGACTCGTCTTGAGACCGTTAGCGTTTTCCTCTTCCCGTCGAGACAATCGCTTCGCGGTTGTCTCGACGGAACGGCTCTTACTGCCTGAATGCCGCAGAAGTGTTACCATTCGTTCATAAACTTTTGTTTGCTCCACTAGTAAAGAGAATAGCAATAAATGTCGCAATCTTCGCTTAAAATACAGCCCAAGTCCAAAAATGAAAGAGAGACTGAAAATCTTATACGTGATGCTTTGCAGGCGCTAGGCTACTACAACGACGATAATAGCGTTGCTGTAGAGCAGCAAAAAAGTAATTGTGAACCTATCCGTAAGTTGCTAAAAGCTGCAAGTAAGTCGGGCAAGGGTGGCTCTGGCGCACCAGAATTTATCATAAGCGATATTGCCAACACTGACATTATTATTGTCGTTGAATGTAAGGCGGATACTGTCGAGCACATTAGCCCGTATCTGAACGAGATTTTTAGCACTAATGAAAAGCCGCAAGACGAATTCGACGAAGATTCTAAGCGTATTCAAAAATACGCAGTAGATGGGGTTTTGCATTACGCACGCCATTTGTCTAAGGATTTTAACGTCGTTGCAATTGCGGCGAGTGGTCAAACCGAAAGCAGCTTGAAAATATCCACATTTCTGCACACTAAGGGAATGAAAACCCCTACGTATCTTGTTACTAAAGACGGTGCGAAGGTAACGAAGGTAATCCCTTGGCTGGACTATGTTGAACATGCTTCTTTTAATCCAGCTGTTCAGAAGCTGAGATTTACTGAGCTCATGAGTTTTGCACAGGAACTTCATGAATTCATGAGGGACCACGCGAAGCTCACAGAAAGCGAAAAGCCTCTGTTAGTCAGCGGTACACTTATCGCGTTAAGAAATACGGCTTTTTCGCTTTCTTATCATGCTCATTCGCCGGAAAACCTTCAGCGCGAGTGGATGCGGGTTATTCGGGATGAAATCGGTTCGGCAGAAATCCCGGCGGCAAAAAAAGATAATATGGTTCAGCCATATTCTAGTATTGCTGTTCATCCCGAGCTTGGGCGCGCTACAAAGGCTTTTCCTAAGGGTATTCTGCACGAGCTAGTCAAAGTGCTTAATGAGAGAGTTTGGCCTTTTATTAGCGTTTACCACGATTTTGATGTCGTCGGACAATTCTATGGTGAATTTCTAAAGTACACCAGTGGTGACAAGCGCACGCTTGGAATTGTTCTCACGCCTAGACATATTACCGAGCTATTTGCCCTGCTCGCTAATGTAAATAAAGACAGCAAGGTTTTAGATATTTGCGCTGGAACTGGAGGATTCCTTATTTCTGCTATGCATCATATGATGCGCGATGCTCAAACAGATGAAGAGCGGCGAAAGATTAAAAGTTCTGGTCTCGTTGGCGTTGAGCAGCAGCCAAATATGTTTGCGCTGGCCGCTAGCAATATGATTCTGCGCGGTGATGGTAAAGCAAACTTGTACCAAGGCTCTTGTTTTGATTCGGCTATCACAAAAGCCTTAAAAAAACATGGCTGCGATACAGGAATGCTGAATCCGCCGTTCTCCCAAAACGACGCGAGTTTGCATGAACTTTATTTTACTAAACATATGCTCGACTGTTTGACAGAAGGGGCAACGGGCATAGCCATTATGCCTATGTCGTGTGGAATAGTGCCGCATCCCGCTAAGGCTGAGTTATTGAAGCATCATACGCTACGAGCGGTAATGTCTATGCCAGACTCTTTATTTTATCCGGTCGGAACAATTACCTGCATCATGGTGTTTATTGCCCATATTCCTCATGCCAAGAGTAAAACAAAAACATGGTTCGGATATTGGAAAGATGACGGATACTCGCTAGTTCGACACCGTGGGAGAATCGACCCTGATTCACGATGGGAACATATCAGGGATAGATGGGTCGAGATGTTTAGAAACAATGAGGTGCAAGTAGGTGCTAGTGTTCTCAAACACGTAACTGCAGCCGATGAGTGGTGCGCCGAAGCGTATTTGGAAACCGATTACGCACATTTGGGCCGTGGTACATACGAACATACGGTAAAGCGTTTCCTCCTGAGTCGCTTACTCAACGAAGCAATAGAAGGTGAAGAGAATTTAGGTGGAGTCGAAGAATGAAATTAGTGCCAATTTCAGAACTTTTTGATGTGCGGTATGGAGTCAACCTAGAGTTGAATAGATGCATCCCAGACCCTCAAGGCATCAATTTTGTTTCCCGCTCTGCAAAAAACAACGGTGTTACTGGGAAAGTACAAAAAATTAAAGAGGTTGAGCCAATTGAAGCTGGAGTGCTAACTGTAGCAGGTGGAGGTTCCGTTCTTGAGACTTTTGTCCAGATGGAGCCGTTTTACTCTGGCCGAGACTTGTACTTCTTGCGTCCTCTCATTGATTTGTCGCTTGAACAAAAACTTTATTATTGCATGTGTATTAGAGCGAACAAATACCGATATAACTACGGGCGACAGGCAAATAGAACGCTTAAAGATATTCCTATCCCAGCGGTCTCGGAAATTCCTGACTGGGTGCATAAGTCATTCGAAAATGTAGCAAAAGAGTGGAGTGGGTATTTAGGAAGTTTAGTTAAATAGTGAAATACGAATTTTGTTGCCCGTTCTGCGGGCAACTAGAGGCCCAAGTGGGCCGAAGGGCCATCGCTCCCAGGCGATGGCCGGGGGGAGCCGAAGCGTCAAAGGCGAATGAGAACGCATTGCGTTCTCACCTTTCGTCGGTACGGCCCCAGCCGTATTGATGCTTTGGGGGGCTACGCCCCGCGCGCTGCACCGTAGGGGCGGCCACCTAACGGCGCAGAAGGGCGTCCAGCCCTAACGCAGCTCATCGTGATGAGCGTAGTGGTCTCCGCTGTTAGGTGGCCGCCCCTTGAGTGAGCCGACGGCGAGGGAGAGGGGCAGCGCGCCTCGGGTGGCTTGCCACCCTCAATGGTGCTTACGCGTCCAGCGGAAGAGTATGCGTGCGCCCCTAGGCGCCGAAGAGCATACGTCACCAGCTTTTGATTTTCGGTGTTAGTCGAATGTAACTAGCGCAAGACTAGAGGATAGTCACGCTTATTAGACTGTTTCTATACTCCACAAGGAGGTGGTTTATGAAACTTAGTCTTAATAGCGATGTCATCGCTGCGCTATTTGTTAAACCCAAAAAAGCGGCCATTCTGCATCGGAAGGCTACTACTGCTAATAAGTATGACCAGATTTTGGTTGTCTTGGGAGAATGGGGGCATCTGCGTGTAGCTGAGATTGCAAGGGCAATTTGGCCCTCTGCAAAGTATTCAGTGCAACTCGCCTATAGGGCTATCCGTAAGCTAGAAATTGCCGGGCACGTCTTGGCCCGCGCTAATGCGGTCGGTACCCAAAGTTATGTGCTAACACGCCGAGGCGCAGCGCATGTCGAAGCCTTGGGTTACAACGCGCGACATGGCCTAGACCTTTGCTCAATTAGTGGCGCTACTTTTATTCACCGTAGCATTGCGACGCGTTTTGGAATAGAGGCGGTTCTGGCTGGCCAAATCGTTTACGGCGAACACAAAATTTCTGGAGGACTTGAAATTTTTCGGAGCGAAGGCTTGAGGCGGCAATTTGGAAAGCTGCCAGATTTGCTTTTTGGAGAGACGCTTGGTGAAGGTCTGTGGTGGGGAGAAGTAGAGTCCGCTGCTAAGTCTTCCGCAGAGATTGCGCGATGTTTGCGCATTGCGACCTTAAGTAAAACTCTTTTTCATGGTACACAAAGGAAACTGCTCGGTGTGGTGTTCATATGTGACGGGCGCTTTAATCACGAGCGCCGGATTCAGAACGTAGCGAAAGTGCTCTGGGCAAATATTTCGCCGGAAAAGCGTTTAGAGCTTAGTAGACGTGTACAGTTCGTCCGCGTCCAGCTGGGCACACGCGCATGTTGGGAGAATTGCAGCGCGCCTGTCGCTCTGAAAATATAAACTTAGTTACTATACCTTGTAGGACATCGTTCACAGCAGTTTTGGACACGATTAACAACCTGATTTCCTGTACAGGACCAAGGGGGCGGCCGGATCGGCCGCCCCCTTGGCTTTAGTACTCTAGGCTTACCTCTTGTGTGTGCCAAGTAGGTGTGCCAAAATACAGTTTCCTTCGCACCATAAGTATCTGATTTTAAAGCGACTTCTCCGGGTAGAGTTCGAATCTCACCGCTTCCGCCAGAGTTTTTCTAGAAGCCCTTGTAAATCAAGGGCTTTTTTGTTGGGCCTGCGGATACGCCTCGCTGGCACTGCAGGGGGAAATTCTGCATCGCACCGCTCACTGGCGGCTCGTGAAAGGAATCACGAATCCCGCAGCAGGTCGCGCACATGGTCGGCAACCTCTTCGACTTCCTGGAGGGCCATGGGCACGAACCGGTTGATAGGATGTTCGCGATCCCACTCGGCGAGCTTTTCACGGCGTTGTGCCTCATCACTGTTATCGAAAATCCCGGCATAGAAATTCGCGCGCGCCGCGCTGCGCAGATCGGCGGCCAGACTGCGCAACTGGAATGCGAGTAATAGCTCTAGCGTTGACAATATTGGCTCCCTGATCTTTTTGTCGGCCGGACGTTCGGCAGTTTCAGGGTAAGCGTGATGGGTACGATAGATTCTCTCGCACTGTAACAATGGGGCGAAGACCGGGTCAAAAGCGGGTCGTCAGCCGTTGGGAGGTGCAGGCAAATACGATGACGACCAGGTTTTTCACGACGGTGAATCTCCCGGTTCATCCACGTTGGTGCGGATAGTAACTGCACAATTTCGGCCACACGACGAGATCGACCAAGATACATGGTGACACCGCGCGCCAGTTTTTTAACAGCCGTGATTTAATCCCGCGACAATTCCTCGGGGGAAAATAAGAACATGTCGACCGAAACCAAGTTCGCCAGTAACGTCCAGGACCTCAGCAATTCCACCGGCGTCGACGCCGGCTTCCAGTTCGAGTTCTATTGCGAGCGCTGCCGCGACCGGTGGCGCACCGCGTTCAAACCCTATCGCAGTGCCCAGGCCGGCGGCTGGTTGCAGAAGGGCGCCAGCCTGTTCGGCGGCATCCTCGGCAATGCCGGGTCGGTGTTGAACAGCATGGCGGAAGCCGGCTGGCACAGCGCGCGCGATACGGCATTCAAGGAGGCGGTCGAGGAGGGCAAGCGGCATTTCAATCGCTGCGGGAATTGCCACGATTACGTGTGCGCACAGTGCTTCGATGGCGCGAATGGCTTGTGCTTCGATTGTGCGCCGAATGTCCAGGTGGCGATCACGCGCTCGCGGGCGCAGGGCGAGGTCTATAGCGCGTCGCAGCGAGCCAATGACGAAGGGCAGAGCCGCGGACAGCGGCACGACGTACGCAAGGAGATGCAGCTCGTGTGCCCGCAGTGCCGGACGGAGACGCATGGCGCCAAGTTCTGCCCGGAGTGCGGGTTCAAGATGGCGCAGCAGGTGCAGTGCCAGGCGTGTCCGACCATGCTGGAGCCGGGGACCAAGTTTTGTACGGAATGCGGCCACCGGCAGGCGTGAGCCGATGGTGTGTTGGCGGGGATGATGGGCACGTGGTGCCCATCCTACGGTGCATGCGGTTCTTTGACGCGTCTTCGATTTAGCCGTCCACCCCACGGGCGATCGGTGCCAACTTGTCGAACCAGGGCTGCGCCTGTTCCAGCTGGTGCGCCAGCTGCAGCAGCTTGTCCTCGCTGCCGAACGAACCGACGAATTGCACGCCCAACGGCAGGCCGTCCGGCGTCCAGTACAGCGGCACGCTCATCGACGGCGTGCCCGTCAGGTTCGACAGCTGCGTGAACGGTACCGCGCGCAGGTTGTCGGTGGCGATGCGGTCGACCGTCTTGTCCAGCAGGCCCAGACGCGCCAGCACGCCCAGGATGCCCGTGCTTTGCAGGAAGCCCAGCATGCCCTGTTCGAACGACGACGGGTCGCCCGTACCGTGCATGACAGGCGGGGCAGCCAGTGTCGGCGTCAGGAAGACGTCGTAGCGTTGGTGGTAGGCACCCAGCGCGCGGGCGAAGTCGTTCCAGCGGTTCAGTTCCGTCGTCAGCCGGCGCGCCGAGACATGCTCTCCCAGCGTCACCAGGATGCGGTTCATCAGTTCCAGGTCGCCTTCCTTCGCGCCCAGCGCCTTTGCCCGCTCCACCGCGGCCGGGATCTGCCCGAAGTACAGGTGCAGGTAGCTGCGGGCCAGCGCGTCGCCGTCGATCTGCGGGGCGGCTTCCTCGACGTCGTGTCCCAGCTTGACCAGCAGCGTCGCGGCATGGCGTACGGCCGCCACGGCCTCGGTGTGCACCTGCGTGCCGATCGGCGAGGCGCTGGAAAAGCCGATGCGCAGCCGGCCCGGATCGCGCCGCATCAGGTCCGCATACGGTGCCGATGGCGGCGCGATGACGAACGGATCGCCCGGTTCCGCACCCTGCAGCACGTCGAGCGCCAGCGCCGTGTCGCGCACGCTGCGCGACAGCACGCCTTCGCTCGATGCGCCGAACCACACTTCGCCGATGCCCGGTCCGGACGACACGCGTCCGCGCGACGGCCGCAGTCCGAACAGGCCGCAGCAGGCGGCCGGGATGCGGATGGAGCCGCCGCCGTCGTTCCCCGCCGCCATCGGCACGATGCCCGCGGCCACGGCCGCCGCCGCGCCGCCGCTCGATCCGCCCGGCGTACGTGACGGGTCCCATGGATTGTTGGCGCGGCCGAACAGCGCGGGGTCGGTGACGGCGCGGATCGCGAATTCGGGCAGGTTCGTCTTGCCGAAGATGACGAGGCCCGCCTCCAGGTAGCGCCGCACCACGTGGGCGTGCTGCGTGGGCACGTAATGCTGCATGGCGCGGCTGCCGTAGGTCGTGGCCACGCCCGCATAATCCTGCACGCCGTCCTTGATCAGGAAGGGTACGCCGGCCAGCGGGCCTGCCAGCGGTGCGGCGGTGCGCTTGCGTGCTTCGGTCTCCATCAGGCGCACGACGGCGTTGACGTCGCCGTGGACGCGCCGCTGCTGCGCCAGCGCCAGGTCCAGCAGTTGGGCGCTCGTCACGTCGCCGCGCGCGACCAGTTGCGCGAGCGCGGTCGCGTCGTGGCGCAGGTATTCCTGGTGATGCATGTGTCTCCGCCTGTTCTTGTCCTTGTTTGGCGGGCATCTTGGCACAGCGGCTCTGCCGCGGCAAGGCTGGGCATGCTACGATCCCCACCGTAGCGTTCCGTATCGACGTCCGAGGCCCCATGTCCGAAGTCAACCAACTGCTCGTCACGATCAAGCGCCAGCTGAAATTGCAGGGCAAGACCTACCGCGACGTGGCCGCGACCTTGCGCCTGTCCGAGGCGAGCGTCAAGCGCCTGCTGACGTCGGACACGCTGGGCGTCGACCGCCTCGTCCAGGTCAGCAATATGCTCGGCTTCACGCTCGCGGAGCTGGCGCAGGAAGCGGCGGTGACGGAATCGCGCCTGCGCACGCTCACGCCGGCCCAGGAAAAGGAGCTCGTGTCGGACACCAAGCTGATGGTCGTCGCCGTGTGCGCGCTGAACCACTGGACGCTGGCCGACATGGTCGGCGTCTACCAGCTCACCGAGGCGGAAGCGCTGCAGAAGCTGCTGCACCTGGACCGCCTGCACCTGATCGCCCTCATGCCCGGCAACCGCATCCGCCTGAACGTGGCGCGCGATTTCGACTGGCTGCCGGACGGCCCGATCCGCCAGTACTTCCGCACCGAGGGCCTCGACGATTTCCTCGGCAGCCGCTTCGAGCGCCAGGACGAGACGCTGACCTTCACGCACGCCATGCTGACGGAAAGCGCGCTGGCAAGGATGCAGGCGGAGCTGCGCCAGTTGCGGGCAAGGTTCGCGGAGCTGCACGAGGAGAGCCTGGCGTCGCCGTTGCCGAAGCGGCGCGGAAGCGGCTTGCTGCTGGCGCTGAGGGAGTGGGAGCCGGCGGCGTTTGCGGCGTTGCGGCGCTAGGCAGTATCTGACGAAGTTACGTCGTCGGCAGTAAGACCGTCGCCCCTGCGCAGGCAGGGGCCCAAGTTGGTTGCGTCACTGCGCATGCAATATTGGGTCCCGGCCTTCGCCGGGACGACGGGCTGGTAGTGCAGCATGAATTGCGTGCCATTCTCTCGACCAGTCAGAAACACGCCAGGTCATCGAAGCGTCGCAACGGGCATCATGCCGATCGATCCCATCCACTTCTCCGCCACGTCCGGCCAGTGCGTGCTGATCTCTGCCGTCCTACGCACCCCGAACGCATGCCCCCCATGCGCATACACGTGCATCTCCACGGGCACTTTTGCCTGCTGCAGCGCCAGGTAATACACGAGCGAGTGCCGGATGTCGTCCACCGGATCGTCGCTCGCCGCCACGATCAGCGTCGGCGGCGCATCGGCGCGGACCTTGACGGCCGGGTTCAGCGTCAATCCCGGCCCTTCCCACAAATGCCCCGGATAGACGGCAATGGCGAAGTCCGGCCGGCTGCTCTCTTGGTCGGCGGCATCGACGGGACGATGAGCGCGCTCGGCATGGTTGCTGATCTCCGCCACCATATGCCCGCCCGCCGAAAAGCCCATCACGCCGATCCTGTGCGGATCGATGCCGAATTCCCTGGCCCGCGCACGCAGCAGTCCGATCGCCCGCTGCGCATCCTGCAGCGCGTAGGGCGCATCCGGAATGCGGCGGCAATTGCAGTCGTCCGACCAGTATGGGCCCGAACCCGGCACGCGGTATTTCAGGACCACGCAGGTGATGCCTTTTGCCGTGAGCCAGTCGCATACCTCGGTGCCTTCCAGGTCGATGGCCAGCCGGCGGTAGCCGCCGCCGGGGAAGACGACGATCGTCGTCCCCGTGTCCTTGCCGCGCGCGCGAAAAATGCTCATGGTCGGGTGCGACACGTGGTCGACCATCGTATAGGGCCGGCCGGCGATCCTTTTGTCCTCGTTCCCGTAGGTTTCGTGGCCGTCGAACGGGGAGGGCGCTGGCGGCGCTTTCGGCCACACCGGCACCTGGACGGCAGCGCCGCCGGGTTCCCAAGCCCTGTCCTGGCGGTTGCGTAGTTCCTGTGCGCCGGCAGTAAAGGCCATTGCGAGCAGCACGAAGCAGATCCATCGTTTCATCGTCGGGTCCTCGAGGCGGTAAGCGTTACAGCGACTGTTCCCACACCAGCCGCCACGTCGTGCGCGTGCGACAGAGCGTCGTGCGGGTGACGGGCCCGGCGCCCAGGTAGGCATAGCTTTCGCGGTAGTCCTGGTGCAGCAGGTCGGAGGCGGACAGGCGCAGGCGCGACGTCGCGTCGCGCTTCCACACGGCGTACAGGTCCAGCTGGCGCTTGATGCCGTCGTCGCTGAGGAACAGGGCGCCCGGGCGGCTCATGACGGGGCCGCGGTACGTGTAGGTGCCGCCCGCATCGACGCGGCTGCCTTTCGGCGTCCAGTCGATGCCCACGTTGCCGCTGTAGGCCGCCTGTCCCTCGATGCGGTTGTCGGGGCCCGGTATCGCATCCACGTGCGACCAGTTGCGCGCCAGGTTCATGCGCGCGGACAGCGGGCCGCGCGTGCCCTTCGCCTCGAACTCGACGCCGCGCACGGTGGCGCCGCCCGTATTGTCCGGCGTGGAGATCCACGTGCCGGCGTCCTCGTAGGTGCGGTACAGCGTCACGTCGTGGATGCGCTTCTGGAACAGGCTGACGCTGACCATGCCGTCCTTGCCGATATACCGTTCCCACGCCAGGTCGATGCCCAGCGCCAGTTCCGGCCGCAGGTTCGGGTTGCCCTGCTGGTCCGGGTTCGTCGGGCCGTTGTTGTTGTCGACCGTGTAGCGGCGCGGCATCAGCTGCACGATGTTCGGCGCTTTATAGGTGCGGCTGACGGCGAAGCGGAACTGGTCGCGCGGGCCCGTGTCGCCTTCCGGACGCTGCGGCTTGAACAGCGCCTGCAGGATGGGGCTCCAGGCGCCGGCGTCGACGTCCACTGCCGCATGGGCATTGCCTTCGCCCGTCGTGTGCAGGTCTTCGCGGCGCAGGCCCACATAGGCGGACCAGGCGGCGTCGATGTCCCATTCGTCCTGCACGAAGAAGGCGGTCCTTGCCACGGTGGCGCGGTAGTCCTCGTCGCTGGCGAGCAGCAGCTTGCCGGCGGCGTCGACCTGGCGCTCGTTGCGGTATTCGGTGCGCTGCTTGCGGCCGACCTCCCAGCCCGCCGCCAGCGCGTGATTCCGCCACAGTGGCTTGCGCCAGGTGCCATTGAACGTCCATTCGCGCTCGGTGGGGCCGGAGGCGACGCGGTTCGTCTGCAGCAGCACGTCCGCCAGGCTCGATCCGCGGTAGACGAAGTCGGCGTCGCTCTGCGTGCGGAAGCCGGACAACTTGGTCGACAGGCGCGCGCCGCCATCGAGCTTGCGCGCCCACGTGACGTCCGCATAGGCCTGCTCGGGATCCGCTTGGTAGGTCTGGTTCGCGCGCGGGAAGGCGGTGGGGCTGCCGACGAGGGTCGTTTCCGTTTCGCGCTTGGCGTTGTCGATCCGGCGCTTGCGCACATAGGCTTGCGACGTCACCGTGTCCCGTGCGTTCGGCGTCCAGGACAGGCGCGGCGCCAGTTCCAGCAAGTCTCCCACCTGGTGGTCGAACCACGCGGTGCGCCGCAGCAGGGAGGGATCCTGTCCCGTTTCCGTCGTGACGGCCGTGACCGGATTTTCGATGCGCCGCAGCGTCGCGGACAGCGTGTAGGCCAGCGTCCCGGCGCGGCCGCTGTGCTGTCCAATGAGTTGCGGCGCCACGTAGCCGTCGACGACGGCGCTGCCCACCTTGATCTCGTTCGCCGCACCATCCTTGCCCGGCCCTGCGCGGCGCAGGATCACGTTGATGGTGCCGGCCACGGCCTGGCTGCTCGTCTCGGCCGTGGGCGCGCGGGCGATCTCGATGCGTTCGATGGCATCCGGGTTCAGCGACTCCAGCGAGAACCCGGCCGGCGCCGGCAAGCCGTTCAGCAGGATCGCCACGTAGCCGCCGCCCATGCCGCGCATGCGGATCGCGGCCGGCTTGCC
Source organism: Massilia paldalensis (assembly GCF_044901715.1). Classification (NCBI taxonomy): domain Bacteria; kingdom Pseudomonadati; phylum Pseudomonadota; class Betaproteobacteria; order Burkholderiales; family Oxalobacteraceae; genus Massilia; species Massilia paldalensis. The sequence goes on from NZ_JBJCIU010000002.1 coordinate 842,032, forward strand.
GGGGCTGGCGTCCACGGTGATGCCGGGCTGGCGCTTCAGGACGTCGGACAGCGTGGCATCGCCGTGGCGCAGCAGCTCGTCGCGGCCCACGACGATGGACGTCGTCGTCGATTGCGCGCGCTGCACGTCGGTGCTGGCGCTGATGACGACCTGCTGCTGCGGCGCCGTCTGGGCGTGCAGGCAGGCGGGCGTGAGGAAGAGCAGGGCGGCGGAGCGGGCGTTGCGCATAAAGGCGGTCGTGGGAAATGCGGACCATGCGATTATTCACCATCTGCCGCGGCGCCAGGACATCGATGGGACGAATGCTCCCGACGCCGTGACGAACCGGCCGGCGCAATCGTCAGCGCGTCTGCTTGCCGATCCCGTACTCCCACGGCCCCAGCGTCTGTTCCGGCGCGCCCGGCAGCGTGTAGCGCTGCGCCGCGTTCGACACGTTCACCACCACCTGCACCACGTTGTGGTCGCGGTGGCGGCGGAACGCGAAGACCTTGTCGTTGCCCGTGTCCAGCACCTGCACGGCGCCGCCGTACTGGCCGTTCCACAAGGCCGGGTTGTCGTGCTTCAGCTTCAGCAGCTCGGCGTAGAACGGTGCGTAGCGGTAGTCCTTCCAGGCGATCGGATCCTTCTCGAAGAACTGGATGCGCTTGTCCAGGCCCGACTCCTGGCCGCCGTAGATGAGGGGCATGCCCGGCAGCGTGGCGGCCAGCACGGCCATCGCCTTGAAGGCGGGGCCGTATAGCTCCACGTCGCTGCCGGACCAGGAATTCTCGTCGTGGTTGGTGGTGAAGCGCATGCGGTAGGCGCCCGGCGGGAAGGTTTTCGGCGGATGCGCGATGAAGGCGGCGAGGGTGCGCGCGTCGGCCTTGCCCTTGGCGATGTCCTTGAAGATGTCCTTCGTGTCCCAGCCATAGGTCATGTCGAACGCGTGCTCGTGCAGCTCGGGCTTGTCCGCCTCGGCCAGCATGAAGACGGGCTTCACGCGCTCCAGCGCGGCGCGCGCCTCGTTCCAGAACGGCGTCGGCACTTTGCCGGCGACGTCGCAGCGGAAGCCGTCGATGTCGGTCTCGCGCACCCAGAACAGCATCGCTTCCGTCATGCCCTTCCACAGGTCGCGGTTGCGCCAGTCCAGGCCCGTCACGTCGGTCCAGTATTCCGGTTCGGCGCCGTCCGTGTAGGTGACGGGATACAGCTCGCCCTTGTCGTTCTTCAGGTACCAGTCCTTGTGGGCGACGGTCCAGGGATTGTCGAAGGCAGTGTGGTTTGCCACCCAGTCGATGATGACGCGCATGCCCAGGCCGTGCGCCTGCCGTACCAGGTCCTTCAGGTCGGCCAGCGTGCCGAATTCCGGGTTGACGGCCGTGTAGTCGCGCACGGCGTAGTAGCTGCCCAGCGTGCCCTTGCGGTTCTTTTCGCCGATCGGCTGCACGGGCATCAGCCACAGGATGTCCACGCCCATCTTCTTCAGGCGCGGCAGGTGCTGCGCAAAGGCCTTGAACGTGCCTTCCGGCGTGTACTGGCGGATATTCACTTCGTAGATGTTGGCGCTGCGCGACCATTCCACGTGCTGCATGGGGGCCGCGGCGGGGGCGGCGCCATGGGCGGACAGGATGCTGGTAGCAGCCAGCCCAAGCGCCAGGGTAATTGTAGTCAGGGTACGTCCGAACCGTCGCGTCATCGTTTGTCTCCTTGAGTAAGGCGATCGAACTGCCTCCCCTGCCTGTAGTTTAGGTACGCGAGCTGCATGAACGCAAGCGTTTTGCCTGCTCTTGGAGAGGGGCTTACTGCTGAGCAATCGGCAAGAATGTCGCTGTCGCTGTCGCTGTCGCTGTGGCGGGCGCGTCGGAATTAGCCGACAAAAACACGAGGTAAATATGCCCTCGAATTGTGCGATATTGGACAGATAAGACCGCCAAACGAGAGGATAACGTTAGCCTAAAGAGGAACTCATCATGAACAAGGCTTTCGTTGCGTGCGTTGCGCTGGGTGGCTATGCGACGCTCGCTTGTGGACACGCTTGCGCCCAGGACACCACGAGCCCGGCCGTCATCGACGCCGGGGAACTCCACTATGTCGGCGAGACGCCGGGCGGGCACGACATCGCCGTGTTCACCGGCACGCCGGCCACCGCCACCCATGCCGACTGGCCGGGGCAGCAGGTGCCGCGCCGTGTCTACGGACGCCTGGGCGGCTTCGGTCCCGGCGACGGTCCGGGCAAGTTCACGCTGGGACGCCAGTACAACCTCGAGTACCTCACGCAGGCCGACGTCGGCGACCTGTTCCACACCGGGACCGGAGGACAGGCCAGCAACCTCGTCAACCCCAGCGGCACACCCGTCAACAGCGACGTGCGCTACTACAGCAGCCGCATGAGCGGCGTGTCGACGGACGCTTCCTGGACCGTCGACAGCCTGGGCGGCAATTCGCTCGCCAACCGCGCCTGGGGCATGACGGTCGGCTACGACCTCGGCCCGCTGTCGCTGCGCGCGGCGCACCAGAACCGCCACGTGGCCCAGGTCCAGCTGTACAACCTGGTGGGCAACACGATGGCCGCCAAGAATTCCATCATCGCCGCCAACCTGCGCACGCGCTGGGGCACGGCCTACGCCGCCTATGCCGCCAACCGCGGCTGGGGCAACTCGCCGCTGTACAACCCGGACAATCCGTACAGCGCCGGCGTGGCCAGCACCTCGTCGACGGATAGCCGCGACACGCTGGCCGGCGTGGCGGTGCCGGTGACGCGCCAGGTCACCTTCCTCGCCTCGTTTATCCACAAGAACGACCGCGACCTGGCCAACCGCGACGCCAACCAGTTCGCCATCGGCGCCAGCTACGTGGTGTCGCGCAAGACGGACTTCTACGCCGCGTTCTCGCACACCGTCAACACCAACAGCGCCGGCATCCCGATCGACGGGGCGTCGCGCCTGAACGGCAGCTCGGCGGTCAACATCGGCATGCGCCGGGCTTTCTGAGCCGGCGCGCGAAGGCGCCGGCAAATGGAAGGTCGCCGGCAATCTTCTTTCTTCGGGAAACAGCGCTGCGCCGCGAAATCGCGAAAGCGGGTAGCCTGTACTCGTATTCTTTTGGCATCACCATGGAGGACAACATCATGACTGGCACGAGCACACTTGATCCGGATAACTTCCCGGAAGCACCAGACCGTAGCCTCGGCAAAGGCCACGGCATCGACTCGCTCGGCCCGAGCGATATCTCCGATTCCGGCAGCGACGTCGTCGGCGGCCCCGGCTTTGCCGCCAACCTGGACGAGGACCAGACCCTCGACCTGGACCGCGGCACGACCTCGGACAACGAGGAAAGCTATGCCCACGACAGCGCCGGCCCCGACGTCGGCGACGCCAACTTCGACGGCGACAGCGACTACGGCGGCACGGGCGAGCGCGCCGCGGCCGGCCGCGACACGGTCGTCAAGGATGGCGCCGACATCGACACCGACCACATCGAATCGATTCCGGACCTGCCGTTGACGGACGAGGACGTCGACTTCCTCGGCAGCGAACCGCCCCGCGGTCCGGCGCCGGGCAAGTAATCCGGTATGCGCTAACAGAAAGGGCCGTTCGGCATGCGCCGGACGGCCCTTTTTGTATCCATGCGAACGTGATGGTGGGCACGTGGTGCCCACGCTACGTAGGCGGCACGATCCGTATCGGCCGACCGATGCAATCGTAGGGTGGGCACCATGTGCCCACCGGCCACCGCCAGATCAACCCGTCACGCTTTCCACGTCTTGCGCAACCCCGGCCGCCCGGCCAGCGCCCATCCCGCCAGCAGCACGCCACCGACGAGCGCCGCCTTCAGCGACGCCGGCTTCAGCTCGAACGCCGTGTACGGGCTCGACTCGCTCACATGCGCGGGTGAACGGTTGCGCGAACGCAGTTCCTGCGCCGGATCGGGGGAGTGCAGCGCATCCTTGCGGCCCGCACGGCTCGGCTTGTCCGACTGCTGCTGGTCGAACATCGTGCCGCGCATGAAGCGGTCCATGCCGCGCGGCAGCAGGCCGCCCAGCACGGAGGCCGCCTTCGCATGGCCGCCCGCGAACAGCTCGCGTTCCGGCTTGACGGCCGCGTGCAGGATCGCCTCCGCAACGATTTCCGGGGCGTAGTTCGGCGGCGGCAGGGCCGGCTCGTGCTCCATGTAGTTTTTCGCGTGCTCGGCGAACGGCGTGGCGATGGCGGACGGCTTGACCAGCGTGACGGAGATCGGCGCGTTTTCCTTGTCCAGTTCCATGCGCAGCGATTCCGTGAACGCCTTGATCGCATGTTTGGAGGCCGCGTACGTGCCCTGCAGGGGGATCGAGCGGTCCGACACTTCGCTGCCCACGTTGATCAGGGCGCCGCCGCCGCTCGCCTTCATGCGCTTGACGGCTTCCAGCGACCCGTTCACGCAGCCCCACAGATTGGTCTGCATCACGCGTTCCATGTCCGCCAGCGGCACCTGCTCGTTGGTGCCGTAGACGCTGCCGCCGGCATTGTTGATCCAGGTGTCGATGCGGCCGTAGCGCGCGATGGCCTCCTTGCCGATGCGTTCCACGTCCGCCGTCTCGCCGACGTCGGCGGCCACGGTCGCCACCTCCACGCCGCGCTGGCGCATCTCGTGGGCGAGGGTGTCGAGGGCGTCGCCGTCGCGGGCGACGAGGACGAGCTTCGCGCCCGCCTCGGCGGCCATGCGCGCGGTGGCGAGGCCGATGCCGCTGGTGGCGCCGGTCAGTACGATCACTTGCTGGTCGAGTTTCTTGAGCTTCTTGGCCATGATGGTTCCTTCGTTGTCTTTGAGAGGCGGTGGGCACGCTGTCCTAGAACGCCGAGCGCAGCCCGCCCGGACGGCGCGCCAGCTTCCAGGCGCCGAACAGGGCGGCCCCGCCGACCAGCAGCGGCAGCAGCTTGGGCGTGCGCAGCGCGGCCGACGTGTAGGCGCAGGTTTCGATGACGGGCTTCGACGCATCCTGGCGCTGGCGCAATTCGCTGCGCGGATCCGGCTCGTACAGGGCGTCGCGGCGGTTCGGCGCGCTCGCCTGCTTCGACTTTTGCTGGGAGAACATGGTGGCGCGCAGGAAGCGCTCCATCACGCCGGGCATGGCGAAGTTGGAGCTCGACAGCGCCTTGGCGGCGCCGCCCACGAACACGTCGCGCTTCGGGTGCTGGGCCGCGTACAGGATGGCCTTGGCCGCCAGCTCCGGCGCGTAGACGGGCTTCGGCAGCGCCGGTTCCTTGTCCATGTAGTTGCGCGCGTGCGGCACGAACATGGTCTCGATGCCGGCCGGCTTCACCAGCGTCACGGAGATGGGCGCCTTGTCCTTTTCCAGCTCCATGCGCAGCGAGTCGGTGAACGCCTTGACGGCGTGCTTGGACGCGGCATAGATGCCCTGCAGGGGAATGGAGTGGTCCGAGAGTTCGCTGCCCAGGTTGATGATGGCGCCGCCGCCGCGCGTCTTCATGTGCTTGACGGCTTCGAGCGAGCCGTGCACCACGCCCCAGTAATTGGTCTGGAACAGGCGCTGCATGTCTTCGACGGGGATGTCTTCGTTGCGGCCGAAGATGGAGACGCCGGCATTGTTGATCCAGGTGTCGATGCGGCCGAAGCGCTGCATGGCCGCCTGGCCGATGCGCTCGACGTCCTCGGCCTTGCCGACGTCGGCCGTGACGGTCGCGACCTGGGTGCCCGTGCGGCGCAGCTCGCTGGCCAGCTGGTCCAGCGCATCGCTGCTCCTGGCCGCCAGCACCAGCCGGGCGCCGCCTTCGGCCGCCTGGCGCGCCGTCGTGAGGCCGATGCCGCTGGTGGCACCGGTGATGACGACGACTTGTTCGTCGAGCTTACGTAGTTGCACTGCCATGACTTGCTCCTTCTCGTGGGTTGGAGGACGGCCGGCGGCACGCGGCATGCGTATCCGAACGGCCAGGCTTGATTGTTTAGACAATCGTGGCCCAGCCGCGGATTTCAAGTCATTTTTTACAAGATGGTGATTTTGGTAGCGATTTACAAGGTATCGTCAAACGCACGTCGCCCCTGCGCAGGCAGGGGCCCAATTTCGCTCGCGCAACCGTTAAGCAAAATTAGGCCCCTGCCTGCGCAGGGGCGACGGTGCTACGGCTGACTCGATTACTTGCGACCCGGCTGATAGATCTGGTCGAACAGCCCCCCATCCGCAAAGTGCGCCTTCTGCGCTTTCGTCCAGCCGCCCGCCACCTCGTCGATGGTGAACAGCTTCACGTTCGGGAACTGCGCCGCGTACTGCTTGTTGAACGGCTCGACCAGCGGACGATAATAATGCTTGGCGGCGATCTTCTGGCCTTCGGCCGTGTACAGGTATTGCAGGTAGGCTTCGGCCACGGCGCGGGTGCCGCGCTTGTCGACGACCTTGTCGACCACGGCCACCGGCGGCTCGGCCAGGATGGAGACGGACGGGGCGACGACTTCGAACTTGTCCGGGCCCAGTTCCTTGACGGCCAGCAGCGCCTCGTTTTCCCAGGCGATCAGCACGTCGCCGATGCCGCGCTCGACGAAGGTGGTGGTGGCGCCGCGCGCGCCCGAGTCCAGCACCGGCACGTTCTTGTACAGCTTGGCCAGGTAGTCGCGTGCCGTCGCTTCGCTGCCGCCCGGCAGGCGCAGGGCGTAGCCCCAGGCGGCCAGGTGGTTCCAGCGCGCACCGCCGGAGGTCTTCGGGTTCGGCGTGATCACGGATACGCCCGGCTTGACGAGGTCGGCCCAGTCCTTGATGCCTTTCGGATTGCCCTTGCGGACCAGGAACACGATGGTCGACGCGTACGGCGTGCTGCGGTGGGCCAGGCGCCCTTGCCAGTTGTGCGCAATCAGGCCACGTTCGCTGATAGCATCGATGTCGTAGGCCAACGCCAGCGTGACGACGTCGGCCTGCAGGCCGTCGATCACGGAGCGCGCCTGCTTGCCCGATCCGCCGTGCGATTGCTTGATGGTGACGTTATCGCCCGTCTTGGCCTTGTACTGGCGTGCGAAGGCCTGGTTGAAGTCCTGGTACAGCTCGCGCGTCGGGTCGTAGGAGACGTTCAGCAGCGTGATGTCGGCCGCAAAGGCGGCCGACTGTGCGAAGAGGACGACGGCGGCCAGTGCGGCAGTGATTTTTTTATGAAACATCGTTTTCTTTCGGGGAAGGGGAGCCCATAGAGTAGGTTCCTGCAGAGCGAAAGAAAACGAATGAAAACGATGAACCTTATGCAGTCCGCGACATTAGCCGCGACCACCAGCGTCCGACTTTCAACGCCCCTTCGAGAGGATCAGCAGCCAGCGCTTGAACAGCAGGACTTCCACGTGGCCCGGCTCGACGCCGGTATCGCACTCGATGATCGGGTTGACCGGGTAGAAGCGCTTGCGGAAATCGCGGGTCACGAGCATTTCGCGGCGGCCGATGCGCACCAGGAAAGGCGTAGGGGCATATTCCAGGCCGAAGGAGCTGTTCAGAGTGGTCATGATGATCCCTTTCAACGAGTAGAGTGTTTTGATGTGTTGCTCAGGTGAATAAAGAATAGCACAACTACTGTATAAATCCACAGCTACTGTATAAAAAAACAGTCCAGAAAAGAAATTGTGGTTTTTTTGCCAGCAAGCCACATGTAGAGCCCATGTCCATCACATCACCCACCCTGCACCAGCGCCTGCGCGCGTTCCTGGCGGCGCGCTTCTCTCCCGAAGGGGAGATGGGCCTGCACCTCACCATCGGCATCTGCCTGATCCTGTTCGCCGGCTTCGTGTTCGGCGAGCTCGCCGAGGATGTCGTCGAGGGCGACACCATCACCGTCATCGACGCCCAGCTGGCCCAGTGGTTCCACCAGCGCGCCCACCCCGTGTTCACCCAGGTGATGTTCTTCATCACGCACTGGAACGGCATCGTCGGTTCCAGCATCATGGGCGTGCTGCTGGCGCTGTGGTTCTGGCGCCGCGGCGCCCATTACTGGCTGCTCGTGGCCGTCACGGCGATCCCCGGCGGCATGCTGCTCAACGTCGCGCTGAAGCACGTGTTCCAGCGCGCCCGGCCCAGCTTCGACGATCCGCTGCTCACGCTCGCCACCTACAGCTTCCCCAGCGGTCACACGGCCGCCGCCACCGTGTTCTACGGCCTGCTGGCCTGCTACCTGGTGCGGCGCGTGCACGGACGGGCGCTGCGCGTCCTGGTCGTGCTGGGCGCCTGCGCGATGGTGGCGCTGGTGGCGCTGTCGCGCATGTACCTGGGCGCCCACTACCTGTCCGACGTGCTGGCCGCCATGCTCGAAGGGGCCGCCTGGCTGTCCGTGTGCGTGACGGCCGTGGCCACGCTGCACCGGCGCCGCCTGGCGCGCGGCAAGCCCTCGTGGAGCGAACGGGCGCGGGCCCAGGCGCGGGGTGGCGCATGAAGCCCGTGCTCGTGATCGTCAATGGCGGCGCCGGCAACGGCCATGACGACGAAGCGGCGGCCTACCTGCGCGCCGCCCTGCGCGACGCCGGACTCGACGCCGAACTGGTGCTGGCCGGCAGCGGCGACGAGATGATCGCGGCCGCCCGCCGCGCCGTCGATGGCGGCGTGCGCCTGGTCGCGGCCGGCGGCGGCGACGGCACGATGAACGCCGTGGCCTCCGTGCTGGCCGGTACCGACGTCGTGTTCGGCGTGCTGCCGATGGGCACGCTCAACCATTTCGCCAAGGACCTCGGCATCCCGCTCGACCTGGACGAGGCCGTCCGCAACCTGGCCGACGGACGCCCCAAGCGCGTCGACGTGGGCGAGGTCAACGGCCGCATCTTCCTCAACAATTCCAGCCTCGGCCTGTACCCGGACATCGTGCGCGACCGCGAGCGCCAGCAGCGCCGCCTGGGCCGTGGGAAGTGGCCGGCGGCGCTGTGGGCCACGCTGGCGGCGCTGCGCCGCTATCCCTTCCTGTCCATGCGCCTGCAGGTGGGCGGCGAGCAGCTGGCGCGGCGCACGCCCTTCGTCTTCATCGGCAACAACCGCTACACGATGGAAGGGCTGGCGATCGGCGAGCGCGAACGCATCGACGACGGCCTGCTGAGCCTCTACGTGGCGCAGAGCCCGACCCGCCTGGGCCTGCTGCGCTTCGCGTTCGACGCGCTGCGCGGCAAGCTGGGCGACCGCGACGACTTCGACGTGCTGCACGCACCCGAGCTGGACATCGCCACGCACCGCCAGCGCCTGCGCGTGGCCACCGACGGCGAGGTGACGGTCATGAAGCCGCCTCTTCGTTATCGGGTGAGACCTGGCGCACTGACGGTGATGGTGCCGGCGGCAACAATGGCGGAACCAAGCTGAATCATCCGTCACAAGACCAGAAACGAAAGCCAAGACCATGCGTACACTCGTTCATCTTTCCGACCTGCATTTCGGCCGCGTCGATCCCGCCTTGCTCGATCCACTGCGCGACCTCGTCCACCGCATCGCCCCGACGGCCGTCGTCGTTTCCGGCGACCTGACCCAGCGCGCCAAGTCCGAGGAATTCGAGCAGGCCCGCGCCTGGCTCGACACGCTGCCCGAGCCCCAGATCATCGTGCCCGGCAACCACGACATCTCGCTGTACAACGTATTCCGCCGCTTCGTGCTGCCGCTGGACCGCTACAAGCGCTACATCACGGACGACCTCGACCCCGTCTATATCGACGACGAGATCGCCGTGCTGGGCGTGAACACGGCGCGCTCACTGACCTTCAAGGACGGCCGCGTCAACAAGGAGCAGGTCGCCAAGATCCGCGAAACGCTGTCGGGCCTGGACCCGAAGCTGACCCGCGTCGTCGTCACCCACCACCCGTTCGACCTGCCCGCGGGCTCGGAAGAGAGCGACCTGGTCGACCGCGCCGGCATGGCGATGGACGTGTTCAAGGACCTGGGCGTCGACCTGCTGATGGCGGGCCACCTGCACCTGAGCCACGCGGGCAACACGCAGGCGCGCTACAAGATCAGCGAATACGCGGCGCTGGTCGTCCAGGCCGGCACGGCGACGTCCACGCGCGGCCGCGGCGAGGTCAATTCCTTCAACGTGATCCGCATCGAGCGCGAGCGCATCGAGGTCGACCGCTATGGGTGGGATACGGTGCACGAGCAGTTCCAGGTCATGGCGACGGAAAAGTTCATGCGGGCGGGGAATGTGTGGACGGAGCAGGCGGAAGGGTTGTACGCGGCCGGCATTTGAGCCATCACGCCGTCGCCCCTGCGCAGGCAGGGGCCTGATGAGCCACCACACCGTCGCCCCTGCGTAGGCAGGGGCCCAATTTTCACGTGTTATCGATCAGCATGCAAACTTGGGCCCCTGCCTGCGCAGGGGCGACGGTTTTCAGATCCCGCCGTAGGGTGGGCACCCCGTGCCCACCATGCCTACCCGGATCAGATCCAGTACTCGCCCAAGCGCGCCACCGTTTCCTTGATCCGGTCCATCCACGGCCGGTGCCGCCACTGCTCCAGCTGCACCTCCTTCGAATCGCGCAGGTCCTCGTAGAACGCGCTCTCCATGTCGTGCCCGAACGCCGGGTCGATCACGACCACGTTCAATTCGTAGTTGTGGATGAAGCTGCGCCGGTCGATGTTGGCCGAGCCGATCGTCGACCAGGCGCCGTCGATCACGGCCGTCTTCGCATGCAGCACGGCGATCTGCAGCTCGAAGATGCGCACGCCGCCGGCCATCAGCGGCTCGTAGAAGTTCTGGCCCGCGTAGCGGATCAGGCTGTGGTCCGACACGCCCGGCAGGATCAGCTTGACGTCCACGCCGCGCTTGGCGGCGCCCACGAGGGCGTCGACGATCTGCTGGTCCGGCACGAAGTAGGCGGCCGTCAGGTGGATCGAGGCCTTGGCTTCGTTGATGGCGGTGACGAGCGACTTGTAGATTTCCGAGTCGCGCTCCGGCGTCGCCGCCAGCACGCGCACGAACTTGTCTCCGGCGGGCGCCAGCGCGGGGAAGTAGTCCGCCTGCGTCAGCTCGCCGCCTTCCTGGCTAACCCATAGGTTCACGAACGACCATTGCAGCGGCGCGACGGCGGGGCCTTCGATGCGGATGTGGGTGTCGCGCCAGCCGACCTTGTCGCCGTTGATCTGCTTTTCCTTGTTCTTCGAGCGGAACAGCGAGCTGTTGGCGTAGGTGCTGCTGATGTTGATGCCGCCCGTGAAGGCGACGCGGCCGTCGACGATCATCAGCTTGCGGTGGTTGCGGTTGTTGACCTCCCACTTGCCCCTGGCCTTGGCCGGGTTGACGGGGTTGAACACCAGCACGCGGATGCCGGCCTGGCGCATGCGGTCGAAGAAGGCGGGCGGGGTGGTCAGGTTGCCCACCGCGTCGACCATGATGTTGACCTGCACGCCGCTCTTTTGTTTTTCGATGAGGAGGTCAGCGAATTCGGTGCCGATCTCGTCGGGGTCGAAGATATACGTTTCGAGGTTGATCGAGCTCTTCGCCGTGCGCGCGGCCGCGATCATCGCGCGCATCGTCGCAGGGCCGTCGAACAGCAGCGTCACCTTGTTGCCGGCGATGAGCGGCACGCCCGTCGCCTGTTCCTCCATCACGGCCAGCGCCTTCAGGTCGCCGTTCGCATTGGCCCAGCGCCGCGCGACCAGGGCCGAGGCCTTCTGCGCCGGCAGCGTGCCCTTGGTCGTGGCGATCGTGGGCACGCCCTTCGCCGGCGCCTCCGGTTCGACGTCGGGCAGCGTCTTGCACGAGACGATGGCGGCGCACAGGCCGACGGCGAGCACGGCGGCGAGCGGACGGGCACCGTGGTGGGACCGCATCCAGTGCAGCAATTGGGGGAACGGCGACGGGAGGTTCATTTGAGTCCTCTCTGGTGGACCGGATCGGGCGCGAGCGTTTCCAGGTCGCGGGGACCGACGAAGAAATCCAGCGGCGCCGTGCGCAGGCGGCGGCCGAGGGCACGCAGCAGGCGGAAGCCGTGGCGGAAACGGATCTTGCGGGCACGCAGCGCCACCCACAGGGCCAGCCCGAAGCTGACCAGCAGGTTGACCATGCCGATCAGCGCGATGCCGAGGAAGGTGATGCCGATCGTCTCCAGGTCGACGTTCTGTTCCAGGCCGACGAAGCCGATCGCGGCATTGGCCGACGAGAACGTCACGTGGCGGATGTCCAGCGGCAGGCCGAGCAGGAAGCCGACGGTGGCCGTGATGCCCATCAGGATGCCGAACACCAGGTTGCCCATCAGGCCGCCCAGGTTGTCCTCGATGTAGCGGCCGAACAGCGCCAGGCGCTCGCGCCCCAGCAGGCGGCGCAGCCAGCGCAGCTGCTCGACGCGGCGGCCCATGCGCGTGTACAGCGCCTTGTTGTCGTAGTAGCCGGACACGAGGCCGGACACGAACAGCCACACGCCGGCGATGGCCGCGTGCAGCAGCGCGAGCGATTCCCACGGGTGGCTGTCCTCGATCAGGTGGCGCGCCTTGAACACGTTCACCAGATGGCTGCCGAACACCCAGTGCCAGCCGACGGCGAGCAGGTAGGCGATGGGGATTACGGTGGCAATATTGCCCAGCACCGCCACGATCTGGCTACGGAACACCTTGTTGACGAGGGCCGCCATGCTGTCGATGTCGACCTGCTTGCGCGAGCCGCCGTGGCTGCTCTCGTGCAGGGCGGCAGCGATGCGGGCGGCCGTCATCGCCGGCTGCTTGGTGGCGATGGTGAAGTGCAGCACGTGCACGAGCATGAAGCCGATCGCATAGTTCATGCTGTACAGCAGGGCCTCGATGAGCGGGGCGCGGTGCATGTACGAGATCAGGATCTTGACCAGGGCCATGAAGCCGATGATGACGCCGGCGCCGGCCGCCGAGGCGAACATGCCGCGCAGATCGGCGCGCCGCTCGGCGATGTAGTGCTCGCCCGTGCGGCTGGCGTTTTCGGTGACGTTACGAGCCAGTAAGTCGATATTGTCGCGCAACAGGCCGCGCACCTCGTACTTGGTGTTGTGCGCCTCGGCCAGTTCGTGCGCCAGCGCGATGGCCGCACGGCGGCGCGGGCTCGCTTCCAGGTCGGCGTCTTGCGCATCGCCCGTCACCTTGGCCAGGTCGACGCCCGGCGCGGCCGGCAGCGTGCCGCTGACGTCGACGAGGAACAGCAGCTTGCGCAGGCGGTCGATGCTCTGCGTCAGCGCCACCAGCAAATAAGTAAGGGCCACCGTGGTGCCGGACGCCAGCGCGCCGCGGCGGATCTTGCCGACCACTTCCTCGCACTGGTCGAGCATGACGAGCAGGTGGCGCGCGTCTTCCATCTCGCCGATCTCGCCGGCCAGCAGGCGCGCGTAGGCGTCCAGGTAGGCATTGGCTTCGATGTTCTGCATCAGGAAGGGCGAGTCGACTTCCTCGGTCTCGCGGCGCGCGTGGATCAGGCGCGGTTCCAGGCCCAGCGCGCAGACGCGGGCGGACAGCGTGCGGATCGCGTCGAGCAGGCCGCGCAGCATGATGTTGCGGGCGCGTTTGGGCGAGTCGTCGGCACCGCCGCCGGGCGGCGCGGCCGCTGCGATGACGTCGAACAGTTCCAGCCAGTCGGCGTTCGGCACGCCGCGGATCCAGGCGTGGTCGTCGTCGCGGCACAGCAGGCGGTCGAGGGTATCGGACAGGTACAGTTCGTCGAGCGCGGGCGGCAGCACGCGGTAGGCGATGCGTTTCTTGAGTTCCGTGAAGAAGCCGTCGTTGGACAGGATGCCCACGTCGGAATACAGGCTCGTGTGGCGGCGCGTTTCCAGGAGCGTGACGAGGTAGCGGCGCAAGGCCCAGGCCTGGCCCGGATGCCCCTTGAGCAGCTGGCACAGCGTGCGCACCTGGGCGCGCGCATAGGCGACGTCGCCGGGACGGCGCGGGCGCAGCTGGTCGACCAGGTCGACCAGCAGGTCGATGCGGTCGCTGTTGGGGTCGAGGCGTTCTAGAATCGAGAGCATGAGGGAAGGCTGACAGCGTGACAAGACAAGTGTAGCGGAGGAATCATCGGCGCATTGTACGGCAGCGTACTGAGCAGGAAGGATGGGGGCGCACCGTGGCGTGGCGCCACGAAGCGGCGGGTATATCAATGCCCCCGTCGCCCCTGCGAAGGCAGGGGCCTAATTCTGCGGGCGTATCGTCCGCGCGACATTGGGCCCTGCCTTCGCAGGGGCGACGGGGGTTTGATACGCATGCGAAATTAGGCCCCTGCCTTCGCAGGGGCGACGGGCGCTACTTCGCGCCCGTCGGTTTCAATCCCCCGCAATCGGCCCCCACCCACGTCCCCGTGACGTTGGTGTCGACGACCTGGCTCTGCCCCCCCTGCTCGCTGGTCACGCGCATGTTTGCCCGGTAGCTGGTATCGCTGACCATGGCGATCTCGCCCTGGCCGCTGACTTTCGGCTTGGTGCAGGAGAACGCGATGCTGCCCGTGGTGCCGGTCAGCTGGGTGTATTTCTGCGTGCAGTCGCCGCGCTGCATGGGGAATTCCTTGCGCTCGGCCATCTCGCGCGTCACGCAGACCTTGGTGCGCACGGCGCCGCCGCTGCCGATGTCGAGCTGCACGCCGTTCTGGCGCAGCAGGCTCGCCATCTGGGCGCGCTGTTCGGGCGACATGTTCTGCATCGTTTGCTGGGCCGCGTTCATTGCCGATTGCACCTGCTTGTCCGGCGAGCTGAACTGGCTGGACAGGTCCCACAGGCCCGGCTTGATGGTTTGCGCGGCAGCGGGCAGGGCGCTCGCCGCGAATAGGGTACAGGCGAGGGTGCGGGCGAGGGCGCCGGCGGTAAAGACTGGTTTCATGGGGTTTCCTTTCGATTCACGATGCTTCGCCACGGCGGCCCAGCACCTTGCGCTCCAGGTGCAGCAGCAGGAGCACGGTCTTGGCGTCGATGATGCCGCCACTGTCGACGAGGGCCAGCGCGTCGTCGACATCCATCTCGACGACGGCGATGTCCTCGCCTTCCTCGGCCTGGCCGCCGCCGGCGCCGGGACGGTTGTCCGGATCGTATTCGGCGACGAACAGGTGGTTGCGTTCGGTGATGCTGCCGGGGCTGACGAACAGGCTCATGGCCGGCTGCGGCGTGCCGATCGCGTAGCCCGTTTCTTCCAGCGCCTCCAGGCGTGCGCGCTCGGCCGGGTCGGCGCCGTCCAGCACGCCGGCCGCCGCTTCCAGCAGGAAGCCGTCGTGGCCGTTCAGGCGGGCGCCGGGGCGGAACTGGCGCGTCAGCACGACGGTGCGGCGCGCGCGGTTGTACAGCAGCACGGAGGCGCCGCTGGCGCAATCGTAGACTTCGCGCGATTGCTGCTGCACGGCGCCGTCCAGGCGGCGCTGCGTGTACGTGATGTTCTTGAGCGTGTAGTAATGGTCCGCAAGGATGTCTTCGCGGACGATGCGGATGGGATCGTCGTCTGGCATGGGTTCTCCTGTGTCAGTGTATAGCAGGATACCTCTTGCCCACGAAAAAAGCCGCCCGGCGCGAACCGGGCGGCTTTCAGGTACGGCAGCTCAGGTGATTACTTGAACTTGTACGATGCGGTCAGGCGGAAGTAGCGGCCCATGCCGTTGTGCAGCTGGGTGTTGTAGCCTTCGTTCGGGGTACGCGGATCGTACGGCGCTTCGGTGTCGAAGATGTTGCGCACGTTGGCGCTCAGCGTCCAGTCCTTGAAGCCCGTGTACGTGTAGCCCACGTTGAAGGTCAGCCATTCGTCGACGTTGCAGTCCTTGCTGTAGTTGCTGAACTTCGGCAGGCCGCCCAGCTGGTAGGCACCGGCCGGCTGGCCCACGCCGTAGTGGCAGTACGGGACCGGGTAGGTGACGTCGTTGTCGTAGCGGCGCAGCAGCGAGACGGACGACACGTAGTCGGCCGACACGGTGACGGCGTGCACGTCGCGCGACCAGGTGCTCGACAGGTTGAAGCGGTGGCGCGGGATGTCGTTCACGGTGGTCGCCCAGTCGGACAGGCCGCCGTTGGTGCCGGTCAGGTCGTGCGCGATCTCGCCCGGACGCTCGATGCGCTTGAAGCGCAGCGTGTAGTTGTAGTTGAAGCGGGTCGCCACGCGGCCCTTGTCGCCCAGGTTCAGGCGGTGCGCCACTTCGAAGTCCAGGCCCGAGGTCTGGGTCGTGCCCTGGTTGACGAAGGTGCGGTTGATCGCCAGCAGCTGGCCCGAGTTCGGGATCACGTTGCCGTTCGCGTCGACCAGGTTGTTGGCGTCACGCAGCGCCAGGCCCGGGAACAGTTCCGGGTGCTCGGCGACGTAGCCAGCCGACAGCAGGGCCGTCTCGTTGTCCTTGCGGATGTTGTAGTAGTCCACCAGGATGTCGAGGTTGCGGGTCGGCGCCAGGATGGTGCCGACCGACCAGCTCTTCGACTCTTCGTTCTTCAGGTCCGGGTTCGGGGTCGAGACCGACGAGATGCTGCGTGCGCAGTCCAGCTTGTCGGCGCCGTTGACCGGGTTGACGCCGTCCGGGCAGCGGATCGGGTCGACGAAGTTGTTGTTGAAGGTCTGCACGCCGCCCGGGGACACCTGCGACAGCGCCGGTGCGCGGAAGCCTTCGGCGTAGCTGGCGCGGAAGGTGACCTTGTCGTTCATCTCCCACTTGGCGCCGACCTTCGGCACGAAGCTGTGCGCGGTCGGGTACTTGTCGTAGCGGCCCGCGAAGTCCATCTCGAAGGTCTTGGTGAACGGCGTGCGCAGTTCGACGAAGGCCGACTTGACCATGCGGCGGCCGTTCAGCACGGAGTTCGACAGGCCGATGATGTTACCGGCGGCCAGTTCCGGATCCGAGGTCAGGCCGGTCTTTTCCTGGCGCACTTCGCCGCCGAAGGCCAGGCCGATCTCGCCGCCACCCAGCTTGCCGAAGCTGGTCGATGCCTTGGCGTCGATCTGCTGGACTTGCGAGAAGCCCGTGTTGACGACGTCGCGCACGGCGTTCGGGTCGGCGATAGTCGCGGCGATGGTGCGGTTCTCGGTCGCGATGCGGTCGATCACCGGACGGTACAGGTAGCCGTGGCCCGTGTCTTCGCGCTCGGTGCGGTTGTACAGGTAGGCGGTTTCCCAGTCCCAGCGGCCCACGGTGCCCTTCAGGCCCGTCAGGAAGCGGTAGGTCTCGTTGACGTTTTCCGAACCGCCGTCCGTGCCGACCATGCGGAAGGCGGTGGCGGTGTTACCGGTCGCGAACGGATTGTCCGGATGGCCGGCCGGCAGCAGCAGCTGGTAGCTGGACGGCAGGCCGCCCACGCGGAACACGGTGGTCGGGGTGGTCGAGGCGACGGTCTTCGGCAGGCCTTTGTATTCGCGCTCCACGCGGGTGTAGCCGATCTCGCTGAACGAGGTGACGTTCTCGCCCAGCTTGAAGGTGATCTTCGACAGCAGGTTGGCGTCGTTGCCCTTGCTCTGCGCTTCGTAGTAGTCGTTGGTGTCGAAGTTGCAGAACTGGCGGCCGTACAGCATCGAGGTCGGCAGGATGTTGTTTGCCGCGCTGCCGGTGATCAGGTTGCCCTGGCAGCCAGCGGTGCGGTTGACGATGTTGGCGTTGTTCGAGAACGCGGTCGAGTAGCTCTTGCTGCCCGGGGTGCGTTCCTTGAAGAAGAACGGCGAGCCCGACACGTAGCTGGCGTACGGGTTCAGGCGCGCGTTGACGTCGGCCAGCACGCCGCGCTCGATGTCCTTGACTTCCTTGATGCCGGTCTGGCCGCGGTTCGACAGGTCGAAGCTGATGAAGGCGTTGTAGCGGTCCTTCTCCAGGTCGCCGAAGCCGACGATGCCGTTCACGTTGTTGCGGTTGAATTCGCCGTCATCGTTGGCCGCGGTCGAGGCCGAGATCTCGGCGCCCTGGTAGTCGTCGCGGGTGATGAAGTTGATGACGCCGGCGATCGCGTCCGAGCCGTACACGGCCGAGGCGCCATCCTTGAACACTTCGACGCGGGCGATGGCCGATACGGGGATGCTGTTCAGGTCATAGACGGTGGACTTGCCCTGGTTCGGGTCGGCGTAGGCGGCGGCGGCGATGCGGCGGCCGTTCAGCAGCACCAGCGTCGACGAGGAACCCAGGTTGCGCAGCGACGCGGTCGAGGCGCCCTTCGAGAAGCCGTTGTCGTTGAAGTTGTCGTTGGCCGTGCCCGAGCCGAACGCCGGGATCGAGTGCAGCAGTTCGGCGACGGTGTTGGCGCCGGTGCTGGCGATTTCCTTGGCCGACATCACGGTGATCGGCGACGAGTCTTCCTTGGCGGCGCGCTTGATGTTCGAACCGGTGACGTAGACCTTCTGGACCGGCTCCTGGGATTGCGCCAGGACGAGTGCGGGCGCAGCGAGGGTGAGGGCGACAGCGAGCACGCTGTGCTTTACGGCGAATTGCTTAGTCAAAATCTCTCCAATACTTGTGCAGTGAACCGTCGCATCCGAAGCGGAAATGCCGGGTTCCTCCTTTTTATTTCGGTTCGTCAAGACGGCCGAAGGGCGGCATCTGACCATCGATGAGGGATGTCCGTCAAATAAGCCCCGCAAAAATGTACGTTTTATGCAACGGGTATACATGAGCGTAATGACTGCACTGCTTTGGTGCGATTCGAGACGGTATAGACGAGTTGCACCAAACCGGGGTCAGAGCCGGGGTCAAAGCCCGATTTTTGGAAACAGCTCAATAGAAAAAGCCGGCATCGGACGTATGTCCAATGCCGGCTCCATGAGGCCAATTGTTTTTGGGATATTGCCTAAAACCGGGCTCTGACCCCGGCTCTGACCCCGGTGTGAGGGAGGTCAGCCCTGGGTCGCGGGTTCGGTCACGAAGATCTCGACGCGGCGGTTGCGGGCGCGGCCGGCCGGGTCCTCGTTCGAGGCGATCGGTTCGCGCGCGGCGCGGCCTTCGACGGTGATGCGGCTGGCGGCAACGCCGCGGCTGGCCAGGTAATCGCGCGCGTGGCTGGCGCGGTCCAGCGACAGCGGCTGGTTGATGCCGTCGCCGCCGGTGCTGTCGGTGTGGCCGATGATGGTCACGTAGGTGGCCGGGTTGTCCTGCAGCGTGGTGGCGAAGCGGTCCAGGATCGGACGGAAATTCGGCTTGATGTCGGAGCGGTTGGTGTCGAACGAGATGTCGCTCGGGATTTCCAGCTTGAGGCGGTTGTCGGACGTCTGCGAGACCTGCACGCCGGTGCCGCGCGTGGCCGCTTCCATCTGCTGGCGCTGCTGCTCCATGCGCTTGGACCAGATATTGCCGACCACCGCGCCGGCCGCCGCGCCCAGCACGGCGCCGCCGGCCGCACGGCCGCCACCGCCGCCGCCCGTCGTGGCGCCGAGGATCGCGCCCAGGCCGGCGCCCACGCCGGCGCCGGTGGCGGTGCCGCGCTGGGTGGCGTTCATGTCGGCGCAGCCGCTGACGGCCACGGCGAGGGCGGTGGCGCACAGGGTCGATCGGATCAGGGTTGTGTTCATGGTGGTCTCCTTCCAGAAAAAAAATATCCGTTTCGTGGTCACGCCCGTCATGTTACAGGGCGCGACCGCGAAACGGATCGGTCGGTACTACGCGCTACGAGTGTGATGCTAGATGCCTCGGCCACTGATCAGGCGCACCAGGATCATGATGACGGCGACGACCAGCAGGATGTGGATGAAACCACCGATGGTGTACGAAGTGACCAGGCCGAGCAGCCACAGGATGATAAGAATGACAGCGATGGTGTAGAGCATGATGGGGTCCTCTCTTTTATCTGAAACGGCGATCCGTTTGCCGTGAATCCAGTTTCCACTTTCTGCTCATCATGCTCCGTTCGTTGACGTACATTAGAACGTTTTTTTTATTCTTTTCGCAATCCCGCGCCGTGCATGCCCGCGCCGTTCAGGCCGGGAATCCAGCCCATGAAGCCCATCAGGCCGGCGACGCCGATCAGGCAGGTCAGGAGGCCGCCCGCGATCAGGAAGATGATGTCCTGCGCGGCCATGTCGCCCACCGGCACGTGCTGCGGCGGCGTGACGCTGGCCAGGCCGAAACCCGTTACGAGAAGTCCCCAGAAGATGATGCCGATCCATGCAAGGCTGTTCATGTGGCTTCCTTTCGTTGAGTGGTCCGCTATTGTTGCAGCGTAGAACTATTCTTACCTGCTCAGCAGTAAAGGTCCGTGCGCTGCCGCACATTGCGAAAACCTAAACAAAAACCGGGCATGCAGCCCGGTTCGAAGCGATGCGCGGCGCATGACGCCAGCGCTGCGGTGGCGGTTCAGGCGGCGCGCAGCGAGCCTTTCACGATGCGCACGCGGTCGCCGTTGCGCCAGCGCGGCGCGCTGTTCTGGTGGAAGGTGCGCAGCGTGCCGTCGTCCAGGCGCACGCGGATCTCGTAGCTGGTGGACGCCTTCATATTGCCTTCGACCTGGTTGCCGACGACGGCGCCGCCCACGGCCCCCGCCACCGTCGCCAGCTGGCGCCCGTGGCCGCCGCCGATCTGGTTGCCCAGCAGGCCGCCGAGGATGGCGCCGCCGGCCGCGCCCACGCCGCTGCCCTGGGCGCGGTGCGTGATCGTGCGCACCGATTCGACGTTGCCGCAGCTGGCGCACCAGCGTTCGGCGCCATCGTTGACGGCGACGTCATTGGCGGCCACTGCCTTGGCCTTCGGATGGCTCTCGGGCGCCGGGTCCGCATAGCCGGACGCGGTGGCGCCCTGGGCGACGCCGGAACCGTAGGCGGCGCCCGGCGCATAGGCTTGCGCCTCGGGCTGGACCGGATAGCCGTTCGGCGCATAGGCCTGCGCCGGTGCCGGCGCGGTGGCCGGATAGGCGGCGGAGGCAGCGGGGAAGGCCGGCGCGGGCGCGGTCGCGGCCAGCGGCTGGCCCGGCTGCTGCAGGCCGGCCGACAGGGCGGCGCGGTCGGCGTCGGTCAGGTTGTCGCGGTTGCCGCCCTTGGTCGACGGCAGCCAGCCCATGATGGCGGCGGTGCCGATGGCGCAGAACAGGATCACCGCGATGGCGGCGGCGATCAGGAGCGGGTGTTGGCGGGGCCTTGCGGCGGGCGTCTGGTGCGTATCCATGGTGTGTCCTCGTCGATTCGTTGGGGCCGGCGCGCTTCATGGGATGGTGAGCTGCGGCCGGGGCCGGTATGGCGTCATTGTCCCCAGCAACAACACCGCATTCCGTGCGTCACCGTACATACCTGCCTCGGCACGGCCGTTATGCTGACTTCAATTGTTTGCAAATGTAAGTTTCGATATGCGAGCACCCCTCAATCCATCCAGTCCGCAAGCTTGAACCGATGAAGTCCAACCGTGAGGGACCGATGAATTCCGCCGCACCGCCGCTGGCCGCCGAGCACAATGCCAACCTGTTGTTGGCCGCGCTTCCCCGCGAGGAGCTGGCGTGCATCCTGCCGGCGCTGGACCAGGTGCAGGTGGCGATCGGCGACGTGCTGTGCGAGCCGGGCGACCCGATCCGCCACATCTATTTTCCGCACGACTGCCTGATCTCGCTGATGGCCGTGGCCGAAGCGCGCATGACGCTCGAGGTCGGCCAGGTGGGACGCGAAGGCATGCTGGGCGCCACCGTCGCGCTCGGCCACGACACCACGCAGGTGCGGGCCGTCGTGCAGCGCGCGGGCAGTGCCAGCCGCATCGATGCCGCGCGCCTGCGCGCCGAGTTCGCGCGCAGCCCTTCGCTGCAACGCGTGCTGTACCGCTATACCGATGCGCTGCTGGCCCAGGCGATCCAGATCGCCGTCTGCAGCCGCTACCACGTGCTGGAAGCGCGCCTGGCGCGCTCGCTGTTGGTCACGCGCGACCGCCTGCAGTCCGACAAATTCCACCTGACCCACGAATTCCTCGCCCACGCGCTGGGCGTGCGCCGCGTGGGCGTCACCAAGGCGGCCAGCGCGCTGCAGCAGCAGGGCCTGATCATCTACAGTCGCGGGAACATCGAGATCCTCGACCCCGAAGGCCTGGCCGCGGCGGCCTGCACCTGCTACGAGATCGTGCGCGAGGCGGGGGCGGGCGTGGCCGCGCCGGTGCTTGCCTGACGCTGCAGACCAAGCACCCAAAAAACAAACGCGGTACCCACAAACGCGTCGTCCCTGCGAAGGCAGGGACCCAATGTCCGCATGCGTCGTCGAGACGCCGGCAAGATTGGGTCCCTGCCTTCGCAGGGACGACGTAATTTGTTGCGCCGAACAGGCGCGTACTGCTTAGTGCGTGGTCTTGACCTGGTTGCCGATCACGCCGCCGACGGCTGCGCCGCCCACGGTGCCCAGGGCGCTGCCGCCCGAGACGGCGCCGCCGATGACGGCACCGGCGCCCGCGCCGATGGCGGTGTTGCGGTCCTGTTGCGACATGCCGGCGCAGCCGGTCAGACCCAGGGCGGCGGTAGCGAGCGAAGCGGTAACGATGATGGACTTGATGGTTTTCATGATGCTCTCCTTACGATGGGGTTGTTTGCTTTTTTACTTCAGGCGCAGGTCATTCCTGACCGATAGCACGCCTCTTACCGTGCGTGCGGCCGCGGCGGCGGCCGCCACATCCTCGGCCGAGCTGACGAATCCGCTCAGCTGAACGATTCCCTGGTCGGTGTCGACATCGATCTCGTTGGCCTGGAGCCGCGCATCGGCGGCCACGGCGGCCTTCACGCCGGCCGTGATCGAGGCGTCGTCGGCCCGGCGCTCGGCGGCAGCGCCGCCTTCGCTGGCGCATCCCGTCGCGCCCAGCAGGAGTGCTGCCAGCAGCGCCGCGGTCGTGCCCAATCGATTCATTTCACCTTCCTTGTTGCGTTTTTCTTAATGCCGTATGGCTGCAGATTACGCCGCTCGCGCGCTCGGCTCTGTACGACAAATAACACTGGCGAGCCTGCCATTGCCGTTCACGACTTCGGACCGTTGCTCTTGCCCGGCGGCGGGGCCTTCGGCTTCGCGCCCGCCTTGGCCAGCAGGGCGTTGCAGGGGCTGTCCTCGCCCGGTTCCGTGTTGATCAGCGCGAGCAGGGCGGCCGGCGGCGCCACGATGGCGGCCAATGCGGCGGCGGCGCCGCCCTTCATCGCCAGTACCTTCTTGTCGAGCTGCAGGTCGGGATCCTTGAACGTGCCGCGCACGTAAAACGGCGAGCGCAGCGTGAAGATGCGCACGGCTTTGGTCTCGGGCTTGACGCGCAGGTCCATCTGTTCCTTCGACATATTGACCCAGCCATTGATGTCGACGATCGCCTCTTCCGTGTCGAGCACGAAGGTGCGCGTGGACGCGACGCCGTCCTTCACGCCGAGGTCGGCGGCGAGGCAGTTCAGCTGCACGGGCTTGTCGCCGAACAGCTTGGTGATGATGACGTTGCCGACGTTCAGTCCCGCTTCCTCGAGCAGCAGCTTGCTGACCACGCCCTGGCTCACGAGGCCCTTCACTTCGCCATTGGCGCCGGCCAGCATGGCGCCGACCGAGTCGCCGGTCGCGGTCAGCTTGGTCTGCGCATAGATCTTGCCGACGGTGGCCTGCATCTTCTCGATCTGCGGGAACAGCTGCTTGATCTCGACGCCGCTGGCGGTGGCGTTCAGCGTCGCCTTGATGGGCGAGGTGCCGCCGGCGCTGCCGTCGAGCTTGACGTCCGACTTGACGTTGCCGCCGGCCAGCACGAAGTTCATCGGGTCCAGCGTCAGCACGCCGTTCTTCATGATGATGTGGGTCGACAGCTTGCTGATCGGCAGGTCGGCATCCTTGACGATGCGGTCGGCGGCGAAGCGCACGTCGGCATCGATGGTCTTCCATTTGTCGGTATTGAACTTCTCGACCGGCAGCGCCTTGTCCTTCGGCTGCACGGCGGCGACGCCGCGCTGGCGCTTGCTCTCGTTGGAGTCGGCACCCACGACGGGGCCCAGGTCGGCGAAGCGCAGCTGGCGCGAGCGCACGTTGCCGGTCAGCTTGTTGCGCGGCTTGGCAGTGACGAACTCGAAGCGGCCGGCAATGTCGGACTCGCCGACCTTGCCCTTGAAGTCGTCGTACACCCAGCGCGACTTGCCTTCTTCCAGCGTGCCGGTCAGGTGGCCCTGGGTATCGAAGGCGTGGGTCTCGGGCAGCAGCACGCCGGTGAACGGATACAGGCGCGCCATCGACGGCGCCGCCAGGCGCAGCTTGATGTCGATGCCTTCGAGCTTGGTCGGGCGCATGACGACGCCCTCGATGGCCACGCGGGTGTCCTTCGAGTGCACGTCGAGCTGGACGGGGAAGGGCACGTCCTCGTTCTTCAGCGACAGCACCTGGCCCGTCTTGCCGCCGCCGCCGACCGGGGCGCCGTTGTACTCGCCCTTGACGGTGAAGCCGATGCCGTAGGTCGGGTCATTGGCGATGGTCGCCACGTCGGCCGTGATGTCGGCCTTGGTGAGCGCGTCCTGCAGGCGGATCGTGCCGCGGTTCAGCACCACGCGCTCGAGGTCGAGTTCCCACTTCGATTCCTTGTCCTTCTTCTGGTAGGCCCAGTTGTAGTGGGTGGCATCGGTGCGCAGCAGGTCCACGCGCGGACCGTCGAAGCGCAGGATCGGCACGTGGATGCGGTGGCCGAGCAGGGCGAACGGGTCGAGCGAGAACGAGAACTGGCGCACGCTGGCCGTGTCGCCGGCGGGCATGCCGGCCGGGTTGCCGACGTGGGTGTCGTCGGCGTACAGGTGCGGCCAGGGAATGTGGTCGCGCCAGGTGCGCTGGTTGGCCGGCATGCTGGCGGCCGGACGCTCCCAGTGCACGGCCAGGTTGCCGCGGATGGCGAACGGGCGCTCGATGGCGTCGCTGACCTTCTCGTTGAGCCACGGCTTGATGCGGTTCCAGTCGAAGGTGAGCAGGATGATGATTGCGATGGCAAGGATCGCCACCAGGACGCCGACGATGCCGAGCGTGATCTTCAGGGGGCGCGGCATGTGCCTGCCCGTAGGGGTGTGTGTCGTCATGGCCTTCCTCTGGTGGGGGCTGGGTGTTGGTCTGAGTGTTGGTATCAGATTAACGGAAAGGCCAGGTGATCAATGTGCGGTGCCGCACCGTGGCTCGGCCGCAGGCCGCCCCGGGCAGTGCCAATGTGCGGCACCGAACCGATGAAGGCCGGCGCGAGGGTTATAACGTTACCAACACTATCCCTAGAACCAAGACCGGAGAACAACATGGACATCAAATCGATCAACCTGCCGCTGCATGCCGCCATGGTGACCGTGGCCCTCGCGCTGGTTGCTTGCGCCAGCCCGGAAAAGACCCCGGCGACCGCCGCCGTCGCGGTATCGCACAACGCCGTCGAGAACGCGGTCTCGGCCGGCGCGCCCGAACTGGCGCCGCAGGAAATCAACGCGGCGCGCGAGAAGATGATGCGCGCCAACCAGGCGCTGGCCGCCAAGGACTACAAGACGGCGCGCGAACTGGCCGTGCAGGCCCAGGCCGACGCCAAGCTGGCGCAGAGCAAGGCCAACTCGGCCAAGGCCACCGCCGCCGCCGACGCCTTGAACCAGGACCTGCGCGTGCTGCGCCAGGAAGTGGACCGCGCGAACGCCGGCCAATAAGCAAATAAGCAGGTAAACGCCGCGCCGATGAGCGCGGTCAAGCCATCCCTCAACAACAAGAACAGAGGAAGCAATATGAAAACATCGTTCCCGAAATCCCTCGTGCAGGCCCTGACGCTGGCCGGCGTGCTGTCGCTGGCCGCCTGCAGCAGCACCCCGACCACCACGCCGACGCTGGACGAGGCGCGCGCCGACTTCGTCGCGGCCAACAACAACCCGGCCGTGTCCTCGTATGCGCCGAACGAATTCCGCCAGGCCAGCGAGGCGCTGGACCGCGCCAACCAGGCCGCCGCCAAGCGCGAGGACCTGAACACGATCGACCGCCTGGCCTATGTCGCCAAGCAGCGCATCGCCACCGCCCAGGAAGTGGCCAAGGCCAAGACGGCCGAAGCCGACATCGCCAACGCCAGCCGTGAACGCGACCGCGTGCAGCTGGAAGCCCGTACCGCGGAAGCCGAGCGCGCCAAGCGCGACGCCGCCGCCGCCCAGGCCCAGGCGGCCGACGCCCAGATGCAGGCCCAGGCCGCACAGCAGCAGGCCGCCCAGCTGGCCGAGCGCTCGTCGCGCCTGGAAGCGCTGCTGGTCGAACTGCATGCGCAGAAGACGGAGCGCGGCATGGTCGTCACCATCGGCGACGTGCTGTTCGGCACCGACCGCGCCGAGCTGACGCCGGCCGGCATGGCGACCGTGCGCAAATTGGCCGAGGTCATGATGCAGAACCCGGACCGCTCCGTGCTGGTCGAAGGCTTTACCGACAGCACCGGCAGCTCCGCGCACAACAAGGACCTGTCCGAGCGCCGCGCGCAATCCGTGGCCCAGGCCCTGACCAGCCTGGGCGTGCCGCGCCAGCGCGTCGACATGCGCGGCTACGGCGAAGCGTACCCGGTCGCGGCCAACGACACCGCGTCCAACCGCCAGCTCAACCGCCGCGTCGAGATCGTGCTGTCGAACGAGGGCGCCACCGTGCCGCCGCGCGCGGCCCAGCGCTGATCAGTTTTTTTGCCCCCACTGTAAGGATAGCTTCATCATGGAACAGAACGCATCGAACCTGGCCCACGGCTTCGACATCCAGGAAATCCGCCGCGCGGCGGCCAACCTGGAAGACGGCGCCGTCACCGAGGGCTACGCGGCCGACCGCGAGGCGGTGATCGCCATGCTCAACGCGGCGCTCGCCACCGAACTGCTGTGCGTGCTGCGCTACAAGCGCCACTACTACACCGTCAGCGGCCCGAACACGGGCCACATCAAGGACGAGTTCCTGGAACACGCCCAGCAGGAACAGGACCACGCCGACCGCATCGCCGAACGCATCGTGCAGCTGAACGGCTCGCCGAACTTCAACCCGGCCACGCTGACCCAGCGCAGCCACGCGGAGTACGACGATTCCGAGGACGTGCAGGCGATGATCCGCGCCGACCTGATCGCCGAGCGCGTGGCCATCGAGTCCTACCGCCAGATGATCCAGGCGATCGGCGACAAGGACCCGACCACCAAGAACATGTTGATCGAGATCCTCGCGACCGAAGAGGAACACGCCGACGATATGCGCGACCTGCTCGCCTGAAACGGCGTAGCCTTTCCATTACCTACCCACCAAGAACAAGGAGTACATCATGCTGGAATCCCTCCGCGCCAACGCCAACGCCGCCCGCGCCAACCTGAACGCCGCCTCCGCCAACAGCACCCTGGACGACGCCGGTGCCGACGTCAAGGCCCTGGTCAAGGATGCCCAGTCGCTGCTGACCGCGGCCGCCGCCCTGACCGGCAACAAGGCCGACGAACTGCGCGAACGCGGCATGCAGATGCTGGACGTCGCACTCGGCAAGGCCGGCAAGGTCCAGGACCAGGCCGTGGTCAAGGGCAAGGAACTGGCGCACGCGACCGATGTCTACGTGAAGGACAACCCGTGGCGTACCGTCGCCGTCGCTGCGGGCGTCGGCCTGCTGCTGGGTGTCGTCCTGGGCCGTAAATAATCGCGGTCGGGGGCAAAGCCATGGACAACAACGACACCTACGTGCAAAGCCCCGGACTCCTGGGTGGCATCACCGGCCTGGCAAGGAACGCGTTCGGCCTGGTGGTATCGCGCGTCGAACTTGCCGCGCTCGAGCTGACGGAAGTGCGCAACCACGTGATCGAACTGCTGGCGATCTTTGCCGCGGCCGTCCTGTTCACCTGGTTCGCACTCGCCTACGGCACCGCCACCATCGTCGCCCTGGCCTGGGACGAGATGGGATGGAAGATCCTGCTGGTGCTGTTCGTCGTGTTCGCGGTGCTGACCGCCATCCTCGTCATGAAGGGACTGTCGATGCTCAAGCAGGGCAAGCTGGCCTTCCCGGAAACGATGAAGGAATTGCGCAACGACCGCGACATGCTCATGTAAGAACACGGGAGCTCATATCATGGAAAAGAGAAGCTATACGAGCGGGCACCACGGTTCCCATGAAGAACGCAAGCGCGCGCTGCTGCGTGAAGGCGAGTTCTACCGTACCGGCGTCGCCCACGCGCGCGCCCAGATCAGGACTGCATCGCGGCCCGAGGTGATGTTTCACTCGGTCATCGATCATGCGACCTGGGCACTGCGCACGCGCGCCGATGCGCTACTGAAACCGACGGGGACAAGCGTATCAGTGCTGGCCCCCTATGCCCTAACCGTGTTAGGCTTTATCCGAAAGCGTCGCCTCGGCAAGCCAGCCCTGGGTGTCGCTGCCGTCCTCGGCGCGGCAGCCTGGTATTTGCAGCGCAAACGTGCGCGTGACGTGGCATACTGAAAGCGATGCGATTGGCGGAAGCAGGCTGCATGGCCTGTTTCCTGCAGTCATCAGGCGTGAAGCGAAGGTCGCCGTGTAATTCGCTGCGAGATGCGCTTTACGCCGTTCACGAATATGGTGGGGCTTGAGCGGCGTCGCAATCTCTGATTCGACGCCGTCTTTTTTTGTGCTGCCAGCTGCAACAACGGGCGTCGTTCCCGGCATTGACGGAAACGACGCCCTGCGCAGGCAGGGACCCAAGGTAGCTCGTGCTATCACTGCACATGCAAAATTGGGTCCCTGCCTGCGCAGGGACGACGGCGTTTCAGCGCGCGTCCATCTGCGCGCACGTCCTCAATACCGATACACGCGCCCATCCACGATGCGCACGCGGTTCCCCACGCGCAGGTCATACACGCTGTCCTGGACCACGGTGCGGTATTCGCCATTGTCCAGGCGCACGTTCACCGAATACATCTGCTGGCCTTCCGGATTGCGGTTCGCTTCCACGTGGTTGCCGATTGCCGCGCCGGCCACGCCGCCGGCCACCGTGGCCGCCGTGCGGCCGCCGCCGCTGCCGACCTGGTTGCCCGCCAGTGCGCCCACCAGGCCGCCGACGATGGCGCCCGCGCCGCTGGTACGGCCTTCGCCGCTGCTCACCTGGATCGATTCGATCGTGCCGTAACCCATCGAGGCCGTGTTGTCGTAGCCGCCGCGGTAGCCATCGTTGGCGTAATAGGGGCGGGAATCGTTGCTGGCGCAGCCACCGAGGATCGCGCCGGCCGCCACCAGGGCGGCAATGCTGCGGGATGCTTTCATGACTTTTCCTCCTGAAAAGATGTGATGCCAGATTAGGCAGCCGCGCCTTGCTGGTCTGTGCGATGACGCACCCGTTCCATCCGGCGTGATGCGAATACGGGGTGAGCGGTGTCCTGTGTTCGTCAGCGTACAGAAGATGTCGTTACGGCAGAGTAAAACGTCAACTGTGTGCCGAAGACGGAGAAAAAAATGAGAACACCACACGTGATCCTGTTGCTTGCCGCCGCCATGTTGTGGGCGGGCAGCCATGCGCGTGCCGCGACGCCGGAATCGAAAGCCGCCTACCAGCAGGCGCGCGACGCCGCCGCCGCGAACTACAAGAATGCGCGTGCCCGCTGCGATGCCATCACCGGCAACCCGAAGGACATGTGCGTGGCCGACGCCAAGGCCGCGCGCGTGCGCGCCGAGGAAGAGGCGCGCGCCCGCTACGAGGACACGCTCAAGGCCTATACCCGGGCGCGCATGCGCATCGCCTCGGCCGAGTACGACCGCGAGAAGGTCCGTTGCGACGGCCTGACGGGCAACGAGAAGGACGTGTGCAAGGCGCAGGCCAAGGCCCGCCTGGTGGCTGCCGAGGCGGATGCCAAGGCCGACCGCAAGCAGATCGAGGCGCGCAACGAAGCGCGCGAGGACAAGCTGGACGCCGCCTACAAGGTCGCGATGCAGCGCTGCGACGCCTTTGCCGGCGCCGCGAAGGACCAGTGCGTCGCCAGCGCGAAGACGGAGTTCGCTAAGTGAACGCCGGCCTGGACGCTGGCCTCAGCGCCGGCCGGAAGGCCGGTTCCGGCATGGCCATGGCGGGTACGTCCCGTCCGGCCAGGACCATGCCGGAACCTGCTTTACAAGCGGTTCCCACCGCATCCCGCTCATCGGAGCACAACCTGCAACATCACCAACAATAAGGAGTTCACCATGAACATCACCAAACGTGTCGCCACCGCCATCTTCACCGCTACCGTCGCCTTCACCATCGTTGGCTGCTCGTCGTCGCCGACCAAGGAAAGCACCGGCGAATACCTGGACGATTCGGCCATCACCGCCAAGGTGAAGGCATCGATCTTCAACGAGCCGACCCTGAAGTCGACCGAGATCAACGTCGAGACCTACAAGGGCGACGTCCAGCTGTCGGGCTTCGTGGCCCAGCCTGAAGATGCGAAGAAAGCCGCCGACATCGCACGCGGCGTGAAGGGTGTGACCTCGGTCAAGAACGACATCCGCGTAAAATAAGCCCGGATCGGTCCGGACGACGGCCGTAGCGCGCTGCCCCTCGATGGGCGCGCGCCGGCCGGCCGTTCAGGCAGGCGGACAGCGCGGCCCTGTCCGCCGGCGCCGGGTTGCACAGGCTGTTTCATTCTCAGGTAAGACGTTATGCAGCTCGCCAAATCCGGCATCTCTTCCAGCGACGCAAGCGGCGCCGCTGTCCCCGTATCCGCTGCGGCGGACGCATCCGCCACCCCCGCGGAAGAAGGTCCTTCCCCAGCCCGCGCAGCCGGCCTCGTCAATGACGCAGGCGCGCCCACCGGCGAAGAGCTCGGTGCCCAGCACGGCAGCCTGCGCCTCCCCGTCAACGTCAACGTACGCGGCCTCACGCTGGGCGTGATCGCCACCGTCGCCTTCGTGTTCGGCCTCCAGTGGGCCAAGAATTTCTTCGTGCCGCTCCTGCTCGGCATCTTCATCGCCTATACCCTGAGTCCCATCGTGCGCTGGCTCGAGCGCTGGCACATCAAGCGCGCCATCGGCGCCTCCGTCGTCACGGCGCTGATACTGGCCGGCCTGGCGCTCACCGTCCAGCGCGTGCAGGGCGAGATCTTCAATATCGTCGACGAGCTGCCATCCATCACGCACAAGGTCAGCAAGATGATCATGCAGGCGTCCGACGGCCAGCCATCGACGATCCAGCAGGTGCAGGCCGCTGCCGCCGAGATCGAGCAGGCCGCCGCCAACGCCGGCGCGTCGCGCCATGCCCCGGCGCGGCGCGGGCCGCCGCCCGGCGCCGTATCGCCCTCGCAGACGCCGGGGTCCAGCAATTTCCGCGTGATGGACTGGCTGCTGGCCGGTTCGATGGGCCTGGCCAGCTTCATCTCCCAAGCCACCATGGTCGTGTTCCTCGTGTTCTTCCTGCTGCTGGCGGGCGACACGTTCAAGCGCAAGCTCGTCAAGCTGACGGGACCGTCGCTGACGAGGAAAAAGGTGACCGTGCACATCCTCGAGGACATCAACACCTCGATCCAGAACTACATGTTCATGCTGCTCGTGACCAATGCGCTGCTGGCGCTGCTGATGTGGGGCGTGCTGCGCGCCGTCGGCATCGAGAACGCGGGCGCCTGGGCGATCTTCGCCGGCGTCACCCACGTGATGCCTTACTTCGGTTCGCTCCTCATTACCGCCGTCACGGGCCTGGTCGCCTTCATGCAGTTCGAGTCGCTGCAGATGGTGGTGCTGGTCGCGGGTGCCTCGCTGGCGATCGCGACCCTCGTGGGCATGGTCGTGACGACCTGGATGACGGGCAAGTTCGCCAAGATGAACCCGGCCGCCGTCTTCGTCAGCCTGCTGTTCTGGGGCTGGCTGTGGGGCATGTGGGGCCTGCTGCTGGGCGTACCCGTCGTCGTCGTGATCAAGGTCGTGGCCGAGCGCGTCGAGGGCATGGAAGTCATCGCCGAGCTGCTGGGCGAGTAAGCGCACAGGCGCTTTCCAGAAAGAGAAGGGCCGGACCGTTTCGCAACGGTCCGGCCCTCGTCGTTTGGTGCCGCGGACGGCGGATCAGGCGGCGCTCGGGCCCCGTCGTTCATCCGGCTTCTTGGCACCCGGCACATCCTTCTTGCGCAGGCTGCCCAGCTGCAATGCATACTGGCGGGCGAACTCCGCGCCCAGGAAGAAGATCTGGGCCGAGTAATACACCCACAGCAGCAGGGCGATCAGCGAGCCGGCGGCGCCGAAGCTGCTCGTCGTGCTGCTGTTGCCGATGTACAGGCCGATCGCATACTTCCCCAGCGTGAACATGACGGCAGTGCCGAAGGCGCCGATCGTCACGTCGTGCCAGGACAGCTTGATGCGCGGCAGCAGCTTGTAGATGGCGCCGAACAGGACGGCGATCACGAGGAAGCCGAAGGCGGAGGCCACCCAGCCCAGCACGATCGTCGCCGACTGCCACATATTGCCGATGAAGGTCTCGACGATCGTCAGCGCGGCCGACACCACGAGCGAGGTCATCAGCAGCAAGCCCAGCGTCAGGATCAGGCCGAAGGACAACAGGCGCGTGCGCACCGTATCCCACCAGCTGGCGTCGGCCGGCGGTGGCACGCCCCAGATCTCGTCGAGGCTGTCCTTCAGTTCGGAAAAGGCGCTGGTCGCGCCGACCACCAGCAGCACCGAGGCGATGATCGTCGCCAGCCGGCCGCTCTCGTGGTTGCGGGCGCCCGCCAGGATCGCCTGGATGGTTTCCGCGCCCTGTGGCCCGACGAGATTGCGCAATTCATGGATCAGCTGACCCTGCGCCGCTTCCTGTCCATAGAAGAAGCCCGCGATCGCGATCACCAGCACGAGGATCGGCGCCAGCGAGAACAGCGAGTAATAGGCGAGGGCCGCACCCTTGCTGGCAGCCCGGTGCGCCAGCCATTCCGTGATCGCGCAGCGCATCACGTGGAGGAGCTGGCGCGAGAAGGGAACCCAGTTTTGTACTGCCATCGTACGTCCTCCAAAAAAAACAACGCGCCCGAAGGCGCGTTGGACGGGCCTGTGCCCAGGTCGGCACCCAAGGTCCGCAAACCGGGTGCCGCGGCGGCAGGCTGCCGGCAGGGTCCGGGGACCCGGGCCGGCAGCCTGCCGTCATGCGTGCATTACTGGACGCGGCGTTCGACGGTGATCTGCTCGACTTCCACGCGGCGGTTCGGTGCCAGGCACTCGATCAGCTCCGACTTCTTCTTCTGGTTGCAGTCAGTGACGATCGGGTTGGCCTTGCCCTTGCCGTAGGCTTTCAGGCGGTTGCCGTCGATGCCCTTGGCGACCAGGTAGTCGCGCACGGCGTTGGCGCGGCGCTCCGACAGCTTCAGGTTGTACTTGTCCGAACCCAGGCGGTCGGTGTAGCCGTTGATCTCGACGTCGGTGATCGACGGGTCGGCCTGCAGGGCAGCGGCGATCTCATCCAGCTTGGGCATCGGCTGGTTCAGGGTCGCGCTGTCGAAGGCGAACAGCTTGGTCGCTTCCAGGGTGACCTTCTCGAAACGTGCCGGCGGCGGCGGCGGCGGAGCGACCGGAGCCGGTGCCGGTGCCGGTGCTTCAGCGATCGGGGCCGGAGCCGGTGCCGGTGCCGGGCGCGGCGGCGGGTTGAAGGCGTAGTTCAGGCTGACCGACACGTATTTGTTGAGCGACTTGTCGAAGCCGAACTTGTCTTCGTCGTCGATCCAGCCCTTGACGGCGCG
The DNA here is from genome assembly GCF_044901715.1 of Massilia paldalensis. Taxonomy (NCBI): domain Bacteria; kingdom Pseudomonadati; phylum Pseudomonadota; class Betaproteobacteria; order Burkholderiales; family Oxalobacteraceae; genus Massilia; species Massilia paldalensis. The sequence goes on from NZ_JBJCIU010000002.1 coordinate 875,426, forward strand.
GGCGTCAGCCTGCAGCGACCACTGGTCGTTGATACCAACCTGGAAGCCCAGGCCGGCGGTTGCGTACGGCGACCAGCCGTCGACGACACCACGGCCCGGACGGCCCATGCGGTCATGCTGGCCACCGACACCGACCAGCAGGAACGGACGGAAGTTCTGGCGCGACAGCATCAGCAGGGCGTCAACGCCTACCAGGACCTGGCGGTAGTCGTTGCCGGCATCCTTCGAGCGGGCCCAGGTGGCGCCAGCTTGGATGTCCCACAGCGGGTGCACTGCCTTGCCAAATTTCAACCCGGCGCCCCAGTCCTTATCGTCGGTGCCAAAATCGCCATCCGGCTTGATGCCGACGACGGTCGGTGCGACATACCAGGACGGATTGACGACTGCCGTGGATTCTTGAGCCAGCGCCGAACCGGCGGCGGAGCACAGGATGGCAACGGCCAGGGCGATCTTCTTCGTATTATTCACAGGTAACTCCCATAAGTTGTAAAGGTACTTGACATCGCATGCCTTGCAGTGATGTTGATGACAAGCTTACAAGTCAGCGCTTTCTTGGGTCAGTGCGCTAGCGCACTAAGCGCCGACTGTTGTGGCTATCTTACAACATGGCTTTTTTTGCCATGATTGCCGTTTGTTTCAGAATGTTACGAATGACGTCGTACATGCTGCTATTAGCGCCGAAAATCGCGGCCGCTGCAGCTATACATAGGTATGACGCGTGCCATAGGCGGCATGGGCTCTGCAATACGGATGTCATAAAGCACATGTAGGGAAGGGTGACACAGTTTTTGCGCACGAATTTGCCCCCAAAAATATTGTTGTAACTCCACAACAAACCCGCGCACGATTGAATGCGCAGATGCCGTTTTGTCATCACGGCCGCTCGCCGGCATTCGTTGGATAGCAGCGTATCCGCTGAGTTCAACTTCTGGCACTGATCAAACGCAGGGCACCGACCATGAGGAAGCAGGCTCTCCAGAAGAGCGGTGTCAATACGCCATGCCAGAAAATTACTTCCAGATATTTTTAGAAATGTGGGATGGCGCACAGACCGGGAATGGTGAGGCAGGCAATCTTGTACCTAGTTAAGCGGAACCGACTTGTTGACAGACGGTCATAGCACGAGACGGTCCGGGCCTCACCAGAACACAGTCTTTTATACGGAGTAAACCAATATGCATGCAGCGACTCACCACAATGCGGTTCAAGGCGACCTCAACGCAGTGCACACTTCCAGCAATTCTGCATTGATCGAGCGCGTCCCACCGCAGCCGACCGAGCGCGCCCCGATTTCGCTGGCACCGATCGAGCGCGTCCGCTCGACCTCGGCTACCCAGCGCCGCATCGAGAACATGCAGAAGCTGATTGGCGAGCTGCAGACCCACGAAATGCTGGCCGACGAGATCGCCTGGTTCCTGAAATTCTCGCCGTCGGGCGCCCGCAAGTACATCCGCGACCTGCGCGAGGCCGGCGTGATCGAACTGGCACGCTATATCGAAGGCACCGCGACCTACCTCGGCAAGGCCGTCTACCGTATTTCGCCGGACCCGGATCGCGTCAAGGCCTTCCTGGGCGCGATCTGCCAGCCCAAGCGCGAAGGCGCCGCCCCGCGCAAGGAACGTCCGGGCCTGCGCGAGCAGAGCATGGCCGGCACCGGCCGCCACTTCCATATCCTGGCCGACGACACCCACTACGCGATCCGCGTGAACCGCAGCCCGGTCAGCCGCGACCCGCTGGTCGCCGCACTGTTCGGCCCGGCCCCGAGCCAGGTCGGCAAATAAGGGTTTGCCCCCCGGGCCCGTACGACGGCCCGGTCAAGGCCGCACCCCATCCCGCGCCACCCCGCCTTTCGGCCGGGTGGCGATTTTTTTTCTAAATCAGCAATTGAAAACTCAGCAAGGGTACGCATATGCCGTGCAGGCGGCGCATTGCGCCCTGCGATCGATGAGGAGAATCCATGTTACCGAATGCCGAATCACTGGAAGGAAAGCCGGTCCCCGACGTAACGTTCAAGACGCGGCCCAACGACCAATGGCGCGACATGACGAGTGCCGAACTGTTCAAGGGCAAGACCGTGGTCGTGTTCGCACTTCCCGGCGCCTTCACCCCGACGTGTTCGTCGGCCCACCTGCCGCGCTATAACGAACTGGCGCCGGCCTTCCGCGACAACGGCGTCGACGACATCCTGTGCATCTCCGTGAACGATGCCTTCGTCATGAATTCCTGGCAGGGCGGCCAGGAAGCGGGCAACATCACGATGATCCCGGACGGCAACGGCGACTTCACGGAAGGCATGGGCCTGCTGGTCGACAAGCGCGACCTCGGCTTCGGCAAGCGCTCCTGGCGCTATTCGATGCTCGTCAAGGACGGCATCATCGACAAGGTCTTCATCGAGCCGGACAAGGAGGGCGATCCGTTCGAGGTCTCCGACGCCGACACGATGCTCCGCTATATCAATCCGGATGCCCAGGCGCCGGAACCCGTGGTCATGTTCTCCAAACCGGGTTGCCCACACTGCGCGCGCGCAAAGGCCGTGCTCAAGGAGAATGGCATCGTGTTCACCGATATTTCGCAGGACGCCAAGATCAATACCAGCGTGCTGCGCGCCGTGTCCGGCCAGATGACCTGGCCGCAAGTGTTCATCGGCGGCCGGCTGATCGGCAGCGCCGACGACGTCGAAGCGCATTTCGGCCGCGCGGGCGCCTGAGCCCGGCACCAACGATCCGGGAGGCCCGATGGAAGCCGCTCTCGTCTGTGCCGCCCTCGCCGGCGCGCTGTTGCTGGCCTGGCTGCTGCCGCGCTGGCGCCTGCGCCGGGTGCTGGACCGCCCGCTCGATGCGGTCCAGCTCGGCTACATCGAGCGCAACGTCGACCAGTACCGCGGCATGTCGCCCGCCCTGCGGCAGCAGCTGCAGCGCCTGGTCAAGCAGTTCCTGCACCAGAAGACCTTCGTCGGCTGCGCCGGGCTCGAGGTCACCGAGCAAATGCGCGTGACGATCGCCGCCCAGGCCTGCCTGCTGCTGCTGAATCGCCGCACGGAAGTCTATCCGGGCCTGCACGCCGTGCTCGTGTACCCGGGCGCCTTCCTGGTGCCGCGCAAGGAGGCCGACGAGGCCGGCGTCGTCACGGAGACGCGCCAGGACTTGCTGGGCGAGTCCTGGGGCGACGGCCGCGTGATCCTGTCATGGGAACACGTGCGCCGCGCCGGGCTGCCGGCGCACGGCACCCACAACGTCGTGCTGCACGAATTCGCCCACCAGCTCGACAGCGAATCGGGCAGCAACAACGGCGCGCCCCTGCTCGGCAGCGCCGAGCGCTACCGGCGCTGGTCGGAAACCCTGTCGCGCGACTTCGCCCTCTTGCGTCGCGACACCTACTGGGGCCAGCGCGACGTGCTCGACCCCTACGGCGCCACCAACCCGGCCGAGTTCTTTGCCGTCGCCACCGAGAGCTTCTTCGAGCAGCCCCATGCGCTGGCGGCGCGCCACCCGGAACTGTATGCCGAGTTCCAGGCCTATTTCCGCGTCGACCCGCGCGACTGGTTCGCGGCCCCGGCGCCGGAACCCGTCCACTACGGCGCGGTCTACGGACAATGGAATTAGCGCGCCTGACGCCGGCGGGAGCGGGCTGCGTGCGGCCGCGTACAGACCCGGCGGGCGGGCACGCGCATCATGCAGCTCATCGGGTGCACGAGGAGTTCAGCCATGTCCAGGATCATTGCAGGGCACTTCCAGCTTCAGGATGACGTCGAGCGGGCGCGCCGCGCCCTCGTCGACGCCGGTTTCGATAGCGAGCGCATCAGCGGGTTCTACCTGAGCCAGCCGGGCCAGCACGACATGACGCCGCTCGGCGGCGACCACATCACGTCGCCCGGCGCCAAGGAATCGCCGGAGGGCGTGGCCCAGGGTGCGGCGGCGGGCGCTGCCGTCGGCGCCGTCGCCGGCGCGGCCACGGCGCCCGTCACGGGCCCGATCGGTCCCGTGGTCGGCGGCCTCGTCGGTGCCCACGTCGGCTCGCTGTTCAGCTTTTCCAAGATGAAGGATGCCGGCGAGCGGGAAGAGGGCGGCCGCGCCCCCGTCGAGAACCGCCATGCCGGCATGCTGGTCGCCGTCGCCTTCGACGACGCGGGCCAGGAAGGGCGGGCGGTCGACGTGCTGCGCGGCCTCGGCGCCACCCAGATCGAGCGCGCCAGCGGCAATATCGTCGATGGCGACTGGGCCGATTTCGATCCGTCCACCGCTCCGGACATTATCCACTGAGCAGTTACCGCGTCATCCAGAGCGCGTATCCAGCCAGCCTAAAATGACTGGCTGGATTTTGATTCTGCGCAAAAACCGCTTTGTCCGAGCTCCTAGACTCGATGTCTCCTGCTGCGCAGCCCGCGCGGCGGAATGACACGGGACGAAGAGCTATGTGCGCAGACAAAGTGGCTTTGGTGACTGGAGGAATGGGCGGATTGGGGACGGCGATCTGCCGGCGCCTGGAGACGGAGGGCTACCAGGTGGCGGTGACGTACTCGCCGGGCAATGCGACGCCGGAAGCGTGGCTGGCAGCCCAGCGCGACGACGGCTATCACTTCACCGCCTTCAAGGTCGACGTGACGGACTACGGCGACTGTGAATGGATGGTGCAGAAACTGCTGGCCGACATGGGGCGGCTCGACGTGCTGGTGAATAACGCCGGCATCACGCGCGACCGCAGCCTGCGCAAGATGAGCCGCGAGGATTGGCAGGGCGTGCTGAACACCAACCTCGACAGCGTCTTCAACATGACCAAGCAGGCGATCGAGCCCATGATGGCGCAGCGCTGGGGCCGGGTCATCAATATTTCTTCCGTCAACGGCCAGCAGGGCGCCTTCGGCCAGGCGAATTACTCCGCCGCCAAGGCCGGCATGCATGGCTTCACGAAGGCGCTGGCTCTGGAAATGGCGCGCCACGGGATTACCGTGAACACGGTGTCGCCGGGCTACCTGCGCACGCGCATGGTCGAGGCGGTGCCGGTCGAGGTCATGCGCGACAAGATCCTGCCGCAGATCCCGATGGGCCGCTTGGGCGAGCCGGACGAGATCGCCGGCCTGGTCGCCTACCTGGCGTCCGAGGAAGCCGGGTTCATGACCGGCGCCAACCTGGCCATCAATGGCGGGCAGCATATGTGCTGAATTGCCAGATTTAACTATCAACGCGTCGCCCCTGCGCAGGCAGGGGCCCAATCTTGCTGGCGCATCGACGACGCAAGCAGAAATTGGGCCCCTGCCTTCGCAGGGGCGACGTCGTTCAGCTATTGCATTAGGCCGACGCCGGCGGCGTGTGCACCGCCACCGTGTCCAGGTGGGTCTTGAGCCGGTCGACCGCCGCCAGGATCGCCACGGGATCGGTCGACGCCGCCGCCGCTGCCAGGCCCAGCAGGCGCGCGACGAGCGTGATGCCGTCGCCGATGCGGGTGATGTGGCGGATCTTGACAGCCGCGTCCGCCGTCAGCTTGACGAGCTGGGCCTGCGGCCGGCCGAGCCCGGCAACGATGCAGGCGGCGGCGTCCGCATACAGGCGGCTGGCGCGCTGGCGCAGCTCGATCTCGGCATCGAGCAGGGCGCGGGCGGCGGCCTGTTCCGAGTCGGGCACGGTGCCGCCGCCGTGGCGGCGGATGTCGCGCATCACGCGCTCGTGGATGCTGTCGGCGCAGGCGGACAGGCGGTCGGCCAGTTCCTCGACCTGGCGCGCGCTGGCCATCGCTTCGCCGGGAGAAGGCGGAGCCGGTGGCGGCGTCGGCACTTTCGGCTTGGAGGGATCGCTCGTCATGCTGGGCTCCTCGGGTCATTCGGACAGGGCATCGCGCAGGTTGCGCAGGTCGCGGACGTAGGCCGCCAGCTGCTTGCGGAACTCGTCGCTGCGCAAATCGTTCAGGTGCTCGCGCATCTTCTGGTGGCCCAGCGCGACCTTGGTCAGTCCCTGCAGGGCGACGGCGTAGCGCTTGTCGACGAGGCGGTATTCGGTCGACTTGTTCAGGTAGTGGACCTTGGCCAGCGTCACCAGCATGCGGTCCGCGTTCCTGGCCGAGAACGGGATCTCGACGTCGAAGATGCCGAGCACCGTCTTCTTCTCGTTCTCGTTGGTCTTGGCATACAGGCGCGTGAGGGCGATCATCGCGTCCAGCAGCACCTGCACGTCGGCATCGCCGTCGCGCACCATCGTTTCCACGCTGCGGTTCTGGTAGTTGGAGGCGATCACGCGCGTGAGCAGGCGCGTCAGGCCCGTGTAGGCGGCGATCTGGCGCTGCTGCAAGCCGGATTCCGCATTCGCCTTCAGGCCATTGCCGAGGTCGTCGATGCGGTCGGACAGGTCGTAGCGCACGTCGCCGGCCAGCACGCTGAGCGTCTGCATGTACAGCACCACGCTTTTCTGGATACTGACGAAGTCGTCGTAGACGGCGCGCCGGCGCGCATCGTTTTCCCGGGCAATGCGGTCGGCGGCCGGCGACAAATAGGGTTGCTCGCGCTCGTAGGTGTCGCGGTAGCGGCGCGACAGTTCGCCGTAGCCGCCCAGCCGCGCCGAGGCGTCGGCGAATTCGCGCACTTCGGCCAGGCTGACCTGGCCCGTGCTCGCGCAGCCGCCCAGCAGCAGGGCGACGCCGAGGACAAACAGGATGGGAATGCGGCGCACGTCCATGGGTCCTTTCTGGTCGGCAAAAGGCCGAGCCCGAAAAGCCCCATTCTTTCAAACCCGTTTTGTGAGGATATTGCTGCGCGTCAAGTTCGAGGCGTGCCGAGCGCATCGCGCCAGGCCAGGCCGGCGCCCGTGTCGCCGCGCGGGTTGTATTCGCAGCCGATCCAGCCCCCGTAGCCCAGCTCGTCGAGCAGGTCGAACAGGAAGGGATAGTTGATCTCGCCCGTGCCTGGTTCGTGGCGCCCCGGCACGTCGGCGATCTGGATGTGGCGGATCAGCGGCAGCAGGGTGCGCAGCGTGTTGGCCAGGTCGCCTTCCATGCGCTGCATGTGGTAGACGTCGTACTGCAGGAACAGGTTGGGCACGGCGCACTCGGCGATGATGGCCGCGGCCTGGCTGCTGCGCGTGAGGAAGTAGCCGGGCACGTCGCGGTCGTTGATCGGCTCGATCAGCAGCTCGATGCCGTGCGGCGCCAGCTTGCCTGCCGCGAAGCGCAGATTGTCGACGAAGGTGGCATGGGCCCGCTCGGCCGACACGGCCGGGTGCTGCTTGCCCGCGAGGCAGTGCATGCGCTTGACGCCCAGGTCCACGGCATATTCGAGCGCCAGCTCCACGCTGTCCTGGAATTCGCCGATGCGGCGCGGATCGCAGGCCATGCCCCGTTCTCCAGCCACCCAGTCGCCGGCCGGCAGGTTGAACAGCACGAGTTCCTGCCCGTAGCGCTGCAGGCGGCCGGCGATCTGTTCCGGCTCGAACGCGTAGGGAAACAGGAACTCGACGCCGTCGAAGCCGGCCTCGCGCGCGGCGGCAAAACGTTCCAGGAAGCCCAGTTCGGGAAACAGCAGGCTCAGGTTGGCGGCGAATCGTGGCATGGCGGTCTTTGCTTAACTAAATGGAAACAGGCCGACATGCTATCCGATCCGCCGTGTTCCTGCAGCCGCGTGTCACCCGTGCCGCTGTCGGACCGGTGCTCAACTGCCTGTCGGCGCCGGTGACACTGGGGACGATACGGTGGATTGCACGCCGGCGATCTGCGCCAGCAGGGCCGAGGTCGCCTCGAGCTGGGCCCGCGACGGTCCGCCCAGCACGGCGCGGCTGACGTTGTCGACCACGACGGTGGCGTTCGTGACCAGTTCGCTTCCGGCCGGCGTGACGAGGGCGTAGCCGATGCGGGCGTCGCGGGGATCGCTCTGGCGCGCGACGAGGCCGATCTTTTCCAGCGGCAGCAACGAGCGGGTGACGCCGGAGGCCGTCAAGCCCAGCTTCTCGGCCAGGTCGACGCGGCGCAGGCGTCCTCCCGGGGCGCGCTGCAATTGCAGCAGCAGCTGGTAGTCGGCGAAGCTGATGCCGTGGTGGCCGCCCAGCGCATTGTCCAGGCGGCGCTGCAGCGTGGCCCAGGCGCGCGACATGCGCAGGGCGAATTCGGTGGTGAGGGTGTCGGTACTCATCGCAGCTTACCTTTGAGAGATGATTGAGTACTCAAATATATATCCGGATACAATCGTTGTAAAGTGCTTGAGTACTCAAATATTTGTATCGACGAACCAGAAAGCGACGTCGCCCCTGCGCAGGCAGGGGCCCAATGTCTGCAAGCGCTGTCACGGTGCATGCAAGCTTGGGCCCCTGCCTGCGCAGGGGCGACGGTGTATCCGGTAGGAAGCTGAGGCTTAGCGGTCGCCACCCGAACGCTGGCCGGCCGGGCGCGGGCCGCGGCCCTGGCCGCGGTTGCCGCCACCGTTGCCGCCAGTGCCACCATTGCCGCGGCCGGCAGCTTGCGGACGGCCGCCCAGCAGGGCTGCGCCGCCGCCATTGCCACCGGTACGGGCGCCATTGCCGCCACCGCCGCTGCGCTGGCCGCCCGGGGCTGCCTGGGTGCGCGGCTTGTTGCCGCCGTTGCCGCCGGCAGGACGGCCACCGCCGCCCGGACGGCCGCCGCGGCCGTTCCCATGGCTCGGCGCGCCGCTGCGCAGCTGGATCGGCTGCGCCTTGGCGGTCGGATCCGGCTCGAAGCCCGTGATCACTTCACGCGGCAGCGTCTGCTTGATCAGCTTTTCGATGTCCTTCAGCATCTGGTGCTCGTCGACGCAGACCAGCGACACGGCCTGGCCGGTGGCGCCGGCGCGGCCCGTACGGCCGATGCGGTGCACATAGTCTTCCGGCACGTTCGGCAGGTCGTAGTTGACCACGTGCGGCAGCTGGTCGATGTCGATGCCGCGTGCCGCGATGTCGGTCGCGATCAGGGCCGTCAGGCTGCCGTCCTTGAACTCGGCCAGCGCCTTGGTGCGCGCCGACTGGCTCTTGTTGCCGTGGATCGCCATCGCGCCGATGCCGTCCTTGCCCAGCTGTTCGACGAGCTTGTTGGCGCCGTGCTTGGTGCGGGTGAACACCAGCACCTGCTTCCAGTCGTTGGTCTTGATCAGGTGCGCCAGCATCGGGTGCTTCTTGTCGCGGTCGACCGGGTGGATCTTCTGGGCGATGACTTCGACGGTCGAGTTGCGGCGCGCCACTTCGATCATGGCCGGGTTGTCCAGCAGGCGGTCGGCCAGGGCCTTGATCTCGTCCGAGAAGGTGGCCGAGAACAGGAGGTTCTGGCGCTTCGGCGGCAGCACGGCCAGCACTTTGCGGATGTCGTGGATGAAGCCCATGTCCAGCATGCGGTCGGCTTCGTCCAGCACCAGGATCTCGACCTTGTCGAGCTTGATGGTGCCCTGGGACACGTGGTCGAGCAGGCGGCCCGGGGTGGCGACGAGGATGTCGACGCCGTTGGCGAGCAGCTTGATCTGCGGGTGGATGCCCACGCCGCCGAAGATGACGGCCGAGCTCAGGTTCGTGTACTTGGAATAGATGCGGACGTTTTCCTCGACCTGGGCGGCGAGTTCGCGGGTCGGGGCCAGCACCAGCGCGCGGATGGCGCGCTTGGAGGTCTTGTTGGTCAGCGCCGCGCCCACCTTGTCGGTCGACAGGCGGTGCAGCACGGGCAGCGTGAAGCCGGCGGTCTTGCCGGTGCCGGTCTGGGCGCCGGCCAGCAGGTCGCCACCGCCGAGGACGGCCGGGATGGCCTGTGCCTGGATCGGGGTCGGAGCGGTATAGCCCGCTTCAGTGACGGCGCGCACGATGGCGTCGGACAGACCGAGAGTATTGAATGACATAAGTTTTCTGTTGGGATCGGCGCGTCGCCCTGGGGGCGCCAGTCCAGCCGATCGGTTATACAACACAGGGCGGCCGGTACTGGAGCCGGCACGCCAAGACGCACCACGGACGGAATGTCACAGGTACGCGGCATTATAGTTAAAAATGTTTCGCTGTGGAAATTACAGCGCAGCCCATGCCCGTTGTGTGATCATTGGACAGGCTAGTGCGGCGAAGAGACATGGCCCTGGGGGCAGTGGCGGGCTCGAACGAGGCTTGCGGCGGAGGGCCGCGCGGCCGAGCAGGCCCGCGGCCTTCCTTACACGGACACCTATTCTACGCGAAAGGCGCGAACCCCGCCGTCGGCCGAACGGCGGACCAGGCACTTCGGCAGGGATGGGACGGTTTCAGGCGAACGGGGACAGCAGGTTGACCATGCCGGCGAAGACCTTCGGGCCGGCGGCGATCACGTCGCCCTTGTGCAGGTATTGCGATTCGCCGTTGAATTCGCCGACGATGCCGCCCGCTTCCGTGACCAGCAGCGAGCCGGCGGCGATGTCCCACACCTTCAAGCCCTTTTCGAAGAAGCCGTCGAGGCGGCCGGCGGCGACGTTGGCCAGTTCCAGCGCGGCCGAGCCACCGGAGCGCACGCCATGGCAGCGCGGCGCGACGACTTCGTACATGCGCAGGTATTCGGCCAGGTCGCGCGGCTCGGCGCCGTGGCCGGAGCCGATCAGGGCCTTGTTGATGCGGTCCGGGTTGCGCACGCGGATGCGCTTGTCGTTCAGGTAGGAGCCGCCGCCCTTGGTGGCGGTGAACAGGTCGTTGCGGACGGGGTCGTAGATGACGGCCTGGGTGATCACGCCGCGCTGCTGCAGCGCGATCGAGATGCAGTAGTTGGGGTAGCCGTGCAGGAAGTTGGTGGTGCCGTCGATGGGATCGATGATCCAGACGTACTCGCTCTCGTCGTTCAGGTTGCTGGAAGCGCCATTTTCTTCGCCCAGGATCGCGTGATCGGGGTAGGCTTTCAGCAGCGTCTCGATGATCGCCTGTTCCGATGCCTGGTCGATGTCGGTGACGAAGTTGTTATGGCTCTTTTCGCTGATGGTGATGCGATCGAGGTCAAACGAGGCACGGTTGATGACGGTCGCGGCGCGGCGGGCGGCCTTGATGGCCGTATTGAGCATTGGGTGCATGAAAGCTTCCGTAAAAAATGCTGACGCCCACCGCGCCAACGCGCCGTGAACGATCTGAACGAGAGAAAATTATAAAGAGCAAAGCGGTGCCGAAGCCGTTAAAATCGCGAGCCTGGCTGCTGTAGCCTTGTCTCGATTTCAACGCTCGTCACCGCGCGATGCCGCTATTGTAAATGAACCCGAACGAACTTGATACGTCTCTTTTCAAACGCCTGCGTTTTGTGTTAGTTGAAACCAGCCGCGCCGGCAATGTCGGTTCGGTGGCGCGCGCCATGAAGACGATGGGCTTTTCCGACCTGGTGCTGGTGGCGCCACGCTGCGCCGATCCGCTGCAGGATGCCGAGGCCGTCGCCTTTGCCAGCGGCGCCATCGACGTGCTGCAGGGGGCGCGCATCGTGCAGACCATCGGCGAGGCGCTGGACGGCTGCAATTTCGCCGCCGCCGTCTCGGCCCGCCTGCGCGAATTCTCGCCGCCCGTGTGGGCGCCGCGCGGTTTCTCGGCGCACGTGGCGCAGGACGCGGACCTGCGCCCGGCCCTCATCCTCGGCAACGAGCGCGTCGGCCTGCCGAACGACATCGTCGAGGGCTGCAACGTGCTGATCAACATCCCGGCCAATCCGGAGTATGCGTCCTTGAACCTGTCGCAGGCGGCCCAGGTGCTGGCCTACGAATGCCGCCTGGCGGCCCAGGGCGAGAACCGCACCCAGGAAGGCATCGGCTTCCATGGCGAAGCGGCCAGCATGGCGCAGGTGGAGGGCATGTACGCACACCTGGAAGAGGCGCTGGTGGCGATCGGCTTCCTGAATGCCGACAATCCGAAGAAGCTGATGCCGCGCCTGAAGCGCCTGTTCGCACGCACGGGGCTGGAGACGGAAGAAGTCAACATCCTGCGCGGCATCGCGCGCCAGATGATGCGCGAACGGCCATGATCGCCAGCGCGCGCCGCCTGCTGCAGCTGATCCTGCTGGTGCAGGCGCTGGCGGCGCTCGCTGTCGCCGCGATCGCGTGGGCGCTCGGCGCGCCGGCCTGGCTGGCGCTGGCGGCCGGCATCGCCGCCGTGGCGCTCGCGCGCCTCCTCATCAACCTGAACAACTTCCGCATGGCGGCGCGCGCGGCCAGCGCCACGCCGGACGCGCACCGCCTCGGCGCGCGCGGCGCGCTGCGCCTGTTCGCCGAGGAATTCGGGGCCAGCATGCTGGTCTCGCACTGGCACATGCCGCGCGGGCGCGCCGCCATGCGCATCCATGCCGGCGGCGCGCATCCGCCCGTGCTGCTGGTGCACGGCTACGGCTGCAACGCGGGCTACTGGGCGCACTTGGTGCCCCTGCTGGACGCGGCCGGCATCAGCCATGCCGGCGTCGACCTGGAACCCGTCGGCGGCGACATCGATGCCTACGTGCCGTCCGTCGACCGGCGCGTGCGCGAACTGCTGGCGGCGACGGGCGCGGCGCGCGTGGCGATCGTCGGCCACAGCATGGGCGGACTGGTGGCGCGGGCCTACGTGCGCGCGCACGGCAGCGGCAAGGTGGCGCGGATCATCACGCTGGGCACGCCGCACCACGGCACGGCGCTGGCGAACCTGGGCCCGGGGATCAATGCGCTGCAGATGCGTCGCGGCACCGGCGACGAGGAAGCGCAGGGCAGCGACTGGCTGCGCGCGCTGGCGGCAAGCGAAAGCCCGGCGACCCGCGCCCTGATCACCTCCATCTACACGCACCACGACAATATCGTGGCGCCGCAGACCTCGAGCGTCCTGCCGGGCGCCCGCAACATCGCCTTCGGCGGCATCGGCCACGTGGCGCTGGGCAGCAATCCGCGCGTGCTGGGCGAGGTGATGCGCGAACTGGCGGCCCTGCGGGCGCCGGCGCCCAGCACGACAGCAGTGTAAACATTGTTACTTCTTTTCGTGTGTCATGTTACAGTTGGCCGGGAAGACTCCTGTTCCCGGAACCCGCATGGCACGCATCCTCCTCGTCGACCACCACCCGCCCAGCCGCGTGCTGATGGCCTGGCAGCTGCGCGCGCGCGGCCACGAGGTGCTCGAAGCCACGGGCGGCATCGACGGCCTGGAGCTTGCCAGCGCGCGCCGGCCCGACCTGGTCGCCTGCAGCCTGCGGTTGCCGGACCTGGGCGCCGGCGCGCTGGCGCTACTGCTGCGCGCGGACCGCGCCTGCCTCGACATGTCGCTGGTGGCGCTCGGCGCCGCTGACCGCCATCCGGGCGAACGCGCGGCGCTGCTGCGCGCCGGCTTCGATGCCTGCGCCGGCGGAGCGGACGATCCGGAGCGCTTCGGCGCCGAGATCGAGGCCGTGCTGCCCGGCCCGGACGGCAACCTGCTGGTGGTCGACGACGACGCCTTCATGCTGGACGTGCTCGCCGACGTGCTGGCCGATGCGCGCTACCGCCTGCTGACGGCGCGTTCGGCGGGCGAGGCGCTGGCGCTGCTGGCGCGGCGGCGCATGGACGTGGTGCTGTCCGACCAGAACATGCCGGACCTGGCGGGGACGGCGCTGCTGGCGCGCGTGCGGGCCGCGCACCCGGCCTGCGCGCGCCTGATCCTGTCGGGAGAGACGGACCGCGCGGCGATCGAGCAGGCCGAGGCCACGGGCGTGGTCGACCGCGCCTATGCCAAGCCCTGGGACGCCGCGGCCCTGCGCGGCGCGGTGCGCGAGGCCTTCCTGCTGCAGCGGCAGCGCGCCATCATGAGGAGCACCTGACAACACCCTCATGGCAAGGCGCATCGTCGAAGACAGCACGCGTTGTACGGCGAGACGATGCAACGCCGCCATGAGGGTGTTGTCAGGCGCTCCAGGTGGTGGCGGGGGCCGGTCGATGTTATCCTTGCGGGTGACTCCACCCAGGCACCCACCCATGCAACAAAAAGCGCCGCGCCGGACCCGCGAACGCATCCTCGAGCTGTCGCTCCGGTTGTTCAACGAGTTCGGCGAACCGAACATCACCACCACGGTGATCGCCGAAGAGATGAACATCTCTCCGGGGAACCTGTATTACCACTTCCGCAACAAGGACGACATCGTCAATTCGATCTTCGTGCAGTTCGAGGCCGAGATCGAGCGCATCCTGACGGTGCCGGCCGGGCGCCGCTCGAACATGCAGGACGTGTGGACCTATCTGCACCTGATGTTCGAACTGATCTGGAAGTACCGCTTCTTCTACCGCGACCTGAACGACCTGCTGTCGCGCAACCGCAAGCTGGAACTGCACTTCAAGGCGATCCTGGCGCACAAGATCAAGGTGGCGCGCCAGTTGTGCGAAGACCTGCGCAGCGAAGGGTCGCTGGAAGCCAGCGACGCCCAGATCGGCGCCATGGCCACGAACATGGTGGTCGTCGCCACCTACTGGCTGTCCTACGAATACGTGCGCAACCCGCGCAAGTACAGCGAGCAGCAGGCCATCGCCGACGCGCTGGCGCGCGGCTGCTACCAGGTGCTGTCGATGGTGGGCCCCTACCTGCGCGGCGAGACACACGCGCTGTTCGAGCGCCTGTCGGACGACTACCTCAAGAAAATGCCGGCCCAGGCCGGGCAGGAATAAGCAAGGACCCCCATGAAATCGATCGCCGTCTACTGCGGCGCCAATCCCGGCGCCGATCCCCGCTATGCCGACGCCGCCCGCGCGCTGGCGCGCGCCCTCGTCGAACACAATATCGCCCTCGTCTACGGCGGCGGCAAGGTGGGCCTGATGGGCGTGATCGCGGACGAAGTGCTGCGCCTGGGCGGCGAAGCGACCGGCGTGATCCCGAAGGCGCTGGTCGAACGCGAGGTGGGCCACGCGGGCCTCACGCGCCTGTTCGTCGTGAAGGACATGCACGAGCGCAAGGCGATGATGGCGGAGCTGGCCGAAGGCTTCATCGCCATGCCTGGCGGGATGGGCACGCTGGAAGAGCTGTTCGAGATGGTCACCTGGGCCCAGCTGGGGATCCACGCCAAGCCCATCGGCCTGCTCAACGTGGCCGGCTTCTATGACGGCCTGGTGAGTTTCGTCGGCCACATGGTGGAGCAGGGCTTCGTGCGTCCCGCCCATGCGGCGCTGCTGCAGACGGATGCCGACCCGGATGCGCTGATCGCGCGCCTGCGCGCGGGGACGAACGCGAAGGCCTGAGTCAGGCCGCGACCACCCGGTTGCGGCCGGCCGCCTTGGCCTGGTACAGCACCTTGTCGGCGCGGTTGACGGTGTCGGTCAGCGCCTCGCTGCCGCGGCGCGTGGCCAGGCCGGCGGAAAAGGTGATGCGCAGCGTCGGGTCGATGTCCGGCAGCGTGACGGCGGCGACGTCGGCGCGCATGCGCTCGAGCAGGGCGGCCGCGTCGATCGGGTCGGTATCGGGCAGCATCAGCAGGAATTCCTCGCCGCCCCAGCGCGCCAGCATGTCGGTGTCGCGCAGGCGCGCGCGCGCCGTGCGCGCGAACAGGCGCAGCACGGCGTCGCCGGCTGCATGGCCGTGCAGGTCGTTGATGCGCTTGAAGTGGTCGATGTCGAGCAGGGCGACGCAGGTCGGACGCCCGCCCGGCGCGCGCCGCTGCTCGCGTCCCAGCGCCTCGTTCATGTGGCGGCGGTTGGCCAGGCCCGTCAGGTCGTCGACCGTGGCGAGCGTGCGGATCGTGCCCAGCGCCTTTTCCAGCTCCGCCTTTTGGTGCGTCAGGCGCGCGCGCAGCTTGCTCATCTCGCCGGTGAGGAAGGTCACCGCCAGCGAGCAGGCGGCCATGATGGCGAAGGTCACCGCCTCGACTTCGGGCGGGTAGTGCCACGGGTCGTGGGCCTGGTGCCAGTACATGGTGGCGCCCAGGCCGGCCAGGCCGACGACGGCCAGGCGCAGCGTCTGTCCGGGCCCCAGCGCGAAGGTGCAGAACACGACCACCACCATCAGTCCCATCAGCGTCGCGCCGCGCAGCGGTCCGGCGATCGAATACGCCCAGACGTTGCAGCCGATCCCCAGCAGGCCCTGGAGCGTGGCGAGCGTGGTCGGGGCCAGCCCCAGGCGCGCGCTGCCGCGGATCAGCGCATACGACACCACCACCGTCGCGACGGTGTAGGCGGCCAGCGGCAGCAGGCTGTCGCGCGACACCAGGCCCGTGGTCGAGTACAGCAGCATCAATAGCGCGAAGAAGGCGTACAGGCAGGCGGTGGCGACCCAGTAGCGCAGCATGCGGCGCATGCGCGGATCGAGGCCGAAGACCAGGTCGACGAAGCGCATGGCAGGCCTCATTCCGCCAGCGCGGCGTGGGCGCGCGGCTGGCGCCGCTGGGCGCTCAGCATCTCGGCGATGCGTTCCGGCGGCACCGGGGGGCTGAACAGGTAGCCCTGCATTTCGTCGCAGCCGTGCGCGCGCAGGAAGTCGCGCTGCTCCTCGGTCTCCACGCCTTCGGCGATCACGCGCAGGCCGAGGCGGTGGCCCAGCGAGATCACGGCCAGCGCGATGGCCTGGTCGTCCGCGTCATGGGCCAGGTCGCGCACGAAGGACTTGTCGATCTTGAGGGTGCCGATCGGGAAGGACTTCAGGGCCGACAGGCTCGAGTAGCCGGTGCCGAAGTCGTCGATCGACAGCGACACGCCCATCGCCTTCAGTTCGCGCATGCGATCGACGGCCCCGCTCAAATCGCGCATCAGGAGGCTTTCCGTCACTTCCAGCTCGAGCGCCGACGGCGGCAGGCCGGAATCGTGCAGCGCGCCGGCGATGCGTTCGACCAGGCGCGCTTCCTCGAACTGGCGCGCCGACACGTTGACGGACACCGTCAGCGCATCGAGGCCGGCCGCGGCCCAGGCCTGGGCCTGGCGGCAGGCGGTGCGCACGACCCATTCGCCCAGGGCGACGATCAGGCCCGATTCCTCGGCCAGGCCGATGAAGCGCGGCGGCGGCACCAGCCCGTGTTCCGGATGGCGCCAGCGGATCAGGGCCTCGACGCCGAACAGGCGGCCCGTGTGCAGGTCCACCTTGGGCTGGTACAGCAGGTGGAAGCTGCCGGCCGGCGTGCTGGGCGGCTGCGCCATGCCCGAATACAGCAGCGTCGCCTCCATCGCCTTGCGCATGCCTTCCAGCAGGACCAGCTTTTCCTCCACGCTGGCATTCATCTCGCGCGTGTAGAACTGGAAGTTGTTGCTGCCCAGCTCCTTGGCGCGGTACATGGCCGCGTCGGCGTTCATCATGAGGGTCTTGGGGTCGGCGCCGTCGCGCGGGTAGCTCACCACGCCCATGCTGCAGCTGACCCGCACGGCCTGCTCGCCGATCTGCACCGGCTCGGTGACGGCCTGGCGGATCTTTTCCAGCAGCGGCGTGAGCGCCAGCGGGTTGTCCTGCACGTCGGGCAGCAGGATCACGAATTCGTCGCCGCCCATGCGGCCCAGCGTGTCGGTGCGGCGCAGGCAGGCCTGCATCCGTCCGCCCACGACCTGCAGCAGCTCGTCGCCGGCGTTGTGGCCCAGGCCGTCGTTGACGAGCTTGAAGCCGTCCAGGTCGACGAATACCAGCGCCAGGCGGCCGTCGGCGCGCTGGGCGTTGCGGATCGCCTCGTCCAGGCGGTCGCGGATCAGGCTGCGGTTCGGCAGGCCCGTCAATTCGTCGTGGTGGGCCATGTGGCGGATGCGTTCCTCGGTGCGCTTGCGCTCCGTGATGTCGCGCACCATGGCCACGGCGCCGCCCTCGACCGGCACGAACTGGCGCTGCAGCCAGTGGCCGGCCGCGGGACCGGTCTGGGCCTGCCACTCGGTTTCCATTACCTTGCCCTCGGCGACCACCCGCAGCAGCTGCTCGAACATGCCGTTGGTGCGGTAGAAGGGCATCAGCGCGCCCAGCATGCGGCCGATCATCGCGTTCTTGGCGATGCCGGTGAGCTGCTCGGCGCGGCTGTTGGTGTGCTCGACGAGGAAGTCGGCGATGGCGCCGTCGGGGCCGGCCACGGTGCGCAGCACGAACACGGCATCCAGGCTCGCTTCCGACGCCGCCGCATAGGTTTCCTGGGCGCGCCGTTCGCGCCGGCGCGCCTTGGCCAGCTGCCAGGACCAGGCGCTGATCATGGCCACCAGCGCCACCAGCAGGGCACTGCCGGCCCATGCCGCCGCCAGGTAGTTGCGGCGGTGCTGCTGGTACTGCGCCATCTGCTCGCGCTCGGCCAGGCCGACCACCACGCTCAGGGGAAAACCGTGCAGGCGGCGCACGCTGGCATAGCGCGCCACGTTGTCCGGCGCGGTCGGATGCGGCAGGGTGACCTGCTCGCCGAAGCTCGTCAGCGCGATGCGCTGGCCCCAGGAGACCTGCTCGCCGATGCGCAGCGCGCGCGCCACGCCGTCGCTGCCGACCAGCGCCAGCAGGCCCAGCTCGCCTTCGCGCGAGCGCTCGTAGGAACTGGTGAAATAGGCCGGATCGACTTCGACGATGGCGATCCCGGCAAAGCGGCCGTAGCCGTCGTTGATGCGGCGCGTGAAGCGCAGGTGCGCTTCGGCACGGCCGGCCTGCACGGCGGCCGGCTCGCCGCGGGTCTGGCTGACGCAGGGGTCGCCGCCTTCCTCGCGCTGTTGCGCCTTGAAGCAGGATTCGGCGGCCACGTCGGCCATGCCGGACGCCGGGTTGCTGTCGACGACCTTGCCGTCGCGGTCCGCGACGCTGACCTGGAACACCAGCCCCGGCGGCAGCAGGCCCTGGCCGCGCAGCGCGGGCAGGGCGGCCCGGGCGCCGTTCAATTCGACGGCGTACTTGACCACCTTGAGCGTCTGGTCGATCGCGTTCAGGTTGCGCGCCATCTGCGCTTCGTAGGTGTCGACCTGTTCGCGCGCCGCGTCGCGCGCGGCATCGACCGCTGCGCGGCGCTCGGCGTCGATGACGTGGAACGTGGTCAGCCACAGCGCCGCCAGCGGCAGCAGCGCGAACAGGGGCAGCGCGATATACGTCTCGAGCGCGCGCCCGAAGCGGCGCGCCAGGCTGCGCTGCCCGGGCGTGGGAGCGGCGGCCATCACTGCACCACCAGCACGGGGCGCACGCTGGCATCGAGCGCGCTGCGGTCGATGTAGCCGATCGCCTCCGGGTTGTCGGCGACCCGGCGCCGCACGGCCGCGCTGTCGGGCACCTCGGCCGGCGGCTGGCCGCGCCCGGTGAACACGAGCTTGGACCAGTGCGCCTTGAGCAGGGCCGGGGTCTTGTTGGCCACGCGCGCGTAGAACTCGTCGCGCAGCGGCGAGCCGAGGCGCTGGTCGAGCGGCACGGCCTCGATGCCGTCGGGGAAGCGCACCGACTGGCCGAGGAAGATCGCGGCGACTTGGTCGGGGCGCAGCGCGGTGACGGGGCTCCTGGCCGAGACGATCACGACGAGGTCGGCGCCGCGGGCGCTGCCCTGGACGGTATTGGCCAGCAGGGCGCACAGGACGGCCGCGCCGAGGTGGTGGAGTAACTTGGGCGCGCGCATGTCAGTACACGAAGTCGAAGGCGACGCTGACCACGTGGGCGGTCCGGTCCGAACGGAAGTCCGGCGTCTGGTTGATCAGGGTGCCGCGCGAGCCATGGCGCGGCGTGACGCGGTCGTACTGCAGCTTGAGCGCGGCATTCGGCATCAGGTCCCAGCGCACGCCGGCGCTGGCCGTGTCCTGTTGCGGAATCGAGGACAGCAGCGTATTCAGGCCGCCGTTCAGCGCCGCGGCCAGCGGCGCGGCCTGGGGCGGCAAGGCACCCAGCGGCAGGCCGGGATCGGCCGTGGCGCCGGTGGCGCGCACGCTCGCCAGCGTGGCATACGGCGTCCAGGCATTCCAGCGCCAGCCGGCGCTCACGTAGCCGCTGCGCGTCGAGCTGAAGAAGAAATCCGTGTTCAGGCGTGCCGCCTCGGCCATCACGAACCAGTCGCCCGGGTCGTAGTTCATGCCGATGCTCGCCACGCGCATGCGCTTGTGGTCCATCTCCCAGCGCCGGCTGATGGCCTGGCCGGCTGGGCCGAAACTGTCGAACCCGCGGAACAGTTGCTCGCCCAGGTTGCTGCTCACCTCGGCCCCGATCGCGCTGGCGCGCACGCTCAGGGCGCCCCATTCGCTGACGTGCGAGACGCCGACGATGCCGCGCGCGTAGGCAGTCAGCGAACCTGCCAGCTTCGGGTTGTCGTGGCCGTAGAACAGCTGCGAGGTGTTGCGCGCGCCGCCCAGGCCCCAGTGCAGCGTCGCGTCGACGCCGTCGCTGTTCGTCACCGGGATCAAGCCATAGCTTTCCACCGGCGGCCGCACCCACGGATAGGCATAGCCCACGCGGCGGTAGTCGGCCGTCAGGAACACGGGCAGCGCCACGCGGCCCGCGCGCAGGGCCAGTTCGGGCGTGACCTGGTATTTCACGTTGAACCATTCGACCTTAGGTTTGTAGCTGTTGTCCAGGCCCAGTTCGCTGACCACCTGCAGCACCGCCGACCACTGCTTGTCCAGGTTCAGGTCGAGCTGCATGCCCAGGCGGCTGTCGACGTCGGCGCTCCAGCTGCCCGAGACGCCGGCGCCCTTGCTCCTCAGGACCGTGGACGTGTAATCGGCATGGCGCTCGCTCGCATGGACGGCGCCGACCGTGCCGAAGCCGGACACGGACCACAGGGGCCGTTCCTGCGCCTGCGCGGCGCCCATCGCGCCGAGCGCGAGCAGGAAGGCACACAAAATGGGACGTCGTAGTGTTTGCTGCATGTTCGCTTCCTGGTGGACGAGCCGTGGCGCCCGTATCCGGAAGGACACCGGCAGGGCAGGACAAATCACCTGCGCATCATGCAGGCCGAGTGCGCGATCGCGCGGAGCTCGACTGTAATGCTGGTTTCGGCAAATGTCGATGTCCGTACGGAAACAAATATGATGAATTTGGCAGTTGTTGCGTGATGGCAACGCTGCTTGTCACAATTGAGGCGTCGTTACCACAGGTGGGTGCCGTCGATGTCCAGCTGGGTGAGGTACAGGCGCACGTCGAACTCGAACTGGTGGTACTGCGGCTCCATCCAGCAGCACAATTTGTAGAACGCCTTGTCGTGTTCCTTTTCCTTCAGGTGGGCCAGTTCGTGCACGACGATCATGCGCAAGAATTCCGGCGGCGCGTCGCGGAACACGCTGCCGATGCGGATCTCGTGCTTGGCCTTCAACTTGCCGCCCTGGACGCGCGAGATGGCGGTGTGCAGGCCCAGCGCCTGCTGGACGATGCCGATCTTGCTGTCGTAGGCGACCTTCGAGACCGGTTCAGCATTGCGCAGGTAATCGGTCTTCAGGTCCTGCACGTAGGCATACAGTGCCTTGTCGGTGCGGACCCCGTGGGGAGCGGGATAGCGCTGGCGCAGGTGGTCGGCCAGGCGTCCTTCGGCGACCAGGCGTTCGACCTGGGACAGCAGGTGGGCGGGATAGGCGCTCAGGTATTTCAGCTGGACGTGGGAAGAAGACATGAAACGGGAAAGGGAAGCAAAGCATGCCGACAGGACGCGCACTGTAGCATGCCGGTGCGCGCCCTGTCTCCGTCAACCCTCCTTGCCGCCCTGGCGGTTGTTGGCTTTCGCCGCGGCCGCCGCGCGGTTGGCCGATTGCCGGCTTTCCCCGCCCTTGCGCCCGATGTCGGCCATGTGGGCCCGGTTGCGGCTGACCACCTCGCCGCCTTTCTGGCCCGCGCGGCGCGCTTCCTCCGAATCGAATTCGTGCGCCGTGCCTTTCTGGTGGGCGGCCTGGCCGCCCTTGCTGGCGATTTGTCGCTGCTGGTTCTGGTCCATCGCAGCGAAACCGCGTTTGGCCGGCTGGCTTTTCTGCTCGCTGCCGCCGGAGTCGGCGTTCCCCTTGCCGCCTTCCTTGCTAGTCGCCATATCGATCTCCTTGTGCCTGTCGGTGAACTTTCCCTACCGAGCGTCCATGGATGCGCTCGTGGGTTTAGAGAGGCGAGGAGAGCGATAGTTCGGGGACGGCGCACATTTTCGTCTGTGCGAAAACGCGTCCGCGCCCCCGTGCGGCGGCTGTTGTTGAAATGCCGAAACTGCAACATCGTGCGACAATGATCCGGCTGTCCTTCTTCAACCACTCCATCGAGCGCATGACGACTCCAGAATATATCCTGACCCTGTCCTGCCTGGACCACCGCGGCATCGTGCTGCGCGTCTCGGGCTTCCTGGCCGAGCACGGCTGCAACATCATCGACTCGGCGCAGTTCGGCGATCCGGAGTCGAAGCTGTTCTTCATGCGCGTGCACTTCGCACTGGAGGATGACGCCGTGTCCGATGAACTGCTGCGCGCCGGCTTCGGCTCCCTGTGCGGCGACCTGGGCGCGTCCGGCCAGTTGCACGATGCGGGCCGCAAGCCGCGCGTGATGATCATGGTGTCGAAGATCGGCCATTGCCTGAACGACCTGCTGTTCCGCTACAAGAGCGGCCTGCTGCCGGTGGAGATTCCGGCCATCGTGTCGAACCACATGGACTTCTACCAGCTCGCGGCCAGTTACAATATCCCCTTCCACCACTTGCCGCTCGAGGCCGGTGCCAGCGAATCGGCCAAGCTCGCCCAGGAGGCGCGCATCATCGACTTGCTGGACACCCACCGCATCGACCTGGTCGTGCTGGCGCGCTACATGCAGATCCTGTCGCCGGGACTGTGCGAAGCCTTGAAGGGCAGGGCGATCAACATCCACCATTCCTTCCTGCCCAGCTTCAAGGGCGCGCGCCCGTATGCCCAGGCCCACCGGCGCGGGGTCAAGCTGATCGGCGCCACCGCCCATTTCGTCACCGGCGACCTGGACGAAGGCCCGATCATCGAGCAGGACGTCGAACGCGTCGACCACGCCATGCGCCCCGAGGAATTGACGGCGATCGGGCGCGACGTCGAGAGCGTCGTGCTGGCGCGCGCGGTCAAGTGGTTCGTGGAACACCGCATCCTGCTGAACGGCGACAAGACCGTCGTGTTCAGCTGAACCTGACAAAGAAAGTAGGCAGCACCCGATGGCCCTGAAAGCAACGATCTACAAGGCAGACCTGAACATCGCGGACATGGACCGCAATTACTACCAGGAGCACGCGCTCACCATTGCGCGCCACCCTTCGGAAACGGACGAGCGGGTGATGATCCGCCTGCTCGCCTTCGCCCTGCACGCCGACCCGGCGCTCGCGTTCGGCAAGGACCTGTTCGACGTCGAGGAGCCGGCCCTGTGGCTGAAGGACCTGACCGGCGCCATCCAGACCTGGATCGAGGTCGGCCAGCCCGACGAACGCCGCCTGCTGAAGGCCGCCGGCCGCGCCGAGCGCGTGATCGTGTACAGCTACAGCGCCACCAGCGACATCTGGTTCAAGGGCCTGGCCAGCAAGATCGACCGCAACCGCAAGATCAGCGTCATCAACATCCCGGCCGCGACCAGCGCCCAGCTGGAGAAACTGGCCCAGCGCAGCATGCAGCTGCAGTGCACGATCCAGGACGGCCAGGTGTGGCTGACCGACGGGACCGAGACCGTCATGGTCGAGCGCGAGGTGCTGATGGGGCAGACCTGACAAGGGATATACTGCAGATGTGCGTCGTCCCTGCGAAGGCAGGGACCAATTTTTCCAGCGCTGCCGCAACGCGTGCAAAATTGGGCCCCTGCCTGCGCAGGGGCGACGGTGATTTCTTTTGACGGATAACACGATGACCCCTCGCTTCCTGCCCCGCCTCCTCGCCCTGGCCGCCGCCAGCCTCGTCTCCAGTGCCGCGCTGGCCCAGGTCAGCGTAACGGAACCGTGGATCCGCGCCACCGTCCCGACCCAGAAGACGACGGGCGCGTTCATGCAGCTCAAGTCGGCCAAGGCCGCGCGCCTGGTCGAGGTCAAGAGCCCCGTGGCGGGCCGCGTCGAGATCCACGAGATGGCGATGCAGGGCCAGACCATGCGCATGCGCGCGATCGACGGCCTCGACCTGCCGGCCGGCCGCCCCGTCGACCTGGCCTCGGGCGGCTACCACATCATGATGTTCGACCTGCAGCGCCAGCTCAAGGAAGGGGAGCAGGTGCCGCTCACGCTGACGGTGCAGGATGCCGCCGGCAAGCGCGAGAGCGTGGCGGTGCAGGTGCCCGTCAAGCCGCTGACCTACAAGCCGGCCGGCGCGGCGCATTGAGGTCGGCGTCAGGGCCGGCATTGCTCGCCGACGGGCCCTGACCCTGGTGCTGCATCGTCAGTTCGGCGCCGACCCGATGCGGCGCGCGCTGCCCGAACCGGCCACCGAGGTGCTGACCTTCGGGTCGCCGTAGTATTCGACGTCGCCCGAGCCGGCCACGGACAGGCGCAGCGCGTCGCGCACCCACAATTTCGTATCGCCGGAGCCGACCACCGACACGCTGGCGCTGTCCACGCGCACGCGGGCCATGTCGACGTCGCCCGACCCGGCGATGGAAGCGCGCAGGTTGCGCGCGCTGCCGTCCCTGATCTCCAGTTCGCCGCTGCCGCCCAGGTTGACGGACAGGTCCTCGCCCTCGACGCGCCCGACCTTGATCTCGCCGGAGCCGCCGATGTCGAAGCGCAGGCGCTGGCCGCGCATGGTGTCGATGTCGATGTCGGCCGAGCCGCCCAGCGTGACGCGGTCCAGGCCGCGCGTCTGCACGACGATCTTCAGGTGGCGCGTGCGCACGTTGGTGTCGCGCTTCGTGCGGATCTTCAGCGTGCCGTCCTCGACCACCGTCTCGATCAGGGGCAGCAGGTTGCCCTCGGTCTCGATCGACACGCTTTCCGTGTTGCCCGTACGTACCTGGACGTCGCCGGCCAGCGACATCGACAGGCCCGTGAAGTGGCCGGGCGCGCGTTCCTGGCGCGTCACCGGACCGCTGCCCGTCACCGTCTCGCTGCCCCAGCCCCAGGCGTCGGCCTGCGGCGTGGCGATGGCGCAGGCGAGGGCGCAGGCGCCGATCAGGAGGCGGCGGCGGCTGGTGGTGGTGTTGGCGGTCATGGCGTAATCCTCCGTATGGTTGTGGTTGTCGGGATGCGATGGTGGCATCCTAGCCAGGCCGCCGCGCCGCCGCGAGCGCTTTGCGACGAACTGCAGCGGGCGCGGGCTGGAATGCATGCAGTCGGGTCGAGCGGGGGCGGGGCCCAGCGGTGCGGCGGCGCTGCCGCGCTTCTGCTAAGGTGGCCTCCGGATCAATCCTCGCGGAGGGCAGCATGGACCGGTTCCTGATCGTTTACCGTGGCGGCGCCGACGGTTCCAAGGATGCGCCGCCGCGCGCGCCCGAGCGCTGGCGCGACTGGTTCGCGCGCCTGGGCGATGCCGTGGTCGACCGCGGCAGCCTGGCCGCGGCCGCCGTCGAGGTGCCGAGCCGGCTGCTGGGACCGAAGGAATCGACCAATTCGCTGTCCGGCTATGCCGTCGTCCAGGCGGCGGATTTCAACGCGGCCGTCGCGCTGGCCGAGGCCTGTCCCATCTTCGACGAGGGCGGCTCGGTCGAGATCGCGCGCCTGGCGGAGGAGCCCGGCGCCGCTCCCCCATGAGCCTTCCTTCCCGGTAGCGGACGCGGCTAAAATGGCTGTCTCGACGATTCGTCGCCAGCCATCAGAAGGAACCACCATGAGCACGCTCCAGCCGCCGACCTATGCCGACGTCGCCGCCGCCGCGGACCGCATCGCCGGCATCGCCAACCGCACCCCGGTCCTGACCTCGCGCACCGCCAACGCATTGTTCGGCGCCGAGCTGTTTTTCAAGTGCGAGAACCTGCAGCGCATGGGCGCCTTCAAGTTCCGCGGCGCCTGCAATGCGCTGGCCCGCTTCACCCCCGAGCAGCGCCGCGCCGGCGTCGTCGCCTTCTCGTCCGGCAACCACGCGCAGGCGATCGCGCTGGCGGCCCGGCTGCTGGGCATGCCGGCCACCATCGTCATGCCGCAGGACGCGCCGGCCGCCAAGGTCGCCGCGACCAGGGGCTATGGCGGCAACGTCGTCACCTACGACCGCTACACGGAAGACCGCGAACAGATCGGCCGCGACCTGGCCGAGAAGCACGGCCTCACGCTGATCCCGCCCTACGACCACCCGGACGTGATCGCCGGCCAGGGCACGGCCGCCAAGGAATTGTTCGAGGAGGTCGGCCCGCTGGACGCCTTCTTCGTCTGCCTGGGCGGCGGCGGCCTGCTGTCCGGCTCCGCGCTGGCCACGCGCGCGCTGTCGCCGCATACGAAGCTGTACGGCGTCGAGCCGGAAGCGGGCAACGACGGCCAGCAATCGTTCCGCTCCGGCGCCATCGTCCACATCGACACGCCCAGGACCATCGCCGACGGCGCCCAGACCCAGCACCTGGGCCAGCTGACCTTCCCGATCATCCGGCGCGACGTCGACGACATCCTGACGGCCAGCGACGACGAGCTGGTCGATTGCATGCGCTTCTTTGCCGAGCGCATGAAGATCGTCGTCGAGCCCACCGGCTGCCTGGGCTTCGCCGCCGCGCGCCGCATGGGGGACCAGCTGAAGGGCAAGCGGGTCGGCATCCTCGTCAGCGGCGGCAACGTCGACCTGGCGGCGTTCGCCGCTTATTTGGCCCGATGAGTTGGCTCGCTGATCCGGCATGCTGAAGGCGATCCTGTGGGATAACGACGGCGTCCTGTCCGATACGGAGCGCCTGTTCTTCGACGCCAACCGCGCCGTGCTGGCGGACCACGGCATCGTGCTGTCGCACGCGGACTACGTCGCCTGGTACCTGGAAGACGCGCGCGGCGCCTGGCACCTGCTGCCGCCCGCCGAGGTTCCCGCGGCCCGGCGCGCGCGCGACGCCCGCTACGCGCAACTGCTGGAACAAGCCACGGCGCCGCTGTGCTTTCCCGGCGTGGAAGCGATGCTGGCGCGCCTGGCGCCGCGCGTGGAGATGAGCATCGTCACCGCCTCGTACGCCGAGCACATCGCGCTGGCGCACCGCCATGGCGGCGTGCTGCGCCATATCGGCCGGGTGTTCGCGCGCGAGGAGGGCATGCGGCCCAAGCCCCATCCGGATCCCTACCTGCATGCCTTGCGCCGGCTCGGCCTTGATGCCGGCGAATGCATCGCCGTCGAGGACTCGCCGCGCGGCGTGGCGGCGGCCAGCGCGGCCGGCCTGCGCTGCATCGCGCTGCGCAGCGACCTGTTGAAGGATTACCCGTTTACCGGCGCCTGGCGCGTCGTCGATTCCCACCACGCGCTCGAGCGCGAACTCGACGGCCTGCTGGCCGCCACCTAGACCTTGCGACGAACCATGGACGATACCGCGAACCTGCCCACTCCCACGTACGAAAAACTGGTCGCGCTGCTGGCGCGCGAAGGCGCGCGCTACCGCGTGATCGAACACGCGGCCGCCGGCAAGTCCGAGGAAGTCGCGCGCATCCGCGGCACGGAGGTCGGGCAGGGCGCCAAGGCCATGGCGTGCAAGCTGAAGGTGCCGGATGCGCCGGCGCTCCACGTGCTGGCCGTGCTCGCGGCCGACCGCCAGCTCGACCTGGCCGCGCTGGCCGCCGCCTTCGGCGCACGCAAGGCCAGCCTGATGAGCCCCGGCGAGATCATGGAACTGACGGGCTGCGTGCTGGGCGCCATTCCGCCGTTCTCCTTCCACCCGGACCTGGTGCTGGCGGCTGATCCGGAATTGTTCGAACGCTACGGCGAGATCGCCTTCAATGCGGGCCGGCTGGATGCCTCGATGGTGCTCGATACGCAGGACTACCTGCGCATCGCCGCGCCGCGGCTGCTGACGCTCCGGCAGCGCTGACCGAAGGTGCGGTGCGGGGCGCGGCGTTTTGTATTACGATGTCCATCAATATGACGATCATCATAAAACATTGCCCGTCCACGAAAGGAGCACCGCCATGAGCACCACCAGCCGCCACATCGACCGCATCGCCGTCGAGCACGTCACGATCCGGTCTTCCCGGCCCTTCGAGTCCGTCAAGGACAAGCTCGAACGCACCGTGCCGCGCATCGACGACGGCATTTTCACGCTGCTGCGCTACGGCGAGCACGACCGCGCGCTGCGCGAACTGGAGGCCTTGCCGGCGCTGACCGTATTCGGCATGCGCGACCACGGCGCGCTGCTCGGCACGGTGGGCCAGCAGCGCCGCGCCATCCAGTACGACATCGGCAACCCGCTGACGGCCTCGCGCATGACGCGGCACGAGCTGTCCGCCGGGCTGTACGCGCCCATCCGCGTGCTGCTGCGCGACGACGGCATGGGCGGGACAGTGTTCGAGTACGACCGCCCCGTATCCGTGTTCGGCCAGTTCGGCGACGAGCGCGTGGACGCCGTCGCGCGCCAGCTGGACAAGGACCTGGCCGATGCGCTGGAGGCTGCCGCTTCCTGAGGGACGGCGCCGATACGGCTGGGGTGTCGCCGCGCATGCACCGGTTTGCTACAATCGCGCACTCTTTTGGTGAATCCCGGCCGTGGGCCGGTGTCGTAGCGCATGAATGTCCTGTTGTTCGCCGTCGCCTTCGCGGCCGGCATCGCCGTTTCCTTCCAGGCCGCCATCAATAGCCAGATGGCGGCCGCCGTCGGCGCCAATTCCGTCGTCGCGGCCCTCGTGTCCTTCCTGTGCGGCACCTGCGTGCTGGCCGTCATCGCGTTCGCCCGCGGTGGCTTGCCCGACGCCCTCGCGGCCTTGCCGCAACAGCCGCTGTGGAAATTTTCCGGCGGCTTGCTGGGCGCCGCCTTCATCTTCTGCACCGTCGTGCTGGTGCCGCGCATCGGCATCCTGAACATGGTCGTGCTGGTGATCGCGGGGCAGTTGCTGACGTCGATGGCGATCGACCATTTCGGCCTCGTCAACGTGGCGATGCGCAAGGTGACGCCGATGCGCCTGGCGGGGGCCGTCGTGATGATCGCCGGCGTGGCCATGGCGCTGTTCGGCGACCGCGTCGCCCAGCTGTTGCAACGCTGAAGAAAAAGTATTTCCGACTGGAATTTTTAATGGCAGGTGGTTTTATAATTAATGCATTGTTGTCCATGCATTGACGCCACCGATGGAATACCACCAGTCCTCGCAGATTCCCACCCTCTCGTACATCGAGAACGAAGACCACCCGGTGTTCGGCACCCTGGTCGAGCAGATCCTGCACCTGCTGAATTCGAAGCTGGTGTTCTCGGACATCATCATCCACCAGAACAGTCCCCTGATGCTGCGCCAGCCGAAGGGGCTGGTGGCGGTGACGGATTCGCCGATCACCAAGGAAGAGCTGGAAGAATTCTTCGACGTCATCGAGCCGAACTGGTCCGAGCGCATCGCCGAGCGCGCCTTCGACCGCTCGATCGACCTGCACACGGCGCGCATCCGCGCCAACTGCTTCCACTTCCAGGGCAGGAAGCGCCTCGGCTGCGTGATCCGCCGCTTCCCGAAGGAGCCGCTGGCGCTGTCCGAACTGGGCCTGCACCAGGACGAGCAGGAATTCGCGCGCCTGACGAGCGGCCTGGTGCTGATCATCGGCGACACCTGCCAGGGCAAGTCGACCACCATCGCCTCCATCCTCGACGAGATCAACAGGCAGCGCTCCGGCCACATCATCACCATCGAAGACCCGGTCGAGACCCTGATCCCGCAGCGCAAGTGCATCATCACGCAGCGCGAAGTGGGCGTCGACGGCGACGTCGAGAGCTATTACCTGGGCGCGCTGGATGCGCTGCGCGAGCGTCCGGACGTCATCGTCATCGGCGAGATCCGCGATGCCCAGACGGCGCAGGAAGCGCTGGCGCTGGCCGAATCGGGCCCGCTGGTGCTGGCCACGCTGCACGCCCGCTCCACCGAGCTGGGCCTGCAGAAGATGCTGCGCCTGCTCGGCAATTCCGACGCCCAGGGCCAGGCCCTCGCGCACGCGCTGCGCGGCGTGCTGTGCCAGGCGCTGCTGCCGTCCCGGCAGGGCAACCGCTACCACCTGGCCACCGAGTGCCTGAGCCTGAGCCCGGCCGTGGCCGAGATGATCGAGCAGGGCGACCTGGGCGCCATCCGCGCGCACATGAACACGGGCAGCCACCCGGGCTGCCACACGATGAACAGCATGCTGGAACACCTGCTGGCGACGCACCAGGTCGGCGTCGAGGAAGCGCGCGCGGCGACCACGGACCGGATCGGGTTCGCCGAAATGGTGTGACGCGGCGCCCGCCGCGGTCCGGCCTCAGTCCAGCGGCACGGGACGGTAGCGGTTCACCTGCGCCGGCGTCACGACGCCCGCCCCATTGCCCCAGCTGCTGCGCACGTAGCTGACGACGGCCGCCACCTCGGCATCGCTCAACACGGGGCTGTACGGCGGCATGCCGTAGGGGCGCGGATTGCCCGAGGTGGCCGGCGCGAAGCCGCCGTTGAGCACGATGCGGATGGCGTTGACGGGTTCGGCCATCGTCAGGGCGCCGTTGCCGGCCAGCGGCGGATAGGCGAGCCCATTGCCGCGGCCGTCGGCG
Source organism: Massilia paldalensis (assembly GCF_044901715.1). Lineage (NCBI taxonomy): Bacteria > Pseudomonadati > Pseudomonadota > Betaproteobacteria > Burkholderiales > Oxalobacteraceae > Massilia > Massilia paldalensis. The sequence goes on from NZ_JBJCIU010000002.1 coordinate 905,740, forward strand.
CCGTGGCAATCGGCGCAGTGCTTCTCGTACAGCGCCCGTCCCAGCCTGGTCACGGATTCGGGCGGCGCCGCCGCAGTGCCGGACTTGGGCCGGACTTCGGACGGCAGCGACTTCAGGTACACGGCCATCGCCGTCGCATCCTCCTGCGTGAGGTACTGCAGGCTGTGCTGCACGACGTCGGCCATCGGCCCGAACACGGCGCCGCGCGGCGACACGCCCGTGCGCAGCAGCTGCACCACGTGCTCCGTTTCCCAGTGTCCCAGGCCCGCTTCCGCGTTCGACGTGAGCGAGGGCGCGTACCAGCCGATGGTGGGAATCAGTCCGCCGGCCAGGTCCTTGCCGCTCGCGCCCATGCGATTGCGCGCGCTGTGGCAGGCGCCGCAATGGCCCAGGCCCTCGACCAGGTAGGCGCCGCGGTTCCAGTCGGCCGGGCGCCTGCCGTCGGGCTGGTGTACGGCCGGACGGAAGTACAGCAGGCGCCAGCCGGCCAGCGCGAGCTGGCGGTCGTAGGGGAAGCGCAGTGCGTGCGGGCGGTTGGCCTGGCGCACCGGGGGCAGGCTGCGCAGGTAGGCGAACAGCGCGTCGGCGTCGGCGCGCGTGACGCGCGTGTAGTCGGGGTAGGGGAAGGCCGGATACAGCAGGCGGCCGCCGCGGCCGATGCCGTTGTGCAGCGCCTGCCAGAAGTCGTCCGCGCTCCAGGCGCCGATGCCCGTCGCCGCATCGGGCGTGATGTTGGGCGAGAGCACGCGGCCGAACGGCGTGTCGAGCGCGCGGCCGCCGGCATAGGCCGCGCCGCCCCGTGCCGTGTGGCAGGCCATGCAGTCGCCGACCCGGGCGAGGTAGGCGCCGCGCGCGATGTTGGCGGGCGTCGGGGCCCAGGCGTCGGGCGAGGCGGCCGGCACGAACTGGGCGCGCGGCCAGGCGGCGGCGACGATGACCGTGACGAGCAGCACGAGGGCCAGCAAGGCGAGGCCGATGCGCTTCATGGCCGGCCCTCCGGCGCGCTGCCGCAGGCCAGCGGCAGCGGGCGCGCGGGCGTGGCGGACGGCGCCGGGTCCCCTGGCAGCGGTTCGCTCGCCAGCCAGCCCGACACGGCGGCCACGTCGGACAGCGACAGCCGTGACGCGATCGCCGCCATGCAGTCCGGCGCATGGGCGCGGCGGCTGCCGTTGCGCCAGGCGCCGAGCTGGGCGTTGATATAGTCGCGCGGCAGGCCGACGAGGCCCGGGATCGCCGGCAGGGCGCCCGTCAGGCGTTCGCCGTGGCAGGCGATGCATGCCGGGATTCTCAATGCCGGGTCGCCGGCGGTGACGAGCTGGCGTCCCCGTTCCAGCTCCGCCGCCGGCAGGCTGGCGCGCGGCAGCACGGGCGCCGGCAGGTGCTGGCCGGAGAAATACGTCGCGATCTCGCGCAGGTAGTCGTCCGACAGGTGGTCCACCATCCACGTCATCAGCGGATACTGGCGCCGCCCCTCGCGGAAGTTGACGAGCTGGTTGAACAGGTAGCCGGCCGGCTTGCCGGCGATGCGCGGGTAGTAGCGGCGCTCGCCCGTGCCGGGATTGGCGGCGGCCCCGTCGGCGTTCCCGCTGCCGTGGCAGGACGTGCAGGCGGCCAGTCGCTGGGCCGTGGTGTCGGGCACGGCGCAAGTGGCCGGGGCGGACAGCAGCAGCCAGATGAGTGGCAAAGTGCGGGGCAAAGTGCGGGGCAAAGTGCGGGGCAAAGCGCGCATGGAATTCCCTGGTGGAGGAAAAGCTTTACCGCAGCATCATACCCCGTTGATTTGACTTTTACGCAATCCTTTGCCAGGGCAAAAGGAGGGGACGAAGGGAGGGGGCGCTAGCGGACGTCCTGGAAGGTGCGCAGGTGGGCCAGCAGGGCGGCGATCTCGCGTTCGTTGCCGATGCCCCAGAAGCGCATCCTCGTGCCGGGGACTACCTGGTGCGGGTCGCGCAGGAAGGCGGCCAGCGTGGCATCGTTCCACACGATGTCCGAGCGCTTCATCGCGTCGGAGTAGGCATAGTCGGGCGTCGTGCCGGCGCGGCGGCCGAACAGGCCGTTCAATTGCGGGCCGAAGCCGCCGTGGGCGTTCGGGCCCACCGCATGGCAGGACGCGCATTTCTGGAAGGCGGTGGCGCCGTCGACGGGGCCGGATGGGGAACAACCCTGCAAGGCCACCGCGGCGGCCAGCAGGAAGGACGAGGGGAAAGCGCGCATCCCGGCATTATAGGCCGGGCGGGTGCCGCCTTCAGCCCTGGGCTTTGGGCTGGGCCGCGCGCCGCGGTCCGCCTGGGTTGTGACGGGGCGGCAGCGGTGGCGGTGGGTTGGCGCGCCAGTGGCGATAGATGCGCAGGGCCACGTGGGCGTCGTCGGCCGCGTACAGGATCTGTTTTTCGGACAGGCGCGGCAAGGCCCAGTTGGTCGTGGTGATCTTGCGCGACTTCTGCAGGCGCTGGCCGAAGAAGCGCTCGACGGCCGTCTTCGCGCCCCAGGCATTGCGCTCGCCGCGGCGCAGGGCCGTGGCCAGGTCGACCACGTTCACGGTTTCGATGCCGAGCTTGGCGCGCAGGCGCCGCAGGTCGTCGCCCAGGCCGAAACCCGCCTTCAGGATCGCGGGCGATTCCAGCACGGCGCGCAGCACGTCGATGCCGGGAATGGCCGCCAGCGGATCCGGCGCGCCCTCGGCCGCAGGGGCGTGGCGCGCCATGCCGATCTGGAACAGGTAGGCGTGGTCGTCGGTGGCGAGCTGAACGAGGTGCGGCCCGGTCGAGACTTCGCCTTTCTGGAAGGTGGGCTTCGATTCGGTGTCGAAGCCGACCGCGTCCGCGGCGCTCAGGGCGGCCATGGCCGCCTCGGCGTCCTGGCGCGTGCGCACGAGGCGCACGTCGGCCAGCTGGATGCCTGCGTAGGGAGGGAGGGCGTTGTCCTCGGCCTCGTCCATCAGCGCTTGGCGAACTTGGAGGCGAGCTGCTGCAGCTTTTCCTGGCGCTTGCGGTCGGCCTCGGCCTGGACGGCGGCGTCGCGCTCGGCCTTCTTGCGCTCGGCTTCCTTCTTGAAGCGCTGCTGCAGCAATTCCTTGGCGTGCAGGCGGTGGGTGTCGGTGACTTCGGCGCCCGGGTTGCCGTCCAGGTCGAAGCGCACGGTGGCCTTTTCCATCGCGCGCAGGTAGCGCATGGAGCCCGTGTGGATGCCCAGCGCGGCGCGCATCACCTTGCGGTTCAGGTTCGGCATGCGTGCCAGCACCTGCTTGTCGATGCCGATGGCCAGCGGCAGGCAATCGCGGAAGGCCTTGAATTGCTGCTGCAGCTGCTTGAGCAGGGCGCGCGGCGACTGCGCGTCGGCGCTCGCGCCGGCAGCGGGGGCGGACGCGGTGTCCGCGCTCGTGTCGCCGCTTGCGGCCTGGTCCGCGCCGGCCGCGCCCTCGACGGGTGCGGGAGCGGCGTTGGCGGTGCTGTCTTCGGTGGCCTGGGAAGGTTCGGCGGCGGTACTAATCGTGTTCATTGACTTCATGGTAAGAGCAGGAAGCGGAAGGATAGCATGGCAGAGGGGATAGCGCGCCGCCGAGCGGTGTCGGGCATCGTTTTTTCCGCGCGATTTCGCTTTGACGGAGCGCAGCGGACACGCACCCAAAAAGTGCGGGGCGGCGGCGCGGAGGCAAGAAATCGTGTATGATCCGCCTCTTTTGTTGCGTCGGGCTTGCGCCGACGCAGACCGGCCAGGGGTCGGACGACAGGCGGATATACGTGAAATATATATCCATTATCGAATATTTCAATTATCACTAAATCTTTCCCTAGTGCATAATGTGCCTGTCTCCTCTATTTCTCCCTTGGAAAAATAGATTTCAAGCCCGTTGTCTGACGGGCTTTTTTTCGTTCCGACATGCTAAACCGCGATATCGAACCCTTGCCGTCCTGTTGTCCGTCCCGTTGCGTGCACGCCCCGGATCGTCCGGCCTGCCGTGCCGAGCGCCGACCGGACAGCGGCGCTAGCAGGGATGCTTGATATCCGGTAGGTCCGCCCCTAGTTAGGGCCCTTCCCTTATTACTTCCTCCAGGCTTGCGACGCAGGCCGGGTGGATCTTTGACTTCGCAGGCGCGCATCTCGCCTCGACTGGAGAAAGCTACATGAAAAACACCGCCAAGACGTTGACTCTGACAGCGAAGAAGCCGGCCGCCACGGGCACGGCGCAGCTGTCGGTGCCGAAAACCGCGACCTCGTATTTCCTCGAAACGGAAGCGGCGGCCAAGGTCACGGTGGTCAAGACGCGTTCGCGCCTGGCATCGCTGAAGGCGGCCCAGGCCGAAGAAGCGCAGGCGCAGCAGCTCCCGGCCGATGCCGTCGAAAACGCCGCCGTTGCGGGCGCCGTCGAGGCGGAAGCCGTGGCCGCCGCGGTCGCGTCCGACGTGGCGGAACCGGCGGCTGCGCTGTCAGCCGTGCCAGTGGAGCCGGCCGCCGTGGCGGCCGAGGCCGACGCGGGCGACGCGGGCGACGACGGCGGCTACATCCCGACCGCGGCCGCGCCGAGCGCGCCGCCGGTGATCGTGCGCAAGCGCGTCTCGAAACTGGCCGCGCTGAAGGCCGCGGCCGAGGAAGCCGCGCCGGCAGCCGCCGCCCCCGCAGTGGCGGCCGCTCCCGCCGCCGAGCCGGCCGAGGAAGCCGCGCCGGCGCCGCGCGTCGTGCGCACCCGCACCGCGCGCCGCGTGGAGCCGGGCGCGAACGCGCCGCAAGCCGTGCCGGCCGCCGTCGGTTCCGTCAGCACCACCACCGATGCGGCCGCACTGGCCGCCATCGACACGTCCGGCTACCTGCTGCCGCAGGTGAAGGTGCCGGGCCGCCGCGGCCGCAAGCCGAGCGAATTCGTGCCCGAGAACGACGAGATCGCGGCGCTGAACGCCGTCGAGCGCGCCGAACTGAAGGCGGCGTCGAAGCTGCGCGAGCGCAAGGCCAAGGGTACGCCGGCCATGCTGGGCGGCGAAGAGGGCTTCTCGAACGAGGAACTGGAAAAGCGCCGCACGCAGCTGAAGAACCTGATCAACATGGGCAAGGAGCGCGGCTACCTGACCCATGCGGAGATCAACGACCACCTGCCGGAAAACATCATCGATCCGGAAGCGATCGAAGGCATCATCGCGACCTTCAACGACATGGGCATCGCCGTCTACGAGCGCGCCCCGGAAGCGGAAATGATGCTGCTGTCGGATGCCGTCGTCACCCCGACGTCCGAGGACGAGGTCGAGGCCGCCGCCGCGACCGCGCTGTCGACCGTCGACTCGGACTTCGGCCGCACCACGGACCCCGTGCGCATGTACATGCGCGAGATGGGCGCCGTCTCGCTGCTGACGCGCGAAGGCGAGATCGCCATCGCCAAGCGCATCGAGGAAGGCCTCAAGGACATGGTGCAGGCGATCTCGGCCTGCCCGGTGACGATCTCGGAAATCATCGCGCTGTCGCACAAGATCGCGTCCGACGAACTGAAGATCGACGACGTGGTCGACGGCTTCGTCGACCTGAACGAAGCCGCCCCGGCGCCCGCCGCCGCCGCGTCGGATGACGACGAGGACGAGGAAGACGTCGAGGACGAAGAGGAAGAGGGCGAATCGGGCGGCAGCGCCGCCGCCGGTTACTCGGCCGAGCAGCTGGCCGCGCTGCGCAAGAATGCGCTGGAAAAATTCGCCGTCATCGAAAAGCAGTTCGACAAGATGGGCCACGCCTTCAAGAACCAGGGCTACGGCTCCGAGGCCTACGAGGACGCGCAGGCCGTGATCTCGAACGAGCTGCTGGGCATCCGCTTCACGGCCAAGGTCGTGGAAAAGCTGTGCGACACGCTGCGCGGCCAGATGGACGAAGTGCGCTCGATCGAGCGCGCCGTGCTGGACATCTGCGTGAACCGTTGCGGCATGCCGCGCGCCCACTTCATCAAGGTCTTCCCGGGCAACGAGACGGACCTGCAGTGGGTGCAGCGCGAAGTCGATTGCGCCTACCCGTACAGCGCCGTGCTGGGCCGTAACGCGCCGGCGATCCAGGAACTGCAGCAGCGCATGATCGACCTGCAGGCACGCGTCGCGCTGCCGCTGGCCGACCTGCGCAAGATCAACAAGCAGATGGCTGCCGGCGAAAAGCGTGCCCGTACCGCGAAGCGCGAAATGACGGTCGCCAATTTGCGCCTGGTGATCTCCATCGCGAAGAAGTACATCAACCGCGGCCTGCAATTCCTCGACCTGATCCAGGAAGGCAATATCGGCCTGCTGAAGGCCGTGGACAAGTTCGAGTACCGCCGCGGCTATAAATTCTCGACCTACGCGACCTGGTGGATCCGCCAGGCGATCACCCGTTCGATCGCCGACATGGCCCGTACCATCCGCGTGCCGGTGCACATGATCGAGACCATCAACAAGATGAATCGCATCTCGCGCCAGATCATGCAGGAAACCGGCAGCGAGCCGGACATGGCGACGCTGGCGGCCAAGATGGAGATGCCGGAATCGAAAGTGCGCGAGATCATGAAGATCGCCAAGGAGCCGATCTCCATGGAGACCCCGATGGGCGAGGACGGCGATTCGCAGCTGGGCGACTTCATCGAGGACAACGCCACCCTGGCACCGCTGGAAGCGGCGATGCACGCCTCGATGCGCGGCGTGATCAAGGAAGTGCTCGATTCGCTGACCCCGCGCGAAGCCAAGGTGCTGCGCATGCGCTACGGCGTCGAGATGTCGAACGACCACACGCTGGAAGAAGTGGGCAAGCAGTTCGACGTGACCCGCGAGCGTATCCGCCAGATCGAAGCCAAGGCGATGAGCAAGCTGCGCCAGCCTTCGCGTTCGGACAAGCTCAAGACCTTCCTGCAGAACCAGTAAGCGCAAAGCGCCGATATTGACGACTCCCCGGACCGGAAACGGCCGGGGAGTTTTTTTTCGCGCCGTCCAGCCGCGCGTGCCCTACTGCGCCGTCGCGAGAATGATTCTCACTAATAATTTCTTATATAACAAGGACTTGGGTATTTTGTCCAAAACCGTGCAATGCGTGATTTTTGGAGAGAATCCGTCAATAGGTGTTTCTACGAAGCCGTTGCATTTATACAAAACGAATATGTTTCTCGATTGTATCGAATGAATTTACGTGCACGAACGCAGGTTAAAATGCACAATTCGAGTGCTGTTTCCATACGGCATTTTTTATTTTTATAAGAGAGAGATTGTTCATGTCTGACGACCAGCAATCTCCTTCGCGTCGGCGCCTGATCAAGAGCCTGATGTTCGTGCCGATGGGTGTCGGCGCGGCGGGCGTCCTGAATGCCGGCCTGAAACCTGCGGATGCTGCGGCGACCGCTGCTCCGGAAGGGAAGCCGGATGCCTACAACCCGGCCTTCTTCACCGCGGACGAGTGGCGTTTCCTGACGGCCGCCGTCGATCGCCTGATCCCGCACGACGAACACGGCCCGGGTGCCATCGAGCTGGGGACCCTGGAGTTCCTCGACCGCCACATGCAGACCCCGTACGCGGCCGGCAGCATCTGGTACCTGCAGGGTCCGTTCCTGGAAGCGCCGGGGGAGTTCGGCTACCAGGGCAAGCTGCCGCTGAAGGACATCCTGCGCGTCGGCATCAAGGATTTCGACAGCTACTCCGCCAAGAATTTCGGCGGCAAGAAGTTCGCCGACCTGGACAAGGCCCAGCAGGAAGCGCTGCTGAAGGATTGCGAAGGCGGCAAGCTGAAATTCGAGAACATCTCGTCGAAGATTTTCTTCGCCAACCTGCTGACCGAGACCCGCAACGGCTACTTCGCCGACCCGAAACACGGCGGCAACAAGGGCATGGGCTCGTGGAAGATGATCGGCTACCCGGGCATGCGCGGCGACTACCTCGACTGGGTCGAGGTGCGCGACAAGCCGTATCCGATCGGCCCGGTCGACCTGGCCGGACGCCGTGGATAAACGCGAGGAATAACAGACAATGGCAATCGTAAAGAACAAAGTGGACGCCGTGATCGTCGGCGCCGGCTGGACCGGCTCGATCCTGGCGAAGGAACTCACGGACCAGGGCCTGACCGTGGTCTGCCTGGAGCGCGGCCCGGACCGCGACACCGTGCCCGATTTCGCGTATCCGCGCGTGGTCGACGAACTGGAAGGTTCCGTGCACCGCAAGTACCTGCAGTCGCTGTCGCAGGAAACCCTGACCATCCGCCATAGCGTGAACGACACCGCCGTGCCGTATCGCCAGATGGGCTCGTTCAAGCCGGGTACCGGCGTGGGCGGCGCGGGCAGCCACTGGTCGGGCGCGCACTTCCGTCCGCTGCCGGAAGACTTCACGGCACGCAGCAGCCTGGAACAGCGCTACGGCAAGAAGCTGATCCCGGCCAACATGACCATCCAGGACTTCCCGATCACCTATGACGAGCTGGAAGAAAGCCTGGACATGTTCGAATACGTGTGCGGCACCTCGGGCAAGGCCGGCAACCTGAACGGCACGATCATCGAGGGCGGCAATCCGTTCGAAGGCGCCCGCAAGCGCGAATACCCGCTGCCGCCGAACCCGAACTACCTGGGCGCGGAAATGTTCTACAAGGCCGCCGCCGAGATGGGCTACCACGCCTATCCGATCCCGGCCTCGAACGCTTCGCAGCCGTACATCAACCCCTACGGCTGCCAGATGGGCCCGTGCAATGCCTGCGGCTTCTGCTCGGACTACGGCTGCCTGAACTACTCGAAGGCGAGCCCGAACGCCAACGTCTGGCCGGTCGTGCGCGGCCGCAAGAACTTCGAGATGCGCACCCACGCCCAGGTGCTGAAGGTCAACCTGGATGCCGACAAGAAGAAGGCCACCGGCGTGACCTACCTGGATGCCCAGGGCCGCGAATGCGAGCAGCCGGCCGACATCGTCCTGCTGTGCGCCTTCTCGTACATGAACGTGCACCTGATGCTGCTGTCGGGCATCGGTACCCCGTACGATCCGGTCACCAAGACGGGCACCATCGGCAAGAACTACTCGTACCAGAACCTGAACCGCGTGAACCTGTTCTTCAACGAAGACGTGCACGCCAACCCGTTCATCGGCATCGGCGGCGCCGGCGCCACCTTCGACGACCTGAACGGCAAGCAGAACGATCCGACCAAGTCCGGCTTCATCGGCGGCGGCATCGTGTGGGCGCGCCAGCCGGGCTCCGGTCCGATCCGCGGCATCGCCACGCCGCCGGGCGTCCCGAACTGGGGCAGCGAGTGGAAGGCGGGCGTCAAGAAGTTCTTCCGCCACCAGTTCTACTTCGAGGTGCAGGGTTCGTGCATGTCGTACGACGACGCCTACCTGAGCCTGGACCCGAACTACAAGGATGCCTTCGGCCGTCCGATGCTGCGCATGACCTTCGACTGGCACGACAACGAGATCAAGGCTTCGCAGTACCTGGTCGACAAGGCCCAGCAGATGTCGAAAGTCCTCAACCCGGTGGCGATGAAGGGCGATGCCAAGAAGGACGGCTCGCACTACAACATCACCCAGTACCAGTCGACCCACACCTGCGGCGGCGCGATCATGGGCAAGGATCCGAAGACCTCGGCCCTGAACAAGTACCTGCAATCGTGGGATGTGTCGAACGTGTTCGTGCCGGGCGCCAACGCGTTCCCGCAGAACAACGGCTACAACCCGACCGGCCTGGTGGGTGGCCTGGCGTACTGGTGCGCCAAGGCGATCCGCGAGCAATACCTGAAGGCCCCGGGCCCGCTGGTGCAAGCATAAGGACAGACGACAATGACGATGAGTACTACTAAAAAAGCAATCGCCGCTGTCGTCGGTATCGGCGCGGTGGTCTTCGCCGGCGCGCTGGCCTATGCCTTGACGCCGACCGAGACCCGCGCCATCGCCCCGGCCGACGCCGGCGTCGACCAGGCCAAGCTGGTCGAGATGGGCCGCTACGTCGCGATCACGGCGGACTGCGTGGCCTGCCACACGGCCCCGGGCGGCAAGTCGTATGCCGGCGGCCGCGTGATCCAGTCGCCGATCGGCAATATGTACAGCACGAACATCACGCCCGACAAGACGAACGGCATCGGCAACTACACGCTGAACGACTTCGACCGCGCGATCCGCCACGGCATCCGCAAGGATGGCGACTCGCTGTATCCGGCGATGCCGTACCCGTCGTACGTGAAGCTGAGCGACCAGGACCTGCGCGCCCTGTACGCCTACTTCATGCACGGCGTGGAACCGGTGAACCAGGCCAACCACAAGAACGACATCGCCTGGCCGCTGTCGATCCGCTGGCCGCTGGCGATCTGGCGCAAGCAGTTCGGCCCGGGCGATCCCGCCCCGTTCCAGGTCTCGAAGTACCAGAACGAGCAGCTGGCCCGCGGTGCCTACCTGGTGCAGGGTCCTGGCCACTGCGGTACCTGCCACACGCCGCGCGCGGCGACCATGCAGGAACTGGCGCTGGACGAGTCGGGCAAGGCCTTCCTGGCCGGCGGCCCGCTGATCGACGGCTGGCGCGCGGTCAACCTGCGCGGCGACAAGGTCGACGGCCTGGGTTCGTGGACCGAGCAGGACATCGTCGACACGCTCAAGACCGGCCGTAATCGCCACAGCGCGGTGGTCGGCGAGCCGATGAACGACGTCGTCGCCCACAGCGGCCAGCTGATGAACGACGGCGACCTGCACGCGATCGCGCTGTACCTGAAGTCGCTGCCGGCTGATGGCGCCGGCAAGGCCACGTTCGCGGCCAGCGAGGACACGGCGCGCATGCTCAAGGCCGGCAACGACCGCGACAACCGCGGCGCCCAGCTCTACCTGGACAACTGCGCCGCCTGCCACCGCACCGACGGCAAGTCCAACGCGATCACGTTCCCGGCGCTGCCGGGCAACCCGACCGTGCTGGCCGACGATGCGACCACGCTGGTGCGCGTGATCCTGGCCGGCAGCCGCCTGCCGTCGACCAAGGAACGTCCGTCGGACCTGGCGATGCCGGGCTTCGCATGGCGCCTGTCGGACGACGAGACGGCGCAGCTGGCCACCTTCGTGCGCAGCAGCTGGGGCAACCACGCCGGCGGCGTGAGCGCCGCCGATGTCGCCAAGGTACGCAAGGCGATCGAGCACGACGGCGGCAAGGACATGGACCAGGCCAACACCAAGTAAGCCATCCCGTCCATTGCCGGACCCGAAGGCGGCGCCGCGAGGCGCCGCCTTTTTTCATGGCGCCGACGCGCGCGTGCGACCTTTGGCATACTGATGAGATGAATGCACACTTGACTCTCTACCGCGCCTGCATGGGTGCGGCCCTGCTCCTGGCGGCCAACGCGGCCCATGCGGATCCCGGCGACGACGCCATCAGCCCGGACCGTCCCGGTTTCGCGAACGCCCCCGACGTCGTCGGCAAGGGCCGCATCCAGCTCGAAACGAGCGTACAGTGGGACCGCGAGCGCCACGACGACGAGCACGAACGCACCATCTCCACGCCCACGCTGCTGCGCTTCGGCGTGAGCGACAAGGTCGAGCTGCGCCTGGAAACGGACGGCCGCGACATCGTCCACGACGTCGACCCGGCCAGCGGCGAACGCACGACCACGGTCGGTTATGCCGACACGGCGCTGGGCATCAAATGGCATCTGGCGGACCAGCAGGGCGCGCGGCCGTCGCTGGCGCTATTGGGCGAAGTGGAGCTGCCCAGCGGCAGCCGCGACCTGCGCGGCCGCGGCGCCCGCCCGGCCGTCTACCTGCCGGCGGGCTGGGACTTCGACCGCGGCTGGAGCGTGCAGTTCGAGCCCGGCGTGGCGATGGAGAACGACGAGCGCGGAGCGCGCTACCGCTACGGCTTCCTGGCGCTGACGCTGGCGAAGGAGTTGTCGGCGCGCTGGCAGGGCTACGTCGAGGTGGCGGCGCCGCAGATCGCCTCGAGCGAGCATGGCGGCACCCAGGCGGCGGTCGACGGCGGCTTCATGCTGAAAGTGTCGAAGGACTGCCAGCTCGACCTGTCGGTCGTGCATGGCCTGAATCACCGGACGCCGGATCTGAGCCTTGCGTTCGGCGTGTCGATCAGGCGTTAGTACCGGCGCACCGATACGTCGTCTCCGGCACTGCCGGAAACGACTCCCTGCGCAGGCAGGGACCCAATTTTTCAAACGCCGTCGGACGGCACGCAAAAATTGGGCCCCCGCCTGCGCGGGGGCGACGTGGCTTTCGGTCAGCCCGTATTCCGCAACCCCGCCGCCACGCCGTTGATCGACAGGTGGATCCCCCGGTGCACCCGTTCGTCCACCTTGGCCGGATCGTTGGCCAGCGCGCGGTGGCGCCCGATGAGTTCCACCTGCAGGTGGTTGAGCGGGTCGATGTAGGCGACGCGGTTCTGGATCGAGCGCGCCAGCAGCGGGTTGTTCACCAGCCGTTCGCTGTTGCCCGTGATCCGTTCCAGGCACTGCAGCGTGCGCGCGTGTTCCGCCGCGATGCGCTTGAAGATGCGCTCGCGCAGTTCGGCGTCCGGCACCAGCTCGGCGTAGCGCGAGGCGATCGCCAGGTCGGTCTTGGCCATCACCATGTCCATGTTCGACAGCAGCGTGGCGAAGAACGGCCAGTGGCGGCCCATGTCGCGCAGCAGTTCCAGGTCGCCGCCGTCCGCGAGCCAGCCGTCGATCGCCGTGCCCACGCCGTACCAGCCCGTCAGCAGCAGGCGGCACTGGCCCCAGGAGAAGCCCCAGGGGATGGCGCGCAGGTCCTCGATGCGGCGCGTCGACTTGCGCGAGGCGGGGCGCGAACCGAGGTTCAGTTCCGCGATCTCGGCGATCGGCGTGGCGGCGAAGAAGTAGTCGGTGAAGCCCGGGGTCTCGTACACCAGGTCGCGGTAGGCCGTGTACGCGCGCTGCGACAGGTCCGCCATCGCGGCCTCGAAGCGCTGCAGGCGCTCGACCTGGGCGCGGTCTTCGCCGTGCGGCATCAGGCCCGCTTCCAGCGTCGCCGCCACCAGCAGCTCCAGGTTGCGCCGGCCGATTTCCGGATTGCTGAACTTCGACGAGATGATCTCGCCCTGTTCGGTCAGGCGGATCTGGCCGTTCACGGTGCCCGGCGGCTGGGCCAGGATGGCGTCGTAGCTCGGGCCGCCGCCGCGGCCGACGGTGCCGCCGCGGCCGTGGAACAGGCGCAGCTTGACGTTCGCGTCGGCGAACACCTGCACCAGTTTCAATTCGGCCTGGTACAGCTCCCAGTTCGAGGTGAGGAAGCCGCCGTCCTTGTTCGAGTCCGAATAGCCCAGCATGACTTCCTGCAGCCGGCCCTGGTGCTCGATGACCCGAGCGACGATGGGCAGCGCCATCCACTCGGCCATGATGCCTGCCGCGCGCTGCAGGTCGGGAATCGTCTCGAACAGGGGGATCACCATGACCTCGCTCTTCTGTTCGCCCGGCTGCAGCAGGCCCGTTTCCTTCTGCAGCAGCAGCACTTCGAGCAGGTCCGACACGGTCTCCGTGTGCGAGATGATGTAGTTGCGGATCGCGCGGGTGCCGTAGCGGCGGCGCACCTCGCGCGCGCAGCGCAGCACCTGCAGCTCCTTGGCCGTTTCTTCCGCATACTCGGCATACGGGGTGTACAGCAACCTCGGCTGCGCCAGCTCGGCCAGCAGCAGCTTGACCTTCGCGTCTTCGTCGAGCGCCGCGTAGTCGGCTTCGACGCCGGCGCGCGCGAACAAATCGGCCAGCATGCGCTCGTGGATGTCGGAACTCTGGCGCATGTCGAGCGAGGCGAGGTGGAAGCCGAACACCATCGAGGCGCGCTGCAGCGCGGCCAGGCGCGGCGTGGCCAGGATGGCGCCGTGGTTCTGCACCAGCGAGGTGGCGATCACCTGCAGGTCCGCGTGGAATTCGGCCGGGTCGCCGTACGGGGCGGCGTGGCCCACTTCCTTGCGCAGGTTGCTCATGGCGCCCAGCTCGCGCGCCGTCGCGGCCAGGCGCGCGTAGATGCCGATCAGCGCGCGCCGGTAGGGCTCGTCCTTGCGGTGCGGCGAGTGGTCGGGCGAGGCGTCGGCCAGCGCCAGCAGCGCCTCGCTGGCCGGCACCAGCAGCGTCGACGGCGACAGTTCGGCGCCCAGCGCGTGGACCTCGTCGAGGTAGAAGTCGAAGATGGTCGTGGCCTGGCGCACGAGGGCGCGCTGCATGGTGTCGGCGTTGACGTTGGGATTGCCGTCGCGGTCGCCGCCGATCCAGCTGCCCATCTGCATCCAGGCGGCGCCGTCCAGCGCGTGCGCCGCGTCTTCCGCCGCGCCGCCGAAGCTGGCCGCGATCTCTTCCTCGACGTCGTCGTACAGCGCCGGCAGTTCGCGCAGGAAGGTGCTGCGGTAGTAGGACAGGGCGTTCTCGATCTCGTCGGCCACCGTCAGCTTTTCGTAGCGCAGCATGCGCGTCTGCCACAGCGTGGCGATGCGCGCCTGCAGCAGCTGCAGGTTGCGCGCGCTTTCCTTGGGCGTGAGCGGCAGGTCGCGCTCGGCCAGCAGGCGGGCGATGTCGTGCTCCGCGTCCAGGATGCTCTTCCTCTGGACTTCGGTCGGGTGCGCCGTCAGCACGGGCGCGATCAGCGCGTCGCGCAGGAAGGACTGCACGGTCGCGCGGTCGACGCCGGCATCCTTCAGGCGCTCCAGCGCATACGGCACCGACGAGGGGTGCGGCCTGGAGCCGGCCAGCAGGTGGGCGCGGCGCCGCCGCACGGTGTGCTGGTCCTCGGCGATGTTGGCCAGGTGCGAGAAGTAGGAAAAGGCGCGCACGACCGAGTTGGTCTGCGCGCGTGTGAGCGTTCGCAGGAGGGCCTTCAGTTCCACGCCCGCTTCCGGATCGTCTTCGCGGCGGAAGCGCACGGCGGTCTGGCGGATCGTCTCGACCACGGCGAAGACTTCTTCGCCTTCCTGGTCGCGCACGACGTCGCCGAGCAGGCGGCCGAGCAGGCGGATGTCTTCCTTGAGGGGCGCGTCGCGGTCGGCGCCGGCGGAAGCGGGAGCGGCCAGCGCCTGGGCTTGGGCGCGGGCATCGGTGAGTTCTGGTGCAGCAGGTTTGTCCATGTCGACCACAGGTTGAATTGTTGGGAACAACTACCGAGCAGCTTGTCTAACTTTCGGCGGGGGCTTGGGGCCGGCCGAAGGGGCGCATGCTAAAATTTGTGATCGATGGCATGCGCCGCACCGGCGTCGGCCGATCCAGGCACAACGACAGTGAAAGAATCCGTTTTGAACTCCAACACGACCCCCACGCTTCCCGCGAAACTGATTATCGCATCGCGCGAGAGCCGGCTGGCCATGTGGCAGGCCACGCACGTGCGCGACCGGCTGGCGGCATTATATCCGCAGTGTCAAATCGACATCCTCGGGATGACGACGCGCGGCGACCAGATCCTGGACAAGACCCTGTCCAAGGTCGGCGGCAAGGGCCTGTTCGTGAAGGAGCTCGAAATCGCCATGGCCGAGGGCCGCGCCGACCTGGCCGTGCACTCGCTCAAGGACGTGCCGATGGAACTGCCGGAAGGGTTCGAGCTGGCCGCCGTCCTGGAACGCGAAGACCCGCGCGACGCCTTCGTCTCGAACGATTACGACAGCCTGGGCGGCCTGCCGGCCGGCAGCGTGGTCGGCACCAGCAGCCTGCGCCGCCAGGCCCTGATCGCCGCGCGCTATCCGCACCTTGTGATCAAGCCCCTGCGCGGCAACCTCGACACGCGCCTGGGCAAGCTGGACCGCGGCGACTACGCGGCCATCATCCTGGCCGCCGCCGGCCTCAAGCGCCTGGGCCTGGAGCGCCGCATCCGCGCCTACCTGTCCATCGAGGACAGCCTGCCGGCCGCCGGCCAGGGCGCGATGGCGATCGAGATCGGCAGCGCCGCGCGCGCCGACGGCGCCGACCTGCGCGCGCTGCTCTCGCCCCTGAACCACGAGCACACGGCCCACGCCGTGCGCGCCGAGCGCCAGGTGTCGCGCTTCTTCGGCGCCAGCTGCCAGATCCCGTTGGCGGCCCACGCCGTCGTCGAGGGCGATACGCTGTCGCTGCGCGCCATGGTCGCCACGCCGGACGGCCTGCGTACCGCCTATGCGGAAGGCTCGGGCCCGGCCGCGCTGCCGGAAACGCTGGGCGAGCAGGTCTCGGCGCTGCTCGAACAGCAGGACGCGGCCGCGATCCTGGCCGAGTGCAAGGCCGAGGCGGCCGCTGGCGAAGGCCTTCCGGCCGCCGCTGCCGGCGATGCTTAAGCCGGTCGTCATCACCCGACCCCGCCAGCAGGCCGAGCCGCTGGCCCGCGCCGTGGCCGCCCTCGGGCGCACGCCGGTGCTGCTGCCGCTGCTGGACATATCCCCGATCGACGACCAGGCCGCGCTGAAGGCGGTGCTGGACGGCCTGGCGCGCTATGCGCTCGTCGCCTTCGTCTCCCCCAATGCCGTCGATGCCGCCTTCGCCCACCTGGCGCGCTGGCCGGACGACGTGGCGATCGCCGTGGTGGGCGAGGGCAGCCGCGCGGCGCTGGCGCGCCACGGCGTGACCGATGACCGCGCCACCATCCACTGCCCGAAGGATCCCGCCTTCAGCGATTCCGAACACCTGTTGCAGGCGCTCGACCTGGATGCCCTGCGCGACCGGCACGTGCTGGTGGTGCGCGGCGAGAGCGGCCGCGAACTGCTGCCGGATGCGCTGCGCGCGGCCGGCGCCCGGGTCGAAACGGTTGCCGCCTACCGGCGCGCCGTGCCCACCCTTACGCCCGAACTCGCCGCCACGCTGCGCACGCTGCTGGCCCAGCCGCACGACTGGATCGTCACCAGCTCGGAAGCGCTGCGCGGCCTGGTAGGCCTCGTCGAAGGGCTGGGCGATGGCGCAGGTGTGGCGCGATTGCAACAACAGCGCCTGATCGTGCCCCATGCCCGGATCGCGGAAACGGCCCGGGGACTGGGTTTCGGCCATTTGACGCTGACCGGGTCCGGCGACGAGCGCCTGCTTGCCGCGTTACAATCATGAGCATGAACGAACTGCCCAATAATCCCGAACACCCGAACGCGAGCGCCCCGGCCGTGCCGCCGCTGCCGGCCCCGGCCGGGCCCGCGCACCCGGGCGAGCCGCGCGTGCCCGAGGCCTCGGGCCTGTTCCAGAAACCGCAGAACATTGCCATCCTGGCGCTGGCCGTGCTGCTGGCGCTGCAGACCTGGTCCAGCCACAGCCGCTTCAACAAGCTGCGCGAGGACGTCGCCCGCACCCTCCAGAAGGACAATGCGGCCAACGCCGAGACGGCCCAGCTGGTGCGCGATACCCAGGACACGGCGAAGGAACTGCAGGTCAAGGTCGGCGTGCTGGAAAGCCGCCAGGCCGAGTCGGCGAGCCAGCAGGCCGCGCTCGAGCAGATGTACCAGGACGTGTCGAAGAACCGCGACGAGTGGGCGCTGTCCGAGATCGAGCAGGTGCTGTCGACCGCCAGCCAGCAGCTGCAGCTGGCCGGCAACGTGCAGGGCGCCCTGATCGCCCTGCAGAACGCGGACCGTTCGCTGTCGCGTTCCGACAAGCCGCAATTCATCACGATCCGCCGCGCCATCGCGCGCGACATCGACCGCCTGAAGGCGCTGCCGTCGGTCGACCAGGCCGGCATCGCGCTGCGCCTCGATAACGTGATCTCCCAGATCGACACGCTGCCGCTGCTGTCCGACGAAAAGCCGGCCGAGCCGAGCGCGCCCACGCGCGTGAATCCGCCGGCCAGGGCCAAGGCACCCGCAGGGCCGGCGGCCGCCCGCGCTGCCGGTTCCGCCGCGGCGGCGCCGGAGGTGCCGGAAATGACGCTGTTCCAGCGCGTCGTGACAACCTGGCGCAACTGGAGCCACGAGATGTGGGACGACATGCGCCAGCTGATCCGCGTGCGCACCGTCGACACGCCGGAAGCGCTGATGCTGTCGCCGAGCGAATCGTATTTCGTGCGCGAGAACCTCAAGCTGCGCCTGCTGAATGCGCGCCTGGCGCTGCTGTCGCGCAACGAAGGCACGTTCCGCGACGACATCAACAGCGCCCAGCAGACCCTGGTGAAGTACTTCGACACCAAGGCGCGTTCGACCGTGGCCGTGCAGGGCCTGCTGCGCCAGGTACAGGCGAACAACGTCTCGATCGACGTGCCGGACCTGTCCGAGAGCCTGAACGCCGTGCGCAACTACAAATCGAAGCCCTAGACGATGCGTTTACTCCTCTGGTTAGTCGCCCTGATGGCCGCGGCGATCGGCATTGCCGTGACCGCGCGCTTCAACCCCGGCAACGTGGTGTTCTTCTATCCGCCGCACCGGATCGACCTGTCGCTGAATTTGTTCGTGGTGCTGGCCGCGCTGCTGTTCCTCGTCCTGTACGGCCTGGCGCGCGCCGTGCGCGCCACCTTGCGCATGCCCGAGCGGGTGGCGGCATACCGCCTGCGCAAGCGCGAGCGCGAAGCCAACCGCGGCCTGCGCGACGCCCTGAAGGCCTTGTTCGAGGGCCGCTTCGGCCACGCCGAGTCGGCCGCCCGGCGCGCCGCCGAGCTGCCGGACAACGCGGGCCTCGCGGCCCTGATCGGCGCCCGCGCCGCCCACCGCATGCGCGAGCCGGCACGGCGCGACGCCTGGCTGGCCGGCATCGCTTCCGACAACGCCATGAAGACGGCGCGCCTGATGACCGTCACCGAACTGCTCGTCGACGAGCACAAGCCGGAAGGCGCGCTGGAAGCCGTCGCCGAGCTGAACGCCAGCGGCCAGCGCCACATCCATGCGCTGCAGTGGGCCATGAAGGCCAACCAGCAGGCGCGCAACTGGCCCGAGGTGCTGCGCCTCGTGCGCACGCTGGACAAGCGCAACGCGCTGCATCCGGCCCTGTCCGCGCGCCTGCGCGAGATGGCCTATGAGGCGCTGCTGTCCGAAGGCGGCCACGATGCCGAATCGATCCGCCGCCTGTGGTCCGAGGTGCCGGCCGGCGACCGCCTGCAGCCGGCCGTGGCCGCGCGTGCCGCCGCCGCCTTCAATGCGCGCGGCCTGCACGACGAGGCGCGCGTGATCGTCGAGGATGCGCTCAAGGCCGAGTGGGACGAGCGCGTGGTGCGCGCCTACCGCGACGCCGCCGGCCCGGAAGGCTCGCCCACGCTGCTGGCGCAGATCGAGCGCTGCGAAGGCTGGCTGCGCGCGCATCCGGGCGACGCCGAGCTGGCGCTGACGCTGGGCGCCCTGTGCCTGCGCCAGAAACTGTGGGGCAAGGCCCAGCGCTACCTGGAGGATGCGCTGTCCGACGCCACGGGCCCGGACAATGTGCGCGAAGCCCACTTGAAGCTGGCCCAGTTGCACGAGGCGCTGGGGCAGCAGGAGCAAGCGAACCACCATTACCGGCAGTGCGCGCTGGCAACGGTGCTGTAGCCGGGGCGTGATCGCCGTTTCTCGGAAAGCCTGGAAGACGCTATCTTTCAGGCTTTTTTCTTTAGAGGAACCTGCGAACGAGCCCATCGCCCCCGTCATGCCGCCGCGCGGTGTTCCGGCGGGCACGGGCAACGCCTGCTTGCCGTGAAACCTTGTGCGACGCACAAGCTGAGGACGATTCGCTATAATTGCCATCTTTATTGTTTCTCCTGCAATCGATTCAGAAACCAAGGAACCCCCATGAGCCTGAACAACGTCAACGCCGGCCGCGATGTGCCGAACGATTTCAACGTCGTCATCGAAATCCCGATGAACGGCGATCCGGTCAAGTACGAAGTGGACAAGGAGTCCGGCGCGATCTTCGTCGACCGCTTCATGGGCACCGCCATGCACTACCCGTGCAACTACGGCTACGTTCCGAACACCATCGCCGACGACGGCGACCCGTGCGACGTGCTGGTGCTGACCCCGTTCCCGCTGCTGCCGGGCGTGGTCGTGCGCTGCCGCGTGCTGGGCGTGCTGAAGATGACCGACGAAGCGGGCGGCGACGCCAAGATCCTGGCCGTGCCGGTCGAGAAGCTGCTGCCGCTGTACGCCAACCTGAAGACCGTGGACGACGTGCCCGAGCTGACCCTGCGCCAGATCCAGCACTTCTTCGAGCACTACAAGGACCTGGAAAAGGGCAAGTGGGTCAAGGTCGACGGCTGGGCCGGTCCGGACGCGGCCAAGGAAGAAATCCTGAACGGCGTGAAGGCGTTCGAAAGCAAGCAGCAGTAATTTTTCGCTGCTCGCAAAAAAGGCCGGCGCCTTCGGGCGGCCGGCCTTTTTTGTTGGCGCTTGCATGGCGCGGATCGCTGCCGACACGATGCGTGCGTTACGCTTGGCAGCGTCTAGGCAGCGTCGGCGCGCGTCGTGGGTGGGCGGCCCATCGACGCGCCGTCGACGTTGGCGCTCCGCCTACCAGCCGATGTCGCGCAGCAGCGGGAAGGTCAGGTCGCGCGGCGGCGTCACCTCGTGCGTCAGGTCGGTGTTGATCGACGGCTCCATCAGCTGGTTCGGACTCGCTTCCGTCGTGTAGTGCGACACCGACGAGCCGGGCGAATAGATCGTGGGCGTGTACATCAGGATGCGTCCCGCCTCGTCGGCGCCGGCCAGGCGGCTCGTGTCCAGGCCCAGGCCGGCCGTCACGCCGGATTGCGTGCGCGAACGGCGCTGCAGGGCGGCCTTGAGCTTGATGCCGTCGGCCTGCGTCACCCGCACCGCCGGGATCGTGATGCCCGGATCGCTGCCGCCCAGGCTGGCCACGTCGCCGGGCTGGTTGTCGGCCACCACCATGCCGATCGCGCCCGCCGCCTGCACGTTGCGCGCCTTGGCGACGAAATCGCAGCTGCCGCGGTCGACCAGGGCGACATTGCCGCGCACGGCCAGGCTGTTCAGTGTGTCCAGGGGCTGGCAGGCCAGGCCCGTGCCGTCCGTCTGGTCGACCACGGGCATCAGCTGGCCGCCCACCGGCGTGGCCGACAGCGCGGGGCCGAAGGTGGCGTTGCCGACGCTGTAGTTGCCGGCCGCGCCGCCGGCTGCCGATCCGCCGATCGCCAGGTTCGGAGAGGCCGTCAGTACCTGCGGCACCGCCGCCGTCACGTTGGGGCCGTTCCAGGACAGGCCGCGCCAGGTGACGGCCGAGGCCGCGCGCTGGGCCGGCGTGCTCTCGACCCAGCTGCGGTTGTTGCGGTTGTCGACCAGGTAGTAATCCCAGATCGACGGGATGCCGAGGATTTCCTCGCCCGTTTCATCGTCGGTGAAGGTCTGGAAGCCCAGCCCGTGCGCGAATTCGTGCAGCAGCACGGTGACGAGGTCGATGCCGCTGCCGAAGTTGCGGTCCAGGCCCAGGTAGAAGCCGGCGCCCGGCAGGCAGTCGGAGAACAGGCCGAGGCGCGAATTGAAGCGGGCGATGATGTGCGGCTCGCCCGGCGAGGCGACATCCTCGTCGGCCAGCTTGCTCGCCAGCGCGGACGGGTACCAGGTGTTCGCGCGCGGCGCGTTCGGGAAGTCGGACCAGATCTCGTTGGCGCCGGCCGAGCCGAGCACGGCGCTGCTGGCGGTGCAGGACAGCGGCACGAACGAGGCGCCGATGCGGATCGTGACGTTGCTGGTCAGCGTGGCGCCCCAGATGTCGGCCGCGCGCTGGAAGGCGTAGAAGCGCTGCTGGCCCAGCGTGGTGCCGGGGTTGCCGCCCACCGGTGTCGCCGGCGTGGGGTCGTTGAAACCGACCCCGGCCGCGTTCTGGTTGACGATGACGATGGTGGCGGCGGCCTGGGCGCCACCGGATGCGCAGGCCAGGGACAGCGCCAGCGCGCCGAGGGCGGCGGCGGCCGTGTCGCGGAACGGGCGGGGCAGGAGATCAGCGGGTTTCATGGTCGTGCTCCTTGTGCTCTTGCCGGGCGGGACGGGTCAGCGCATCCTGGGCGGCC
Source organism: Massilia paldalensis (assembly GCF_044901715.1). Classification (NCBI taxonomy): domain Bacteria; kingdom Pseudomonadati; phylum Pseudomonadota; class Betaproteobacteria; order Burkholderiales; family Oxalobacteraceae; genus Massilia; species Massilia paldalensis. Next base: position 927,540 of record NZ_JBJCIU010000002.1, read on the forward strand.
CCGTCGCCGTGCACGCACTGGCTGGACAGGCTGCCGTCGGCGCTGCGCGTGACGACTTCGTAGACCATGGTCTTCTCGCCGAGGCGCACGCCGCGCGCGCCGTCGCGGCGCGTCGTGACGGACGGTTCGCGCAGCGGCGCCAGCCCGGCGGCCGGGGTGCGCGCGCGCAAGGCCTTCGCTTCGTCCGGCGTCGGCGCGCGCAGCTTGCCCGTCTGGGCGTCGCGCACGACCACCATGCCGTCCTGTTTGCCATCCTGTTTGGCATCCAGCGCCCCGGCATGCGCATGCTGGGAGAACGCGGCCAGCAGGCATAGCGCGAGGGCGCCGCTCGTGAAGTCGGTGTGCTTGGACATGGGGTTCTCCTTTCTCAGCCGACGCGTTCGTCGTGGCGCGCACGCACGTGGCGGCCCAGCAGCGGCAACAGCGCGATGCCCACGGCCAGCATCAGCCAGCTGGACGGTTCGGGCACGGCGGTGACGACGCTCACGCTATCCAGGCCGATGTAGCTCAGGGTATCCGCGGGACCCACGTAGCGGAAGGCGAATCGTCCACCGCCCGTCTCGGCGATGCTCGCGGAAAATTGTTGCCAGTCGAGCGGATAGTCGGCGCTGCCGCCCACCGTGGCGAGCAGGGTCGAAAAGCCGGCCGTGTCGGTGCCGGCGCCGGACGAGAAGCGCACCTCGAGCACGTCGTTGAAGCCCGTTTCGTCGGCGCGCCGCGTATGGAAGCTCAGCGAGGTGATGCCGGAGAGGTCGAGCGTGGGCGTGATCAGCCAGTTGTCGACGCTGCCGCTGCCGTTGGCCGCGCCCAGGTAGCTGGCGGCCGCGTAGGCGTCGGCGGCGCCGGATTGGGCCGGGAAGAGGCCCGCATTTCCCTGGAACCAGCTGCTGCCGGGCGGCACGCTGTTGTTGACCTGGACCCATCCGCTCGCGCCTGCAACGTCGGCGAATCCTTCGTTGAGTACTTCGATCCCGGCCGCCTGCGCGGCCGAGGCGCCCAGCGCGGCCAGCGTTAGCGCCGCTGCCGCAAACAAGGTTCTCACGGGTTTCATGGAAGCCCTTTCAGTGGAAGCCAGTAGGAGGGGGGATGGCCCGCGCTGGCTGTCGACGAGGCCATGCATGACTCATCATAGGAATCGCATAAGCGACCGGCTTGATCTTTAGCTAATGGATGGGGTAGACAGGCGAAGTACCGTCGGGCAGGACGCACGGGGGCTTGGGACGAGATGTGCTGATGGTGGCACGTGGTGCCCACCCTACGGTAGGCCCCAGCATCGGCGGACGCGAAACATCGTGGGGTGGGCACCACGTGCCCACCGTGCACGGAACGATCAGCCGCGCAGGAAGCGCCGCAGCCGCAGCTTGCCGACGATCCCGATCGGGAAGAAATAAATGGAGAGGATGAACAGCACGCCGAGCCACAGCAGCCAGCGGTCCGGATGCAGGGCCGCCGCCAGCAGCGGCACGCCGGACAGCAGTTCGGAGGCCTGCCCCATCAATTCCTTCAGGTAGTTCTGGGCCAGGATGAACAGCGTGGCGCCGACCACGGCCCCGTACATCGTGCCCATGCCGCCGATGACGACGATCAGCAGGATGTCCGTCATGACTTCGAAGCCGAGCATCGTCTTGGGTCCCACGTAGCGCAGCCACAGGGCCATCAGGGCACCGGCCAGCGCGGCCACCACGGCCGCCAGCACATTGGCCCAGATGCGGTAGACGACGGTGCGGTAGCCCAGCGCCTCGGCGCGGAACTCGTTCTCGCGGATCGCCTGCAGCACGCGGCCGAACGGCGAATTCACGAGGCGCAGCAGGAACAGGAACAGCAGCGCGCAACCGAAGAACACGATGTAGTAAGTGACGAGCTTGCCATCCACGGCGCGCCCGAACACCTCGTTCTCCATCAGGCTGAAGCCGGGCGACAGCAGTTCGGGCACGCCGAAGGTGCGGCCGTCCTCGCCGCCCGTCAGGTCCGACAATTGCGAGGCCAGCACGGCGAACGAGGCGGCCACGGCCAGCGTGATCATCGCATAGAAGATGGCGCGCACGCGCAGGGCGAACAGGCCGATGACGAGGGCCAGCACGACCGTCAGCGCCAGCGCGATGCCCAGGCCGGCCAGCGCCGCGCCCCAGGTCGGTTCGTCGACGCTGGCCAGCCCGATGCCGATGCCGTAGGCGCCGATGCCGTAGAACATCGTATGGGCGAAGGAGACGATGCCCGTATAGCCCAGCAATAAATCGTAGGACGCGACCAGCACGACGTAGATGCAGATCGTGGCCGCCGTGTTCAGGGGGCGGGCGCCGGAAAACAGGAAAGGCGCGAACAGCAGGCCCAGCACGATGGCGACGAGCACCGTGGACAGGATGCGGCTGCGCGGCAGGTCGCCGGAAAGGAGTTGGGTCAGCATGTCAGTTGCGTCCTTTCGCATACAGGCCGGCCGGGCGCCACAGCAGGATGGCGATCATCAGCACGATGTTCGACACGAGCGCGAACTTGGGCGCCAGGTAGCCGGCGTAATTGGCGACGAGCGCCATCAGCAGCGCGCCGATAAAGCAGCCGCCGACCGAGCCGAGGCCGCCGATGATGATGACGATGAAGACCATCACCATCACCTCGCTGCCCATGTGCGCCACCAGGGTTTCCTTGTACAGGCCCCACATGGTGCCGCCCAGGCCCGCCAGCGCGGAACCGGCCGCGAACACGGCCACGAACAGGCGGCGGATGCGGTAGCCCATCGCCTCGACCATCTCGCCGTTCTCGACGCCGGCGCGGATCAAGAGGCCGATGCGGGTGCGGTTCAGCGTGAGGAACAGCACGGCGAACACGACCAGGCCCACGACGACGGCCAGCAGCCGGTATTTCTCGACGGCGGCGTCGCCCAGGAAGATGGCGCCGCGCAGCGCGGCCGGCAGCGGCAGCGCGATCTGCTCGGCGCCCCAGACGACGGTGATCAGCTGCTCCGACACGATCATGCCGCCCATCGTGATCAGGATCTGTTTCAGGTGCTGGCCGTAGACGGGCATGATGATGACGCGCTCGAACATCCAGCCCAGCAGGGCGGTGACGAGCATCGCGACGGTGACGGCCAGCGCCAGCACGCCGAGGTTGGCGGCCAGCGAGTCCAGCTCGAGCCAGCCGCGCATCGGCACCAGCACGAGGGTGGCGGCGTACGCGCCGACGGACACGAAGGCGCCGTGGCCGAAGTTCAGCACGCTCATCAGGCCGAACACGAGGGTCAGCCCGCTGGCCATGATGAACATCATCATGCCCATGGCGAGGCCGGCGACGGTCAGCGTGACCCAGGCGGGCAGGCTGACGAAGGGCAGCACGGCCAGCGCGACGGCCGGCACCAGCAGCAGCGGCAGGATGTCGCGCCGGGCCGCCGGCAGGGGGGCGTCGGCCTGGGCGAGAGGTAAGGTGGCGCTCACGTTTTCCATGATCTGTCTTGATGAGAGTTCCCGCAGGGTGGGTGCGGCCGGCGTAGGCACCATGTGCCCACGGGGCGCGCGCATGACGCCAACGCCCGGTGGGGTGCCCACCCTGCGAGGAAAGGGTTATTGGTGCGCATCGAGCGACAGCCCCAGCAGGCGCTGCTGGAGCGCTTCGTCGCCGGCCAGGTCGTGCATCAGGCCGGCATGCGCGACGCGTCCGTCGTCCATCACGGACACGGTGTCGCCGAGGGTGCGCACGACGTTGAAGTTCTGCTCGACCAGCAGGATCGTCGTGCTGGTGTCCTTCAGCTCGCGGAAGGCGCGCGTCAGGCTGTGCACGATGGCGGGGGCCAGGCCCTTGGTCGGCTCGTCCACCAGCAGCAGCTTGCTCGGCTCGACGATCGCGCGGGCGATCGCCACCATCTGCTTCTGGCCGCCGGACAGGTTCCCCGCCGGGTAGTGCCAGAACTTCTTCAAGGCCGGGAAGAAGCTGCAGATCCAGTCGACGCGCGCCGTGTCCAGGCGGCCCTTGCGGGCGGCGAGCACCAAGTTCTCGCGCACCGTCAGTTCCGAGAACACGGCCATGCTTTCCGGTACGTAGGCGATGCCGGCGCGCGCGATGTCGGGCGTGGACAGCGCCGTGATGTCGCGTCCGTCGAACACGATGGACCCGGTGCTGGCCTTCCACAGCCCCATGATGGTGCGCAGCGTGGTCGTCTTGCCGGCCCCGTTGCGGCCCAGCAGGACGGCCAGGCCGCCGCGCGGCACCACCAGGTCCACGCCTTGCAGGATGTGGTACTGGCCGATGTGGGTGTGGACGCCGGACAGCGTCAGGATCGGTTCGCTCATCGACACGCTCATTCGTAACATCGCTCCCAGGTCAAACGGTTTCGGGGCTGCCAAGATAGGCCTCCTGCACGATCTTCGAGCGCATCACCTCGGCCGGCTGGCCGTCGGCCACCAGCGTGCCGTTGTGCAGCACGACGATGCGGTCGGCGAGGGCGCGCACCACGTCCATCTTGTGCTCGACCAGCAGCACGGTGCGCTTGCGCTCGGCCTTGACCTGGTGGATCAGGTCGAGCACGACGGGCACCTCGTCCACGCTCATGCCTGCCGTCGGCTCGTCGAACATCAGCACGTCCGGCTCCAGCGCCAGCAGGATGGCCACCTCGAGCTTGCGCTGGTCGCCATGCGACAGCGTGCCCACGTAGCTGCCGCGGCGCGGGGCCAGCGCCACGCGTTCCAGGTAATGGTCGGCGCGCGCGATGACCTCGCGGTGGCCGGACCACAGCGACAGCATGCGCATGCCGATGCCGGCGCGGCTCTGCACGGCCAGGCGCACGTTCTCGGCCACCGTCAGGTGCGGGAACAGGTTCGTCAGCTGGAACGCGCGCCCGATGCCCAGGCGCGTGCGGCGCGCCGGGCCGGCACGCGTGATGTCCTCGCCGCGCAGCAGCACGCGGCCGGACGTGGCCGCCAGCTGGCCGGAGACGAGGTTGAAATACGTCGTCTTGCCGGCGCCGTTGGGGCCGACGATGACGGTCAGCGTGCCGGGGTAGAAGTCGGCCGTCACCGCGTTCACGGCGACGTGGCCGCCGAAGCGGATCGTCAGGTCGCGCGTCGACAGGGCCGGCGTGGGTTCGGTGCCGGCCATGTCAGCGCTTGTTCTTGACGGGCAGCGGCAGCTCGGTGGCCGGGATCTCGCGCACCAGTTCCAGCAGGTCCCACTCGCTTTTCTGGTCCTTCTTGATGCGGAAGTGGTACATCGGCTGCAGCGCCTGGTGGTCTTCCTTGCGGAAGGTCATCGTGCCCTTGGGCGTCTCGAAGGACAGGCCTTCCATCGCCGTCACCAGCTGTTCGCTGTTGGCCGACGGTACCTTCTGCAAGGCGGCGACGACGGCGCCCGCGGCCGCCATGCCGCCGGCCGTGAACATGTCGGGGGGCACCTTGTAGCGCTTCATGTGCTCGGCGACGAACCAGTCGTTCATCTTGTTCTTCGGGAAGCCGTAGTAGTAATAGATCGTGCCTTCGGTACCGGCATAGGCCTTCCACGTCTTCATGATGGGCAGCAGGTTGCCGCCCGGCGCCAGCGCGATGCCGTAGCGGCCCGGCTGCATGTCGGCGATCTTGTTCATCGGGTTCGGCCCGGCCCAGACGATGGACAGGATGCGCGGCTGCGGCTTGTCCTTCAGGGCGTCGAACAGGCGCTGGGTCGGGGCCGTGAAGTCCGTCGACGCGGCCGGCGCGTACTCCTCGTGCACCACCTTGACCTTGCTGCCGGTGGCGGCCAGCGCTTCCTTGCCGGCCTTGATGGCGTCGCGGCCGAACGCGTAGTCCTGAGCCAGGAAGGCGACGCTGCCGCTCTTCAGTGTGGACGCCGCGGCCAGTGCATCCTGCATCGAGCTGCGCGCGGTGCGGAAGATGTACTTGTTCCACTTGGCGCCCGTGATCTCGTCGGCGACGGCCGGCTCGACGATCAGCACCTTCTTGTATTCCTTCGCCACCGGCAGCATCGCCAGCGCCGAGCCGGACGAGGTGGTGCCGACGGCCAGGTCGACCTTGTCGTCGCCGTAGGCCTCGGCCAGCAGCGTGCGGCCCAGGTCCGGCTTGCCCTGGTCGTCCTTGACGATGACCTTGATCTTGCGGCCGTTGATTTCCATCTTCCCGCCGGTCAGGTATTCCAGGCCCATCATGAAGCCGATTTCCGTTTCCTTGGCATAGGCTTCGAGCTGGCCCGTCTTGCCCGCGATGAGGGCGACCTTGACGTCGGGCGCCGCGTGGACCGTTCCGGCGCCGGCGGCAAAGGCAAGCAGCAGCGCCGCTTGCAGGGTGGTGATGCGTTTCATGTCGTCTCCTTGTACTTCCATTGTTATCGTGTTCGCCGCCTAGGGCAGCGTGGCCAGGAAGCGCGTGATGGCGTCCAGCGCGGCAGGTTCCGTCAGCATCGGCGCATGGCCGACGCCGGGCACCTCCGCGTAGCGCATGGCCGGGGCCTGGCGCCGCATCCACGCGCATTGCCGGTCTTCCAGCAGGTCGGACAGCGCGCCGCGCACGAGGAGCGTGGGGCGGGTGCCCGCCAGGCGCCGGAAACCCCTGCGCAATCCCGGCGACGTGCCCTTCAGTCTACCTTCCTGCAAGCCCTTGGCAATATCCGGATCGTAGCGCGGCGCCAGCATGCCGTTGCCGTCCGGGGCGAAGGCGCGCCGCGCCCACTTGTCCCATTCGGCATCCGTGTTGTCGGGAAAGGCGCCGGCGTTCAGCGATTTCAGGTACGCCGCCGCCTCGTCCCAGGACGCGGGCAGCACGCGCTTGCCCGCGTAGCCGGCGATGCGCGCCAGGCCCTTGTGCGAGATCCAGGGGCCGATGTCGTTCAGCACGGCGGCGGCGACGCGGTCGATGCGTTCGCCCGCCAGCGTCATCGTGATCAGGCCGCCCATCGAGGTACCGACGAAGATCGCTTGCGGCAGGCCGAGGGTGTCCATGAAGCGGACGACGTCGTCCGCATACACCTGGGCGTTGTAGTGGTCCGGATCGGGGTCGCGGTCGGACTCGCCGCGGCCGCGCACGTCGAGGGCCAGCACGCGCCGTCCGAGGCCGGCGACGATGGGTGCGAATTCGTCGAAATCGGAGGCGTTGCGGGTCAGGCCATGGATGCAGATGACGGGCAGGCGGGCCGGGGAGGCCGCCATGCCCGGCACCGCCGCTGCCGGATAGTCGCGCGCGACCAGGGTGAGGCCGTCGCTGCTGGTAGTGCTGGTCAATGAGTAATGGGACACGCTGCGAATATCCTGTCTTTCAGTAGTCCTTCGGCTCAGAACCGGTACTCCACGGTCGCCTGCACGGTGCGCGGGGCGCCGTAGAAGGCGGTCAGCGTGCCCTCGTTGCCCAGCGTGGGGAACAGGTAGCCGGCCGTCTTGTACTGCTTGTCGGACAGGTTCTTGCCGTGGATGGCGGCGCGGATCCTGCCGTCGGCCCGGGTCCAGATGATGGACGCGTCGTACAATTTGTACGATTCCTGGTCGAGCACGGACACGGTCTCGAACTGGTTCGTGGCGCCCCGGTACGAGGCCGAGCCGATCAGCGACAGGCGGCCGTTGTAGCCCAGCAGCGGCAGTGGCAGCTCGTAGGTGGCGCGCAGGTTCGCCGAGTTCTTCGGCGTGTTCTGGAACACGCGCTGGTCGGCGACGTTCACGCCGGCGACGATGTATTCGTCGTACTTGGCGTCGATGTAGCTGTACATGCCCGACAGGCTGAAGTTATTGGTGATGTGGGCCACGGCCTCGAACTCGGCACCCTTGATCGTGGCCTTGCCGGCATTCGTCGTCAGGCCGGCGAAGCTGTCGTCGCGGCCGTCGCCGTTGGTGTCGATCGCCACCGAACCGGGGATCTGCACGTCCTTGTAGTCGCTGTAGAACAGCGCCGTGTTGGTGGTGATGCGGCCGCCGTTGAATGAGGACTTCAGGCCCAGTTCATAGGTGCCGATGGTCTCGGGCCTGTAGCCTTCGCGCGCCTGGGCCTGCGAGATGCGGGTGCCGACCACGTTCAGGCGCGGGTCGAAGCCCCCGCCCTTGAAGCCCTTCGAATACGAGGCATACACGTTCTGGTCGGGCGTGGCCTTGTAGTTCAGCGCGATGCGCGGCGTGAACTTCTTGTCCTTGCGTTCCAGGTTGGGCAGGTCCGTATCGGTGCGGAACAGGACCGCGTTCGGGTTGCCCATCCCGGGCGAGCCGGCCAGGCCCAGGTAGATCTGGCGGAAGATGTCGGCCTTGCGCTCGTCCGAGGTGTAGCGGCCGCCCACCGACAGTTGCAGCGCGTCGGTGAGGTTGTAGCTGCCGTCCGCGTACACGGCCCAGGCCTTGGTGTCGATGTCGCCGCTGGTGAAGGTGCTGGTCGGCACCTGGCCGGCCAGCACGGTGTCGAACTTGTTGTAGGCGTTGGCGTCGATGTAGTAGACGCCGGCCACGCCCTGGATCTTGGGCCCGGTGTAGGTCAGGTTGAATTCCTGGCTGAACTGCTTGTTCGTGTACAGCGCCGGCACTTCCATGTCGACGACGGGCAGGGCGTCGAAGTCGATCGGGGCCCACGACTTGTCGCGGCGCGAGGCGGTGATCGACTTGAACGCCAGTTCCGGACTGATCGTCCATTCCACGGTGGCGGAGACGCCGTGCTGGCGCACTTCCTGCTCGTGGCCCAGCGCCGTCATCATCTCGGCCTGGGTATCGTAGACGTTGTCGAGGATCGGCGCGCCGCTGGTGCGGCCCACGATCAGGCGGTGGCCGTTCTTCGGATGCGAGTCGTCCTGCGTGATGTCGCCGGCAATGCGCACCCACAGGTCCGGCGTGGCCTGCCATTCGGCCGAGACGCGGCCGGCGGTCAGGTCCTTGTCGTAGTTGGGCGCGCCGTTGAACAGGTTGGTGCCGTAGCCGTCGTGCTTGAAGCGGGCGACGGTGGCGCCGATGCGCAGCTGCTCGTTGACGGGCGTGCTGGCGGTGATCACGCCGTCGCGCTCCTTGTAGTTGCCGAGCGTGCCCTTGATGCGCACGTCGGTCTGCGGGGCCAGCTTGCGCGTGACGTACTTGACGGCGCCGCCGATGGTGTTGCGGCCGTACAGCGTGCCCTGGGGTCCGCGCAGCACCTCGATGCGCTCGACGTCGTAGATGTCGGCCACGGCGCCCTGCGGGCGGGCCAGGTAGATGTCGTCGAGGTAGATGCCGACGCCGGACTCGAAGCCGGCCAGCGGGTCGGCCTGGCCGACGCCGCGGATGAAGGCGGTCAGCGTGGAGTTGGTGGCGCGCGACGCCTTCAGCGTGGTATTGGGCAAGGAGGTCGTCAGCGCGACCACGTCCGGAATGCCCTGCTTCGAGAGCTGGTCGGACGTGAACGCGGTCACGGAAACCGGGACGTCCTGCAGCGTCTCCTGGCGCCGGCGCGCGGTCACGACGACCTTCTCGATGTTTTCCTCGGGCGCGGCGACGGCGCCGCCCGTGTCCTGCGCGTGGGCGACGGGTGCCAGGGTAACGAGGGCGGTGCCGGACAGGGCGAGGAGGGCGGCTGCAGAGTGACCGATAAACTGCGGGCCGAACAGCTGCGGGCTCAGGCGAGCCGGTTTCTTCTTGCTAACACGCATCGATGTCTCCAGATATTGTTGTGGTGTCACGCGCTTGTCTTTTTTTTCGCATGCAAGCGCAGTGTGCCTTGGATAAAAAAAGGTGAAAAGACAACATCACGCCCACCCGATTGTGCAAATTTGCACATCCCGGCTCACCACAACAGGGCAGGCAGAGTCGGGGTATGCGGGGCGGCGATGGGTTCGGCGCCCGCCCGCCGTGCGCGGACAAGCGTCGTGACGAAAAGGTTGCAGCGCGACTGTGCACCAGTGCACAATATGTCATCTTGATATCGAACAACGGTGCCCTGGATGAACAGCCTGCCCGAATGGATCGATCTACGTTTCTTTCTGGAACTGGCGCGGGCCGGTACCTTGTCCGGCGCCTCGCGCCGCCTCGACGTCGAGCACACCACCGTCGCGCGCCGCATCGACCGGCTCGAGCAGCAGCTCGGCACGACGCTGTTCGACCGCTCGCGCGAAGGCTACGAGCTGACCGAGATGGGCCGCGCGCTGCTGCCCCATGCGGAAGCGATGGAAGGGGCGGCGCTGGCCGCCGCCGAGCAGCTGGGCGGGGCGGAAGTGGCGGCGCACGGCGTGGTGCGCCTGGGCGTGCCGGAAGTGTTCGGCGTGCGCGTCGTCGCGCCCGTGCTGCTGAAACTGTTCGACGCGCATCCAGACCTGTCGATCGACCTGCTGGCGCTGCCCAGCTTCGCCAACCTCGCGAACCGCGAGGCCGACCTGGGCGTGATGCTGGACCCGCCCGCGACGGGGCGCTACATGGTCACGCGCCTGGCCTCGTTCCGCTTCTACCTGTACGCCTCTCCCGTCTATCTCGCGAAGCATCCGCCCATCCGCACCCATGCGGACCTGGAACGCCACGACTTCGTCGACTACGTGCAGGACCGGCTGGCCAGCCGCGAGCTGTCCTACCTGAACGAGCTGGGATTCACGCCACGGCGGCGCCTGTGCTGCTCGGGGATGACGGGACAGATCGAGGCGGCGGCGCTGGGCATGGGCCTCATGATGGCGCCGCCCTACGCGGTGCCGGACGACGGACGCCTGGTGCCCGTACTGCCGGGCTTCTACGCCGAGCGTTCGTTCTGGCTGGCGGCGCCGACGGACCTGTACCGGCTGCGCCGCGTGAAGGTCGTGTGGGACATGCTGCGGGAGCTGGCGGACAACAATCCGCGGCTGTGGTGGCACAACGGGGATGTCGACGAGGCCGCGTGAACGCATGGTGGGCATGGGATGCCCACCCTACGGCCGATGTCGTGGCTGAGCACCGGACTTCGACCCCTACCGTTTGAACGGACTGCGGTCGTTCAGCTCGTCGATGTAATCGTCGATGCCGCCCGCTTCGCGCTCCAGGAACTTCTCGACCGCATCCGCGAACGACGGATGCTTGAGCCAGTGCGCCGACCAGGTGCGCGTGGGCAGGAAGCCGCGCGCCATCTTGTGCTCGCCCTGGGCGCCGCCTTCGAACACCCGGATCTTCTGCTCGATGCAGAATTCCAGGGGCTGGTAGTAGGCCGTCTCGAAGTGCAGGCAGGGCACGTGTTCCAGCGCGCCCCAGTAGCGGCCGTACAGCGTGGTGTCGTCGTGCACGACGAGCGAGGCGGCGATCGGCGCGCCGTCACGTTCCGCGATCACCAGCAGCAAGTTGTCCGGCATGTCGCGCCCGATACGGCGGAAGAAGTCGATGTTCAGGTAGGGCGTCGAGTAGTGCTCGGCATAGGTGTGGCGGTAGCAGCGCGTGAAGAAGCGCCAGTCCTCGTCGGTCGCATCGACGCCGCGCACGCGCCGCAGCACCACGCCCGCTTCGCGCACCTTGCGCCGCTCGGCGCGGATGTTCTTGCGCTTCTTCTGTTCCAGCGAGGCGAGGAAGTCCTCGAACGTGGCGTAGCCCGCGTTCTCCCAGTGGAACTGTACGCCGCTGCGCAGCAGGAAGCCGGCGTCTTCCAGCTGTTTCGCCTGCGCGCCCGGCGGGAACAGGACGTGCGTCGACGAGACGTCCGACGATTGCTGCACGGAGCGCAGCACGTCGACCAGCGCCTGCCGGGCCGCATCGTCGCGCGCCAGCAGGCGCGGCCCCGTCACGGGCGTGAACGGGATCGCCGACAGCAGCTTCGGATAGTACTCGAGGCCGTTGCGCTGGTAGGCGTCGGCCCAGGCCCAGTCGAACACGTATTCGCCGTACGAGTGGCCCTTGACGTACAGGGGCAGGGCGGCGGCCAGGCGCTCCCCGCCCGGGCTGTCCGGGTCGTCCTCGTACAGCACGATGAACTGCGGCTGCCAGCCCTTGTCCGGCGCGGCGCTGCCCGAGTCGTGCAGGGCGTCGAGGAAGGCGAACGACAGGAAGGGGTTCGGCTGGTCCTGCAGCGCGACCAGGCCGTCCCAGGCTTCCCGGCCGATATCGGACAAGGAAGAAGCGATATGCGTGCGATAATTCAAGATGACTTCCGTACAAAAACTTGGTGGGCGCGATGGATAAGCAATTCTTTAACCTCTACTCTCACGACTTCGCGCGGGTCGCCGTGGCCAGCCCGCGCTGCCGCGTGGCCGATCCGGCCTTCAACGCGGGCGAGACGCTCAAGCTGGCCAGGCAGGCGGCCGAACAGGGCGCCGTGCTGGCCGCCTTCCCCGAACTGGGCCTCTCGGCCTATACCTGCGACGACCTGTTCCACCAGCGCGCGTTGCTGGACGCCGTCGTCGCCGCGCTCGGCACCATCGTCGAGGAATCCAGGACGCTGCCGCTGGCCCTGATCGTCGGCATGCCGCTGCGCGTGAACCACGTGCTGTTCAACTGCGCCGTGGTCGTCGCGGGCGGACGCATCCTCGGCGCCGTGCCGAAGAGCTTCCTCCCCAATTATGGCGAATTTTACGAAATGCGGCAGTTCAACCCGTCGGAGAACACGGCCGCCACGGAAATCGACCTGCTCGGGCAGCGTGTGCCCTTTGGTCCGGACCAGCTGTTCCAGCTGGAAGACCAGCCGCTGCTGCGCTTCCACGTCGAGATCTGCGAGGACGTCTGGGTGCCGATTCCGCCGTCCTCGTTCGCCGCGCTGGCCGGCGCCACGGTGCTGGTGAACCTGTCGGCGTCGAACGTCGTCGTGGGCAAGAGCGGCTACCGCCACCAGCTCGTGGGCCAGCAGTCGGCGCGCTGCCTGGCGGCCTACCTGTACACCTCGGCCGGCCTGGGCGAATCGACGACGGACATGGCCTGGGACGGCCAGTCGCTGATCTACGAGAAGGGCGACATGCTGGCGCAGTCGGAACGCTTCCGCGACGATTCCCACATCATCTACGGCGACGTCGACCTGGAGCGCCTGTCGACGGAGCGCATGCACGCCACCACCTTCGCGCAATCGGTGCGCCGCCACGCTGACGAGGTGGCGAAGTTCCGCACCCAGCGCTTCGCGCTGCCCCTGCCGCTGGAGCGCGACCTGCCGCTGGCGCGCACCGTCGAGCGCTTCCCCTACGTGCCGGCCGACGGCCGCCGCCGCGACGAGCGCTGCACGGAGGTCTACAACATCCAGGTGCAGGCGCTGCTGCAGCGCCTGCAGTCGTCCGGCCACCAGAAGGTCGTGATCGGCATTTCCGGCGGCCTCGATTCGACCCACGCGCTGCTCGTCTGCGCCAAGGCGATGGACCGCCTGGGCCTGCCGCGCACGAACATCCTCGCGTACACGATGCCCGGCTTCGCGACGAGCGAGCGCACGCTCGACCAGGCCCGGAAGCTGATGCAGGTGGTCGGCTGCACGGCCCACGAGATCGACATCCGCCCGAGCTGCATCCAGATGCTGAAGGACCTGGGCCACCCGTACGCGGAGGGCAAGGAAGAGTACGACGTCACGTTCGAGAACGTGCAGGCGGGCGAGCGCACGAGCCACCTGTTCCGCCTGGCGAACCACCACCACGCGATCGTGATCGGCACCGGCGACCTGTCCGAGCTGGCGCTGGGCTGGTGCACGTACGGCGTGGGCGACCACATGTCGCACTACAACGTCAACGCGAGCGTGCCCAAGACGCTGATCTCGCACCTGGTGCGCTGGGTCGCGGACACGAAGCAGCTGGGCGACGACGGCGGTTCCGACGTCCTGATCGCCGTGCTGGAGACGGAGATCAGCCCCGAGCTGGTGCCGGGCAAGACGGGGACGGGCAAGGAGGAGGGCAAGCCGGCCCAGGTCACGGAGAACTTCATCGGCCCGTACGAGCTGCAGGACTTCAACCTGTACTACACGCTGCGCTACGGCTTCGCGCCGCCCAAGGTCGCGTTCCTCGCCTGGTCGGCCTGGCGCGACCGCGACGTGGGCCCGTGGCCGGAAGGCGGCAGCCCCGCGCGCAACGAGTACGACCTCGCGGCCATCAAGAAGAACCTGGGGATCTTCCTGTGGCGCTTCTTCAAGACCAGCCAGTTCAAGCGCTCCTGCGTGCCGAACGGCCCGAAGGTGGGCAATGGCGGCTCGTTGTCCCCGCGCGGCGACTGGCGCGCGCCGAGCGACTCGGAAGCCGTCGTGTGGATGGATGCGCTGAAGCAGATCCCGGATTCGACAGACAAAAACACCTGAAAGGAGAAAACCATGAAACAGATTACCTGCGTGATCAAGCCGTTCAAGCTGGACGAGGTGCGCGAGGCGCTGGCCGAGGTCAACGTCACCGGCCTGACGGTCACGGAAGTGAAGGGCTTCGGCCGCCAGAAGGGCCACACGGAGCTGTACCGCGGCGCCGAGTACGTGGTCGACTTCCTGCCCAAGGTGAAGATCGAGGTGGTGGTGGACGACGGCATGGCCGAGACGGTGGTCGACGCCATCATCAAGGCGGCGCGCACGGGCAAGATCGGGGATGGAAAGATCTTCGTGCAGGAGGTGGAGCAGGTCATCCGCATCCGTACGGGGGAGACGGGGCCGGACGCCGTTTAATCCATCAATGCGTCGTCCCTGCGCAGGCAGGGACCCAATTTTTCCAGCGCTGCCGCAACGCGTGCAAACTTGGATCCCCGCCTGCGCGGGGATGACGGCTCAAAAGCTGTCGTGAATTCTAGCGCCCCATCCTCAAATCGAACTTCCACGCCAGCAGCCGCGACATCGTGATGAACAAGGCGCTCGACCACAGCGCGAAGTCGTGCGGGAAGCCGTAGATCCCCATCAGCAGGAAAATCCAGTTCCCCACGAATGCGCAGATCGCGTACGGCTTCCCGTCGCGGAACACCATCGGCACCTCGTTGCAGACGATGTCGCGCAGCACGCCGCCGAAGATGCCCGTGATCACGCCCATCATGGCGGCCACGAACAGGGGCATGTGGGCGTCCAGCGCGGATGACACGCCCGCCACCGAGAACAGGCCCAGGCCGACCGCGTCGCCGATCACGATCAGGCGTTCGGAGACCACGTGGCGCAGCGTGCGCATGAGGGGCGTGGCGATCAGGGCCAGCACGAAGATCAGGATCGCGTACTCCTGGTGGATCACCCAGAACAGGGGCCGCTTGTCGAGCAGGATGTCGCGCAGGGTGCCGCCGCCGAATGCGGCAATGAAGGCGACGGTGAAGACGCCGACCAGGTCCATGCGCTTGCGCCGGGCCTCGATGAAGCCCGAGAACGCGCCCACCAGGATCGCCGTGATTTCGATGAAGGTGATGAGGTGCATGCAGCTGTCGGTTGTGGCGGTGTTGCTAGCCTAACATGCCGGACCCGACAGTGTAAGGGGGCATCAGGGCCCCCTGCAAAACGGAGGATTTACGCTTGCGGCGGCAGCGCCGGCTGCACGCTCGCCAGCGGCAGGCGCACGCTGAACACCACGCGTCCGTCCTCGTGGCGGTAGCCGATCTCGCCGTCGTGCTCGCGCACGATCTGCTGCGCGATGTACAGGCCCAGGCCCATGCCCGTGCGGTTGCGCGGGTTGTTCATCGAGCTGCGCTTGAACGGATTGAACAGCGTCGCT
Organism: Massilia paldalensis; assembly: GCF_044901715.1. Lineage (NCBI taxonomy): Bacteria > Pseudomonadati > Pseudomonadota > Betaproteobacteria > Burkholderiales > Oxalobacteraceae > Massilia > Massilia paldalensis. Next base: position 943,014 of record NZ_JBJCIU010000002.1, read on the forward strand.
TCCGTGTCCGCCGGGATCGGCGCGCCGGCGTTCGACACGTCCAGCACGGCATGGCCGGGCGCGAGCGCCAGGCGGATCAGGATCGGCTGGTTCGGCTCGCCATGGTGGCGCGCGTTGGACAGCAGGTTCGAGATCACCTGGCCCAGGCGGCCCCCGTCGGCCATCACGAAGGCGGGTCCGACCGTGTGCAGGTCGTAGACGATGGTGGGGTAGGCCAGGCGCGCTTCCTCGACCATGTCCTCGACCAGCGCGGCCAGGTCCACGCGTTCGGCGCCCAGGCCCAGGCCCAGGCCGCGCTCGATGCGGCTCATGTCCAGCACCTGGCCGATCATGCGCTGCATGCGGTTGCTGGACGACTGGATGCGCCGGCCCAGCGTGCCCTTGTTGTCGCTGTTCGACGTCTTTTCCAGCACCATGCCGGCCATGTTGATGGAGTTGAGCGGGTCGCGCAGGTCGTGGCCCAGCATCGCCAGCAACTGCGCGCGCATCGTCTCGGTCTGGGCGCGGCGGGTATTCGACACGCGCACCAGTTCGCCCAGCAGCATGCGCGCATGGGTCAGGATGCCTTCTTCCCACGGATGGGCGCGCCCGCGCACGGTTTCCTGCCAGGCGTCGAAGGAGCCGCGCGGCGTCAGGCGCGCGCCGAGGGGACCGGTCTGCTCGCTCTTGTCGGGGCGGCCGCCCCAGCGCACGTGTTCGATCTGTTCGGTGCGCAGCAGCAGGCACCAGCCGCCGCTGGGCAGGTCGAACGGCAGGCCCAGCATGCCAGCCCACTTGCCCAGTTGCGCCTGCACCTGGATGGGCCACTCCTTGTGGCATTCGTACTGCACCACGTCGTGCGCCTGGGCGGGCAGGGACGCGACGATCGCTTCGCCGGCCTCCTGATCGATGCCGCGGCAGACCACGCGGCCGAACTGGGTGACGACGAGCCCCTGCGCATTGGCCGATTCGAGCAGGGCATCGCCGTGCTCGATCAGGGCCTCGAGGGGATCGTCTTCCAGCAGCAGCGATTCGACGAGGGTGGTGCGCACCTTGGCGGCGCGCTCGACCAGGCGGGCGTCCTCGCGCGACTCGATACTCTGCACGGTCGCGGCGAGCACCTGGGCCAGCACGTCGGCGGCCAGGCGCACGGAATAGGGCACCCGCTTCGGCGTCGCGTGGTGGCAGGCCAGCAGGCCCCACAGGCGGCCGTTGATGACGATCGACACGCTCATCGAGGCGGCCACGCCGATGTTCTGCAGGTACTCGACGTGGATCGGCGAGACGCTGCGCAGCACGCCGAAGCTCAGGTCGAGCGGCGCCGCATCCGACGCGCCCATCAGCGGCACGGCGTGGTAGGTCATGTCCGCGATCATGCGCAGGGTGTTCAGCGTGTACAGGCGCCGTGCCTGGGCCGGGATGTCGCCGGCCGGGTAGCGCTGGCCGAGATAGGGCACGAGGTCGTCGCGGCGCGCCTCGGCGACCACGTCGCCGCTGTCGTCGCTGCGGAAGCGGTAGGCCATCACGCGGTCGAAGCCGGTGAAATCGCGCACCTGGCGCACGGCCGCCTCGAGCAGGCCGTCGATGGTCTTCTGGCGACGCAGGCGGTCGATCGAATTGTGGGCCTTGATGGCGAACAGGGCGACTTCGTCGGTACTGACGTCGCGCGCCTCGAACTCGACGATCACGCGGCCCTTGTGGGCGTGCACGACGCAGTCGTACTCGGCATCGAGCAGGTCGATCGCGCCGAACAGGGCCGGGCCTTCGCCGTTCTCGACGTTGTCCAGGCACTCGCGCACCAGATCGTTCACGCTGTCGGGAAAGCCGAGCGCGTCGAACGGCGCGCCGAGCTGGGGAACGGTTCGCAGGATCAGGTCGATGTTGGCGCTCCAGCCTTGCGCGCGGCCGGCAGTGTCCAGAAAGACCAGGGCGCCATGCGGCTGAATCGATCCCGGAATGTGGATGGGCTCATCCGCGCAATTGAGCAGGTCGATGCCTTGCGGCCTGGCCATTTGTACTGGCGTGCTGGACATTACTGGATCGATCCCTTCACTGGTGGCGTCACCATGACGCCTGGAGCCGTATCTTACAGCTTTCGTCAATTGGCAGGTGCATATTTGCCGTACAACATAAAAAAACGCCCCGCAGGGTCACATGCATCGTTGTATTTGGCGCAAATTGACGAATTTAATCTTCCAAAGCCGGACGTAACAGCACCACGAGCGCCCCGTGACCCCCGTCCGTGCGACCCGCCGCGACGAAGGCGACGACCTCGGCCGTCTGCACCAGCCAGCTGTGCAGCATGCCTCGCAACACCGGTTCGCCGCCCGCCGAACCGTAGCCGACCCCGTGGATGATGCGCACGCAGCGCACCCCCCGCTTGCTCGATTTCCTCAAATAGGCGTCGACCTGGCGCCGGGCCAGGTCGCGGTTCAGGCCGTGCAGGTCGAGTTCGTCCTCGACGGGCCAGTAGCGCTTGCGCAGGCGCTTGACGACGTCCGGCCCCACGCCCGGCGCCGACCACGACAGGCTCGGCTCCTCGGCCAGCAGGCCGTCGACGTCGAACCCGTCCGACAGCATCGATTCGCGCAGCACGGCCGCCGTTTCCTCGGCCGCCGTGCGCGGGCGGGCAGGAGCGCGGGCGGCGAGGCGCTCCGCTTCCTGGGCCGGGCGCCACACGTAGCGGTCCGATTCCGGCATCTGGACCACGTCCTTGACGGCGCCGCGGAACGTGGCGGCGTTCTCGCGTTCGATGCGTTCGCGCCGTTCGCGCTCGGCCTTCTCGATGGCGCGCAGCCGCTCCTCTTCCTTCAGCCGGTCGCGGAAGGATTTCAGGTCGCCGAAGTCTTTCATCGCCATCGAGATGCCGCCCGGGAGAGGATTATTCCAGGGCCTCGAGGTAGCGCTGGGCATCCAGCGCGGCCATGCAGCCCGAACCCGACGAGGTGATCGCCTGGCGGTAGATGTGGTCCTGGACGTCGCCGGCGGCAAACACGCCCGGCACGCTGGTGGCCGTGGCCATGCCCTCGCTGCCGCCGCGGGTCTTGATGTAGCCGTTGTGCATCTCGAGCTGGCCTTCGAAGATGTCGGTGTTCGGCTTGTGGCCGATCGCCACGAACAGGCCGTGCACCTTCAGCTCCTTGATCGAGCCGTCTTCGGTGGACTTCAGGCGCAGGCCGGTCACGCCGCTCTGGTCGCCCGTCACTTCGTCCAGCGTGCGGTTGGTTTCCAGCACGATCTTGCCTTCGGCAACCTTGGCCATCATGCGGTCGATGAGGATGGGCTCGGCGCGGAACTTGTCGCGGCGGTGCACCAGCGTGACCTTGGTGGCGATGTTGGACAGGTACAGCGCTTCCTCGACGGCCGTATTGCCGCCGCCGATGACGGCGACTTCCTGGTTACGGTAGAAGAAGCCGTCGCAGGTGGCGCAGGCGGACACGCCGCGGCCCATGAATTCCTGCTCGCTGGCCAGGCCCAGGTACTGGGCGGAGGCGCCGGTGGCGATGATCAGGGTGTCGCAGGTGAATTCGTGCGAATCGCCCACCAGGCGGATCGGTTTTTCGTTCAGGTAAGTCGTGTGGATATGGTCGAACACGATCTCGGTATTGAAACGCTCGGCGTGCTGCAGCAGGCGCTGCATCAGCTCCGGGCCCTGGACGCCCAGCGGGTCGCCCGGCCAGTTCTCCACGTCGGTGGTGGTCATCAGCTGGCCGCCCTGGGCCAGGCCGGTGACCAGCATCGGGCTCAGGTTGGCGCGCGCGGCATAGACGGCGGCGCTGTAGCCGGCCGGGCCCGAACCGAGGATGAGAACTTTGGCGTGTTTGCGAGTAGTCATGTTTTTACTTCTTATTGAAGTGATGATGTCGGGCAAGTGGGGCCGATCACCATCGGAATCAAGGGGAGGGGAACCGCAGATTATAGTCCATGATGCACAAGAGCATGAATCGTGGGCCTGCGCGGCCATATATCGCTTAAAATGGGCTCTTTGGGGCATTCCACCCCGGCAGCACAGTTTCAAACAGCATGAGCAAGCAAAGTCCATCCACCGGTTCGACCTATACCCACAAGCCGCGACCGCCCCGTCAGCCCTTGCCGAACCGGCTGGTACGCCTGTTGTCGGAAGCGCGCTGGCTGGTCACGGCCGTCGCGTTGTTGTATTTCGTCCTCATTCTGCTCAGTTATAACAAAGCCGATCCAGGCTGGTCGCACGACACCGTCGTCGCCCACGTCGCCAACCTGGGCGGCCGCGCCGGCGCCTGGCTGGCCGACCTGTTGCTGTTCATCTTCGGTTTTTCCGCCTGGTGGCTGTGCGTCTGCTTTTCGCGCGCCGTCTGGAAAGGCTACCGCCGCCTGCACCGCCGCTTCATCGACGGCGAGGTGCCTGAACCCGAGATCGAGCACCAGGGCGAGATCCTGGTGCGCTGGGTCGGCTTCATGCTGATGCTGGCCGGCAGCGTCGGCCTCGAATACCTGCGCCTGTGGTCGATGAAGGTCGAGCTGCCCCGTTCCGCCGGCGGCGTGCTGGGCCAGCTGATCGGCGGCGGCGCCAATTCCGCCTTCGGCTTCACGGGCGCCACGCTCCTGCTGCTGCTGATGTTCGGCCTGGGCTTCTCGTGGTACTTCCAGGTGTCCTGGCTGGCCGTGGCCGAGCGCATCGGCGAATCCGTCGAGCGCAGCTTCGACTGGTTCCGCCTGCGCTACGAAGACCGCGAAGACCGCCGCCAGGGCGAAGTCGCGGCGCATCACCGCGACGAAGTGCTGGTACAGGAGCGTGCCAAGTTCGTGGAAAAACACGGCAATGCGCCGATCCTGAAGCACGAGCCGCAGATGGCGGGCGACGCCCCGGCCACCGAGGAAGAAACCGCGCCCGGCTTTTTCGCCAAGGCCAAGGCCAAGCTGAAGCGGGGCGCCAAGGCCGATGCGCCGCGCGCGGAGCCACAGGTCGCGCCGGTCGACGATGGCGCGCCGTTCGACGCCGACGACGAGCCGTTCTCGGCGCCCGTGCGCGCGAGCGCGTCGCCGGTCGCCACGATGGCCTCGACGGCCCCGGCACCGCTGCCGTCGGCGTCCGCCGCCGTGCCCGCGATCAAGATCGAACCGCCGATGACGAGCGTGCCCCGTTCCGAGCGTGCCGAGAAGGAGCGCCAGTCGCACCTGTTCGAGGTGCATGGCGACTCGACGCTGCCGCCGCTGGCGCTGCTGGACGACGCCCCGGCCACCCAGGAAACCGTCGCCATCGACACGCTGGAATTCACCAGCCGCCTGATCGAGAAGAAGCTGTCAGACTTCGGCGTCGAAGCCAAGGTCGTCGCCGCCTACCCGGGCCCGGTCGTGACCCGCTACGAGATCGAGCCGGCCACCGGCGTGAAGGGCAGCCAGATCGTCAACCTGGCGCGCGACCTGGCACGTTCGCTGTCGCTGACCTCGATCCGCGTCGTGGAAACCATCCCCGGCAAGAACTACATGGCGCTGGAGCTGCCGAACCCGAAGCGCCAGATCGTGCGCCTGACCGAGATCCTCGGTTCCAAGGTCTACGGCGACAGCGCCTCCAGCCTCACCGTCGCCCTGGGCAAGGACATCGCCGGCAAGCCGGTGGTGGCCGACCTTGCCAAGATGCCGCACCTGCTGGTCGCGGGTACCACGGGTTCGGGCAAGTCGGTGGGCATCAACGCGACGATCCTGTCGCTGCTCTATAAAGCCGATCCGGCCGACGTGCGCCTCATCCTGATCGACCCGAAGATGCTGGAGATGTCCGTCTACGAAGGCATCCCGCACCTGCTGGCGCCCGTCGTGACGGACATGCGCCAGGCCGGCCACGCGCTGAACTGGGCCGTGAACGAGATGGAGCGCCGCTACAAGCTGATGTCCAAGCTGGGCGTGCGCAACCTGGCCGGCTACAACGGCAAGATCGCGGAAGCGGCCAAGCGCGAGGAACACATCCCGAATCCGTTCTCGATCGTGCCGGACAATCCCGAGCCGCTGGAAAAGCTGCCGACCATCGTCATCATCATCGACGAGCTGGCCGACCTGATGATGGTGGTCGGCAAGAAGGTCGAGGAGCTGATCGCCCGTATCGCGCAGAAGGCGCGCGCGGCCGGCATCCACCTGATCCTGGCGACGCAGCGACCGTCCGTGGACGTGATCACGGGCCTGATCAAGGCGAACATCCCGACGCGTATCGCGTTCCAGGTGTCGTCCAAGATCGACTCGCGCACCATCCTCGACCAGATGGGCGCGGAAACGCTGCTGGGCATGGGCGACATGCTGTACATGCCGCCCGGTACGGGCCTGCCGATCCGCGTGCACGGCGCCTTCGTCTCGGACGACGAAGTGCATCGAGTTGTAAAACATCTGCAGGAAACGGGCGAGCCGAATTACATTGAAGGCATCCTCGAAGGCGGCGTCGCCGAGGAAGGCGGTGCCGACGGCGCCCCGGCCGGCGAGGGCGGCGGCGAGTCAGACGCCATGTACGACCAGGCCGTGGCCGTCGTGCTGAAGAACCGCCGCGCCTCGATCTCGCTGGTGCAGCGCCACCTGCGCATCGGCTACAACCGCGCCGCCCGCCTGCTGGAGCAGATGGAGCAGAGCGGCGTCGTGTCGCCGATGCAGTCGAACGGCAACCGCGACATCCTCGTGCCGACCGCCAACGCGGAATAATCGCCCGGCGCGCGCCCGTAGGGTGGGCATCGCATGCCCACCATCACGCCGCGTTGCCGCACATGCACGGTGGGCATGTAATGCCCACCCTACGACAAGGAAAACAAGTTGAAGACTGTCTACGCAACCCTGATCGCCACCCTGGTGCTGACCAATACCGCCTCCGCCGCCGCCCTCGACCAGTTCAAGTCCTTCGTCACCGGCACCAAGTCCGCCCGCGGCGAATTCACCCAGACGCAAGTGCGCGGCAAGGCCGCGACCGGCAAGGCCGCCCCGGCCTCGTCCGGCACCTTCGTGTTCGCCCGTCCCGGCAAGTTCGTCTGGACCTACCAGAAGCCCTACGAGCAGCTGCTGCAGGCCGACGGCGAGACGCTGTACATCTACGACAAGGACCTGAACCAGGTCACCACCCGCAAGCTGGGCAATGCGCTGGGCAGCTCGCCGGCCGCGATCCTGTTCGGCTCCAACGACCTGGAAAAGAACTTCACGCTGTCCGAGGCGGGCGCGCGCGACGGCCTGGAATGGCTGAACGCCACGCCGAAGGCGAAGGACACGACTTTCGAGCAGATCGCCATCGGCCTGAAGGACGGCGTGCCGCAGGCGATGGAATTGAAGGACAACTTCGGCCAGACCACGGTGCTGAAGTTCACCAGCTTCCAGCGCAATCCGTCGCTGGGCGCCCAGCAGTTCAAGTTCGACGTGCCGAAGGGCGCCGAGGTCGTCAACCAGTAATCGCCTAGCGACAACGCGTAACGGGCACGGTCACTCATCGGCTACACTTGCGCTTTCGACGCAACAGCCGCATATGAGCCAGATGGATGACCTTTTCAAGACCGAACCCGCCGCCCCGCTGGCCGAGGCGCTGCGCCCGAAGACCATCGGCGAAGTGATCGGCCAGAGCCATTTGCTGGGTGAGGGCAAGCCTCTGAACCTCGTGTTCAAGTCCGGCAAGCCCCATTCGATGATCCTGTGGGGCCCGCCGGGCGTGGGCAAGACCACGCTGGCAAGGCTGACGGCGAATGCCTTCGACTGCGAGTTCATCGCGCTGTCCGCCGTGCTGTCGGGGGTGAAGGACATCCGCGCCGCCATCGAACAGGCCGAGCACTACCTGGCCGGCGGCAAGCACACGATCCTGTTCATCGACGAAATCCACCGCTTCAACAAATCGCAGCAGGACGCGCTGCTGCCGTTCGTGGAGTCGGGCCTCGTCACCCTCATCGGCGCCACCACGGAAAACCCCTCCTTCGAGGTGAACTCGGCGCTGCTGTCGCGCTCCCAGGTCTATGTGCTCAAGGCGCTGACGGACGACGAGATGCGCCAGCTGCTCAAGCGCGCGCAGGAGCGCGTGCTCGGCCACCTGCAGTTCGACGAGGTCGCCGTGCAGACGCTGGTCGGGTATGCCGACGGCGACGCGCGCCGCTTCCTGAACCTGCTGGAGCAGACCAAGACCTCGGCCGACACGTCCGGCGTCGCGCAGATCACGGGCGAGTTCGTCGAGAACGCGCTGACGCTGAACGCGCGCCGCTTCGACAAGGGCGGCGACAATTTCTACGACCAGATCTCGGCCCTGCACAAGTCCGTGCGCGGCTCGCATCCGGACGCGGCGTTGTACTGGTTCTGCCGCATGATCGACGGCGGCGCCGATCCGAAGTACCTGGGCCGGCGCATCGTGCGCATGGCGTGGGAAGACATCGGCCTGGCCGACCCGCGCGCGCTGACGGTGGCCAACGATGCCGTCGAAACCTACGAGCGCCTCGGTACGCCGGAAGGGGAACTGGCGCTGGGCCAGGCCGTCATCTACCTGGCCATCGCGGCCAAGAGCAATGCGGGCTACAACGCCTTCAACGCGGCCATGGCCTTCGTGCGCAAGGACAAGTCGCGCGAGGTGCCCGTGCACCTGCGCAATGCGCCGACCAAGTTGATGAAGGAACTGGGCTACGGCCACGCCTACCGCTACGCCCACGACGAGCCGAATGCGTACGCGGCCGGCGAGACCTACCTGCCGGACGGCATGCCCGAGCCGCGCTGGTACCAGCCGGTGCCGCGCGGGGTGGAATCGAAGATCGCCGAGAAGCTCGCATGGCTGCGCAGCCTGGATGCGGAGGCGGGCGCAGACGGCGCCGGGGACTGAAGCGACGGGCAGGGCGAATGCCCGAAAACCGCTGTCGGCTTGGTACAATTGCGCTTTCGATATCCATAACATGGCACTGGCCCGACAATGATAGACATCCAACTCCTCCGCAAGGACATCGACACCGTCGCCGCGCGCCTCGCCGGCCGCAAGTACCAGCTCGACGTGGCCGGTTTCAACGCCCTCGAAGCCGAGCGCAAGCAGATCCAGACCCGCACCGAGGAGCTGCAGGGCAAGCGTAATTCGCTGTCCAAGCAGATCGGCATGCTCAAGGGCAAGGGCGAAGACACGAGCGCCGTGATGGCGGAAGTGGCCGGTATCGGCGACGAGCTCAAGGCCAACGAAGCCGCGCTGGCCAGCGTGCAGGACAAGATGGCTGCCTTCATGCAGGTGATCCCGAACCTGCCGCACGAATCGGTCCCCGTCGGCACCGACGAGTCGGGCAACGTGGAAGTGCGCAAGGTCGGCACGCCGCGCCAGTTCGACTTCGAGGTCAAGGACCACGTCGACGTCGGCGCCCCGCTGGGCCTGGACTTCGACACGGCGACCAAGCTGACCGGTTCGCGCTTCTCCGTCATGAAGGGCCCCATCGCGCGCCTGCACCGCGCGCTGGCCCAGTACATGCTGGACACCCACACCGACCAGCACGGCTACACGGAGTGCTACACCCCATACATGGTCAATGCCGATTCGCTGTACGGCACCGGCCAGCTGCCCAAGTTCGGCGAAGACCTGTTTGCCGTCAAGAAGGGTGGCATCGAAGGCGAGGGCGAGAACTTCTACTTGATCCCGACCTCGGAAGTGACGCTGACGAACACCGTGCGCGACGAGATCGTGGCGCTGGACAGCCTGCCGATCAAGATCACGGCCCACACCCCGTGCTTCCGCTCGGAAGCGGGCAGCTATGGCCGCGACACCCGCGGCATGATCCGCCAGCACCAGTTCGACAAGGTCGAGCTCGTGCAGATCGTGCAGCCGGACCAGTCCTACGCCGCCCTCGACGAGATGGTCGGCCAGGCCGAGACGATCCTGAAGAACCTGGGCCTGCCGTACCGCGTGATGGCGCTGTGCACGGGCGACATGGGCTTCGGCGCCGCCAAGACCTTCGACCTGGAAGTCTGGCTGCCGGCACAGAACACCTACCGCGAGATCTCGTCGCTGTCGAACATGGAAGCCTTCCAGGCCCGCCGCATGCAGGCCCGCTTCCGCAACGCCCAGGGCAAGCCGGAACTGCTGCACACGCTGAACGGCTCGGGCCTGGCGGTCGGCCGCACGCTGGTCGCCGTGCTGGAAAACTACCAGCAGGCCGACGGCAGCGTGATCGTGCCGGAAGTCCTGCGCCCGTACATGGGCGGGCTGGAACGCCTGGTCCCGGCGGCCTGAGCAAATAGCTCTTCCGTTTTTCGCAGTGGCCGTCTATAATGCGGCCTCACGCGAACGACCAGTGACACGGAGAGGTGGCAGAGTGGTCGAATGTACCTGACTCGAAATCAGGCGTACGGGTGACCGTACCGTGGGTTCGAATCCCACCCTCTCCGCCAGGATTCAAAAACAAAAGGCTCCCATCGGGAGCCTTTTGTTTTTGTGGCGGAGAGGGTGGGATTCGAAGGGCTGGGCCCAGGCCCAGCCCTCCCGAATCGCCACTTTGCTGTCTGCAACGCAGACAGCCCCGCGCGCCGCAGGCGCGCGATGCCCGCACACCACCCACCCCAACCCACATCCCGATCGAATCCAGCTGCTTCTGGAATCATATCGCCCAATTATCCACGGGAATGGATAATCATTCCACGATCGACGGATTCACACGCCCCGATGGACAACATACACTCTTTCTTACGCACCGACCGTCACACACCGGTCCGCCGAAAGGAAAACCACATGAAAACCATCATCGCCACCAGCGCCTTGCTCCTCGCATCGCTGGCCCACGCCCAGGAGGTCCGCACCATGCCCACCAACGACCAGGAAGCCGCCGTCGCCCAGAAGCTGATCGACCGCCACTTCGAGATCTGGAACGACACCGACGCCGCCAGCCGCCTGCCCAAGTACCCGGCCGTCTACACGTCCGAGTTCTTCGTCGCCGACTATGCCGGCAAGGAAACCGGCTATGCCGCCGTCGACCGCAAGATCGGCGAACTGCAGAAGAAGAACGCGGGCTTCCGCTTCACCCCGGAACCGATCACCTGGAACCACGGGGTCGGCCGCGTCACCTGGGGCTACGGTCCGAAGGACAAGCCGAACCAGATCCGCGGCGAGGACATCTTCACCATCGAGCACGGCAAACTGGCCAGCGCCCGCGTCTTCATCGACAAACAATAAATGACAAGGAACCGCCCCATGAACACCATCGCTACCGTATTCGCCACCGCCGTCCTCGCCCTCGGCCTGGGCAGCGCCGCACAGGCCGCCACACCTGCCGCCGCGCCCGCCATCAAGTCGGCCGGCATCGACCACGTCGGCATCAGCGTGCCCAACCTGAAGCAGGCCGAGGAATTCTTCGTGACCACGTTCGGCTGCCAGCCCGTCACCCAGATCGGCCCGTTCCCGATGAAGCCCCATGCCGAGAGCGTGACGCTGGCAATGGTCCGCTGCGGCACCGGCGCCAACATCGAACTGTTCGAGTACAAGCAATCGGCCGGCAGCACGGCGATGCCGAAGATGGAAGACATCGGCGCCTCCCACATCGCGTTCTACACGGACGACGTGCAAGCCGGCATCGCCTACCTGAAATCGAAAGGCCTCAAGATCACGGGTGGCCCGATGACCATGACGAGCGGCGACACCGAGGGCGAAACCTGGGTGCACTTCGAATCGCCCTGGGGTTCGGACATGGAACTGGTGGGCTACCCGAACGGCAAGGGCTACGAGAAGAAGTCCAAGCTGAAGCTGTGGAACCCGAAGCACCCGGCCAACTGAAGCCGAGCGGGCGGTCTTCCTGTCCCCGGCGAGTAGGGCAGGGAGCCGCCTAACAGAATCCCCACGTCACAGTCTTGCGAATCTTCAAACGGCCGTCTATAATGCGGCCTCACGCGAACGACCAGTGACACGGAGAGGTGGCAGAGTGGTCGAATGTACCTGACTCGAAATCAGGCGTACGGGTGACCGTACCGTGGGTTCGAATCCCACCCTCTCCGCCAGGATTCAAAAACAAAAGGCTCCCATCGGGAGCCTTTTGTTTTTGTGGCGGAGAGGGTGGGATTCGAAGGGCTGGGCCCAGGCCCAGCCCTCCCGAATCGCCACTTTGCTGTCCGCAACGCGGACAGCCCCGCGCGCCGAGGGCGCGCGATGCCAGCATCTCCAGTGAATCTCTTTACAGCAGCACGTTCACCTTCGCCAAGCCTGGATTCAAAACCCAAAAGCTCCCATCGGCAGTAATAACGTTCAGTTAGCAACGTCGTCCCTGCGAAGGCAGGGAACCAATCTTGCAAGCGCTGTAACGACGTATGCGGTCATTGGGTCCCTGCCTTCGCAGGGACGACGGCTTTTAAGCTAACAAACGCTCAACTGAACGGCATTACTCCAACCGGGAGCCTTCTGTTTTGTGGCGGAGAGGGTGGGATTCGAAGGGCTGGGCCCAGGCCCAGCCCTCCCGAATCGCCACTTTGCTGTCTGCAACGCAGACAGCCCCGCGCGCCGAGGGCGCGCGATGCCTGCACGACCGCACCGCCTATGCACCTTCGCAGTGCTTCAGCGCAGCATGTTCACCTTCGCCAGATCGATCAACTCCCCCGCCCGCCCATCCAGCACCGCTTTCAGCATGAACAGCCCGAACTTGTGCGCCTCCTCCAGCGTCGTCGCCGGCGGCATCACGAGCTCCTGACGCGCACTGACGACATCCACCAGCACCGGCCCCTCATGCGCCAGCGCCGCGCGCACGGCGTCCTCCAGCTGCTGCGGATCCTCGACCCGGATGCCCTTGATGCCGACCGCCTCCGCCATCGCCGCGAAGTTCGGATTGCGCAGGTCGCAGCCCGTGTCGAGGAAGCCGTTGGCCTTCATCTCCAGTTCCACGAAGCCCAGTGTGCCGTTGTTGAGCAGGATGATTTTCACCGGCAGTCCCACCTGCGCCAGCGTCAGGAATTCGCCCATCATCATCGAAAAGCCGCCGTCGCCCGAGAACGAGATCACCTGGCGGCCCGGCTGCGAGGCCTGGGCGCCGATGGCGTGCAGCATCGCATTGGCCATCGAGCCGTGGTTGAACGAGCCGACGATGCGGCGCTTGCCGTTGACCTTCAGGTAGCGTGCCGTCCAGGCGATCGGCGTGCCGACGTCGGCCGTGAAGATCGCATCCTCGCTCGCCAGTTCGCTGACGACGCGGGTGACGGCCTGCGGATGGATCGTGCGCGTGCCGGCGTCGATCGCGGCCAGCTTGTCCAGGTCGGCGCGCGCGGCGCGGTAGTCGTCCAGCGCGCTGGCCAGGAAGCGGCCGTCGGTCTTTGGCGTCAGCTTCGGCAGCAGCGCGGCGAGCGTCGCCTTCACGTCGCCCAGCACGCCCAGTTCCAGCGGGCAGCGGTTCCCGAGCGCTTCCGGACGCACGTCGATCTGCGCGATCTTCGCCCCGTCGGGGAAGAACTGGCGATAGGGGAAGTCGGCGCCCAGCACCAGCAGCGTGTCGCAGCGCTTCATCGCCTTGTAGCCGGATGCGAAGCCCACGAGGCCCGTCATGCCGACGTCGTAGGGATTGTCGTACTCCATGTATTCCTTGCCGCGCAGCGTATGCACGATCGGCGCCTGCAGCGTCTCGGCCAGGCGCATGATCTCGGGGTGCGCGCCTGCCGTGCCGGCGCCGCAGAACAGCGCCACGCGCTCGCCGCCGTTGAGGAGGGCTGCCAGCGCGTCGATGTCGGCCGCGGGCGGCACGATCGTCGGCTGCGCGGGCAGCAGCCAGGCTGGCGGCGTCGCGTCGAGGGCCTGCAGGGCGACGTCACCGGACATGACGACGACGGCCACGCCCTTCCTCGCCACGGCGACGCGCATCGCGCGGTGCAGGATCTGCGGCAGCAGGTCGGCGCTGGACACGAGCTCCACGTAATGGCTGCATTCCTTGAACAAGATCTCCGGATGCGTGGCCTGGAAATAATCGATGCCGATTTCGGTGCTGGGAATGTGGGCGGCGATGGCCAGCACGGGAACGCCGCTGCGCTGGCAGTCGAACAGGCCGTTGATGAGGTGCAGGTTGCCGGGGCCGCAGCTGCCGGCGCAGACGGCCAGCTTGCCGGTCAGGTGCGCTTCGGCGCCGGCCGCGAAGGCCGCGCCTTCTTCGTGCCGCACGTGGATCCAGTCGACGGCGTCCTGGCGCCGCAGCGCGTCCGTGAAGCCGTTCAGCGAATCGCCCACGACGCCGTAGACGCGCTCGACGCCCGCCAGGGCCAGGGTACGTGCCAGGTAGTCTGCCGCAGTCTTGCTCATGGTCCTCTCTCCCGATGACAGCAATGGTGGACGAAGGGCCCGCCGGCGTGGCGAGCCCGCGAGTCCAGTGACGACGAGAATTCTACGGGAGCGGAAGGCCGGCACGCGCGGCCACCCTGCCGAAGGGCAGGTTCGGCGTGGGCGCGTGCCGGTCGGGTCAGCTCAGGTCGCGCAGCTTGCCGCGGGCGACGCCGCCGAGCGTCTGGACGGCGAACACCGCAATGATCAGGGACGCGATGGCCAGGATCAGCGCCGCGATCGCATCCGTCACCGGGTGCCGGGCATGGTCGGCATACTTCAGCGCGGCCACCGCCGTGGCGGCCAGCGGGAAGCTGGCGGCCCACCACGACACGCGGAACGGCGAGCAGTGCGGCAGGTGGCGCAGGCGGCCCAGCAGGATCGGCAGCACGAACAGCATCACCATGTACAGGCCCTCGGCGAAGCCGTCGATCTGGCCGGTGGTCGTCACGTAGGCCGAGAAGCCGACGGCGAACGGGGCCAGCACGATCAGCAGCGACGGTTGCAGCGGCGCCGGCAGCGGGTCTTCCATCGCCAGGCGGATGAGCAGCATGGTCAGCAGGGGCAGGGCGAAGAACAGGCCCACGGCCGTGCCGAACATCATGACGCCGTGCAGGCCGTCCCATTGCAGCAGCGGCACGGCCAGCGGCACGTCGAGCATGCCGACCACGGGCACGATCCACGTCGGGGCGATCTGCGCGCCCGTGTGGCGGACGGTGATCCAGCGGATCACGATGGCCCAGCCGAACACCGTCATCAGCACGGCACCCAGCACCCAGGACAGGCGCGCCAGCTCGAGGCTGACGTCGACCAGCACGAAGGGCAGTAGCAGCAGGCTGATCAGGGGCGTGCCGAACAGGTTGCCGGCGACGGGGTTGGCGAACTCCGCCTTCACGGCCGCGAAGCCGGAGGCCGCCTTGACGGCGTAGGCGATGGCCAGCACGATGAAATCGAGGACGGCGAGGGCGCCGATGGCCTGGCCGATCCAGGCCGGCAGGCCGAAGTGCTGGTGGGCGAGGTGCCAGGCGATCGACAGGCCCGTCAGGCCCATCACGGAGCCGAACATGCCCACCGGCAGGTAGGACAGGGTCGTGGACGGAGCTTGCGCTGGCTTGGGTGCGGGCGTGGGGGCGGCGACGGAATCGGCGGCTTGCATGGTAATCCTCCTGTTATCGGGCGTGGCGTCTCGGTGGCGCCTTGGCGGTATTGTCGATCCGGCCCGGTCCCGTGGACATGCCTGGATGCCGCACTATTTTGCTCGTTCGTCGCAGGGTTGACGCCACCCGGAGGGAGTGGTGGCGGGATGGAGGGTCAGGCGGCCTTGACGGCATGCAGCCAGACGGCGGCGATGCGTTCGACGTTCTCGTAGCCGTCGCAGCCGAGCTGGCCGCCGAAGATGTCCGGGTCCAGTTCCTCGTACTGCCAGCCGCTGCAGCGGCCGTCGAGGTCGGGGCGGATCGCGTCCAGGAAGCGGTCCTGGCCATCGACGATCGCCGATCCCGTGTACAGCAGCAGGCTGCCGCCCGCGTGCAGGCGCTCGAGCGCGCAGCGCACGATGTCGATCGACAGGGCGGCACCGTGTTCGCCGCCGCCGTGGCGGTAGGCAAGTTCGTCCTCGTCGAGGATGTAAGGCGGGTTCGACATGACGAGGTCGACGTGGCCGTCGACGCCGTCGAGCAGGTCGCTGCGGCAGGGGATGACGTTGGCGGCGCCGTTCAGCGCGGCATTGACGTCGACGAGGTTCAGGGCGGCGTCGTTGATGTCGGCGCCGTACACGGTGGCCGTGCGGAACTGCAGCGCCAGTTCGATGGCGCCCGCGCCGCTGCCGGCGCCGATGTCGACGGCGCGCTGCACGGGGCGGCCCAGCCGGCCCAGCGAGCGGCGCATGGCGGCGATGTAGCGGTAGGTATCGGGGCCGAAGAAGACGGCGTCCTCGTCGCTGGTCGGCCAGGCCGAATGGAAGTACAGGCAATCGCCGACGCTGGATGCCCGCACCAGCGAACGCCAGCCCGGCTGGCCGTCCTGGTCGTGCGGCACCAGCACGCCGGCGCGCCGCGCCGCGGCTTCGACCTCGGGCGGCAGCACGCCCGCGCGGAACGGGCGGCTCCAGCCGAACACGCCGCGCACGTCGCTCGCCCAGGCGTTCTCGGGACGGCGGTTGACGCGCCGGTGGGTCGCGGGCGTGATCGTGACGAAACGGTAGCCGGCCTGCCGCAGCGCGTGGCCAAGTTCGACGAGGGCAATGGTGGAGGTTGAGCTGAGCGGCATGATGCCATGATGCACGGTTGCGCTGCCGAGTTCCGTTCGCTGGCGCACACAGGGCGACGTGCGCAGGGTCCGCCACGGCCTTCCATGTATGATTATGTGAAAGTTCGAACAGACCGCCGCGCAGCCGCCAGCAATACTGGGCTCGAGGCGGCAACGGGTTGCCCCTCGTACGTTGAAGGACATGAGCATGAAACCGCTGAACGATTCCCTGAAAGACCGCCTGCAGCGCGAAGTGGAGCGCGAGCGCCACGAACGCCTGATGAACGACGAATGGCGTGCCGGCCTCGCGGTCGACGAGGAGTACCGCATCAAGGATGCGCGGGCGAACGAGGGAGCAGTCAATCTGAGGCGCCAGTCCGGGCGCTGACCAAGAATAATCCGCCGGCGGCCGGACTGCCGCCGGCACGTCGTAGGCGCGCCTGGAGCGCGCCGGGGAGTGTGCATGCGTTGGGAAGGCGATCGTCAGAGCGACAATGTGGAAGACCGCCGCGGTGACGGCGGTGGCGGCGGCGGTGGGTTCGGCTTCGGCGGCGGGACCATCGGTATCGGCACGATCGTCATCGCGCTGCTCGGTTCCTGGTTCTTCGGCGTCTCGCCGACCACCATCCTCAGCCTGCTGTCGGGCGGGGGCGGCAGCCAGCAGGTGCAGCAGGCGCCGTCGCATCCGCCCGCGAGCGACCGCGAGACGCAGTTCGTGCGTACCGTGCTCGGCTACACGGAAGATACCTGGACCAAGATCTTCAAGGCCGGCGGCGCGACCTATTCGCCGCCGACGCTCGTGCTGTACTCGGGCCGCACCGGCACGGGCGGCTGCGGCGTGGGCCAGAGCGCCGTCGGTCCGTTCTATTGCCCGGCCGACCGCAAGGTCTACATCGACCTGACCTTCTTCCGCATGATGCAGCAGCGCTTCAAGGTCGGCGGCGAATTCACCCAGGCCTATGTGATCGCCCACGAGGTCGGCCACCACGTGCAGAACCTGCTGGGCATTTCCGGCAAGGTGGACCGCATGCGCGAGCGCGCGTCCGAAACGGAAGCCAATGCGATGTCCGTGCGCCTGGAACTGCAGGCCGACTGCTTTGCCGGCGTCTGGGCCTACCACACGAACCAGGCCAAGCAGATCATCGAGAGCGGCGACATCGAATCGGCCCTGAACGCTGCCAGCGCCATCGGCGACGACGCGCTGCAGCGCCAGTCGCGTGGCGAGGTCGTGCCCGATTCCTTCACCCACGGCTCCTCGGCCCAGCGCGTGCGCTGGTTCAAGCGCGGCATCGAGACGGGTTCGGTGGAGCAGTGCAATACCTTCGAGGCGCGCCAACTCTGAGCAACTGCCGCCTTACGGAACAGACGGCCGCCCAGTGCGGCCGTTTTACATTTCGGGGGCAATGAATTCTACGTGGAATTAAACGTATTGACGTAAATTTCCATTTAAAAACAATGTGATAGCGTGCGTTCAAAAATACCGCGGGAATGTCCGGTTCGTTACCGTGCACGTATCGCCTTCCTCCCGAATTTGACATATGGTTGAAACAAGAGCTCGCCAGAAATGGCGAACGGACAACCACTCCAGGAGGAATTCATGCTGGCAATGAACTACCGCGGGCCGTACCGCGTCCGCGCCGACCATAAACCCGATCCCGTCATCGAACATCCGGGCGACGCCATCGTGCGCGTGCTGCGGAGCTGCATCTGCGGTTCCGACCTGCACCTGTACCACGGCATGGTGCCCGATACCCGCGTGGGCCATACCTTCGGCCACGAGTTCGTCGGCGTCATCGAGGATGTCGGCTCGGACGTCAAGAACCTCAAGGTCGGCGACCGCGTGCTGGTGCCGTTCAACCTGTTCTGCGGCTCCTGCTTCTTCTGCGAGCGCGAATTGTTCGGCAATTGCCACAACACGAATCCGCAGGCCACGGCCGTGGGCGGCATCTACGGCTACTCGCATACGGCCGGCGGCTACGACGGCGGCCAGGCCGAGTTCGTGCGCGTGCCGATGGCCGACGTGGGCCCGATGGTCATCCCCGACGACATCCACATCGACGACGCCGTGCTGATGACGGATGCGCTGCCCACGGGCTACCAGGCCGCCGAGATGGGCGACATCCAGGAAGGCGACACGGTCGTCGTGTTCGGCGCCGGTCCCGTCGGCATCTTCTGCGCCAAGTCGGCCTGGCTGATGGGGGCTGGGCGCGTGATCGTCGTCGATGAAGTGGAGTACCGCCTGGAGTTCGTCAAGCGCTACGCCCAGTGCGAAGTGCTGAACTTCCGCAGCGTCAACGACATGGCGGAGCACATCAAGAAGATGACGGACGGCCTGGGCGCCGACGTCTGCATCGATTGCGTGGGCGGCGACGCGGCCGGCTCCATCGCCCAGACGCTGACGGGCCGCCTGATGAAGATGCAGGCCGGCGCCTCGACCGTGCTGCACTGGGCCATCAACTCGGTGCGCAAGGGCGGCAACGTGTCCATCGTCGGCGTCTACGGTCCGACCTTCAACGCCGTCCCGATCGGCAATGCGCTGAACAAGGGCCTGACGCTGCGCATGAACCAGGCCAGCGTGCGGCGCCACCTGCCGCGCCTGATCGAGCATATCCGCGCGGGCCGCATCAACCCCAAGGAAATCATCACGCACCGCGTGCCGCTGGAAGAGGTGTCGGACGCCTACCACATCTTCTCGAGCAAGCTCGACGAATGCATCAAGACCGTCCTGATCCCGCCGTCGGCGCGCGAAGTCCAGGCCGTCAAATCCAGCGCGCTGCACTAAGGAGACGACATGGAACACCGCGAACAACGCCCCAACGGCCACGACCACGGTCACGGTCACGATCACGATCACGATCACGATCACGGCCACATCCACCACCATGCGCTGCAGGGCGACTTCCGGGACGTACCCAGGCGCCCCAGCCGCGAGCAGCTGGCCCACATCAACGGCTGGGGCGCGGACCTCGACCGCAAGGACCGGCCTGGCGTGCCGATGGAACGCACGCCGCCCCGTTTCATCCACCAGCACGAAGGCAAGCTGCCGCAGCAGGAAGAAAACGTCGAGGTGCTCGTCTCGAGCGAGCGCTTCGGCCAGATCACGCCGATCTTCGGCACCGCGCAGCCGCCGAAGGGCATCTCGGGTGCGCTGCGTCGCCTCGCCTTCAAGTGGTCCGAGAACGACATGCGCCACTGGCTGCTGCTGCTGGCCGCCGACCGCGTGAACGTCGTCGAAGGCATCGGCGAGGACCTGGCGCACGGCAAGGTGCCGAACGTGCTGGGCGAGATGGGCATCAAGGCGGAGTGGGAGCATAACCGCGCCGGCCTGATCAAGAAGGCGGCCATGGCCGGCGCCGTCGTCGGCCTGGCCGTCTACCTGACGCGCCGCCGCGAGCGCTGATCCGCGCCCGTTTTTCGCAGCCCTGTGGCGGAACCATCCCGCTGCAGGGCTTCTTGCGCTTGAGCAAGTCCTTTTCAAGGAGCTCATCCACACTTCGATGACGCCCATCAACGGGCATCACCGAAGGAGATGAGATGAACAAGCGCATCCTGCTGGCGCCGCTCGGCGCCATTTTCCTCATCGTCGCGCAGCCGGCCGCCGCCGGCCCCGCGACGGTGAGCGCGCCCGTGGCCGCCGACGCGAAGGCGCGTGCGGCGCTGCTGACCCAGCTGGAGTCGCGCCGCGCCGCGCGCGGCATCGATGCGCGGCTGGGCTTCGCGCTGGCGGCGCAGCATCCCGGCACGCAGGGCACCCAGGTCGCGCGCGTCGACTACACGTGGAAAGGCGTGCGCGTGTTCGGCGCCGAGTCCGTCGTCGTGCTGGACGGGGCGGGACGGGTCGTCTCGGAATCGTTGTCGAAGCGTGCCGAGGCACTGGCAGGCAAGGGCCTGGCGGCGCCCGCCACCGACTTCGGCGTGACGCCGGCGATCTCGTCCACGGCCGCCATCGATGCGGCGCTGGCGTCGCTGCGCACCGCGCTGGTGGGCGAACTGCGCCACGTGACGCCGCCGACGGCCGAGCTGATCATCTGGCCCGTGATGCGCACCGAGCGCACCGACGGCGCGCGCGACAAGCCGGAGCAGGAATTGAATGCCGTCGACGTGCAGGAGGTGGTGGAGCGCTACGAACTGGCGTATCTGGTGCGCACGCGCCTGCATGCCGGCGACGACGCGTCGGCGCGGCCCGTGTACCACGATACCGTCGTCAGCGCCCGCGACGGCAGCATCCTCGACCAGTGGAGCATGCTGCAGACCGTGGTCGGCGTGGGCAAGAGCCAGTACAACGGCGAGGTGCCGATCAATACCACGCTGCAGGCGGACGGGAAGTACAAGATGATCGACGACAGCCGCGGCACGGGCGGCACCTTCGGCGCGATGGCGATCACCAACGCCAACCACGGCACGGGCGCCGGCCAGGTCTACGTCAACGACAGCAATACCTGGGGCGACGGCAAGCAGTACGTCAAGGGCGGCTCCACCACGAACGCCAATGGCCAGACGGCGGCCGTGAACGCCATGTGGGGATTGATGAATACCTACGATGCGCTGAAGAACGTGTTCAACTGGCAGTCGCTGGACGGCCACAACACGGCCACCTACATCGCCGCCCACGTCAACACGGCCTATGACAACGCCTACTACAGCGACACCTGCCGCTGCATGTTCATCGGCGACGGCAACCAGTTCAACAGCCTGGGCTCGATCGACGTGATCGGCCACGAGATGGGCCACGGCGTCACGGCGGCGACGTCGAACCTGACCTATTCGGGCGAGTCGGGCGGCCTGAACGAATCCGCGTCGGACATCAACGGCGAAGTGGTGGAAGCCTACGCGCGCGCGGGCGGCAAGGGGGACACGATTCCCGCGTCGGGCAACGACTGGGTGCTGGGCGCCGAGATCAGCAAGACCGGCACGCCGCTGCGCTGGATGACGAAGCCCAGCAAGGATGGCAACAGCCCGGACGCCTGGAGCACCTCGCTCAAGCGCCTCGACGTGCACTACAGCAGCGGCCCGAACAACCGCATGTTCTATTTCCTGGCGCAGGGTTCCGGCATCGACAAGTCGGGCGACGCCTTCAGCAAGTACCTGGTCAAGACCCCGCTGGCAATAACGGGCATCGGCATCGACAAGGCGTACCGCATCTGGTTCGAGGCCAACACGACCAAGTTCACGTCCAGCACCAATTATGCGGAGGCGCGGGTGAAGATGATCGAGTCGGCGGAGGAGTTGTACGGCAAGGGCAGCCGCGAGGCGATCGCCGTGCAGCGGGCCTATGCGGCCATCAACGTCGGGGCCGACGTCGACGAGGTCAAGTCGGACGTATCAAGCCAATGAGGGGAAGGTGGGCACGCTGTGCCCACCTGGCACCGGGTTTACTGAGCGGAGCGCGTCGCCAGCGTCACGCGGCACATGCGGGCCGCATGCAGGCCCATCCAGGCGGCATTGGTCCAGAAGAACACGTAGGGCAGGGCAACGACGGCCATGCCTGCCTTCCGCAGGCAGAACGACAGCAGGATCGTCAACGCGCCGCAGAACGAGGCGACAGCAAACGTGATGCCATGCCGCGCGGCCGTCTCCGACGTGCCGGCTGCGAAGCCGATCAACAGGGCGACGGCCAGGCAGGTGGCGATGTCGGAAGCAGAAGCGATGCCCGTGAAGCTGTGGTAAAGGCGGGCCAGGGCGAGCACCGTGATCAGGTAGCCACCGAGGAAGACGACAAGTTGGCGTAATTTCATTGAACGAACTGGCAAGAGAAGACATTGTGCGCTCAACGTGCGCACGACGAGGAAGCTGCCAGTATACATTCACTTAGGAAATTTTGCCGGGAATCAGTATCCTAATCCCCGGCTGATTGTTGCTTTGATGCATGAATACGTCGCGGTCATGCCGTCGTGTCATTGATCATGCGCGAGCGCATCAGCGCCCAATCCATTTCCCGCGCCATTTGGTTGAGACTGCGTGCCGTCACCTTGGGCAGGGCCGTTTCCTGCACCACTGCCGGTACGGGGCCCCTTGGGCGGGACGAAGTTCGAATAGATGACCTGTCCCTTGACGGCCCGGGTGATTTCATCGAGGCGCGTTTGCGCCAGCGTCAATCCCTCTCCCTCCTCGCTGAGCTTCAGTCCAGCGATATCCTGTTGCGTTTGCGCGCTGCCGGAATCGTAGACCGTCGCGATCACCTCGCCGTTGACGATGACCTGGCCGAAAATCTTGCTGGTCTGTTGTTGCGCCTGCTGGGCCGCTGCACGCTGCTGCATCTGCTGATCGTGCCGCGCAAGTTCCTGGACTTGCTCGGCCGTGGCGGCCATGACGAAGCCAGGTTTCTGCTTCGCCATCTCCGACACGTTCATGACAGTGCCCTGGACGCGGTATGCGCTGCTTGCATTGATCGTGGCCATATTGCTCAGCTCCCGGATGAGAATCACCGATAGATCGTCTGGTCGGCCTTTGAAACGCCGTACGGCGCAAGGCCGACCGCCAGTTGAATCCTTGCGAGTCAGAAATATTCTATTTTTAAATATTTCTAAACGTCAACTAGCAGGATTGCCTGGTGTGACAATTCGATGAGGAAGCCCAAAAGGGAACAGCGAGCATGCGACCCGATATCGCGCGAAGCAGCGTTATTCCGCCATGAGCGGATACGGATTGATGGGCGTACCTTTCCACCATTGCTTTTCCGGCGTCAGCTCGAACACGGCGAAGTGCAGGTGCGGTGTGTCCGGCGCCGCGTTGCCCGTGGTGCCCACGTAGCCGATCAGGTCGCCGCGCTTGAGCGTCGCGCCTTCCTGCAAGCCGTCGGCATAGCGGTCCAGGTGTGCGTAATAGTAGGCGTACTTCTCGGTCGGATCGAACTGGTAGACGGTCAGGCCGCCCGGCTTGCTGGTGAACAGCTTGGCGACCTTGCCGTCCGCCGTGGCGAAGACTTTCGTGCCCTTCGGCGCGAGGATGTCCAGCGCCTCGTGGTGGCGTTCGTTGCCGCGCGGCTGGTCGTAGGTGTCGGTCAGCTGCTTGAAGGCGATGCCCTCGACGGGCACCATCAGCTTGCCCGGCGCGGCGGCCGGTACCGCGGTCGCGGACGGCGTCAGGGCATCCATGCTGGCCGGGCGCAGCGGCAGGTCCAGTTCCGTCAGGTCGGGCGTGACCTTCGGCGCCGGCGGCAGCTGGGCTTCCAGGTTGGGGCCGGGCGGCGCGGGCAGGGCGCCGGTGGCGACCTGGGCCGTCGCGGCGTCGTCTTGCGGCATCTGGCGCAGCCACGCGAACAGGCCGCCGGCGCCGACCAGCACGCCGAGCAGGAAAGTCATCAGCCATTTCATCGTCGTCTCCTCTTGTTTGGGTGATCAATGATGGCCGGCCAGCGCCGGCCCGGATCGCAAGCGTTAGTCCTGCAGCACCACCTCGGTGCCGGCCTGCACCAGTCCCGCGACTTCCGCCGCGCTCCAGTTGGTCAGGCGGATGCAACCGTGCGACTCCGTCTTGCCGATCGTCGACGGCACCGGGCTGCCGTGGATGCCGTAGTGCGGCTTGGACAGGTCGATCCAGACGACGCCGACGGGGTTGTTGGGGCCGGCGGCGACGGTGGCCTTCTTGTCGCCCGGCTGGGCATCCCAGAACAGCTTGGGGTTGTAGTGGTAGGTCGGGTTGCGGTGCACGCCCTCGATCTTCCACTGGCCGATCGGCAGCGGATCGTGCTCGCTGCCCGTCGAGACGGGGTACTGGGCCAGCGTGGCGCCGGCGGCATCCTGCAGCCACAGCACGCGCGCATCCTTGGACACGACGACGCGCGCGGCGGGCGCCAGCGGGGCCGTGCCGACCACGTTGGGCACCAGGATCTGCGTGCCCAGCTGGCCCAGCGGCTTGCCCGGATTGAGCTTTTCCAGCAGCGCCGGGCTGGCGTGGAATTTTTCGCCGAGTCCCTCGACGGGCGTCGCGTAGCCGAGCGTGGTCAGCTTGGCCTTCTCCATCATGTCGTTCGGGATCGGCTGGAACGGGCCGGCGACGTCGCCGTCGGCCAGCGTATAGGTCAGCAGCGTGGGCGCCGTGTCCGCGTTCAGGGCGTTCCAGGTGACGTCGTCGAGCTTGCCGGTGACGGGCAGGTTGCGCGCCTTCTGGAAGCCGGACAGCGCCTGGCGCATGTTCGAGCCGTAGGCGCCGTCGATCTCGCCGGGCGAGAAATGGGCGCGGTCCAGCAATACCTGGGCGCGCAGCAGGCGCTCGAACTCGGCGGCCTGCGCTTGCGCGGCCACGGGATCCTGCGCCTGGTTCGCGGCCGGTTGCGGTGCCTGGGGCTGCTGGAGTTGTGGGGTCTGCTGCGCCTGCGGCGCGGCGGCTTGCGCCTGGTGGGCCTGGGCCGGCACGACGGCCAGGGCGCCCAGCAGGGCGGCGAGTAGGGGGATGCTGTGCTGTTTCATGGGCTTCCTATTGCTTGCTTCCATGAGCCCAGATTAATTATCTGCAAATACAGGGTCTGTGCGCGAACGAACCCATGCAGCCGGCATGGCTGGCGCCGGCCGGCATGCAACGGCGGCAGCCGCAGCGGGTACAATCGCCGCCATGAGCACAGCGACCATCACCCTCCAGCCGTCCGGCTGGTCGTTCACGGCCGACGAGGGCGTCACGATCCTGCAGGCCGCCGAGCAGGCCGGCATCGAGCTGCCCAGCTCCTGCCGCAACGGCACCTGCCGCACCTGCATCTGCCGCGCGCCCTCGGGCGCCGTGCGCCACACGATCGAATGGCCGGGCCTGTCGCTCGACGAAAAACGGGAAGGCTACATCCTGCCCTGCGTGGCGCTGGCCGAGGGCGACGTCGTGCTCGAGCAGCGCCTTGCCAGGCGCATCGCCTGGGAAGCGTAGCAGCGCTTTCCAGAAGATGTGAGGGACAATTGAGCGCTTGCCGATATCCCGCGTCAAGCGACCGCAGGATTTATTTGGCGCTGTTCGCGTTAATTATGTGAACCGGACGTCATCGTCGCAGTCTTACCCACGGTCGAGGTAACTCATGGGGAGACTGCAATGCGCAGCATGGTGTTCGATGAGCTGTTCGCCGTCCTGACGAACTTGCCGCTAGGGATCGACGATCTGGCGCGGCTGCGCCAATGGCTGGCATCGGTCGCCCATCCGGGCGAGTGCCTGGCCATGATCGAAGGCATGGCCGGCACGCCCCCATGTCCGCATTGTGCCAGCTCCCGCGTGCACCGTTGCGGCCAGGCGAGCGGCTTGCAACGCTTTCGTTGTTGCCGTTGCCGCCGCAGCTACAACGCCTTGACGGGGACGCCCCTCTCGCGGCTGCGCAAGAAGGAAAAATGGGTGCCTTATCTGCAGTGTCTACTGGAGTCGTGCACGGTGCGCGATGCCGCTACGCTCACCGGCGTGCATCGCTCGACCAGCTTTCGCTGGCGTCATCGCTTCCTGCCGGGTGCCATGCACGAGCGTCCGGCGCAATTGTCGGCCATCGTCGAAGCGGATGAGACGTACCTGCTCGAATCGCAGAAGGGCTCGCGCCAGCTGAACCGCCCGCCGAGGAGACGGGGTGGCGTGGCCCGCCGTCGCGGGATCAACCGCGAGCACGACTGTCTGCTGGTGGCGCGCGACCGTGGCGGTCATACGCTCGATTTTCATACGGGCCGGGGCGCCGTCACGGCAAGCCAGCTGGCGCGGTGCCTGGGGCCGGTCCTGGCGCGCGACGCGCTGCTTGTCACCGATGCGGCGCTCGCCTACCGGACCTTTGCGGCGAAGGCCGGGTTAAGCCATGAAACGGTGAACGTGAAAGCGGGAATCCGCGCACGCGGTGCGCTCCACATCCAGAATGTGAACGGATGGCACAGCCGCTTCAAGACGTGGTTGTTGCGCTTTCGCGGCGTGGCCAGCCGCTATCTCGTCCATTACTCCGGATGGCAGCGCATCCTGGATGACGCTCGCCTGACGACGCCGGCCTTGCTGCTGCGCGCGGCGCTGTGTTGCCGCCGGTCTGCCGGCGCCTGACATAACTAACGCGAACAGCGCCATTTATTTTCCGGACAAAGCCGATTCGATCGCCTGCAGCACCAGCGGCCAGGATGGCGAGGTGGCCGCCACTTCATCGTAATGGCTGGCGCCCGGCAGGATGACGACCTCGGCGGCGTCGCCGGCCGCCTGCGCGCGCGCCGCGAACGCGTGCGCCACGCGCGGCGGCGAGATCGTGTCCAGTTCGCCCGTCACGAGGATCGTGCGGCTGCCGTTCGGCATCAGGTCGCCTGCATTGGTATCGGAGAAGACGTCGGGCCGTTCCTTGCTGGGCGTGCCCGCCAGCTGTTCGGTGCTGCGCTCGCAGCTGGTCTGGATCAGGGCCGCTTCGCGGCGCAGGTCGGCCAGGCCGCCCAGGCTGACGACCTGGCGCACGGGCAGGGCGTCGGGATGGTACAGCGGGCTCGACGCGGGAATGCGGGGGCGTGCCGCCAGCCATTGCACCAGTTGCCCACCGGCCGAGTGGCCCACCGCGGCCAGGCGCCGCAGGTCCAGTGGATGGTGCTGCGCTTCGCGCGCCAGCAGGTCCAGCGCCGCGTTCATGTCCTGGTAGGTGCCGGGATAGCCGCCGCCCGCCTCGTCGACGCGGCGGTACTCCACGTTCCACGACGCGATGCCGCGCCGCGCCAGCGCGCCCGCCATATTGCGCAGCTGGACGATGCCGCCGAACTCCTTGGTCCAGCAGCCGCCATGCACGAGGATGGCGACGGGGAACGGTCCCTTGCCTTCGGGGAGGAACAGTTCGGCATATTGCGACGGCGCGCTGCCGTAGTGGAAAGTGGCGCTCGGCGCCGGGCCGCTCAGGGCCATGTAGTCGGACAGTTTCATGGGGGCGGCGTGGACGGTGCCGGCGCACGCGACGGCGGTGGCGAACAGCAGGGGAAGCAGGCGGCGCATGGGTCGGCGAATGGGTAAATGGCAATGCGCCACTATAGCAGCCTGCGCACGATTGAAAAACCGGGCCCGATCTTCCATGCTAGGCTGCACCCAACGTCAACTGTGTGAAGGAGCATGCCATGAGCCAGTCGAAATCGAGCGGTAACCAGAACAAGCAGTCGGCCACCATGTCGGAAGAGGAAATGGCCAAGAGCCGCGTCGGCAAGCCGGAAAAGAGCAGCCACAACGCCAAGAGCGACGTCAAGGCGGGCAAGGATACGGGCGCCGGCGGCGGCGCCAAGCAGAAGCACCGCCGCTGAGCGGCCGCGCACCTGATGCACATTCGCGATGGAGGAACGAGCATGACTTTGGCGGACCAGGAAGCGCGCACGCCCTTGCGCGCCCATACGACCCCGGACCCGGACCTGCCGCCGCCGGATCCGCGTCCGGATCCCGACGACGTGCCGGCGCCCGCCCGCGCGCCCGTGGAAGAACCGGACCAGCCGCAGCCGCCGGTCAAGGCGGCATAGCGGCATAGCGGCATAGCGGCACGGCGAGCCCCGACAGACGCCAACGAGCGCCAACCAACGCGTCGCCCCTGCGAAGGCAGGGGCCAAATCCGCTTGCGCCTGCCGCGCGCAAACATTGGCCCCTGCCTTCGCAGGGGCGACGTCTCGAACGATGGCCGGTAGACTCAGCCCTTCGACGGTTCCTGCTTCTGCTGGCTGCCCGCATCGCCGGCATCCTGCCGGTTCGCGTGTCCCCGTGGCGGAATTTCCTTGATCATCTGGTCGGTTTCCTGCTGCGCGGGCGTACGCTCGCCGCTGCCGATATCGGCTTCGTGCAGGTTGGCCGGGCCGGATGCCGCAGGGTCCGGTTTCACTTTCGATGGTGTCATGGCATGCTCCTAGGCGTGGTCAATGTTGACTCGATCCTAACAGCCCGCACGTGGCGCCGGCGCTCGATAGGACCCCGTGGATCACTGGGAAATGTTGCCGTAAAGATACATCTTGCGGCGCATGCGAAGCGTGTGCACTAGCGCGGGAGGAAAATTTCTATAATGGCTGCAAGCCGTCGAACGACGTTGAAAAAGGAGACCCCATGAGCACCACCTTGCACAACAAGATTTATTTGGGCCGCAACACGATGTTCGGCTCGCGTCGCATGCAGGCCGCGCTGGCCCTGGGCGTGTTGACCGGACTGAGCCTGGTCTGGGCCACGATGCGCGCCATGCGCTGACGGCGCCGGAAGGGAGCGGGAGGGCAGCGGGAGTTGCCCGGCAGGCCCGCCGCCGTTACCATGGCGGGCTTGTTCCTATCGAAAGCGGTAATGAAAAACCTGAAACTGACGGGCGACGAATACGACGCCCTCGCATTCATCCGGCGCGGCGCTGCCAGCGACCGCGTCAACGCCTGCGTCGGCCGCAATGCCAAGCGCCTGTCCGGCCTGAAGCTGGTCCAGTATGCGCGCAACGGCAGCCTGTCGCTGACGGAGCAGGGCGCAGAACTGCTGTTCCTGCGCCGCTGCGTGCAAGCCCTGCGCGCCCTCGAGGCCGATGCCGCGGCGCCAGTCGACGCCGACGTAGTCCAGTTCCTCAGCCGCAAATCGCACATCGCCGAACGGGCCGAGGGCGGATTCGAACTCACCGCCCGCGGCCGCGAATCGCTGGCCGACATCGCCGCCCAGGAACCGCAGCCGCGCTGAACCGGCCGCGCTCAGCTGGCGCGCCGGCGGTCCGGATAGACCAGGGTGCGCACGGCGATCTCGGCCGGCACGTTCATCGCCGCCAGGAATTCGGCGGCGCGCTGCAGGCCCAGTGTCGGCACCGACGCCACTGCCTGGTTGACCAGGTCGCGGGTGCGCATGTCGGTCCGTGGGCGGCGACGCGAGGCCGGGGTGGCGGTCGCGCTGTTCATCTCGTTCATCTTCATGGGTTTGCCTAAGTTGCTGGAGCGCTGGCGGCTATTGTAGAAGAACGATGTCGTTTGGGCTACAAATAAATAGACCAAATGGTAAGCTTGCAAGTCGATCAAGCCGCCGCGGCACGCGGCCCGTCGTCCAGCACCGCCAGGCCGCGGCGCTGGCGCAGCAGCTGCTCGAATTCCGGCGCCGGCAGCGGGCGCGAGAAGTAATAACCCTGCATTTCGTCGCAGCCCTGGTGGCGCAGGTAGTCGAGCTGCTCGGCCGTCTCCACGCCTTCGGCGATCACGGACAGGCGCAGGTTGTGCGCCAGCGCGATGATCGAGGCGACGATCGCGGCGTAGTTGGCATCGTGGGTGATGTCGTTGACGAAGGAGCGGTCGATCTTGAGCACGTCGATGGGGAAGCGTGACAGGTAGGAGAAGCTCGAGTAGCCGGTGCCGAAGTCGTCGATCGACAAGTTCACGCCCAGCGACTTCATGCGGTGCAGCAGTTCCACGGCCGGCGTCACGTCGCTCATGAACAGGCTTTCCGTCAGCTCCAGCTCGAGGCAGGCCGGATCCAGGCCCGTGTCGTTCAGCACCGATTCGATGTCCGCCAGCAGGTCGCTCGATGCGAACTGGCGCGCCGACAGGTTCACGGCCACGCGCAGGCGGCCCAGGCCGGCATCCTGCCAGGCCTTGTTCTGCGCGGCGGCCGTCCGCATCACCCAGGCGCCGATGGGGACGATCAAGCCGGTATCCTCGGCCACGCCGACGAAGCGGCCCGGCGGCACCATGCCCAGTTCCGGATGCTGCCAGCGGATCAGCGCTTCCATGCCGACGATCTGGCCCGTCTTGAGGTCGACCTGGGGCTGGTAGTGCAGCACGAATTCGTCGCGTTCCAGCGCGTTACGCAGCGCGCTCTCGATGCGCACGCGCTCCAGCGACTCCTCGTTCATGGCCGGCGTATAGAACTGGAAGTTGTTGCGGCCCAGTTTCTTGGCGCGGTACATGGCGATGTCGGCGTGCTCGATCAGGCTGTCGGACGGGGTGCCGTCGCTCGGGTAGACGGCCACGCCGATGCTGCAGGTGACGAAGAATTCGCGCGTGCCCAGCATGACGGGCTGCGCCACCGCGTCCATCAGGCGCTGCACGATGTCGGGGGTGAGCGGTTCGTCGCGGTGTTCGGACAGGATGGCCACGAATTCGTCGCCGGACAGGCGCGCCACCGTGTCGCTGTCGCGCAGCGCCCCGCGCAGGCGCGCGGCGACCGTCATCAGCAGCACGTCGCCGGCCTTGTGGCCCATGCTGTCGTTGACGAACTTGAAGCGGTCCAGGTCGATGAGCATCACCCACACGGGACGGCCGCTGCGGTTGGCGTAGGCGACGGCCTGGCCGAGCCGGTCCTGCAGCAGCGAGCGGTTGGGCAGGCCCGTCAGCACGTCGTGCTGGGCCACGTGGTGCACGCGCTGTTCCGTCATCTTGCGCGCCGTGATGTCGCTGCCGGTGCCGCGGTAGCCGGCAAAGCGGCCATTCTCGTCGAACACGGGCTGGCCGCTGATGCAGAACCAGCGCTCCTGGCCGTCGTCGTCGATGGCCCGGTATTCGAGGTTGCGGAATGGCGCGTGCGCCTCCAGGCAGGCGCGGTGCTCGCGGCCCAGTTCGGTATCCACGAGCGCGGGCACGTAGTCCCAGCGCGACTTGCCGAGCACGCGTTCGATGCCGATCCCGGATTTTTCCGTGAAGTCGCCCGTCACCGACACGAAGCGGAACTGCTCGTCCTGTTCCCAGTACCAGTCCGAGGACATGGCCACCAGCTGGCGGAAGCGCTGTTCGCTTTCCTGCAGCGCCTTCTCCGTTTCCTTCCTGGCCAGCATATCCTCGACCAGGCGCTGGTTGGTGCGCTTGAGGTCGGCCGTGCGTTCCTGCACCAGTTCCTGCACGCGGCGGGCGCGCTGGCCGGCGGCCTGCACGAAGGCGCACAGCAGCAGCGTCGACAGCACGCCGCCCGTGAGCAGCAGCGTCGAGGCGAGGTGGGTGCCGGTCCAGGTGTGCGGCGCCGCCTGCGTCTCGACGGTCCAGTCCTGGCCGCCCGCGGAAAAACCGTGCAGCGCGCGGCCTTCGCGGCCGCCGTTCAACCAGTGCGGCGAGGGCGGGGCGAGCAAGGGCGCCCCTGCCACGGCGTCGTTGGCGTAGACGAGCCGGGCGGGCACGGCCTGGCGGGCCGCATACAGGCGCAGCAGCACGCGGTCGCCGCCCCCGAGGCCGGCACGCGCCAGCGTCTCCCGTGCCAGTGCCTCCGGCGCCTGGACGGTCGCGCCGGCTGCCGTCGCCAGGCCTTGTTGCAGGGCGGCGACGCGCACGACGCTGTCCTGGGCGAAGGCGAGCGCCTCCTTGTCGAATTCGAGACGGACGACGGCCGCCGTCAAGGCGGCGGTCGTGACGAGGCCGCCCACGAGCGTGAGGGCAGCCGCGGGCGTAAACGAAAACGGCAGTCGGCGACGCGACATCCAGGCTTCCTATGGGTTATGGAGTGCCGGCGACCGCCGGTTCCCAGGAAAATAACTTGCTCAAGAGCAGCAAATGCGGGCGCCAGTTTGTCACAGAACCCCCTGTTTCCGCAAACAAATCGTCACCTGCCGGGACGGGCCGGCTCCCTCTGTGGCAGGGGCAGGACAGTCCGGAATGTGATCCATGCAAGTAGCAGCCGCACGCCCAGCCGGTTCAGCCATCCCGCGCCCAGGCCCGCGTGGCGGGCCAGGCGGCGCTGCATGGCGGCCGCCGGGTTGGCGTCGCCCGCCACGGCGAACACGATGCGGTTGTTGCCGGCCACGCCGCGGGGAGCGCAGAGGCGGCCATCGAACGCGGCGCCGAGCGCGGCCAGCACCGCATCGTGGCGCGCATCGTAGGTAAAGACGTTGGCGACCAGCACGCCGCCGGGCCGCAGCGCGCGCCTGCAGTCGGCATAGAAGGCGGCGTCGGCCAGCCGTGGCGGCAGGCCGGCGGCGTCGAAGCCGTCGAGCAGCAGCACGTCGGCCTGGCCCGCCAGGCGGGGCAGGTAGTCGGCGGCGTCGGCGTGGACCACGGACAGGCGGTCGTCGTCGGGCGGCACGTGGAACTGCTCGCGCAGCGCGATCACGTCGGCGCGCAGCTCGATGACGGTGATGCGGGTGCGGGGAAAGTGGCGGCGGCAGAACTTGGCGAGCGAGCCGCCGCCCAGTCCCACCATCACGATATGGCGCGGACGCGGTACGAACAGCACGAAGCACATCATGGCGCGCAGGTAGGCCAGCGTCAGCGCGTGCGGGCGCGACAGCAGCATCTCGCTCTGGATGTCGCCGGGCGTGAATTCCAGCGTGCGCCGGCCGCGCACGGTGCGCACCAGCGGGGCGGGGTCGTCGTCCTGGTAGACATGGCGGTAGGGTTGGCCGGGCATGGCCGGAGTATAGGGCAAAGCCCGCCCGCGCGGCCGCCTGGCCGGCTTGTTGCCCAGGATGAATTTCTGATAAGCTGGCCGCGGTCGGCGCGACTGGCGCGAACGACCACGACTTTCGAGGGCCGATGGACTCTACCACCATGGTATTGGCGCTGGCACTGGGCAACCTGGCCCTGTGCGCCACCCTGTTCTTCTTCGAGCATGCCGAGGGCCGGCCGGCCGCCCTGTCCCCGTGGGGCTGGGCGCGCCAGGTGCAGGCCGCGGCCTGGCTGCTGCTGGCGATCGCCGCCGGCGGGGTGGTGCCGGAGGGCCTGGCGCTGCCGGTCGCCTACGCGCTGCTGTTCGCCGGCGTGGCCTGGGAGGCCGGCGCGCTGTGGGAACGGGCCGGCAAGCGCCGCTGGCGCCGCGCCTTCGTGCCGCTGCTGGTGCTGGCCATCGTCGCCTTCCTGCTGTGCTGGTGGATCGACGAGGTCGGCCTGCGCGCCATCGCCGCCTCGCTGATCCTGGGCATCCTGTACCTGGCGGCCGCAGCGGCACTGGCGCGCGGCTGGGCCGGCGCCTCGATGCTGCAGCGCTTCCTGGCCGTGGCCATCGCCTTGCTGGCGCTGGTCGTGGGCGCGCGCGGCGCGCTGGTGCTGGTGTCGCCCGCGGGCTGGGGCTGGATGAGCAACGAGCTGCTGCGCCAGCTGCACGGCGGCGCGCTGTACCTGCTGGCGCTGCTGGGCGGCTTCGGCTGGCTGCTGCTGGGACGCGAGCGCCTGCAGGACGAGCTGGCGCGCCTGGAAGTCGTCGACCCGCTTACCGACGTGCCGAACCGGCGCGGCTTCTTCCAGGCGCTGGCGCCGTGGATGGCGCTGGCGCGCCGTCCGGGCCAGCCGACCGCGCTCGTCGTGTTCGACCTCGACGGGTTCAAGCGCATCAACGACAGCTACGGCCATCCGGCTGGCGACGTCGTGCTGTCGGCCCTTGTCGAGGCGTGCAAGCGCCAGCTGCGCGACAGCGACCTGCTGGGCCGCGTGGTCGGCGTCGAGTTCGCCATCCTGCTGCCGCGCACCAGCCTGCAGGATGCCGCCATGGTGGCCGAGCGCATGCGCGCCGCCATCGAGGTCCAGCGCGTCAAGACCGAACGCGCGATGATCTCGCTGACGGCCAGCTTCGGCGTGACGGACATCCGCGCCGACGACAGCACCGTGACCCTGCTGGCGCGCGCCGACGAAGCGCTGCGCGCAGCCAAGGAAGGGGGGCGCAACCGGGTGGCGCTGGCGGCCCCGCCGGCCGGCGTACCGGAGGAGTGAGCCGGGGCGCGGTCACGTCGCGCTCGGGCCACGTTCAGGTCGCGCTCAGGTCGCATTCACCCACTGGCGCCAGCGTTCCTGGCTGGCCATCAGGCGCGGCGCCGGCGAGCAGTTGCACAGGCACAGGTCGTCTTCCAGCGCAGGACGACGGCCGTTTTCGCTGACCGCCAGCCGCGCGCCGTCGCAGGCGATCCTGCCTTCGGTACCGCACGCCGGGCAGGACACCAGGTCCCCTTCCAGCGCGCGCGGCACGCCGTCGAGCGACATCAGCGAGCTGGCCGTGATCACCTTGCCGCCCGCATCGGTCGCGGCGCCCAGCACGATGTAACGACGGCTCTTGATCGCGGTAACATACATGGCGTTCCTCCAGACAAAACCGTCAATCTAGGCTTGCCGCCAGCGCCAGCTTTGATCCTTATCATAGGGAAGGCATGCGTGTCACCCGCCGAACCGCTCTTTCGGTCGAACACGGAATAATATATATTGTTTGGTTTGTTTGACGATGGAGTATCCGATGGCGAGGACCAGTGCCGCCAAGGCCGCCAAGGCCCCCGTGAAGCCGGCCGCGAAGGCTGTGAAAGCCACGCAGGCCACCAGGCCGGTCGCGAAGGAGGCGCCAAAGGCCGGGGCGAAGACCGCGGCGAAGCCCGCCCTCAAGGGGACCGCCAAGGCCGCTGTCAAGCCCGCGGCCAGGGCCGCCAAGCCGCCGGTCAAGGCAGCGCCGAAGGCCTCGGCCAAGGCAGCGCCGAAGGCAGCCGCCAGGGCCCCGCAAGGAGCGCCGGCCAAGGCTGTGCGCACGAAGGCCGCTCCGGTGGCACGGCTGGCCCGCGAGGCCGCGCGCGGCCTGGCCGCGACCGCGAAAGGGACGAAGGCGCAGCCCCGTCCGGAAGCCGATGCGCGTCCGGTGCTGGTGCGCGACAGCTTCACGATGCCGGAACAGGAATATGCGGTGCTCGGCGCCGTCAAGCAGGCATGCCTGCAGGCCGGCTTCGAGATCAAGAAGAGCGAGTTGCTGCGCATCGGCGTGGCCCTGCTGGGCCAGCTCGACACGCAGGGCCTGCGCGCCGTGCTCGACGGCCTGCCCCAGCTCAGGACAGGCCGCCCGCCGGCCGAGTAAGGCGCTAGTGCCGCGTCGGCGGCACCGGCTGGCTGCGCGCTTCCGCGGTCAGCTCCTTCAGCTCGCGGATCGGGATGTTCGACTTTTCGTGCATCCTCAGCAGGATGGTGGCACCGACGTTCAGCTTGCGGTGCCGGATCTTGCTGATGATGGGAGGCTGGACCTCGAGGACGCGGCACAGCTCCGCGTCGTTTTTCAGCTGCATGCGCTGGATCAAGGTGTCGAGTAGTTTATTGGGAACGAAGCTCGATGGCTCCATCGCTCGCGCTCGATGCATCGCTTCGAGCAACTCCTGTTTTTTCTGCCGTACGCTCATGAATTTTCTCCACAGTGGGTGAACATTCAAGACAGATCGACTGTTTTGGAGAAACTCTGATTGGTGTTGTCCCCGTATGGATGTGTCCGTGCACACGTCGCGCCAAGCGACGAGGCAGCGTTTCTGTCCACGCCGGTATGCTTTGTTGGAATGCTACTACTGTTTCGACGAACCTGACGCACTGTTCATGAATAAAACTTCATAACGTCGGTCTTTCTGCTGGGAATTTACGTTAATTTCAATCCGGAACGTGTCAGGACGACCGTGCGGTCCGCCAACGCCGCCGCCGCATGCGAGTGGGTGACCATGATGGCGCCGGCGCCGCTGGCCTTGATCTCGGCGCGCAGCAGGTGCAGGATGCCGTCGGCCGTCTCCGGATCCAGGTTGCCGGTCGGTTCGTCGGCCAGCAGCAGGGCGGGGCGGTGCACGAGGGCGCGCGCGATGGCCACGCGCTGCATCTCGCCGCCGGACAACTGGCGCGGGAAGTCGCCGTCGCGCCCGCCCAGGCCCACGGCGTCGAGCATCCGGGCGACGCGTTCGGGGTCGGGCCGGCCGTTCAGCAGCAGGGGCAGGGCCACGTTCTGTGCCAGCGTCAGGTGCGGCAGCACGTGGAAGGCCTGGAAGATGAAACCCATGCGGGTGCGGCGCAGGCGCGTGGCGGCATCGTCGTCCAGCGCCGTCATGGGCGTGCCGTCGACGATGACGTCCCCCGCGTCGGGCGCGTCGAGGCCCGCGACCAGGTTCAGCAGCGTCGACTTGCCGACGCCGGATTCGCCCATCACGGCGACGAATTCGCCGGCCTCGAAGCGGTGCGAGAGGCTGGCCAGCACGGTCCGGCCGCCATAGGATTTGCTCAGGTTGACGAGTTCAAGCATGGGTGTTTCCGGCGACGTCGAAGCATGTATCGTACCGGAAATTGCAAGGTAAGCAGATCGGATGGCGCGGAAAGAGGCTTCCCGGGAATCCTGCCGACCCTTACACATGGGTGGCGTCTGCTTATACGCAATTCGCGTATCATAATTAAAACAGCAACATTGACAGCCATGCCGCACGGTGCGGCACGGCGCCACCAAGGATACGCGATGCTGAACCCCACTTCGATCGATGCCACCGCCGAGCAGGAGCGCCTGCACGTCCCCGCCGAGCTGGATGCCAGCCTGCGCGCGCGCCAGGCCTGGATCTCGCCCAAGTTCCTGTACGACCCGCTGGGATCGAAGCTGTTCGAAGCGATCTGCGAACTGCCCGAGTACTACCCGACGCGCACGGAAGCGAGCGTGTTCGCCGCGTTCGGCGGCGAGATCGCGCGCACGGTGGGCACGGGCAGCACCTTGATCGACCTGGGCGCCGGCAACTGCGCCAAGGCGGCCGGCCTGTTCCCGCTGCTGCACCCGGCCCAGTACGTGCCGATCGACATCTCGGCCGAGTTCCTGCAGGACGCCGTCGCGCGCCTGCAGCAGCGCTTCCGCCACATCGAGATGCATCCGCTGGGCATGGACCTGTCCGGCCCCCTGAACCTGCCGGACACGGTGCGCCCGGAACGCCGCCTGTTCTTCTATCCGGGCTCGTCGATCGGCAATTTCACCCCGGACGAGGCGCGCGACTTCCTGCAGCGCGTGCATGCCCAGTGCGGCCACGACGGCGGCCTGCTGATCGGCATCGACCTGGCCAAGGACCACGCCGTGCTGGACGCGGCCTACGACGACGCGCTGGGCGTGACGGCTGCGTTCAACCTGAATGTGCTGA
The DNA here is from genome assembly GCF_044901715.1 of Massilia paldalensis. Taxonomy (NCBI): domain Bacteria; kingdom Pseudomonadati; phylum Pseudomonadota; class Betaproteobacteria; order Burkholderiales; family Oxalobacteraceae; genus Massilia; species Massilia paldalensis. Next base: position 980,138 of record NZ_JBJCIU010000002.1, read on the forward strand.
ACCACGTGAACCGCCTGCTGGGCGCCGACTTCGACATCCGACAGTGGCGCCATCGCGGCTTCTACAACGCGGACGCGCGCCGCGTCGAGATGCACCTGGAAGCGAAGAGCGCGCAGCTGGTGAGCTGGCGCGGCGGCAGCCGCCGCTTCGAGGCCGGCGAGTGGATCCATACGGAGAACAGCTACAAGTACCGCCAGAGCGATGCCGTCGGCCTGCTCGAGCAATCGGGCTTTGCCGCCACCAAGGTCTGGACCGACCCGCAGGGCTGGTTCGCCGTGATCCACGCGCGCGCACTGTCGCACTGATCCGACTGGGGAAAGCCATGGGAGCCAACGAACACCGCCCGGAACTGGAATTCGCCCACGTGCGCCAGCGCTCGACCCACCTGGCCGAGCCGCTGTCGCCGGAAGACTGCTGCGCGCAGTCGATGCCCGACGCCAGCCCCGTCAAGTGGCACCTGGCGCATACCACCTGGTTCTTCGAGACCTTCATCCTCGAACCGCGCGAACCGGACTTCCAGCCCTTCCACCCGGCGTTCCGGGTGCTGTTCAACTCGTACTACAACACCGTCGGCGACAAGCACCCGCGCCCGCGCCGCGGCCTGCTCACGCGGCCCGCGCTGGCCGACGTGCTGGCCTACCGCCAGGACGTCGACCGGCGCGTGATGCGCCTGCTGGCGGCGCACGGCCAGGATGCCGAGCTGGCCGCGCTGATCCAGCTGGGCCTGCAGCACGAACAGCAGCACCAGGAACTGCTGCTCACCGACGTCAAGCACCTGCTGGCGCAGAACCCCTTGTACCCCGCCTACCACGACTCGCCGCTGGCGGCGTCGCACCCGGCGCAGCCGCTGTCCTGGATCGCCTTCGACGGCGGCCTGGCCGAGATCGGCCACGAGGGTCGCGGCTTCTCGTTCGACAACGAGCTGCCGCGCCACCGCCAGTACGTGGCGCCGTTCGCGCTGGCCTCGCGCCTCGTCACCAATGCCGAGTATCGCGAATTCATCGAGGCCGGCGGCTACCGCGACCCGGACCTGTGGCTGGCCGAGGGCTGGGACAAGGTCTGCAGCGGCGAGCTGGGCCATCCGCTGTACTGGGTCGAGGACGAGGGCGGCGCCTGGCGCGAATTCACGCTGCACGGCCTGCAGCCGCTCGATCCGGTGCGTCCCGTCACGCACGTGTCGATGTACGAAGCGGACGCCTACGCGCGCTGGCGCGGCGCGCGCCTGCCCACCGAGGCCGAGTGGGAATTCGCGGCGCGCGACGTGGCGCTCGCCTGCGGCGATATGCATCCGCGCGCGGCCGGTGCCGCCGGCCTGTCCCAGATGTTCGGCGAATGCTGGCAGTGGACCAGCAGCAGCTACGCACCGTATCCCGGCTTCGCGCCGGCGCCCGGCGCCCTGGGCGAATACAACGGCAAGTTCATGGTCAACCAGTACGTGCTGCGCGGTTCGTCCTGCGCCACGCCGCACGGCCATGCCCGCGCCAGCTACCGCAACTTCTTCCCGGCCGGCGCGCGCTGGCAGTTCACCGGCATCAGGCTGGCGCGATGAAAGGGGCGCGCGGCCTGCGCCTGCGGATCCTGAACCGGCGCGCCAATGCCTACATCGTCGCCCACCCGCTCGACTTCACGCTGGCGGTACTGAAGGCGTTCCGCGCCAACCAGGGCCTGCTGCTGGCCGGCGCCGTCGCCTATTACGCGCTGCTGTCGATCGTCCCGTTCCTGATGCTGGTCGTGGTGGCACTGTCCCACTTCATCGACCAGGGCGAGCTGCTGGTGACGCTGCGCCGCTATCTCGAATTGCTGGTGCCGGGCCAGTCCGGCTCGATCGTCGCCGAGGTCGCGCATTTCCTCGACACGCGCGACCTGATCACCTGGGTCCTCGCAGCCACCATGCTGTTCTTCAGCTCCTTCGCCTTCACGGTGCTGGAAAACGCCATGAGCGTCATCTTCGTGCACCGCGTGGCCGTGCGCCGGCGCCACTTCCTCGTCTCCGCGCTGCTGCCGTACTGCTACATCCTGGCGCTGGGCTTCGGCGTGATGATCGTGACCCTCGTCGCCGGCACGCTGCAGGTGATCGGCACCGAGAGCGTCGACCTGTTCGGCTACAGCTGGTCGCTGCACGGCGTCTCGGGCGCGCTGCTGTACCTGCTCGGCCTGGCCGGCGAGATCCTCGTGCTGACCTCGATCTACCTCGTGATGCCGGCCGGACGCCTGTCGCTGTCGCACGCGCTCGTCGGCGGCGTGACGGCGGCGCTGCTGTGGGAAGTGGCGCGCCACGTGCTGGTCTGGTACTTCTCCACGCTGTCCAAGGTGAACCTCGTGTACGGCTCTATGAGCACGGCCATCGTCGTCATGTTCAGCCTGGAGATCGCGGCGGCGCTGCTGCTGTTCGGCGCCCAGGTGATCGCGGAATACGAGCGCGTGGGCCAGGGCGGGCGCGAGGGCGAGGCGCCCCAGCCGATTTAATCGCGCCGGAGCGCGGGATCGCCGCGCAGCGCCAGCGGCAGCGCGCGCGCCCAGCGGTTCGAGGACAGCGAGAATGACAGCGCGCGCACCTGGTGGTACCAGCCCGCCGGCACGTACAGCATCTCGCCCGGCCCCACGACCACGTCCACCAGCCGCGCCTGGCGCGCCAGCGGATAGCGGTCGAAATCGGGATGTTCCGGGTCGAACGGGGAGCCGAACAGCACGGGGTTCGCCGGCTTCACGTACAGGAACGCGTCGTGGTGGGGCGGGGCCAGGAAGATGCGCTTGCTGCCCCACACCTGGGCGAAGATATTGTCGTCGTAGTCGCAGTGCAGCGGCGTGACGGTGCCCCCGGGGCCGAGCCAGAAGCGCGGCGGCCCCATCTTCTCGAACCAGCCGGGCCAGTGGCACAGGGCGTTCAGCTCGCGCAATTCCAGGTTGCCGACGTAGGGCGGCAGCGCGTGGCCGTCATGCTCGGCCAGGTCGAGGTAGTCGCGCATCGCCATGTCGCGCATCGCGCGGTCCGGCGCGAACGCCGTGCCGATGTAGTCGCCCACGCGGGCCCGCACGGGCACGTGGCCATAGCGCTCGCGCAGGACGGACGGGGGCAGGGCGGCGAGCGGCCAGCGGCTGGCCACGCCTTCGACGAGGAAGGGCAGGCCTTGCTCTGCGCGGGCGCGGAACGCGGCGGCGTCGGGACGCTTGACGCGCGGGACCGCATGCAGCGGCGGCTGCGTGCTTGCGGACGCCTTGATGGCATCGCGCATGGCCTGCATGGAGACGACGCCGCGGGCGCGGGCGTCGCGCTCGGCCCGCTCCTGCTGCAGGGCGTCGTCGTGCGGCGCGGCCTGGCGCGAGGCTTCCAGCGGCGGCAGGCGGCGCGCATCCTGCGCCTGGGGGTCTTCTTCGAACATGGTCTGTGCGTGCGTCGATCGTCGGTCGGCACGCATTGTATGCGAAGGGACCCGCGCCCGGAAGCGGCGGCTCAGGCGCGGCGGCGCGCCCCCACGGCGAGCAGCAGCAGGCCGGCCGCGGCCATCGCGCCCGTGGCCGGCTCGGGGACCGGCGCCGGCACGATGGCGAACATGGTCGCGTCGGTCCAGGTGTAATGGCGGTCGTCCGCGCTCTGGTAACCGTAGGAGTAGCTGGTCGCTTCGCGGCCGCTCGTCACCGAGCCGCTCCAACCCGAAAAATACTCGTCGTAGCCGTACCAGCCGGCGGAAAAGTCGAGGTCGCCCGTGAGGGCGTAGCGGAAGCGGGAGATGGTGCAGCGGCCGTAGGGGCTCGGGTACGCCATGCAGGACATGTAGTCGCGCCCCATGACGTCGAAGCCCGTCAGCTCGTTCAGCGCGATGGCGCCGTCGCCGTCCAGGTCCGAGCCCGTGAAGCTGCCGGAGACCGTGTATTCGGGCAGGAAGCCCTCCCAATGCGTGCTGCCCTCGTAGAGGTTGTCCGTATCGACCGTCGCGTAAAAGCCGGTATAGGCGAATTGCCAGGTCGTGGGCGCGGCATGGGCCGTGCAGGCGGCAGCCAGCAGGACGGCAGGCAGGATGGTACGCATCGTGAATCTCCCGTGAGGGTGGCCAGCTGCCAGGTTAGCACCGGACGCGGCGCACGTAAGTACGCACGCGTTCGCTGTTACGGGAATGCGACTCGGCAGTAAGGCCGATGCCTCTTACTTCGTGATGCGCAGGATGGCCGTGGCAAGGCGCGAGAAGCAGGGCGTCAGGTCCGCTTCGGTGGCTGCGTAGCAGTACATGCCCACGGGCTGGTTCGGCTTGTAGCAGCGCGACGGCGCGTCGGGCACGTTGGCCATGCACTTGAGGAAATCCTCGCCGACCTCGCCGTCGATCGTCTTTTTCAGGTCGCTGCCCAGACCCAGCGTGAATACGTAGATGCCTTCCGCGCGCGACTGGGCGGCCATTGCCTCGGGGAGGTTGCGGGCGACACGGCCGATGTTAATTGCGCCTACGGTGAGGTTCGTGAGGTCGGTCGTCGTCACTTGACGAGGCGTATCGGTCAATAGCGGATACGTGACGGAGTCAGGATGAGCATTGTACGTATCGGGCATGCGCTTGATGTTCGAGACCGCTTGCTGCTGGTACGTGTAGCCATAATAGGTGTACTTTTCTACACGTGTCGCCTCGCACCCGGCCATGGGCGCGCCGTTCGAGTCGTTGATAGGAAATAGACCGCTATATCCACCGAGATTTGTAGGAGGCGAGTTATCGATCGCGCCGACCTTTGTGCAGTAGTAGCCCGGATTGAACGTGAAGGACGATGAGAACGATGTCGGTACGCCGTCCGAGAAAAATACGATTACGCGCATGACAGAGCGGCTACCCGAAGGAATCGAATTCAGCTGGTTGCGGGCGTGCCAGAAGCCTTCGGAAGAATTCGTTCCGTTGCCGAATTGAAATGCGTCGATGTTCGTGTTCATTGATGCACGGTTAAATCCGCGCGTGCTACTCATTGCGTTGTCGACCTCCGCGCCGCCGGCGAAATGGATCAGCGCGACACGGTCTTGGCTGGCATTGAACTTGTTGAGAAAGGACTTTGCGGAAGCTTGCACGACACTGGCTGAACTCTTCAAGGAACCTGAGGTGTCGACCACCAGCGCCATGTCTAAGTCGTTGCGGACCGTCTGCGCATACGCCACCGGCTTCAGGCTCGTGAAGCCCAGCACCTGCATGAACGAGACCGGCAGCGGCGCCTCCGCCGTCACGTCGATGGTGGCGCGGCCGCCATTGAATGTGACGTTCGTGCTGAGCAGCTTCGGCTTCGAGAACATATAGCTCGTCGGGATATTGGCCGCGAAGAAGGTCGCGGCCGCAGCCTGCGCGCTGGCGATCTGCGCGGCCTGGGTGCTGCCATCCGTGACGGCGCGGGCGCCCGCCAGGGCCGCCGAGTCGACGGCGGCGTTCAGGCGCGCCTTGACCAGGTAGGCCAGGCCGGCGTCGACGACGAGGCCGACGGCGCCGAGCAGCACGACCATCGAGATGGCCACCATGATGGCGACGGCGCCGCCTTGCCTGCTGGGAGTGGGGGAGCGCTGGAACATGTCAGAAGATCGTCATCGAATACAGGTCGGGCCCGAATACGGGCAGGCCGAAGAAACTGGTGGCCGTGCCGGCCGTCAGCATGTCGTAGCGGTACCAGGTCTCGACGACGAACACGATCTCGCCGTTGTCCAGCTGGCCGTTCATGATCGACGTGGCCGGGCGCGACGCGCTGCTGATCGAGGTGCAGGCGCCGTTGGCCCAGGCGCCACAGCTGTAGACCTTGCTGCCCGGGCCATACTTGCTGGCCCGGTAGCCGAGGTTGCGGGCCGCGTCGTCCCAGCGGTACTGGTCCAGCACGACGCTGCGGGAAACGCCATTGCTGACCACGCCCATGACGCGCGTGATGTAGATCATTCCCTGCTGTTTGACGTTGAGCGGCGGGGCGCTGGCCATGAGGGCGTACATGACGTCCTGGCTGCTGCTGGCCAGGTCGACGTTGCCGCGCGCAACCAGGTTGGCGCCTTCGCGGCCGATATTGACCATGATGGTATTGGCCTGCAGTGCGCGTCCCGCATCGACCATGCCGAAGACAAGGATCAGCAGGATCGGTAGCAGCAGCGCAAATTCGACGGCGGCGACACCGCGCTGGCGGACATGATAAAACATGATCAATAGAACTCGTTGCGCATGACGGTGGAGACGGAGAAATGGTACTTCCCGTCAGTCACGAAGGGGGACAGCAACGGCGTCGTGATCTTCCAGTCGCAGTCGAGGGTGAGCACGATGATGCTGCCGGCGCTGCCGAACATGGCGTTGCTGTAGTTCGTCGTGGCGTACTTCGTGCCATTGACGGAAATGGTCGTGCCGAGCTTGTCGTAGAAGCCCATCGAATTGCTGCGGATCTTCTGGATGACCGCGGCATAGCGCTGCTGGTTGGCAGTGGCCGGATCGAGGTTGCTCTGTCCCGTGACGGCGTAACGCGCGCCTTCCCGTACGGCGTACTGCATCGTCAGCGTGGAGAAGAAGATGATGCTGAGTTCGAGCAGCGACAGCAGGACGAGCAGCACGACGGGCGCGACGATCGCCATTTCGACGATTGTCGCACCGGACTGACGGCGAAATTTTGTCTTGTTTATCATCTTTACCGTTTTGATGCGGCATATGGTGTAAGATTTTGCTGATTCTACAGGGCAAGAATTACGCGCCGGTCGAATCTTGAGTAAGTGCCATGGATAGTGTCTGCCCCGAACAACATGAGTTGGATTGACAGCATCGTTTTGACCGTATCTCCTGACAAGCCCGCTACTTCCCCCGACGGCCCCAGCGCCATCGCGACCCGTATTGCCCCGCCCGGCGCCGAAGTCTGGATGGTGTTCGGCATGCGCCTGCTGCTCGCCGTTTCCGCATTGCTCACGCTGTACATCGGCTCGGGCGTCGTGCTCACCGGACGCTGGTCGTGGCTGATCTTCGCCGCCTACACGCTGCACAGCCTGACGCTGCTCGTGATCGCCCATTACCGTGCCGGCTTCTGGCACGGTCCCGCCATGTACTGGGTCGACCTGGGCTGGTACGGCCTGATGGTGTGGGCCAGCGGCGGCGCTTCCAGTCCGTTCGTCGCATTCATCTTCTTCGCGATCCTGGCGGCCTCGTTCCGCCACGGTTTCGACACGGGCGCGAAACTGACGCTCGGCTCGGCCATCGTCATCACGGCCGCGGTGTTCGCCGGACGCAGCGCAGTCGTGCTGCACCTGCTGCTGCTGCGCGCCACGTTCGTGCTGGCGCTGGGCTACATGATCGCGTTCTGGGGCGGGCTGGCGGTGGAGCAGCGGCGCCGCCTTGCGCTGCTGCGCGACGTCAGCCGCCTGTCGAACCCGCGCTTCGGCGTGCAGCACACGCTCGATTCGCTGATGGAAAAGATCCTGCGCTTCTATGGCGGCACCACCTGCGTGCTGCTGACCCAGGACGGCGACGACTGGATGCTCACCACCGTGCAGCACCCCAACCAGGGCGGCGCCATCACGCGCAGCCGCGTCGCCGCGGCGGCAGTGGAGCCGCTGCTGGACCTGGAGGGCGGCGCCGCCGTGCTGTACCGCGGTCCGGCGCGCCTGTTCGGGCCGGACCGCGCGCCGGCCGTCCAGCTGGCGTCCGGCGCCACGGCGTGGCGCGCCATCGATCCGTCCGGCTGCGCCGCCATCGCCGACCTGCTCGATGCGCGGTCCTTCATCGCCGCGCCGCTGCCGCTGCGCAAGGGCAGCGGGCGCCTGTTCGTGACGGCGAGCGAGCGCCTGCGCCGCAACGACGCCTCGTTCCTGAACCATATCGTGCAGCAGGCCTTCCCCGTCATCGAGACGATCGAGCTGCTCGACCGGCTGGCGTCCGAGGCCGCGTTCCGCGAGCGCCAGACCATCGCGCGCGACCTGCACGACAGCACGATCCAGCCGTACATCGGCCTGCGCCATGCGGTGGCGGCGATCCGCAACCAGGCCGGCGCCGACAACCCCGTAACGCCGGAACTGGAACGCCTGGTCGACATGTGCTCGGACGTCGTGACCGACATGCGCCGCTTCGCCCACCAGTTCAAGAGCGGGCGCCAGCAGGAGCCGGAGCTGCAGGTCGCGCTGCGGCGCCAGATCGACAAGGTGCGCACCTTCTACGACGTCGACGTGAAGCTCGACGCGCAGGCCGCGCCGGCGATCAACGACCGCATGGCGGCCCAGGTGTTCCAGATCGTCACCGAGGGTGTCAACAACATCTGCAAGCACACGCGCGCCAAGCAGGCGACGGTGACCATGAGCGAGGACGAGGGCCAGCTGGCGATCGCCATCGCCAATCCGCCGGACGAAGGCGGCGCGCCGGCCGCGTTCGTGCCCGTCTCGATCGCCGAGCGCGTGCAGGGCCTGGGCGGGACGCTCGACGTCGAGGCCACGGCGCAGGGCACGCGGCTGCGCATCCGCGTGCCGATCTGACGGCACGCGAAAAGACAAGCCAAGACAAGAAAAGAAAAGGAAAGGGGGGAGACATGACGACGATCCGCATCCTGCTGGTGGATGACCACAAGACCATGCTGTGGGGCCTGGAACGCCTGATCCAGGCCGAAGGCGCGCCGTTCGAACTGGTGGGCAGCGCCAGCGACGGCGACCAGGCCACGCGCCTGTGCACGGAGCTGGCGCCCGACATCGTCGTGCTCGACCTCGACCTCAAGGGCAGCAGCTCGCTCGATTTCCTGCCCGCGCTGGTGGCGAAGGGCAGCACGCGCGTCGTGATCCTGTCCGCCAACCGCGACCAGGCCACGCTGGCCTCGGCCGTCAAGCTGGGCGCGCGCGGCGTGGTGAGCAAGGAGGCGCCCACCGAGGACGTGCTCGCCGCGATCCGCAAGGTCTACGCCGGCGAGCTGTGGCTGGACCAGTCGCTGATGCAGGCGCTCCTGGGCCAGATCGTGGCGCCGGCGCCGAAGGCGGACCCGGAAGCCCAGCGCATCGCCACGCTGACGGCGCGCGAGCGCGAGGTGATCTCGCTGATCGTGCAGGGCAAGGGCGCCATGAACAAGGACCTGGCCGAGCGCATCTTCATCTCCGAGCGCACCCTGCGCAACCACCTCACCACCATCTACCAGAAGCTGGGCGTGGCCAACCGCCTCGAGCTCTACGTCTACGCCACCAAGCACGGTCTCTCGTGAGCCGTCGTCCCTGCCCAGGCAGGGACCCCATATTGCGCGCCTCACCCCTGCACATGAAACTCGAACCCCTGCCTCCCCAGGGGCGACGGTGGTTTGCGTGCGACTGCCGGTGTCGGCTCGCTCCGACACGCCCCTAGTACATTTGTCCCGCCTCGCCACGGCAACACCTCCCAGTCAAAAAGTGATATTTGCCGGATGTGACGAAACCCGCAAATCCGTATAGTTCAACTCATGCGCTGCGCAACGAAACATGCGGTCCGGCGCTGACGACAGGAGCGAACGTGTACGACAAGGAAGATAACCCGGAGCTGCAGTACGAAAGGAGCGGAACGCCCGCCACCGCGTACCTGGTTCTCGGCGTGCTGGTCGCTGTTGTCGGTTTGATCGCAATACTCGCCGCATGGACGAGCAGCTAACCAAACAATCAATTTCGTTAATTATCACAAAGGAACTATCATGACCTTCATCAAGAACTTCATCCGCGAAGAAGACGGCGTCACCGCAATCGAATACGCCCTGATCGCTGCCCTGATCGCCGCCGTGATCGTCGGCGTCGTGACCACCCTGGGTGGCAACATCAAGAACGTGTTCAGCGGTATCGCTGCCAAGATCGTGATGCCGGCGTCGTAATCGCGCCCCCGCGCCGGACCGGCGCATCCCAGTCCGGAACGCCCCCTCGTTCCGGACTTTTGTTTTCTACGGAGCCATCTTGACCTCGATTCCCCTGATCCCCTTGTGTGCGCTGCTGGCCGTGGCCGTCTGGCATGATGTGGCAGCACGCCGTATCCCGAATGCCGTGGTGTTCCCCGGTATGCTGGCCGCGCTGGCGCTGCACCTGCTGCTGCCGGCCGCGCTGGGCGGGCTGGGGATCGCGTCGGCGCTGGGTGGCCTCGCCATCGGCCTGGCCATCCTGATGCCGATGTACGTGCTGCGCCTGATGGGCGCGGGCGACGTCAAGCTGCTCGCGATGGTCGGCGCCTTCGTCGGCGCCGGGCAGATCGTCGCCGTGGCGCTGGCGACGCTGATCGCCGGCGGCGTGCTGGCCCTGCTGGTCGCGGCATGGCAGGGCAGCCTGCGCCGCCTGCTCGGCAATACGCGCCAGATGATGGTGCACGGGGGGATGTCGGCGCTGGCCGGTTTCATGACGCCGGCCGTGGCGCCGGCCGCCCCGGCCAGCGGCCGCCTGCCGTACGCGGTGGCGATCGCGGCCGGCACCGGCGCCTGCCTGGCATGGTTGCAACTGGTTGGAGAATGGCCGCTGTGAGCGAGACAATGATTGCGCCGGCCGACGCGCGCGCTCCGCGCACCGTCGAGGATACCGGCCTGCCGTTCCTGTTCCTGGTCGAACTGGTCGCCAAGGTGCTGCACCAGCGCGGCCAGCTGCGCTTGCCGGAACTGGCATCGCACCTCAAGCTCGGCGTCGGCGTCATCGACCCCCTGATTACCTTCCTGCGCGCGGAAAAGCTGTGCGAGGTGGCGCGTGTCGGCAGCAGCGGCACCGACGCCGACCTGTGCTACCAGCTGACCGACGCGGGACGCACGCGCGCCGCCACCGCGCTCGCGCGCAATGCCTATGCCGGCCCCGCGCCCGTCACCCTGGCCGCCTACACGGCCCAGGTGGCGGCGCAGAGCGTGGGCAACGTGCACGTCACGCGCGCCGCCATGGCGGACGCCTTCAGCGGCATCGTCGTCAATCCGCAGGTGCTGGCCCAGCTGGGCGCCGGCATGAATTCGGGCCGCGCGCTGTTCATGTACGGCATGGCCGGCAGCGGCAAGACCTATCTGGCCGAGCGCCTGCGCGACCTGCTCACGGGCGCCATCGCCGTGCCGTACGCCCTCATGGTAGACGGCGAGGTGATCCCGTTCTTCGACGGCGTGCAGCACGTGCCGGCCGGCGTGTGCGCTCTGGCGCCGTCCGGCATCGACCGCGGCGCCACGCCCGACGGGCGCTGGGTGCGCGACGTGCGCCGCCCCGCCGCGCTGGCCGGCGGCGAACTGACGCTCGAGATGCTCGACCTGCGCTTCGACCCGCACACCCGCCTGTACCAGGCGCCGCCGCACCTGAAGTCGAACAACGGCATCTTCATCATCGATGACCTGGGGCGCCAGCGCTGCACCCCGGAAGCGCTGATGAACCGCTGGATCGTGCCGATGGACCGCAACGTCGACTACCTGACGCTGCACACGGGCCATACGTTCCAGGTGCCGTTCGACGTGATCGTCGTGTTCTCGTCGAACTTCGTGCCGCAGCGCCTGTCCGACGGCGCCTTCCTGCGCCGCCTGGGCTACAAGATCGAGGTGCCGCCGGCCTCGCGCGACGAATACGAACAGCTGTTCCGCCAGGCCTGCGCGCGCACCGGCGTGGCCTTCGACGCCGCCGCGTTCGACTACCTGCTGCGCCTGCACCACGAGCGCGACGTGCCGCTGCTGGCCTGCCATCCGCGCGACCTGCTGCGCCAGTTGAGCGACCTGGCGCGTTACGAGGACCGGGCGCCGGAGCTGTCCAGCCGCACGCTGGACTGGGCCTGGGATAACTATTTCGCCGCCGCCGCCCCGCGCGGCCGCGCCATGGAACTGGATCGCCGCGAGCGCGGCAAGTTGGAGACACAACAATGCGAAATTCGAGAGCCCTCCTGATCATCGGCGTGGCGCTGTTCCTGGCGCTGGCCGCCGTCGTGGTGGCCGCGCGCTGGATGAATGCGCAGGGCGCCGCCGGCACCTTCGTGGTGACGGCCGTGGGCGACATCCCGCAGGGCACGCGCGTGACGGCCGCCAACCTGCAGCTAACGGAGTGGCCGTCGGGCTCGCTGCCGGCCGGCGCCTTCATCGAGCTGAAGCAGCTGGAAGGCCGCGTCACCCGTGCCGACGTGGCACGCGGCGAGCCGGTGCTGGAATCGAAGCTGGCGCCCCCGGGCACGACGGGCGGCCTGTCGGCCGTCGTCTCGGCCGGCAAGCGCGCGATGACCGTGCGCGTCAACGACGTGGTCGGCGTGGCCGGTTTTGCGCTGCCGGGCAACTACGTCGACATCCTCGTCAACCTGCAGGCCGGCGGCGATGCCCTCAACGCGCAGCGCTCGATCTCGAAGATCGTGCTGGAGCGGATCCTGGTGCTGGCCGTGGCGCAGGAGTCGGCCGTCGACGACAGCAAGCCCCGCGTCGTGAACGCCGTGACGCTGGAGCTGACCCCGGACCAGGTCGAGAAGCTGGACCTGGCGCGCAGCATCGGCTCGCTGTCCCTGGTGCTGCGCAACCAGGTCGACCCGCAACCGGCCAACACGGCCGGCGCCACGCGTGAATCGGTGCTGGGCCTGCCCGAACCGAAGCCCGTCGCGGCCCCGGCGCCCGCCATGGTGGCGCCGCCGGCCGAGCCGGCCCCGCGCCCCGCCGCGCCAGCCCCCGTACGCCAGAGCGCACCGCGCACCGACGGCGTCCTCGTGATCCGCGGCCTGGACGCCGCCCAGCAAGCAACCCAATGAAAAGCACGCACGCGATGAAACTCCTGGACACCAAGACCCTGCTGGCCTGCGCGATCGCGCTGGCATGGAACGCCGGCCACGCCGCGACCGTGGCTCCCGTGCGCGCCGCCGCTACCGACTGCATCGACCTGCACGGCAGCGGCCCGCAGCGCCTGGACCTGGTGCGCGGCAAGTCCGTCATCAAGCGCTTCTGCACGCCGGCCAGCCAGGTCACCGTGGGCGCGCCGGAAGTGGCGAACGTGGTGGTGCCGAACGCGAACGAGGTCGTGATCGTCGCGCGCAGCGTGGGCACGACGAACCTGATCGTTTCCGGCCGCGACCAGCGCTCGACGGTGCTGGACCTCGTCGTCGGCCTCGACACGGCCGCGCTGCGGGCCCAGTTCGACACGCTGTTCCCGCAGGAGAAGGACATCCGCATCGGCAGCGCCGGCAATACGCTGGTCCTGTCGGGCATGGTCAGCGACTCGGCCGTCGCCAGCCAGCTGGTGGAAATCGCCACCGCGTTCCAGGAGGGCACGGCGCAGGCGGGAACGGGCGGCGGCGCCGCCGCCGGTTCGCCGTCGCCGGCCGGCGTCGGCGCGCCCGCCGCGCCCGTGGCCGCCGGCGCCGGCGCGGCCGCTGGTTCCGCGGCCAAGGTGCTGAACATGCTGTCCGTCGCCGCGCCCCAGCAGGTGCTGCTGGAAGTAAAGATCGCCGAGGTGTCCAAATCCCTCGTCGACCAGCTCGGCGCCAGCGCCACCGCGACCTACGGCAAGGCCAACGGCTGGACCTATGGCATCGCCTCGAGCCTGCTGGCGGGCACAGGCAACGGCATCGGCCTGGCCAAGGGCGCCGCGCGCAGCTTCCAGATCGACGGCCAGAAGCAGGACGGCCTGGTCAAGATCCTGGCCGAGCCGACCGTGATGGCCATCAGCGGCCAGGAAGCCAGCTTCCTCGCCGGCGGCAAGATCTTCATCCCGGTCGCGCAGAATGGCACGTCGGGCACCACCAGCATCACGCTGGAGGAGAAGGAATACGGCGTGGCCGTGAAGTTCCTGCCGACCGTGCTGGCCGGCGGCCGGATCAATCTGCGCGTGGCGCCGGAAGTGTCGGAGCTGAACCGCGACGGCATCGGCATCAACGCCACCGGCGGCTCGAACGCCACGGCGATCCTGCCGGCCTTCACCACGCGCCGCGCGGCCACCACCGTGCAGCTGCGCGATGGCGAAAGCTTCGCGATCGGGGGGCTGATCCGCAACAACGTCACCAGCGACATCAAGCGCTTCCCGTTCCTGGGCGACGTCCCGGTGCTGGGCACGCTGTTCCGCAGCAGCGAATTCCAGAACGACCGCACCGAGCTGGTGTTCCTGGTGACGCCGCACCTGGCCAAGCCGCTGGCGGCCCCGCCGCGCCTGCCCACCGACGATTACGTGCAGCCGAACCGCGTCGATTTCCTGATCGGCGGCCAGCACGAAGGCTGGCGCCCGGACGGCGCCAAGAAGGAGCAACAATGATGACCATCCGATTCCCGATCGTGCTGGCCGCGCTGGCGGCGCTGTCCGGCCTGGCCGGCTGCGCCTACGAGGGCCCGGCCGGCAACGGCAGCACTGTGCGCGCCATCATGGCGAGCCAGATCATTCCGCCGCAGCCGCATGCCGACACCGGCACCGACGGCGCCGCCGCCGCCGCGGCCTACGCCAACTACAAGCAGTCGTACGCGCAGCCGACGCCGCAGGGCGATAGCGCCCTTGTCGGCAAGCGGTAAGGAGAAGCCATGAAAATCGCCGTGTTGTCGCGCGACGACCGCCACCTGATCGAGCTGTCGCGCATGCTGCGCAACCGTCCGGGCTCGGACGAAGTCGACATGATCTCCGGCACGCCGGCGCGCCTGTCCACGCTGGACGATGCCGCCGTACCCGACGTGCTGATCGTCGACCAGCCGCGCGTGGAAGAGGGCGAGCTGGACCAGCTCGAACGCGTCGGCCACCTGTTCCCGCGCCTCGCGTTCATCGTCATCACCGCCGACCAGTCGCAGGACTTCCTGCTGCGCGCCATGCGCGCGGGCGTGCGCGAGGTGCTGCCCGTGCAGCCGTCGGAAGCGGCGCTGACGCAGGCCGTGGACCGCGTCGCCGAAAAGCTCGGCAGCGCCGGCGCCGCCCAGGGCAAGGTGCTCGCCTTCATCTCGTGCAAGGGCGGCAGCGGCTCGACCTTCCTGGCCACCAATCTCGCCTATGCGCTGTCGGCCGGCGGCACCAAGAAGGTCTGCCTGATCGACATGAACCTGCAGTTCGGCGACGCCTCGCTGTTCGTCTCGGACACCAAGCCGCTGGCCACGCTGTCCGACGTCGCCACCCAGATCCACCGCCTCGACCCGTCGTTCCTGACGTCGAGCATGGTCGCCGTGACGCCGAACTTCAGCGTGCTGGCCGCGCCGTCCGACCCGGCCCATGCCAGCGACGTCAAGCCGGAGCACGTGGACGCCATCCTGAAGCTGGCGCGCCGCCAGTACGACTTCATCGTGCTGGACGTGGGCCGCAGCCTGGACCCCGTCAGCATCCGCGCCCTCGACCACGCCGACCGCATCTATCCGGTGCTGCAGATGACGCTGCCGTACATCCGCGATGGCAAGCGCCTGCTGACCGTGTTCCGCAACCTGGACTACGGCAAGGACCGCATCGAACTGATCGTCAACCGCCACGACAAGAACAGCGACATCCGCATGAAGGACCTGGAAGAGGCGTTCGACGGCGCGAGCATGCGCACCGTGCCGAACCACTACGACGCGGCCGCCAGGTCGGTCAACCAGGGCGTGCCCGTCACGCGCCTGGTGCCCGACAGCCTGCTGTCGCTGATGCTGATGGAAATGGCGCGCGACCTGACCGGCGAGCCGGCGCCCGTGCAGCCCGGCGGCGGCCTCATGAAACGCCTGTTCGAACGTAGGAGCAAACCCCGATGAACATCCCGTCCGTCTCCCTGCGCGACCGCCTCGGCGGCGCCGGCGCGCGCCCGGCCGCGACCCGCGGCCCGATCGACAACCGCGCCTACCACCAGCTCAAGAGCCGCATCCACGAGGCGCTGCTCGACCGCGTCGACCTGGAGAGCATGCAGCGCCTGAACCAGGACCAGATCCGCCAGGAGCTGCGCCTGCTGGTCGAGCGCCTGCTCGAAGAGGAAATGGTCGTCATCAACGACGCCGAGCGCAAGACCCTCACGCGCGACATCCAGAACGAGATGCTGGGCTTCGGCCCGCTCGAGCCGCTGCTGGAAGACCCGACCGTGTCGGACATCCTGGTCAACGGCGCCAAGCAGGTGTATGTCGAACGGCGCGGCCGCCTTGAGCTGACCGACGTGACGTTCAACGACGACGCCCACCTGATGAAGATCATCGACAAGATCGTCTCGCGCGTGGGCCGCCGCATCGACGAATCGAGCCCGATGGTCGACGCGCGCCTGCCGGACGGCTCGCGCGTGAACGCGATCATCCCGCCGCTGGCCATCGACGGTCCGGTGATGTCGATCCGGCGCTTTTCCGCCGATCCGCTGCGCATCGCCGACCTGGTCTCGTACGGCAGCATGACGGCCGAGATGGCCGAGGTGCTGCAGGGCCTGGGCAAGGCCGAGGTCAACATCCTGATCTCGGGCGGCACGGGCAGCGGCAAGACCACCATGCTCAACGTGATCTCCAGCTTCATCAGCCACAACGAGCGCATCGTCACCGTGGAAGACGCGGCCGAGCTGCAGTTGCAGCAGCCGCACGTGGTGCGCCTGGAAACCCGCCCGGCCAATATCGAAGGCAAGGGCGAGGTGACGCAGCGCGCGCTGGTGCGCAACGCGCTGCGGATGCGCCCCGACCGCATCATCCTGGGTGAGGTGCGCGGCGGAGAAGCGCTGGACATGCTGGGGGCGATGAACACGGGCCACGAGGGCTCGATGGCCACCATCCACGCGAACACCCCGCGCGACGCGCTCACGCGCCTCGAAAACATGGTCAGCATGGCCGCCGGCACGCTGCCGGCCAAGGCGATCCGCCAGCAGATCAGCGCCGCCGTCGGCGTGGTGGTGCAGGTCGCGCGCCTGACGGATGGCAAGCGCAAGGTGATGTCGATCTCGGAAGTGACCGGCATGGAAGGCGACGTCATCACGATGCAGGAGATCTTCGCGTTCCGCCAGACCGGCGTGTCGCCCGACGGCGCCGTGCTGGGCCATTCGACGGCGACCGGCGTGCGTCCCCGTTTCGCCGAGCGCCTGCAGGCCTACGGCGTGAACCTGCCGGCCCACGTTTTCGAGCCGCGCTGAGGGCCGCCGCGCATGGACATCACCTTCATCCTCTTCGTCGTGCTGGTGTTCGCCGCCGTCATGCTGCTGGTCTGGGGCGTGTACGTCGGCTGGCGCGCGCACCGCGACCCGGAGGCCGAGCGCATCGCGCGGCGCCTGCGCGGCGTGATCGGCGGCGAGGTGCGCGAGGCGGACGTCACCATCGTCAAGGACCGGCGCCTGTCCGACAGCCCGGACCTGGATGCCATGCTGCGCCGCATGCCGGGCGCGCGCCGCCTGGACCGGATGCTGCTGCAGGCCGGCGCCCGCTACCTGGTCTCGGCCCTGGTGGGCATGTGCCTGGCCTGCTTCGCGGCCGGCTTCCTGCTCGCGCTGTGGCTGCGCGTGCCGGGCCTGGCGCTGCTGCCGCTGGCGCTCGCCGCCGCCTGCCTGCCGCTGCTGCGCCTGACGGGCGCGCGCGCCAAGCGCATGGAGCGCTTCGAGAAGCAGCTGCCCGACGCGCTCGACATGATGAGCCGCGCGATGCGCGCCGGCCACGCCTTTCCCACGGCGCTGAAGCTCGTCACCGACGAGATCCCCGCGCCGCTGGGCGAGGAGTTCAAGGGCGCCTTCGACGAGGTCAACTTCGGCGTGTCGATGGCCGATGCGCTGAACAACCTGGCCGTGCGCGTGCCCAGCATGGACCTGCAGTACTTCGTCGTCGCCGTGCTGATCCAGCGCGAGAGCGGCGGCAACCTGACCGAGCTGCTGGCCTCGATCAGCGCCATCATCCGCGAGCGCCAGAAGCTCGTCGGCCAGGTGCGCGTGCTGTCGGCCGAAGGGCGCATGTCGGCCTGGGTATTGTGCCTGCTGCCGTTCGGCGCCGGCATCATGATGTATTTCGCCAATCCGGAAACGATGGGCATCCTGTTCACCGACCCGGCCGGGCGCAAGCTGCTGGGCGGCGCGCTCGTGATGATGGCGTTCGGCCTGCTGGCGATCCGCAAGGTCGTCCGCATCCGCATGTAAGGAATCCTCATGCAGAAATCGCAACTCCTGTTCCTGGCCCTCGTCTTCGTGCTGATCTTCGGCGTGGCCATCGTCGCCATGCTGCTGCTGACGCGCGACCCGATGAAGGACCGCCTGGCCGCGCTGGACGAACGCGACCCGGGCAAGCGCGGCGCCGAGCCGGGAAAGAGCTGGCGCGAGCGCCTGGCGCGCCTGGCCGAGCCGCTGGCGAAACTGTCGGTGCCGTCGGAAGGGTGGGAAACCTCGCCCATGCGGCTGCGCTTCATCAACGCCGGCTGGCGTGCCGCCTCGACGCCCGGCCTGTTCCACGCCGGGAAGACGGCGCTGACGCTGGGCCTGCCGCTGCTCGCCTGGCTGCTGCTGCGCCAGGGCGGCAACCACGCGGGATCGACGACCTTCGTCGTGCTCGTGATCGCCGCCGGCGCCGGCTACTACCTGCCGGACTTCGTCCTCAAGCGCAAGGTGACCGTGCGCCAGCGCGAAATCTTCGAGAGCTTTCCCGATGCGCTCGACCTGATGACGGTGTGCGTGGAAGCGGGCCTGGGCATGGATGCGGCGCTGGCCCGGGTGGGCGCGGAGATCGGCCTGAAGAGCCCCGTGCTGGCCGAGGAGCTGCAACTGGTGACGCTGGAACTGCGCGCCGGCGTGTCGAAGGAAAAGGCCTTGCGCAACCTGGCGCTGCGCACCGGCGTCGAGGACGTCGATGCGCTGGTCAAGATGCTGATCCAGGCCGAGCGCTTCGGCACCAGCATCGGCACGGCCCTGCGCGTGCAGTCGGAGCAGCTGCGCACGCGCCGTCGCCAGCTGGTCGAGGAGAGGGCGGCGAAGATCGCCACCAAGCTGCTGTTCCCGCTGATCTTCTGCATCTTCCCGGCGCTGCTGGTCGTGCTGCTGGGGCCCGCGGTGCTGCAGATCGCGCGGTCGATGGCGCCGGTGGTGGGGGCGAATGGCGGTTGAAGCCGCGCACAAGGGACGCGCGGCTGATTAGCGTCGTCCCTGCGCAGGCGGGGACCCAAGTTCTGCATGCGTCGCCGGAATGCCGGCAACATTGGGTCCCTGCCTCCGCAGGGACGACGGCGGGGTGGTAGCGTTTGCTCAGGCCGCGCGTGCCGCCGGCGCCTCGGTGCCCATCGCGATGTGGCGGTTCACCGCCGACAGCACGGCCTTGAACGAAGCGGTGACGATATTGCTGTCGATCGCGGCGCCGAACAGCGTGGGGCCGCTGCCCAGGCGCAGCTCGACGTAGCAGGCGGCGCGCGCGTCGGCGCCCGAGCCGATCGAGTGCTCGTGGTAATCCATCAGGCGGATGTCCAGGCCGAGCGCGGCCACGAAGGCGTCGATCGGGCCGTTGCCGCTGCCGTGGCGGGTTTCCGTCACGCGCTCGCGCTGCACGGCCGTCTCGATCTGCACGCGCTCTTCGCCGCCTTCGCTGTTCTCGACCATGCGGTGCGAGACGTAGCGGTAGGCGGCGCCGTCCTGTTCGAAGTATTCGCGCGAGAACAGGGCGTGGATGTCGGACGCCGCCACTTCGCGGCCGCTGGCGTCGGCGAACTTCTGCACCACGCGCGAGAATTCGATCTGCAGGCGGCGCGGCAGTTCGAGGCCGTATTCCTGCTCCAGCAGGTAGGCCATGCCGCCCTTGCCGGACTGGCTGTTGACGCGGATGACGGCGTCGTAGCTGCGGCCGAGGTCCGCCGGGTCGATCGGCAGGTAGGGCACTTCCCAGATCGCGTCGGCCTGCTGCTTGGCGAAGCCCTTCTTGATCGCATCCTGGTGCGAGCCGGAGAAGGCGGTGAACACGAGGTCGCCCACGTACGGGTGGCGCGGGTGCACGGGGATCTGGTTGCATTCCTCGACCAGCTGGCGGACGCTGTCGATGTCCGAGAAGTCCAGGCCCGGATGCACGCCCTGGGTGTACAGGTTCAGGGCCAGCGTCACGAGGTCGACGTTGCCGGTGCGCTCGCCGTTGCCGAACAGGCAGCCCTCGACGCGGTCGGCGCCGGCCATCACCGCCAGCTCGGCGGCGGCGACGGCCGTGCCGCGGTCGTTGTGCGGGTGCACGCTGATGACGAGGCTGTCGCGGTCGTTCAGGTGGCGGCACATCCACTCGATCTGGTCGGCGTACACGTTCGGCGTGGCCGCTTCCACCGTCGAGGGCAGGTTGACGATCATCTTGTTCTGCGGGGTCGGCTGCCACACGGCGGCAACGGCGTCGACGATGCGCTTGGAGAAGGCCAGCTCCGTCGTCGAGAACGATTCCGGCGAGTATTCCAGGCCCCATTGCGTGTCCGGATGCTGCGCCACCAGTTCCTTGATCAATTGCGTGCCCTTGACGGCGATCTGGACGATCTCGTCCTCGCCCATGCCGAACACGACGCGGCGGAACACGGGCGCCACCGAGTTATAGACGTGCACGATGGCGCGCTTGGCGCCGATGCAGGATTCCACGGTGCGGCGGATCAGCTCGTCGCGCGCCTGGGTCAGCACGATGATGGTGACATCGTCCGGGATGCGCTTTTCCTCGACCAGCATGCGCACGAAGTCGAAGTCCGTCTGCGAGGCCGAGGGGAAGCCGACTTCGATTTCCTTGATGCCCACTTCGACCAGCTTCTCGAAGAAACGCAGCTTCTTTTCCGGGCTCATCGGTTCGATCAGCGCCTGGTTGCCGTCGCGCAGGTCGGTGCTCATCCAGATCGGCGGCTGGGTGATGGTACGGCTCGGCCACTGGCGGTCGGCGATGTCGACGGCGGGGAAGGGACGGTATTTGGCGGCGGGATTGGTCAACATGGTGCTGGCTCCTGGTAATCGTGTGCGTTTCGTGTGTCGTGTGCGTGTGTTCGTGTGGCGGAGGCTGCCGGACGGGCCACGGTGACGCTAGGCCCGGCAACCGATCGCTAGCCGTAGCAGCAGGCAGACACGGGCGCGTGCGCCGGACGACGGGAGCGCGCCGGCGGGGATGAAAGGGGACGAGGATTGGGTGGACACTAACATCGGTGCAACTTTCCTTGGGCTACGGATCCGGCACATCGGCCGGGCGGGAAACGCGTCTCAGGCGCGTAGTAGCAGGCCGGCCGGCGATAGCGCGCCGGCGAGCGGTAGGGAAGTAGACAGAGGCAGTTGGGAGAACATTTCTTCACTCTAAGTGAATTTTGTTTGGCGTGTCAAGCGTTTCGTGGCACGCGGTTCTGCGCGCGCCACATTGATTCCCGTCAGAAATTATTGTTCTCCGTCAAATACGAGTGCGGCCGCAATGGCAGAGTAGCCGCTTGCACCGCGCCAGGCGGTTACACGAACGCATCGACCGGGGAGAGCCATGGGCGTACTCAAGGGTTTGGACACGACGATGGAACTGACGCGCCACGCGCGCGCGCTGGCCCGCCAGGGCTACGATTTCGTGCTGCGCTACTACAGCCACAACGCGGCCAAGAACCTGTCGCTGGGCGAGGCGCGCGCGCTGGCCGAGGCCGGTCTGCGCATCGGCGTCGTGTGGGAAACGGCGGGCACCCGCGCCAGCTTCTTCAACCGCAGCCAGGGCCTGGCCGACGGCGCGGCCGCCTTCCTGATGGCGCGCGAGGTCATCGGCCAGCCCTACGGCTCGGCGATCTATTTCGCCGTCGACTACGACCCGACCCAGGCCGACATCGACGGCGCCATCAGCAACTACTTCACGGGCGTGCGCGCGGCCCTGTACGTGGCCGCGGAGGGCCAGCCTTCGTACCGGGTCGGGGTCTACGGTTCCGGGCTGTGCTGCGGCACTCTGGTCGAGCGCGGCATGGCGAGCCTGTCCTGGCTATCGCAGTCGACGGGCTATGCCGGCTCCCGGCAATACGCCGAGCAACGGCGCTACGACCTGATCCAGATGCTGCCGGCGCGGATCCTGGGCGAGGACGGCGTCGTGCTGCACGTCGATCCGGACGCCAGCCATCCAGAGCATGAGGCGGGCTTGTTCAGGGTGTAACATCGGCCTTTTGCGAAAGGACCGGACTTGGACGTCACCCTGCAGGACATCACGGAAGAGAATTTCGAAGACTTCATGGCCATGGAGCTGCCCGAGCACCAGCGCGACCTGTTGGCCAGCAATGCCTATTCGATCGCGCAATCGCGCTTCTACCCGGACTACATCCCGCGCGCCGTCTATTGCGACGGCGCGCCGGCCGGGTTCCTGCTGTACGACCGCCGCGCCGACGACGTCGAGGGCGACTACGCGATCTACCGCTTCATGGTCGACCATCCGCGCCAGGGCCGCGGGATCGGGCGGCGCGCGATGGAACTGCTGCTGGCGGAACTGCGCGCGCGGCCCGACATGCGCCGCATCACCATCTGCTACCACGAGCGCAATGCGCGCGCGAAGGCGTTCTATGCGGGCTTCGGGTTCGTGGAGACGGGCGTGGACGAGCGGGGGGAGATGGTGGCGGAGTTGCGGGCTTGACGCTTATTGCCCGTGCAAGAAGCACGTCGTCCCTGCGAAGGCAGGGACCCAATTTTGCATGCACTGCGATACAGCATGAGAACTTGGGTCCCTGCCTGCGCAGGGACGACGTTTTTTACGCTACCACGACGCGCGGCGCGCCCGCTTCCATGTGGCCGATGACGGCCGCATCGCCGAAGCCTTCGCGCCGGAACAGCGCCAGCACCTCGTCGACGCTGCCCGCGTCGCAGGACACGAGCAGGCCGCCAGAGGTCTGCGGGTCGGTCAGCAGCACGCGGCCCGTGTCGGAGACGGTGGCGCCCAGTTCGACGTCCTGGCCATAGGCATCCCAGTTGCGGCCCGACGCGCCCGTGAAGAAGCCGGCGTGGGCCAGCGCCTCGACGCCCGGCAGCAACGGGATCTTGTCCATCTCCAGCTTCGCCGTCAGCTTGGCGCCGCGCGCCAGTTCCAGCAGGTGGCCCAGCAGGCCGAAGCCCGTGACGTCGGTCAGCGCATGCACGCCCGGCAGTTCGGACAGGGCCTTGCCCGGCTTGTTGAGCTTGGTGGTGTTGGCGATCATCGCCGCATAGCCGTCCGCATCGAGCTGGTCCTTCTTGAGGGCGGCCGACAGCACGCCCACGCCGAGCGGCTTGCCCAGCACCAGCACATCGCCGGCCTTGGCGTCCGCATTGCGCTTGACCTTGGACGGGTGCACGAGGCCCATCACGACCAGGCCGTAGATCGGCTCGACGGAATCGATGGTGTGGCCGCCGGCGATGGGAATGCCCGCTTCGGCGCAGATCGATTCGCCGCCCTGGATGATCTTGCCGATCGTCTCGAGCGGCAGCTTGTTGACGGGCATGCCGACGAGGGCCAGCGCCATGATCGGCGTGCCGCCCATCGCGTACACGTCCGAGATGGCGTTGGTGGCGGCGATGCGGCCGAAGTCGAACGGATCGTCGACGATCGGCATGAAGAAATCGGTGGTGGCGATCAGCGCCTGTTCGTCGTTGAGCTTGTAGACGGCGGCGTCGTCGGCCGTCTCGATGCCGACCATGAGCTCCTTGGGCACGGGGAAGCCGCTCGACTTCTGCAGGATTTCGGACAGCACGCCGGGCGCGATCTTGCAGCCGCAGCCGCCGCCGTGGGAGAACGAGGTCAGTTTCAGGGGTTGGTCAGTCATGCGAGGCTTCCGTTCGTGAGGTTGCGGGCGCCGCCGTGCGGGCCCGTGGCAATAGCAGATTATCCACCAAGTCGCGCAGGCGCGCTTGCTCCCGCCCCGGCGCAAAGAGCCGCGCGCGGGCCGCGCACTGGCGCACGAGGCGCGCATGGAAGCGTGCGTCCTGCCGGCTGCGTTCGATGAGGCGCGCGAGCGCGGCCGCGTCGCCGGGGGCGAAATACCCCGCGTAGCCTTCGCCCAGCATGCCGCGGTTGCCGGGAATGTCCGAGGCCAGCACGGGCACGCCGCAGGTGACGGCTTCGATGATCACGTTGGCGCCGCCTTCCATGCGCGAGGCGATCACCATCGCGTGGCAGCGCCGCAGCAGCCTGCGCGCGGGGGCATGGGGCAGGGCGCCGAGCCAGCGGTAGACGGGCGCGCGGGCCATCGTCTCGCGCGCGGCCGCGCCCAGCGACGCGTCCAGCGCGCCGCCCACGTGCAGCAGGCGCAGGCCGGGCAGCGCCAGCAGGCGCGCCGCCGCCATGAAGGTCAGCGGGTCCTTTTCCTCGCGCAGGTGGCCGACCATCGCCACGTCCAGGGTGGCGCCGCGGCGCGCTGGCGCGGGACGCAGGCGCGGCGCCGACTGGTAGATCACGTGCGCCTTGGCGCGCGCGGCCGCATCGAGTTCGTCCAGGCCGCGGGGCTGCAGCACGACGATGGCGTCGGCCAGTTCCAGCGAGGCGCGCGCGCTGGCGTCCACGCGGATGTCGCGGTACAGGTCGGTGCCCGTCAGCACCAGCAGCGCGGGACGGTCCGGATGCGCGGCCTTGAACGCGGCCAGCGCCGCGGCCGAGCGCCGCGCATGCAGCGCGATCAGCAGGTCGGGGACGGCGTCGCCCGGCTGCCAGCCGGCGCCGATGGCGACGCGGTGGTGGCGCTGCAGGAAGCGGCGCCAGCGGCTCGCGGTCTGCCAGTTGCCGTTGTTCTCGCGCGCGGAGGCGGGGCTGGCGATGAAGATGGAAGGACGTGCCATGGGGTTGGAAAGCCTGGGTATGCCGGTAGTACAATGCGGGGATGAGTGACAAGCATGCATCGTTCCGCACCGCGGGACCGGAAGACCTTGGCGCCGCGCTGCAGGATGCGCGGCATTATACGCTGGCCCTGTTCGACTTACTCGCGGACGCCGGCTACGACGACGCGCACAACGTGCCGCGCCTGTCCATCGTGAACCCGCCCTTGTGGGAACTGGGCCACACGGCCTGGTTCGCCGAGTGGTTCGTGCTGCGCGACGCGACCGGCAGCCAGCCGGGCGAAGCCGACGGCCACTCGCTGCTGGCGCGCGGCGACGACTGGTTCGATTCGGGCAACGTGGCGCACCGCACGCGCTGGGCGCTGGACCTGCCGTCCACGGGCGCCATCAAGACCTATTGCAACGAGGTGCTGGAACGCATCCTGGCGCGCCTGGGACAGGAGCCGGACGACGACGCGGCGCTGTACCCGTACCGCCTGGCGCTGGCGCACGAGGACATGCACGGCGAAGCGCTGCTGTACACGATCCAGACGCTGGGCATCGCCGTCGACCCCGACGCATTCCGCCAGGTGAGGCCGGAGCAGCGCCAGGGGCCGGTGGCCGGCGAGATCGCCTTCGCGGGCGGCAGCTTCGTGCGCGGCGGCGACCAGTCGCGCGGCTTCGTGTTCGACAACGAGCGCGATGCGGGGGCGTGCAAGGTGGCGCCGTTCGCCATCGATGCGGGACTCGTGACCAACGGCGCCTTCGCCGCCTTCGTGCGCGACGGCGGCTACCAGCGCCCCGAGTTGTGGAGCGAGGCGGGACGTGCCTGGCTGATGGAGCAGGAGCGTTCGGCGCCGCGGTATTGGGAACGCGATGGGGAAAACGATGTCTGGCGCACGCGCGTGTTCGGCCATGCCACGCCCCTCGATCCGGCGCAGCCGGTGCGCCACGTGAACTGCCACGAAGCCGAGGCATACTGCGCCTGGGCCGGACGGCGCCTGCCGACGGAAGCGGAATGGGAATTCGCCGCCACGTCGGGCCATGAAGGCTTTGCCTGGGGGCGGCTGTGGGAATGGACGGCCTCGCCCTTCCTGCCGTTCGCGGGCTTCGCGGCCGACCGCTACCGCGAGTATTCGGCGCCGTGGTTCGGCACGCGTCGCACGCTGCGCGGCGCCTCCTTCGCGACGCCGGCGCGCCTGCGCTCGCCCCGTTTCCGCAACTTCTTCACGCCCGAGCGGGACGACATCTATTGCGGGTTCCGGACCTGCGCGCTGTAGACCAAAAACGTCGCCCCCGCGCAGGCGGGGCCCAAGTTGTGCAAGCGGTAACGCAACGCCTGCACATCGGGCCCCGCCTGCGCGGGGGCGACGGGGTAATACTGTTTAGCTCAGCGGTCGATCAACGATCGCCGAAGCTGCGGCGGGCGCCGTCGGCCGAGCGCGGGTGCGCGTTGCCGTAGCCGCCGGCGCTGCGTTCGCGGCGCTGGCCTTCGCTGGCGCCACGGAAGCCGCCTTCACGGCGCTGGCCCTGGCCTTCGGCGCTGCGGAAACCGCCTTCGCGACGCTGGCCTTCGCCATTGCCACGGTAGCCGCCTTCCTTGCCCTGGAAGCTGCGCTGGCCCGGCTTGCCGGCATTGCGGCCGTCACCCGGCTTCCAGCCCGGACGGGCGGTGGAGCGGGGCGCCGGAGCGCGTTTCGGTTCGAAGCCCACGACGACGTCGACGGGGATCGTCTGCTTGGTGAAGCGTTCGATGCGACGCACGTTCATGTTCTCGGCATGGTTGACCAGCGAGACGGCGACGCCGTTGCGGCCGGCACGGCCGGTACGGCCGATGCGGTGCACATAGTCTTCCGGGAACTTTGGCAGATCGTAGTTCACGACGTGCGTGATGGTCGGCACGTCGATGCCGCGCGCGGCGACGTCGGTCGCCACCAGCACGCGCACCTGGCCGCGGCGCATGCCGTCCAGGGTGCGGTTACGCGCGCCCTGGTGCATGTCGCCGTGCAGCGCGGCAGCCGCGAAGCCGGCGATGTTCAGGCGGTCGGCGATCATGTCGGCGTCACGCTTGGTGGCGGTGAACACGACGGCCTGGTCCATGCTTTCGTCACGCAGCAAGTGGTCGAGCAGGCGGTTCTTGTGCGACAGGTCGTCGACGAAGTGCACCTTCTGCGTGATGTTCTCGTGGCGGTTGGCCGCGCTCATGATCTGGATCGTCTGCGGATCCTTGGTGATGCGGCGCGCCATGTTGCCGACGACGCCATCCAGCGTTGCCGAGAACAGCATGGTCTGACGGGTCGACGGGGTGGCGGCGACGATCTTCTCGATGTCGTCGATGAAGCCCATGTCCAGCATGCGGTCCGCTTCGTCCAGCACGAGCACTTGCAGCTGGGAGAAGTCGATCTTGCCGGACTCCATGTGGTCGATCAGGCGGCCCGGCGTCGCCACCAGGATTTCCGGGTTCTTGGCCAGCAGCTGCATCTGTTTCGGGTAGGGCATGCCGCCCAGGATCGACACGGCGCGGATGCGGCGCATGTTGACGGTGTACTGCTCGGTCGCGCTGGTCACCTGCAGGGCCAGTTCGCGGGTCGGGGTCAGCACCAGCATCTTCGGCTGGGCCGGCTTGAAACGGACACGTTCGCCTTTGGCGCGTGCCGCCTGGGCTTCCTGGGCCGGGGTACGGCCGGCAGGCGCCGGTTCGGTATTGGCGAAGCGGTTCAGCGCCGGCAGCATGAATGCGGCGGTCTTGCCGGAACCGGTTTGCGAGGACACCAGCAGGTCGCGGCCGGCGATACCCGCCGGAATAGCCTGCTCCTGCACCGGCGTCGGCTTTTCGTAGCCTGCCTGCTCGACTGCCTTGACGATGGACGCGTGTAAGCCTAATGCTTCAAAACTCATTGTTTAACTTTGCTTTCGATAGATCTGTGGGCGCTTACGCATGGCAATGACGCACAATCGCGGAAACGCAAAATAGCAACGCGAGCCAACAAACGAAATGACTCAAAACGAAAGAAATTTCGGCACAAAAGCTTTGCGCCGGGACGGTGCCTATGGCGGCACGCAGGGCGGGGGGCTTTATGAAAGGGCGTTTTCGGAAACGCCAGGGCTTGCGAAGCTGCTGATTTTTTCTACTGCTACCCGGTTGCTTGCCGGGCTGGGTCGACTGCTGGCATCGGGCGCTTGCCGATGCGTTTTGCAGCGCACAAACAAGACTATACCTCAAATCCGGCAAATCTGCACGCACAACGCAAAAAGCGTGCCGCACGGGCACGCGAGCGTATCGTCATGACAACTGTGAGGCGCTGGATCAGCGGCGCTTGCGGCCGTTGGCGTTCACGGCCGGCTTGCGCGAGACGCGGCTCTTGATCTCCGCCACGGCATGGGCCGCGGTGGCCTTGATGCGCTGCACCCCGCTCAGCTTCTTGCCGTCGCCGCCGCGGCCCTTGGCGCGGTCCGCTTCCAGCATCACCTGGGCATTCTCGATGATGTTTTCGGCGATGTCGTTGTGGGCGGTGGCTTCCGTCTTGGGCACCAGGATGGTCGAACCGGCCATCAGGCGCATCTGCGGCGGGATGTTGTTGGCCTGGCGGATGACTTCCGGCGTGGTGCCGAATTTCGAGGCCAGCGAGGCGATGCTTTCCTTCGCCGAGGTGATCTTGTGCGTCGTCCACGAGGACAGCGCCTGGCTCCACGAGGCCAGGTTCAGGTGGAATTTCTCGGCATTTTCCTTGGGCAGCAGGATCTTCGAGTCGCCGGCGATGACGGGCTTCTTGAACTGCGGGTTGAGCGCCTTGAATTCGTCCAGCGACATCTCGGCCAGCTGGGCCGCCACGGCCATGTCGATGTCCGAGGTCTTGTCGATGGTGGTGAAATACGGGGTGTTGTCGATGGCGGGCAGGGCGACGCCGTACTGGGCCGGGTTGGCGATGATGTTCTTGACCGCCTGCAGCTTGGGCACGTAGTTGCGCGTCTCGGCCGGCATCAAGTCGGCCAGGCTCTCGAAATCGGTCGGCTTGCCCAGCGCACGGTTTTTCTGGATCGCCTTCTGGACATTGCCTTCGCCCCAGTTATAAGCGGCCAACGCGAGCTGCCAGTCGCCGAACATGGTGTACAGGCGCTGCAGGTAAGTCAGGGCGGCGTCGGTCGAGGCCAGCACGCCGCGGCGCTCGTCCTTGAACATGTTCTGCTGCAGGCTGAAAGTCTTGCCGGTGTCCGGCATGAATTGCCAGATGCCGGCCGCGTTGGCGGTCGACAGCGCCTGCGGGTTGAACGCGGACTCGATCACGGGCAACAGCGCCAGTTCGGTCGGCATGCCGCGGTTTTCCAGCTCCTTGACGACGTGGTACAGGTACAGCGAGGCGCGGCTCGACATGCGCGTCAGGTAGTCCGGACGGCTGGCGTACCACTGCACGTGCTTGGCGACGAGCGCATTGTCGACGTCGGGAATCGCATAGCCGCTGCGGATGCGCGCCCACATGTCCGGATCCTTGTAGTCGTCGGACCTGGTGGGGGCGAGGGCGTTCGGCAGCGTGGCGCGCGACAGCGTGGCGCTGCTGCTGGCCTGGGAGGGGACGGTCGATGCGGATTCGGCGGCGTGGCCCAGAATCGGGGCCAGCAGGAGGGCGATGGCCAAGGCTTGCGTGGTGCGGGTCGTTTCGTGCATGGCTTTCCAGTGTTGCGTCCAGGAACGTCAGACTGACGAGTAAAAACGGAGTGTACGGACCACTTCGCGAGTCAGTCAAGAAATAAGTCGGCGCGGTTACAAAAAACCTTGTCTATTCTTTTTGCTAACACCTTGTTTTGATGTGATATTTATCGAGGGAGTATCGCTGCAGAATCCCTTGCGTCCGGGGCGTGGCGGTGCAGAAGAGTCGATACACCCCGGGAGTAAGCAAGATTCGCCAGGCCGAGCGCATGCGTGGCGGCTTGACGTTTCGACCAGGTGGCGGCGCCGACCGCCGGACCCGGCAGGTAATACCAGATGCCGGGCACATGCCTGCCATCCTGGCGTGCCGGGCCGCAGAAGCCATGAGGGGACGCAAATGCGCGTACAATGCCCGCTTTGCATCAGGTATTTGTTTGTATTTTTGGAAAGCCCCAGATGAGCACTGCCAACCTCCATGCGGACGACGAGGCGATCGTCGCTGCCACCCGGCGCTGGCTCGAGCGCGCCGTCATCGGCCTGAATCTTTGTCCGTTCGCCAAGGCGGTGTATACGAAGGAGCAGGTGCGCTACGTCGTCTCGCCCGCGCGCACCCCGGAAGAACTGCTGGAAACGCTGATGGACGAGCTGCAGCTGCTGTCCGATACGGATCCGGCCAAGGTCGATACGACGCTGCTGATCCATCCGTTCGTGCTGCAGGATTTCCTGGATTTCAATGAATTCCTGGACGTCGCGGATGCCGCCGTCGAAGACATGCACCTCGACGGTGAACTGCAAGTAGCCAATTTCCACCCTGACTACCAGTTCGCCGATACGGACCCGAACGACATCTCGAACTACACGAACCGCGCGCCGTACCCGATCCTGCAGCTGCTGCGCGAGGACAGCATCGACCGCGCCGTGGAAGCGATTCCCGACGCCGAGGACATCTTCGAGAAGAATATCGAGACCATGGAAAAACTGGGCCACGAAGGCTGGGACAAGCTCGATGTCGGACCTGCGCGTTGATACGGCCCGGCAGGCCGCGCCCGACCGGCCGGACACGCCCTGTGTCGCCGTGTGCTCGACCACGTTCGACGAGGTCTGCCGCGGCTGCGGCCGCACCGTCGTCGAAGTGGCGCACTGGGTGTCGATGACGCCCGAGCAGAAGGAAGCCGTGTGGCAGCGGATCCTGGCGCAGGGCTACCCGCGCAGGAATACCTGATGCGATGGTGGGCACATGGTGCCCACCCTACACCTGCTTGCCCTGCCGGATGGTCGGGTAGGGTGGGCAGCACATGCCCACCATGCGTTTACGCCGGCGCCATTTCCATGATGGCGTCGCGCTTGTCCAGCAGGTGCTGGCGCAGGATGGCCGCCAGGCGCTGGCCGTCGCGCGCTTCCAGCGCCACGATCATTTCCTCGTGGTCGCGCGCGGCGCTGTCCCACTTGGCCGGCTTGTGGTTCGACTTGAAACGCAGCGCCTGCAGGCGCCGGTTCATCATCAGGTAGGTCTGGTACAGCACCGAGTTGCCGGCGGCCTCGGCAATCCGGTTGTGGATCGCCTGGTTGCGGGCGTAGTAACCGGGCAGGTCGCTCCTGGCCTTGCAAGCCAGCATCTCGTAGTGCAGCGCCTTGATGTCGGCCAATCCGGCCGCGTCGATCCGCGCGCACGCCAGTTCCCCGGCCAGTGCTTCCAGGCCGCTCATGAATTCGAACGTTTCCAGGATCTCCGTGCGCGACATCTTGCACACGGACGCGCCCCGGTTCGGCGAAATCTCGATCAGGCCCTCGAAGGCCAGCACCTTGAACGCCTCGCGCAGGGGCGTGCGCGAAATCCCCATCGTCTCGCACAGTTCGCGCTCGTTGAGCTTTGTGCCGGGCGCCAGCGTCCCTTCGACGATCAGGTTGCGCAGGTGGCCCACGACGGTGTCGTGCAGGTGCTGCCGCTCCAGCCGGGGCAGGGCTGGCGCGGCGGCATCCGTAATGCTGTCGAGTTCGACGACTGAGTCTTGCATGCAAAATCCTTTTTGACCGCTTTTTAGTCAATGCTTTCTCGCCAATTCTATCACTGCATTCCGTGTATCCATGGTGTGAATGTCACCGGCGAAATAGTCGTTGACGGCCCCAGCGCCGAAGTCTAGACTGAATTTTGAATGCAAAATACAAAACGAGGAACGCTGCTTCATATTCCGATGCTTTAAATTCACTCGATGGAGGAGTCAATGCTGAAACTGGATTTCCACCCTGCCGGCCGCCACTTCCTGCAGATCCCGGGCCCGAGCCCCGTTCCGGACCGCATCCTGCGGGCCATGAGCTACCCGACCATCGACCACCGCGGCCCCGAATTCGGCGCCCTCGGCCTGCAGGTACTGGCCGGCATCAAGAAGATCTTCAAGACCGAGCAGCCGGTCGTCATCTATCCCGCATCGGGCACCGGCGCCTGGGAAGCGGCGCTGACCAATACCCTGAGCCCCGGCGACCACGTGCTGATGTACGAGACGGGGCACTTCGCCACGCTGTGGAAGAAGATGGCCGAGGCGCTGGGCCTGAAGCCCGAGTTCCTGGGCCTGCCGGGCATCGAAGGCTGGCGCCGCGGCGTCCAGGCCGACATGATCGAGGCGCGCCTGCGCGAGGATAGCGGCCACGGCATCAAGGCCGTGTGCGTCGTGCACAACGAGACCTCGACCGGCGTGACGTCCAACATCGCCGCTGTGCGCAAGGCCATCGACGCGGCCGGCCACCCGGCCCTGCTGCTGGTCGACACGATCTCCGGCCTGGCCTCGGCCGACTACCGCCATGACGAGTGGGGCGTGGACGTTACCGTATCCGGTTCGCAGAAAGGCCTGATGCTGCCGCCGGGGATCAGCTTCAACGCCGTCTCGAAGAAGGCGCTGGAGGCGAGCAAGTCCGCCAGGCTGCCGAAGGCATTCTGGGGCTGGCACGAGATCATCGAGATGAACGCCACCGGCTACTGGCCGTACACCCCCAACACGAACCTGCTGTATGGCCTGGCCGAGGCGCTCGACATGATCCTCGGCGAAGGGCTGGACAACACCTTCGCGCGCCACCAGCGCCTGGCGGCGGCGTGCCGCAAGGCCGTGACGGCCTGGGGCCTGGAGATCACCTGCCAGGAGCAGGCCGTGTATTCGCCCGTGCTGACCGGCGTCATGATGCCGGAGGGCGTCGATGCCGATGCCGTGCGCAAGATCATCTACGACAACTTCGACATGTCGCTGGGGACGGGTCTCGGCAAGCTGAAGGGCAAGATGTTCCGCATCGGCCACCTGGGCGAAGCGAACGACCTCACGCTGATGGCCACGCTGGCCGGTTGCGAGATGGGCCTGAAGCTGGCGGGCGTGCCGCTGGCGGGCAGCGGCGTGCAGGCTGCCATGGACGTGCTCGCCGCGCAGAAGCAGAAGCCGGCACTGAAGGCGGCCTGAAGGGCGGGCACCCCCGCAGCAGGACGGAGGAACCGAACCGGCCCGGGCACAACCCGGCGCCGGCATATCGATACGCTTCGATGCCGCGCCCGCGTTTCAAAGAAAACGCGCCGCGCATGCCGGCCGGCATCCCTAGAGGAGACAGCAATGAGAGTGCACCGCTTGCGGGCGACGACCGTCGTCCTGTTGATGCTCTGCCTGATGTACTTCATCACTTACCTGGACCGCGTCAACGTCAGCACGGCGGCCGTCGGATTCGGGAAGGAATTCAATCTCTCCAAGACCGAAGTCGGCCTCGTCTTTTCCGCCTTCGCCTATCCCTACCTCGTCTTCCAGATCATCGGCGGTTGGGTCAGCGACCGCTTCGGCGCGCGCCGCACGCTGATCTGGTGCGGCCTGCTGTGGGCCGTCGCCACCATCCTCACGGGCTTTGCCGGCGGCCTCGTCTCGCTGCTGCTGGCGCGCCTGCTGCTGGGCTTCGGCGAAGGCGCCACCTTCCCGGCGGCCACCGCCGCCATGTCGCGCTGGGTCGCCAAGGAAAGCCGCGGCTTCGCCCAGGGCATCACGCACGCGTTCTCGCGCATCGGCAACGCGGTGGCGCCGGCGGCCGTCGTCTGGATCATGGCGGCGCACGGCTGGCGCGAGTCCTTCTATATTTGCGGCGCGATCAGCCTGGCCTGGGTCGTCGGCTGGGCCTTCGTGTTCACGGAAGATCCGGCCAGGCACCCGCGCATCACGGCGCAGGAACTGGAGACGCTAGCGCACGTCAAGAAGAAGAACCTCAAGGTTGCGTGGGGGCCGCTGTTCATGCGCATGCTGCCCGTCACCATCGTGTATTTCTGCTACGGCTGGACGCTGTGGCTGTTCCTGAGCTGGATTCCGCAGTACTTCCTGCACAGCTACGACATGGACATCAAGAAGTCCGCGCTGTTCGCTTCCAGCGTGTTCTTCGCCGGCGTCGTGGGCGACACGCTGGGCGGCATCGTGAGCGACCGCATCCTCAGGAAGACGGGCAACCTCAAGAAGTCGCGCAGCTATATGGTGTCGATCTGCATGCTGCTGACGCTGCTGTCGCTGATCCCGCTGATGATGACGCACAACCTCGTCGTGTCGATCCTGAGCCTGTCGGCCGGCTTCTTCTTCGCCGAGATGACGATCGGCCCCATGTGGGCGCTGCCGATGGACATCGCGCCGGACTGCGCCGGCACGGCCAGCGGCATGATGAACACGGGGTCGGCGCTGGCGGCGATCCTCTCGCCCGTGGTGTCGGGCTACCTGATCGACCGGACCGGCAGCTGGGAGCTGCCCTTCGTCGGCAGCATGATCCTGATGGGCATCGGCGTGGTGCTGGCGTTCCGCATGCAGCCGGACAGCAAGTTCCAGCACATCCCGGCCATGCCGGAAGACGCGGCGGTGAACCACCACGCCTGATGCCATCGGCGCGATGTTCAATACGTTCCGATGAAGTCGCGCTTGCCGATTTCCAGACCGTTGTGGCGCAGCAGGTCGTAGGCGGTGGTGGCGTGGAAGTAGAAGTTCGGCAGCGCATAGTGCACCAGGTAGGCAGCGCCCTTGAAGCGGCGCTGGTTCTCGCCCGTGCCGATCACGATGTCGCGCTCGCCGCCCGCGTCGATCGCCTCGCGCGGGACGGTGTCGAGGAAGGCGAGGGTCTTCTCGAGGCGCGCCTGCAGGCCGGCGAAGTCCGTTTCCACGTCCTCGTAGCGCGGCACCTCGACGCCGCCCAGGCGGGCTGCCGCGCCCTTGGCGAAATCGGTGGCCAGCTGCACCTGGCGCAGCAGCGGCAGCATGTCGGGGAACAGGCGCGCCTGCAGCAGCGCGTCCGGATCGATCTTCTTCAGGTCCGCATGGGCCTCGGCCTTGGCCAGGATGGCGGCCAGGCTGCCCAGGATCTGGCGGAACACGGGCACCGAGGTACCGTACAAGGACATCGTCATCGTTCAACTCCTGTGTAGAAAAGGTGGCAATGATAGCAAGGCCTGGCGCAGCCTGCCGGCAGGCGGGCCGCCCGCGGGCGTGGCTGGACGGACACGTTCCGCGGCGAATACCGCGCCGGTCACGGGAACTTGGTGACTATTGGCAATAATCACGTGCATAATCCGATTTCGAACAATTAAATTTGATTTGTGGCAACATTTCGTTCGCCGGAAGCACACTTTACTGCCTATGCCCATCAAGGATGCCATTTCCCGGATTGCCCTGCGGGCCTTGCCGTCGCGCCTCATACGCTTGTACGGCCGCTCGCTGGTCGGCGCCTTGCTGCTGATGCTGTTCGCCGGCCTGGCCATGCCGGCGCTGGTGGGCGGCTACCTGCTGATCGGCGTGCAGGAACAGCGCGAAGCGGAGCGCACGCTGGACGACACGCTGCAGCGCGACGCAGAAATCCTTGCGCTGGGCATGCAGGAACCGCTGTGGAACATGAATCCGGACGCCGCCCGTCCGCTGGTCGATTCGCTGATGCGCGATCCGGCCGTGCTGCGCGTGGCCGTCCAGGCCCAGGACGGCGCCGTCGTGATCGACCAGCGCACGCCCGTGGCCCCGGCCGGCCGCGTGCTGCGCGCCGGGCGCGACGTGGTGGCGCGCGGCCAGCGCATCGGCCACGTGCTGGTGGAACTGGACGACAGCCGCAGCCGGGAGGCGCTGCGCACCAAGCAGTGGCGCTACGCGATGGTGCTGGCCGGGCAGCTGGCCGTGTCGCTGCTGCTGATCGTCCTGCTGTTCAAGCACCGGCTGGTGGCCCCGCTGCGCAGCCTGATGAGTTTTTCGGACCGTCTCTCGCGCGGCAAGTTCGACGCGCCGCTGGTGCTCACCGCCCAGGACGAGCTGGGGCGCCTGGGCCGCCAGCTGGAGCGCATGCGCATCGCCATCGGCGAACTGTTCCAGGACATCGGCCGGCGCGAGGAGCGCTTCCGCTCGATCGTGACCCAGGTGCCGGGCGCCGTGTTCCGCGCCCGCGCGGGCGGCGCCATCGACTTCGTCAGCGACGCCATCGAAACCATTGCCGGCTACCCGGCGCGGCGCTTCATCGGCGAGAGCACGGAACGGTGGGTCGACCTGATCTGCCCGGAGGACCGGCGCACCTACTGGCGCCTGGTGGGCGAAGCCGTGCAGGCGCAATGCGCGTATGCGATCGAATACCGCATCCTCGATGCCCACGGCATCGAGCGCTGGGTGCTGGAGAGCGGCCGGCCGGCGCTGGGCGAGGAGGGTTCCTGGATCGACGGGATCATCTCCGACATCAGCGAGCGCAAATACAACGAGATGCGCATCGAGGGCCTGCTGGCCGAGCAGGGCGCGGTGCTGGACAACGTCATGTTCGGCATCCTGCACGTGCGCGAGCGCCACGTGGTCTCGACCAACCGCCGCTTCGACGAATTGTTCGGCTACCGCGAGGGCGACCTGGTCGGCGATTCGCTGGCCGTGCTGTTCCCCACCGTGGAAGACTACGAGCGCGGCGCGGCGGCCAGCATGCCCGTGCTGACGGCCGGCCGCGACTTCACGGGCGAACTGCAGTTCCGGCGCGGCGACGGCAGCCTGTTCTGGTGCATGGTCAGCGGACGCATGCTCGACCCCGACCAGCCGGACGCGGGCAGCATCTGGGTGTTCGCCGACGTCAGCGAGCGCCGCGCGGCGGAAGAGAAGCTGCGCCTGTGGGCCACGGTGCTGGAGCACATCGCCGACGGCGCGATGGTGCTCGACCCGCAGGGACGCATCGTCGCCATCAACCCGGCCTATACCCGCATCACCGGCTACACGGAAGCGGACAAGGTGGGCGGCTGGTCGCGCCTGGCCCGCAACGGCGAGGGCCGCGACAAGGGCGACGCCGACGGCACCTACGAGGCGATCTGGCGCGACCTCGAGGAGAGCGGCTTCTGGCGCGGCGAGCTGCGCAGCCTGCGCAAGGACGGCGAGGCCTACGTCGAGTCGCTGACCGTATCGGCCGTGCGCGACGAGCGCGATGCCGTCACCCATTACGTGTGCGTGTTCAGCGACATCACCCGCGTGCGCCAGTCGCAGGCCCAGCTCGACCACCTGGCCCACCACGACCCGCTCACGGGCCTGCCGAACCGCCTGCTGTTCCACGACCGCCTGCAGCATGCGATGGCGCGCGCCGCGCGCGCGGACCGGCAGCTGGCCGTCATGTTCATCGACCTGGACCGCTTCAAGAACGTCAACGACACCCTCGGCCACCACGTCGGCGACGAGCTGCTCAAGCAGGTGGCGGGCATGCTGGCCGGCTGCCTGCGCGAGGGCGACACGCTGGCGCGCCTAGGCGGCGACGAATTCATCGTGCTGCTCGAGGACGTCGACGGTGCCGACGGCGCCGGCCTCGTCGCGCAAAAGCTGATGCGCCTGTTCGAGAGCCCGATCCTGGTCTCGGACTACGAGCTGTTCGTGACGGGCAGCGTCGGCATCAGCCTGTTCCCGCAGGATGCGACCGACCTGAACATGCTGATCCGGAATGCCGACCTGGCGATGTACCAGGCCAAGGCGCGCGGACGCAACGGCTACCAGCTGTACCTGCCGTCGATGGAAGGCGAGGGCGTCGAGCGCCTGCGCCTGGAAGCGTTGCTGCGCCGCGCGATCGAGAAGGACGAGATCGGCCTGGCCTACCAGCCGCAGGTGGAGATCGACAGCGGCCGCCTGATCGGCGTCGAGGCGCTGGTGCGCTGGACCAGCCCGGAGCTGGGCCAGGTGCCGCCGTCGCGCTTCGTGGCGCTGGCCGAGGACATCGGCTTCATCGGCCAGCTCGGCGACTGGGTGCTGGAACAGGCATGCCGCCAGATGGTGCGCTGGGAACGGGCCGGCCTGTCGGTGCCGAAGATGGCCGTCAACCTGTCGGGCCGCCAGTTCGACCGCGGCAGCGTGGCGCCGCAGGTGGCGCGCGTGCTGGCCGACACGGGCCTGTCTCCAGCGCGGCTGCAGCTGGAGGTGACGGAGTCGGTCATCATGAACACGGGCGACGCGCTCCAGTACATCAACGACCTGCACGCGATCGGCGTGTGCCTGGCCATCGACGACTTCGGCACCGGCTACTCCTCGCTCGCCTACCTGAAGCAGCTGCCCGTGCAGACGCTGAAGATCGACCGCAGCTTCATCCGCGACATCACGGGCGGCGCCAACAGCGACGCCAACGACGAGGCGATCGCCATCGCCGTCATCCAGCTGGGCAAGAGCATGAACCTGTCGGTGATCGCGGAAGGCGTGGAGACGAGCGAGCAGGCCGCCTTCCTGCTGCGCCACGGCTGCAACCTGGCGCAGGGTTACTTGTACGGCAAGCCGGTGGCGGCGGACAAGGTGCTGGAGGACTGGGGGCGGGCGCCGGCGGACGAGCGGGGTTACGGCACGGCTTGAGGTCGCGGGCCGCACGCGGTGGGCATCACATGCCCACCGAACGCGTGCCTACTCGCCGGCGTTGGCGAACAGGATGCGCAGGTTGGACGCCTGCCGCTCCGGCTGGGCAGCGGCGTGGCGCGCCAGCTCCTCGGCGGGCAGCGCCGCCTGGGCCTGGATCAGCCGGTCGGCCACGTTCGGATCGGGCACCATGGTGCCGAGGAAGGCGACGTCGTCGCCGCGCTGCAGCAGCAGGGTGGGGAAGTTCTCGACGTCGAGGTCGCCCACGGTGGCGGCCTGGTCCTCGATGTCGATCCAGACGAAGGTCTTGTCCGGATGGCGCGCGGCCAGGGCATCGAATCCGGCGCGGTAGGACGAGCAGGTGCCGCACCAGGCGGCGCACAGGCAGGCGACGATCCAGCGGTCGCCGGCCAGGGCGGCGGCGACCTGGTCGCGGGTATCGGGCTCGAGGGTAATGCTGGACATGGCCGGATTTTACAACGGTCCGGCCGATCCGGCATCCTCCCCGGCCTTTTTGCCGGCGCCGCCGGCGGGTTAAAATACGCCATGCCTATCATTCTTGCCATCGAAACCTCGTCGGAGCTGGCCTCCTGCGCGTTGTTGCGCGCCTCTGGAACCGATATCGACGTTACTGCGCATGTCACCGCGCGCGAATCCTCCGGCGTGCGCACCCATTCGCAATCCGTCCTGCCGATGGTGCAGGAATTGCTGTGCGAGGCCGGCATCGCGCTTGCCGACTGCGACGCCATCGCCTTCGGCGCCGGTCCCGGTTCGTTCACGGGCGTGCGCACGGCCTGCGGCGTGGCCCAGGGCCTGGCCTTCGGCGCGCGCCTGCCCGTGCTGCCGCTGGTGACGCTGGAAGCGATGGCCGAGGCCTGCCGCGCACGCACGGGCGCCACCGAGGTGCTGGCCGTGCTCGATGCGCGCATGAACGAGGTGTACTGGGCCCAGTACCGCTGGACCGGCGCCTGGGAAACCGTGTGCGCGCCCGCGCTGGGCGCGCCGGAGGCCGTGGTGCCCGAGGCCGTCGACGGCCTGGCCGCCTGCGGCAACGGTTTCTCCGCCTATCCGGAGGCCTTCGCGGGCCGCGCTTTCGCCGCTGCCGCCCACGCCGACATCCTCCCGCACGCGCGCGAGCTGGCCGTGCTGGGCGCCGCCGCGCTGGCCGCGGGCCGCGCCGTGCCGGCCGACGAGGCCCAGCCCCTGTACCTGCGCAACAAGGTCGCCTACACCAGCGCCGAGCGCCAGGCGATCAACGCGGCCAAGGCCGGCGAGCCATGAGCGCGGTCGCCGCCGGCCTGGCGCTGCGGCCGATGGTCGTGGACGACATCGATGCCGTGCACGCGCTCGAACGCAGCGTGTTCCCGCATCCGTGGAGCCGCGCCAACTTCGTCGATTCGCTCTCCAGCGGCTACGATTGCTGGGTGCTGCGCGAGGCCGCGCAGGACAATGTCGAAGGCGCGCTGGCCGGTTATTTCCTGTTGATGTACGCGCTCGACGAAGCGCACCTGCTGGACGTGGCCGTGGCCGGAGACCGCCACGGCACGGGCCTGGGCCGCTACCTGCTGGACCGCATCTCGGCCCGTGCCCGCGGCCAGGGCATGGAATCGATCCTGCTCGAGGTGCGCCCGTCGAACGAGCGCGCGCTGCACGTCTACCGGCGCTATGGCTACCAGGAGATCGGGCGCCGCAAGGGCTATTACCCGGCGCACGAAGGCCGGCGCGAGGATGCGATCGTGATGAGGATTGCGCTATGAATGGATTTTCCGACCGCGATGTCGTCTTCCTGAACGAGATGGGCCTGGGGCCGCTGTGGACCTTGCGCACGTCGGCGGGGCAGGCCGCGGCGCCTGCCGTGGCCGAGGACGATGGCGATGTGGCTGTGGCCGAGGCCGAGATCGAAGCGGCCGAGGTTGCCGAAGCCGAGGCGCGCGTTGCGGCTCCCGAGGCCGCGCCGGAGCCGGATTCGGCACCGGCACCGGCGCCGCCGCCGGGACCGCGTCCGCTGCAGCGCGTGGCGCAGTCGGCTTCCGCGCTGGAACCCGTGCCGGAAGCGCCCGCCGACGTCGATTCGGCCTGGGACGACGCCGCGTTGCCGGCCGACGCCAGTCCCGAGGAAATCGCCCGCATGGACTGGGACCAGCTGGCCGTCGCCATCGCTTCCTGCCGCCGCTGCAGCGCCTGCCGCGACGGCCGCGCCC
Organism: Massilia paldalensis; assembly: GCF_044901715.1. Lineage (NCBI taxonomy): Bacteria > Pseudomonadati > Pseudomonadota > Betaproteobacteria > Burkholderiales > Oxalobacteraceae > Massilia > Massilia paldalensis. The sequence goes on from NZ_JBJCIU010000002.1 coordinate 1,020,255, forward strand.
CGGTGCCGGGGACTGGGGCGAAGCGGGCACGCTGGCTGGTCGCCGCCGGCGCGTCGACGGCCGCCGACGACCGCGAGCGCCTGCCGCTGGCGGGCGACCCGGGCAAGCTGCTCGACAATATGCTGGCCGCGGTGGGCATGGGGCGCGATCGCGACGTCTACATCACCAACCTGATCAAGTGCCGTCCGGCCTCGCCGAACGGCGGCGAGCGCGCGCCGACTGCGGCGGAAGCGGCGGCCTGCCGTCCCTACCTGGAGCGCGAGGCGCAGTTGACGGGTGCGCACACGGTGCTGACCCTCGGCCAGATCGCGGCGAACACGCTGCTGGGCCGGCCGCTGCAGGAACCGCTCGCCAGCGCGCGCGGCAGCGTGCATGCGCTCGCCATCGGAGGGGGCGCGGGCGACGGCCAGGGCCAGGTGGAGGGCCAGGGCCAGGTGAGCCTGGTCGCCACGCTGCACCCGGGCGAGCTGCTGCGCCGCGGCGGCGACAAGGCCCAGGCCTGGGCCGACCTGTGCCGGGCGCGGGCCGCGCAAAAGGGAAGCGGTGCGGGCCCGGCCCGATAACTACCAGGCCGTCTTCGCGCGCCGCTGGGGCCACCTGCGGCGCGCCCGGGTGCGCGCGCTGGCCTGGCTGCTGGACGCGCCCGACCTGCTCGACATCCACGATCCGCACTGGGAGGGGCGCATCGCCACGCTGGGGCCCGTGTCGCCCAACACGGCGCGCTGGCTGGCCGCCGTCGATGCCGACCCGTCGCGCCTGGACGCCGTCCTCGGCACCAAGATGATCACGCGGCTCGGGCTGTACGCGGAAAAGCTGATGGCCTTTTATTTCGCCGAGCAGGGCCGCCTGCTCGCGCACGGCCTGCAGGTGCGCGCCGCCCGCGACGACACGGTGGGCGAGTTCGACTTCCTGCTCGACGACGGCCGCGAGGGCGCCGTGCACATCGAGTTCGCCACCAAGTTCTACCTGCTGCAGGACGGCGTGCACGGGGACCTGGCCGCCAGCTTCGACACCTTCGTCGGCCCCAACCTGGCCGACAGCCTGGGGCGCAAGATGCGCAAGGTGTTCGATCGCCAGCTGCAGCTGGGCAGCCATCCGGCCGCGCGGGAACTGCTGCCGCGGCCCGTCAGCCTGGCCCAGGCGCTCGTCAAGGGCTGGCTGTTCTATCCGCTGGGACAGTATATCGAGACGCGCGGCATCGGGGCCGGGCACTGCCGCGGTTTCTGGTGCGCGCTGGACGAACTGGAGCGCCTCGACGCCGAGCGCTTCCTCGTGCTGCCGCGCTTGCAATGGCTGCCGCCGTTCTGCGCCGCGTCGGCCACCTGGATGCTGGACAAGGCGCAGTTGCGCGCCGCGCTGGAAGACCATTTCGCGGCGACCGATGCGCCGGTGCTGGTGGCGCTGGTCGACGAGCAGCCGGGCCGCATCGTCGAATTCGAACGCGGCTTCATCGTCCCCGACGACTGGCGCGAACGCGCCGGCGCACGCCTCTACCCTTGAATTCGCCCCCGAAATTCGGGGTCAGAGCACATTTCGCGGAAAATTCGGGGTCAGAGCACATTTTGAAGAAATGGTTCTGATGGCAAGTCCGGCATCGGCCGTGCGCGCTGTAGCCCGAGACGCGAAGCGGCCAGCGTCACATCATGAGCCGGGATCCATTGCACGAAAAAGTGCTCTGACCCCGAATTGGCGCTGAAGAAATTGCCAAAAACCGGGCTCTGACCCCGGCTCTGACCCCGGTTTGAAGCAGGTTAGTGTTTGTGCTCGCCGATCAGCGCGAGGGAATCGTGCTCGCGCTGGTTGGCCGCGTGGCGGCGGCCGATCAGGTACATGATGCCGGCCAGCGACATGCCGAACAGGACGATGATGATGTTCAGGTCCAGGTTCAGCGTGATCATGATGGCGTACACGGCCAGCATGGTCAGGATCGACAGGTTTTCGTTGAAGTTCTGGACGGCGATCGAGTGGCCGGCGCTCATCAGGACGTGGCCGCGGTGCTGCAGCAGGGCGTTCATCGGCACGACGAAGAAGCCGGACAGCAAGCCGATGATCATCAGGAGCGGCACCGCCACCATCACGGAGTGCACGAGGGTCATGCTGGTCACGACCAGGCCCATGACGATGCCCAGCGGGATCACGGTCAGCGACTTGCGCAGCGGGATGATCTTGGCGGCGGCCGCGGCGCCGGCGGCGACGCCCAGCGCGAAGATGCCGATCAGGCTCGTCGATTTGTCCAGCGGCAGCTGCAGCGAGCGCTCGGCCCACTTGATGACGATGAGCTGCAGCGTGGCGCCGGCGCCCCAGAACAGCGTGGTGACGGCCAGCGAGATCTGGCCCAGCTTGTCCTTCCACAGCGTGGCCGAGCAGGTGGCGAAGTCAGCGATCAGCTTGGACGGGTTGCGTTCCTGGTGGTCGTAGCGGGCTCCGGTGTCCGGGATGCCCAGGTTGAACAGGGCGGCCAGCACGTACACGCCGATCAGCACGGCCAGCGAAGCCTGGCTCGGCGTGGAAATGACGCTGTGCAGCGCGGACACGTGGTCCAGCAGCCAGGCGCCGCCCAGCGGGCTGACGAGGGCGCCGCCGAACGCGGTGCCGAGGATGATCGACAGCACGGTCAGGCCTTCGATCCAGCCGTTGGCGACGACGAGTTTTTCCGGCGGCAGCAGCTCGGTCAGGATGCCGTACTTGGCCGGCGAATACACGGCCGCGCCGAAGCCGACGACGGCATAGGCCATCAGCGGATGGATGCCGGCGAACACGAGGCCGCAGCCGAAGATCTTGATGAGGTTGGCGATGAACATCACGCGGCCCTTCAGCATCGAATCGGCGAATGCACCGACGAAGGGGGCCAGCAGGACGTAGAACAGGACGAACGACAGTTTCAGCAGCGGAATCAGCGATGGCGGCGCATGCATTGCCGCCAGCAGATCGATCGCGACGAACAATAGCGCGCTGTCTGCGAGCGACGAGAAGAACTGCGCCGCCATGATGGTATAAAAACCACGATTCATTCGAGACGTTCTACAAAACTAAGTGTGGGTTGCTTTATACCATGAAAGAACGCTGCACCCAAGGAATCGACAATACCGCGTTTCACTGCCGGAGGTAAAATAGTCCTTTCGTTTACGGCCCAGCGCCACCATCTGTTCCCCATGCCACGTCCCCTGCAAGCCACCATCCATCTTGACTCCATGCAACACAACCTGAACCAGGCGCGCGCGTGCGCGCCGATGTCCAGGTTGTGGGCCGTGGTCAAGGCCAATGCCTACGGCCACGGACTCGAACGCGGCATGCGCGGCTTCGCCCAGGCCGACGGCCTGGCCCTGATCGAGACCGAAGGCGCGCTGCGCTTGCGCGAGCTCGGCTGGATCAAGCCGATTCTTTTATTAGAGGGAATCTTCGACGCATCGGACATCCCCTTGCTGGCCGAGCACAATATCAATAGCACCGTGCACTGCATCGAGCAGATCAAGATGCTGGAATACACCCAGCTGTACCGCCCCATCGACGTGCACCTCAAGATGAACACGGGCATGAACCGCCTCGGCTTCGATCCGGAAGACTACCGCGCCGCTTACAAGCGTCTGCGCGCGATTCCGGGGATCCGCAGCATCACGCACATGACCCACTTCGCCAACTCGGACGAACTGGAGCATCCGCGCCTGGGCATCGCCGAGCAGGTGCGCCGCTTCCAGATGGGGGCGGACGGCCTGGAAGGCGAGCGCAGCCTGTCCAATTCCGGCGGCGTGCTGCACCAGGCCGGGCTGCTGGGCGGCCTGAACGCCGAGCTGCAGAGCGACTGGGTGCGTCCCGGCATCATGCTGTACGGCGGAACGCCGGGCGGACGCACGGCCAAGGATTACGGCCTGCTGCCGACCATGACGCTGAAGTCCGAGATCATCGGCGTCCAGCACATCCAGGCCGGCGACAGCGTCGGCTATGGCAGCCGTTTCCAGGCCGACAGGCCGATGACGGTGGGCGTGGTCGCCTGCGGCTATGCCGACGGCTATCCGCGCCATGCCGAGCACGGCACGCCCGTGCTGGTCAACGGCGTGCGCACGACGCTCGTGGGCAGGGTGTCGATGGACATGATGACGGTCGACCTGACCCCCGTGCCGAATGCCGGCGTCGGCTGCAAAGTGACGCTGTGGGGCGATGGCCTGCCGATCGACGAGGTCGCCCATTCGGCCGGCACGATCGGCTATGAATTGATGTGTGCGCTGGCCCCGCGCGTGCGTGTCACGGAAAACCGCCTCGGTTGCGACTGAGCGCGCGTCTGGTGGGCACGTGGTGCCCACCCTACGCAAGCATCAGACCCTGGCGGTCAAGCGTATGTCGTAGTGTGGGCACCACGTGCCCACTATTATCTCAATAGGAACCATGGCAAAACCACGTACCAGTTTCGTATGCAGCGACTGCGGCAGCGTCGCCAGCCGCTGGACCGGCCAATGCACCGATTGCAAGGCCTGGAACACGATGACCGAGCAGGTCGAGTCCCAGGGCCTGAACCGCATGTCGCAGGCCACCCACCACAAGGCGCTGGCGCAGACGGCGCCCGTGCTGTCGCTGTCCGACATCGAGGCGATCGACGTCCCCCGCTTCGGCACGGGCATCGAGGAATTCGACCGCGTGCTGGGCGGCGGCCTCGTCGCGGGCGGCGTCGTGCTGATCGGCGGCGATCCCGGCATCGGCAAGTCGACGCTGCTGCTGCAGGCGCTGGCCAACCTGGCCGCCACCCGCAACACGCTGTACGTGTCCGGCGAGGAATCCGGCGCCCAGATCGCGCTGCGCGCCAAGCGCCTGCAGGTCGAGGCGAAGGACCTCAAATTGCAGGCCGAGATCCAGCTGGAAAAAATCCTCGGCACGCTGGCCGACGTCAAGCCGGAAGTGGCCGTCATCGACTCGATCCAGACGCTGTATTCGGATGCCCTGACGTCCGCGCCGGGTTCCGTGTCCCAGGTGCGCGAATGCGCGGCCCAGCTCACGCGGGTGGCCAAGCAGACAGGCGTGACGATCATCCTGGTCGGCCACGTGACGAAGGAGGGCGCGCTGGCGGGGCCGCGCGTGCTGGAACACATCGTCGACACGGTGCTGTACTTCGAGGGCGACACGCAGTCCAGCTTCCGCCTGGTGCGCGCCATCAAGAACCGCTTCGGCGCCGTCAACGAGCTGGGCGTGTTCGCGATGACGGAAAAAGGCTTGAAAGGGGTGTCGAACCCGTCGGCCCTGTTCCTGTCCCAGCACGACAACCAGGTGCCCGGTTCCTGCGTGATGGTGACGCAGGAGGGCACGCGTCCGCTGCTGGTCGAGGTGCAGGCGCTGGTCGATGCCAGCCACCTGCCGAACGCGCGCCGCCTGTCCGTTGGGCTTGAGCAGAATCGCCTTGCCATGCTGCTGGCCGTGCTGCACCGCCACGCGGGCATCGCCGCCTTCGACCAGGACGTGTTCATCAACGCGGTGGGCGGCGTCAAGATCGCGGAACCGGCGGCCGACCTGGCCGTGCTGCTTGCCATTAATTCATCGATGCGCAACAAGCCGCTGCCCCGTGGCCTGGTCGTGTTCGGCGAGGTCGGCCTGGCCGGCGAGATCCGGCCGGCGCCGCGCGGCCAGGAGCGCTTGCGCGAAGCCGCCAAGCTGGGCTTCTCGATTGCGATGGTGCCGAAGGCGAATGCGCCAAAACAAAAGATTGAAGGAATGACGATCGTCGCCGTCGAACGCATCGACGAAGCCTTCAGCAAGTTGCGCGAGCTCGACTGACGAATTGGCTTGTTGGGCCTATACTTTGTCCTCGTTTAAAAATTGCTCCAAGGTATTAAAGTGACAGAACAAAGGCAATCCGCCCGCAAGATCTTCAAGGTCAAGGCCATCGTCGCGATGGAGGGCCGGCCCCCCGTGCTCGGCCATACCACCGACATCGGCGCCAATGGCGTCAGCATCACCGTTCCGAATCCGCTGCAGGCGGGGCAGGCGGGCCTCGTCAGCTTCGATTTGCTGGTCGACGGCAAGTCGGTGCCCCTGCAAGCGCGCAGCAAGGTCATGTATTCCATCCTCAGCCACGGGGAATTCAAGGTCGGGTTCCAGTTCCTGCACCTGGACCTGGCTGCGATGAGCCAGCTCACGCGCTTCCTGCGCTGAACCGTCACCGCCCGGCGGCCACGAAAAAGCGGCGTCGTCCTTCGCGGGGCGGCGCCGCTTTCCATATCGGGCTCCTGGCCCTACCTGCTATTCGTGATAGCGATCTCTCAGCTTGCCGCGGCTTCCGCGCGCCTCTCCGATGACGTCGCAGAGAAGCAGGCCGGCAATTCCCCCCAGCACTCCTGTAATGAATAGACTGACCAGCATGACGTTCCGACGCCGTTGAGCGCATCCTCCCTTGGTGACCGACACGCTTTCACAGTAGCAGACGGCCATGTATTTACAAGAGGCCTTTTTTCATGCGCAGCGAATGCTCTGTCATAGGGGGAAATTGCTCATGAAAGGATCAATGTGACATGCTGGCGGCAAGCGTGTGACACGCTTTTCCAGGCTTGGTGCATGATAAAAGAGGCGTCATATGAATATGTCACGCCTGTCATAAAGCCGTCATATTCAATGGCTACACTGCGCAGCATCAAACGTCTCACACCCTAACCAAAGGACTTGATATGCGCATGAAGCAACTGCTGGCCACCATCATCATCGGCACCACCGCCACCTTCGCGAGCACCGCGACCCTGGCCGCCGATATCACCGGCGCCGGCGCCACCTTCCCGTATCCGATCTACGCCAAGTGGGCCGAGATGTACAAGAAGGCATCGGGCAACGGCCTGAACTACCAGTCGGTCGGTTCGGGTGCCGGCATCAAGCAGATCAAGGCCAAGACTGTCGACTTCGGCGCATCGGACATGCCGCTGGCGGCCGCCGAGCTGGATGAAGCCGGCCTGATGCAGTTCCCGGCCATCATGGGCGGCGTCGTCACCGTCGTCAACCTGGACGGCATCACCCCGGGCCAGCTGAAGCTGACCGGTCCGGTCGTCGCCGACATCTACCTGGGCAAGATCACCAAGTGGAACGACCAGGCCATCGCCGCCCTGAACCCGGGCGTCAAGCTGCCGGCGGAAGACATCACCGTCGTGCACCGCGCCGACAGCTCGGGCACCTCGTTCATCTTCACCGACTACCTGTCCAAGACCAGCCCGGACTTCAAGAGCAAGATCGGCGCCGGTACCGCCGTGAAGTGGGTCGTCGGCGTGGGCGGCAAGGGCAATGACGGCGTCGCCGCCAACGTCCAGCGCATCAAGGGTTCGATCGGCTACGTCGAATGGGCGTACTCGAAGAAGAACAAGATGTCGCACACCCAGCTGAAGAACAAGGACGGCGCCTTCCTGCAGCCGGACGACGACGCCTTCAAGGCCGCCGCCGCCAACGCCGACTGGGCCAAGGCACCAGGCTTCGCCGTGGTCCTGACCGACCAGCCGGGCAAGACCGCCTGGCCGCTGACCAGCGCTTCCTACATCCTGATGCACAAGTCGCAGGCCGACGCCGCCAAGGGCAAGGAAGTCCTGAAGTTCTTCGAGTACGCCTTCAAGAACGGCGATGCCGCAGCCACCGACCTCGACTACGTGCCGATGCCGGATTCGGTCACCAAGCTGGTGGAAGCCGCCTGGAAATCGAACCTGAAGGACGCTTCGGGCAAGGCGATCTGGTAATCGACATCCCCATCCGTGGGTAGCGCTGCTCCCACCTTTCCCGGCGAGAGGTCGGGGGAGGTGGGGGCGGCGCGCTTTTGCTTCCGGGTAATAAATTGAACAAACATATGAACGCACACTCCGCGATCGCTGCCGATAACGCCGCCGCCCAGGCCGCGCAGCAGGAAGAAGCCAGGAACGTTGCCCTGCGCAACACCATGCGCACCCAGCGCATCCAGGACTTCTTCTTCCACAAGATCACCCTGTTGTTCGCTGCATCGGTGCTGCTGGTGCTGGTCGGCATCATCATCTCGCTGGCGATCGGCGCGGCGCCTGCGTTCCGCGAATTCGGCCTCGGCTTCGTCACCACCAGCGAGTGGGATCCCATCAACGACAAGTTCGGCGCGCTGATCGCCATCACGGGCACCCTGGTGACCTCGCTCATCGCCCTGGCCATCGCCTTTCCCGTCAGCTTCGGCATCGCCCTGTTCCTCACCGAGATCTGCCCGGCCTTCCTGCGCCGCCCGATGGGCATGGCGGTGGAACTGCTGGCCGGCGTGCCGTCGATCATCTACGGCATGTGGGGCCTGTTCGTGTTCGCGCCGTTCTTCGGCGACCACGTCCAGCCGCTGCTGAAGAACACCATCGGCGTGCTGCCGTTCATCGGCCCCCTGTTCAAGGGCCCCACGATGGGCCTGGGCGTACTGACCGCCGGCATCATCCTGGCCATTATGATCATTCCCTTCATCGCTTCCGTGATGCGCGACGTGTTCGAGATCGTGCCGGCCGTGCTGAAGGAATCCGCGTACGGCCTCGGCTGCACCAAGTGGGAAGTCGTGCGCAAGATCGTGCTGCCGTACACCCGCACGGGCGTCGTCGGCGGCGTCATGCTGGGCCTGGGCCGCGCGCTCGGCGAAACGATGGCCGTCACCTTCGTGATCGGCAACGCCAACAAGATCTCGCTGTCGCTGTTCGAAGCGGGCAACTCGATTTCCTCCACGCTGGCCAACGAATTCGCCGAAGCCAGCTCGCCGCTGCACGTGTCCTCGCTGTTCGCACTGGGCCTGATCCTGTTCGCGATCACCTTCGTCGTGCTGTCGGCCGCCAAACTGATGCTCGTGGGTATGGCCCGCAAGGAAGGGGCAAAATAATGCAAACCACCGTCAATCCTGTCTACCGTCGCCGCCTGCTGGGCCACCGCATCGGCATCACGCTGTCCATCGTCGCCATGGCCATCGGCCTGGGCTTCCTGGCCTGGATCCTGTTCACCCTGCTCGTGCACGGCTTCGGCGCGCTGTCGAGCAACCTGTTCTCGCTTGACACCCCGGCGCCGGGCAGCGAAGGCGGCCTGCGCAACGCCATCTTCGGCACCGTGCTGATGGTGGGCCTGTCGACGCTGGTGTCGACCCCGATCGGCATCCTGGCCGGCATCTACCTGGCCGAGTACGGCGCCAACAACAAGTTCGCGGCGCTGACGCGCTTCGTCACCGACATCATGCTGTCGGCCCCGTCGATCGTGATCGGCCTGTTCGTCTACGCGCTGTACGTGGCCAACGTGCAGCACTTCTCCGGCTACGCGGGCACCATCGCGCTGTCGCTGATCGCCATTCCCGTGGTCGTGCGCACCACCGACAACATGCTGCACCTGGTGCCCAACAGCCTGCTGGAAGCCGCGTTCGCGCTGGGCGCGCCGCGCTGGAAGGTGTCGCTGATGGTGCGCCTGCGCGCCGTGAAAGCTGGCGTCGTCACGGGCGTGCTGCTGGCCGTGGCCCGCATCGCCGGCGAAACGGCGCCGCTGCTGTTCACCGCGCTGAACAACCAGTTCTTCACGACCGACCTGAACCAGCCGATGGCCAACCTGCCGGTGGTGATCTACCGCTTCGCCATGAGCCCGTACGAAGACTGGCAATCGATCGCCTGGGGCGGCGCGCTGCTCGTCACCTTCAGCGTCCTGGCCCTGAACATCCTGTCGCGGACCGCGTTCCGCCAGAAGACTCCGCAGTAATCGCTACCGAAGACAACGACAATGAACGCTACCATCCAGACCGCGATCCCGACCGCCACCATGAGCACTGCGACCTCCGCATCGAACCAGGGCAAGCCGAAGGCCAAGACCATCGAGATCCAGGGCCTGAACTTCTACTACGGCAAATTCCAGGGCCTCAAGAACGTCAACCTGGACATCCACGACAAGCAGGTGACGGCCTTCATCGGCCCGTCCGGCTGCGGCAAGTCCACGCTGCTGCGCACGCTGAACCGCATGTACGACCTGTACCCGGGCCAGCGCGCCGAGGGCGCCATCGTCTACGGCGGCCGCAACATCCTCGACCCGGGCGTCGACGTGAACATGCTGCGCGCCAAGATCGGCATGGTGTTCCAGAAGCCGACGCCGTTCCCGATGTCGGTCTACGACAACATCGCCTTCGGCGTGCGCCTGTACGAAAACCTGTCCAAGGGCGAGATGGACGAGCGCGTGGAATGGGCGCTGAAGAAGGCCGCGCTGTGGACCGAGGTCAAGGACAAGCTGAACAAGAGCGGCCTGTCGCTGTCCGGCGGCCAGCAGCAGCGCCTGTGCATCGCCCGCGGCGTCGCCGTCAAGCCGGACGTGCTGCTGCTCGACGAGCCGACCTCGGCGCTGGACCCGATCTCGACGTCGAAGATCGAGGAACTGATCAGCGAACTGAAGGGCGACTACACGATCGCCATCGTCACCCACAACATGCAGCAGGCCGCGCGCTGCTCGGATTACACCGCCTATATGTACCTGGGCGAGCTGGTCGAATTCGGCGAGACGGACCAGCTGTTCATGAACCCTGCCCGTAAAGAGACGCAGGACTACATTACCGGCCGCTTCGGTTGATGCGGTAACATAACAATATCTGACAGGACACGAAGACATGGTAGGCGATCACTCTTCCAAGCAGTACGACCAGGAGCTCGAAGGTATCCGTTCGAAAGTGCTGCTGATGGGCGGCATGGTGGAAACCCAGTTCGAGGAAGCGCTGGAGGCGTTCCGCGTCAACAATGCCGAGCAGGCCGACAAGGTGATGGCGGACGACCACGCCGTCAACCAGCTCGAGGTGCAGCTCGACGACGCTTGCAGCCACCTGATCGTGCGCCGCCAGCCGGCCGCGAACGACCTGCGCACCGTGATGGCCACGATCAAGGTCATCACCGACCTCGAGCGCATCGGCGACGAGGCCACCAAGATCGCGCGCACGGCCAAGGGCCTGCACGAGCGCGGCATGGTCAGCTTCAACCACTACGACGTGGTGCGTACCATCTCGCGCGCCACTGCCGACATGCTGCACGACGCGCTGGACGCGTTCGCGCGCCTGGACGGCAAGGCGGCCGTCCAGATCATCGCCCAGGACGACGTGATCGACTTCGAGTTCCGCACCATCCTGCGCAACTCGATCACCTTCATGATGGAAGACCCGCGCACGATCTCGTCGGCGCTGGACACGCTGTGGGTGGCCAAGGCCATCGAGCGCATCGGCGACCATGCCAAGAACATCGCCGAATACGTCATCTACGTGGTCGAGGGCAAGGACATCCGCCATAGCAAACCCGCGGTGAGCGAGCGGAGCGAAGGGTAATCGATGGCGTCGAACACGAGCGTACTGATCGTCGAGGATGAGCCGGCGATCGTCGAACTGGTGAGTTATTCGCTGCGCGAGACGGGCTGGGAGATCCGTACCGCTGGCAACGTGGCGGCGGCCTGGGATTCGATCGTGCACGGCCGGCCCGACCTGCTGCTGCTGGACTGGATGCTGCCCGACCAGAGCGGCCTGCGCCTGCTGTCGCGCCTGCGCGGCGACCGCGATTTCCAGGACATTCCCGTCATCATGCTGACGGCGAAGAGCATGGAAGAGGACAAGATCGCGGGCCTGAACACGGGCGCCGACGACTACGTCACCAAGCCGTTCTCGCCGCGCGAGCTGCTGGCGCGCTCGAAAGCGCTGCTGCGGCGCAAGAGCCCGCACCTGGCCGAGGCGCCGCTGTCGGCGGGCGAGGTCACGCTGGACCCGGCCAGCTGCACCGTCACGCTGAACGGCCGCCAGCTCGACATGGGCAACGCGGAATACCGCCTGCTGAAGTTCCTGATGGCGCACCGCGAGCGCGTGTTCTCGCGCAGCCAGCTGCTCGATAAGGTGTGGGGCGATGCCGCCGCCGTCGAGGAACGCACGGTCGACGTCCACGTGCTGCGCCTGCGCAAGGCCCTGAAGGAGGCGGAGAAGCTGATCCGCACCGTGCGCAGCGTCGGCTACATGCTGACCGAGAAAGAGAAATAAGAAAGCCCCGATGTCGAATCTGAATCCGAAGCTCGTGTTCTGGGTTCCGGCCACGCTGCGCCTGGGCCTGGTGCTGCTGGGCGGCGCCGTGTTCTGGTGGATGTCCGGTCCCGTCACGGGCCTGGCGTTCGCGCTGCTGGTCACGATCGGCCTGCTGGCTTCCCAGCTGATGTACCTGCACAAGCTGGGCGAATGGCTGGACGATCCGCAGAGCGGCAAGCTGCCGGACGGCTGGGGCGCCTGGACCGACGTGTTCGCGCGCCTGTACCGGCTGCGCCGCGACGACGAGCGGCACCAGAAGGAGCTGGCCGAGTGGCTGGCCAGGTTCCGCCAGGCCATGCAGCTGCTGCCGGAAGGCGTGGCGATCATGGACGACGTGCTGTTCCTGGAATGGTGCAATCCGGCCGCCGAGCGCCACCTGGGCCTGACGCTGGAGCGCGACAAGGGCCGCCGCGTGACGAACCTGATCCGCCATCCGGAATTCATCGACTACATCATCCTGGGCCGCTACGAGCAGCCGCTGACGCTGGCGATCCGCGGGCGCAAGCTGGTGGTCCAGGTCATCCCCTTCGAGAACCGCCGCCAGATCCTCGTGACCCACGACGCCACCGAAACCGAACGCATCGAGGCGATGCGCCGCGACTTCATCGCCAACGCCTCGCACGAATTGCGCACGCCGCTGACGGTCATCGTCGGCTTCCTGGAAATCGCCCTGGCCGACCCCGGCCTGGACGAGAAGACCCGCACCGCCCACCTGGAGCTGATGACGGAGCAGGCCGGCCGCATGCAGCGCCTGATCGAGGACATGCTGACGCTGTCGCGGCTGGAGTCGGACGAGTATCCGCTCAAGCGCGAACGCATCGAGATGCGCGCCCTCGTCGAGCAGGTCGCCAGCGATGCGCGGGCGCTGTCGAACGGCCGCCACGAAGTGGAGGTCACCGTCGACGGCCCGGACGTGATGGGCAACGCGGACGAGCTGCGCAGCGCCTTCGGCAACCTGGCCAGCAACGCCGTGCGCTACACGCCGGCCGGCGGGAACATCAAGCTGTCCTGGACGCGCGGGCCGAACGATTTGCGTTTCGAGGTCGCCGACGACGGCATCGGCATCGACGAGCAGCACATTTCGCGCCTGACCGAACGCTTCTACCGCGTCGACAAGAGCCGCTCGCGCGAGACCCAGGGCACGGGCCTGGGCCTGGCCATCGTCAAGCACGTGCTGCTGCGCCATGGCGGCAAGCTGGCAATCCGCTCGGTGGCGGGGAAGGGCAGCGTGTTTACGGCGTCGTTGCCGAATACGTCGCTGCCGGGGTGATCGCGTGAGATTAGGCCCCTGCCTGCGCAGGGGCGACGAATCTGGAGTACGTAGCCGTAAAACCGTCGTCCCTGCGCAGGCAGGGACCCAAGCATTGCGCGCACAGCGGCTGCCATAACAGCACCGAGAACGGGTTACAATCCCCTTTTTGCATGCAATCTCGCTCCCGGATGACTTTCTCGCGCCGTTCCATCCTCTCCACGCTCGCCGCCGCCACGCTGCTGGCCGGCTGCGGCTCCACCCCCAAGCAACCCGAACCCGCGACCGTCGCGCCACCCGTCGCGCCCACGCCCGTGCCGCGCAAGGTCAGGATCGCCCTGGCGCTGGGAGGCGGCGCCGCGCGCGGCTTTGCCCACATCGGGGTGATCAAGGCGCTGGAGGCGCAGGGCATCCGTCCGGACATCATCGTCGGCACCAGCGCCGGCTCCGTCGTGGGCGCCCTGTACGCATCCGGCTACGACGGCTTCGCGCTGCAGAAGATCGCGCTGGAGATGGACGAGGCCACGATTTCCGACTGGGCCATTCCCTTCTTCGGCAAGTCGACGGGCGTGCTCAAGGGCGATGCGCTGCAGGCCTACGTCAACAAGGCCGTGCGCAACCAGCCCATCGAGAAACTCAAGATCCCGTTCGGCGCCGTCGCCACCGACCTCAAGACGGGCAAGCCGATCCTGTTCCGGCGCGGGAACACGGGCATGGCCGTGCGCGCCTCGTCCGCCGTGCCGGGCGTGTTCCAGCCCGTGACCATCGCCGGCGTCACCTACGTCGACGGCGGCCTGGTCGCACCCGTGCCGGTGCGCTTCGCGAAAGAGATGGGCGCCGAATTCATCATCGCCGTCAACATCTCGAGCGCCACCGAGACCCAGGCCACCGTCAGCAACCTCGATGTGCTGATGCAGACCTTCACCATCATGGGCCAGCGCCTGAACCATTTCGAACTGAAGGATGCCGACATCGTCATCACCCCGGCGCTGGGCGCCATGGGCAGCGCCGATTTCAACGGCCGCAACCTGGCCGTGCTGGCGGGCGAGCAGGCCGCCGCCGCCGTGATGCCGCAACTGAAGGCCAAGCTCAAGGCGCGCCAGCTCACGCAGGCGCCTTGATGACCCGGTTCCGGCAGGCGTAGGGTGGGCACCATGTGCCCACCAAGTGCCCGCAGCACGTCAGCGCCTGGTGGGCACATGGTGCCCACCCTACCCGGATTGCAACACCCGATCATCCACCCGCACGAGAAAAGGAAAGAGAAGATGCAAACGAAAGCTGTCCTGACCCTGGAAGACGTCAAGAAGATCGCCGCCGCCGCCGAGGCGGAAGCCGTGGCCAACGGCTGGAAGGTCGTGATCGCGATCTGCGACGACGGCGGCCATCCGCTGTGGCTGCAGCGCCTGGACGGCGCCGCGCCGATCTCGTCCCACATCGCCCCGCAGAAGGCGCGCACCGCCGCGCTGGGCTGCCGCGAATCGCGCGTGTACGAGGAACTGATCAACAACGGCCGCACCTCGTTCCTGAGCGCGCCGCAGCTGGAAGGCATGCTGGAAGGCGGCGTCAACATCGTCGTCGACGGCCGCACCATCGGCGCGATCGGCGTCTCGGGCGTGAAGTCGGCCGAGGATGCGCAGATCGCCAAGGCCGGCATCGCCGCGCTCGGCCTCTGATGCGATAGCCGGGAACGAGGCTTGCCCGGCTTATCGGCCGGGCAAATCCTTTTTCCAGTTGGAATGGGCCAGGATAAATGGCCAGAGGGCGATTGCCGGGTGGCGGAAATTACGCTATAATTCAGAGGTTTAGCCATCACATTATCTGCCGTAGCGACTACCCACCCATTCCTTCTTCTAGCGACCTGTTCCAATACTGGGCGACTCCATCGCTCACACGCGTTCAGGCCGGTCTGACGTGGCGCAGCTACGGCAACTTTATCGGGAGTTGCCCTTGCCGCCATTTTTTTCTGGCCCAGCCGTTCCAGCCATCCTGGCCCTGGCAGACGGAACCATTTTCAAAGGATATTCGATCGGCGCCGCCGGTCACACGATCGGTGAAGTGGTCTTCAATACCGCCATCACCGGTTATCAGGAAATCCTTACCGACCCCAGCTACTCGCGTCAGATCGTCACGCTGACGTATCCGCACATCGGCAACCAGGGCGTGAACCCGGCCGACGTGGAGGCCACCAAGGTACATGCCGCCGGCCTCATCATCCGCGACCTGCCGCTGCTGGCGTCGAACTTCCGCTCCACCCAATCGCTGTCGGACTACCTGAAGCAGGAAAACGTGGTCGCCATCGCCGGCATCGACACGCGCAAGCTGACCCGCATCCTGCGCGAGAAGGGCGCCCAGAACGGCGCCATCCTGACCGGCACCCAGGGTGTCGAGCCGTCGGAAGCGCAGGCGCTGGAACTGGCGCGCTCGTTCCCCGGCCTGTCGGGCATGGACCTGGCCAAGGTCGTGTCGGTGAAGGAGCCGTACGTGTTCACCGAGACCGAGTGGAAGCTGGGCGAGGGCTTCGGCAAGCAGGACAATCCGCAATACCACGTGGTGGCCTTCGACTACGGCGTCAAGCGCAACATCCTGCGCATGCTTGCCGAGCGCGGCTGCAAGGTCACCGTGCTGCCGGCGCAATCCACGGCGGCCGACGCGCTGGCGCTGAACCCGGACGGCATCTTCCTGGCCAACGGCCCCGGCGATCCGGCACCGTGCACCTACGCGATCGAAGCGTCGCGCGAGCTGATCGAGAAGGGCATCCCGACCTTCGGCATCTGCCTCGGCCACCAGATCATGGCGCTGGCCTCGGGTGCGAAGACCGTCAAGATGAAGTTCGGCCACCACGGCGCCAACCACCCGGTGCAGGACCTCGATTCCAGGCAGGTGCTGATCACCTCGCAGAACCACGGCTTCGCCGTCGACGTCGACACGCTGCCGGCCAACTGCCGCGTCACCCACGTGTCCCTGTTCGACGGTTCGCTGCAGGGCTTCGAGCGCACGGACAAGCCGGCCTTCTGCTTCCAGGGCCACCCGGAAGCCTCGCCGGGCCCGACCGACGTCGCCTACCTGTTCGACCGTTTCATTGGCCTGATGAACAGCGCTAAAGCCAACTGAGAGAAGAAATAAATGCCAAAACGTAGTGATATCAACAGCATCCTGATCATCGGCGCGGGCCCGATCGTCATCGGCCAGGCCGTGG
Organism: Massilia paldalensis; assembly: GCF_044901715.1. Classification (NCBI taxonomy): domain Bacteria; kingdom Pseudomonadati; phylum Pseudomonadota; class Betaproteobacteria; order Burkholderiales; family Oxalobacteraceae; genus Massilia; species Massilia paldalensis. Next base: position 1,036,704 of record NZ_JBJCIU010000002.1, read on the forward strand.
AGTTCGATTACTCCGGCGCCCAGGCCTGCAAGGCCCTGCGCGAAGAAGGGTACAAGGTCATCCTGGTCAACTCGAACCCGGCCACCATCATGACGGACCCGGAAACGGCCGACGTCACCTATATCGAGCCGATCACCTGGAAGGCCGTCGAGCGCATCATCGACAAGGAACGTCCGGATGCGATCCTGCCGACCATGGGCGGCCAGACGGCGCTGAACTGCGCGCTCGACCTGCACCGCCACGGCGTGCTGGACAAGTACAAGGTCGAGCTGATCGGCGCCACGCCGGAAGCCATCGACAAGGCCGAGGACCGCTCCAAGTTCAAGGATGCGATGACCAAGATCGGCCTGGGCTCGGCCAAGTCGGGCGTCGCCCACACGATGGACGAGTCGCGCGCCGTGCAGCGCGAGCTGGGCTTCCCCGTCATCATCCGTCCGTCGTTCACGATGGGCGGCTCGGGCGGCGGCATCGCCTACAACGAGGAAGAGTTCGAGGCCATCTGCAAGCGCGGCCTGGAAGCCTCGCCGACCTCGGAGCTGCTGATCGAAGAGTCGCTGCTGGGCTGGAAAGAGTACGAGATGGAGGTCGTGCGCGACAAGAACGACAACTGCATCATCATCTGCTCGATCGAGAACCTGGATCCGATGGGCGTCCACACGGGCGACTCGATCACCGTCGCGCCGGCGCAGACGCTGACCGACAAGGAATACCAGATCATGCGCAACGCCTCGATCGCCGTGCTGCGCGAGATCGGCGTCGACACGGGCGGATCGAACGTGCAGTTCTCGATCAATCCGAAGGACGGCCGCATGATCGTCATCGAGATGAACCCGCGCGTGTCGCGTTCGTCGGCGCTGGCATCGAAGGCCACCGGCTTCCCGATCGCCAAGGTGGCGGCCAAGCTGGCCGTCGGCTACACGCTCGATGAGCTGCGCAACGAGATCACCGGCGGCGCGACCCCGGCCTCGTTCGAGCCGTCGATCGACTACGTCGTCGTCAAGATCCCGCGCTTCACGTTCGAGAAATTCCCGACTGCCGACAAGCACCTGACCACCCAGATGAAATCGGTGGGCGAGGTGATGGCGATGGGCCGCACGTTCCAGGAATCGTTCCAGAAGGCGCTGCGCGGCCTGGAAGTGGGCGTGGATGGCCTGAACGAAAAGACCCGCGACCGCGAGAAGATCGAGGAAGAACTGGGCGAGCCGGGTCCGGACCGCATCTGGTACGTGGGCGACGCGTTCGCGCAGGGCTTCACGATGGAAGAGGTGCACAACCTTACCAAGATCGATCCTTGGTTCCTCATCCAGATCAAGGAAATCGTCGACATCGAACTGTGGCTCGACCACCAGAAGCTGGAAAGCCTGGACAAGCCGACGCTGTACAAGCTGAAGCAGAAGGGCTTCTCGGACCGCCGCCTGGCCTTCCTGATGGGCACCACCGCGCAAGCCGTGCGCGAGAAGCGCCATGCGCTGGGCATCCGTCCGGTGTACAAGCGCGTCGACACCTGCGCGGCCGAATTCGCGACCAACACGGCGTACATGTACTCGACGTACGACGAAGAGTGCGAATCGAACCCGACCGACAAGAAGAAGATCATGGTGCTGGGCGGTGGCCCGAACCGCATCGGCCAGGGCATCGAGTTCGACTACTGCTGCGTGCACGCGGCCCTCGCGATGCGCGAGGACGGCTACGAGACCATCATGGTCAACTGCAATCCGGAGACCGTGTCGACCGACTACGATACCTCGGACCGCCTGTACTTCGAATCGCTGACGCTGGAAGACGTGCTCGAGATCGTCGACCTGGAAAAGCCGGCCGGCGTGATCGTCCAGTACGGCGGCCAGACCCCGCTGAAGCTGGCGCTGGACCTGGAAGCCAACGGCGTGCCCATCATCGGCACCTCGCCGGACATGATCGACGCGGCGGAAGACCGCGAGCGCTTCCAGAAGCTGCTGCAGGACCTGGGCCTGCGCCAGCCGCCGAACCGCACCGCGCGCACCGAAGCCGAGGCGCTGGCCCTGGCAGCCGAAATCGGCTACCCGCTGGTCGTGCGTCCGTCGTACGTGCTGGGCGGCCGCGCGATGGAGATCGTCCATGAGCAGCGCGACCTGGAGCGCTACATGCGCGAAGCGGTCAAGGTGTCGAACGACTCGCCCGTGCTGCTGGACCGCTTCCTGAACGACGCCATCGAAGTCGACGTCGACTGCATCTCGGACGGCGAGACCACCTTCATCGGCGGCGTGATGGAACACATCGAACAGGCCGGCGTGCACTCGGGCGACTCGGCCTGCTCGCTGCCGCCGTACTCGCTGTCGCAGGACACCATCGACGAGCTGAAGCGCCAGACCTCGTTGATGGCCAAGGGCCTGAACGTGGTCGGCCTGATGAACGTGCAGTTCGCGATCCAGCAATCGGACGTCGACGGCAAGACCGTGGACACCGTCTACGTGCTGGAAGTGAACCCGCGCGCCTCGCGTACCGTGCCGTTCGTCTCCAAGGCGACGGGCCTGCAGCTGGCCAAGATCGCGGCGCGCTGCATGGTCGGCCAGACGCTGGCCCAGCAGGGCATCACGAAGGAAGTGATCCCGCCGTTCTACAGCGTCAAGGAAGCCGTGTTCCCGTTCGTGAAGTTCCCGGGCGTCGACACCATCCTGGGCCCGGAGATGAAATCGACGGGCGAAGTGATGGGCGTGGGCATGACCTTCGGCGAAGCCTTCGTGAAATCGCAGCTGGCGGCCAGCATCACGCTGCCGTCGTCGGGCAACGTGTTCCTGTCGGTGAAGGGTTCGGACAAGCCGCGCACCGTGAAGCTGGCGCGCGAACTGGTCGACCTCGGCTTCAAGCTGGTCGCGACCAAGGGCACGGCCGCCGTGATCTCGGCCGCCGGCATCCCCGTCTCGCCGGTCAACAAGGTGGTCGAGGGCCGTCCGCACATCGTCGACATGATCAAGAACCACGAGATCGCCATGGTCGTCAATACGGTCGAGGAAAAGCGCAATGCGATCGCCGACTCGCGCACCATCCGTACCTCGGCCCTGCAGGCGCGCGTCGTGACCTACACGACCATCGCCGGCGCGGAAGCCGCGGTGCAGGGCATGCGCCACCTGGATGAGCTCAATGTGTACGATTTACAAGGCCTGCATAAAACCTTAAACTAAGCGTTAGAAGCAGTAACAAAACCACAGAGTTCGCGCGGCGTGCGCCGTGCGACTCTGTGGTTTTCACTTTTTTTGTCCTGCGTGCGTGTCTACGCCGCATATACATAGAAACGAGATCATGAACACTCCTTTGACCAAACACGGCGCCGAACTCCTGAAGGAAGAGCTGCACCAGCTCAAGACCAAGGAGCGTCGTAACGTGATCGATGCGATCGCCGAAGCGCGTTCGCATGGCGACCTGTCCGAAAACGCCGAATACGATGCCGCTAAGGAGCGCCAGGCCTTCGTCGAAGGCCGCATCGCCGAGCTGGAAGCGAAGCTGTCGACGGCCCAGGTCATCGATCCGGCCACGCTGGATGCGGAAGGCCGCGTCGTGTTCGCCGCCACCGTCGACCTGGAAGACCTGGAGAACGGCCAGAAGGTTACCTACCAGATCGTCGGCATCGACGAAGCCGACATCAAGCTGAACAAGGTGTCGGTGACCTCGCCGATCGCCCGCGCGCTGATCGGCAAGTACGCCGGCGACGTGGTCGAGGTGCAGGCCCCGTCCGGCCCGCGCGAATACGAGATCCTCGAAGTCCGCTACGTCTGATCCGCGATGATGGCGAATGTCCGCCTGCTGCTGGCGGCCCTGTGGGCCGGCAGCATCTGGGGCGTGAGCTACCTGGCCGCGCCGAGCGCGTTCGCCGTGCTCGACAGCACATCGGCCGGCAGCGTGGTGGCCACGATGCTCACGCGCGAAGCCTGGCTGTCGATCGCGCTGGCGCTGCTGCTGGCCATCGTGCTGCTGCGTTCGCCGGACCTGGACGCGCGCCGCCGCCGCTGGCTGTGGTGGTGCATCGGCGGGATGCTCCTGTGCAGCATGATCGTCTACCTGGGGCTGCAGCCCGTGATGGCGGCGATCCGCGCGTCGGCCGGTCCGGCCGGGGTGAGGGCGTCGCCGCAGTGGACGACGTTCGCCACGCTGCACGGGTTGTCGCAGCTGTGCTACCTGGTCGAAAGCATTCTGGGCGCCGTGCTCGTCGTCAAGAGCCGCTGATTCGGTCGCGCATGGTGGGCACGGGGTGCCCACCCTACGGATGTCTCCGCGCTTGCATGAAACGTTCGCATCGCCGTAGGGTGGGCATCACATGCCCACCACGCGTGCCGCGAACAAGCGAAAAAAAACCGGGCACGGGCCCGGTTAATTTTTTGATGATGCGCCGCTTATTTCAGCGCAGTCTTCTTGGTGCTGGCCTGGCGCGTCTTGGCGCGCTTGATGTTGCCGCCCTGGGTCACGCGTTCGTTACCCTTGAGCAGGACCTTGGTGACGGACGGCTTCTTGGTGCCGCTCGGGCTCGGCTTGACGATGGTGACTTCGCGCAGGCCCTTGCCGGTCTTGGTCGAACGTTCCTTGGCGGCTTCCTTCTTCGGACGGTAGAGCACGAGCAGCTTGCCGATGTGCTGCACGGGGGCGGCGTCGAGGTCGGCGCAGATCTGTTCGTACATGGCGATGCGCGCTTCGCGGTCGTCGCCGAACACGCGCACCTTGATCAGGCCGTGCGCGTCCAGGCTGGACGAGATTTCCTTCAGGACGGATTCGGTGAGGCCGGCTTCGCCGATCATGACGACGGGATTGAGTCCATGGGCTTCCGCACGCAGGGCAGAGCGCTCGGCCGGGGTAAGTTTGATCATAATAATATTTTTTTGTGGTACCTATTAAAAGCAGTATTTTACGCTAATGGCCAAGAACAAATTCAACAAAAACTGGGTGCACGACCACATTAACGACCCGTATGTCAAATTGGCACAGAAAGAGGGTTACCGGGCGCGTGCAGCCTACAAGCTGAAGGAGATCGACGAGGCCGAAAAGCTGATCAAGCCGGGCCAGGTCATCGTCGACCTCGGCTGCACCCCCGGCAGTTGGGGCCAGTACACGCGGCGCAAGCTGTCCGGCGGCGAGGACGGCGGCATCAAGGGCACGATGATCGGCCTGGACATCCTGCCGATGGAGCCCATCGCCGACATGCACTTCATCCAGGGCGACTTCCGCGAGCAGGAGATCCTCGACCGGCTGGCCGAGGTGCTGGAAGGCCGCATGGCCGACCTGGTGCTGTCCGACATGGCGCCGAACCTGTCCGGCATCTCGCATGCGGACGCGGCGCGCATGGAAGACCTGATCGACCTGGCCATTGAGTTTTCGCAATCCCACCTCAAGCCGGGCGGCGCATTGTTGGTGAAATGCTTCAAAGATATGGGCTTTACGCAAATCCTTGAGAAGTTCCGTACCGAGTTCAAGGTTGTCAAGCAGATCAAACCCAAGGCCAGCCGCGACAAATCCTCGGAAATCTTTTTGCTGGGCCGCGGTCTGAAGAATCCAGCGGCCTGAAAATCCCGGGCGGCCGGCAATATTGCTCTTGATATTTGCCTGCGCAACCGCACATCAGCCGGGAGCGGTGTGTTTCGTGCTTCGGCGCGAAACAGCCACGCAGGCGGCGTACGGAGTACACCAAAAACCGTTATAGTGGCGTACAGGCACTAAAAAGAGCCCGTAACCGGTGTGCGCGCGGTACTGTCCGCCGATTGCGGTAAAATCCGCCTTTGAAAAATGGGAAAAGATGCGTCCGCATCAGAGGAGTCTTCGTGAATAATATGTTTTCCAAATCCGCCATCTGGGTGGTGGTCGCGCTGCTGTTGTTCATGCTGTTCAAGCAGTTCGACAACCACAGCACGTCGGGCGGCGCCAAGACGATCGCCTATTCCGAGCTGCTCGACAACGTGAAGGCGAAGAAGGTCAAGGATGTCACGATCGAAGGCTCGAGCATCACGGCGGTCCTCACCGACGACAGCAAGGTCCGCACCACGGCGACCATGCTCGACCGTGGCCTGATCGGCGACCTGCGCGACAACAACGTGCGCTTCGACGTGAAGCCGCCGGAAGAGCCGTCGTTCCTGCAACAAGTATTCATCTCCTGGTTCCCGATGCTGCTGCTGATCGGGGTCTGGGTATTCTTCATGCGCCAGATGCAAGGCGGCGGCAAGGGCGGGGCATTCTCGTTCGGCAAGTCGAAGGCGCGCATGATGGACGAAACCAACAACACCGTCACCTTCGCCGACGTCGCCGGTTGCGACGAAGCGAAGGAAGAAGTGGGCGAGATCGTCGACTTCCTGAAGGACCCGACCAAGTTCCAGAAGCTGGGCGGCCGTATCCCGCGCGGCGTGCTGATGGTCGGTCCGCCGGGTACCGGCAAGACCCTGCTGGCGCGCGCCATCGCCGGCGAAGCGAAAGTGCCGTTCTTCTCGATCTCGGGTTCCGACTTCGTCGAGATGTTCGTCGGCGTGGGTGCGTCCCGCGTGCGTGACATGTTCGAGAACGCCAAGAAGCACTCGCCCTGCATCATCTTCATCGACGAGATCGACGCCGTCGGCCGCCACCGCGGCGCCGGCATGGGCGGCGGCAACGACGAACGCGAACAGACGCTGAACCAGCTGCTGGTCGAGATGGACGGCTTCGAGGCTTCCTCGGGCACCATCGTGATCGCCGCGACCAACCGTGCCGACGTGCTGGACAAGGCGCTGCTGCGTCCGGGCCGTTTCGACCGCCAGGTGATGGTGGGCCTGCCGGACATCCGCGGCCGCGAACAGATCCTGAACGTGCACATGCGTAAAGTGCCCATCGGCACCGACGTGAAGGCCGACATCCTGGCCCGCGGCACCCCGGGCTTCTCCGGCGCCGACCTGGCCAACCTGGTCAACGAAGCCGCCCTGTTCGCCGCGCGCCGCAGCAAGCGCCTGGTCGAGATGATCGACTTCGAAGACGCCAAGGACAAGATCTACATGGGTCCGGAGCGCAAGTCGATGGTCATGCGCGAGGAAGAGCGCCGCAACACGGCCTACCACGAGTCGGGCCACGCGGTGATCGCCAAGCTGCTGCCGAAGGCCGATCCGGTGCACAAGGTCACGATCATGCCGCGCGGCTACGCGCTGGGCCTGACCTGGCAGCTGCCGGAGCACGACAGCCTGTCCGGTTACAAGGACAAGATGCTGGAAGAGATCTCGATCCTGTTCGGCGGCCGTATCGCCGAGGAGATCTTCGTCGGCCAGATGTCGACCGGCGCCTCGAACGACTTCTCGCGTGCCACGAAGCTGGCCCGCTCGATGGTCACTAAGTTCGGCATGTCGGAAAGCATGGGCGTGATGGTGTACGAGGACAGCGAGAACGAAGGCTTCTTCGGCGGCTCCGTCAAGACCATCTCGGAAGCCACGCAGCAGAAGGTCGATGCCGAGATCCGCAGCATCCTGGACACCCAGTATGCGCTGGCCCGCCGCCTGCTCGAGGAAAACCGCGAGAAGGTCGAGATGATGACCAAGGCCCTGCTGGAATGGGAAACCATCGATGCCGAGCAGATCAACGACATCATGGCCGGCCGCGAACCGCGTCCGCCGAAGTCGGTGCAGCTGACCAAGCGCACCCCGCCGACCGACAACAGCGGCGGCGTCGCCCAGAACGCGACGGCACCGGCTTGATCGCCATCCCCGGAGCGTTGCCACGGTAATGCTCCATGAAAAGACACCCTGCGGGGTGTCTTTTTTTTGTTCCTTTTATTGGTTTTTTATCATGCGTCAGTACTTCCAATGCGGCCGCTACGGCTTCGACCTGAACCAGCGCGCGCTGGTGATGGGCATCCTCAACGTCACCCCCGATTCCTTTTCCGACGGTGGCCGCTACCAGAGCCTCGAATTCGCCGTCGAGCGTGCCGAGCGCATGATCCGCGACGGCGTCGACATCATCGACATCGGCGGCGAATCGACGCGCCCCGGCTCGCCGGCCGTGTCGCTGCAGGACGAGCTGGCGCGGGTGATGCCGGCCATCTACGCCCTGTGCGAGCTGGGCGTGCCCGTGTCGATCGACACCTACAAACCCGAGGTGATGCGCGAAGCGATCATCGCCGGCGCCGACCTGATCAACGACATCAACGGCTTTCGCGCGCCGGGCGCCATCGAGGCGGTCAAGGATGCCGACTGCGGCCTGTGCGTGATGCACATGCAGGGCACGCCGCAGAACATGCAGGCGAACCCGCACTACGAGGACGTGGTGGCGGAGGTGATCGCCTTCCTGCGCGAACGGGTCGAAGCGCTGCTGGCGGCCGGGGTCGCACGGGAGCGCGTCACGATTGACCCGGGATTTGGTTTTGGCAAGACTGTCGAGCATAATGTGGTCTTGTTCCGCAGCATGAAGCGCCTGCGCGAGGAACTCGGTTTGCCCGTGCTGGCAGGCGTGTCGCGCAAGACGATGATCGGCGCGCTGACCGGCGGCAAGGGCGTCGAGGAACGCCTGGCCGGCAGCGTGGGCGCGGCACTGGCTGCGGTAGCGCAGGGAGCGCGGATCGTGCGGGTCCATGATGTCGCGGAGACGGTGGACGCACTGAAGGTCTGGCAAGCGCTGACGACGAATACTTAAGGAAAGACTGAATGGCACGCAAATATTTCGGTACGGATGGTGTCCGTGGCCTGGTGGGCGAAGCCCCCATTACCCCAGAGTTCGTGATGCGCCTCGGCTATGCCGCCGGCAAGGTGCTGGCGAAGGGCAGCACCGGCAAGCGTCCCGTGGTCCTGATCGGCAAGGACACCCGCATCTCCGGCTACATGCTGGAAGCCGCGCTGGAAGCGGGCTTCTCGGCCGCCGGCGTGGATTCGATGCTGGCCGGCCCGATGCCGACCCCGGCCATCGCCTACCTCGTGCGTGCGCTGCGCCTGCAGGCCGGCGTCGTGATCTCGGCCTCGCACAATCCTTTCCAGGACAACGGCATCAAGTTCTTCTCGGAACACGGCACCAAGCTGCCGGACGCCGTCGAGAGCGAGATCGAGGACGCTGTCGACCAGCCGATGGGCTGCGTTTCCTCGGACAAGCTGGGCCGCGCGACGCGCCTGCGCGACGCCCAGGGCCGCTACATCGAATTCTGCAAGAGCACCTTCCCGAACGAACTGGACCTGCGCGGCCTGAAGATCGTCGTCGACTGCGCCCACGGCGCCGCCTACAACATCGCCCCCCACGTGTTCCATGAACTGGGCGCGGAAGTGATCGAGCTGGGCACCAAGCCGGATGGCTTCAACATCAACGCGGGCGTCGGCGCCACGGCGCCGCAGGCGATGGCGCGCGCCGTCGTCGAGAACAAGGCCGACCTCGGCATCGCGCTGGACGGCGACGCCGACCGCCTGATCATGTGCGACGCCAACGGCCGCCTGTACAACGGCGACGAGCTGCTGTACGTGATGGTGCGCGCGCGCCTGGCGACGGGCCCCGTCGCCGGCGCCGTCGGCACGCTGATGACGAATATGGCGCTCGAAGTGGCGTTCAAGGACATGGGCGTGGGCTTCGCCCGTGCCAAGGTCGGCGACCGCTACGTGCTGGAACTGATGCAGGAACGGGGCTGGATCCTGGGCGGCGAGGGCTCCGGCCACCTGCTGGCCCTGGACAAGCACACGACGGGCGACGGCATCGTCTCCGCGCTGCAGGTCCTGACGGCGCTTAAACGCTCCGGCAAGAGCCTGGCCGATTGCTGCAGCGAACTGACGCTGTTCCCCCAGACCCTGATCAACGTGCGCGTGCAGCCGGGCTTCGACTGGACGAAGAACGAGGCCGTCGTTGCCGAGAAGGAAGCCGTCGAGCGCGAGCTGGGCGACAAGGGCCGCGTGCTGATCCGCCCGTCCGGCACCGAGCCGCTGGTGCGCGTGATGGTCGAGGCCAAGGAAGCCGAGCTGGCCGAGTCCATGGCCAGGCGCATCGCCGCCCGCTTCGAAGGCTGAATCCGCCTTCCACGCAGGATGGCGCACGCCGGGCGGCTTCATTGACGCTGTCCCGGCGCCGGAGTATGATCCCCGCAATCGGAGTGTAGCGCAGCCCGGTAGCGCACCTGCTTTGGGAGCAGGGGGTCCAAGGTTCGAATCCTTGTACTCCGACCACCGTTTGCAGACGGGCTGTCCACGACGGCCCGTTTTCATATCATGACGCCGTCCCGTGCATGCGGGACCGGATCACCATACTGCCCATAGCTCAGTTGGATAGAGCATCAGCCTTCTAAGCTCATATAGAAACCAAGGATTCATGCGGGTTTCGACGCGAAATACGCTCCGCAATTCATGCCAATCGACTTCGTTTTAGGCTTGAAAATCCAGGGCGACTTCCGCGATTGCGGAGCGAATTACAGCTTCGGCTGCTCCTTCACAACCGGCTCTTCCTCCAGCAGTCGGAACAGCGACTGTGCCATGATAGTGCCCGTCGTCGACGTTGGCGGCTGCCGGAAGAAATCGTGCGATCGGAGCGCCAGGGCGCGAAGCCGATGGATCTCCCACAGCAGCGCTACAACGTCCTCGTCGCCGCGGTTGCGGTCGTGGATCGCCTTCAGGTCTTCGCGAGTGAGGGCTGGGCGGTCGTTCATGTTGCACCTGCAAAATACTGTATGAGCATCCAGTATGTCGGATGACAAGACGCAACCCTGGGTTGCCGCGCGCTGGGTATGATCTGCGCCATGACCAGCCGAACCGATACCGAACTGGCCGCTGCCGTCGACGAGGCGCTGGCGATGGGCAACGCCCGGGCCGCCGCGCACTTCCTGGAAGCGAGGGGAGCCCGGTTCGCACTCATTTGCCGGGTGCTGGGGGAGCCGGCGCGCCGTCGGCAGGAAGCGACGAGGGCGGCGCCGGCAGCACCTTCACCACCTGGCCGGCCACCGTCTGCATGACCAGTTGCTGCTCGCGCGCGGTAATGACGTGGAAGTCCATCACGGCACCAGCCCGTTGTCCCGCAGGAAGCGCTGGCAGGAGCGGCCGGTTGCCAAGTCCGTCTCGACGTCGGCGATCAGCTGCTTAAGATCTCGGTCAGCCGCTGCTGAAACCAGCCCGGCGGATGGATCGGTGCCGTCGCCGCCGGTGGCGCTTTCGGCTTGGGCGGGGCCGGTAGGTCGGTCGGGACATACTGCGGAGCCGACGCGCAGCCGGCCAGCAGCAGCAAGGCGCTTGCGAAGATCAGCAATTTCGTCATCTTTGGCTTTCGTGATGGTGGTGTTGGCGGCGTCCTGGCGCGCGGCCAGGGCAGCGTTGTCGTCGGCGCGCTTGAGTACTGCCTTGGCATCGGCTTGGGCCCGCTCGGCGACGGCTGCGGCGTGACCCGCGTCGTACTGTCTTCCGCCGTACCAGCGCAGGCCAAGGACCGCACAGAATGTGACGACGATCACAAGCAGAACGGCGGCTAAGAGGCGTTCCAGCGCGCTCATGATGGAATCCCGTCGTCCAGGAACAGCGCGGCCTCGGCAGCACGTCGCCGCTCCAGACCAGTCAGTCGCTCTTTGCCGGCATAGACCCACCGCTTGAACTGCTCCGCGGCCGCTTTGTAGTTGCGCTTGTTGATGAGGATGAGCAGCGTGGATTCGCCGAGGTGCGACGCGCCCAGGTTGAACGTGAATGACACCAGCGCGTCGAACATGCTCTGCGTGATCGGCGCCTTGACCAGCATCTGCACGCCGGCGACGGCATCCTCCAGATCCTGCGAAAGCCAGACGTCGGCCTGCTGGATCGAGCAACGGTCGCCCATGCGCACACCCTTGGTGTGGCCGACGCCGATGGTCGGAATGCCTTTGGAGTCGCGGTAGGCTTCGAGACGCATGCCCTCGAACTCGCGGATCAGCGCGCGGCAGGCGCCGGATGGCTTCAGGTCGGTGGCGGCTGGCATCACAGCACCTTCTTGGCGTCAGCGACGAGTTCGTCCAGGCCGGCATCCTTGCGCTTGTTCAGGAACACGAACAGCGCGCGTACCAGCGCCCAGGCGGGCAGGCCGCACGCGAAGGCCAGAGCCATCATCGCGACCATGCCGAATTCGTCTTGCGCCCAGTGCTGGATGCCCAGGTAACGGACCAGCGCAGCGCCGCCGCCGATCGAGCCCATCAGGGTGCAAGCGAGGGCAACGCGCCACTCGGCCTCGTCCTTGGGTTTGGTCAGGGCCATGACGACGAAGGCAGCGATGCCCGCGCCGAGCGCCCCCATGCCGGCCAGGCCGCCGATGATCTTCCAGCCTGCTACGCCCGCGGCTGCGCCTGAAATTGGTTCGCTCATTTGGTGTGCTTTCATAGGTAGAAAAGAAAAGGCCACCGCGACGGGTGGCCTATAATGGTTGAGATAACAAGGGAGAATCACATGCAATACGACCCGATTAAGCTAGGCGCCATGCTCGCGATGGTCATCAACGCGTGGTTAGCGTCCCGCCGCGGCAAGTAAGCGACGCTGCCGATCTTCCTCTGACTCGAATCCAAACAGAGCAGCAGGCGAAACTCCCAGGCCTGCACGCAGCAGCGGCGCCGTGGCCGACCGTCCAGGCACTGAAATGGCGGCTGGAACATCGAGAATCTGTTGAGCTTGGTTGCCAATCTTGATCGTCTGGATAGGCTCTGCGAGGTAGTTCTTCAAAACCGGGCTTACGAACGGTAGGTTCTTCAGAACGCGCTCGGCGATTGCCGCACCGGCGGACGCCGTGTTCGAATTGTTCACGGCGCTGCCAGTTGGCTGTGCCTGCTCATAGCCAGCTACGCGGCCAATGGCCTTCATTTGCGCGATCTCGTTCGGCTCAAAGAACAGGCGTAGCTTTCGATCTCCGATGGCATTTAGCGCCTTGGTGTAACCTGAGCTGCTGAAATTGCCGATCTCGTCAGGCTTCCCGTTCAACGCAGACGACTTCAGGTAAGACGCGATCTGGTCGCGCACCGCCTGCATGGCGTCAGGACTGGCTTTGATCGAACTCTTGAGCTGCGCCACGTCCATAACGCTCGCTTTGCTTCCATTGCCGACGATGAACTGCTGCACGAACTTGTCTGGTTCGACACCATCGCGTACTGCCTGAAGTGCCGGCGTACGCTCGACGATACCCATGTAGGTACGGTTCACTCGACGCGCCCGATTGAAGGCGTCGATGGCTTCCTGGCCTAAGTTCTGCGTGGGCGCGCCAAGTTGGCCATCCAGTGACATGACTTGGTTGCCGCCGTTGATCGGTGCCGCACCAGAAGGGTTACGCAACGGAGTATCATCCAGCGCCTGCCGCACAAGTCCGAGAGCATGTCGCACGTTGCCGTCTGTGCTGTTGCGCTGCACGCGGCCAAGTCCGGTCTTGAACTGTTCTGCGATCTCGACCGTCAAGGGGATAGAACCATCGGCGAAGCCGTTCAGCTTGTTGCGGATGTCCGGCGTCAGGAAGCTTTCAACATTGGCGTCATGCAGCAGGTCGCCGGCTCGGTTAGCGAATGAAAAGCTGTCGAGCTCAGCACTCCGGCCGGCACTGTCACGAGCTCGATCGTAGAGGAGACCGATCAGATCCTGCGCACGTGCATCGCGCCGCTCGAGCGCGCCGATCACTCGGGTTGCCCCAGCATATGCGTCGTCGCTAGTATTGGCGCCGAGGTTGTTTAACCCAGCCTTGAGCAACTGATTATTGCGATTTTCGGTTTGCCCCAAGAACTGTGCGGTGGGGTCCTTGCTATTGATCCCAAGCTTGGCTAGGTTCTTCTGTTGTGTGACGACTGCTGGATCGAGGGTCAGGCCGGCGGCGGTTGGAGTCAGACCCGTCAGACGATAGTCAGCCAAGCGGCGCACAGCGTCCGGAGATACAAGATTGTCAGTGCGGAACGCTGCGGCGACGTCGTTTCGAATACCTTGTGCCACCTGGGCCGGAAGATCGTCCAACTTCAGACCGGAATCGTGCAGCGCATTGTTGATGGTGATGTCAATCTGCGCCGCCTGCTGCGGTGTCGGTGCAGAACGCTTTGCAGCCTGACGAGCTACAGCCCCGGCTACACGTTGGCCTCCTACCAATGCCGCAGGTGCCGCCACGCCGGCAGCCAAGGACGCTAGGAGTTGCGACGCATCGTTTCCTCCTGTCTCGCGCGTGTAGCCGCCAGCGCCGCCGGCTGCTGCTGCCGATGCTAGTTGTTGCGCCGGATTTGCCGCCAGCGCTCGAGCGACAGCCTGCGTTGCGCCGTTCGAGCGCCCTGCCAAGGCCCCAGCAGCCCCCAGTGGAACGGCACCACCGGCCAGAGTGCGCGAGGCATCGGCGACAATGCGCTCCTGAGCGGTCTGCGGCTTAGGCAGTCCCACCAGGTCGGCGAGCGTACCACCCGTGTCCGCCGTTGCCTTATTGCCAAGTACGGGGCGCGCAAGCGTGCGCAGAGGATTGCCGATCAGCGCGTCGAATGCTCCGCCAGTACCCTCGAGGAGATAGCGCGCGGTCAGCCCGACTTGGCGAGGTGCATCGCTTATTGCGTCGTTAAGCTGCTCGCCGAAGCCTTTCTTTTTCGGCGCCGGCGTATTGTCCGGTAGCAGCGTGTAGCGGCCCTTGACGGGCTGGTCGTTCTCGTCAAGCAGGGTGTAGCCCATGTGTTACTCCTTGACCCACTTCCCGCCGCGCGAGACGTAGGTAGTTCCGTTATCGGCGCGCATGCGCTTGCCGTCGTATTGCGCGGCCGGCGGCAGCATGTCGAACTTCTGCTGCGGCGCCGGCGAGGCGACCGGGTTCGGCACCGTAACGGCACCGTGGTCGTTGCCCTGGCCGCTGATCTCGTTGCGCAGGTGCTGGCGGACCGACTTCGGCGCCGCCGACGCTGCTTTCATCTCTAGCTGCATCTGCTGCACCGTGGCCTCGTACGCTTCCTGGCTCTGGGCAGCCGACAGGATCTCGCGCGCGTGGTCGTAGTCCGACACGGTCGGCTTCTGGCCGCGCGCCATCGCGCCGGCGTAGGCCGACACCAGGCCGTTGTTCGCGGTAGCGAACTTCTTCAGCGCCGGGTCGTTGGTCTGCGTGTTGAACATCGCTTGCGCTTTGCCGAACGGGAGGAAGCCGGAGCGCGACACGTCGCGGCCGGCGGCTACCGCCAGAGGCGCGAGCTGGTCTGCCTCGGCGATCGCATTCTCCACACGCGCGCTGATGTTGCCGGACGTGCGCAGCGCGGCCTTCTGACCCTGGTAGTCGGCGCCAATCGACGCCAGGTCTGCGCCAGACAGGCCTAGCCCCTGTGCCTTCTGCGCCACCCGCGTACGCAGCGCGACGAGGTTCGCTGCACCTTGCGCCCCGCGGCCAAGGTTCTGGTAGACAGAAGTGTCACCGCGCACAGCTTGGTCAGCCAAAAAATCGAGCGTCGCGTCGTTCAGAGACGGCTCGGCGCCGCCAGCAGCACGGTCAGCAGCGGCGCGGCGGTCAGCGGCGACGGAATCTGGCGACTGGCCGATCAGGTATTCGGTACCAGGCGCGACGCTGTTCTTGTCGACGAACTTCGCGCGGTTGCCTAGGCGAACCTCCGTGATGTCCGGCTTGGCCCCATATTGGCTCACCTCCTGGCGGCCATCCTTGTAGGTGATCACGTTGACGGGCTTGTTGTTACCGTCCAGTGCGACCTCGATCTTGTGCACCTCTGGAAGGAACTTTGCTGCGCGCTCCCATGCCTTATTGGCGCCGTCGATGTCGCCTTCCTCGCTCCTGATTTGCGCTTCGGTCGCTGCTCGGTTAAAGAAATCTTGCGTGGCATTCCCGCGCGACGCGGGAGCTGCCGGCGCCGACGTTGCAGCCGGCATCTGACCGCCAGCCTGCTGCTGGTACGCCTGCATCCAGTCCGGGCCGCCGACCTTCGGCGACATCGCGCCGCCAGGCATGGCCGATGCCATCGGAGCCTGCTGATCTGCCTGCGATGGCAGTTCAGCACCCCCACCGGAAAGCCGCTTCGCAATTCGCAGTGCTCGTTCACGCAACATCTGCTGGTTCGCGAGATCGCTCTCGGCGTCCTTCAGCTTGATGCCAAGCAGTTGCGACTGCAGCCCTTGCGCCTGCTTCTGCAGCTCGCGATCCTGGTAGCCATTTACGCCTTGCTGGTAGCCCTGCAGCGCAGCGGCAAGGCCTTGGGCGCCGGAAGTCGGGAAGCGGCTAGGTCCGGACGACTGAGCGAGTGCCGCGCTGAAGCCCAGCAAGCCCTGCGTTTGCTCCGGGCTCAGGCCCAGCAGGTTGGTCAACAATCCCATGTTTCCTCCTAATTAGCCGAACAGTGATGCCAGGCTGCCGACGCTCGACAGGAAGCTTTGCCCGCGGTTCTCGTAGATCGGCTGCGAGTTCGTGCCGTTCGTCGTTGTCGTAGCGTTGGCGTTCAGGTATGGCGCCAACAGGCTGTTGATAGCGCCGTACTGGCCCAACTGGTAGTTGTTCTGGTTGCTGCCGACGCCATACGCCTGGCCCATCAGCCCGGACAGCAGACCAGACCCGGCCACCGCGGCGCCGTTGTTCTGGGCGTTGTTTGTGAACTGCGCCTGCTGGTTAGCCAGATTGGCTTGCTGCTGCAGGCCGGCGTTGTACTTGCTGGCATCGAACGAGTTGCCAACGTTCATGAACTCGGCCTGATTCGCCGTGTTCGCGTTCTGGCCGGCGACGCCGTACTGCTGCGCGCTCAGACCTTGTGCGGCCGATAGCGCACGATTCTGGCCGTTCTCGTATGCACCTGCCAGGGCGTTCGCGTTGTTCGCGCTGTTCGCCAGGCTGACTTGCGTGGACTGGTCGTTGAGCTGCTTGGTCAGGTCGCCGATCGCGTTTCCTTCTGCGATGCCCTGGCGCGAGCTGCCGTACTGGCCGGCGGCGATGGCGCCGCCACGGATCGACGGGAGAACGGTTTTCTGGAAGTTGCTGATCGTGTTGCCTTGGTTCTGTGCCAACTGTTCGTTCGTCAGCGCGTTACCAGCCTGCAGCGACTTCATCAGGGCATCAGTGTTGCCCCCGCCGAGCAGCGTGTTGAACGTGCCGGAAAGGTCGATTCCATTTTGCGCAGGAGCCTTGATCTGGTTGCCTACGGCGTAGGCGGGCAGGGAAGCGCCTGCAGCGCTCACCGTCGGCGTGCCAGTGCCAGCCAGCAGCCCTTGTGCAGCCTGCTGGATCGAGTTCAGGTTCTGGCCGCCGTAAGTGCCGAGAAAATTGTTGTTGGCATTGCCGTACTGCTGCAGGCCCGCGTCCTGCGGTTTGTTAAGCAACGAAGAGAACTGCGACAGCAGACCGCCGCTACCATTATTCCCGAAGATCAGACTTTGAATCGCCGGGTCAAGGGTTGTCTTGGTAGTCGAGCTCGACGTCGAGGTCGAATTGCCGGTCTGCGAAGCGCCTTCCAGGCCCACCAACTGTTTCAAGAAGCCCATGTCATTCCTTTCAGGTTACCCGAGCGGCGTCCATACGCCGTGCGAGTTGAAGTAGTAGTAGCCCTCGCCGGTGCCCGGGTCCCATGTGACGGCGTCGGTGTAGACGATCATCGGAGACTTGGGATTTGCCGGCGGCGCCGACATGGGCGAGAGGCCGAGGGAGTCGCCGAACAGCATCGACATCTGGCTTTGGAGCAGTCCGGCAATGCGGTTCAACTCGTCGTCCAGGTAACGCTGTGCGCTGGCCGGCAAGTCGGCTGGCGGCGGCCCGGGCTTGTAGGGCGCTGTTGCGCCTCGTGTTGGTTTCAATATTGGCTCCCTCTTTGCACATCAAGATCGTAAGAGTCGAGACGCCATTGAGCCGCGGTCCCTGTCTCGAACCGGATCGCGACATAGCGGTAGTCGACGAACATGTCGGCGCGTACCGACTCGCCTATGACGTGCTCGAACACCATCGTCCATTCGGGGTCGGCGTACGGGTCCGTCTGGTGGCCGCCGATCTTGATCAGAACCGTCTGCCCCTTGTTGCCAGTGATGCGCGCGAGAACCCGTGTGACACGCTTTGTGTACTCGTCGTCGGCAAAGCCCAGGCCGCGCCGCTCCAGATACGCGACCGGCTGCACACCGTTGAACGTGGCCGAGGCGTCGAGCATGTACAGCTGCTGCTCGTTCGACGCCATCAGCACGCGCGTGAGGTACGGCGTGAAGTCCGGACCGTTCCAGGCCGTCAGGTCGGTATCCCAAGCGTCGTTGTCGGCCGCCCAGGAGCCGCCCAGCGTGTTATCGACGGGCCCATAGTTCGCGTGGTGCACGGACGGCATGTCGCGGTAGCTGACGGTCTTGTCGACGTAGTTCCACACGAGAGCCTTCGTCGGCATGGTCGAGCCGATCGGCACGTAGCAGACGTAGACTTCGTTCAGGAACGGGTTCTTGAAGACGAACGAGCGATCGTTGTAGGCGACGTCCATGTCCTGGAACAGCGCCCGGCGCGCGACCTTGTCCAGCACCGATTGAGACGATTGGCCGTCGTGGATCACGACGTCGGAGCCGGTCAGCACGAAGTGCCAGCCGTCCAGTTCGACGATGCAGTTTCGGTTCATCGCTCCGGACACGCCCAGCACCTTGCGGAAGCTGAACACGTAAGCGCCGCCAGTGAAGTCCATGCGCCACACGCTCTGCTGCTTGTAGATCATGAAGCTATCGCGCAGCTGCAGGCCGTCGATGACGTAGTCGCCACCTTCGGCCAGATCGAACTCGCCGGCATCCTGCGTCGCGTCGTTCGGATCCCAGGTAATCGGCACGCCGCCCGGGTCAGCCGGCGACGACCACTTGACCATGAACGGGTAGCGAGTGCCGGCCTTGGTCACGTCGAGCGCGATCAGGAAGTTGCGGTAGGCGCGCATCGCCTTGCACGTCGTATTCGCCGGCCAGTTGTCCAGCGTCTGGAAGCGGGTAGCCGTGGACAAATCCCAGCGCTGCGGGGGATCGATGCCGTTGTTCAGGATCGGGATACCGGAAAGCGTCGCGCTCGTCCATGTGTTCGGCGCGCCGCTGTAGTCGACGTCGGCGCCTGCGCTCTGGCGCGTCAGGTTCGTGTGCACCGCGGTGCCGTTCGTTACGGTCGTGGCGTAGATCTTCTTGTCGCCAGCGTACAGCCAATACAGCGCCTGGCCGATTCTAAGCGGAAGAACGTGCAGCGGAATCACGGCCGGCGAGCCGTACACAGGACCGTGGCCGAAGAACGGGCGTGCAGATCCATCGAGGAACCGCATGTTGCGCGCGTCCGTCCACGCGTTCGGCGGCAGTTCGTGCGCGGAGAGGTCCATGACCACCCCGACCGACCCGCAGTTCGGGATGGTCACTTTCGTCATTTATGGAACCTCTCGGGGCTCGATCTCGCCCCAGATGATTTCTTCAGCGCGACCTGCAGCGATCGCGCCCAGCGTTTCTAGCTGCTGGACGCGCGCTTGCAGGGCGGGGCTGTTCAGGTCTGCCTGGCCGCCGACGAACAGGTCTTTTTGCAGTGCGCGCATCGTGGCCGCGGCTTGTCGGCCTGCAGGCGACGTCGGATCGTCCAGCATTGCTAGTTCGAAGCCGACCTTCTCGTCGTCGGTAAAACGGTAGCGAAGCGCGGTCGGAGTGATGCGGCGGTTCTGAGCCATCTTGTAGGACTTAATCTCAGCGGCAGTCCAATCGCGCACGGCAATCGTTGAAATGACGACCGTGTTGGCAGCATCAATTGTCAGCACTTCTTCGCCGTCGTAGCTTTGGTACTTTCCCAGTTCCGGCCATTGGTTAACTACAGGCCACCATCCGTAGCCGGCGAATTCTGGAATGTTCAGCCACGTCAAATCCGCAATCTGGTCGATCGGAATCTGCGAATTAGTTAGAAACTCAGGAACCGGCTCGCGGGTAACAACGCCATCTTTTACTTTCACGCAGTTGCGATAGTCGATCATGATTTGTCCTTCACCAAAATTCGATCAGGGCGAACGCCGCTCCACCAAGGCTTGCGCCGTTTGTATTCATGTTGCTTCCAGCGCCGCCGCCGCCATCTCCACCGTCAGAAACTCCAGCGGGCTGGGGTGTTGCCACAGTGATTAGCGCGGAGCCCACGCTTTGCGCTCCTGAGGACCCAACCAAACCGGGAAGGCTAGTGTTTGAGGAGCCACCTGGCGCGGCGCCGGATAAGTAGCCACTCCCTGGCGAGCCGGAAGGGCCTTGGGTGCTACCAGTGCTCGCCGAGATTCCGGCTCCACCACGACCAGCTGCCGAGCCTCCGGATCCGCTGGTAGAGCCAGTGGGCGCAGCACCGTTCCCGCCTGAAAAGTTGACATCGCCACCTGACCCGAGGCCGCCCGTACCGCCTGATGACGTTGTCCCGTCTGCGCCGCGCCCTCCGATCAACCGGTAGCCAAGCCCCTCGACGATCATTCCTGTCGGGTCAAGGCGCACGTATATGAGAGCGCCAGGAACGGCTCTGACCACCGCGGTGCCAGCGAATCCGGCTCCTCCTGCCCCGCCGTAGTAAGGCGTTGCACTTCGATTGACCGAGTCCCCGCCTTTACCTGTCGCTCCCATCCGAACATACTGAACCCAGTCCGGAATTCGAATGGCCTGATCGGTTCTGGCAAGGATAAATTTGGCCGGAAATCCAAGTGGATCAGCTACGGCTCCGCCATTGACGCGGCGCGGTAGACCTGGAGCCGCTAAGCGCCCTGTCGGGCCGGAGTTTGTACCGTACGGATATGGCATGATTAGAAGTCCGTGTACTCAGCACGGCACACGATGCCGCCCGCCAATGCAACTTGCGAACCGAAGTAGAGACGGTCTCCGGCTTCGAGTCGCAAAGGCGTCGTTTCCGTAAAATCACCGAAATAGGTCTTGGTGATACCGGCCGCAGTGCTCAGCGTCTGTGTCGGCATTGTCACCGAGTCGATTAGACGCATCGTGGCGTAACTGTCTGCCGATTTGGCAAGCAGCAGGATTAGGCTCGTAGGTCCTGTTAGCGTTGCTCGGGGCTCTGCCGTCAGTCGCGTGACAATGCAACCGTCCGGTCCTGCCTGCATCAGCTGCACCACGTTGGTCGGAGCATCCGTGCCAATATTGGCTGCGGCACCAGTAGCTACCGCAGTCGCAGTTTTCGGGGTCTGCGCGAAGGCAGCGGTGTTAGTTTTTGCCATGGTCAGATTCCGAAGGAAAGGGCAGCGGCCTGCACTTGGGCCAGGCGCTCACTGCTGCTGTTGATGTCGTTGCGGCGCCAGTTAGCCGCTCCGTTCTGCGAGACGATCTCGTAGGTCAGCGCGCCACCGGGCTGGCCTGGCAGAGCACTCGAGAACGCGGTTTGGTTCACGTAGTCGATCGATGCCACGCGGTCGTGCGCGACTGTCATCGGCCCGCTGAAGTTTGGGAACGAGGCCTTGAGAACCGTTTTGATGAGGCGGAGGTGATCGTCGCCTTGCGACTTCGGGTCGCCCGGAGTCGGGTTCGTGATGACGAAGTCGCTGATGTAGGTGCCAGTTTCGAGCGCCATTAGTGCCCCCTATAGATGTCGAAGTCACCGCAGCCGAGCACCTGCGCGATCTCGGTACGCAGGGGAGCGACAGCACGCGAGCGGCTTTCAGTCGCGTTGATCTCGTTGACGGCCCGGCCGTACATGGCCTGCCAGAGCGGTATCGAGTCGTTGTCACGCAGCCAGGGCGCAGCCTGGAGCAGCGCCCCGTACAGGTAGATGTCCGGGTACTTGGTCAGCAGCGCGTTGGTGGGCGCGGCGACGGACAACTTGAAGCCACCGCGGTAGCGCAGGGTCGCCGTGCGCGCGATGTCGCTCGGGCAATCGAACGCCAGGTTCGTGCCGTCGATGGCCCAGTAAGTCGGGCGTCCGGGCGTCGTGGTGATCGGCAGTTCTTCCGGCGTGGCCGGCGCCAGTTCGCGGCGATTCGGTCCCATCCACACCGCGAGCGGCGACATGAAGCCAGCCGGCAGGCCAACGACGCGCGCACCCACAGCTACAGCGAGCGGCACCTCGTTTTCCATCGAGCGCACCTGGGCGATGCGGTTGATGCTCGCTTCAGCCAAGGCGATGAAGTCGGGGATCTGCGCGGTCAGGTCGGAGCGGTGCAGCCATCCCTTCACCGCGGCTTGCAGCTCGGCGTAGTTGGTGAATGGCATGGCTTAGCCTTTGGTGGTGCGGGTCTTGCGCGGTGCGGACGCTTCGATAGCTTCGGCCGGCGCATTCGTACGCTCGTGGTCCGCGTGCCAGTCGTCGTAGCCATCAGCGCGCGCGGCGCCTTCCTGCTCCGCGTCGTCAACGACCAACTGCTGGCCGGACAGGTACAGGGCTTTCGGGTATTCCATGTGAACTCCAATGAAAAAGCCCCGCCGGCTTTCGCGGGCAGGGCTTCATGGGTGGCGTCGATCAGTTCGACAGGATGCGGACCGCCAGTTGGCGGCGCAGGGTCGCGTAGCCGTACAGCACATCCAGACGGCACGGGAAGGTGTCGTTGTTGATGTTGTACTGACGGACCATGCGCATCGAGATGCCGTCGAAGGTTTCGCGGGCTTTCCAGTCCACGCCATCCGGCATGACCAGGTCGGCGGTCGCGAACGTGAACGCGTCCTGGTGGTAGGCCAGCGACGGGCGGTACACCTGCGATGCGCCGCCGATCTTGGTGACTGCTGCGCCGTTGGCCGGCGATGCGGTCACGTTCTGGCGCGGACCCGAGGTGACGATGGCCGGGGCGATCTGCAGCGTGCCGGCGCCACCCGCGTAGTCCGCGGTCACGACGAACATGTGCAGGTTGCCCGTGTCGACCTTGGTTTCCGGGTGCACGCGGTTGATGCCCAGGGTGATCACGTCGCCTTTCTTGAACGTGGTCGAGCCGGTTGCGACGGTGATGGACGAACCGGTCTGACCGGCGCCGCTGACGGTGTAGCCGGTCGCCGAGAGAGCGGTGCCGGTGGTCGTGCCGCCCAGGATGGTGTTTTCCATGATGTCGCCGAAGCCGGCGGTGGTGCCCATCACGCCCTCGCGGTACTGCTTGGCGATGGCGGTCGAGTCCTGGAACAGACCTTTCAGGTTGTCGATCGCGTCGACGGTGTCCTGGGTGTTCATCAGCAGGTTGCGGTTGCCGCTCGGGGCCAGCGCGTCGGTCAGCACCTTCTTGGCCAGCAGCATCTGGCGCATGTTCAGGGTCGAACCGATGTTGTTGACGACCTGGTGGATGTCGTTGGCCATCGACAGCGCGTCGGCTTCGATGTTTGCGGCCAGGACCGACATTGCCGGCTCGATGATGCGTGAGCTGAAGTCGTCCAGCGACATGGTCAGGTCGACGGAGGTGAACTGCAGGTCCACACCCTTCTGGGTGTTGACCGTCAGGGGCACTTGGCTCTCGACGGTATCTTGCGGGACCATCGTGGCGCCGGTACGGACGACGTATTCGTTCGGCAGACGGACCTGGATGGTCGAGCCGATCTTCGCGCCGGACTTGGCGAAGCGGTCGTCGTATTGGCGGTTGATCGAACCGATGAAGTTGGCCTTCTGGTGCAGCACGCGCAGTGCTTCACGGGTGATTTGTTGCGGGGTCAGCAGGGTATTCGGCATTTTTAAGGCTCCAGAAATGAAAAAACCCGCTCAAGGCGGGTCGGGTAACGTTTGCGTGGGTAGCGTCAGCGTTTGCTGCGCAACTGCTTGTTGCGATGTTCCATCCACTCGGAAGTGCTCATCTTGCTCGGGTCCTTTGCCGCGGTTGCGCGGGCAGCGCCAACGCGGGTGACCGGAGCAGGGGGCGCGGCCGGGGTGGCGGGCTTTGCTGCCGCCTGTTTCTTCGAGAGCTGGTCGAACAGTTCGGCGTTGTGCATGATCTTGAAGAACGCCGGGTTCTTGAGCAGGAAGCGGGCCGTTTCCGGATCCATCTTCACGCCCTGAGACTCGGCGAAAGTGTTGATCTGCGCCGTCCGTTCGGGCGACCAGCTCGGGATTTCACGCCGCACATACGCTTCCGCGTCCTGGATTTGCTTGGCAGTTGCCTGCTGCTCAGCCAGTGCCTGTTCGTTCTGTTTCTGCGTGATGCTTTGCACTTTCGCGCCGCGCTCTGCTTCGAGCTGACGCTGGGCTTGCTGCAGCTCCATCGCCTGGACCGGGTCTTCGCGAATGATGCGGGACCAGTCGAACTCGGCGAATTGCTTGAGCTGCTTATCGATGGCGCGCACGTCGGCGACGTCATCGAGGTACTGCTGATGCTGGGCCGCCTGCTGGCGGACCTGCTCACGCTCGGCCTCGACAACCTTGCGTTCGGCCGCTACTGCTTGAGTCTTCTGCGTGTAGTCGGCGTTGCGCATCGTGCCGGCCTTGATCTCGGCTGCGATGCTCTTGGGCATGGCGACCTTCTTGCCGCCTATCTCGATTTCCTCGTCCTCTTCGGGTTGCTCTTGCGAGGCCGCGTCGACTTGGGCATCGTGTTGGTCTGCCGCCTGTTCATGTTCCTCGGCGGCAGATTGGGCTGCGGCGTCGGAATTCGACATTTCTGCCGATTGTTCCAGTTCGTCCATGCGTAAATGCTCCTAAATTTGCCGGATCAGCCGGCGGTTTGGTCGACGGCTGCGTCGACGGTGAACGTGCCCGACACCGGGCACAGGATGAAGAAGGCGCCGGCGCGCAGCTTGATGTCGACGGTGCTGCCGATGCGCTGGTTCAGGCCCAGGCCGACAGCCAGCGTGCCGGTGTTGGCGTTCGTGTTGACCGCGTACAGCGTGCCATTCGAACAGTTCAGGCCGGACGTAGGCGACGTGCGAACCTGCAGCGTGCATGTACCGCCAGCGGTCAGCGTCAGCGAGGCGGTGCAGCTCGTGCTGATCGTGATGATCGATGGCTTCGCAGTGTTCGACGCCTGGTAGGCGGTCGACAGGGCCAAAGTGCGCGCCACCGGTTCGCCGAAGTCGAACGAGTACGGCGCCGGGATGGTCGGCTTATCGGTCAGGTCGTTGTAGCTGCCAGTTGTCGCCACCGCGGCGAATGCCGGCTTGCCCGTCAGGTCAGCGTAGGCACCACTGAACAGCGTCGGCTTGCCACTGAGGTCAGCATACGAGCCGCTGAACAGAACAGGTTTGTTCGACAGGTCAGAATACGATCCCGACGTGGCCACCGGCGCGAGTCCGGTCAGATCCGCAGCCTGGCCGGTGATCGCCACCGTCTTGAGTGCGGGCTTGTTGAGGATCTGGGCGGCGCCGCTGGTGGCGTTCCAGTCGGCATTGATCTGCGTGGTCGGCAGCGCGGACAGCACGCCGTTGCTCGAGACGAGGCCAGAGCCCACCGTCAGGTACGACGGCAGATTCGTGGACTTGTTCCAGATCAGCAGGCCATCGGTCGGCGGGTTCGGCAACGTGCGCAGGATGTTTCCCGTGTCGGCGCTATTACGCTGCGTGATGATTAACGAGTTGCCTTCAGCGTAAGCCGTGCCGCTGCACAGCGCGAGCAGCCACAGGACGGCCGCGAGAGTCAGTTTCTTCATGCTATTCCTTCAGGTGGTTGCGCAGGCCCTGGCATGGGCTGCGGCATCGCTGGTTGCGGTTGCTCTTGCGGCGCCGGCGCCGGAATCTGCTGCTGGCCGCCGGGCGTGATGTCCGGGCCATCGATCGCTTGCATGGTCGGCTGCAAAAGCTGGAATCCCAGCGCGGCGGCAGCTTCAGGCGTGATCGTCAGGCCAAGCTTGTCGATTCGTTCGGTGACTGCCTTGAACGCATCAATGTCGAGCTTGCGGTTGTCTTGCGACTTGTCCCGCTCGGCTTCCTGTAACTGCTGCTGCAATTGCCCCATGGCCTGCTGAAGTTGCTGGATGACCTGCTGTGCCTGCATCAATTGCGGGTTCTGGCCCTGAATCTGCGGCGGCAGCATGGCTTTCAGACGCTCGGCAATCTCTTCAGCACCCGGCCAGTCCAGGTTCTTGGCGAACAGGTCGCCGATCACCGGAGCGGCGGCAGGGTAGGCCTGCATGAAGTTCATCATCTGTTGGGCTGCTTCCTCGCGCTGCGTGGTGTAGCTCGGGCCGCTCTCGCAGGTGACGTCGTACTTGCCGCTCGTCAGGTCATAGACGTGCTCGATGCCGATCTGCTCGTGCGTTGCTGGCTGCTGCTGGCCTTGGGCGGCCTGCTGCTGCGCTTGGATCGGTTGCGTCGGCGCGTTGATCTTGACGTTCTCGTTCGTACCGTCTTCATGGATCACCCTGATGATGCGTTCGACCGTGTACGTCTTCGGGATCAGATCGGCCAGGATGCGGCCGGTGTGGCGAATGCCGCGGTTCTGGTTGTCGGTGAAGTTGAACGTCGAGACGTCGCCTTCACGCTGGCGTGCCAGGATCGCGCGGCCGCTCGTCTCGTTCGACTGAGCGCCCAGCGAGGCGTCATACAGGCCCATGACGGACTTCATGTCGTCGGACGCGTTCATCGCCTCCTGCATCGAGGCCGCATCCGGGCCACCGGCGAAAATTCGCTGGGGCGGGACATCACCGTCGTACTCCAGGTATGGATGCGCAACCGTGTTCGAGGTCGCCCAATTCGTATCGGATGCGAACGCGCCGACCGGACCGACCCATGGCGATTGCGGTGCGCGTGAAGCCACCTCAGTCGTAGTGGTTCGCCAGAAGTTGAAGCTGCGCTGCGCATCCTTCGCGTCATGGATCATCGACTTCAGGTGACGCTTGCCGTCGATGATGACCTGGTCGCCGTAGACGGGCACGATCGGGATGTACTTACCTGCCCATTCGTTCGTCTCGATGATCTCGACGCCGTTCATGATGTGCTGCGTGACCTGCATCGAGCGCACCGGCCGGCGGGCGACTTCGGTTATGCCTTGCACCTTCAGCACGTCCTGCAGCACCGGATCTGCGAGCTGCTCTTCGAACATCACCGTGCCGTCAGACAGCTTGATCAGCGTCTTCTCGACCTCGCGGCGCTTCCACCACTCAGCGACCATGATGTCGTCGCCTTCGAGCCAGTCCGGATGGCATTCGCCGCGGCGGTCGCCTTCAAAGCTTGCTGTGTCAGCCTTGGGCCATTTCGCCTTGAACGCGTCCAGCGAGTACGTTTCGGTGACGAACGCGTCGTTCCAGTTGGCCGAGTCGGCGCCCATGTCATATGCGTCCGGCACGACCGACAGCGAGTTCGGAATCGGCTCGATGCGAATGTCCTGGTCGAACGCGTCGTCACTGGTGTAGTCGGTGGTGATGCGCCAGTAGCCAACGCCGCCGGTCACCGCGTTCTCGATGGCCGTGTCGTAAGCCACGTCAGCGTTCGACGTCACCTCGATGTTGCGCACCAGGCCGTCCAGCACCTTGGCGGTCCACTGGTCCGAGCCTTCGCCAACCGCGTGAAACTTGATCTGCGGCGTGTTCTGGCGCGCGTCGTTCACGACCTGGCGGATGAAGGCGGGCAGCTTGTTGATGGTCAGGCAAGGGCGCCCGTCCTTCTCGCGCTGCTGCCGCACCTTCTCCGGCCATTGCTCGCTCAGGCGCGCGAAACGCACGTCATCCGAGTAGCGCTCGCGGTTCTCGTTGTCGCGCTCGATGGCGATGTCGTAGATGCGCAGGCCTTCGGCGTGCAGGTCTTTGTCTTTCGTGTCAGCCATTGGTTATCCCATCCAGCCGCCCGGGGCTGCGTGCGGCCTCGGTCGTTGAGGGGTTGGTTTCGTCGCTTTGCCCAGCGTGTCAGCGCCGCGGGCGAGGATCGATATCGTGTCGACGCCGTCGTCGGGTGAGCCAGCCGGGAAAACGAGGCACTGTCGCTGCAATTCAGCCACCCAGGCGGCGCGAGGCCACAGTAGGCGACCCATGCCGGCCTGAGCGATGGCAGACTGCGCACGCGTGGCCTTGTCTTGGATCGACGGCAGCCACTCGATGCGGCATTTCGCGGCTCGATCGATCATCCTGGCGCGCAGGCGGCCCTCGGTGGAGCGCCGGATCGGGCCTGCCTCGCCAAACCATGCGAGAGGCGACCAGCGGACCATCATGTCGATCTTCCGCTCGATCCATTCCTCGGGGCCGACCTGGCCGCGCCACCAATCCAGCAAGTACCACGTGCCATCAGGTGCGATGCCCATGATTCCGTGCTCAGTCCAGTCGCCGCCGTCAGGCGTTACTGCATAGTCGCTGCCCCCGATGATGCGCAGGCCGTCCGGCACCTTGTCGTAGGTGCCCATGTCGTCCTTGCGGAACAGGATGCCCTCGGCCGGCGCCGGGATCTGCTGGTAAAGGCTCGACCAAGTGCGACGGTTCAGGCGGAACTGCGCCCAGTGCTTGGCGTCGAACCATTCCGTCCACAGCATTTCGCCAGGCTTGCGGCCGAGCGGGTCGGTGTTCGTCTGGCATTCAGCCTGCAGGCACAGCACGCGCCAAACGTTGCCGTCTCGGCATTCGATGTCGCCGGACTCGCCTGACCAGTTCTCGGGCAGGATGCGGCCGCACAGGTCGTCTTCGTGCCATCGCGTGTTGATGATGACGACCCAGCCGCCAGGGATCAGACGCGTCAGCAGGTCGTCCTCGTAGGCAGCGAACGTCTTGTCCCGCACCGTCTGCGAGTCCGCCTGCTCGCGGCCCTTGATCGGGTCGTCGATGACGATGCCGTGCGCGCGGTTACCGGTCATGCCGGACATCATGCCGCCGGCGATGTACTCGCTGCCGTTTGTCAGGGCGAATTCGGTAGCCGAGCGGGATTCGGCGCTCAGTTCACACTGCAGGATCCCGGTCGTTTCAGGTGCGCGCAGCAGTTGCCGAGTGCGTCGACCATGACGCCCAGCCAGGTCCGAGCCATAGCTCGCCAGGATGACGCGGCGGTTTGCCTCTCGACCCAAGAACCAGCTCGGTCCCACGACAGTCGCGTAGGTGCTCTTGGCGGAGCCGGGCGGGGCCATGATCATCAACCGTCCGTGCCGCTTCGTCATGCACGCCTGTAGCTCGCGAAGTATCAGTTTGTGGTGCTCGGCCTGCTGGCTCTCGATCAGCGGGATCGGCGCCGCCTCATCGGCATCCTCGGAAGGAGAGCCAGGAACCGGCACACGCGAGGCGAAGGTGACCAGGTCATTGCGCGCCGTGCGACGTTCCAGAAGGATGGCAGCAGCTTGTTGCGGTGTCAGGTGCATGGTTTGCCTGCTGCGATGGCCGCGAGCTGGTCGTCGGTCAGGGCGGCAGCGGATTGGACTTGGATGGCACCGCCGTCGGCGCCGGTCAGCTCTTGAGTGATCTTGTCGCCGTACTTTTTCGGCTGCATGCGTGCCAGCATCCACTTACGCGTGTCTACGCGCAGCTTCGAGCGGCTGATCCATTCCGTATTCGCACGATCACCGTTCTCGCCGATGACCGTGTCGAACGTTGTCTCATCCGCAATGTCGAGCATGTCTTCGAACATGCCTTCGGCACGAGCCTCGCACGCGTGTGCGTACTGGTCGCTGAACTCCTTGTTCGCGGCAAGCCAGCGGAACACGGTTGCCCGGTTCGGCATGCTGTCGTCACGGCAGATGGATCGCAGGCTTTCACCTTCTGCAAGTCGCTCGCAGATGCGGTCTGCCATATCTACTGTGAAGTCGCTGGGGCGCCCCTGAGGACGCGCCGCAGCCTTGGGCTTCTGGCCCTTGGTGGGTTTGGTGTCGCTCATGGGCGTAGGTGTAAAAAAGCCAGCGCGAGGCTGGCAAACTCCGTGGAGAGGCGGAGGGGGAGAAAGAGGGTGTGGTGAGACGCACCGTGTTGGCCGCACTCGGCGGCGGAAGGGCGGTCGGGCGTTCACCACATGGAGACCGGCTGCCGCCCGGGCTGACTAGGCTTAGGCGTTTGGTTGTCATCCGCAACCGATCTGCATGTGGTCACCCCTTACGAGGGTGAGGCGCCGAAGTTCGCATAAGGCAGCGATTACCGCTCCCAGCAGTCTGTCAGTTGGACAATACAGCGGGGCCAAGCCGCTGTGCTTCGGGGTAAACGCAAAAAGCCCGCTGACCTTTCGGGGCGGGCTTAATTTGGCTGCAATTCCGGTCTAGGTGCGGGTCAAGCTGGTGAAGGCAATCGTCACGCCCGTCGCGGCGAGAATAGCAACCAGAGCAGGGGAAAGACCAGCGAGCAAGACGAGAGGAACAGACACCATTCCTGCCAACATGCAGCAGTACGCGAGCAGAATGACCTTTCCTAACATGCCGTCGAACCGGCTCGTCATTCCGGGTGTCTCGTCGCTCATCTAGCGGCCTTTGCTGTAGTCGAGCGAAAACACCCTACCTGGGTATCGTCTCTCGGTCAGAATTTCTGAACGGAATTAAGTTGTAGTATGGAATTTAACTCAGCAATATCCTTGAGTCAATACATTTCAGCTGGGAACTGTTCGCGTGTGACGTTACAGCCACCCCTTGTAGACCTTTATGTATTTCACAACTCGGTAGAGGGCGTAATACAAGCCGACGCAGCCAGCTGCGAGGATGAAATACCCGTCTCTGTCTCCGCCTCCCAAAACGATAATGCCGAAGTAGATGACGATGGCAGACACGATAAGCACTAAAACGACATCGCGCTTGTAGCGACCTTTCTGTCCATCAGGCGCGGGAGTGGTCATGTCTTCGCCATCCCTATCTCGGCAGCAGCACGGGTGACAGCGCGGCGGGCCGCGGACATGTCATCATCTTCAGCAGGCTCATAGACTTCGACGTCTAGTTTCCTGTGGCGAGCGCACATAAGCTTCGTGCGTTCGATGTTCGCGAAAGCAGGGCCAAGCCATAGGTCGAGCTTAACTGCCAACTCCAACGCATCCCCGCTGAACAGCAGCGGATTCCACGCATGCTGGACCGGCTTATCCTCGAAGTGCAGGTTGCCGTATCCCTCGCCCTCGACCTCTTCGAACCTGGCGCCGAGTGCGCGGGCGGCCAGGGTCAGTAGCTCCAGGTCGGCGGGCGGGATGACCTTGCGCGGTGCGGCGGGGAACTCGTCGACCTCGTCAATCCCATCCAGATTCATCGCTGCCTCTCCGTGTTCTTTTCGACCATCAATTCTACCGCGGCCTGGGCGGTCCGCAGCAGGCTTTCGAACAGTTCGCGGCGCACCGGGAACTGCAGCACTCGCATGATCGGCTGCCATGCGCGGCCCTCGACGTAGTGCATGCGCAGGATCGCTTTCTGTGTGCCGCGCAGGTGGAATAAGCTCAGCTCGATCAGGTAGGCATCCTCGTCATCCATCCGGCGGCGCTCGTCGCTGAACGACTCTAGCAAGCCTGCTTCCTTCTTCAGCCGGTCGCAGAATGCGGCCGTAGCGCTGCGGGCGATGAAGCGCTCCTTGGCGTTGGCCCAGCGTGCCCAGTTCTGCAAGCGCTCGTGGATCGGGCTGGACGCGTGGTCCTGCCGCTCCTGGCGCCGTGTTGCGTTCCTGGGCGTGTACGGCACCTCGGCGAAGTCGTCGACGCGGCGGGCGGGCTGGCCTGCCGGGCGCCAGTTCAGAGTGATGGTCGAGCGGCGGTCGGTCAAGGGTTGCCCTCCATGCGCTCTTTGATCAGCGACACCGTATGGCCAGTTTCCCAATCGATCATCGACGCAACATCGTTCTCTGTCATTTTGAATGGCGCGAGCGCGGCAGCGGCCAAGTCGCGCTTTCGCTGGAGACTGCGGCGCATCTGATCATAGGAACCCTCATCACTGTAACAAGCAAACATGCCCTCATAAGCATGGAGCCTCGGATAATCTGGGTAACGAGGCACCTTCGGGCGAGCCCCTCGCCATAGCGGAGATGTTGATTCCCATTGTTGAAACTCCGCCTTCGCCAGACAATATTCGTCAATGGCATTTTGATAGCGCTGCATCTCGAGCTCACGCGCTGCTTCCTTGGCCTTACGCTCTTCCGTGCGCTTTCGATCCTTCGCTTGCGCGAATTCCATGAGCTCCGGCCATATCGCGTTTAGATCTTCTAAGCCCTTGTCGTAAGCGGCCAGAGCACGCTTGTTGTCGACTTCGATGACGATCACGTAACGGTCGGTCATGCCTTATCTCCTTGTTTTTGCATTCCAAACGACCATCCAGCGAACCAGCGGTCATGAGCTCGAGTGCTGCCAGACGGGGCGCAGTAAGGGTTCATCCATAAAGGCTCTCCAGCCTGCGCTGCCGCCACACCTTGGTCGTATGGGTTAGACTCGGTAGATGACGTCACGGCCGGTTCATGTGCCTCTTTCCCTCTCGGAACCAACAACAAATAGAGCATCGAAACTGCTACGCCTGCAGCCAGCAGCCAATAGACACGCTCAGTCGTACTCATGCTTTCTCCTTCTGCAGTTGAATTGCTACGTACTGCCGGCGCGCGGCGAGGTTCTTTCGGTCTACCCGGTAGCTCACGCAGGGCACCGAGTTCCAGCCGACGTGGATGTTCAGGCCGTGGCCGTGCTCGTAGTTCTTCTGGCAGCGGCCCATGCCCAGGTCTGCGAACTCAGGCTCGGCGTGCTTGACGCTGAACTCGTCGCACAGGGCGCATTTCTCGTCACGGTCGCGGCGGTTCATGCCACCTCCAGCTGCGAGAACCACGTCTGCGGCTGCTGGCGGGCCCGCTCGATCGTCTCGGCCGTGATCCGCCACGCGCGGCCGGCTTCCTGCTCGATCTCGCGGGGCGCCTTCGCGTTCGCGTTGCGACGGGCCAGCTTGCGGGCGTAGGTCTCGTGAGGCGTCAGCGCCGGCGGCTTCGGGGCATCCTCGCCCGGGCCTTGGGCCCACACTGGAGCACGTGGCGTGATCTTCGTCCAGCCGATGATGTGCGCGCGGCCTTCCTTCTTCAGCTTCTTGAGGTTGTTGCGGATGCCGCTTTGACCCATGCCGGTCTGGAGGAAGATCCGCTCCGGCGTGCCGGTCGTAGCCCCGGCAGCCAGGTTCGCGGTTTCCTGTTCGACGGTGGCCAGTACCTTGAATACCTGCTCCTTTTTGCACTTGGTCATGCTTGCTCCTTCTTCTCGCGGCGCGCGATTTCTCGCTGGATGTACCAGACAGCCTTTTTCAGATCCTGCAGCGGCGCTCCCTTCTCATCGGCGCGCCACAGGTACTTGATCGCGTTGCCCAGGTTGAAGGACATGTGTTCGGTGATCTGGATGCACTCGACGCCGGACGGATGGCTGGTGTAATGCGGCGGGTGGTTGACGACGTCGGTCATGCTTGCTCCTTCAGTGCGCGCAGCTTGGCGCGGTAGGTGTCGCGGATGATCTTGGCCTGCTCGATCGTGAACTTGGCCGGGGTGTGCTCTTGCTCCAGAAACTCGACGCGCTCGACGCCGATGCGCGCGATCAAGCCCAGGCGGTACTCGACGGCGTTGCCGCTCTTGTGCTGGTTGCAGGGCACACACTGGCGGTGCACGTTGTCCTCGTGGAAGCGCAGGGCGGGCTGGGCGCCGACAGAGCGGTAATGGCCGGCGTCGTAGGCGCCCTGGTGGAATCGGCCGCAAGAGATGCACGGCAGATCCTTGTCGCGCTCTCGCACGTAGGCGTTGAATGCCGTCTGCGCGTCCCTGAGCCAGTCGGTGCGCGTTTTCATGGCCTGTTTGCGCTCACGGGTTTCGGCACGTTCCTGCCGTTCGGTCTCACGGCGTCCATGAACGGCGGCGCAGGCTGGTGAACACACCTTCTGCATCTGGCGTGCAGGCTTGAAGCGCTGGGCGCATGTCGCGCACTTGCGTTCGCGCGGTGCGGTCGACTTCAGGATGGTGCCGCGCTGGCCGATCGGCTTGCGGCGGGTGAGGGGGGTGCGCAGCATGGTCAGCCCTCGTGGCCCATCTGGTCGTGACCATGGCAGGTCGGGCTGCAGTAGCGGCAGGTCTTTTGTGCGAGGCCGCCGCGATCGCGGTAGTAGATCGTGCCGCTGACAGTCGAGGCCGAAGGGGTCTGTTTGCGGCAGTAGGCGCAGGGCTCGTGACCTTCGCGGGGCGCGTACAGCTCGCGGCGGCGCTCGATCTCGGGCGCCAGCGCATCGGCGTCCCACGCCAGCGTCACATCGCCGCCGATCTTCTGATACGGGTATGCGCCGCTGACGATACCGTAGGTTTGCTTGTAGCTGTAGAAGACGAAAAGATCGTCGAGCGCCGGCATAGTCCAGTTGTCCAGGACTGCGTTTGCTTCTTGCAAATCCTGCCTCGTGACTCGTGCATCGCCGGCCTTGATATAGAAGCCGCGACGGTGCCGCTGGACACTGGTGACATCAATGGGCCTCGCCTCGTATTGCTCGATGGTGTGGAACTGGATCGGCACCCCGTCTGGCAACAGTGCGGCGATGGCCGCTTGGTCCTTGGCGGCGATTTGGCCGCAGATATGGTCGTACTTTTCGCGATTGGTTTTCATGGCTTAGGCCTTCGTTCTAGTTATGCGCTCGCGCGCTGATTGATCACCTTCAACCCAGCCCTCATCAGGGCCAGGGTTGCCAGCAGCGATGCGGCGCGCTGGATGTGGATTTGCTGTTTGGTCATCGGTCGGCCCTCAGGTGAATCCGCCGCGGCTGGCTGCCAGGCGGGGCCCAGGTGTCGGCGCCCTGCGGTGCCAGCGATAGGGCAGGTCCTCGAACCGGGTTTGCGTGCCCACGTAGCGGATGCCTACGACGCCTGGCGAGCCTTGACGCTGCTTGACGCTGATCCACTCGCAGATGCCCTTGTCCTCCGTCTCCGGGTTCCAGAGCTCGTCCCGGTACAGGAAGATGATGTTGGCGGCGTCCTGCTCGATGTAGCCGGACACGCCCAGGTCGGACATGATCGGCCGCTTGTCGCCGCGCTTCTCGCACTCCCGGTTCAGCTGGGCCAGCAGGATCACGACGCAGTCCAACTCCTTGCCCAAGGCGATCAGGCCGCGCGTGTACTCACCCATCGCCTCGTGCAGCTTGTCCGACTTGGCGCCGGTGATGAACGAGAGCTGGTCGATGCAAAGGACGTCCAGGCCGTGCAGTCGCTTGATCTTGCGGGCCTTGGCGCGGATTTCCGGTATCGACAGGCCGGTCTGGTCGTCGATGAACAGGTTCAGACGGCGGGCGCTGATCGAGGCGCCTACGATGTCGTCCCAGCGCTCCTTGTCCGCGGCCGACTCGCCTGGCTTGCGCAGCCAGCTCATGTCGACTTCGGCCAGGGCAGCGATATTGCGGTCGTTGACCTGGTTGACCGACATCTCCATCGACAGGAACAGCGCCGAGTAATTCCGTGACGCGTTGCGGCAAATCCCCAGGCCCGCAGCGGTCTTGCCAGTACCCGGGCGGCCAGCGATGACCGTCAGGGTGCCGCGCTCGAAGCCGCCGTCCAGCATCTCGTCCAGGTGCTTGTAGCCGGTCGGGATCGGGCGGACCTTGCCGTCGAGGCGGTCTTGCAGAAGGGTGATGTACTCCTCCAGCGTGGCGTCCAAGCGGCGCGGATCCTTGGCGGTCTTGCGCTGGGCCATGTCGTCCAGCTTGGCGGCAGCAGCTGCGATGCACTCGCCACTTTCCTTGCCCGACTCGGCATCGGCAGCCAGATCGGCCGACAGCTCGAGCAGCGAACGCTTGGCAGCCTTCTCGATGACGATGCGGGCGTGGTACTCGACCTTCGCGCCGCTCGGCGCCGTGCTGTGCAGGCGGGCCAGGTAAGCGAACATCTCGCCAGCCTGGTCGTTCAGGCGCTCGGCCAGGGTGACGGCGTCGACGCGCTTGCCAGCGCCGATCTGAGCGACGATTTCGGCAAACACTGCGCGGTGGTCGCCGCGGTAGAAGTGCTCGGCGCCCAGCTCGGGGATGCGGTCCATAGCGTCGTTGTCGCGCAGGATGGCGCCTAGGACGGCTTGCTCGGCTTCCAGGTTGAAGAGCTCGATCATGCGGCCTCCTGGTGGTTGCGCTGGGCCTGCAGGCCGGCAGTCGTCAGGGCATAGGAGCCGTCATTCGCCGCGTACCACAGCTTGAGCCAGTTGCCTTGCACGGACTTGTGGAATACGGTCGGCCAGGACTTGTACCGCTTCGAGTTCGGCATGGTGTAGCGGTCCTTGAACGCGAACCAGTGCAGGCGCAGGAAGTCGTCAGGCAAGCCAACCTTGGCGGCGTAAGCGAACACGGCGTGGCCTTCAGGGATTGCCTTGGCTCCAGTCCGCTTGCAGTCGTCGAGGTAGGTCCGAAGCGAGATTGCAGTGCGACGCTTTGGCTCCTCGTCTTGCTCGCCGTCTTGCCCCCCTTGGGGGGTATGGGGGGTTTTAGGTTCTTCTCTACTCTTCTCTTCTCTAGGCGTGACTTGGTGTGACGTGGCGTGACTTGGCGTGACATCATCCACAGAACCATCGTCTCCATTGTCACGTTCGCTGTCACGTTCGCGTTCACGCTGCGCACGTTTGCGCTCAGCAGCAGTCGTGTCGACACGCTCACGCTTGGGCTGGCGATCTTCCCAGCGGGTGACTTTGCCTTCATTGATCAGGCCGCGGCCCTGCATCGCAGCCAGGATGCGGGCCGTGGTGCCATCGTCGGCGCCGAGCAGGAAGTCGGTCGCTTCGCAGTCGATCTCGTCGAACTGGCCGCGCTCAGTGTTTGCGCTGGCGGTCTCGAGAACGAGAGCCCACACAGTGATGACGTCACCAACGCGTGCGCCGGCCTTCTTGGCGACCAAGCCGAACTTGGGATCGTTCACGCTGCCGTGATGCCAGCGGAACCAGTCGATACCGTTTGCCATAGTCAGCGCTCCCGGTCCAGAACGATCATGTTGGCCTTGCGGACCATGGCGACGCGACGGTCGATGACCTGGGCTTCGTTACGGCGCGCGCACTCGTCGATGGCTGCCTGCTTGCTCGATGCGCTGCCGGCCGCAGTCATGATGTGCGGTGCGCCAGGCGTCGGGTAAGCGATCAGGAAGTCGCCGTTGGAGGTCGGGCCGATAGCTTCGTAGGCGATCATGCGACACTCCCAGCGAACCCGAACAGAGCCGACACGAGCGGATCGCGGCGGTCGACTGCGGGGTAGTTGCTACGGATCCTGCGGCGCGGTGCCTCGGCCTTGATGGTGCGGGGAGCGTACTTCCGTGGCAGGGTTGATTCGCCGGCACCGAAGTACCACATCCAGCAACGGACGCCGGGCGTGCGATGCGCGGTCAGGATGCGGTGGGCGTCGCCGCTTTCTTCCAGCAGGATCAGCTGGCGACGCAGCTCGGCTTCGGAGTAGCCGACAAGGGCTGACAGTTCCTTGACCGTGCGCGGCGCGATCTGGATGGTGCGGAGGAGCGCCGCCGGCAGTTGTGCCAGCGGGATCAGGTGGGGTTGGTTGGATTTGCGAGGCTTCGTCATGGCTGCGCGCTCCTTGCCGGGAAGCGGCTGCGGACAGCTTCGTCCAGCTCTTGCTCGTAGGTGTCGACGGCATAACCAAGCCGCTTTGCGACCTGGTATTCGTGCGTCTTGGCGCGCTTCTTCGGCTCGCCGGTTTCTGCGGCAATGCGCTCTTTCTGTGCGCGCCGCAGTTCCCTGGCTGTGTCAATAATGCGTTCCTTGCTGATCAAGGTGATCTCCTTTAGAGAGGATGGTGAATCCGCCAAAAGCCTCAAAGACGCATGGGACGGCAGGCGCCTGCGCGGTGCATCGGGAAGCGCATCGAAACCGGGCCACGTTTGGCACCTTCTCGTTGCGGTCCACGCGGCATACGATGCGCGGGCGCTGCTGCCGACTGAAGGAGAAGCTCGCGGGTGAATGCGCTGAAGGTCTTGCCGACCTTTGCGCAAGCCTTGCGGATGACTGGCGCCTCTTCTTCGTTCAAGCGAATCTTCATGACGATGTTGCGGGTACGGTCTTTCATGTATTGCTCCAATGAGTGTTCCTGGATGGACAGCTTTCGCTGGCGGGTACTACTTGCAGTTGCTCTAGGGCTTCTGCCTGCGTGCAACTTTCTGGGCACGCGAACTGGCCGTGTAGGGCCAGGTCAATATCAATTCGGGGGTTCGGTGCAGACTTTGTGTTTCTTCGCCAAGCGTTGCAGGCCGTTGATGACCTGAAACGATGGGCGTTTGACACCAGCCTTACCGGCGGCCATTTCGCTCACGGTCGGCTGCTTGAGGCCAATCGCGGTTGCGATCTGGGACTGTGTGAGCCCGGCGCGCTGCAGCTCAGAAATGAGGAAAGGGATATTCATGTCCAACAGTATAGGAACTCCAATTTTATCTGTCAATCGGTATTCCAATCCGTTGTGCGCGGACAATATCGGTATGTCTATAGGTTCACGCATCAGAGAGGCGCGTAAGGCTGCCAAGCTCACGCAGAAGGCGCTTGCCTCGAAAGTAGGGATGACTCAAGGAGCACTGTCGGAGCTGGAGACAGGCGAGTCGCAAAGTTCAACATTGTTGCCATCGATGGCAGCGGCCTTGGGCGTGAGCGCCCTATGGCTTGAGACAGGGAAGGGCGCGATGGCGCCGGATCAGCCAACGCCGGGCGAATTGGCATCGCCGTTCGTGGATGGTCCTGGTGACATACCTGGTGCGCGAAGCGTGCGTGTGGGGGACGTCGAAACTGTGGCCATCCCGCGTGTCAAGCTTCGACTGCGGGCTGGTGTGGCGCAGTTCGATACTGAGCCGGATATGGACGGCGATGGAGACGAGCTGATCCCGGCCCACATCTTGGCAACCTTAGGCCTGAGCGCAGCTAATCTGATTGGCATGCGCGTGACCGGGACTAGCATGGAGCCGATGATGTTCGAAGACGATGTGGTCATCATCGACAAATCGGACAACAAGCCGATCAGCCGCGAAGTCTATGCTGTTAATTTCGACGGCGAAGCCTGCATCAAGCAGCTTCTTTACAGGGGCGGCCAATGGTATCTGCACTCGGTGAACCCGGATCACCATGACGTGAACGTGCGTAGTGGGCAATGCACCATCGTGGGCCGCGTGGTCATTCAGCCGACGCGGGTTTTGACTGGCAGATTATAAAAACAAGGCGGCACGCTATGCCGACGGGGGTGTCATGAAAAAGTTGATTTTGATCGGCGCATTGGTGCTCGCCGGATGCGCGTCACCAGCTCAACGCGAACTGAGCCAGTATATCGCGACGAATAAGCCGCTAGCAGGTGTCTCCATGAGGTGGTCAGACTATTACGAGGGCGCCTATTCGCGAGCGGTAGCAGCAAACGCTCCTGGCTCAAGTCTGTCAGTTCTCAACAAGCTGATTTACCTGTCAAAGCAGTACGAGGGTGGCGCGATTGACCGAGATACGTTCGCCTACCAGCAGCGCGGATTGCTGGCGGATGGGATCCAGGTCGAACAGCAGCAAGAAGCGCAGGCAAGTGCCGAGCGCTCTGCCCGCTGGCTCGCGTTCTCCCAGGCGGCACAGGCCAATGCTCAGCGGTCAGTAGCCGCAGCAACTCCGGCACCCGTGACTGCGGGCGTGGCCTCTCCCGGTATAGGAATAGTTGGGTACCTCCAGGATCAGTCGACGAACGGCACGCTTCGCTACTGCAAATATAGCAATGGCGTGGTCAACACGATCAACGTCGTTCAGCTCTGCCCGCTCAACACCCAATAAAACAATCCCCGCCGAAGCGGGGAGGGAGCTATAGATGGATCAAAACGATTTTGCTAGCCTTCAATACAAAGTTGATGCTATCGCAGGCGCTCAGCATGCATTGACATGCGCGCTTAGCTTTTTGATGGCACAGTACCGAGGGAATCAAGAAGCCACACCAGCGCTGCAAGACGGGCTGGAACAAATTCGTTCTTCGTTGCTTGCATCGTTGGCGTCGGATTACTCGATTGGGGCGTTTGATGAAACTGCCACAGCCCTGCTGGAGTTGCTGAAAGCGCAGCCTTGATCAGAGCCAAGTGTTTATCACCCTCAGACTTTGCGTCTGCCGCACTTGCTGGGCGGCGTACCTCATCTAATGCAGCTCTGACCTGGCTCCAGTTCAAGTCATGCATTTGCCTCCGTTTCTCCCCTTGGATAACGCCAACCTTATAACTGCCGTTCTCCGTTAGGTGAACGATGACCGTCTTGGTCACGCGGTTCTTCTTCGACATCCCATCCTCCACGCCCGCACTCGCGGGCTTTTTTACGCCCTGACGCCGGGCAGGCACGCCTGAATTGATCTGGCCGATAAATTATCGCACAAAAATATCGGTAAACCTATTGACACGGCAGATAGGAACTCCGATAATCACTCCATCGCAACCGAGCCCAGCAGGGCAGCGGCAAGCGCACTGGGCGCGGCGAGAACTGGAGAACTGAAAGATGAAAGTTGGTCAGCAAATTGAGTTGAACGGCAAACCTTGGGTTGTAGTCAGCACTGGCAAGGTCCAAGTCTCCTGCGTACGTTCGGACTGGGAAAAGCAAGGTTTCGATGCCGATACCTTCTTCAACCTGCGACACATCGGCAAGCAGCTTCCAACCCAGCCGTACGACATCAACGCAATCGCGCGTAAGCACATCAAAACCGGTCTTTTCTCAATCGCGCCACGTTAATAACCCCGCGCCCGCCGCTGCGGGCAAGCCTGGAGAGCAGTCATGGACCGCATGTCACCCGAAGAAGCCCGCGAAGCCAAGATCGCCGAGCTGACCGCCAAGAACACCGACTACACGAAAGCGCTGATCGCCTCGGGCGAGATGACAACCATCCGCGAGGTCGGCAACTGCGTCACGGATTACCTGGCGTTTGCCTACGACGACCTGCACAAGCTGGTGATGGGCGCCGTGACGTTCGAGCAGGTGCGCGACAAGGTGATTGCTGCCGATGCCGAGTGCGAAGCGATCAAGGCGGTCGAGCAGATGGAGAAGCGCCGCGAAGAGGAATCGATCGCTGCGCGCGCCGAGCGCTGGCTGTGGGCTCGCGGAGTCCTGCAATGAACTGCGAACGCTGCAACGACACCGGCAGCCTGTCCAAGTCGCTCGACGGATACCTGGACTGCGGCCACTGCGATATCGCTGCCAAGCGCACCGAGCTTGAGCGCTGGTACATCGCCCAGACCAAGAAAGACGGCATCTACGGCGCCCTGTGGCGTCTGCACCAGAAACTGACCAACGAACTGCAAGGAGAGGCGGCATGAGCATCACGAAGTACAAGACAACAGAAAACAGTAGCTCAATCCAAGAGGTGGATGTCATCCGCGAAACCGCTTCATTCGTCTACTTGCCCCGTTTCGGCGGAGGTGAACGCCGGGAGGCAAAGCAATCAAGTTGGGATTACTACCACGACTCTTGGGAAGAAGCCCATGCATACCTGATGAAACTGGCTGAATCGCATGTCAAGGCTGCTCGTCGCGAATTGGAACTTGCCAATGGCCGCCTCGGCAACATCAAGGGCATGAAGCCGCCGGAGGATGCCAAATGATCCGCCTCCTCCTGCTGTACCGCATCGAGGTCACAGACGACCATCCCGTTTTGATGCTGGCCTGCCTCGGCGCCATGGTCGTGCTGGCCGGCGTGCTGGAAGGAGTGATGCCGTGAGCCCGCGCGACAAACAGATGCTGACCCGATTGCAGAACCTGGCAGCCGATAAGGGCGTCACGGTCTCTTTGAAGTCGGAAGGGCACTTCCATCTTCAGGGAGCACTGCTGGTCAATTACTACCCGTTCGCATCGAAGCGAACCGCTTACGTCGCGAATACGGTGAAGAGCTTTCAGCAAGTCGACATGAAGGCTGCAATCAAGATGGCATGCGAGCCACCGCCGATTACGAAGGTGAAGCGCAAGAGCTACAAGGCCATCAAATTGAAGATGCTCCGAAAGAGCCAGTCATGCCACTGGTGCGGCTGCAACCTCAGTGAAGAAACAGCCACCGTCGACCACGTTATCCCGCTGTCCCGCGGTGGCCTCGATAACGACAACAACCGCAAGTTGTCCTGCGAGCCCTGCAACAACAAGCGAGGAAACAGTATGCCGGAGGTACGAGCAGCATGATCCGCAACACAGCCCGCGCCTTAGTCCTCGTAATGGCCTTCCTGATAATCGTAGCGGAAGTGCAGAGGGCGGAAGAGGCGAACGAACCAGCACAGGAATGGAGCCAGCAATGACGAATCAGATGCCTCCGCCGCCAAAGTGGCCGCCGATGCCGAGCAAGCCAGCGAAGCATGAGCCCTGGCGGCCGGTGATGACCGAGCAGCAGCGCAGGGAACACGAGCAGTACATACGAGAGAACAACCTACCTTTTTAACGGAGATCGACATGAAGTTCACGAAAGCTACGCGTCAGAAGGCACGGCTACGGCTCGCACTGACCGGGCCCAGCGGTTCGGGCAAGACTTGGGGCGCACTGCTTCTGGGCGTTGGCCTGGGCGGCAAGATCGCAGTCATCGACACGGAGCGTGACAGCGCATCGCTGTACTCGCACCTGGCCGACTTCGACGCGCTGAACCTGGAGGCGCCGTTCACGCCGGAACGCTACATCGAGGCGATCAAAGTGGCCGAAGCGGCTGGCTACGATACGTTGATCATCGACAGCATCACGCACGAGTGGAGCGGCGTCGGCGGCTGCCTGGAAGAGGTTGATCTCATCGCCCGTTCGAAGTACAAGGGCAACTCGTGGAGCGCCTGGAGCGACGTCACGCCGCGTCACCGTGCGCTGCTTGACGCGATCCTGCACAGCCCGATGCACATCATCGTCACCCTGCGCAGCAAGACCGAAACGGCGCAGACGGAAGAGGGCGGCCGCAAGAAGGTCGTCAAGCTGGGCATGAAGGCCGAGCAGCGAGATGGCTTCGAGTACGAAATGACCGTCGTCCTGGACCTGATCCATGACGGGAACTTCGCCACCGCGACGAAGGACCGCACCGGCCTGTTCTCGGGCCTGACCCCGACCCCGATCAGTGTTGATACCGGCGCCCGCCTGAAGGAATGGCTCGAAACCGGCGCCGAAGCCCCGAAAGCGCTGTCCGTCAGCGACTGGTGCGCCAAGATGGATGAGGCCAAATCGTCGAAGGAGCTGGCCGCAATCGCCACCGAAGCCTGGGAGGCCACAGGCGACCAGCAGATCATCGAACACCACGAGGCCGTCAAGTCGGCACGAATGGCAGCACGCAACCAACAACTCGCGGAGCAAGCATGATCGACCTGACCACCATCGACCAAGACACCATCATCGCCCGCGGCCAGTACGCCACGATCCGCGCGGCGCACGAGGATGAGAAGAAGCGCCTTCAGATGCTGTGCGGCCAATTTCTATCGATCGCCCCGCAGATCCTCCGCTACATGCAGCCGCCCGAAGGTGACACGCCAGAAATCGGCGCGGTGCTCGGGCTTTTGTCCCTGGGGCGCGAGACGCTCGACAAGATCGAGGCGTGCGTCGCGGATATCGAGGCGCTGGATTTGCAGCGATCCGGGCTGAAACAGGTGGCCTGGGGGCGTTGACATGGCCTACACGCGCATCGGGACGATCACCGCAGCGAATCGACAGCACTTGGCCGAAAAGGTCGCTGGACTGCCAGAAGGCTACGACATCAAGGCCGGGCCCCGCGCCCGAAGCCTTGACCAGAACGCGAAGCTCCATGCCATGTTCGGTGAGCTTGAAAAGAAGGCGACCTACCTGGGGCGTCGGCTCACGCTGAACCAATGGAAGACGCTGATGATCAGCGGCCATGCGGTGGCAGTAGGCATTGGGGCGGATCTGATACCAGGCATCGAGGGCGAGTTCGTGAATGTGCGGGAGTCGTCAGCACAGATGAGCGTAGCGCGCATGACCAGCTTGATCGAATACGTCCATGCGTGGGCAGCACTGAACAAAGTGAAATTCAAACAAGACTACTGAGAGAGATCGTATGCACAAGAATCCCGAAGCAATGAAGCAGTACCTGGCAGACCGCACCGCCCGCGCCGGCGCCGAGCTGCGCGAACTGACCGGCACCGATACC
Organism: Massilia paldalensis; assembly: GCF_044901715.1. Lineage (NCBI taxonomy): Bacteria > Pseudomonadati > Pseudomonadota > Betaproteobacteria > Burkholderiales > Oxalobacteraceae > Massilia > Massilia paldalensis. Next base: position 1,080,323 of record NZ_JBJCIU010000002.1, read on the forward strand.
GTGCTGCTGCCGGTAACTGGCGAGCCGAAGCTGTATGTGGCTGTTGGCACGCTCGCAGGCATCGCTCATACGGCGCAGCGGAGTCTCGGCGAAGCGGCCGGCAACACCAATAAAGCAGTGCTGACGGATGAGCAGATCAACGAATTACTCAACGAACAGCACTCGTACAACCCGTTCTTGACTGGGACGTGGCCCGTCAGCTTTGCAAGGGCCATCGAAGCCGCTGTTCTCTACCATGCCAGTAAGGCAGACGTCTGCGCGCAAATGCGAGCCCTTTGCTCAGCGTGCGGCGGCACTGGCGACGTCGTAAGCATCGATGGCGAATGGCGCGGCACCTGCGACTGCGAAGCATCTCGCGCCGCTCCTGCACCTGCAGATAACCCGAGCACGGCGGGTGCCGGTAACGAGCGCGCACTCTTCGAAAGCTGGGCGCAAGGTCGCGTCACCAGCCTGATTCAAGGAAAGTTCGGCACTGGGTACGTATA
>NZ_JBJCIU010000020.1:0-9255 GCF_044901715.1 Massilia paldalensis
AACGTATTTCTTTTGCGTGAACATTTGATAATTTAAGCATTCAGCAGCTACCGAAGCAGCTGCTGGCACTTCATCAAACGCCCACACTTATCGACTGTTGATTGTTAAAGAACTCGAATTCTGTACTGCCTTGCTGCGCTTGCGAATCGTTGTGTTCGTCAGCAGCAGAGAAGAGAGATTATGCAGCGTTTCGTCTAACTCGTCAACTCTTCTTTTTCTTCCGCTTTCGCTGCCGTGAAGCTGCGTCTGCGTCGGAGGAACAAGACTATAGCAAACATGGGGACAGTGATGCAAGAGGCATGGAAACGAAACCTGCGGCCCGGCCACAGCGTCTTGCTGACCAGGCCGGCAGCACGGCCTCCTCAGAAGAAAATGATGCCGCCCACGGAGCCGCCATTCAAATGCGCGGTATTGCCGAAGAAGTCTTTCGACCGGGTCTGCCCCACTTCCGCCACCAGCGTGATCACGCTGTTGAGCGCATAGTAGGCGCCAAGCGTGACGTTGGCGTTCGACTTCAGCCCCGCCGCGCCGACGGTATCGTCGTCATTCTTGCTTCGTCCATAATTCAGCCCCAGCTTCAGCGCGTCCGTTACCTTGTATGTGCCCTGCACGAAGTAACTCTTCGAGCGGGTGTCGCCCTGGTCGGCGTCGGACAGGATGCCGAGCGCCTTGCCTCCCTGGACGTTGGCAAACAGGCCGATCGGACCGCTCTCCCAGGAGACGCCCACTTCAACCGCGTGCATGTTCAAGTCGTCGACGCCTTCGGTGATCGATTCGAAGTGCTGGCCCTTGGCGCTCACCCATCCCTTGAACTCGCCCCGCTCGAATTGCACACGGCCCTGGACCTGGGGACTCGAACGCGTCGAATAGCGCGGCCCCGCGACGACCGGCGTATCGGACACGGGGCTCATGACGCCGATGTCCACCGTGATGCCGCTGGCGTTCTTCGGGGTCGTATAGGCGATCTGGCCATAGATGCCGGGCCACGCGTAGCCGGCGCCCAGGTGGCCGAGGGTGACGCGGCCGCGCTGGGTCGCCTGTACCGGAGCGCCCGCGCCGATCAGCGTCATGTCGCCCAGGATGGCGAGGTGGCCGAACAGGCCGTAGTCGCGTCCCAGCTTGACCGTGCCGAGGGTCGGCGTGCCGAACGTGAAGAATGCCTGGCGCACGTCCACTTCGCTGTTCTGGGAAATCGCGCTGTCGGTCGCGGTGGCGGCATAGATGCCGATCGTCGCGGCGACATCGTAGCCGCCCTGTTGCGACGACACGGTGGTCAGAAGGGCATTGGGCAGCAGGCCGTTGCCGACGGTGGTGCGGCGATCCTCGCCGCCGCAGCCCAGCGCCGTTCCGGCAAGCGCTAGCCCTCCCACCTCGTCGCCGCCACAGGACACGGTCGTATAGTAGGCATTGACGATGCCGCCGATCGACACCGTCCAGTCGCCGGCCTTCAGCTCCACCGCGCCGGCCTGTTGAATGCACGCGGCCAGTGCAACCGCCAGGAATAGCTTCTTCATCGGTCTCCTCGCTTTCTTATTGAAGTATGCGCATCGGGTCGATGCAGCCAAGGCGCTGGCAAGTTGTATGCCTGAGCAGACCGAGGGGCCAGGCGCGGGAAGCGCGCCGTTACGCTGTTGAGAAACGGATCAGCCGGCGCATGCGCCTGTGCTTTTCCTGATCAGGCGCCTGCGTGACAGCAGCCTCATCATTCGCTCGATGGAAAAAAGAAGCGGTGGCCGAAGCCACCGCAAAGACCAGCCCATGACATTGCTGCGCGCCCGCCGTCCGCCTATGGACGCGCACCGTCCAGTTGGCGCCACTCCTCGTCACTGAACAGACGCGAGCGGACCAGGAAGCGGCGTCCGGTACCGTTATCGAGCGAAAACATGCCGCCGTTGCCGGCCACGACGTCGATGATCAGCTGTGTGTGCTGCCAATAGGCGAACTGCTCGGCCCCGATATAGAAGGGCGTGCCGTCCAGGTCGCCCAGATGGACGTCGTCGTCGCTCAGTCCGAATTCGCCGGCCGGATAGCACATGGGTGCGCTGCCGTCGCAGCAGCCGCCGGACTGGAAGAACATCAGCGGCCCGTAGCGCGCGCGCAGTTCACCGATGAAAGCCAGCGCCGCGTCCGTCGCCCTCACCCGTGGGATCGCATCCGCCATGCACGCCGCCGTCAGAAGAAGCCCAGCGCCTTCGGGCTGTAGCTGACCAGCAGGTTCTTCGTCTGCTGATAATGGTCCAGCATCATCTTGTGGTTCTCGCGCCCGATGCCGGACTGCTTGTAGCCGCCGAACGCCGCATGCGCCGGGTACAGGTGGTAGCAATTGGTCCAGACGCGTCCCGCCTGGATCGCCCTTCCGACACGGAAGGCGCGGCTGCCATCGCGCGTCCACAGGCCCGCGCCCAGGCCGTACAGCGTGTCGTTGGCGATGCGCAGCGCCTCCTCCTCGTCCTTGAAGGTCGTCACCGATACCACCGGCCCGAAGATCTCTTCCTGGAAGATGCGCATGCCGTTGTCGCCCTTGAACACGGTCGGCCGCACGTAATAGCCGCCGGCCAGTTCGCCCTCGTGCGTGGCGCGCTCGCCGCCGGCGAGCACCTCGGCGCCCTCCTGGCGGCCGATGTCGAGATAGGACAGGATCTTTTCCAGCTGCTCCTGCGAAGCCTGGGCGCCGATCATCGTGCCTTCGTCGAGGGGATTGCCGGCCTTGATTTGCGCCACGCGCGCCAGCGCGCGTTCCATGAAGCGCTCGTAGATCGACTCCTGCACCAGCACGCGCGACGGGCAGGTACAGACCTCGCCCTGGTTCAGCGCGAACATGGCGAAGCCTTCCAGACGTTTGTCGAGGAAGTCGTCGTCCGCATCCATCACGTCGGCAAAGAAGATGTTCGGCGACTTGCCGCCCAGCTCCAGCGTCACGGGGATCAGGTTCTGCGCGGCGTACTGCATGATCAGGCGGCCCGTTCCCGTCTCGCCCGTGAAGGCGATCTTGGCGATGCGCCGGCTCGATGCGAGGGGCTTGCCCGCCTCTAGGCCGAAGCCGTTGACGACGTTGACCACGCCCGGCGGCAGCAGGTCGGCGACCAGCTCGAGCAGCACCATGATCGATGCCGGCGTCTGCTCGGCCGGTTTCAGCACCACGCAATTGCCCGCGGCCAGCGCCGGTGCCAGCTTCCAGACGGCCATCAGGATGGGGAAGTTCCACGGGATGATCTGGCCGACCACGCCCAGCGGCTCGTGGAAATGGTAGGCATAGGTCTCGTGGTCGATAGTCGAGATCGCCCCCTCCTGCGTGCGGATGCAGCTGGCGAAATAGCGGAAGTGGTCGATCGCCAGCGGCAGGTCGGCCGCCATCGTCTCCCGGATCGGCTTGCCGTTGTCGATGGTCTCGGCCGTCGCGAGCGTGCGCAGGTTTTCCTCCATGCGGTCGGCGATCCGGTGCAGGATGTTGGCGCGCTCGGCCGGCGAGGTCTTGGCCCAGGCGTCCTTTGCCGCGTGGGCGGCGTCCAGCGCCAGCTCGATGTCTTCGCTCGTGGACCGCGCGACTTCGCAGAACGGCTGGCCCGTGATCGGCGTGACGTTGGCGAAGTAGTCGCCCTTGACGGGGGCGACGAACTTGCCGCCGATGTAGTTGTCGTAACGCTGGCGGAAGGGATTGGCGACGCCGAGCTTGCTGATGTCCGCGAGATTCATGTCGTCCTCTTTCTTTGGTTGTCGTTGTTCCTCCGCTGTCGCAAATGCCATGCCAGGAAGCGATGCCCGTGGATGCGATGCGGTGCTGCTGCATCCCCGGTACAGGTGATCCGAAACGGAACAACACCCCACACGTTTGCGCCCACGGACTGCAGACTTGCGGCGCGGCGGGTATATTGTTGACGGTTTACCCATACCCCTTGCTGGAGAAATGATGAAGTCCCCCCTGTTGCGCCTGAATGCCGTTGCCGCCCTGTTCGCCGCCGGCTCGGCATCCGCCGCTCCCGACCTGCCCGCGCAGCCCGTCCAGACGGGCGCACCGATTCCCGTCGTGGTCGTCAGCGGCAGCCGTGCCGAACACCTCAGCTTCGACCTGCCGGCCTCGGTCGACGTGGTCGATGCCGGCCGCATCGATGCCGCCCAGATGCGCGTGAACGTGTCCGAAGCGCTCAATGCCGTGCCCGGCGTGGTCGTGCAGAACCGCCAGAACTATGCGCAGGACCTGCAGATCTCCTCGCGCGGCTTCGGCGCGCGCTCGACCTTCGGCGTGCGCGGCGTGCGCCTGATCGCCGACGGCATCCCGGCCACCATGCCGGACGGCCAGGGCCAGGCCGCCACGTTCAACCTCGACATGGCCCAGCGCATCGAAGTGCTGCGCGGCCCCTTGTCCGCGCTGTACGGCAACCATGCGGGCGGCGTGATCCAGCTGTTCACCCGCGATCCCGAAGGCCGGCCCGACGTCGAAGTGGGCTACTCGGCCGGCAGCTACGGCACGCACAAGACCGATATCAACGCCGGCGGCAAGGAAGGCAAGTTCGGCTGGCTGCTCGACGCCTCGCGTTTCGACACGGACGGCTACCGCGCGCACAGCGCCGCCCGCCGCGACCAGGCCTATGCCAAGCTGACCTACGAACCGAACGCGGACAGCAAGCTGACCATCACCGCGAGCGGCCTGCGCCAGGACGACACCCAGGATCCGCTGGGCGTCAGCTGGACCACCTTCCAGCGCGACCCGCGCGCCGGCGAGATCGACACCACCGACACGGCGCGCCCGCAGCGCACCCTCGCCGACCGCTACGACACGCGCAAGAGCATCGACCACCAGCAGATCGGCCTGTCCTGGGACCAGCGCTTCGGCGACGACCGCCTGCGCCTGACCGTCTACGGCGGCAACCGCGAAGTCATCCAGTACCAGTCATTCTCGAAAGGCTTCCAGGCCCCGGCCAGCCATTCGGGCGGCGTGGTCGACTTCGACCGCGACTTCTACGGCATCGACGCCAACTGGACGATGTCGCGCCCGTTCGCGGACGGCACCCTGCGCACCGTCGTCGGCCTCGAGGCGGGCAAGTCGAAAGATGCGCGCCAGGGCTTCGAAAACTATATCGGCGACCGGTTCGGCGTGAAGGGCGCCCTGCGCCGCGACGAGGAAGACGACGTGCGCAACGTCGATCCCTACGTCCAGGTCGAATGGGAGCGCGGCCAATGGGTCTATACGGGCGGCCTGCGCCACAGCAGCGTGAAGTTCAGCGTCGACGACCATTACCTATCGAACGGCAACGACAGCGGCAGCGTCGACTACAGCCACACGACGCCGATGCTGGGCGTGCTGTACAAGGCGACGCCGCAACTGAACCTCTATGCGAGCGCGGCGCACGGCTTCGAGACACCCACGTTGAACGAGGTGTTCTATTCGGGCACCGGCGGCGGCTTCAACTACGACCTGGGCGCGGCCACCAGCACCCAGCTCGAGATCGGCGCCAAGGCGATGCCGACGCGCGACGTGCGCATCAATGCTGCGTTGTTCCAGGCGCGCACCCGCGACGAGCTGGTCGTCGATGCGTCCAGCGGCGGCCGCACCAGCTACCGCAACGCCAGCAAGACGCTGCGCCAGGGCGTCGAACTGTCGATCGATGCCGACCTGCGCGGCGGCTTCTCGGCCCGCGTCGCGGCCACGGTGCTGCGCGCCATCTACGACGAAGCCTTTGCCGGCGTGGCGGACGGCAACCGCCTGCCGGGCGTGCCGAACACGAGCCTGTTCGGCGAGCTGGCCTGGAAGAACGAGGACGGGCGCTGGGGCGCGGCGCTGGAAACCGTCGCCAACGGCAAGGTCCATCCCGACGATGCCAATACGGCGGTGCCGGCGCCCGGCTATGCGATCTTCAATGCGCGCGTGCAGGCCCGCCAGCAGATCGGCCCGTGGCGCCTGCGCGAATACGCGCGCGTGAACAATCTGTTCGACCGCACCTATGTCGGTTCCGTCATCGTGGGCGACAGCAACCGCCGCTACTACGAAGCGGCGCCGGACCGCAACTGGATGCTGGGCATGAGCGCGCAATACCAGTTCTGAGGCCGGTTGCGAGGAAAGTTGTGAGACCAGTTCCGACGCCAGAACTGGCGTCGCTGCGATCTACGCGCGGGCCAGCGCCCGCGCCGCGTGGTCCGGGTACAGGCGCTCCAGCGTCTCCACGGTGACCTGGCCGACCAGCGCCTGGATGCGCGTGGCAGCCGCCGCCGCATCGGGCGCCTCGCGCACGGCCTTCCACAACGGCGCCAGTTCGGCGTCGCGCCGCGCCAGTGCCGCCTCGACCTCGGCCTGCCAGAACGGCGGCGCCTCCCCTTCCACGAAGTTGCCGCGACCGCGGCCGAAATGCGCCACCGCCAGGTAGCGCAGCACGCTGCCCACCAGCAGCGTGCGCAGGAACGGGTCGGCGAACTGCACGTCCGGCCGTTCGCGGTCGGTCGTCGTATTGAAACCCCAGGCGGCGCCGGCCGCCGTCAAGCCGCCGACGATCGCCCCCAGCAACGCGCCGCCGCCCAGCGTCAGGCCGCCCGCCATCAGGTCCGCCGACAATCCCGTCGCCGCGCCAGACACCACGGCGCCCAGCAGGCCCGCCTGCGCCTTGTCGATCGGCGCGCGCACGGCGAAGTTCTCGCGCACGCGCGCATTGATGCGGCCCGCCTGGCCGGGATCGAGGCGGTGCAGGCGCAAGAGTTCGACGGTCGTGTCGGCGATGCGCCGCTCCAGGCGTTCGACCAGGCCGGCCATCGCCGCGTCCTGGCGCTTCTGCTCGTCCTTGCCCAGGCCTACGGTCTTCAGTGCCGAGCGCAGGAAGCTGCCCTTGCCTTCCGTGTCGATCGCCTGCTCGTCGCGCGCCGCGTCGGCCAGCAGGCGGGCGTTCAAGGCCTGCGCAGCGTGGAAGCGGCGCAGGTTACCCGCCTGCCATTCGGCCAGCAGGCGCGCGTAGCCGTCGCGCTTGGATTCCTCGATGACCTTGCCGACGCGGTCGTAGAACACGTCCTCGTGCACCCAGCAGCGCGCGAAGGCGTCCAGGGGAAGTACGTCGCGCACGATGGGGTACTGGGACAAGTGCTGTTTCCAGCGCGCCTGCTCGCCCTGCTCCTGCTGGTCCGGACGAGGCGGCCCGAGCTGGTTGAGCAGCACGACGACGGGCTTGCCGAGCCACTCCAGGATGCGCATCTCGGCGGGCAGGTAGCCGGCATCGCGCGGATCCTCAGACGAATTGACGAGGTAAAGCACGACGTCGGCGGCATCCTTCGCAGCACGCAGCGCCTGCTGGCTGAGCCAGAACGGCCGGTCGCGGTAGCGGTCGAAGACTTCGCGCAGGAACCAGCCGATCGGGTTGCCCGCCATGGACAGGCGGCGCAGCAGGCGCACGGAGTCGCCGAAACCGGGCGTGTCCCACAGCAGCAGGCGGTCACCCTGGGCGCTCTGCTGCAGCAGGTGCGCTTCCGACGTGACGGTGACGTGGGCCGCGTCGCGCACCTCGCCGACGTCGACACCGACCAGCGTGCGCGCCAGCGTCGTCTTGCCGTTGTTGGTGTGGGAGACGAGGGCGAACTGGATGTCGACGGGCTGGCTCATGACAGCCTCGATGTTGCCAGACCCGCGCCGACGTCGAGCGGGTATTTGTCCGGATGCAGCAGGTCGACCACCGTGGCGGTCGTGCCGTGGTACTGGCAGAACTGGCGCCACAGGGACGCACGCTCCTCGAGCCGGGCATCGAACCCGGCCTGCCCTGCGCCGCGTTCGGCCAGGCTCGATTCGTCCAGCAGCACGGCGATGCCGCGCGGCGTGTTGCGCGCCAGGTAGTCGAGGAAGGCGCCGTGGTTCTCGCGTTCGGGCGTGGCCGCGAGGTTGAACAGCACGGCCGTGACGGCAACGTCGGCATCGTCCAGGCGCGCGTCGCGCAGCGTATCCTTGGGCTCCTCGCCATACGGCGACGATGGCCGCAGCATCAGCTGCGCCTGTTCGCCCAGCACCTTGGCGGCGATCGCAGCCAGTCCCTTGTGGCGGGATTCGTCCACCGTGAAGCTGTACGGTATCACGCGCAGCACGGCGGGACCGGACGCGCCGATGCGGTCGGCCAGCGCGCGGTAATACGGCTGGCCGAGGTCGAGCGGGAAGCGGCGCGCGATCAGGCGGGCGCGCAGCGCCGACACGATCGCCAGCACGAGGCGCGGCAGCACGACGAACAGCAGCAGCGTCGCCGCGTACAGGTGCACCCAGCGCGCGCCGCCGGCCGGCGACGGCTCCTGCACGAAGCGCAGCGCCTGGATGTCGGCCAGCGAAAATCCCTGGAGCGGGAACACGGCGAGGGCCGGCGCGAACAACGCGGACAACAACGTGTGCACTTGCTGCGCATCGAGGAAGGTGCTTTCCCAGCCGGCCGCATAGGCGGTCGTGACGCCGCGCGCGTACAGCGAGGCGATGGCGCCGAGGGCGAACGCGGCGGCGGCCAAGTGCACGGTGCGGCCCAGGCGCAAGCTGGTCAGCTTGGCCGCCAGCTGCGACCAGTCGGCGATGTATTGGGTGAGCCCCGCGGCCATCGGCGCCGGCAGCTTGCGCGGCAGGCCAGCCGCGCCGACGGACAGGCGGCGCAGCAGGCTCGGGCTGGCCCACCCCGTCCTTTTCGACGGGATCACGGCCCACACGATGAGGGCCAGGTAGACCAGCAGGTTCCAGCCGATGATCAGGAGGAGCGGTGCCGACAGCAGGTCGACGCGGTGCGGATCGGCGATGCGGTCCAGGCCCGCGCCGGCAAGGAAGCCGAGGATGGGCAGGAGCACGGCAAAGGCCGGCATCAGCGGACGGCGGTGCAGGAACGATGCGAAGGCGGGCGTGCGCTCGGCGAGACGCTTGGTGACGAGGTCGGCGCGCTGCTGCAGGAACAGTTCGAGCGCGGGAGCGCCCTTGCCTTCCGCTGCCTGCCAGTTCGCCAGCTCGCGGGCGCTGCGGCTTGCGTACAGCCGGTCGTCTTCGGAAAGAATCTCGTGTTTGGTGTCCGCCGTCTCGATGGCGCGCATCAGCTCGACCTTGCGTGCAGCCTGCTCGTTCATGGTCCTCCTGTCGTTTCAACAAGTCTACAGGAGCATTGTGCCCGAGTTCGCGGCAGGCGACCGTACGATCGGGCGCCCCAAAGCAAAAAACCCCACCAGGATCACCTGGTGGGGTTTTTCATATAACTAGCCTGACGATAACCTACTTTCACACTGGTTGCAGCACTATCATCGGCGCAAAGTCGTTTCACGGTCCTGTTCGGG
>NZ_JBJCIU010000021.1:0-8121 GCF_044901715.1 Massilia paldalensis
CGCACGCAAAGGATGATGATCTCTTGTTCGAAGTGTCGGCCCTTGAACAGGTCGCTCGTGCTCGTGTGACTACGCATGTCAGGCAAAGGCCGTCATTCTAGCTGAGCTGCAGGTTTGCACCAGAGCCCTACAAGGTCTACCTGGCCGACAGCGACGTCACCACCGAGATTGCGCCGACCGAACGCGCGGCCCAGTTCCGCTTCACGTTCCCGAAGACCGACCAGGCCTGGGTCGTCATCGACGCCTACGACAGCGGCAAGTTCGGGTCCGGCTCCTACGTCAAGGTGGATGCGGCGCGCCGGCGCGTGGTCGGCTACTCGACCCGCTACGCGCGCGGGCCGCTGCCGCGTCCGCGATAGTTTGAAAGATTAACAAATCCGACCCGGCCAAGTACACGCTTTTTTTACATTTGGACGACACGGCCCGCACGCCGCGCACGATACCTTGAGTCGATTTACGACAGTAACGCCTGCTGTTACTCTTGTAACACCAGACACTTCAAGGAGCCGCGTATGTTTGTACCTCGCACCGACGAGCACGCCATCAATTTCCTGCCGCCCTATTTCGACAAGGATTACGTCGAGCATGCCGTGAAGCCCTTCATGGCCGGCTCGATCGTCACCGGCGAAAAGCCGATGCTGCCCATGATCGACACCGAGCTGACGAAGGAAAAGGCGATCCCGCCGCACATCTTCGGCATGCTGTACGAGCACTGGACGCCGAACATGGAAGAGGAAGGCCTGTCCGTCTTCCTGCAGGGTTACGAGAACCGCGGCCCCGACAACGAACGCAAGCGCATCTATTATTCCGCCTTCACGGCCGACCTGTACCCGGCCTGCTACCAGCCCAAGATCCAGGCCTTCCTCGACCGCCTGTTCGTGCCGGAGAACGCCGGCAAGCCGCTGATGCAGGCCTACTACGGCAGCTATTTCGATCTGTACTGGGACCTGCACCTGGGCGTTTCGGGCGACGCGATCCCCGACGAGATCCGCGAAATCGGCAAGGCCTTCAATACCGTGATCGGCTTCTGGTTCCCGACCATGGACATCGTCTACCAGAGCTATATGGCGGTGCGCAAGCTGCGGCCCTTCCTGCGGAAATGGGTCGATGCGCGCGTGGAGGACATCCTGCAGGGCCGTACGCCGGGCTACGACAAGACCATCGTGCATTACTGGATCAAGAACGGCGAATTCGGCGAGAACTTCCGCCGCAAGGACATCGTGTTCGAATGCTTCCACAACTTCCTCGCGTTCAGCCAGTGGGGCAACACGCTCTTCAACATCGTGGCGCGGCTGTCGCGCGAGGACGGCGATGCGGCCGTGCGGGACTGGTTCGCGCGCACGATGGCCGACCCGGACCGCATCGACACGCCGCCGTTCACGCCGCTGGACCGCTATACGATGGAGCTGTTCCGCACAATTTCGCCGAACGGCGGCAGCTATTCGCTGTCGAACGCGCGCCAGAGCTTCAGCGGCCAGGGCTACAACGGCGTGCTGACGCTGCACCTGCCGTCGAGCGAGAACCCGCTGCACTGGCCCGACCCGGCCGCGTTCGACCCGGACCGCTACCTGGCGGCGCCGCTGACGTCCGACCATGACGCCGCCGCGGCCCGGGGCGCCGGGCTGCAGCGCTGCCCGTTCGCCAAGACGGCGCGCCCGCTGCGCGACGGCCGCAGCGGCCAGGTCGAGAACAGCGTGTACGGCGCCGTCTACGCCACGGTCGGCGGCACCGCCTATCCGGTGCCGGACACCGCGGGCTATGCGCCGTTCGGCTTCGGCTACCGGCGCTGCCCCGGCGAGCTGTTCACCATCGGCTTCGTGCGCGATTTTCTCAAGAAAGCGCATGCCGCCGGCGTCGAGTTCCGCAAGCTCGACACGGACAAGCCGGCGAAACTGCCGGTCGGTCCGCTGACCGTGATCGAAGACCGCTACGCGTTCAGCCTGGCGACGTGAGCGCGCAGTCCGGGCGCCGGAAGCCGTCCAGGATGATGCGGACGCCCTCTTCCAGGAAGGGTTCCGGCGGTCCGACCTCGTGCTCGGTCAGCACGCGGTTGGCGGCCAGCAGGGTGAAGCCGTGGACATGGGCCCATAACAGGCCCAGCACCTTCTTTGGATCGACGTCCCCGGCAGCGCACCGACCAGCTGGCAGTGGTAGATGATGCGCTGCAGGATCGCGCGCGTGCGGTCCAGCGCCGGCAGCGGCTCGGCCTTGTCCCACAGCTCGCGGTCGGTGCCGATTTGTTGGCAAAAACGTATCTCAGCCTACTGTCGTCAGCATTTATTGGATAATTTGGGTGGATAAAAAACACATGTATAATTAGAGCCGTGGGAGGAAGTTTTTATACACCCGGTTCTAGGTGTATAGTTTGGGTGTACTCTAATTATCTTGATAAATAAACAACATTGCGGTAGAGTGCGCGGAAATGGATAGTGATAACGTGGTTTTGCTGTCAAAATAATAACTAATAAATTTTAACTAATTCCCAAGAGAAATTTGTGACGCAAAATATCCAAGGCTACATTTACGTACTCGCGAACAGCGCAATGCCAGGACTGGTCAAAGTTGGCAAAACGACACGCACGCCTTCAGAGCGCGCCCAAGAGCTTTCAAGCGTGAGTGGTTTGCCGACCCCTTTTATCGTGGTCTTTGAACAGATGTTTGTGGACTGCTCAGTTGCAGAATCGTACGTACATACGGTTCTTGCCGGCAAAGGGTTTCGAGTTGCAGATAATCGTGAGTTCTTCAATGCTCCGGTTAATGAAGTGGTGCGGGCAATTCTTTCGACACCAGGTTTGATTAATGACGTCCAGGTCATTAGTCCCTCTTCAGATAATGAAACCCAAGATAGGAATAAAATATATCCATGGGATGCCGCTTTGCGAGAGGCTATATCTTATCTTGTTGGCTATGGCGACTATATAAAAGATGAGGAAGAGGCAATTCGTTATTTCCACGCGGCCGCAAAGTTAGGAAGCCTTGAGGTTTATTCGATATTGGGGGACTACTACGAAGACCGAGCAAGAGATGCTGCGGAGGACTCGTTAGAGTCTGATGATTCTGAAGAATATGAGGAGACAGACTTTTCTAAAGCTTTTTCATATTACAAGGACGGTGCGAAAAAGGGGAATTCCTATTGTTACTGGCGTATGGGTTTGCTTTATTGGAAGGACGTTGAAATAGAGAATGCTCAAAAATGTTTTTCCATGTTCGCAAAAACTTTTTTGAACAAATCTCAGTTTGATCAGCCTGCAATAGTAGTTGAGTGGTCTAAGCTTGACGACGAACTGCACGAATATCTTTTGGATGCCTTTGCAGATTTCGTTCGCTTTCACCTGCTACCCGACTCGCTTAATCCTGTGCTCTTGCATAGAAAAGAAGCGTTGTGTGCTCTAGCAGAAAAAGCGCTTAAGGATCATGAGCATTTCGGCTTTGGTGAAGAGGTTGTGGAAAGTTTGCACTCTGCCAACAGAAAAATCATAAATCATCTGAATCAAATCTCAAGTGTTTAACTTCTGGTCGAGCTTCGAGTGAAGATTGCGCGCATATACCTCCGTGTGAGCACGGACGACCAGGATCTAGAGCGGCAGGCAACGTTGCGTGCCACAACCGAAGCAGCAGGATTTTATGTCGCGGCCGTTTATGCGGAAAAGGCGAGCGGCGCGAGGGCCGACCGTCCAGAACTACTCCGACTAATTGCTGATCTACAGCCTGACGAAGTGGTAGTAGCCGAACACATTGACCGTATTACCCGCCTCCCGCTGCCAGAAGCCGAAGCCTTGATTGCCAAAATTCGCGCTGCAGGTGCTAGGCTTTCAGTACCAGGCTTGGTTGACCTGTCCGAGCTGGTAGCGGAGGCGTCAGGAGTCGCCAGGATCGTACTGGAAGCCGTTCAAGACATGCTCTTGAAGATCCTGTTGCAAATGGCCAGGGAAAACTACGAAACGATGCGTCGACGACAGCGCGAAGGTATCGCTTTGGCGAAGTCACAAGGCAAGTACAAGGGCGGTAGGAAGGCGGATACAGCCCTACACGCGCGGATCATTGCGTTAAGGAAGAACCACAGCATATCGGCCACGGCCAAGCTAGCGGGCTGCTCCGAGCCGCTGGTCAAGCTTGTGTGGCGGGAACATCAGAAGACGGGGTCGCCTCAGAAAACGGAAAATAAAGCACGCTAAGCCGGTTGCAGCGGTCGTAGCGGCCTGAACTTGCCCGCGCCGATCTTGGCGCTGCTGCGCCAGAGGTAATCGCCGGTGAGGTTGATGTGCTCCCAACCGAGCGGCGACAGGTACTGCAACAGCGCGTCATCAACGGCATGGCCGTTGCCACGCAGCGCGTGCGCAGCCCGTTCCAGATAGACCGTGTTCCACAACACGACGGCAGCCGTTACCAGATTGAGGCCGCTAGCCCGGTAGCGCTGCTGCTCGAAACTGCGGTCGCGGATTTCACCCAGGCGGTTGAAAAACACTGCCCTGGCCAGCGCATTGCGCGCCTCGCCCTTGTTCAGGCCGGCATGCACGCGGCGGCGCAGTTCCACGCTTTGCAGCCAGTCCAGGATGAACAGCGTGCGCTCGATGCGGCCCAGCTCGCGGAGCGCCACGGCCAGGCCGTTCTGGCGTGGGTAGCTGCCGAGCTTTCGGAGCATCAGGGAGGCCGTCACCGTGCCCTGCTTGATCGAGGTGGCCAGCCGCAGGATTTCGTCCCAATGGGCGCGGACGTGCTTGATGTTGAGCGTGCCGCCGATCATGGGTTTCAGCGCGTCATAGGCGGCGTCGCCCTTCGGGATGTAGAGCTTGGTGTCGCCCAGGTCGCGGATGCGCGGCGCGAAGCGGAAGCCCAGGAGGTGCATCAGGGCGAAGACGTGATCGGTGAAGCCCGCCGTGTCGGTGTAATGCTCCTCGATCCGCAAGTCGGACTCGTGGTACAGCAGGCCGTCGAGCACGTAGGTCGAATCGCGCACGCCGACGTTCACGACCTTGGTGTGAAATGGCGCGTACTGGTCAGAAATGTGGGTGTAGAACGTCCGCCCTGGGCTGCTCCCGTATTTCGGGTTGATGTGGCCGGTGCTCTCGGCCTTGCTGCCGGTGCGGAAGTTCTGGCCGTCCGACGATGAGGTGGTGCCGTCGCCCCAGTGCTCGGCGAAGGGATGGCGGAACTGTGCGTTGACCAGATCGGCCAGCGCCGCCCCGTAGGTTTCGTCGCGGATGTGCCAGGCTTGCAGCCAAGCCAGCTTGGCGTAGGTCGTGCCGGGGCAAGACTCCGCCATCTTGGTCAGGCCCAGGTTGATCGCGTCGGCGAGGATCGTGGTCAGCAACAGGTTCTTGTCTTTGGCCGGGTCGCCCGATTTCAGATGCGCGAAATGCCGAGTGAAGCCCGTCCATTCGTCCACCTCCAGCAGCAGTTCGGTGATCTTGACGTGCGGCAGGATCATTGCCGTCTGGTCGATCAGCGCTTGGGCGGTGTCGGGTACCGCCGCGTCGAGCGGCGTGATCTTCAAGCCTGACTCGGTGATGATGGCGTCCGGCAGCTCGTTGGCCGTCGCCATACGGTTGACGGTGGCAAGCTGTGTTTCCAGCAGCGTCAGCCGGTCGTTCAGGTACCGGTTGCAGTCGGTGGCCACGGCCAGCGGCAATTCGCTGGCCTGCTTGAGGCTGGCGAATTTCGCGGGCGGCACCAGGTAGTCCTCGAAGTCCTTGAACTGGCGCGACCCCTGCACCCAGATGTCGCCGGAACGCAACGCGTTCTTCATCTCCGACAGCGCGCACAGTTCGTAGTAGCGCCGGTCGATGCCGGTGTCGGTCATGACCAGCTTCTGCCAGCGCGGCTTGATGAACTCGGTCGGCGCGTCGGCGGGCACCTTGCGGGCGTTGTCGCTGTTCATGCCGCGCAGCACCTCGATGGCGTCGAGCACGTCCTTCGCGGCGGGAGCGGCCCGCAGCTTGAGCACGGCAAGGAATTCCGGCGCGTAGCGGCGCAGCGTGGCGTAGCTTTCGCCGATGCGGTGCAGGAAATCGAAGTCCTCGGGCTGCGCAAGCTTCTGCGCTTCGGTGACGCTCTCGGCGAAGGCATCCCAGGACATGACGGCCTCGATGGCGGCGAACGGATCGCGGCCCGCCTGCTTGGCCTCGATCAGCGCCTGGCCGATGCGGCCGAACAGCCGCACCTTGGCGTTGATCGCCTTGCCGGACGCCTGGAATTGCTGCTGATGCTTGTTCTTGGCGGCGTTGAACAGCTTGCCCAGGATGCGGTCGTGCAGGTCGATGATTTCGTCGGTGACGGTGGCCATGCCCTCGATGGCAAGCGCCACCAGGGTGGCATAGCGTCGCTGCGCCTCGAACTTGGCCAGGTCGGCGGGCGTCATCTGGCCACCCTCACGGGCGATCTTGAGCAGGCGGTTCTGGTGCACCGACCGCTCGATGCCAGAAGGCAGGTCGAGCGCCTGCCACGCTTTGAGGCGTTCGATGTGTTCCAGCATGTGCCGCGAATTCGGTTTGACGGGCGATTGGCGCAGCCAGGCCAGCCAGGTCGTTTTGCCGTTGTCCCGACGCTTGAGCAGATCGTCGAGGCGGCGGCGATGCGCGTCCGACAGCGGTTCGGCCAAGGCATCGTAGATGCGCCGGTTGGCGCGGGTGATTGCTTCGGCGCTCGCCCGCTCGACGGCGTTGAGGGCAGGCAGAATGACCGACTGCTGCCGCAGGTGCTCGATCAAGGTGCTGGCCAGCACGATGCCCTTGTCGGTCTGCAAGGCCATCTCGGTCAGCAACTGGACGGCCTGCCGGTAGTGGCCCATGGTAAAGGGCTGGAAGCCGAACACCGTTTGCAGTTCGACCAGGTGCTCGCGCCGGGTCTGCTCCCGCTGCCCGTATTCGTCCCAGCTTTCGACGCTGACCTTGAGCTGGTCGGCGACCAGTTTCAACAAGGGCGGAAACGGCGGCTCATCGACGCCCAGGATGACACCAGGAAAGCGCAGGTAACAGAGCTGCACGGCGAAGCCCAGCCGGTTGGCCGGGCCGCGCCGCTGCCGGATGATGGAGAGGTCGGTTTCGCTGAACGTGTAGTGACGGATCAACTCATCCTTGGTGTCCGGCAACGCCAGCAGGCTTTCGCGCTCGGCGGCGGACAGGATTGAACGACGTGGCATATTTACTGATCCGTTCTCAAGTATTGATACAGGGTTTCGCGACTGATTCCGAATTCACGAGCCAGCTTGGTCTTTTGCTCGCCAGCCTCGACACGTTGGCGCAGTTCGGCAATACGCTCAGACGACAGGGATTTCTTCCTGCCACGGTAGGCCCCGCGCTGCTTGGCGAGCGCGATGCCCTCGCGCTGCCGCTCGCGGATCAAGGCGCGTTCGAACTCGGCGAACGCGCCCATTACCGACAGCATCAGGTTCGCCATCGGCGAGTCCTCGCCGGTGAAGGTCAAATGCTCCTTAAGGAACTCGATGCGTACGCCGCGCTGGGTGAGGCCCTGCACCAGGCGGCGCAGGTCGTCGAGGTTGCGCGCCAGACGATCCATGCTGTGCACCACGACCGTGTCGCCTTCGCGCACGAAGGCGAGCAGCCGTTCCAGTTCGGGCCGCCGTGTGTCCTTGCCCGACGCCTTGTCGGTGAACACTTTATCCACCTGGATCTGTTCGAGCTGCCGTTCTGGGTTCTGGTCGAAGCTGCTGACGCGGACGTAACCGATGCGCTGACCGTGCAAGGTATCCTCCTGAGGGAAATGTGTCAGGAAGAAATCTATGACCCTTGACGGCGTATGTCAATCAATTCGGAAGGCAACTCTATTCTGACGATTTAGCGCCGGATGGTCTGACGCCAAGTTAGGGTATGCCTCAATCTGACGGTAGCGAGTCGCAGGCGTTCGGATCGGCATCGGTTTCGTTCCCTGTCTTGGCACGCGCTTCGAAGCGTTGATTGGACTTCCCCCACTCCGGTGGACATTTCTGACCTATGATTGGACTTCCCCCACTCCGGTGGACATTTCTGACCTATGATTGGACTTCCCCCACTCCGGTGGACATTTCTGACCTATGATTTGAGCATAGGAGAAATGAATGAGTACACAGCGTTACACACCTGAATTCAAGGAAGAAGCAGTCAGACAGGTGGTAGAGCGGGGTTA
>NZ_JBJCIU010000022.1:0-8117 GCF_044901715.1 Massilia paldalensis
CGACCTACGAGGTCTGGGAACTCAGGGGCAAACTTTGTCCGAAATCTGGGCAGCTGTTCTGGCTGCGTGAACTCAGCCGGCGCGCCGGTAGGTTAGCGTGCCTTTGTCCATAATTTGCACCAGAGCCTTTTTTTCGTGCTTGGAAGTCCACTTTTGGGACTTGTGGAGATTGTCCACCACCTTGCCGATGCGGCGGTACGCTTCGTTCATACCGACGGCGATCGCGATGACGAAGTACCGGGCAGATCCGTGGTCGCCATAAGGCGCATCGAGCTTCCAGCCCAGGTCTCCACTTTCGTCAAGGTAAGCCATTGCTGAGGAAGGCATGATTCGTCCAGGCAAAAAAAATGACCTTCCATGCAGAAGGCCACTTTAGAGATAAGGGGTTATGCCAAAAAGCCCGCGCGTTTACACCGCGCTTAGGACAAACAAGCTCTCGCTTGTCCCTCCGGTTACTCAAATGGACTTACTCAACCTGGGAAGATCATATCACAGGAGTGATAAAAAGTGAAGCGGCGCGATTTTAAGTGACAGTTCTTAAGCCCAGTAAATACTGGACAAATTGACAGTATCTCGCCAGCATGCTACCCTCAGAGCGCTGAATAAACAGCGCTGAATAAACAACACAAGCGAGACGCTCTGAGGGTAGCATGCTGGCCATCAGCAGCGCGGTTGGTACTGTCAACTTACCGAACCAATGAGGCGAATTGAGGGATCCGGGATTAACGTAGCGCGGCCCAGACAGCAAAGCGTCACGGATTATGCGTTCTTCGCTACACTGGTGACCTCGTTCCAGAGCGAAAATGCCTGAGTACGGATGTGCCGGTACTGCCGCGCAAGCAAGCGGTTGCGCTGACAGCGAAAGGCATTATTGATCGGGCCGTGCGCGGACAGGAAGCGCTGGGCATGGCCGGGTGATCTGAAGCGACGCATCTGCCGTTCCCGTTGTCGCGTCGGTTGATGCGACAACTCGGCACGGTTGTTGAGGCCTTTGTGCTGGCGGTGTTCGACACCAGGCATAACCTGCACCCTGGCTGCAGCGTAGCTCTTCAATTTGTCAGTGACCAGAACCCGTGGCGCGTACCGCAAGCCCTTGAGAAGCTTACGGAAGAATCGTTTGGCCGCCTGCCGGTCGCGCCGGCTTTGCACGAGGACGTCGAGCGTATGACCTTGCTGATCGACGGCGCGCCAGAGGTAATGGTGCTTGCCCTTGATCGTCAGCACCACCTCGTCGAGATGCCATTTGTCCCCTCGCTGCGGCTGACGTCGGCGCAGTTCGTTGGCATATCGCTGGCCGAACTTCAGCGTCCATTGCCGAATCGTCTCGTAAGTCACAATGATGCCTCGGCTGGCCATCAATTCCTCGATATCGCGAAGACTCAGCGAAAATCGGAAATACAGCCAAACGACATGACTGATGATTTCGGAAGGGTAGCGGAAGCCGCGGTAGAGCTGTGGATTTGCCATCCCGCTAGCTTACAAAATTTGGTCGCGTGCGGTAAGTTGACAGTACCGTCTCTGCGCTGATCGACAGCCACGCACAGGTTGACGTTTGTGATGGCCCGCCTTTTCGGTGGCACGTGCTCTGGAAATCTCATGCCCTACGCTGGTTCATGCGTCATCGTCCAGCATCGCCAGCCACGCCCGGGCAGCGGTCGACAGATAATGCCCTCGCAGCCAAGCCAGTTCGATCCTCCAGGGGATCTCTGGTTCCACCAAGCGCCTGACAGTGAAATCGTGCAGGTCCATCATGCCCAGTTGTGAACTCGGCAGGAGTGATATGCCCAGGCCGTTCCGCACCATTTCAAGGATCATCCCGATCTGACCGCTGCGGCCGGCAACATTCGGCACGAAGCCGCACTGGCGGCACGCCTCGGCGATCCTGTCGTTGAGCACATAGGCCGGCGTAAATAAAATGAAGGGCTCTTCCGCAAGTTCGGCAAGACCGACTTCGTCACGCCTCCTGGTCCAATACGAACGCGCCGGCGCGACCAGAGCAAGCCGGTCGTCGAGCAGGAGCCGGTGTCCGTAGCGCTGGCTGTCGACCGGCGCCAGCAACACTCCCATTTCGAGCTGCCCATCCGCCAGCGCCATCTCGATGGCATACGAACCGTCCTCGAACAGTTTGAGCTCGATGTCCGGATAACGCCGTTTGAATGCGCCGATCAGCGGCACGAACAGGCGTGGGCCCAAAGGCGGAATCCCGATACGTAATTCTCCGCGTTTCAGTCCTGCGACGTCATCCAACGCGCGTTCGATATCCGCCAAGTTGCGAAGAATGGATTCGGCGTACACGAGCACGGCGCGGCCGTAGTCGGTCAGCTCGCATTGCTTCCTGCCCCGATGGAGCAAGGGATGTCCCAGCTCGCTCTCGAGCTTGCCAATCAGTTTGCTGATCGTCGGCTGGGTCACGAACAGGCGCTCGGCCGCTAGCGTGAATCCTCCGCTCTTCGCCACTTCGACGAAGGCACGCAATGCGCGTAGTTCCATGGATGCTCCATTCCAGATCGGAATTCTTCCCATAATCATAATTCATACATGGCACAGATAGGCGGGGCTATGCTTTCTCGCATTCGGATTGCCATCAGGAGTGGCTATGAAACAGAACCTCGACATGCTGTATTCGCACGAACTGGGCGCCTTGCTGGAAGCGGTTCGACGGGATATGCAAGCGCAAGAAATACTCGCCGTAGCCAATCGCCTGTATGCCGATTGGCACATCAAAAATGTGCGGGAAAGCCGACGCTTGCTCGAAGTCCTTAATCCGAAGCGAAGCCGTGCAGCCGGGGGACTTACCGGCGCCAGTGCGGCACTGGACACGGTCATCGCCGAACTCAGGAGTTACCAATGAAGATCGCCCTTTTCATTCCTTGTTTCATTGATGCGTTTTACCCGGATGTCGGCATGGCCACACTGGAACTCCTGGAACGTCTCGGCTGCGACGTCGAGTACCCCCTGGACCAGACCTGCTGCGGCCAGCCGATGGGTAACAGTGGCTGCGAAAAAGATGCTGCGGCAACTGAAAATTTGTTTGTTCGAAATTTCTCCGGCTACGACTACATCGTGGCCCCAAGCGGGAGCTGTGTCCACCACGTGCGCGATCACCTGACGGCGCCTCGACAGGACGCTGCCACCCTTGCTGTCCGCGCCAACACCTATGAACTCGTCGAATTCATCCATGACGTTCTCAAGGTGCGGGAATTCCCCTGGGCCGAATTCCCGCACAAGGTGGGCCTGCACAATAGCTGTGGCACGCTGCGCGGCCTGCGCACCGCCAGCATGTCCGAGCTGCGCGAGCCGAGCTTTTCGAAACCCCTTGCCTTGTTGAAGAACGTGAAGGGCATCGAGGTGATCTCGCCCGACCGTCCCGATGAATGCTGCGGCTTCGGCGGCACCTTCTGCGTCACGGAAGAACCCGTCTCGGCCCGGATGGGCTTCGACAAGGTACGCGACCACAAGCGCAACGGCGCCGAGTACATCGTGTCGGCAGACTCGTCCTGTCTCATGCATCAGAAGGGTTGCGCCGACCGCCTCGGCCTCGGCCTGAAATTCATCCACATCGCACAGATTTTGAACGGAGTCCGCTCATGACGCGCGTCGACCATGTACGCTTCTCGAAAACCTTCATCGAGGACGAGCGGCACGTCGAATTCCACGACCAACGCCTGTGGGGGCTCAGGCAGGCGCGCGACGCCGCCGTGCATGCCATTCCAGAATGGGAAGAGCTGCGCGGTCTCGCCTCCGCGATCAAGGAACACACGCTTACTCATCTCGCCGACTATCTCGAGGAATTCGAGCGCAACGCGACGGCCAACGGCGTCGTCGTGCACTGGGCACGGGATGCGGAGGAACACAACCGGATCGTCCACGAGATCCTGAGCGCACGCGGCGCGACCGTTCTGGTGAAGAGCAAATCGATGCTGACGGAGGAATGCGAGATGCGGCCGTACCTGGAGCAGAGGGGCGTCATGGTGATCGAGACAGACTTGGGGGAGCAGATCCAGCAACTCGACGACGAGATGCCGTCGCACATCGTCGTGCCGGCCGTGCACAAGCTGGCGACCGACGTGGCGCAGGTGTTCGCCCGCACCATCGGTACCGATCCTGGCGAAAGCAGCATTCCGGCCCTGTGCGAAGCGCAGCGGCGCCGTACGCGCCCACTAATCCTGGGCGCGCACGCGGGCATGACCGGCTGTAATTTCGCGGTGGCGGAAACCGGCGGCATCACCGTCTGTACGAACGAAGGCAACGCTGACCTCAGCGCCAACGTACCGGCCCTGCACATCGCGTCCATCGGCATCGAAAAGCTGATCCCGAAGCTGGAACACCTAGGCGTCTTCATCCGGATGCTGTCGCGTAATGCGCTGGGATCGCCCATCACCCAGTACACATCGCACTTTCGGCGTCCCCGTGCCGGCGGCGAGATGCATTTCGTCCTGGTCGACAACGGACGCTCCGAGCGCCTTGCGATGGAAGACTTCTGGTATTCGCTCAAATGCATCCGCTGCGGCGCGTGCATGAACACCTGCCCGGTGTACCGCCGCAGCGGCGGCTTGAGCTATGGCGGCGTCTATTCTGGCCCCATCGGGGCGATCATCAACCCGACATTCGACCTGAAAAAATACAGCGCGCTGCCGTTCGCGTCGACGATGAACGGCAGCTGCACGAACGTATGCCCCGTGAAAATCAACATTCACGAGCAAATCTACAAATGGCGCCAGATCGTGGCCGAGCACAACGAGCTGCCGTTCGTCAAAAAGGAAGCCATGCACCTCGCCGGCAAGGTGCTGGGTAGCCCGACGCTCTACCGCGCCGCCGTAGCAACCGTGGGCACGGCCGTGTCTACACTGCCGCGCGCTGTCCTCTACAACCCATTGAACGCCTGGGGCCGACAGCGCGACCTGCCTGACGCGCCTTCCGAGACCTTCCGCACACGCTACCTGAAGAGGAACAAGCCATGAGCAGCCGTGACGACATCCTTGCCCGCCTGCGCGCGGTCCAGCCGGAGGGAAGGCCTCTGCCCCCGGTGCCGCTGTTCGCCGACGCCTTGCCCGACCACCTCGACACTTTCCGGAAGGCGCTCGCGCGCCTGGGCGGCGACTGGGTTGACTGCCCGGCGGACGGCGATATCGGCCAAGTCATCCGCACGCGCTTTCCCGCCGCCCGTGTCATCTGCTCCGCGGTGCCTGAAGTGAGAGGCACGCGCCTGCTGACCCCGGACACCACACCACACAGCCTGAACGACGTCGACGTCGGCATCGTGCGCCCGGCCTTCGCAGTCGCTGAGACCGGCTCGATCTGGCTCAGCGAACGCGAATTCGGCGTCAACGCGCTTGGCTACCTGTCCCAGCATCTCGTCGCGCTGCTCGACCCGGCCGACCTCGTCGGCAACCTGCACCAGGCCTATCATCTTCCCGAGTTCCTGGCGGCGCGCTATGCCGTCCTGATGAGCGGGCCTTCGGCGACGGCCGACATTGAAGGCGTGCTGGTACGCGGCGCGCAGGGCATCCGGTCGCTCACGGTGGTCGCGGCGCCCCGACGTACGGCCACACGATAAGGGGCGAGGCCTCATGCCACGCTTCGCGCGCCGCCGATGGATGGCAGGGCTGAGGGCGCTGAACGGCCAGTGGCGCATGCTGGCGTTGGCGGATGCCGCGCGCGGCGGCGTCGCCTGCGCGGTCCCGGCGCTGCTCGCCGCCCTATGCCAGCAGCCCCTGCTCTGCTGGTCCGCGATCGCAGCGTTCTGGACCTGCCTCGCGGACGAGCCCGAACTGGACCGCGCCGTACGCGCGCGCAAAGGCCTTGTGTTCGGTCTGCTCGGCGGACTCGCGTCCGGCATCGCCATCGCCTCCCGTGCCGTGCCGCTGCTGCCGCCCTTGCTGGCGGCGGCCGTCGTCTGGCTGTGTGCGCTCGAGCGCAGGCGCGGACCGGCCGCCGGGATGCGAGGCCTGCTCGTCGCGACCAGCTTCGCCATCTCGGCTGTCTTTTCCGTCCAGGGGTGGGCGGCGGGCGCGCAGTACTTCGCCTACTTCCTGGCGGGCGGCGCATGGGCGGCCGCTTGCCAGGCCCTGCTGTGGCAGACTGGTGCGGCACCACGTGCCGTTCGCGCAGGCACCCGGTATTTTGCCTGTGCCGCCCGGTTTGCACGCTGCCTCGCCGCGCGCTCGCTGAGCCGGCCGGCCCCGGTAGGGACGGGGCGGCGGCAACTGCGCTCACACCTCGACGCGTTCGAGACCGCTGCCGAGCGTGTCGCGGGCGTTGCCGTAATCGACCGCTGGCGCATGCCCGCCGCACGCCTCCTGGCGCAGCTCGCCGGCCTGGAAAGCCTGGTCGAGCATGCCATGCCGGCGAATGCAAAAGCCCGTTCGGCGGCATGGATGGCCCCGCCGCTACGGCGGCTGGCGGCCATCCTCGATGGCAACGCCAACGCGCTCGCCCACGGGTTGCCGGTGGATGACGCGGCGGCGGCCCGTCTCCGGCGCGCAGTGGCGGCATCCCGCGCCCGATTCGACGCCTGCGACGCCGCCGCAATCCGCGCCTGGGGTCACGCCTGCCTCGACGTCCTCGACCGCATGGCGTCGACCCTATGCCCGGCCGCCGGCGTGCCGGAGCAGGCGCGAGCATGCCGAGCCGCGACGGCACCCGCGGCCACGCCACAGCACGCCCATGGCGCACGCCTGGCACTGGCGACGGGCATCGCCGTCGCGCTCGCGGCCCATTGCTCGCTGAGGCAGGGGCAATGGCTCGTCCTGACCGTGCTGTTCACCATGCAGCCGCAGGTGGCGTCCACCCTGCAGGTGTCGCTGCAGCGCATGGGCGGCACCGTCGCCGGCGCGGTGCTGGCCATCCTGCTCGGACTGGCGATCCCGCACAAGCCTCTCCTTGCCTGCGCGATCCTGCCGCTGGCCATCTGCGCGCTCGCCTCCCGGCCGCTGAGCTATGGTTCGTTCACGCTGTTCCTGACCCCGCATTTCATTCTCGTGGCGGATCTGGCGTCCACGGCATTACCGCCATGGCAGCTCGCGGCCTGGCGTGTCGTCGACAGCCTCGGCGGCGTCCTGCTCGGCATGGCGATCAGCATGATGGCATGGCCCAGCTGGGAACACCGGTCGCTGGCCACCACCGCACGAGACGCGGCGCACAAGGTGCTCGGCTACGTCGCCTGCGCGCAGGCCTTGGAGGCGCCGCCAAGTGTGGCGGCGGTGCAGCGTGCAGCCGCGTTACGGCGCGAGGCCTGCCTCGCGGTCGACAAACTGGAAGCGCTCGTCGATCGGCTGCGCTACGAGCCGTTCGCGCCGGCCCATGCCCGGGCCACCGGAAGGCGCGCGGTCGCCCACCTGCGAGCCTTGACCGGCATGGCGACGCTGCTGGAAGACGCCGGGCATCCCCAGGTCACGCCGGCGCCATCGCCATGCCGACCGTGAAGCGCGTCATCACCTGCGACAGCATAGCCACTGCTTGCACGGCAATTGGGCCACGTTGGCTCTTCCTCGACCAAGGCGCGTTGCGCCGCGTGACCAAAAGTTTTCATTGCTGAGATTTCCGATCGTACCGGCTTCAGTATCTGTGCAGTAGGTATGTCCGCTCTTGGCCGGTTACTGCCGTCCAGTGTACGTCAACTGTTGACCCATAGCGGCCGTGTCAGCACTCCTCAGGAACGCGCAGTCGTCAACGGCTTGGCGTCTGGGTATCGCATCAAGAAAGAGTGGGTGGCCTGTTCAGGCAGGTTGATCAGAATCGTTCCACTGCTGTCCCAGCACGCGATCTCGAACAAAGCACCTTCTAGCTGCGGCTCCGGTTCTGTACCGTTCCAATACCGCGGATTGTCCTCGACGTATGGCGCCGGAGTAGGTATTGGACGAAGCCCTTTAGGTACTGCGCTGAATACTGCCCAGATAAACTGGACCTCATAGGCATGCAGGAAGGCTGCAAGCTCGTCGCCAGTGAACCACTGAATCGCCACGGCTTTTCTAGACACTCGAGAGCCGCTGATGGACTTCCCCCACTCCGGTGGACATTTCTGACCTATGATTTGAGCATAGGAGAAATGAATGAGTACACAGCGTTACACACCTGAATTCAAGGAAGAAGCAGTCAGACAGGTGGTAGAGCGGGGT
>NZ_JBJCIU010000023.1:0-7567 GCF_044901715.1 Massilia paldalensis
GTGTAAAGCATGCCGCCAGCGTTCAATCTGAGCCAGGATCAAACTCTTCAGTTCAATCTCTGTTTGCGACACTTTCGTGTCATCCGCATTTCTGCGGAGTCGCTCACTCAAAATACTGACCGTCACTCATTGCTGAGCAACGTATTTCTTTTGCGTGAACATTTGATAATTTAAGCATTCAGCAGCTACCGAAGCAGCTACTGGCACTTCATCAAACGCCCACACTTATCGACTGTTGATTGTTAAAGAACTCGAATTCTGTACTGCCTTGCTGCGCCGTGCGAATCGTTTTGTTCGTCAGCAGCAGAGAAGTGAGATTATGCAGCATTTCGCTTGAACCGTCAACTTCTTTTTCCCTTCACTGCCGCGTTACGCTGCGTGCCGTGAAGAGGACGCGCAGTATAGCAAGCCGCCCCCGGTGGCGCAAGGGCGGTCGCGCGGCGTCCCGGGTTTTTTATATATCGGTTGGCCGTGGCTGGCGGCGCAGCTGCTCTGCATCGCGGATGGGCGATGCCCCGAACAGGCGACGGTACTCGCGGCTGAATTGCGAAGGGCTCTCGTACCCGACCTCGTAGGCCACGCTCGCCGCTTCCACATCGCTGCTCATCAGGCGCTTGCGCGCTTCCAACAAGCGCACCTGTTTCTGGTATTGCAGGGGGCTCATCACCGTCGCCGCCTTGAACCGGCGGTGCAGGACGGAGGGACTCAGGTGCACGGCGCGCGCCAGCGCATCGATGCTCAGTGGTTCGTTGTAATGGTTGCGGATCCAGTTGATGGCCTCCCCCACCGCGCGCTCGCGCTGGCCCCCGGTCACGCCGAGGGACAGCGTCGCGCCGCCCGGCCCCGTCACCATGCGGTAGATGAGCTCCTGCTTGAGCAGGCGCCCTATCACCGGCACGTCGCGCGGCGTGTCGAGCAGGCGCAGCACGCGCACGAAGGTGTCGAGCAGGGCATCGTCCGCGCGCTCCACCGTTACCGCCGGCGGATCGGCGGCTGGTACCGGCAAGGCCAGGCCCATCTCCAGCACGAAGGCAGCCACCTCCTTCGGGTCGATGTCGATGCGGATGCCGTAATAGGGATGCGTTCCGTCCGCCTCGACCACGCGGCCCGACACCGGCATGGCGACGCCCGCCTGGACATAGGAACCGGGCCCGTAGTGCAGCACCTGCTGCCCTACCAGCATCTCCTTGCGGCCCTGCACCAGCAGGCAGGCGGACGGGGTCAGGATGCCGCGCCCGACCTCCGTCGGCCGGGCGCGCCGGATCAGCCACAGCCAAGGCAGGTCCGTCGCCTGGTCGACGTCGTCGTCCGGCGCGCCGGGCAGGCGGCCCGCGACCAGGTCGCGCAGCTGCCCGATGGATGGATGTTCAAAGGGTCGTGTCATAGCCCATGGTGGCCTTGGGTTCCAGGTATTCCTCCAGGCCGAAGGTGCCGAATTCGCGCCCGATGCCCGATTGCTTGAAGCCGCCGAACGGCGCCTCCGGCTCATCATACAGGCCATTCACGAACACGCGGCCGGCCACGATCCGCGCCGCCACCCGGT
The DNA here is from genome assembly GCF_044901715.1 of Massilia paldalensis. Taxonomy (NCBI): domain Bacteria; kingdom Pseudomonadati; phylum Pseudomonadota; class Betaproteobacteria; order Burkholderiales; family Oxalobacteraceae; genus Massilia; species Massilia paldalensis. The sequence continues at coordinate 1,544 of NZ_JBJCIU010000023.1, forward strand.
TGGCACGCGCCAGGTCGCCGCCGAACACGTAGGCATGCAGGCCGTAGGGCGTGTCGTTGGCGATCGCGATCGCATCCTCGTCGTCGCGGTAGGTGATGATGGACAGGACCGGGCCGAAGATCTCCTCGCGCGCGATGGTCATGTCGTTCTTCACGTCGCCGAACACGGTCGGCCGCACGAACCAGCCCTGCTCCAGTCCCGCCGGCCGGCCCGGTCCGCCCTCCAGCAGCGTCGCCCCTTCCTCGATGCCCTTGCGGATATAGCCCTGTACGCGCTCCCACTGCTTTTCCGTGACCATCGGCCCGACGGCGACGTCCGGATCCGACGTCGGACCGACCTTCAGGTTGCGGAACGCCTGCACGGCCAGTTCCTGCGCCTCGGCCGCGCGGCTGGCCGGCACCAGCAGGCGGGTGCCGTTGATGCAGGCCTGGCCACTGTTCATCACCGCGGCCATGGCGGCGATCGGCACCGCCTTGGCGAAATCGGCGTCGTCCAGCAGGATCGTGGGCGACTTGCCGCCCAGCTCCAGCGTGACCCGTTTCATGGTGTCGACGGCACCACGGGCGATCGCCTTGCCGACGGCGGTGGAGCCGGTGAACGAGATCTTGGCAATGTCCGGATGGCGCGTGATCTCGGCGCCGACCGTGTCGCCGCGGCCCGTGACGATGTTGAAAACGCCCGGCGGCAGGCCGGCGCGGTGCAGGGCGCGCGTGATGACCTCCGTCTGCACGGCGCTCAATTCGCTCGGCTTGATCACGGCGCTGCTGCCGGCAGCGATCGCCATCGCCAGCTTGCTCGCGATGAAGCCCGTGTTCGCATTCCACGGCGTGATCATGCCGACCACGCCGTGCGGGACCATGGTCACGCGCGCGCCGCCGACCTGGCGCTCGAACGGATAGTCGGCCAGCAGCTTGCGTGCCAGCGCGAACGAGGCGGCGGAGCGGCGCGCGGTGCCGACGGCCATCGCCATGGTGCCGCCGTATTCCTGCACCATGGCCGCGACGATCTCGCTTTCCGCCGCCTGCACTTCTTCGTGCAGGCGCTGCAGCCACGCCATGCGCTGCGCACGGCTGGCCTGCGACGTGATCGCGAATGCGGCCTTGGCGGCGGCGATGGCGCGCTGCGCGTCGACCTCGTCGGCCAGGACGACGGTGGTGGTTTCCTTCCCGGTGGCCGGGTCGACGAGGACCAGGCGCTCGGTGCCGTGCGGCGCGACGAAGGCGCCGTCGATGTAGATCGTGTCGATGGTATGCATGCTGGACTCCTTGTTGATGATGGATCCATGGTAGGAGCCAGCACGCGCATGGCGGTAGACCGATCCTGACGAAGGATTGCCCGATCCTGCCGCCGGATGGGGAAATGGGCAATCCTCCCCCGTTCGGTGGATGACGTCCACCATCCCATCTTTTATGGTGCTTACCAATTTGCTAACGAAAGGAGTCCGATGTCCGCCTTCCCCTTCGCGGCGCGTCTGCTCGCGCCGCTGTGCGTCGTCGTCCTGCATGGCCAGGCCCTGGCCCAGCACGGGGGCATGCACGACGCCATGCAGCACGACCCGCACCAGCGCCAGGCCGCGCCCTCGGCCGCGCGTCCCGTCTTCATCGCCAGCAGCGCCAAGCCGTTTTCCGCCCTGATGGCCGACGCCATGGCCGTCATGGACGACGGCATGGCGCGAGCACCGATGAACGGCAATCCCGAGCACGACTTCGTCACGATGATGCTGCCGCACCACCAGGGGGCCATCGACATGGCCAGGGCCGTGCTCCTGCATACCCAGGATCCGGGGCTGCGCAACCTCGCGCTCGGGATCATCGCCGAGCAGCAGAACGAGATCGACGTGATGCGCGCCTGGCTGAAAGCTCACCCCCAACGGAAAGGAGCAACACAGTGATGAGTAACCCGGTGAAATCGAAGTCCGTCCTCCTGGCGGCAAGCGTCGCACTGGCCGCGCAGGTCGCGTCGGCCCAGCCGACCGGCGCCGACCGCGTCTATACGGCGGACCAGAATACCAACACGGTCTCGGTATTCGACCCGTCCACCAACAAGCTGCTCGGCCAGATCAAGCTGGGCAACCAGCGCCCCGACGTGCTCTCGCCCCTGTACCGCGGCGAGGTCAACGTGCACGGCATGGGCTTTTCGCCCGACCACAAGACGCTGCTGGTGATCTCGAACGGGTCCAACTCGGCGATCTTCATCGACACGGCCACCAACAAGGTCAAGGGCAAGACCTATGTCGGCCGTTCGCCGCACGAGGGCTTCTTCACGGCCGACGGCAAGGAGGCCTGGGTCGTCGTGCGCGGCGAGGACTATATCTCCGTCATCGATCCGAACACGTTCAAGGAAACGCGGCGCATCCCGACGGCCGTCGGCCCCGGCATGGTGCAGTTCCTGCCGGACGGGAAGCTGGCCTTCGCCGTCTCCAGCTTCACGCCGGAGGTCGACGTCATCGACGTCAAGGCGCACAAGGTGATCAAGAGGATCCCCGTGGTCAGCCCGTTCTCGCCCTTCCTGCAGTACACGCCCGACTACAAGGAAGTGTGGATGACGCACAAGGACGTCGGCAAGGTCACGCGCATCGACGTGAAGACCCAGGCCGTCACCCAGGTCATCGACACGGGACCCATCACAAACCACCTGTCCTTCGCCACGGTCCACGGCAAGGTCTACGCCTATGTGTCGATCGGCGGCGAGAACGTCGTCAAGGTGTACAGCACGGACAAGGAAGCGAAGCTGGTCGCGACGATCCCGACCGGCGCCCTGCCGCACGGCATGTGGACGTCGGACGACAGCAGCCGCGTCTACGTCGGCCTGGAAAACGGCGATGGCGTCGACGTCATCGACCCGGCCGCGAACAAGGTGGTGGCCCACATGGGCGGCGGCCAGGCGCCCCAGGCCCTGATCTTCCTGTCCAAGGTGGCGCGGCCGGGCAGCGCCGACAACCTGGTCGCGCGCGTAAACGACGACCCGGTGAACGTCAAGCTCAAGCCCGTGCACGAGCAGGGCCGCGGCTTCGTGGTCGCGCGCAACCTGGGGCTGGTCGATGCCTTCGAAGTCTCGCTGTTCCAGTTGAAGCCGCAGACGATGTACAGCGTCTACCTGGCCGGGCAGGATGCGCCGGTGGCGAACTTCAAGACCGATGCGAAAGGCATGGCCAACGGCAGCGTGATCGGCCCCGTGAAATCCTATGCGGGCGCCCAGCCGGCAGCCAGCGGAGGCAGCGCAGGCACCGGCGCGGGCCATCGCATCCTCGTCATGGAAGGCAATGCGAAAGCCAATGCGGCGCAGGCCGTGCTGGTGGACGCCGGCTAGACCCGGACGAGAGCCCGGTCAGGACCTGATCACCTGCTCGAACGCCTGCGCCGCCTTGCTGCGGTAGCGTTCGCGGTGCCGCAGCAGGAAGAAGGGGCGCGGCGGCAGCGCCAGCGGCGCCCTGGCCAGCAGGCCGGCGGCGATGTAGGGCGCCGCCACCAGCTCGGACAGGCCGGCCGCATAGCGTCCCGTCATCACGGCCGCGCGCACGGCCTCGTTCGACGGCAGCGTCAGGGCGACGTGCAGCGCCGCCACGTCGACGCCCTGCCCGGCCAGCATCGTCGCGAACACGGAACGCGTGCCCGAGCCGGGTTCGCGCATGATCCACTGCGCGTCCTGCAGGTCGCGCGCCAGCAGCCTGCGCTTCTGCGCCCACGGATGGCCGGGGGCGACCACCACGGCCATGCTGTCGTGTCCCACCTCGTCCAGCGCCAGCGCCTCGTCGGCCACCGTCCCCTCGATCAGCCCCAGGTCGGCGCCGCCCTCGCGCACGGCGGTCGCCACCGACTGGGTATTGCCCACGTCCAGGTGCACGTCGATGTGCGGATGGGCGTCGCGAAAGCGCACCAGTAACGGCGGCAGCCAGTAGCTGGCGATCGTCTGGCTGGCGTGGATCGCCAGCGCGCCGCGCTGCAAACCCGCCAGCTCGGCCAGCGCGCGTTCGGCGCCGGCAGCCCGTGCCAGCGTGGCGCGCGCCTCGTCCAGGAAGATGCGGCCGGCGGCGTTGACTTCGATGCGCCGTCCGACGCGGTCGAACAGCAGCGTGCCGTAGCGTTCCTCGAGGCCGCGGATCGACGCGCTGACGGCGGACGGCGTCAGCGCCAGCGCGTCGGCGGCACGGGTCAAGTGCTGGCGCTCGGCCACGGCAACGAAGATACGAAGCTGTTCCAGTGTCATCGTTCAATTCTACTACACGTTTTATTCGATATTTCAAGATGGACCGAACGATGAGCCCGGTTCGATACTGGAGACTCTTCAATGGAGTCCGTCATGAACAACAAGATGTCTCAATTATTGCCCGGCCTGGTCCTCAGCGCCGCCGTCACGCTGGCCGCCTGGCTGCTGGAGCTCGTGGAGGTCGGCATTTTCGGGCGCGCCTGGCTGGAAAGCCTGGTGCTGGCCATCCTGCTCGGCAGCCTGATCCGCACCTGCATGCCGGTCCCGGCACGCTTCGAGCCAGGCATCCACTTCTCGGCCAAGATCCTGCTCGAAGTGGCCGTCGTGCTGCTGGGCGCCTCGGTCAGTGCCGCCGCCATCCTCGAACGAGGCCTGCCCCTGCTGGGCGGCATCGCCCTGTCGGTGGTGCTGGCGATCGGCTTCAGCTATGGGGTCGGCAAGCTGCTGCGCCTGCCGCATCGCATGGCGCTCCTGATCGCTTGTGGCAACTCGATCTGCGGCAACTCGGCGATCGCCGCCGTCGCTCCCGTCATCGACGCGGACGGCAAGGACGTCGCCGCGGCCATCGCCTTCACGGCCGTGCTGGGCGTCGTCGTCGTGCTGCTGTTGCCCGTGCTCGACCATGCGTTCGGCATGACGACGCTGCAGTACGGCGTGTTCGCCGGCATGACCGTGTATGCGGTGCCCCAGGTGCTGGCCGCGGCCGCGCCCGTGTCGCAGGCCAGCCTGCAGGTGGGCACGGTCGTCAAGCTGGTGCGGGTGCTGATGCTGGGCCCTGTCGTGCTGCTGCTGTCGCTGTTCGGCCGCCGGGGAGATCGCCAGGGCGAGCAACGCCGTGCGCCGACGCTGTCGCACCTGGTGCCCTGGTTCATCGCCGGTTTCCTCGGCCTGATGGCGCTGCGCTCGTTCGACCTGCTGCCCCATGCCCTGCTCGCGCCGGCACGCGTGGCGTCCGGCTGGCTGACCAGCATGTCGATGGCCGCGCTGGGTTTGGGTGTCGACGCCCGCTCGGTGCTGCGTGCCGGCGGCAAGGTCAGCCTCGTCGTCGTCGTGTCCCTCATCGGCCTGGGTGCGATCAGCTGGAGCCTGATCACGCTGCTGGCGATTCGCTGAATGGCACGGGAACCCATGCCTACCTCGCGACCACGGGATCGGAGCACGGTTCCCCTCACGCCGGCGGCGGCGGCGCCGATGAAGGAGTGCCCCGGTCCTTGTGCCAGCATTCGAATGCCTGGCGCATCACTTGCACGTTGCCGATGCATTCGAAGGAATAGTGGGCGCCGCCGCTGATCCGGTTCGTACCGACGATCCTGGCCGCCTGGATCACGTTCAGGCGGATGCTGCCCAGGCCGAACACGACGACGTTGTCCTCCGGCTCGACCTTTGCCGAGAACACGACAGGCAGAATTTGCATTGCCGGCATTCGGGCATGTACAGCGGGATCACATGGTCGTTCTGCTTTACCGACGTCGCGCTGGCCCCGCCTCGCGAACGATTCCGGCGGCCGCTTCGTGGCCGAGGGTGGCAGCGAAAATGCCCTCGGGATCGGCACCGGCGAAAATGCCTTTGGGATCGTCACCGGACAGCGTCGCCGCACAGGGAGCCCATGCATGGCGGCGCTCCGGGAACGCAACACCCGGCCTGCTGTGCTGTTCAGACTTTGATCAGGTGTACCGTTTTTCGGCGTGCCAAAAGCAAAAAGCCCGCTCCAGATCACTGGAGCGGGCTTCGCTTAATAACTAGCCTGACGATAACCTACTTTCACACTGGTTGCAGCACTATCATCGGCGCAAAGTCGTTTCACGGTCCTGTTCGGGA
>NZ_JBJCIU010000024.1:0-6351 GCF_044901715.1 Massilia paldalensis
CGCACGCAAAGAATGATGATCTCCTGCTCGAAGTGTCGGCCTTTGAACAGGTCAGTCTTGCTTGGACAATTACGCATGCTGGGCAAAGACCGTCATTTTAGCCCAGCCACAAGTTTGCACCACAACCACTGCGGCGTGGTCCATGATGACCCGGCGCGCAGCACGCCGATGAACTTCCTGACCCGAATCGGCGCAGCGGCCGCGCAATCGCCAGCCGGCAACCCCAGTCGAACCCTCGCCACACGTGAGAGCTTGACTTTGATAAAAAAGGAGTATGCTCATAAATGAGCTTACTCACTTATTACCTCATGGCATCGACGTCAATGGCAGTTCGGTCCGGTCGGCGTGACCGGAACATGCAGGACAAGCACTCCCGCATCTTCCGGGCGGCAGCGGAGTTGTTCGAAGAGTCCGGCTTCGCAGGCGTGACGACGCATGCGATCTCCGAGCGCGCCGACGTGGCGGCGGGCACCTTGTTCCGCTACGCGGCGTCCAAGGACGAACTGCTGGTGATGGTCCTCAACCAGGCGCTGCGCACGGCCTTGGCGGAGGGAGCAGCGCAGGCCCGAGCGTTGCGCGACCCGGTGGATGTGGCAGTGGCCATGGTCGCGCCGATCCTGCGGCTTGGCGGCCAGCACGCCGAAAACCTGGCGGTCTACCAGCGCCAGCTGATGTTCGGTCCGCCAGGGGAGAAGTACCGCAGCGAAGGCTTGGCGCTGCTCGCCGATCTGGAGGCCGCCGTCGCTGAGCGCTTGACGGAGCAAGCCGTCGAGCGCGGCTTGCCGGCGCACCCTGAGCTGGCGCGCGTGGCCGGCATCTCGATCTTCGGCGCTGCTCATCTGGCGGTCTCGCGCGCCTCCACCGGGGCCCACACCGGCCACGCACCGATGGACGACTTGCGCGCGCAGGTCCGGCAAGTCGTGGATGGATATTTCGTGGGCCTGGCCGCGAACACCGAGGCCAAACAGGCAGCAAAACAGGAGCGTCATGATGAGCAGCATTAGCAAGGTCACGGTGCTGGGCACGGGCGTGCTGGGATCGCAGATCGCGTTCCAGACCGCCTACAGCGGTATCGAGGTGTCGGTCTACGACATCGACGATGCGGTCATCGCCAAGGCGCGCCAGCGGTTCGACGCGCTGGTCGAGACCTACGAGAAGGAAGTGCCCGGTGCGCAAGGCAGGGCCGACGCCGCACTGGGGCGACTGCGCTTCTTCACCGACCTGGGCGCGGCGGTGGCCGATGCGGACCTGGTCGTCGAGGCGATTCCCGAGGTGCTGGAACTCAAGCAGGACGCCTATGCCCGGCTGGGCAACCTCGCGCCGGAAAGGACGATCTTCGCCACCAACTCCTCCACGCTGCTGCCCAGCGCAATGAAGGACGCCACTGGTCGCCCGGACCGCTTCCTCGCCCTGCATTTCGCCAACCAGATCTGGAAGTTCAACACCGCCGAAGTGATGGGCACGGCCGACACCTCGGCGGCCGTTTTCGACGCGGTCGTGGCGTTCGCCTCCGCCATCGGCATGGTGCCGATCCCGGTGCGCAAGGAAAAGGCCGGCTACGTACTCAACTCGCTGTTGGTGCCCCTGCTCAACGCGGCGGCGGAACTGGCCGCCGGCGGTTACGCTGACCCGCACGATGTGGACAAGGTCTGGCGCATCGCGACCGGCGCGCCGCTGGGGCCGTTCCAGATCTACGACATCATCGGCTTGACCACACCCTACAACATCCTCTCGCACGGCGACGCGCAGATGCGCCAGCTCGCCGGCTGGCTGAAGGAACACTACCTCGACAAGGGCAAGCTCGGCGTCGCGTCCGGCGAGGGCTTCTACGTCTACGGGCCAGCCGCCTGATCCCTCAAAACCACCAAGAAAAGGAGTTTTGCATGCACTACAGCAGCGGAAACTATGAAGCCTTCGTGCGTCCGCGCAAGCCCGAAGGCGCCGACCGGAAGACGGCGTGGTTCGTCGGATCGGGCCTGGCCGGTCTCGCCGGTGCGGCCTTCCTGATCCGGGACGGTGGCGTGGCCGGCGAGCGCATCACCATCTTGGAGGAACTGGCCATCCCGGGCGGCGCGCTCGATGGCCTGGACGTGCCGGACAAGGGATTCGTCATCCGCGGTGGGCGCGAGATGGAAGAACACTTCGAATGCCTCTGGGACCTCTACCGCTCGATCCCCTCGCTGGAGATCGAGGACGCGAGCGTATTGGACGAGTTCTACCGGCTCAACAAGGACGACCCGAACATCTCGCTTCAGCGCGTGACGCAGAATCAGGGACAGGATGTGCCGGACAAGGCGCTGCTGACGCTCAGCGACCGTGCGCAGAAGGACCTGATCTCCGTGTTCCTGGCGACCCGCGAGGAGATGGAGAACAAGCGGATCAACGAGGTCTTCGGCGAAGACTTCCTCAAGAGCAACTTCTGGCTCTACTGGCGCACCATGTTCGCCTTCGAGGAATGGCATTCGGCGCTGGAGATGAAGCTTTATCTGCACCGCTTCATCCATCACATCGCGAACCTGGCGGACTTCTCCTCGCTCAAGTTCAACCGCTACAACCAGTACGAGTCGATGGTCCTGCCGCTGGTGAAGTGGCTGACAGACCGCGGCGTCAAGTTCCGCTATGGCGTGGAAGTCACCGATGTGGATTTCGAACTCCAGGCCCGCCGCAAGCAGGCGACCCGGATCCACTGGGTCGAGAACGGCGAGCCGGGCGGCGTCGATCTGGGACCCGACGATTTGGTCTTCGTCACCATCGGCTCGCTGACCGAGAACTCGGACAATGGCGATCACCACACGCCGGCAAAGCTGAGGGAAGGGCCGGCGCCGGCTTGGGACCTGTGGCGCCGCATCGCCGCCAAAGATCCGGCCTTCGGCCGGCCGGACGTGTTCGGCGCCCATATCCCGGAGACCAAATGGGCCTCGGCGTCGATCACGGCCTTCGACCCGCGCATCGCCCAGTACGTCGAGAAGATCACCAAGCGCAATCCCTTCACCGGCAAGGTTGTTTCGGCCGGCATCGTCACGGTCAAGGATTCGGCGTGGCTGCTCAGCTGGACGGTGCATCGCCAGCCGCACTTCAAGAAGCAGCCGAAGGACCAGATGATCGCCTGGTTCTATGCGCTGTTCGTCGACAAGCCCGGCGATTACGTGAAGAAGCCGATGCAGGACTGCACGGGCGAGGAGATCACCCAGGAATGGCTCTATCACCTGGGGGTGCCCGTCGAGGAGATCCCGGAACTGGCCGCGACCGGCGCCAGCACCGTTCCGACCATGATGCCGTACATCACCGCGTTCTTCATGCCGCGACAGGCCGGCGACCGGCCCGACGTGGTGCCCGAGGGCGCGGTCAACTTCGCCTTCATCGGCCAGTTCGCCGAGTCGAAACAGCGCGACTGCATCTTCACCACGGAATATTCGGTGCGCACGCCGATGGAAGCGGTCTATACGCTGTTGAACGTCGAGCGCGGCGTGCCAGAGGTGTTCAATTCGACCTACGACATCCGAACGCTGCTGGCCGCGATCACGCCCTTGCGGGACGGCAAGGGTATCGACATCCCGGGACCCGCATTCCTGCGCAAGCTGCTGCTGAACAAGCTCGAAGGCACCGAGATCGCCGAACTGCTCAAGCAATACCACCTGATCTCGGATTGACGAGCATCGACAAGCCCGCCGATGCGGGAGAGGCACGACATGGCTGAACAACCGAATCCTTCCGCCACGGCCTCGTCCCGCGGCGTCCATGCGCATCAGGGCCGGGCTGGCGAGGCGGCTTCCCCTGTGCACGCCAAGGATCCGGTCTGCGGCATGCCGGTCGATCCCGCCACGGCGGCGCATCAGGTGGAGTACGACCACGCCGACTATTTCTTTTGCTCGGGCGGCTGCAAGGCGAAGTTCGAGGCCGATCCGGTACGGTATGCCGCGGCAGCCGCCTCCGCTGGACAGGACACGGACCCTGCCCATCCGGCGCATCATGGCCATTCGGCCCGGGCCGATGACCACCAGAGCGAACCCGCCCACCGCCATCCCTTGGTCCCTGCCGGCGCAGCAACCGCGCCGGCAGGCACGCGCTGGACCTGCCCGATGCACCCGGAGATCCGCCGCGATGGGCCGGGAAACTGCCCGATCTGCGGCATGGCGCTGGAGCCGCTGGTCGCCACGCGGGAGGGCGGTTCGAGTCCCGAACTGGCCAACATGACCCGGCGGCTGTGGATCGGCCTGGCACTGGCGTTGCCCGTGTTCGTGCTGGAGATGGGCGGGCATCTGATCCCCGCGCTGCATCACCTGCTGCCGATGCGCGCGTCGGTCTGGATCCAGTGTGCGCTGGCCACGCCGGTGGTGCTTTGGGCGGGCTGGCCGTTCTTCCAGCGCGGCTGGGCATCCATCGTCGAGCGCCACCTCAACATGTTCACGCTGATCGCCATGGGCACCGGGGTGGCCTGGGGTTACAGCATGGTGGCGACGCTGGCGCCGCAGATCTTTCCCGACGCCTTCCGCGCCGCCGATGGGACGGTGGCCGTCTATTACGAGGCCGCCGCGGTCATCACCGTGCTGGTTCTGCTGGGACAGGTGATGGAGTTGCGCGCGCGCGAGAAGACCTCCGGCGCGATACGGGCGCTGTTGAACCTGGCACCGAAGACGGCGCGGCGCATCAAACCGGACGGCGAGGAAGATATCCCGCTGGACGCGGTCGCGATCGGCGATCGCCTGCGGATCCGCCCCGGCGAGACCGTCCCGGTGGACGGTACGGTCGAGGATGGGCGCTCGTCGCTCGACGAATCCATGCTGACGGGCGAGTCGATGCCGGTGACGCGCGCGGTCGGCGACCACGTCGTGGGCGGTACGCTGAACCAGACCGGCGCGCTGGTCATCCGTGCCGACAGGATTGGACGCGAGACCATGCTCGCCCGCATCGTGCAGATGGTCGCCGACGCACAGCGCTCGCGCGCGCCGATCCAGCGCTTGGCCGACCAGGTCGCGGGCTGGTTCGTGCCCGTCGTCATTGGCGTGGCGCTGCTGGCATTCGTCGCGTGGGGGGCGTGGGGCCCGGAACCGCGCCTGGCGCATGGCCTGATCGCCGCAGTTTCCGTCCTCATCATCGCCTGCCCCTGCGCGCTCGGGCTGGCCACGCCGATGTCGATCATGGTCGGCATCGGCAAAGGCGCGGCCGCGGGCGTGCTGATCAAGAATGCCGAGGCACTCGAACGGATAGAGAAGATCGACACGCTCGTGGTCGACAAGACCGGGACACTGACCGAAGGCAGGCCCGCGGTGACCGCGATCGTCGCGGCCGAGGGGTTTTCGGAAGAAGCGATCCTGCGCCTGGCCGCGGCCGTGGAGAAGGCGTCTGAACATCCGCTCGCACGGGCGATCGTGGCGGCGGCGGAAGCACGAAAGCTGGCGATACCGGCCGTGGCAGACTTCGATTCGCCGACCGGCAAGGGCGCGCTGGGCACAAGCGAGGGACAGCGCATCGTCCTGGGCAACGCCGCCTTCCTGGAGGAACACGGCGTGGATGCCGGCGCACTCGCCCGCCAGGCCGATGAGCTGCGCCAAGACGGCGCCACGGCGATCTACATCGGGATCGACGGCCGCGCCGGCGGCATCTTCGCGATCGCCGATCCCATCAAGCCGACGACCCAGGAGGCGCTGAAGGCGCTGCATTCCGAAGGCGTCCGCATCGTCATGTTGACCGGCGATAACCGTGTCACCGCCGAGGCGGTCGCCCGCCGTCTGGGCATCGACGAGGTCGAGGCCGATGTACTGCCGGATCGCAAGGCCGCCGTGGTCGAGCGCCTCAAATCGGAGGGGAAGGTTGTGGCCATGGCCGGCGACGGGGTGAACGATGCGCCCGCGCTGGCCGTGGCGGATGTCGGGATCGCCATGGGGTCAGGCACGGACGTGGCGATCGAAAGCGCAGGCGTAACGCTGCTCAAGGGCGACCTGAACGGCATCGTCAGGGCGCGCCGCCTCTCGCGAGCGACGATGGCCAACATCCGCCAGAACCTCGTCTTCGCCTTCGTCTACAACGCCGCCGGCGTTCCGATTGCGGCCGGTGTGCTGTACCCGGTCTTCGGCCTGCTTCTGTCACCGATCATCGCCGCCACCGCCATGGCGCTGTCCTCGGTCAGTGTGATCGGCAACGCTCTTCGATTGAGGACGACAAAGGTTGCGTGAAGAACTGATCTGACTCGCTGTGCCGCTCCTGGGCTTACCACCGCATAGCGCCGGTTGTGGTGCAAACTTGTGGCTGGGCTAAAATGACGGTCTTTGCCCAGCATGCGTAATTGTCCAAGCAAGACTGACCTGTTCAAAGGCCGACACTTCGAGCAGGAGATCATCATTCTTTGCGTGC
>NZ_JBJCIU010000025.1:0-5497 GCF_044901715.1 Massilia paldalensis
TGGTCGATGCGCGCCTCGTGGCCATGCTCGCGTAACCGCTCGTTCGCCAGCTCGGCCCACCTGGCGCGAATGCGGTCAATCTCGTTCGCCTTGCCCACGCCGCCGCCCATGTTGTGCGCCACCAGGTCAAGCTCGCGCACCTTGTTCCCGAACCCGTCACCCTCGACCCGGTTGGTGGTGGTGAGGATGTGGGCATGGTGGTTGCGTTGGTCGCCCTCCTTGCCGGGGGCATGGATCGCCACATCGGCCGCGATCCCGTAACGGTCAGCCAGCTCCTGGGCGAAGTCCACGGCCAGCCGTCGCCGCTGTCCGGCGTCCAGCTCGTCCGGCAGGGCGACGAGGAATTCCCGCGCTACCTGGGCGTCCGCACGTTTGTTCTTCGCCTCGACTGTGTTCCACAACTCGACGCGGGTTGGACTCCATGTAGAACCGGACGGCATCACGATGTCGGCCGACTCGATGCCGCGCTTGCGCGTGTAATCGTGCACCTCGCCGGTACGCTGGTCGGTGATCTCGACGCCAGCGCGATACGCGGCGGCAGCGGTTGATGACCGCCCCGACTTCCGGCTGATGATCTGCGCGCTTAAATGATAAATGGCCACGGTAAAGCGCCGCCCCTTTCCTTCGCGCTTGGCCTCAGCAAGCCCATATCGAATGGCAGACCATTCAGCGTGATTGGCGTCCAGCCGTGAAGGTGGACATTCCACCGCCACGCGTATTCGAAATCCATGATTTCGGCCTCAGTGCACTGCTCCCGGTGCACGACCAACGGCAGGAACGGATCGTCCCATCCGCCACTGGGGCGGCGATGAGACTTGATCCGGCGAATGGGATCGACGGATTGGCCAACATATACCTGCCGCTTGGCCGCGAAGGCCAGCAGGTATATGTACCGGTCTCGCACCTCGTTATCCCATCCGTAGCCCATGCCGCCGCGCCTTTCGCCGTTGTCTTTACCCCCGAAGGGCGCACGCAAACGAAGTTTGCATTAAGTGCGCCCTTGCTCTTCGCTTTCGCTCGTCGCCGGGACTGTCCAAGCCAACATTATAGCTTGCTTTACGGCAATTTTAAGGCGCGGTAGAATCGGCCACCAACATCGCAAAAGGCAACAACATGGCAGCACTGGACGAACGGATCAAGGCGCAGGAAGAGAAGCTGAAACAGCTCAAAGCGCTCAAGCAAAAACAGGAGGCCCAGAAGCGGGCCGCCGAGGCGAAACGCACTCGTACTCAGGACACGCGCCGCAAGGTCCTGGTCGGGGCCATGATGCTTGAGCACATGGAGAAAAATGAGGCCACGAAAACGAACATCCTGGCGAAGCTCGACACGTTCCTTACCAGGGACGACGACCGGGCACTGTTTGGGCTGTATCCTGTACGCCAAGAAAGTATTCAAACGGAGTAGTGATACATGACGAAAGAGGCATGTCGCGACTATCTGGATCGAGCCATTGAAGCATTAGAGGACATGCGCGAAGCGCTGGACGATTCCGCGTCTGATGCCGCGATTAGCTTCCTAGAAGCAGCATTGGATGCACAAGACTTGGTTGGTCGGGCGATCTTTGAAGCAATGCGTGCAGTCGTTACTACGAAGAACACAGGGAGCTGAACATGAGCGGATGGTGGGTGGTGGTAGACCCGCGCACGCCGGAAGAGCGTGACGCATCACAAGATAGGATGGGGCCGCTGGTCGCATCCTGGGAGGCGAGCGTGTTCAACATGCGCTTCCTCGATCACTTGGTAAAGGAAGGCCGGGCCGAGCAGCACTCGTTCAACGGCTACCCGAACCGCTATACGGTACCGGCCGGCGACTTCGTGCCCTTCATCATCGACGGTCCGCCGGTCGAGGACTGGGGACCGAACAAGGGGCAGAATTGGAACGTGACCATCCATCGGCAACGGCTGGTTGCCCTGCCGGCCGACCACATGCTCACGGTGGACGTATGGGATCAGACATGACCAGCCGCTCGGACCGCGAGCAGCACGTCACACAAATGCTCACCAATTTTCGCCTGGAGGGTCTAATACCTGATGACGCTCACCTACGTCTCTTGCAGCAGTACATCGAGGGCACAGCTACACTTAGCGACCTATTACAAGACGCGCGAAATTTCGCGCTTGAGCGCTGGCTAGAAAGTCTTAAGGCCGGACTTCGCCCTTAAAATTCCTTATCTTTTTGCAAACTCTCATTTAAGCGATCACGCAGCCTCTCTGCATCTGCACGACGAAGCTTACCCTCCCGCAAGAGCTGCTTAGTATGGTCGCTCTGTTTGCGAATAGCATCGACCAATTCTTGCGAACTGAGATGCTTTGGTGGGCTTAACTCATCAGACATAGCTAGATGGTACACCAACACTTGGAACCTTGATTATCGCATCATAGGACTCACTCTGTCTAGATATTCGTATTTACGAATAGGTGTACAGCAAGATCAAAAACGGACAATAGTGGAAAAAGAAACTTTCGCAGAAAATCGCCGAGCAGCTTATGCCTTTGGACGGATGAGATTAGCAATTAATCGAGCCATACATGCCCAAACAATGGAAGAAAGGAAACTTTCAAAGTGGTGGGTCGCAGGTTGGATTTGTTTCTGCCAAATCAAATGCAAATCTCAGGATAAAGCTAACTAGACGCCTTAGCGCGCGGGCGTCCCCGCTTGCTTGCGCACCGATTTGCTTCGCAAACCGGCACGCCCGGTTACATCTGAAACCCTGAAAATCGAAAACCCGTAACCCCAACCCCGGTATGCGACCGCCGCCGGCCACTACCTGGAGGCCGACCAGCCGGCCGTCGAGTTGCCCGCAGGGGCGATTTGAGTCCGAGGACCGATGCCGAAGGCGAGGGAGCGAGGATGGCCCGTCAGGGCCACCCCTGCCCGACCCGGCGCGCCTCCAGCGCGTCCGGTCTGCGGCCGTTGCGGACCCTGGGGGGGCCGGTTCTCCCTGCCCCCTCGGGGGGGCCTAAAGCATTACGACCTGCACGCGATAGCGGGGGGAGTAGCTTTTAAGTCCTTTTAGGCGGCCGGAAAGCCAGTATCCATGCGGGTTTCAGACTCTAACTATGACGTTTATGCGGTTAACTATGACGTTTATGCGGTTAACTATGACGCCTATTGACAAGTCATATAATGGCTGTAGAATGACATTAAAAGATATGTCATTAATAAAGGGTGTTAATGAAAAAGCATGAGCTAGTAGTGAAGTCCAATCGCCTTATCGAGGCCAGCTATAGGCTGAGCCTGAACGAGCAGCGCATCATCCTCTATGCCATCTGCCGATGCCGCGAGGAACAGAAGGGGCTATTCCCTGATTCCCCGGTCGTCATTACGGCTGAAGCCTTCGCCAAGCAATTCCCTAGCATCGACAAGGGCCATGTGTACCACCAGCTCAAGGAAGCTATGGATGCCCTGTATGACCGCAGCGTTACTCTGTACGAGACGGACGAAGACACTGGCAAGGAACAGGTCTCCAAGACACGATGGATCAGCAAGGCGAGCTATGTCGATGGGGCCGGCCGCATCAAGGTCGTATTTACTCATGATGTTATTAAGTACATAACACGCCTTGAGGAAGAATTCACGTCCTACCAGCTGGAGAAGGTCGGTCAGATGACGAGCGCCTACGCCGTGCGGATCTACGAACTGCTGGCCCAGCATCGAGAGATCGGCAACCGTACCCTCAACCTCAAGTGGCTGCGCGAGACGCTACAGATCGCGGCCGACGAGTACAAGCTAACGGCCGATTTCATCAAACGGGTGCTCGATGTAGCCGTGGATCAGGTCAACAAGCACAGCGACCTGACAGTGAGCTACAAGCCGGTCAAGACTGGCCGTGCTATCACGGATTTTGCCTTCAAGATCAAGGACAAGGAACGTAAGCCCAAGTCGGCCAGCGCACCCTCGGATCACGCTTATCGAGCGAAACTGGAGGCCAACGGCCAGCAGCGCATCCCCGATCCAGTCACCGACGACCAGGAGGAATTTTGATGCAATACAGCTACGAGATTACCCCCCGACCGACCGAGCTGGGCGGCGGGTGGCGGCTGCGGCTCCTGGAGGACGGCGAGGAAGTAGGCGGCGGGGTGTTCCCTGTCGCGCCGGCCGACCCGCGCCAGGGCATGGCCTGGTGGAACGCCATGGCCGAGGCCGAACGTGGTTATTGGCTGGGGGTGGCCGGATCGGCGCGGCCAGCGGACGCCTACGATGCCTTCCTGCAGGCCGAGGCCCACACTGACGCCGAGGGGGAGGCCTACGCCTGGCTGGACTCACGCGGGGCGTGAGGGTTTGACGCCAGGGAGCGACTACCGCTCCATGCCTTGGCCCTTCTGCTGCTGGCGGGCCTGTTCCCTCTCCTGCTGCTGCCGGCGCTCCACGGCCGGCAGTACGAAGCGCGACACGCGCACATCGAATTCGCGCTGGCTGGCCGGCGCTTTCCACGCCACATCGACGGCCTTGGCCGTCATCCTCTCGACCTCCGCAGCCTGCATTCCCTGCAACGACGCCGGCGCGATCGCGCGCGCGCGATCGACAACGCGGGTGACGGTTTCCGGCACGCGGTAGATGTGTTCTGGCCGCTGCCAGGGAGCCAATCCCCGTTCGGTGCGGTCTAGTACCTGCTCCAGCTCCTTCACCGTCACGAACGTCTGCCGGCGCGCCTGCGTCGCCTGCTCGTTGGCCTTCAGCGCGGCCTGCACCTCGGGCGACAGATCGATGGCGTTGCCGACCTGGACGCGCTCCAGCTTGGCGGCCGCCAGCAGCTTCTCCGCGTCCTCGGTCATGCCCTTGGTGTCGTACAGGAACCGCTTGACGCCGCCCATGCTGGCGACGTCGGCCAGCGTGGCCTGGCCGCGCGCTTCCAGCTCCGCGGCGTGGGCCAGTCGCTGCTGCATACCTGGTTGAGCCTGCACCTGGCGCCGTACCGCGATCACGTCCACGTCCGGCACCTGGCCGGCCTCGGCGACTTCCTTCCCGACCTGGTGCAGCGCGCGCTTGATCGCCTGGGCCGGCAACAGGCCCGGCACGGTGGCCAGCGTCTCCGTGGTGACGTTTTCAAGGGCCCGGGCGTACCGATGCCCCATTTCGACCTCCGAACGCTCCAAGGCCCGTTTATGCAGTTCTGCAGCCTGCTCCTGGATACGCTGATTCTTGGCCGCTTCGATGTCGCCCGACAGGTCGAGAATCGACCGCTCGAGAACTTGGCCCAGCCTCTCCAGCTCGCCGGCCTTCTTGGCTTGGGTCAGGCGCTCGGCCACGTCCTGGTCGAAGTCCTGCCGCTTCCGGCTGGCCTGGCCGGTGCGGCGCTCGATGGCCGTGGCAGTCGGTCCGAGGTGCTGGGTCGGCTCGCGGTCGATGCCCTGGGCTTCAAGGGTGCGATGGTCGATGCGCGCCTCGTGGCCATGCTCGCGTAACCGCTCGTTCGCCAGCTCGGCCCACCTGGCGCGAATGCGGTCAATCTCGTTCGCCTTGCCCACGCCGCCGCCCATGTTGTGCGCCACCAGGT
>NZ_JBJCIU010000026.1:0-4549 GCF_044901715.1 Massilia paldalensis
TACTCGCTCGCGGCCTCGCTGACCATGCGCACGGCGCGCTCGATGACTTCGGGGGAATACTTGGGTTGCTTCTTCATAGCTCCATTTTCTCAAACAATGGAGCCTCTACAAAATCCGGGGCGGTTCACGCCTTCCACAGTGCGTGAGCGTATGTACTCAGACGCATGCCCGCGGCGAAGGCCCGCGGGTAGAAAAATCTTGTGAAGGTCCATGCGCTCTCTGGCGGATAGCATGATTCATCGTAGGCGGCCAGACATGTCGCTACGTCCTCGGCCGATACGATGCCGCCAAAGCGAATTTCCGTAACCATGAATCGCAGGACGATCTGCGTGTTCATGGACTTTCTGAGTGCCGACTTCTGGTCAAGCAACTGCGGCTGGCCCACAAGGATCGTAATCATCCGGATACCCTTGAGTTCCAGTGCATCGTGCAAGTCCCGCAACCACTCGTACTCGATCACCTGCAGCTTCTGCGCCTCGTCCGCGAAAAACACAATCCAGTCTTTCCTAGAGCGATCCGCAAGCACGCAGATGTGTTCGAGGAGCCGGTGACGTTTGCGGGAGATCTTGCCGGCCAATGGCTCCCTATGACCGACGGCCGTCAACAGGGCAATTAGGAACGAATCCTCCGAACCCGACTTGTGAGTCTCACAGCGAAAATTGACACACACTGCTCCGGGAAATGTCTCATGGAGGTAGTGGATCACGTACCGGATACTGGACGTCTTTCCGAACCTTGGGTAACCATACAAAATCGCTCCTGGGTTGCGCAACCTGATCTGCTTGACGATCCGTTGCGTGACAAGATCAATAGTAGGTGTCGCAACCAGGTAGCGCTTGCGTACGATAGGGTGATCGTCGAAATCGACTGGCCGTTGCGCTGTCAGGAGCATGGCGGCCCTCAGAAAGTAAGTGTCTTTCGGATGGTCAACGTCTTTGGCAGGATCGTCACCTCCTCGTTGTCTGTCGATGAGGGCACGTCCGGCACCAGATCACAGTCGTGTGGCGGCTGGGTTGCAACGGCCGGGGCCCGGGCGATGTATGGTTGGTC
This sequence comes from Massilia paldalensis, assembly GCF_044901715.1. Classification (NCBI taxonomy): domain Bacteria; kingdom Pseudomonadati; phylum Pseudomonadota; class Betaproteobacteria; order Burkholderiales; family Oxalobacteraceae; genus Massilia; species Massilia paldalensis. The sequence continues at coordinate 1,051 of NZ_JBJCIU010000026.1, forward strand.
GACCTCGTCATCGTCATTGGCCGCGCTGGTTTGCTCCAACCGCTGCTGCTTGGCCAGAAGCCCTGCACCCTGCAGACACTTTGTTGTGACGTTGCTCGCTGCGCATACGAGCCCAAGCTTCGATCGGGTTGTCCCCTTCGCGGATGTCGAGCTTGCGTTCAGCGATAAGTCTGCAGATCTCACGACGGACCTTAAGCGAATGCGGAGTAAAGCACCATGGCCGCGCGGCCGAAAGAATGCCAAGCTCAGTCCCGTCGTCGAAGAAGGCCTTGACGACGCGAATGTCGCGCGGGTCGTAGTAAATTCGAAGCTTCTTGCCGATGAGTGCTGGGCTACTGGCTAGGAGTGGGCTTGTATAACGCACGCTGATGAAATTGATATAGGGCCGCAACCCGGTGCCCGGTTTCCCCTTGATAATGACGATCTTCGCTTCGTGAAGGAGGCAGAGATTTGATCGGGCCGCTACGGGCAGCGTTCTGATTCGACTACGGTGCTGAGCGACCGAGTGCGCCATCGCCTCCAGAGATGTGCGGCCATAGAGCCCTGTATGAGGTTCGCCGTTATAGTCGGCCAGCAGCACTTCGATCATGTCCTCCAGTTCATCCACGTCGACGAGAAGCCGCAGATCGCCCTTCGGGTCACTAAGCGCACGCTCGATGGCGGACGGATTGCTGCCCAAATTGCCTGGCAGCTGATGAGCGAAGTGCCGCGATATCAGGTGGAAAAAGCGTTCGATATGGGGACGGTCGTTTGGCTGGGCTGGAGCGCCGACGTCAGTCCAGCAGCCGATAGTCTGCGTCAGGCGTTCAATGGTGTCGGGAGCGAGGTGCGCTTTCGCATTATCACAACGGAACCAGTCCCAGCAGGCGTACTCGAGCTCTGGCATCCGTTGCGACGGAAAGCCGCCGCCCTCTCGCACTGCTAGCGTGGGGATCCGATAAGTGCGAGCTCGAAACGGACGCAGAGCCGCTTGCAGTGCGCACGCAAGATCGGCCTTCGAGTACTCGACGCTCAACGCAACGTGATGCCCAAGCACACAGCGGGTAGCGACATCAAGTACGACAAGGAGCCAGATCCGGTGTATTTCGACCAGCCTTTGCTCGCCGCCGGGACTACTCAGACGCACTGTGAGCCGCAAATCGATTTTGTGACCGTCGAACTCGACCACCTCGTATGCGCGGGTCGCCGCCGGCGCCTGTGCGGCCGACGTTGGCGCGGCCCGAACGGATTGCCCACCTGCGTGTTTTACCGACATCTCGAAAGACTCCTCGGCAAGTGATTGAAAGTGGGTGTACAGCGATCGAATGCCCAGGCGCCGTTCCGTGAAGGGGTACTCGTCCGCATGCACACCGCTTGCCCTGCACATCTTGAGAAACTGCTGGTGGATCGAACGCATGCTCTTGCGGACTTCGCGTTCGATTTCCACTCCACGATTACGCATGACAAACACGCGTCGCAGGTACGAAGCAATGTCGGGGTAGCGTTGCAGCAGTTGTTTGAATGCCCCGGCCCTGCCGCCAGCGCGGGTAAAGCTAACGGGCTTAAAACGCTCGTAGGTTTTGACGTGCAGTCCAGGCAGGGCTCCGCGGAAGCCGTAGAGCCGACCGTCGGGATGGAAGGCCGTACAGCGATCGACCAGGCGCCGGAGCGTCTTTCGATCGACACCGGTTTCTGACGTGATCGAAGAAACGCTGTGTTCGGGCTGGGTAATGTATACCGTGATCGCTTGGCAGCGTTTCTGAAAGGTTTCGCGCCGCTTGGGAGACAGCGCGGAAACGTCCACGGTCGGCCACGTATCCAGCCGGGTCAGCGCTTCGGGCATCGCTAGCCGATCGCACCGGCTGGTACGGTCCAAGGTAGTCATGGCGCCGAAAAGATCATTGCGGAGGAGATGGGTGCTCGATCGAAATCCATGCTGATTGCTAGTCCCTGGTGCACGAGCTGAAGTACAGCGACCTTGACCACGATGGGATCCGTCTGCCGGAACAGGGTGCTAAGCTCATCAATGGATTTCGGAATTTCTAGTTCCGATCTAACCGCGGCAATCAGGTCGGAACTCACATACCGGCGGAACGCCGACAGCTCGCGGACAATCTGTTCCCAGTTCGCACGTGCAACGCCGTCTTCCTGGGCAAACACAGGGGCGAAACGAATGCCGATCTGGTTATGAGCGCACCAGTCTGTGAGTCCTGGCCAGGACGCTAGCCATGCGTCACCGGCGTCAAGCTCTGCCTTGGTGGCGCAAAACAGCAGCTCTTCCTTGCCTTCGCGAATTGTGTAAAAGTCGGCGACACGTTGTCGGTCGCCTTCGTTGATGACTAGTGGCCTTTCGCAATACCAGGTCACCGTTGGCGTGCTTTCAAGGACCAGCCAAGCCTGAAGCGGTCCAGCGTTGAACAGTGTTAGGGAACGATTGGCTTTTAGGCCGAATACATCGAAGCGTCGAGACTTCGCAGGCCGACGGGTTGCGGCAGGCTGGACAAAGCGCGCTTCCATGGCACCTCCGTCAACGGCACTAGAACTGAAGAGTAGTACGCGTTGTCGAGAAGTCAAGGACTGAGCTTGGACGCGGAACTAGATATTACGGGGGATCATGGCTCAGAGTTGAACACTATGTGTTGGACTTGCCGCGCTTTGCTTCGAACCGGGCAGCATAGTCGATGAGCGTACGTGGACGCGCTGGGGGTGCTTCACCAGGAAAGAGCAGATCCAGTGCCGCAATCCTTTGAAAGGCGCTCACGATCAAGAGAAGAACCTCCAGAGAGTCGCATGTTCCGGCCTCAAAGCGTCTGAAGGTAGAGAACCCGACTCCACATTTTTCGGCGAACTCCTGTTGAGTCAGTTCTAGCCGTTTACGTTCATATCTGGTTCGATCAGCCAAAAGCTGGCGTAGCTGATCAGGGGTACCTGAACGGACGTCTTCAAACTTTGGAATGGACATGCTACCCCCCCACAAGCAAAAATGCTCAACTTTGAGCTATAGATTGATTTTGCTCATTGATCCTGTGGATAACTGCTGAGCTAGAGAGTAAAATAGCGCAAGACTTGAACATATCGCAAGGGAATTAACGCAGGCCGCGTATATAGCGTTGCCAGAAAGTCAAAAGCCACCCTTGGAGGTGGCTTTTAGACTCTTCTGCCAACGTGGCGTCACCGGCTTAGGTTCCTTGCAAGCAAGGAGCGGGAGTGGGATCACGATTGGGCTACCCAACGATTATAGTGACTTAACCAAAGATGATCAACAAGAATCCGCCACAAATCGCCAAGAACGAGCCTGATTATCCGAAGCTTTTGCTATCGATCAGCTTGGCTCGTTCCGCTCCATACAGAAGCTTCTTCCGATGCACGTCTGACAAGGAAACCGTAGGCGCATGAATCGCCACCATTTTCCTAGATACTCTGCAGCCGTAAAAAATGCCGCTTTTCAAACTCGACTGGCGACAGCCGTTTATTGAAGCTGTGGCGCCGCTTCGGATTGTAGAACATCTCGATGTAGTCG
>NZ_JBJCIU010000027.1:0-4078 GCF_044901715.1 Massilia paldalensis
AAAGCATGCCGCCAGCGTTCAATCTGAGCCAGGATCAAACTCTTCAGTTCAATCTCTGTTTGCGACACTTTCGTGTCATCTGCATTTCTGCAGAGTCGCTCACTCAAAATACTGACCGTCACTTCATTTCTGAAGCAACGTATTTCTTTTGCGTGAACATTTGATAATTTAAGCATTCAGCAGCTACCGAAGCAGTTGCTGGCACTTCATCAAACGCCCACACTTATCGACTGTTGATTGTTAAAGAACTCGAATTCTGTACTGCCTTGCTGCGTTGTGCGAATCGTTGTGTTCGTCAGCAGCAGAGGAACGAGATTATGAAGCAAACTACCTAACTCGTCAACCCCTCTTTTTTCTCCAGCGCTAGCGGTGTTATCAAAACACCTAGCTCAACTACTTGATTTCGTTCAGCTTTTACTGCGCCGCAGAAGCAGGAGGCGAACTATAGCAAACGGATGAGTGTTTGCGCAAGCGCCTTTTCGATCGATGTGGCTACCCGTCACGCATGAAACCCGGCAATCGTGCTGTCGGTTGAATACGTTCCTCTTTGACGCTACTGTCGTCCCATGGACGATGAAGCTTCTCAACAAAAGAAAAACGACCACGAGATGCGCAACATCATCGAAGAGGCGCGCGTGATCCTGCCGGGCCTGCAGGCGGTGTTCGGTTTCCAGACAATCGCCGTCTTCAATGAACGCTTCGAGGATTTGCCGGCCTATGCGCAGGTGTGCCACCTGGTCGGACTCGGATTCATGGTCGTCACGATGGCGATGCTGATGACGCCAGCCGTCTACTACCGCGCCAAACATGGGTTTGCCACCTCGCAGATGATCCGGGCATCGCGGCACGTCATTCGCGGCGCCTTGATGCCGCTGGCCGTTGGGCTTTCTCTCGAGATGCTGACGGTGGTGTCTCTTGCGACTGACATGGTCTGGCTCAGCATCGCGGCCGCGCTTGCCACGCTCCTGCTGTTCGTCGGACTCTGGTACGTGCTGCCGAGCCGCGATCCCGTCCGGGTCGACGAACCCCGCTCCTCATCCTCGCGGAATGCACTGCGGTTGTGTGAGCCGCCGTACAGATGAGCTTTTTGGCAAATGGATAATCCAGTTGTGGCCGCGACAATCTATGCGGCTGTCCAGAAGCAAGGATTTTACGAACTGGGCGACACTGGCCTGCCTGAAGTTCCGGTATCGGGGGGAGCACAGACGGAGGCGGGTGTAGGCCCAGCCGTTCATGCAGCATGCGGGTGCAGGTCGACGAACACGTGTCGGCCATGGGACACCGGCGCTGCGTACGGCTGAAACGCGGGGCGCCATCCGGCGCAACGTGTTGCTGCCGCCGGCTACGCCGCGCCATGCGCCGTGCCGGCGGCCGCACGAACGATGTTCTGCGCAACCTCGCGCAGCGCGGCGTGTCCAATTCATCGAACCCGCAAATGAACGGTCAAGCAAGCTCGCAAGTGAGGACGTACTGACGGGCAATCGTCCGTCATGACTGGCTCGGCCCAGCGGCAAGCCTCGTCCCGCCGCAGCGCACGGACACACCCATGGCACTGACACTTCTCTCCGACGATTTCCAGCATAACGCCGGCATCCCCGCACGCCATACCTGCGATGGCGACAATATGTCGCCGTCCCTGTCGTGGTCGAACGCGCCACCCGGCACACGCAGCTTCGCATTGATCATCGACGATCCCGACGCGCCCGATCCCGCGGCCCCAACCGTCAGATGGGTACATTGGGTGCTCTACAACATCCCGCCAGATGCCTCGCACCTGGCCGCCGGCATCCGTGAATCGGCACTGCCGCCGGGCACCGAAGCAGGCTTGAACGATTGGAAGAATACGCGCTATGGCGGCCCCTGCCCGCCCATCGGGCGTCATCGCTACGTCCACACGCTCTATGCGTTGGACACTGCCCTGCCCGACCTGCATCATCCGACCCGGTCCCGCCTGGTGCGGGCGATGCAGGGACATGTGCTGGAGCAGACCGTGTTGGTAGGCACTTACCAGCGTGGTCGCCGGCGTTAGCCCGCATCTTTTCGGGCATTGGCAAGCGCGTGGTTCCTGATGAAGTCGACGAAAGCGCGCAGCGGCGCGGGCACGAGCCGGCGGCCCGGGTAGTACAGATAGGGACCGGAAAAGCGTGGCCACCAGGGTTCCAGCACGGGCTCGAGCGCACCCCGCTCGATGTACGGGCGCAGCCAGTCTTCGAACAGGTAGACGATGCCGAGACCGCGCACAGCCGCCTCGACGGCCAGGTCGACCGCACCGCCGATCTGGACGAGCAGCTGGCCCGCCGGCTCGATCCTGACGGTCTCGCCGTCGCGCTCGAACTCCCATTGCACGACCGTACCGCTGGCGAAGCGACCGCGCATGCAGGCATGGCCGAGCAGGTCGCCGGGATGCTGCGGCCGTCCGTGCTTGTCCAGGTAGGCGGGCGAGGCTGCCGCCGCGGCCCGTTGCACGCGCGGCCCGATCGGCACCGCAACCATGTCCAGCTCGAGCCGCTCCTCGTAGCGGATGCCGGCGTCGCACCCGGCGGCCAGCACGTCGACGAAGCTTTCCTCCGCGATGATCTCGAGGCGGATCTCCGGATAGGCGGCGAGGAAGCGGGGCACGATGTCCGGCAGTACGAGCCGCGCGGCACTAACCGGCACGTTCAGGCGTAGCGTCCCGGTCGGCGTGTCGCGAAATCCATTGATGACGTCGAGCGCGCTATCGACTTCGCTCAATACGGGATCCAGGCGCGCGAGCAGGCTGCGGCCGGCTTCGGTGGGGACGACGCTTCGGGTGGTACGGTTGAGCAGGCGCACGCCTAACTTCGTCTCGAGACGCCGCACGGCATCGCTAAGGCCGGACGCGCTGCCGTTGCTGATGCGCGCCGCGTCGCGAAATCCGCCGGCGCGCGCGACGGCGACGAAGGCGGACAGGTCGCCAAGATCCACTTTCATGAGATATCCCTGATGGATTGTACGTTTGGACGTACAGGTCATGCAGATTACACCGGATTGTCATGGAGTGCTGTCGCACCTATCGTAACGATCACCATTCGACGAAGGAGAACACATGAATATCATCGACAAGGCCGGCACCTTCCTGCTCGGCGACCGCCCCGTCCGCCGCCTCGGCTACGGCGCCATGCAGTTGGCGGGCCCGGGCGTCTTCGGTCCGCCCAAGGACCTGGACGGCGCACGCGCGGTGCTGCGCGAAGCCGTCGCGCTCGGCATCAATCACATCGACACATCGGATTTCTACGGACCGCACATCACCAACCAGCTGATCCGTGAAGCGCTGCATCCGTATCCGGACGACCTGGTCATCGTCACCAAGATCGGCGCGCGCCGCGATGCCCAGGGCGCCTGGCTACCGGCGATGTCGGGCCCGGAGCTGGAGCAGGCCGTCCACGACAATTTACGCAATCTCGGCCTGGATGTGCTCGAAGTGGTCAACCTGCGCAGCATGATCGACGTCCATGGGCCGGCCGAAGGATCGCTCGAAGAACAGCTGACGGCGCTGGCAACGCTGCGGGAACGCGGACTGATCCGGCACATCGGCTTGAGCAATGTGACGCCGCGCCAGGTCGAGGATGCGCGGCGCATCGTGCCGATCGCCTGCGTGCAGAACATGTACAACCTGGTACACCGGAATGACGATGCGCTGATCGATGCGCTGGCACGGGATGGCATTACCTATGTGCCCTTCTTTCCGCTGGGGGGATTCAGCCCGCTGCAATCCGACACGCTGTCGGCGATTGCGCGGGACCTGGGCGCGACGCCGATGCAAGTGGCAATCGCCTGGCTGCTGCAGCGCTCGCCGAATATCCTGCTGATTCCGGGAACGTCATCGGTCAGGCACTTGCGCGAAAACCTGCAGGCCGCGGAACTCGTCTTGCCGGGCGATGCGCTGGAAGCGCTGGAGACAATGGGACAGGCACGATAAACGGACGCCCAAAAGCAAAAAACCCCACCAGGATCACCTGGTGGGGTTTTTCATATAACTAGCCTGACGATAACCTACTTTCACACTGGTTGCAGCACTATCATCGGCGCAAAGTCGTTTCACGGTCCTGTTCGGGAT
>NZ_JBJCIU010000028.1:0-3084 GCF_044901715.1 Massilia paldalensis
CCGGGAGCAGGTGGGCCAGCTGAAGCAGTCCAACGGCGTGTACGTGAAGAAGGCCGAGAGCCTGTCGAAGCGCGTCACGCAGCTGGCCGCCGTGGTCGAGATGCTCACGCCGGTCGAGATGGAGCGGCTGGCCGAGCGCAAGCGCGCCCAGGAGGCCGAGAAAGTCCGCTTGGCGGAGTTGGCCAGGTCGAAGGCGGCGGAGGTGGCCAAGCTGGCCAAGATCGAGACGGAGGCGGCGCGGCGGGTGCAGGGCGTCCAGCAGCTGCTCCAGCGCGGCGGCGCAGAGCACACCTTCGGCGTGCGTGCCGCCAAGGCACTGAGGGAGGTGGACGGGAATGCCTCCAAAGTCGATTGGGAGGCCGTAGAACGCATGACCGTCATCGAGTCGATAGGGAGGCATGGGCAGAGCCCCGAAAACGTCACCAAGGCCCTCCTATCGCATTCTCCGCTACGTGCCGATCCGGCCAGCCATGACCAGCTGCGCCGCACGATCCAGCACAACGCCCCCCAGCTGGAGGCGAAGTACCAGCACGACCGGGAAGCCAAGCAGCAGCAGCGTGGCCCCCGGCTGGGCTAATCCGTGATTTTTGGTGAGTTTTTGCGCGGCTTCTTCTTGGGCGTCATCGACTCCAAGGCGATGGTCATGGCCGTGTAAATCTCCGGCTGAGAGGGCGCGTAGCCGTCCTCTCGGGTTACGGTGATGGTCAGGCGCTTGGGCAGGTTTAGCACCTGCTGGCGCGGCTCTCCTGCGGCAATCGTTACCACTTCGACACTCATTGGCTTTCTCCCTATTCCTGCTGGGCGCGTTCGCGCTCAGCGTCAGTTTTCCCCTCCAGCAGATCGATGGTGTTGGGGTCTCGATTCCGTTTCACTCGCTCGATGACGGTCGTGAAGGCGATCCGGTCGCCGTTGAAGATGAAGTTGGGGTTGATGAAATACCAACCCTTCCGAACGGTTTTGGCGATGATCTGAGCCTTCTCAAGCTCGGCAATGCCGCGCTTGAGGGTGGCGATGCTTAGGCTCATTGGGGGTTTCCGGTCTTGGTGTGCCTCCAAGAAGTCATCCAGCACGATCTGGTCTAGGGCTATCTCGTCCTTGGCCATAGCGTGGTTCTGGAGGGTCCAGATCACGACGGTAAGCGCCTTGATACCGGCTGACTGGAGGTCGAACGTCATGGCGACGTTCGCCGTGAATAGCTTGACAAATTGCTCACTATCCACCGGCTTATAGGTCGTCACGTGGGTGCCATGCACCTCTCCGGTGGACTGGTTGATCAGGACATTGTCATCCCTTCCAAGCTTCGACAGCCGTACCTGCTTGCCCTTGATGGGGATAATCATTCCCTCCAAAAAGGGGTTTGTTTTGAAGCGTTCACCGCTCATTTTCACCTCTGTTTTTGAGCTAACAAATTCGATTTTAGATCGAGCAAAGCTCAAAATCAACGTTTTTTTGAGCTTACAAATTCGGACGTCTGAGCTTTGAAGGTACTGATCCTGAAAATACGCCCCAGCATTCATGCGGGTTTGCGGGGTTTTCCTTCTTAGTTCTTGTCTGTGCCAGACAAGAACCTAAAACATAGCCCCCGGAGGGGGCAGGAAAGGCCCCCGCGTGCGCGACGGCCAGTGGCCGGACTCGCAGACCTTCGGCGGGATACGGGGTGCCCCTGCGGGGCAGTCCTACCGGACCGGCCCCTACCGCCTCACCCCGGCTGGGGCCGGGGCTTCGGGCACCTGCTCGCCGTGGGCGGTGGCCGAAACCCCGCGCCCTCTCGGGACGCGGCGGCCCCCTCGGCAGGCGGATTTCCAACGTTGGAAACCCCGTCTGCCAGAACGGAGGTGGGCAAGGGTCAAGGGCCAGCCCGGAGGCCGCAGCCCGAAGCGCAGCGGAGGGACCGGGCGAGGACTGGGGGCGAAGCCCGAACCCTTGACGCTTGAACAACTCCACCCACGCTCTGGCCGTGGGGGTTGGCGGGTTTCGGCCAACCCCCGCGAGCCTCCCGGCGGCGAGGGCGGGTGTGGGCAGCGCCCACGGTTTTGCCTTTCCCCGGCAGGGGCGAACAACAATTTCCGTAGGGAATTGTGTAGTGAGTCCACATCGTTTACGATGAGGGCTTTCAACCGCCGCGAGCCGATCATGGGATACGCCATCCTGCGCACACAAAAGCTGAAGTCAGGGATCGCCGTGAGGCGCTCCCTGACGCACGTTTTCCGTGAGCAGGACACGCCGAACGCCGACCCCAGCCGCACCCCCGATAACACCCACATCGGGGCGGCTGACGTCGGCGAAGCGCTGGCGAAATTCAATGACAGGCTGGCAACACAGGAGAAGGTACGCAGCAACGCCGTGCTGGCGGTCGAGTACCTGATCACGGGTAGCCCGGAGGACATTCACGGCAAGTCTCGGGAGGAGCAGGATGCGTACTTCCGGGACGGCCTTGAGTGGCTGAAGCAGCGGCACGGGGCGGAAAACGTGATCTACGCCGGCATCCACCGGGACGAACAGACGCCCCACATGTACGCCTACGTGGTGCCGATCGACGAGCGCGGCAAGCTGAACTGCCGGGCGTTTCTGGGCGGCGCCAAGGCGCTGAACCAGATGCAGACCGAGTTCGCGCAGGAGGTCGGCCAGCAGCACGGCCTGCAGCGCGGCATCGAGGGCAGCAAGGCGCGGCACGTGACCGTCCAGCAGTACTACAGCCGGGTCAACAAGGCGTTCGAGCCGCTGCCGGAGGTCAAGACGATCCCGCCCAAGGTGCGGCCAGAGCCGGAGAAGCCGGGGCTGTTCGCCGGGTCGGACGCCAAGGAGGCGTACCGCCTCGATCACGACGCATGGACGCGGGAGAAGGCTGTGGCCGACAAGCTGATCGAGCAGCGCAAGCTGGAGGTCAAGGCGCAGCGGGACGCGGCCGTGGCGACGGCCAGACGCCATGAGGCGCAGGCCAAGGAGGCCGCGGCGCTCCGGGAGCAGGTGGGCCAGCTGAAGCAGTCCAACGGCGTGTACGTGAAGAAGGCCGAGAGCCTGTCGAAGCGCGTCACGCAGCTGGCCGCCGTGGTCGAGATGCTCACGCCGGTCGAGATGGAGCGG
>NZ_JBJCIU010000029.1:0-2844 GCF_044901715.1 Massilia paldalensis
TGACTTGCGTGCGCTGGCAACTCAGGGGCAAACTCCGCCCGAAATCTGGGCAGCTGTCCTAGCTGCTTGAACTCACGGGGCATTCGGCTCAGTCTGCGCTCCCTCATCCAAAATTTGCACCAGAACCAAAAATACTACGTACTGATCGAGACGCTCTGCGCCACAAGTTTTTGAGTTTTTTCCACTTCGCTAAATTGCATTCCACATCGTGGGATTCAACGCAGGGGGAAAAATACGGAATATATTGCAGTGCAAAATATCTTTCCATAATGCGGAATTAGATTTATAAGCCATTGAAACATATAGAATATTTTATATTTTTCAACCCATGACAGGTATTCGGTTCGAGCGACGTATAACTCTACAATTAGTGCATTGATTCATTTTTCAGCGCAAATAATGAGATTGACCGATTTCGATTCACTTTTTATGGAGTTCACTATGTCTGAGTACCAAAACGATATCCAAAACCTCGCTAGTCTCAAGGCGCGCTACGGCAGCGGCTGGGATGCCATCAGCCCCGAGTCCGCTGCCCGCATGCGCACCCAAAACCGCTTCCGCACCGGCCTCGACATCGCCCGCTACACCGCCGCGATCATGCGCGCGGACATGGCCAATTACGACGCCGATTCTTCGAAGTACACTCAGTCACTGGGTTGCTGGCATGGCTTTATCGGCCAGCAAAAGATGATCTCCATCAAAAAGCATTTCGGCAGCACCGAACGGCGCTACCTGTATCTGTCGGGATGGATGATCGCCGCGCTGCGCTCGGAATTCGGTCCGCTGCCAGACCAGTCGATGCACGAGAAAACGGCCGTCCCTGCACTCATCAAGGAGCTGTACACATTCCTGCGCCAGGCCGACGCACGCGAACTGGGCGGGCTGTTCCGCCAGCTCGACGCTGCCCAGGGCGACGCGCGCGCGGCGATCCAGAACAAGATCGACAATTTCACCACGCACGTCGTGCCGATCATCGCCGACATCGATGCCGGCTTCGGCAACGCGGAAGCCACCTACCTGCTGGCCAAGCAGATGATCGAGGCCGGCGCCTGCTGCATCCAGCTCGAAAACCAGGTCTCGGACGAAAAGCAGTGCGGCCACCAGGACGGCAAGGTCACGGTGCCGCACGAAGACTTCCTGGCCAAGATCCGCGCCGTGCGCTACGCCTTCCTCGAACTGGGCGTGGAGGACGGCGTGATCGTGGCGCGCACCGATTCGCTGGGCGCTGGCCTGACTAAGCAGATCGCCTACAGCCGCGAGCCGGGCGACCTGGGCGACCAGTACAACAGCTTCCTCGACGTGGAAGAAGTCACGCCCGACGCACTCGCCGATGGCGACGTGCTGATCCGGCGCGAGGGCAAGCTGCTGCGCCCGAAGCGTCTGCCCAGCAACCTGTTCCAGTTCCGCGAAGGCAGCGGCGAGGCGCGCTGCGTGCTCGACTGCATTACGGCACTCCAGAACGGCGCCGACCTGCTGTGGATCGAAACCGAGAAGCCGCACATCGCCCAGATCGGCGGCATGGTCAATGAAATCCGTAAGGTCGTTCCCAACGCAAAGCTGGTGTACAACAACAGCCCCTCGTTTAACTGGACCCTAAATTTCCGTCAGCAAGTCTATGACGGGATGAAGGACCGCGGCGAGGACGTGTCGGCTTACGATCGCTCGCACCTGATGAGCGCGGAATACGACGACTATCCGTTGGCCCGTGTGGCCGACGAGCGCATCCGCACCTTCCAGGAAGACGCCGCGCGTCAAGCTGGCATCTTCCACCATCTCATCACGCTGCCGACCTACCATACTGCTGCGCTGTCGACCGATAACTTGGCCAAGGATTATTTCGGCAAGCAAGGTATGCTGGGTTACGTGGCCGGCGTCCAGCGTAAAGAGATCCGCCAAGGCATTGCCTGTGTCAAGCACCAGAACATGTCCGGATCGGATCTCGGCGACGATCACAAGGATTACTTTAGCGGTGAGGCTGCGCTGAAGGCAGGCGGGAAGCACAATACGATGAATCAATTCTAGTGACAAAGTCGAGTCGGCAGCAATGCTGGCTCGACACAACTATGTTCACACATGCTTACCTCATTCAATGTATAGACGACTCCTACGAAATTGCTAGAGAGTGATTCTTTTCTAAAATCGGGATTTGACTAAATATATAGATCGGGTAAGGTTTTAGCACATTCGAAAAATCGACAAACGAGACTTCCAACTGTACCGGGGTTAAAATTCGGTAAGCGGAGTTTTTACAGCGAAATCAATCGCCTAATACCTGACAGCTGTAAAATTGCTCTGAATCTTAGAAAATCTCTACGGAAGCGCCACCGAGATCTGCTAGCCAGGAAGATAAAAAGCTTGCCTGTAGATAGCACCAGCGCTTCTGTTGGTTTTATACCTCGAAGCTAGAGGTGTCGATATATTGAGCAGGCGTCAAGCCAGGTTGCCGACATCGACTTCGGTATTGCATCAACGTTGGATGAGGTATCGGCTCGGCCCGAGAAGAACGGCGGCGCTGGCTGCTTGAAACCCGCGCGTGCGACGATCGCAGCCAACCAAGTTCAAACCGATGCCGAGGATAGTCCAGCAAAGACTTTCATCAACAGTGGGTTATCACGATCTTGGTAGGCTCGGGGACAAAGAAAAAAAGCTTTTGATTCTGTTTTCAACGATTGAGACGGAAGGTGTAATGGTCGTCAATCACGGTTCCCGGTCCAACCGGCTTTGTTGCACAAATCGGCCCATCAGCGGCCGAGGCGCAGCACGGGTAAACTGACGGCATGATTGCTCCCGTAAAGCTGAAGTACCGAACGACCAACTGGAAAGACTACAACGCGGCATTGAAAG